>NZ_JAKRET010000009.1 GCF_022664395.1 Sphingomonas lacusdianchii | reverse complement strand
GATCCGATGGCGACCTACGACTTCACATGGATGTGGCACGAACTCGGGATCGAGAACCTGCGAAAATAGGTCGCCCGATGACGACGACGCCTACCGTGAATCTGCGTCCCTACAATGTACAGGGGCCTTATAGACGACCGCTTTCGGCCCACTTTCGGTCGCGCTGCGTCGCCTGAATGGACGTCCGCCTTCGAGAATTTGGCATGCTGCTGTGAGCGTCTGCAACTGAGTCTTTGGTGTCGAAAGCCGGACGGTTTCGACGCTGCAGACCCCGTTACGCGGTTTCCGAGAGTTCCGTGTGTCGGAACCCCGGTTCAGAATGTCCGTACTTTGAACCGGCGCCTTCCGCCGGCTACGACCGTCGCTATGTCACTAGATGCTCGACGGTTCTGCGGCGTGCGCGACCCAGTCCCGGACGTTGGGGCAGGTCTCCGGCCTTCCTGACACCGGACGTTTGTTCATGTCAGCCGACGACGGCAAGCATTCGTCGCACGTTCAGTCTCTCGGGCGAAGTAATCGCAAGGTGAAAAGCCGCCGCTGATGGCACGTTGTAACCCGCGCTATCTGCTGCAGCGTGTTTATCGCAGCGCCCGCGGCAGTCGCGCTCACGACTGTGGCAGCCGCCCAGCGGCGAAGTAGCGGGCAAGTGCGATGAAGACTTGAAAGGCCGCAGGGGAATTGCGCCGGTTGGAGTAGTACAGGCACAGCGGCGCAAGCGGGGGCGCCCAGTCTTTGAGGATGCGCACGAGCCGGCCGAAGAGCTGGAAGCCGGACTACGTCGCGAGTTCGCGGGTCGTTCGGGCTCGGGCTAAAGAATTACGTGGTCCCGCCGCTAAAGGGGCCGTGCCTGACGGCCCGGTGCGGCTGCCGTCGCAGTCTTCAGAATGACATGATGCCATGGTACCGGTGTCCGCCGCAGCGGTGACAGAGGCGACTTCCCATTTCTGGTACGAACGTCCCCTCGCCAGCCCCGGTAACGACCATCGCGGCCGAGAGCCGGATGATCGCCTATTCGTCGGGCAATTTCGGCAAAGCGTTGGTGTTCGGTGGTGCCGATCTCACGATCCTCTATCTGCTGACCGACGTGCTGGGCCTTAGCGGCACGCGGGCGGCCGGGATGCTGTTGTTCGCGGCGCTGGGGGATCTGGTGTTCGACCTGCTGGCGGCCCGGCTAGTGCTCGCCTGTCGCGCGGCCGGCCGGGGCTATCGCTGGACAGTGGCCGTGGCGGCCCTGCCCTGTGCGGCGGCATTCGCGCTGATCTATGCGATGCCGGTGCTAGGCGTGCAGCGGATCGCGGTACTGACGGCGGCGATCCTCGTCTTTCGCAGCGCCTATGCCGTCGTCGACGTGCCGCATAACGCATTGATGGCGCAGGTCAGCCGCGACAGCCGCGCCCGCGGGCGGGTTTCGGGATACCGGCTGTTCTTCAGTACCGCCAGCGCGTTGGTCGTCGCCGCCGTGCTGACGCCGGTGGTGCAGCAAGCCGGCCGTACGCAACAGTTCGGCGCGCTTGCCGGGACCGGGATCGTGATCGGTTTGGCCTTCGCGATGACGATGCTGCTGTGCGTTTGGGCGTCGGGCGGTACCGGGCGCGCCGCCAACGCATTACGCGGCGATAGCATTCGGGTACCGCTGGGCGATCCGATGGTGTTGGGGATGGGGACACTGGCGCTGCTGACTGGATTTGCGATGCCCTGTTTCGGGCGGATGCTATTGTATCTGGGAAGTTACGTCGTCGCTCGACCGGGATCGGTCCCTCTGTTGCTGACCGCGCTGACCTTGGGACAGTTTGGCGGTGTGCTTGCCTGGACCACGCTTGCACATCGCTTTGCGACGGCGCGGCTATTGGCAGCGGGACATGCGGTGAGCGCGCTCGGATTGCTGCTGTTCGGGTGCGCCTTGCCGTGGCCGGCGGGGCAGGTCGCGTGCGCGGCGCTGATCGGCTTCGGCTTTGCCAGCGTCTTCATGCTGCCTTGGGGTCTGTTGGCGGATGCCATCGACGTTGTCGAATGGCGACACGGGCGGCGCTTCGAAACCGGGCTGTTCGCCTTCTACCTGGTGCTGGTGAAGGCGAGCAGCGCGGCGTCGACCGCTATGATCGGCGGAGTGTTGAACCTGCTAGGCTATGTGCCGGGCGCGGTGCAGCCGGAGATGGTGCGGATCGGCATGGTCGCGCTCGGCCTGGGCGTGCCGCTCGCCGGTGCGGCGCTGGCTCTGCAGTTGCTGCGGCGCTTCACGCTCGACCATGGGCGTCATGCCCGGCTGCTGCGCACGATTGCCCGGCGTCAGGGCGCGACAGAACCGGTTTCGGGATTGAAGCGGGGGTTGGCGAAATCCAGCGGAGAGGGTGAAATTTTGGCGGGCGGCGACGCGCTTTCCGCCCAGGCGCGGCACAGCATGTCGCGCAGCATCTTGGCACCCGCCGCGGCCCGTTCATAGACCAGCGCCCGCACATCCGGGTCGGCGGCGTTGCGGAAGCCGTCGCGCTTCTCCAGCCGATACACCGTCTCCATCCGGTCGCCCGACTGGTCGAGAAAGCGCAACACGGCATCGAACATGTCACCCTGCGCGTGCGCAGGCGCCCCGATTTGCGGCAGGATGTCGGCCGCCTTCAGCCCGATGGCATCGACGAAGCCGCTTTCGAACCGGCCATGGATCGTGCGGTCGCGGGTATAGCCGTCGGGATTGGGGCCGCGCCAGCCATCGGAGTTCACCGAGGTGTGCAACGGTTGCGATCCGTCGCCGATGTAATGACCCAGCCGGATCGCCTGGAACGCGCAATGCTGCTCAGGCACCGACGCATCGCCGCCGCTGGCCTGCGCAGCGCGGATAGCGCGCATACAGACGATCAGCCGGTCATACGCCTCCATCGCGGCATAGGGCAGCGTGCCGGTCCAGCGGACATTGGTGCGCGCGGCGGTCGCGGGATCGCGGTCCTTGATGCGGTCATATTGCTTGTAGAGCGCGAGGATGAATTCATAGCGCGAGCGCGGCACGGGTTTCAGAAAGGCGAATTGTTCGCGGAACCAGCCATGATTCGGATCTTCCTCGATCTTCGAGAAACCCTCCGCATCGCCGCGCCAATGGTCGGGCAGCGCGGCCGAGGCGGCGATGTAGTCTTCATAGCGGCGCAGGAAGACCGGGCCGTCGCCGGGAATGGACTGAATCGCTGCCCGGTCGATCACAGCATGAGCCGTCCCGCCCCACGCATGGGCGGCGGCGGGGTACAGCATCAGGGCAGCGGCCAGGGCAAAGCGACGCATAGCTGGTCCTTTCAGGGGTCGAGCGGATCGCGCGGATCGACGCGGTCGGACTGGTTGGAGGTACGGAAGACCAGTTCGGTCGGCGAGACGCGGCGCACGACCCGGCCAGGTTCATAGCCCAGCTCCGTCCGGTTGCGTTCGGCGAACTTCGCGCTTTCGATATAGGCGCTCTGCACGGGATTGCAGATGATCAGCGTATCAGTGGTGGTGGGCATTCCGATCCGCGCGAGCAGCCGGCTGGCGTTGCGCAAATTGGTCGTGGTGTGGCGGGCATAGGGTTCGCTGATGATCGCATCGGCCGGGATGCCATAGCGTTCGATCAATGCCTTGCGCATCTCGTCGGCCTCCGTGATCGGCGTCGCACGCGGATGGGCGCGGCCGCCGCTGACCAGGATGAACGCGACATCCCCTTGCGCGAAGCGACGCGCGGCGAGACGGAGATGGTACTTGCCGAAAGGACTCAGCCGTTCGCCGTCGATCTCCGGACCGACGCCGGTGACGATCATCGCGCCATAGCGATAGCGCTGCCAGTCCAGCCGTTTCGCGCGCGTCACCGCCGCCGCATTGGCCCCGCCAGTCAGCGGTTCATGGCCGATCGCATCCGTCCGGTCACTGACATCGAGCAGGGCGAGCGCATAATCGATACTGGGGTCGAGGCGCTGCGCCGATCCGGCACGTGGCGTCGCGGCAAGCCAGTCCGCCGCCTGCAGCCGCGTCTGCTGATCCAGCGGCGATACGGTGCCGGGCCCGTCGATCGCGCTGGTGGGGACCGCCCCCAAAGCGTAGGTCCGCACGATCATGTTGATGCCCGCAATCTCGCGGTCCGCCTGCGCAGCCACCCCGTCATCGGCGGCGGGCAGCGCGGTTTGGCCGACCACTGCGCGGCGCAGGGCGTCGGCCTCCTGCCGGCTCCAAAGCATCGCCTGCGCCCGACAGGCAAGGTCCGTCCCGCAGTCGGCTCGACGGTCGCGCCGGGCGGACAGCACGCGCTGCATCTCGGGCGTGCCGGCGATCCGCCCGATCGCCGCCGGATCTCGTCCGGCGGCGTCTAGCAGGGGGAAGAGGCGGACGGACAAGGCGGCCACTGCCCCGTCCGCCACGTCCTGCGCCTGCGCCTGCGCCTGCGCCTGCGCCGGGGCAACAAGCGTGGTCAACGCCAGCACCGCAGCAGAGGCCATCGGCCGCATCACCAGCTGCGGCTTACGATCAGGCGGAAGTTGCGCCCGAACAACGGTCGGCCATAGATCGCCTCCCCCGAACCCTGGCCGGCGAACTGGTCGGTCCGGGTGTTGCCCTCGGTCAGTCCGTGCGCGTTGAACAGATTGTCGCCGACGACCTGCAGGCGCCATGGCCCGGAGTCGACCGACGCGCCCGCGCCAACCGTCTGATAACCCGGCATCGCGGTCCGATTGAACAGGTCGACATAGCGGCGCCCGACCCATTCGAAGCGGCCGAACACCGACACGCGCTGCTCGCCCAGATTGAAATCGACGCTGGGGCGCAAATTGCCGAAGAACTTGGCTTCGCGGATGATCTGGTTGCCGTTCACCGCGCTCGGGTCGGCGCCTGACGTGTTCTGCAGGTTCGCATATTCCGGGTTCTGCCAAGTGACCGACCCGTCGAGCGCGAACCAGCGCACCGGCGCGACCCGGCCATCGACTTCCACGCCCTTTACCGATGCCTCGCCGATGAACGGCAGCGTCTGGTCGTTGCGGCCGGTGACGGGATTGAACGCGGCGAAGGAGGCGTTGAACGGATTGAACTTGGTGTAGAAGCCGGTCGCATAGAGATAGTTGGGGCCGAAGCTCGCCTTCAGCCCGACTTCATATTGGCGCGCCTTGGTCTTGACGATCGTCGGATTGATGCTGGAAACCACGCCCATCTGCGGCGGCACTTCGAGGGTCGAGATGCGGCCATAGGCGCCGAAATGGTTGGTCAGGTCGTAATTCGCGCCGACCGTCCAGTTGGTCACGCTCGGCGACAGGCGCTGATCGAGTACCTGGCCGGTAAAGGCGCGGGTTGTGTCGTCGGCCAGCGTCGTCGCATCGCCCAGGTTCACCTGCGTGGTCGGCAGCGCAAAGCCCTTGTAGCCGTAGCGTTCGGTGCGGACGCCCGCATCGACGCGCAGCCCGTTCGTAATTTCCCAGGTGTCGTTGGCGTAGAAGGCGATCATCTGGGCATCGGCCGCGCCCTTGTTGCGGGTGGTGGTATAGCGCAGCACGCCGTTCTGCGTGACCGAACCCAGCACCTGACCCGTTGCCGAATAGGCGAGCAGGTCGAGGGTGCGTGGCTGGCTGCGCACCTCGATCAACATGTCCTGATAGGCCTGGTCCAGCGTGTTGCCATAGAAGGCGCCGTACACGCCGACGCGGACGTCATGCTCGCCGATGCCGGTCATGAACCGGCGGGTGACGCTCAGGTCGCCCTGGACCGAATAGAAATCCGATTCCGAAGCACGATACTGGCCGGACATGACGAGGCCCGACGCAGTCGAGGGATCATAGGCCGACGCGCCGTTGGTGCCGGCAAATGCATAGCCCAGGCGCGCGACACTGGCCCCGAAGGCATTGCGCGCGGCGGTCAGGTAATTGGCGGCAAAGGTGTTGGCATCGGCCGGGTTGGTAGTGGAGTAGAATGCGTCGAAGCTCGACTTGCCCTTGCTCCCGCCCAGCTTGGCCGACACCTTCCAACCGTCGAAGTCGCCTTCGTAATTCACCGCGGCGTTGAAGAAGCGCATATGGCGGCCGTCGGACAGGTCGCGGGTCATGCCCTGCATCATACCCGCACCGTCGCGATATTTGATGTTGACGTTGCGCAGCGACGGCGAATTCAGCGTGCCGGTGAAATAGTCGATATAAGGATTGAGCGACACCGAAGGATTGCGCGGATCGGCGATCGGGATCGGCAGGTAGAAGACGTTGTGGTCGTTCACATATTCGGCCGAAACCTTGACGAAGCCATTGGCGAGGTCACGCTTCAGATTGGCACGGATCTGCCCGCCCTTGTCGCTGGGAAAGCCGCCATAGCGATAGCCGTCATGCTGCCGCAGAAAGCCGCCGATCGCGAAATAGCTATTGTCGCCAATCGGGCCGGATTGCATCGCGTCGAGCCGGTAGAGGCCGGTATCGCCCAGCGTAAGCTGCGCGTTGCCGCGTGCGACCGGGCCGCCCGAGACGGTGATGTTGTTGGCGATCGCCGCCGCGCTGCTGGCGTAGATCGGCGCCGGACCGCCACGCACGATCTCGACCCGTTCGGTCATGAGGTCGTAGCGGTTCATGCCTTCGCCGGAATTGAAGAAGACGCCGTCGATCTCATGATACAGCGGCAGGCCGTCCTGCTGGAAGATCAGGTAGCCGCGATCGGTCGGGATGCCGCGGACGCGGGTAATGTTCTGTACCTCGCCGCCGGTCGCCTCGACCTGGATGCCGGGGACGGTGCCGAGCAGATCGGCGAAGCTCTTCGGTGCGATCTTCTGCACATCGGCCTGCGACAGCGAATTGATCGCATAGGACACGTCGAAGCGACGCTGCGCCCGGGCCGAACCAGTGACGATGATGTCCGTGGCGCCGTCGTCGCTGCCCTGTGGCGGATCGGCTGGAGGCGTGGTCGTGTCGACCGTGGCGGTCGCGGCCGGCTTGGCGGTCTGCGCCGCAACCGGCGCGGCCAGAATACACAGCGCGGCCGTTGCGGCGCCGGCGGCGAGTTGATGCCGTTTCATTTTGGTTGTCCCCCAATGCGATGTTCGATTGAGCGCGCCGATCGCCTTTAAATGTGACGGATTTAATTATTTCTGTGAAAATAAATTCGTTTTGTTTGCAGCTGCGTCATTTATGTTAGCCCGATGCGCTACCCGTCGCTCGCCCTGCTGGATGAAGAGAAACGCCTGCTGTGGCAGTTGCGCACGCTGGGCGCGCAGTCCCGCTCCACGCTGGCGACGATGCTTCAGATCAGCAACAGTGCCACGACCCGGTTGACCAAAGCGCTGATCGCACACGGCCTGATCGAGGAACTGCCGTCGGAGGCAGCGCTCGGCCGCGGTCGCCCCACCGTACCACTCCGCATCTCGCCAGCCGGTGGCTATGCCTTCGGACTGGCGCTCTATGCCGGGATTTTGGAGATCGCGGTCGTCGACTATGCCGGCGGCGTCATCGCGCTGACGTCCGAGACGATCGAGCTGAGCGATCCGGCGGGCTTTGCGCGCCATGTGGACCGACGCATCCATGACCTGACGCTCGAGCATCGCCTGCTGGGGCAGCGGCTTTATGGCGTCGGATTCAGCGCCCCTGGACCGGCCTTGTCGCGCGACGGCAATCGCTGGAGCATCGTCCGCAATCTGCCGGGCTGGCAAAATGCGCCGTTGCGCGACATTTTCGAACAGGCACTCCAGCTGCCGGTCTGGATTGAGAACGACGCGACCGCCGCCGCGCTGGCGGAATATTATCTGGGCGGGCTGATCGGCCGCTGCACCACGGCGGTCGTGATCCTGCTGGGACACGGCGTCGGCGCGGGGATCATTCATAAAGGCCGGCTGATGCGCGGTGAGACGGGCAGCGCCGGGGAGATCGGGATGTTCTATCCCGGCGACCTACCCCGTCCGACGACCCTCGACCTGATCGCGACGCTGCGTGCGGCAGGCTGCCCGGTCGAATCGCTCGCAAATTTCGGTGCGGTCATTGGCGGATATGAGGCGGTCATCGATCGCTGGCTGGACCGGGCGGCGGACCAGTTGCTGGCGACGATCAACTCGGCGATCGCTTGGTTTGAACCCGGCGCGATCCGGCTGATGAGCCCGCTGCCCGCGGCTATCATGCACAGTCTTGCCGACCGCCTGAACCGCCGCGACATTATCTGGGGCGACCATCGCGAAGAGAGCGATGCCGGGCGCTACGCCGTCAAGATTTCGCCCCTGGGTGGTGCCGGGGCAGCGCTGGGCGCGGCGCTACTGCCGATCCATGCCGCGATGACACGCAATTGACGCGTTGTTCCCGGCATCGGGCGCGCCTGCTCAGCATCGTGCTCGAGGTCGCGCACGAGCATTACGCGCCATCGCGGCAGGGAGGGATCGCTCCGCCTAGTTCCCAAGGACGGCCAGATCAGCCCACTCCTGCGGCACCAGCGGACGGCGACCCTAGCGCCCGCAATCCAATTCATCCGACAGCACTTGGCGGATGCCCACCTTCTGGTTCGACCTTCCGCGGACGCACCGACGGTCCAGCTTACACTCTCGTTTGATGGGGAAACCATCACTGGGGTGAAGCTCAGAGAAATTCCGTAGACCGAGCCGCTCGATGAGGCGGATTTCGGCGCGAGCCTGCTACCTAAGAGCGCGAGTTGGCGCCGACTGCGTAGCCTTTTTGCTGATTATTTCGCCGCGCTCGAGGGACAGATCGACCTCGATCCAGTTTTTGAGGGGACGAGCGTAGTGGCGGACTTACAGTTCATTCATTGGAACCCAGTGGACGGTCCGAGTTTAAGTTGATTCCTCCGCGTTCCTCGGGGCATCATTATGACCGCGTGAACAGAGTAAGCGCGTGCTTTCGACTTTTAACGTCGTCCCGAAGGGTCGCTTCACATCCGCTAACCTCAAAGTATGCTTCAGTCCGTCGCGGGTCCATGCCTTCCGCCGCGAACGGCGGGCGATAAGCGCATTGGGTTGCCCGAAAGAGGTCATTCCGCTTTCCACCACCGGCGGGCGTTCGAGCCCCCTGCCCCGCCGTCTGAACGAACATCTCCTTTCCGCAATCGCGCTCGAAAGCGGACGTTCCGCTTCCCACCCAGTTTTTCATCGATATGCCTGATGAAACGCCGGCCCTCGGGATTTCCATCAATCCGGCGAATTACGGGATTTGGCCACTTGGTGGCCGTTCGGCTGCGGTTCCGGGTTGATCACCAATTTGCCGCCTTTACCAGTATTGACGTATTCCGGTCCAACGATCCTGGCTGCCATCCACTCAGGCACATGCCAGCTCGCCGGAAGCGACCGGGCAATCGCGCCGGGCAGTATCGACCAGAGCAAGATTGTCGCCATCGCCGTTGCTGCGCAGCTCCGGCGGAGCAGGCGAGACTGGCCTTCCACCGATTGGCCGCGTTCGACGATGCCATCGATCCTCCCGATCGATCGGGCGATGGTGTCGCGTGCTTCGTCGAGCTTGCGGGCATCTTCGAACCTGGCGTTTGCGGCCGCCTGCACGATCTCCTTTGTCAGTTCGGTGGGCGTCAGCGCGACAGCGGGACTGCGCTCGATCCGCTGCAATGCCTCCTGCGTCGTTTTGAGCTGCGCCATCATCGATCCGAGTGTCGGCGTATAGTCCGGCATTCGTTCGCGGGCAGCGGTGAGGCCTTCCACGGCTCGTCGTAGCAGGCTGATCTCGGCGCGGAGATCTTCAAAGGCGAGCGTGGTCTCGCCGGTGATTTCATCGGTGGGCTGGGTCATGGTTACAGCCTACCGCCCCAGCCCGCGGCCCCGCGAGAGGCCGAGCCAGTTCTGGAGATCATGGGACAATGAAGCCCCACCGGACGCGCGAATGCCGAGTTCCTTGACCCGGGTACGCAACAGCGACTCGAGCTGTGGGTCGCGCTCGAGGCTCTTGGCCATGCCGGTCATCGCCTCGCGAACCTCATCGCCGCGCCAGCGCTCGCCGTTCCGGTCGAATGCCGCCGCGCGCCTGGCGTGTCTGGTCCAATCCTCGACGAACCGGTCAGCGCGAAGAGCGCGCTGCTCACGCATCTTCTCGTCCAGCGCCAATGCATGAGCAGCGCGCTCTTCGCGCATCTCTGCTTCCATCATCATCGCCCGGACGACCTGCGTCGTCCTCCCCCTGGCGGCCTCCTCGATGAGCCCATGATCGGCGTTGAAGACAGCGCGGATGTCACGAACACCGTCGGGACGAACTGCCTTCAGCGCCGAGACCGCCGTATCGAGGGCGGCCTGCTGGTGGGGGAGCAGCTCGAAGCCCTGGCGACGGCTTCGCATGATGTCGGCAACCGCTCGGCCCACCTTCTCGACCGCGTGATCGAGCGGTGATCGCACAACCTCGTCGCGTGCGACCCGGGTGAGCCTGAGACCGGCAAACCGGTCGCGTGGCTTTGACAACGCAACCTCGGTTGATTTGTCCGTGGCCGGGTAATCGGACGCCATGTCCTTGCCCCGCTCGCGCGACAGCGTGGCGGCAAGCCGGTCATGGTCGGCAAAGTCGTCGCGGCCATAGTGTAGATCGACGCCGTCACGATGCCGCGACAGCGCGACATAGGCGGCGTGACGATCAAGCCCCGGCGTCGCCAGTACATGCACCCGATCGACGGTCATGCCCTGCGCCTTGTGGATGGTGGCGGCATAGCCATGATCGACAGCGGCATAATCCTTGAGGTCGAAGGCGACCGCGGTGCCGTTGTCGAGCATCACCGCCATGCGGGTCGCGGTCACACTTTCGACTCGCCCCAACGAGCCATTCTTGACGCCAAGGTTGCGCTCGTTGCGCCCGAACATCACCCGGTCGCCGGTAGCAAAGTGACGCTCGCCCTTCTCGACCTGCAGGGTGACATCGTCGCCAAGCTCTTCCCGCGCACGCAGTCGGCCGCGCGCCGCCTGGTTGAGCAGGGTTACCTCGTTATTGGTGTGGGTGAGGATGATCCGGTTGGCGCCGGGCTCTGCCTGACGCTGCCGGTCCCAACGGTCGATCAGATCGACCCGCGCCGCCTCACGCGTCTCGGCGACATGGATCGCATCATGCTGCTGGTACGCGCCAAGCGCTTCGCCGGTGCGCTCGGTGGCGAGCTGGCGCGTCGCCATGCGCTGCCAATCTTCACGCTGGCGGCGAATGTCAGTGATCTCGATGCTGCCATGGCGCTCGGCAACACTGCGGAAGGCAGCGCCTGCTTCGATCGCCTGAAGCTGTTCGGGGTCGCCGACCAGCACCACCTTAGCACCGCGCTTCTCGGCTTCGGCGATCACCCGCTCGAGCTGGCGCGTGCCGATCATGCCCGCCTCGTCGATGACGAGGATCGACTTGTTGGACAGGAGGTCATGTCCCTGTCCCCATTGGTGTTCGAGGCTGGCGATGGTGCGCGACGCGATGCCCGAGCCGCTTTCCAGATTCTCGGCCGCGATGCCCGACAGCGCCAGGCCCTGAACCTGATAGCCGGCGCTCACCCATGCTTCGCGCGCCACACCCAGCATTGCCGACTTACCAGTCCCGGCATAGCCGACGACGACACCCAGCCCTTTGCCGCTGGTGACATGGTCAAAGGCGCTACGCTGCTCGCTCGACAGGATTAGCCCGCGCATCTCGGCCCGCACCAATGCCAGCTTGCGATGCTGGTCGCTCAGCCCGTGGCGACGGCTGGCTTCGAGCTTCACCGTGGCGCGTTGCAGCCGCGCCTCGGTGTCGATCATGTCGCGGCTGGTGAAGCGCTCCTGGCCCCGTCCATCCTTGCCGAGCTTGACCAGTTCGGGGGATGCCCGGACCGCCGCCATCACCTGGTCGAACTGCTCTTTTCCCTCGCTATGGCGATGGACGAACATCGCCAGGTCGCGGGTAGTGAAGGTCGCCTGCGTCCGGGTGATCGCATCCAGCGCGATCGCCGGGTTGGCGATGAGCTTCTCGCCATTGGCACGGGCAATGGCGTGGTGTTCGACAAGCCGTTCGCTGCTGAGCCCCTGCTCGACCATGCGCGAGGCGGCGGGGCCGATCTTGTGCTGGGGTTCGAGGTCGATGCCTTGCGCTTCCAGGGTGCGGTGATCGACCCGTGCATCGATGTCGAGTTCGGCGAGCCTGGCATTCACATGACCCGCCCAACGTTCACGCCAGGTCTCGAGCAGATCGGTGCGGTTCCAGTCGCGGTTCTTCTTGCCGAACCCCTCCTCGTTCACCTCGCGAAGGGCGAGCATGACATGGGCATGGGGCTTGGGTTCACCATCGGCGCCGATGTCCCAGTGCACGTTGAGATCGGCGACCATGCCACGCGCGACGAACTCCCGTCCGACGAAGTCACGCGCGAGCCGAATGCCCTCGGCCTCGTCGAGCTCGCGCGGGATGGCGAACTCGACCTCGCGGGCAAGCTGCGCGTCCTTCCTGACCTCGGCGGCCTCGACCGCATTCCACAGCGCTTCCCGGTCACGCCACGCCTCCGGCGCACCACCCGGCAGCAGCACTTCGGAATGGACGACGCCGGCCTTGTTCGAGAAGTCGTGGTTGCGATCGAGCCGCTGATCGTGCAGCCGCGAGGCGGAGCGATAGGCAGCAGCCGCCAGCGCCGAGGAGCCGCTGGCGCGCGAGATGATCTTGGCGGAAAAATGGTAGATCGCCATGGCGGCCAACCATCTACACCAAACAAGCGACGTCGGCACGACGTATAAGCGCGCCCTTCGAAGATTTCATCTGTCTCGGGACGCGTTCATCCCAAGATATCCCGGCGCATTGCAGCTGATCGAACGCCCCGATAACTGAATTATCCTACCCGCACAACGGAAGAATGATGCCATGCGCAAACCCCGGGACTATGACGCCGAACTCAAGGCGCTCGATGCTAAGGCCAGACAGCTGAAGGCCCGCAAGCGTGAGCAGCTCGGCGAGCTGGTCATCGCGACCGGTGCCGACACGTTGCCGATCGAGCAACTGGCAGGGGCGCTGCTGCTGGCAGCGGAGGCGACAGACGAGAGAACACGGGAGGCGCAGCGGACGCGCGGGGCGGCGTTCTTTCGTGCGAAATCCGGCTCACGCCAAAGCACTCGCCGTGACGACAGCGGGCTTTCGACGGACAACAGTTCTCTGCGTCCGGCTCCAGCTGCGCCGGGCGCGCCATGACGTGCGCGAGTGGCAGGTGAAGCGCCGCGAACGCACCCGCCAGCTGATCGAGCTGGGCGGCCTTATCGCCAAGGCCGGCCTCATCGAGCTGACCGACGATGATCGCGCGCTGATCTATGGTGCGCTTGTCGATGTGGCGGGCAGGCTGCGCGGCGAGGACAGTGATCGTTATCGGCTGATCTGGACGCGGCGCGGGCGGCGCGCCTTTGCCGATGATGCGAGCACGGGCTGACGAACGTCAGGCCTGCGCGAGCCGCTTTTCGCAGGCCTGCCTGACGATCTGCTGGAGCAGCTCGATCCGTTCGGCCAGCCATTCGAGTTCGGCCGGCGTCACCTTGTAGTGCGGCGAATAGCGCGCGTTGACATAGGCCTGGCGCAGAAGCTCGAAACAGCGCTGTGCGAACTTGGTGTCGCGCGGCCAGATAGCGATGAGCTCATGCACGAGCGGCTCGGCCTGGCTGCGCAGGAAGTTCAGCTTGTGCGACTTCGGGCTGTACAGCGTCAGCGTCAGCAGCAGGCAATGGTAGAAGCGTTCGGTTGCCTGGTGGAGGGAAAACGCTGCTTCACTCCGCCAATCCTGCGTATCGCCCTCAGCACGCTGTAAATGGGAGGTGCGAAGGGCGGTTTGCGCTTTAGGAAACCACTGTTCGAAGTGCTTCCGAGCCTCGGCCAGCGCCGCTTTCGGCTCCAGCGGCTGTGGTGTGACGAAGGGGTAGTCTTCGACCTCATATAAGGCGATGCCCTGCTCGATCGCATCGATGAAGAACGGCCGCCCCTGTGTCAGTTGGTTGTTCACGTCGGCGAGGCTGTGGACGATGAAGCTGACCGGCGCCGAGATGCGCTTGGAGATCGTCACCTCGCGGACGAACTGGTCGTCGGCCTTGGCCCAGAACTCGCCCGGCTCGGTCAGCCGTTCGTCGCTGACCACGACGAGGATGTCATAGTCCGACTGATAGCCGCCGATCGGATCATCGACCCAATCACCGCGTGCGTAGGAGCCGTAGAGGATGACCTTGAGAATGCGGCCCTGCCGGCGCCACTTCTGTGTCGACAGCGATGTTGCCTGCTCGAACTCGGCAAACAGCACTTCGACGATCCGGTCGAGATCGCGGCGCTTCTTGTCCGGGAGATGAGCAATGTCGTCGCGCATGATGCCATTCCTAGCGAACCGTTACGGATGCGTACATCCTTTGTACTCATGCGATGCCGGCGCTTCCCTTATGGCGGGGCGTCATCCTCCGCTTCCATGAGGGCGACGAGGACGCGCACGATGACCTGCTCGACGTCCTGCGCGGTGCAGCCATGGCGGGACGCCGCTTCGTCGTAGTCCAGCCCGGCGATCCGCACGCTTGCGAAGATCGCACGGTCACGGGCCGGCAGCGCATTCCAGGCGCGCCAGCGCGCCTGGAATTGCAGGTCCCGCGTCACGACGGCTGCCCCTCATGCCCCCCAAAGCCGAGCAGATAGTCCGCCGCCTTGCTGGCCGCGCTCGCCGCCCGGAAGATAGCCTTGTCGTCCTGCCGCAGCACCTCAAGCCACGACCCGATATAGTCGGCATGGCGCACCGTCGGCTTGATCGCCAGCGAGGTACAGGCAAAGGCACTTGCCATCTCGGCGACAAGCTCTTCGCGCGCATAACTGGCACTGCCGAATGCGCCCGTCTGGTCGCGATCCAGGCGCGTTGGATGACCCGTCCAATGGCCGAGTTCATGCAGCGCGGTGCGATACCAGTTGATTGGCTCGTGAAAGGCCGCAACCGGCGGCACCGCGACATAGTCGCCAGCCGGATGGTAATAGGCACGGTCGCAGCCGATCCGCACATCTGCGCCGCTCGCCTCGATAAGGGCCGCGACCTCGGGCAGGATTTCGATCTCAGGCCGGACCTGGAGCGCTCGCGTCAGTGCTTCGGGCAGGCCTTCACACTGGTCGATGTTGAAGACAGTGAAGCGCTTGAGGAAGGCGATCGTGCGCGCCTCTCGTTCGTTGTCGTCCGCATGGTCGTTCGGGGTCTTGGGCGTGAAGCGATCGGCATAGCAGACGGTGGTGCCGCGCTCGCCTTTGCGGACGTTGCCGCCCGCCGCTTGCGCTTGCCGGTAGGTCAGCCAGCGTTGTGAGCTGTACCCGCCCTCGATGACCCTGGCCCACAGGATGAGCACGTTGATCCCGGAATAGCGCCGCCCGGTCACGCCGTTGGCTGGCATGGTGCAGGCACAGGCCGCGCTGTCCCAAGGCTGCACCCAGGGCAGCCGCCCTTCCTCCAGTTCGGCAATCACGCGGGCAGTCACCTCGGCATAGAGGGTCTGACGTTTGTTGATGGTCCTGGACATGATCCTCACTCCTTCCAAACCACCGCAGCCCGGCCGGAATGGCGGGGGTGGGCGGCAGGAGCGGACCGACAGTCCCGTCAGATGAGGCGGGCTGCACCCAACGGGCCGAAACGAAGTGGAGGACCGGCGCAGCCGGTTGCAGCACGCCGCGGCGGGACTACAGGGCCGTGACGCCCACCGCCGCCAGACGCGCCCGGCGCGTCACGCCAGCGTGGGGATACCCGGCGCTGTCCGCTGACGGTGCGAAGGCCGCACCGTCACGCGTCAGGGATCGCAACCCGCATGGGCCGAGACGACACGGCTCGGCGCCGCGCCAGCGGCGTAGAGCCCGGTCCTGCGACAACGCAGGAGACGGCATCGCTCTGCTGTCTGGATGTCCCTCGACAGTGCCGTCAGGACCCCAGCGAAGCTCTCCTGCCAATCATACAAAAGCAGGACCTTAGCGGATCCCATCCCAAGAGCCGCGAGGTAATGCCATGTCCACCAACCCCGACCGCATCCTGCGCCTTAGGGCCGTCCTCGACCAGACCGGGCTTTGCCGATCCACGCTCTACCGCAAGATGGCGAACGGCACCTTTCCGAAGAACATCCAGCTCAGCACCCGGTGTGTCGGCTGGCGCGCCTCGGCGGTCGACGAATGGCTGCGCAATCCGATGTTCTACCACGTCGATGACTACCCCGCCGAATGAGCGCTTCGCGACCCATCGCGGCGTTCCAACTCGGTTTCGGAAACTACCTAGAAATCCTCCGCACCGTAACGCTTGGATTTCGAAGATGCTTTATCTTTCAAATGGCGTAATGTGGGGCAAAGTGTTGTTTCAAATCAGTGCATTAAACAACAATTTCTGACAAAAGCTGACGTTCACAGCCTGGCCAATGGGACACGTTCCGTCAGCCTGGAAAACTCAAGCCAAACTCGGCTTGCCACCATTGTCTATTTTCGGCTGTGTCAACACACCGATCAAACTTTCCAGTTACTGATGGCATGGACAGCACTGAAAACGCTTGGGGAATTCTGGCCAACCAGCTGAACAAGGTTTGCAATTCCTCGTAACTGACGCGCCCGTCCTCACCGTTTAACCGCCATAACAAATGGGCGGATCGTTCCGACCCCGACGAATAGCCAGTTAGCCCGTGGCAAAGGCCGTTGCGCATTTTAAGTGCAGGGTGAAGCTGCTGAATAAGGGAGTCGGCCAACCGTCCCCGGAACTGTCGAATGTCGTTTGCATGAGGTAGACTGCTGCGCCAAGAGCGGAGGCACGCTGCAATGCCGTGTGATGGCCTTGGGACCATCCCGCAATGTCTGACGACCTGATCCCGCATCTCCCGCTCAATGTCAGCCCATAGAAACAGCAAGGATCCAAGACAGGCTTGCATATCGCGAACCGACACCGTCGTATTGTCAGGCATCGTCCAAACCTGCACGCCATTTGATAACAACCGGTTTCCGATTTCCTGATTCATCATCAGATGGAGCGCTATGTCAAACGTCTAAAATGGGCGGCACCGGCCGGAAGGTCATGGGACAAACCCGACGTTCCCTTACGATGGGTTCAATGGCAGGTCTGGCAAGCAGCGGACATTCGGCTTCCGCTAGAATTGAACCACACAAAGACAGAGAGCGACTTTCTGCAGACTGGCGCTTTCAGAGCGGTTAGAGACGACAAGCGGACGCACGGTGACCCTAATGCGCGAAGATCCTCAGCTTGGCGTTCGCGCGGCCGCATGTCGTCGACAGGCCGTCGATGTACATGATCAGCTGCCGGGTCCGGTTGGTCAGCGTGTTCGCCAGCGCACGTTCGCGCGCAGTCTCAATGTTTAGCAACCGGCCTGCGACGAGCCAGACCTCCTTGGCGATGCGGCGATCTCGAAGCGCCGCGCGTACCGTATCGGCAATGTCCCCAGGGGCAAGCCCTCTGCTGTTACGGAAGATGCGGATGCTTCCCGATGGTGGCGCTGGGATGGTGGTCTTATTCGCGGTGTAGGCACGCTGCCACCGACCGTTCTCGATTTGGGGCGCCGAGGTCAGGAAGAACCCCAGCGATGCCGCCACTTGGCGCCCAACCTCCTGGATGGCTGTCACGGAAGCGCTTTCGTCACTCTCGTCCTTTCCCAGGGCCTTTGCGTGGAGCAACACCACCTTGCTGTCTGAGACCAAGATGAAGTCAGCCATCTCCTGGCCGTCGTCGTCGAGCAGGACGAGGGGGAACTCCTGCAGCGCCTCGGCGTAGGCGTCGGGCGCGGGGCCGGTGAGGTCGATGTATCTGCTGGTCAGTCCGAAGATCGACTCCTTATGCCACTTGGCCTCATCGCCGATCGCCCACGCGGCCTCGCCCTTCTCTAAGAAAGTATTTTTGAGCGCCGGCACGGCCACGGCGACGTCGAGCGCCGGGACACGCCCGTCCGACACGATCTCCCGCGCCTTGGCCCACTTACCGTGCATGTAGACCTTGTCGGCCTCATCGGTGAGGACGCGGAACGCCTGGTCGGCGTTGATCCGCTCGGTTAGCGTCATGACCGTGCCGGACGCCGAGAGGCCCTGCTGGAAAATGTCGTTGAGTCCGTCGCTCGAGATCGCGTAGCGGCCGGACTTGGGATTGTAGTTGATCGAGCAGCCCACTTTGCTGCCGTCGATCATCGTCACTTGGAAGTGGCCGGCGTCAATGTCGGCGCAGAGGTCGAGCACGGACGGTGCCTTCGGTGTCGACGGCTGCCCCTCGCGGTCGGCAATGAAAACTCCAAAGTCGTCCAGCGGCTGCAGATCAAGCAGGATATTCCGAGGCTCCTTCGCCTTGTCGGGGTCTGGTGTCGTCAGCTGCGCGAAACGATCGAAAACCCGGTTGCCCGCTGTCACGGCGGTGAGTTCGCGGTCGATGTCGGTGGCCCACCTCACGTAGTCGTCGACGCCGACGCGGCGTACGCTCGCGTCCGTAACCTTGGAGCGGCTGAGGCCCAGGTAGCGTGCGGTGCTACCGACGTATCCCGCGACGTTGGTCGGAAGCAGTACCGCATCCAGCAGGTCCGTGAACGTGTCCTCAAAAGAGGCGGTGCTGGTCGTCGTCGTCCGGATCGCGCGATCCGCCATTTCGAGCGATGCGGCGGCCAGCTTGGTGATGCGGACCTTCCGGTCGTTGCTGCTTGGGCCGAAGAGCCGGACGAGAATTTGCCTATCGAGCCGCGTGACGCCGATCTTGCTGGCGTCGAACGGCATACCGTCGGTATCGAACACGAACAGGCGGTCGTTGATCCGCACCATCAGCGTGACCCCGAACTGCCATTCGGTAACGAAGTGGCGGCTCAGGTATGGGCTTTCGTCGACGGTGAAGAAGGTCCAGCCCCAAACGCCTTCGGGCAGGCCGATGACTGGGTGGACCACGAAGCGGTTGCGGGCGAGGATGCCCTCGCGAGTCTCTGTTTCCGCGAGGGTCGCGTCGAAGTCCGGACCGATGGCGAAGATCGCGGCGCGGCGGGGGACCAGAAGATCGCCACAGTGCAGCGGACCCATCACTGGGAGTCTCTGGCGGAAGCGACCGTCGACGTACTGTTGGTTCGGCATTGCCGGGACGATCTTTTCGGGCAGGTAGGCCTCGCCGGGGATGATGCTGGCTAGGCTCTCCCCACCCGCGGTTTCAAAGGCCAGGTATTGTGCCCAGCTAGTCTGGAGGCGTGCGAGCTGCTCGGCGTTGCGTGCGACCACCGTCGCCGTCTGAATCTCCTGGCGCTTTGCATCGGTCGAGCGCAGCACCCGGCCGATCTGTTGCACGAGCTGGCGGTCGTTCGTGAAACCGTCCAGTATCGCGACAGCGACGAACATCGGATCGTCGATGCCCTCAAGCAGTTTCGTTTGGTGCAGCCAGAAGGTCGCTCCTGCGGCCTTGTTCTGCGCCTCCCTTACCGTGACGAAGCGAAGCGGATGCAATTTGCGGTTATCGCCCTTACCCACTTGATCATGGATCAGCACCGCGTCCGTCTGGCCTTTCCCCGCGAGGAGGGGCTGTAACGTCGCGAGCGCGCTCCATGAAGCGGCGCGCACGATGATCTTGGATCCGGCTGGGCGGTCCTTCGTGAGCAAGGGTGCGAGATCGAGCAGCTGGCCTGCAAATGTCTTGATGGCCGATGCGTCGCCGTCGGTTAGCGCTTGGTCAGTATCCTCGACAGAAGAGTTGATGGCCGTCGCACTGCCGTTCTGCGCGTCCAGCGTGGCGAAGCGCACGGCCCTCACAATTTTGGCGTCGGCCGCCTTCGGAAACGGGAAGTTGTAGGCGAACGAGCCGCGTACGGTGAAAAGCTTGTAGTCGTTGCGGAACGGGGTAGCGCTAAGCAGGATAGTTGGCCGCGCGAGTTCTCTAACGCTCCGGCTCCACGACGGCGCCGGCTCATAGTGCCCCTCGTCCACGACGACGAGGTCGAACGTGCCCAGAAGATCAAGGATGCGGTCCAGCCGGGCGAGCTCCGCCACCTTTGCGTCCTCCAGCGGACCGCCGGCGGCCTTGCGCCTCAACTTGTCTCGATCCGTCCGGATCTTGTCGAGGGCTTGGAGGGTGCCGACAAGGACGGTTCGGTCGCTACCGCCTGCCCTGTTGCATATCTGTTCGGTTCGCGTCTTGTTGGGCAGCAGAATCTCGATCGACGCCGGCTCGACGCCAGAGCCCGACCAAACCTCGTCTCCCGGCTCTGCGCATCCCATGTTCGCCCAAAATCGGTGCCGAATGTCGGCGTACATTTGCTGAACCAGGCCTTCCCTTGGCGTTAGCACCAGCGCGCGACGAACATCGGGGAGGCATCGCGTCAGCACGGCGATGACCCCCGATTTCCCGCTACCCGTCGGCATCTTGATGAGAGCCCCTTCGCTTTCGCCCGCCTGTTGCGAGACACGGACGTAGGCGGCTCCGAGAGCTATTGCCTCCTTCTGGTTCTGCCATAGGGATAGGCCGTTCGGCGTTCCGGTCCAGACCGGAAGGTCTTCGAGAACCTTAACGTCCGCAGCGTAGGCGATACCATCGAACTTAGAGGTGTCGGGCACGTCGAAGGTCGTGTTCCGACCATGATGGACAAGGTTCGACCCCACTCAGTTCACTCCGAAATAGCTTAGCGTATCGCCGACACGGGATTGTCCAACGACAGGCCGATTTGGCGCGGATATTTGGACGTAAGATAGGCATCGGGATCGAGGCCATGGGTGTGGAGGAACGGCGCATCTTTTAATTTATCACGCAAGCCTAGCATCCGTTTCTCGGCGCGTTTGACAAAGGTTGCATAGGTCATCGGGATGATCGTGACGCGTCCATCGTATTTTGTGTCGATGCCTGCCTCAGTGCTCTTGATCTGCGATCCAAGGACATAACAGGTGACGGTGGCGGCGTCGGTCAGGATACCCTTATCGAGCAGCTCCTCCACATAACGCCACGGCTGATTTTTCTCCTTGCCGCCTATGATTACCCCAGGCTTTTTGATCTCTGTGATGACCAAGCGCGCGACGCCGTCGACCTCGCCGCCGAGATCGTGAGAATCTCGGCTATAGAAACCGACGCTGCCGTCAGGCAGCATGACGAAGTCGGGGCGCTGCAGCGATCCTTTCTGATTCTTGCCGAAGATCTTGTTGATGACAGTGGTCATGCCGCGATTGCTGGTGAACTCGAGGCTTTCGAACTCAGGCCCGAACACCCACAGGCTCCGCTCGAACAGCGGCTGCAAGTCGGCGACCTCATCCATCGTTTCGTCGTGGAGCTTTGCATCGAGTTCAGCGATGAGCTTCAGGCGAGTCTGTATTTCATCGAGTGCGAGCTTGGCAGTGCGCACGGTCCAGTCGGCGAGGATCGCATAGAGCTCATCTAGGTCGCCCGGCTTCATGTCATGGAGCTTGGTGATCAACGCGTATTTGGAGGTCGAGAGTTCGAGGTTTGCGAGCACGCCAGCGACCTGCTCAACTGTTTCAAGGTTCATGCTTGGGCAGGTATCGACCACTTGGTCAACGAACTCGTTCCACCGATCTCGGCTGACCGGCGGGAGCTTTGAGACAGTCGCACCGAGATTTTCGCGGACAGTTTCCTTGGCGTCGCGCCGCCGGTCGGCGCTGGCCTCGTTCAGATAGTCGCGAATTTTTGCATGAACCGCTGCTTGCGTAGTTCGCCAGCCCGCATTGTTTGGCCAGAAGCCAGACCAGTCGGGCAGCACGTCGTCTCCGAGAAAGTCGGCCCGGGCTATGAAAATGAAGCGTTTTGCTTCGCTACTGCGCCCATCGAGCAGTCGTTCCTGATCGAACCCGGTCCAGCCAGGCTTGCCGACAAGTCGATTGTTTACACGCCACGCGATACCGTGCTGACGCGTCGTCCGGTCGGCCTTTTGGGTGTCGATGATGATCAGATGAGCAACGCCGTAGCCGGGAACGTCGATATCGATCGTACTTAGCTGATGCTCGGGCACATCATCAAAGGTAATCCGCGTGCCATTGATCGTGACTGTGAAATTGGGATCTGCGAGAAAGCGTGTTCCGATCACTTCGCGCGCAGCCTCTGCGCTCATCCCCATGGGCAACGGGTTGATTGACGAGATAACCGTGCCGTGGCCAGGCACTTCCTCCCGCATAGCGATCCGCTCGATTAGAAATGGCTGGGTAGCACTGCGTCGGACTTCGAAAGTTACCTCAATGCCGTCGCGCCAAGTGCGTACCTTGTAAGCCTCGCCGAACCGGAAGGCGGCATGACGGCCCTTGCCGTTGCGACCATATGGTTCGCGCGGTTGGAGTCCGCCCAGCTCGGGTGGTGGGAGCGATTGCTTCCCCTGCGCGCGAACCCGGTCATAGTCGAGCGTCCGCCATCGCAAGCGAAGTTGAGCCTCCGACATACCCTTGCCGTTATCTTCAATCTCAAAATAGCGGTCGCTGCCAGCTTCGGGCCAAACGATATCGACGCGTGTGGCCCAAGCGTCCCATGCGTTAGCGACAAGTTCGACGATCGCGATGGCCGGATCTTGGATGATCGACCCGGCATGACGTTCCAAGAATCGGTTATCAAAAAATAAGCTGGCGTCGTCGGACATTCGCTCCCCCCAGAGATACCGTAGCAATGACACCAAGGGCCGTCCACAAGCACCCGAACCAAGGATTCGTCAGGCGCAGGACGAGGCTGACTGGATGCTGAAAAGAACAAGCGGCAGCTTTCGTCAGAGCTGGACATTCAATAGAGCGCCGTCAAGCGTCGTGATCTGGTCGCAAACGGCCGCTCCACTTTTTAATCGAGGCCGCAAGCGCCCCACAGCATAAGTTGGTCATTGGGGGCAGCCGACCGCGCCAGTTGCCGGCTTAGCGCAATCGGTCAGGAGCGGGCGGGTCGAGGGTTAACAGGGGCCGCAGGACCTAAGAAGGGTTTGGCGCACCTCCCACTCTACAACTCCTTCCCCTATTCGAGGCCAAGCTCAGGCCTTGGACTCGTCGTCCCGGTTCTCGTCCGACGGAGGGGGCGTCTTTTTGGAAAACGCCGCCCATTCCCGCATGAGCAACCGGCGTTTGTCGAGAAAGTCGGTCCGGCGATAGGCCGCCTCGACCTTATTCGAGACCGTGTGGGCGAGCGCTGCCTCTGCGATCTCCCCCGAATAGTCCGTCTGCTCCGCAACCCAGTCCCGGAATGCCGACCGGAACCCGTGCACCGTCACCGCGAGGTCCATGTCACGTATGATTTTGAGGAGCGTCATATCTGAGAGCGGCTTCTTCACGTTCTGGCCTGGGAACACCAAGTCGCTGGCGCCAACCTTGAACGCCTTGGCGCGCTCGAACACCGCCACCGCTTCGGGTGCGAGAGGCACGACATGCACTCGCCCCATCTTCATCCGTTCAGCGGGGATCGTCCACAATGCCGCTTCCAGGTCGAGCTCCGACCAAGTCGCCCCCCGAATTTCGCCCGACCGCGCCGCCGTCAGAATAAGCGCTTCCAGCGCCACGCGCCCAACCGATTCCCGCTCGCCCAGCTTCTCGAGGAACTTGGGCACGGATGCATAAGGCAGGGCCGCGAAATGGTTCTCCTTTTTAGGCTGACGAGGCAGCCCCTTGGAAAGCGACCGCATTGGCGCTTCGGTCGTGCGAAACCCGCGTGCGTACGACCAGTCAAGAACGGTGCCGATGCGTTGCCGTACGCGACGCGCCGTTTCCGGCTTCGTCAGCCAGATGGGAGCCAGCACGTCCCGGATCAGGGGGCCTTCAATCTCGCTGACCAAGCGGTCACCCATCTTGGGGAAGGCGTAGCTCTTCAGCGTCGCTATCCATTGATCCTGATGCTTGCCGTTCTTCCACGCATCCTTGTGTTCCTCATGGACCATCTCGGCGGCCTTGCGGAACGTTGGAATGACCTGCCGCTCCTGCTTCCGCTCCGCGACAGGGTCGATGCCTTGCGCGATCTTCTGGCGTGTGAGGAACGCAGCCTCTCTGGCATCCTTGAGAGAAACCGCTTTGAGTGAGCCCAGCCCGATATCCTGGCGTTTTCCCTTATTCTGGATTCGAAGAACCCAGCTGGCTGCCCCTTTGCCGTTGATTTCGAGAAACAGGCCGTCCCCGTCCGAATAGCGTCCGGGCTCGATCAGCGATCGAATCTTGAGCGCAGTGAGCTTTCCCATGCCACCTCACCTCAATTTTTCCCCACACTTTTCCCCACACTTCGCGTGAGATTGTGTCGGATCGAGTGAAACGCAGCGGCACAAAAAAACCGCTGATTTCCGGGCTTTTATAGCAGATTTAAGGGATTTTTGCCAGCCGCGCAGGGGCATAAATGGCGGAGACGGAGGGATTCGAACCCTCGGTAGGAGTAATCCCCCTACGGCGGTTTAGCAAACCGCTGGTTTCAGCCACTCACCCACGTCTCCCAGGCGCGTCACGCCTTGGAGTGCGGGCCTATAGCGGGGGTTGTGGCGGCGATCAACTCCCTACGTTGAACGTAATTGCGCGCCGATCGAACGCGCGTTCATTGCAGGGACAGGCGCTTGGCCGCTATCGTGTGCGAACGGGCATGCATGCGGGGAGTAGCGTAATGAAACGGTTGATCGGGTGGATGGCGCCGCTCTTGTTACTGGCGGTCCCTGCCCAGGCGCAGGTGCGCACCGTCGACCCCAATGACGCGATCGACGGCGATCTGGCGCCTGCCCCGGCGCCACAGCCGACCCAGCGCAGCGACGTGCCGCCGGCCTATCAGCAGGAGCCGGCGCAGCCGCAACCGCCGGTTAATCAAACCCCGCCCAGCACCACCGCGACCAGCGCCGCCAACGATACGTTCGAACGCGACGACCTGATCGGTGCGGCCGAGGGCGTGTTCGGGCGCGGCGCCGAGGGGCTGGCCGGCATCATCGAAAATATTCTGAAGGATCAGGGCAAGCCCAACGCCTATATCGCCGGGCGCGAGGCGGCGGGCGCGTTCGTCGTCGGCCTGCGCTATGGTTCGGGCATCCTGAACCACCGGGTGGAGGGCCAGCGCCCGGTGTACTGGACCGGGCCGTCGGTCGGCTTCGACGTCGGCGGCGATGCGACCAAGGTCTTCGTGCTGGTCTACAACCTCTATGATTCGCAGGAGCTGTACAAACGCTTCCCGGCGGCCGAGGGGCGGGCCTATTTCGTCGGCGGATTTTCGGCCAGCTATTTGCGGCGCGGCGATGTCGTGCTGATCCCGGTCCGCCTCGGCGTCGGTTGGCGGCTGGGCGCCAATGTCGGGTACATGCGCTTCAGCGAGAAGCAGAAATGGCTACCGTTCTAAGGCGCAGCGGGGCCGGCAACCGCCGGACTCCCGCCAGCCCGGCCGGCGGCTGCAAGCCGACCGACGCCGCGGGCCAAGCCCGCGGCGCCACCCACCTCACCGCCGAAACGCAGTAGACTCGAACCGCACCGGCGCGCCCTGCGCCTCGCCGACCAGTTCCGCTTCCCACATCGCCGTCCGCCCACGCACGATCGTCCCGACAGGCCGCCCGGTCAGCGTATCACCGGTAAAGGGCGACCAGCCGGCGCGCGACGCCAGCCAGCTTTCCTCGACCGTCCAGCGCCGCTTCAAGTCGACCACGGTGAAGTCGGCGTCATAGCCGAACGCGATCCGCCCCTTGCCCGCCAGCCCGAAGATGCGCTGTGCCCCGGCGCTGGTCAGGTCGATCAGCCGCTGCAACGTCAGCCGCCCTTCGGCGACATGGTTCAGCAGCAACGGCAGCAACGTCTGCACCCCCGGCATGCCGCTCGGCGTCGCCGGATAGCGCTTCGCCTTTTCCTCGATCGTGTGCGGCGCATGGTCCGATCCGATCACGTCGGGCACGCCCTGGTTCAGCCAAAACCACAGCCCGTCGCGATGCGCGCCCGACCGGATCGGCGGGTTCATCTGCGCATAGGTGCCAAGCCGCGGATACGCGTCCTCACCGGCCAGCGTCAGATGCTGCGGCGTCACCTCACACGACGCGATATCCTTGTTCGCGCCCAGCAATTCCAGTTCGGCGGGCGTCGTCACGTGCAGTACATGCACCCGCCGCCCGGCCGCGCGTGCGAGGCGAAGGATGCGCGTCGTCGCGATCAGCGCGCTTTCGTCGTCGCGCCACACCGGATGCGACGACGGATCGCCATTCACCCGCTCGCCTTCGCGCGCGATCATCCGTGTCTCGTCCTCGGCATGGATCGCCACGCGCCGCTGGCCCGATCGCAGCACGCGGAGCAGGTCGTCATCTTCCGACACCAGCAAGTCGCCGGTCGACGATCCCATGAAGATCTTGACGCCCGCCGTCCCGGGCAGGCGCTCGAGTTCGTCGAGATGATTGGCGTTGCGCGCGGTCGCGCCGACATAGAAGGCATGGTCGCAATACATCCGCCCCTTGGCACGGGCGAGCTTGTCGGCGATCGCTTCCTCGGTATCGGTCGCGGGCTTGGTGTTCGGCATCTCGAACACCGCGGTCACCCCGCCCATCACCGCCGCGATCGATCCGGTGGCGAGGTCTTCCTTATGCTCCAGCCCCGGCTCGCGGAAATGGACCTGCGTGTCGATCACGCCCGGCAGGATGTCGAGGCCCGTACAGTCGATCGTCTCGCCCGCATCGCCGGTCACGCCGATGCCGGCGATGCGGCCATCGGTAATGCCGATATCGACGTGCGCCGGGCCGCCGGGAAGGTGGACGGTGCCACCGGTAAGCTTGGTATCGAAGGTCGCCATTGCCGCCTCTTGTAGCCAGGGGGTGGGCCGTCCTACCTGTTGACCATGACCGTTACCACCCCCGGAACCTGGCTCGCCGACCGCGCCGTCCTGCGCATCGCTGGCAACGAAGCGCGCCCCTTTCTGCAGGGGCTGGTGACGCAGGACATGGCGGCAGTCACGCCCGCCACCCCGCAATGGGCGGCGCTGCTGAGTGCGCAGGGCAAGGCGCTGTTCGACTTCATCCTCTGGGCGGACGATGACGCGATCCTGATCGATTGCGAGGCCGATGCCGCCGACGCGCTCGCCAAGCGACTGACCCTGTATCGCTTGCGGCGCGCGGTAACGATCGAGCGCAGCGACCTCGCCGTCCATTGGTCGCCGACCGGCACGCACGGCGTTCCTGATCCCCGACTGGCTGCGCTCGGCCAACGCTGGCTGGCGGCGCCCGGCGATCGTGCCGAGGGCTGGACCGAACACCGCCTCCGCCACGGCGTGACCGAGGGGCGCGCCGAACTCGGCGATGGCCAGACGCTCTGGCTCGAATGCAATGCGCGCGAACTGAACGGGGTCAGCTTCACCAAGGGCTGCTATGTCGGCCAGGAAAATACCGCGCGGATGAATTATCGCTCGACCGTCAACCGGCGGCTGGTCGTTGTGCCGAGGACAACCCCCGGCCCGCGCACCCGGCTGATATACGAAGACCTCGGCCTCGCGGTCGAACATCGCAAGGTCGACGATCTGGGCGATGCCCTTCGCCCCGACTGGCTGGCCGCGGCCCTTGGCCGGGATACCACAGCGTAAATTCCGATCCGCTAGGGGCCGATCGAATGCTTTAACCTCAGAAGAATTCGTCGAGCATCAGGTGGAAGTCGACCTTCCGCCGGTCAGGCTGTGCGATACCATAGCGTTCGAACATCCGCCGGGTCAGATCGCCGTCGAACTCGTCGAGACAGTTGGCGAGGATCGCCAGATCCTGATAGCGATCGGCGACTCCGACGCGCCCCAGATCGATGCAGCCGACGACCCGACCATCGTCGATCAGCAGATTGTCGAGTGAGAAGTCGCCATGCGTCACCACCGGATCGGGCATGCGCGGCAGCAATCGCTGCATCGCATCCCACACCTGTTCCGCACTCCATCCCCGTCGGGCCGCGTCGAAATCGTCCGTATCGACCAGCCCCGCATCGATCCGCGCCCGCGCTGCCGCAGTCCGAACTTCATGCCCGCTGTCGAACGGACAGTGACGGACCGGAATAGCATGCAGCGACTTCAGGAAATCGGCCAGCGCATCGACAACCTCGCCGCCCCGCTCGGGCTCGGCATCGAGAATCTGCCACGCTGTTCGCCCCGGCAACGCCTTCGTCAGCAGCCACGCGGTATCGGCGCTCACCTCGCACCGCACCAGCGCCGGGACGGCGATCCGGCCGGTCAGCCAGCGCAACCGCACCATTTCGTCGACGATATCGCCGGCGACCGTGCCGTCACCGTGTTTCAGGAACAGGTCGGGCGCACCCGTCTTGCCATGCAAACGATGGATCACCCCGCCCGACTCGCCCACCCGGTCGCGCGCCCATCGATACCCTGCGACGTCGGCGACCAAGCCGCCCGGCACCGCGCTCGGTGCGCAAGCGTGCTCCCGCTCGTTCATGTCCGCCCCCCGTTCTGAGCACCCTGTTCTGCCCATACGAAAAGGGAGGCCGGTTGCCCGACCTCCCTTCCGGAAATTCTGCTTCGAAAGAAGCTGAATTACATGCCCGAACCCGGACCGTAGGTGATTTCCACGCGACGGTTCTGCAGTTCGCGGACGCCGTCGGCGGTTTCGACGCGCGGACGGGCTTCGCCGAACGCTTCGGTCGAGATCACGCCACCCGAGATGCCGCGGCCTTCCATATACGCACGGACCGCGTCAGCGCGACGCTGCGACAGACCGACGTTGTACTGGGCCGAACCCGAACGGTCGGTGAAGCCTGCCAGCATGACGTTGGCATTGCCGCACGACTGGTAGTTCGAGATGGCGTTGTCGAGAATGCCAGCCGCTTCCGGCGTGACGTCCGACTTATCCCATTCGAAGAACACGATGTACGGTCCAGGCGTGCAGGTCACGACCGGGGCCGGCGGGGTCGGTTCCGGCGCCGGCGGCGTAGGAGCAACCGGTTCCGGCGGCAGCGGAGCCGGCGGCGGCGGGGTCGGCGCACCGAAGTTGAAGGTCAGACCGCCGAGCAGGCTGTGCGACCGGAAACGGCCGTCATAGCCGACGCCACGGACGTTCACGAGGCGAACGTCATCGGCGTTGAAGAAGCGATACTTCAGCGAAACGTCGACATTTTCGCTCAGCGGCGCGCGGATACCCGCCAGAGCCTGCCATGCGAACACGGTGTCCGAATCGTCGAGTGCAGCAAAGCTGTTGTTCACGCGATAGTCGTGCGCCTTGACGCGCGCGACACCGGCACCGCCGCCGACGAAGCCGCTGATCGCGTCGTCATCGCCGAAGTCGAGCAGGGCATTCGCCATGAACGACAGCGCCGAGGTGCGGCCGCCGCCGCTGTAGGTGCCTGCGCCGACCGCGGTGGTCGGGCCGGTTGCGATCGAACCGGTGGTGCGCAGTTCGTCGACGGTCGCGCTCTTGTAAGCGACTTCGGTTTCGATGCGGAGCGCACCGAAATCGTAACCGACGGTGCCACCGACGTCATAGCCATAGTTGCTGTCGACGGTGGTGACGCCACCAGCCGGCGTGGTCAGATCATAGTCGATGTCTTCGACGATCATCGCGCCGCCTTCCACACCCACATACCACGCGTTGTCGCGGGCGAGGGCGGGAGTTGCGAGCGCAGTGGTCGCGAGCGCCAAAGTGACGGCAAGCTTCCGCATTCTAGTCCCCTTTCACAGTTGTCCTACGGACAGCGCAAACCAAGTATCGAAGCGATAGTTTCCGCGCAAGCGCACAAAATTCGCGGTGTTGCACGATTGTCACGGATTCAGCTGGCGATCAGGCCATGCCCGCGCAGTGCCGCCAGCATCGTCGCGAGCGTCTTTCGCGCCTCTTCGTCGCGTACCGATCCACCCTCGGGGGCAGCAATCGCAGTATGTTGCGCGCCGACCACCTGCACGCCGTCGATGGTCAACCGGGCCCCGCGCAGCTCGCCGACGCGCCACGCGCCCCCGCGGAACTCCACGGTCGTTTCGCTGCCGGACCACCATAGCCGCATGCCTTCGCGCGGGGCCGCGAATCGCCATCCGCCCTCGGTCATGCCCGCAATGTGCCGCGCCTTGCCCGCCCAGACGCCGGTCGGCGCCGGCCCGACGATCCAGCAGCTACCGGGCGACGCGGTCGCCGGCGGCACGTCCTCGGCAACGCCGGCGACGCATCCATGCAACAGCAGGTCGATCAGGGTCAGCGCCTCGTTATGCGTCATTTCCTTTTGCGCCTGCGAGGCATGCAGCAGCGGCAGCGACAGGCGGCTCGTCTGTTCGGTCATCACTTCGTCTCCGGTCGATAGGTCGTCGTCGCGGCGGCCGATGCGCCATTGGTCCCGATCTGGCGGACCGCGATGGACAGCGGCGCGGTCGGCGGCGCGATCCGCAGCACCGGCTCGGCGACCTCGATCGTGCGACCGTCGGCCAGCGTCACGCGATACGCCTCGCGCTCCTCACCGATCGGCACCTCCGCCCCGTCGCGCCAAGCTACCACGCCGCGCGCACAACGGATCCAGCGTAACTCCAGCATCCCGCCCCGCAGCTCGGCGGTCAGATGCACCGGCGCCGGCGGCACCAGCCCCGGCCCCGCCGGCACGATCGTCGCGGTCGCGACATCGTCGGCGGCAATCCCCACCGCCATCGCCGTCAGCGTCCGCCCGACCGTCGGCACCGGCTCCTCGATTCGCCGCAGCGTGGCAGGGTCGAGCAGTACGAACGCCTCGCCCGCCCGGTGCCCCGCCATCGCCGCAGCCGTCCCGCGCCGCCCGCGCCACAATCGCGACAGCCGCCAGCGGGCAGCACCGATCCGCTCGGCCCGCGCGAACTGGAGGATTTCATCGCCGACCAGCGCCGCATTGCCGCCACGTTCCAGCGCTGGGCCGTCGATCCCGGTCAACGTCATCGCATCATGCAGCAACGTCACTTCGATACTGGTGCTGCGATCCTCGATCAGCGTGCTTGCCGGGCCGGGGGGCAGCGTCACCGTGCCGATCACGCCCGGTGCCGCGCTGTCGCCGATCTCGGTCCAGCCGCCGCCATCGTCACCGGTCAACAGCATCGCGCGTCGCCAGCCATCGCGCGTTCCCGCCGCCACCGCCGCGACGCCCGGCACGTCATCGCCCGCCTCCGCCGGCAGTTCGACCAGTATCAGCCGCGTCGTGCCCGCGACCCTATCGGCCGCCAGTCGCGGCTGCCCGACCGCCGCCGGCGCGGGCAGCGTCGCCGCCGCGATCCGCACCAGTTCGAGCGTGATCCGCATCGCCTCGATCCGGGTCCGGCGCACCCGCCACAGCCCGGCCTCACCGGCGATCGCCACCCGGTCGCCGGCAGTGATATCGATCGTTCGCCAGTCGAGCACGACCGTTCGCACTTCCCCCGCCAGCACCGCCCGCGCCGCGAGGTCGCCGGCAATCGCCGCCGCCCCCGCCGCATCCAGCACCGCCGGCAGCTCGACCCGCAGCATCCGCCGCGCCCCGCCCGGCCGCAGCACCTGCTGCACCCCCGCCTGATAATCGCGCGCGATGTCGTGATAGGCGATGGCGACGTCGCTCGGCATCATCGGCGGTCGCCGCCATGCGGGCGCCTCGCCCGCCGGCCCGTCATCCACGATCGTCCGCGCCGCCCCGCTCCCGATCCGCAGCACCGTGCCGTCGCCATCGGGCGCATACCAGCCGCCCAGCGGATCGACCAGCGCCGCCACCGCATCGCGCACGCTGGCCCCGCTCGCCGCATAGCCGATCAGCGCCGGCCCCTGGCCTTCCGCCCGGATCGCACCCTCGCCCAGCACTTCCGCGATCCGCCCGACCGCCACCGGCGCGTCGTCGGCGATCACCTCAAAGGTCAGCGACGGAATCCGGTTGCCGAAATCGGCGAGCGCCAGATCCTCGAACACCGCATAGGCGATGCCGCGATGCGCCGGCGCGTTGCCGATCCCGACGATACTCTCGATCAGCGGGTCGGGCGCCTGCGTCTCATCGCCGGGATACCAGCGAAACCCCGTGCGCGTCTTCCAGTCGCCGGCAGCCCCCCGCAGCAGCTTCCCCTCTGCCCAGATCCGTCCGATCCCCCGGATCGGCCGCGCCGACAGCGCGACGGCGAACGACGCCGAATAGCTGTACTGCCGCACCCGCGACGACCCCTTGCCGCTGGTCGTCGTCGCCTCGCGCAGGTCGGTCGCCCAGATCACCGTCCCCGCCACGCGCATCGCCCCGAACAGCTTGGGGATCGCCGCGCCATAGCTGGAAAGCTGCACCTGCAATTCGCGCAGCCGCGGCCCCTCGCGCGGCGGGCCGGCAAAGAGCTGGTCGTCGATCGCCCGCCCGGCCATCGCCCCGACCGCCGCCCCGATCGGCCCGGCGATCGCGCCCCCCACCACGGTCAGCACTACCGTCGCCATAACGCTCTCCTATTTCTGCCAGATACTTACGACCGGCCACGGCACGTCGCGCCGCTCGACCACCCGCCGCGCCACCGCGTCGGCGTGGATGATCCCCGCGCCGGTCGACAGCCCCAGATGCAGCTGCCCCGGCCCACTGCGCAGCAACAGCACATCGCCCGCCGCCGCCGCGGCAACCTGCCGGAACCCGGCATCCGCCAGCACCGCCGCGACCCGCGCCGCATCGCCGCACCGCCCCGGATAGTCCGCCGGCACCGCCACGCCATGCGCCCAGCCGACCAGCCCGACACAGTCGAACCCGTCGCCCCCACGCCCCTGCCGCCGGAACCGCGTGCCGACGACGCTGCGCGCCCGCTCGACCGGAGTCATGCCCCCGGATAGCGCGTCAGCAGGTCGATCCCCGGCAGATACGGCTCGCCCCGGAAATTCGCGACATTGCCGAACCGCTCGCGACAGGTGTCAAGCGTCCCGTCGCACCCCTCGCTCAATTCGACCAGCGCTCCGACACCATCGAAGCGCGGCGGCAATTCCAGCGTCACGCCCTCGCCATCCGCATCAAGGATCATCGCCGAAAGCCCGCCATTCGCCCCGCCGATCCACCGCAGCCGACCGCGCGCGAACGGCGCGCCCGCCGCCAGCGTCAGCCGCCCGCCATCCTGCGCCACGACCCGCACGATCCGCCGCCGCGGTGCCATCGCCACCCGGCACCTACGGTCGCCCAGCGTCGCGCGACAGCCGGGCGAGGTCGTCTCGACCACCGGCGCGTCCAGCCGCACCTCGCCCCCCAGCAATTCCGCCGAAAAGCTCCCCCGCCGCGTCTCGACCCCGCCGATCCGCCCGGTCGCGACCGGCACCGGCGCGCCCGGCGCTTCCCAGTCGACCGCGAACACCGCCACCCGCGCCCCGTCATAGCGCCCCGCCGATAGGTCGCCTGCCCCGATCGCACCATGCGAGAGCGCTCCCTCCACCGCCATCACCGCCGTATCGAGCGTATCGTCGCGCACGATCGCCGACGGCACCATCCCCGGCGCCGCGCGATAGGTCAGCCCGTCCACCTCCAGATCGCGATCATGCGCGGTCAGCCCGATCGTCACCCCGTCGCGCCGGTCGATCCGCCAGCACCAGGTCAGCGTCGTCACCGCGCTCATGCCTCGCGCACCTCGATCAGCGGCACGCGGGCGGCACTGCCCGCGCCAAAGGTCGCGCGCGTCACCTGCAACCGGTCCTCGGCAAAGCGCACCGGCACATCGAACGCGAACCCCGCCGTCACCACCACGCCCTTGCCCGGCGCGACATCCAGTTGCACCCAGCCCCCGGCGACCACCGCAAAGCCCTGCGTTTCGGTGCCCCCGACGCCGACCCGCACGCTCCCCGCCACCGGCCGCGTGATCCGCCGCTCCATCGCACCGTATCGCTTCACCAGCGCGAACCGCGTCGTCACCCCGTCGCCGGTCCCGATCGCGACATCGCCGAACGCCGGCGGCGCGCCGGTCGCGTGATCGAACGGGTCCTGCAAGCGGAACGCCCGCGCCGGCCCCAGCCGTGCCCGAAAAAACTCCAGCAGCACCGCCACATCGCGCTCCGACCGCACCCCCGGTCCGACATCATAGCGGGTGCGCGGCTCGGCCCAGTCGACATTGCGCGCCTCGGCGCCCCCCGCCGCCACCGCGATCGCCGTCGACGTCTCGGGCATCACCTCCGCCTGCGCGCCCAGCGCCAGCGGAAAGCGCACATCATCATACGCCTCCATCGCCCCCTCCTCCTCAAAATAGGTGAACCCGTCGCGCAGCACCTGCGGCAGCGCCCAGACGAAGGTCTCCGCCACACCTCGCCCCCGCGCGACCTCCGCCGCCGCCGCGATCGCCGGCCATTGCCCGCGATCTTCCGGGCGCAGCACGAACCCGGAGAAATAATGCTGCTCACCGACCGGATAGCCGAGCCGCACCCCCGCCGCGCTCACCCCGCGCGCGGTCGCGCCGACATTGCCGGTCGCCGCCCAGTCATAATCCTCCAATTGCAGCACATCGAATGCCGGCTTCGCCCAGCCGACCGGCAAATTGGCCCGCTTCACCTGCGGACTGGCCGCGTCGAGGATCGTCGGCAGATAGGCGAGCAGCAACGCCTCCTCCGCCCCCGCACTTCTTGCCACCGCGACCAGCGCCGCCGTCGATGCCGCCAGCACCTGCCCCGCCCGGTCGAGCAACGCCCGCTTGGCCGCATTCAGATCGCCGCGCACATCGTCGATGACGACCGGATCGCCGCCCAACGCCATCTTCGCTGCGGCATCATACAGGCAGATGCGATGATCCGCCGTCACCCACCACCATGGCTCGCCAACCTGAAACCGTGCCCTGCCGCCCGCCGCCCGCGCGATCCCGACAAACGCCCGGGCCACCGCCTGCAGATACGCCATCGCCCCCGAATGCGCCGGCGACAGCAGCGTCGACGGCGGCACCCATCCGGTCAGCGCCGGCGACCCATCGCTCGCCCGCTGTTTCCAGTCGCCCCAGCAATGCGCATCGAACAATTCGTAGCTGAGCGACCAGATGACATCATAGCCCAGCGTCCGGGCACGCCCCGCAAAGTCGCGATGCCACGCCGCGCACGGCGCATTCAGCACGCCCCCGGCCCGCGACACGAACAACCCGTCGCCCGACCGCTCGAGCCGGAAATAATGGCTCATGCCCACATAATGGACCAGCGCCCCGCGATACCCCAGCCGCAGCGCATTGTGCAGCAACCGCGCGGGCGTCAGGTGATAGCTGTCGTCATAGCCGCTGGCGATGCGCAGCCCATGTTCGGGCACGATCACGTCGCCGACCGTCAGCACCGATCCCGGCCCCTCGCACCGGATCGCCGACAGCTCGACCCAGCCCTCCGCCGGACCGCCAAGCAACCCGGCACCGCCATCATAATCGGGCGGCACCAGCGACACGAACATCCGGTCGACGTCACCCGCCCAGACCGGCACCGCATCGTCGGGTAGCTTGTAGCCCCCGACCACATTCGCGAAATCGATCGCGATCACGGCATCGTCCGGCGTGCCCGTGGCATAATTCCACAACCGCACATACCATGCCCGTGCGACACCCCCGGCATCGCGCCCCTCGATCGTCAGCACGGGGCCATGCGTCGCATCCAGCGCCCGCACCCCACCCGACCGCCAGCGAAACCGCAGCGAACAGCCGCGATAATCGCGCGACGTTTCATAGCGCAGCAACGGATGATCGTGCCGGTCCTCCGATGCCCAGATCAGCCCCGCCAGATCGTCGCGCCGGTAGAAGACGCAGTCGACCCGCAGCGCATCCGGCGCGGTCGTCACCACCGACGCCATCATCGGCCTTGGAAAATCGACGGTCCAGTAAACGGGGTCGAACCGCGTCAGCACCCCCGCTTCCTGCACCGTCCGCTGCTCGGCCAGCCAATGCCCCATCTCACGCCTCCATCAGCGCGGCGCGCACCGCCCGCGCGACCTGCCGGCTCGATTGCTGCAGCGCGCGCGGCGCATCCTGCCCCGGTGCATGGACCGTGATCGCAACCCGCACCTCGCGCGCCTGCCCTGCCTGCATCGGCACGACATGCCCGCTGCTGGTCGGTACGAACCATTCCGGCCCGCGCTCGCCGACGATATAGGGTCGCGCCGGGCTGACCGGGCCGCCCGTGGCCCGCCCCGGCGCGCCGCTCACCAGCGCCCCCAGCACGCTGGCGATCCCGCCCGCCGTGCCGCCGCCCGCGCCGGTCTTGCCCAGCACCGCCGCCGCCGCGATCTCCGCCAATATCTTCAGCGCCGCGTCGCGCAGGCTGTCCAGATCGAGCTTGCCGGTGCGGATCGCGCGGCCCAGCGCGCTCTCGATCGCGCGCCCCGCCCGCTCGACCCCGCCCTTGAACGGCCCGTCCAGACTGGCCTGCATCGCCGCCACGTCGCTCGCGAACCCGGCGGTATCGGCGCGCACGCGCACGATCAGCCGTTCGATTTCCTCATCCATCGGGAAAACGCTCCTTCAGCATGTCGATCGTCGCGCGGTCGCAGGGGGCGGGCGCATCGCCCCGCACCGCTTGCACCAGCGCGTTCAGTTCGGCGGGCGTCGCGCCCCAAAAGGCATCCGGGCTCCACCCGAACGCCACCCCCGCCAGCCCGGCCGCCCGCGCCGCGCTTTCGGCGAACCTCACCGCCCGCCCAATATCTGCGCGATCAGCATTTTCAGCGCGGGCGTCGCCGCCGCGATCCCGGCGGCCGTCACCGCCTCGGCAAACTCCTCGCGCGACATCGCCACCGGATCGCGCAGGCAATGCCACAACAGCGCGACCAGTTCGCCGAGCATCAGCCGCCCCGCCGCCGTGCGCTCGACCAGCGCGAACAGCGAGCCAAGTTCCCCCTCCGCCGCGACCAGCGCCGCGAAACTGGGCCGCAACACCAACGTCTCGCCCCGGACACGCAGACTGGCCTCGCCGCGCGCCGTGTTCGCCGCGCCGCTCACGCCGACACCACCGGGCCGGAGGATTCGAGCGCCAGCGTGTAATTGCGCTCGCCATTATAATCGCCGGCATAATCGAGCCGCGTGACGAGGAACCGCCCGGTCATCGTCTCGCCCCCTTCGAACGTCAGCCGATACTCGTCGATCGTGCCGGCAAGCGCATTGCCGCGCAGCCGCACCTCCGCCGCCGACCCGGTGAACACCCCCGCCCCCGACACGCTGACCGACCGCACCCCCGCCCCCGACAGCAATTCGCGCCACCCGCCCGAATCCTTGCTGGTGATCGCCACCGCCTCGCCATTGACGCTCAACTGCGTGGTCCGCAGCCCCGCGACCGTCGCATAGGCCACCGGCACCGCCCCGTTCCCGATCTTCAACAGAAACGCGCTACCCTTCTCCGCCGCCATATTTTCCTCCTGATGTTGTCGATGCGCCCGATCGCCGCCCAGGCGACACCTCTGCCAAAAATCCACCGTGTCCCCGCGAAGGCGGGGACCCAGGGCCACATGCGCAAGCCGTGGTTTTGCTTGGCTCTGGACCCCCGCCTGCGCGGGGGTACGGATGGATTTTTTTTGGGTAGGGTATTTTCGCAGAAGTCCCGCGAAGGCGGGGACCCAGTGCGACACACGCTACCCTTTCCCCGCTCGTACCCCGGCGAAGGCCGGGGCCCAGTTGGGGGACGCTGCTGTGTCGTCGGAACCGCGCCGCAACCGGACCCCGGCCCTCGCGAGACCTGCGAAAGTCCGCGCGCGACGCCGCATATTTGCCGTACCCCCGCGCAGGCGGGGGTCCAGAGCCAAGCAAAACAACCGCTTGCGCTTGTAACCCTGGACCCCGGCATTCGCCGAAGTCCGACCCTCCCGACCTGCGACCCTCAACCCGCCAGCATCCGCACCCGAAACTCGACCGACCCGACCCAGCCCTTGCCGTCGCGCATTACCCGGCTGCGCACGAACACCAGACTGACAATCCGCCATCCGCTAAGCGCGACCGGCGCCGACAGCACCGCCCCCTCCGCCGCCGCCGCCAGCGTCCGCAGCCGATCGGGCACCTCGCCATCGTCGAACAGCTGCACGACCACGCGCCCCTCGCGCCCGGCGGCATCCTTGGTCCCCCAGTCGGACAGCACCGGCATGTCGACCACGACGAACGGCCTCGCGCTCCTGACCGGCGGCGCCTCGAACACGTTTGCCCCCGCCAGCACCGCGCGCAGCCGCGCGACCAGCATCGCCTGCAACAGCGTCCCCGCGATCATCGCTTCCACCCCGCGATATCCTGCAATCGCGGATCGACGATCGTCCGCCGCATGAGGCTGCGCCCCGACAGCACGACCGCGTCGCCCTCGACCGCGACCGCCACCCCCGGCACGTCCTCCGCTACCGCCGCAACCCGCGCCCGCACCATCTCCGCCCGCCGCTCGGCCACGGCTTGGCCGAGCACCAGCGCCGCCCTCATCGCCGCGCCCCCGTCAGCCGCATCCGCCGCCACGGCCGCCACAGCGCCCCCACCGCCGCCGGTGGCGCGGCGCTCGCCGTCCGTTGGTCGAACAGATGCGCGACCAGCAGGACCACCCCCTGCGCGACCGGCGCCGGCACCGCGTCCCATGTCGCCGCGATTCCGGCGGTGAAGTGCACCGGGCTGGCCGCCGCCATCCGTACCCATCCGGTCCCGTCGCCATCGATATCGATCGCCGTGACCGGCGGCACGGCGATGATCGCGCTGACCGGCACGACCGGCAGCGCCCGCCAGTCGCTGCACCCGGCCATCATCGCATCATGCGTCCGCTCGATGATCGCGGTCCCGGTATAGGCCTCGGCCAGCGCCAGCGCGCTCGCCGCCAGCCGATCGATCGCCGCATCCTCGGCATCGCCGGTGATCCGCAGATAGTCCCGCACCGCCGCGCGCACCCCCGCGATCGCCGCCGCCGGAAAAGGCGCTGCGCTCATTTCATTCTCCCGTTTTTTGATCCGCGCACGCGGATGGCGGTGCCGGCGCGCTCCCCCTCCCGGCCACCCACACGGTATCCTCGATGGGTGGCCGGGCGGGGGAGTGGGCCGGCACCGTCCCGGGGCGGGCTGCGCCCGCCCCGACGACTTACGCCGCCGCGATCTTCAGCAGTTTGATCGCCTCCGAATTGACCACCGCCCCGCCGACGCGCTTGGTCGCGTAGAAATGGACGAACGGCTTGTTCGAATAGGGATCGCGCAGGATCTGCGTCTCGGCCCGCTCGGTAATCAGATAGCCCGCCTTGAAATTACCGAACGCGATCGGGAAGGCACCCGCGGCTATATCCGGCATGTCCTCCGCCTCGACCACCGGATAGCCGAGCAGCGTATCGGGCTGCCCCGCCGCCAGCCCCGGCATCCACAGGAACGCGCCCTCGGCGCTCTTGAACTTGCGGATGCGCGCCGCGGTCTGCGCGTTCATTACGAAGCTCGCCCCCTGCCGGTACGCCCCGCGCAGCGCTTGCACCAGATCGATCAGCCGGTTCTCCGGCTCGGCGCCGAAGTCCGCCGCCGCCCCGCTCGCCAGATACTGCATCGTCTCGAACGGCCGCGTCGCGTCGCCCGTCGCGGCGGTCGGCCCGGTCAGGAACCCGCGCGGCCGCCCCACGCCATTGCCGCTGACGAACGCCTGCCCCTCGGCGCGGGCGAATTCGCTCGCGATCTCGCCCGCCAGCCATTGCTCGACATCGAACGCGGCATCGTCGAGCATCGCCTGGCTCGCCGCCGGATTGGCATAGAGCTCGCCCATCGGCGGCGCGATCTCGTTGAAGGTCGGCGTCGCCGTCTCGGGCCGCGCGCCGCCTTCGCTCGCCCAGCCCGACGGCGTGCCGCCGCTGGTCACCAGCTTGCGATAGCCCGCCGTGCCGACGCTCACCACCTGCGCGATGCGGCGGATCGGGCTGGCGCTCTTCAGCGTCGCGCCGATCATCGCATCGATCTCACGCGGCACCGCCACGCCGCCCGCCGCGTCGCTGGTCCCCGCCACCGCCTTGGTCTCGACCTCGGACCCGCTACGCACGAACGCGCCGAAGCCACCCCCCGGCGCCGCGCCGCTCAGCATCGGCCGGCACCGCCGAAACGCGCGCCTCCGCGCGTTTCCAAACAAACTCACCCGTCCTCGACGGCATGAATGCGGGCGAGCGGCTGCATCGGCTGCGCGACGATACTGACCTCGACCAGCTCGGCCGCCGCGATCGTCCGCCACGCGCCCTGGCGCACCTGCGTCGCGCGATAGCCGAACGACAGCCCGGTCACCGCCCCGCACGCCACCAGCCGCGCCGCCTCGCCCCCTTCGATCCGCCCGACGACCCGCAAGCCCCGCGCATCCTCGCCGAGCAGCTCGACCGTCCCGATCGGCTCGCCCCGATGCTGCCACAACAGCGGCACCCGCCCCGCCGCCGTCAGCGCGCCGGGCAAGACCACATCGCCACCCCGGTCCGCCCGCCCGAAGATCGCGGCGTACCCTGCGAACCTCACCGCGCCCATTCGGGCCACCCGCTCTTCACCGCGATCCCGACCAGCAGCAGCGCGAACACCATCCGCATCACCCATGCGAGCGCCGCCCGCACCGCCGACCTTTTCGCATCGCGCCACGCCTTCAACAGTTCGCGCAGCTCCTGCACATCGCCCGCCGCCGCCGCATCCGACAGCCCGATCCGCGCCATCGCCCGGCTTGCGCCCAGCTCGCCCGCCTCCTCCGCAATCGCGCGCAGCGTCTGCAGGTCGGCGCCATCGTCCGGCGCCTGCCCCATCAGCTGCGCCAGCAGCACCCCGTCGCCCATCGCCTGTCTCCTGATCCCGTGCTAGGCGGCGTCCCCGTGAGACCCCGCCTGCGCATCATCCTCGCCGCCTTCGGGGCGGCCCTCCTCGCCTTCACCTTCGCCATGCCGATCCTGAAGGGGAAACGCTGCGCCCAGGCGGGCGGCAGCTTCGACCGCCTGTCGATGACGTGCAGCGTCCCCTACTGAACCGCTCCATGAAGAAGCCGTACCCCCGCGCAGGCGGGGGTCCAGAGCCCAGCAAAACAGCGGCTTGCGCCTCGATCCCTGAACCCCCGCCTGCGCGGCGGTACGGCGTGGGAAATCACAGTCCCACCAACGCCCGCTTCTCCTCGGCACTCAAAAAATCCGCCGCCCCGACCCGCGCCCACAACTGATCGCGCTCGTCGCTCAGCGCCACCACCCGGTCGAGATCGACGCCCAGCGCCCCGCTCCCCAGCCACCCGTCGATCGCCTGCCCCAAGGCACCCAGCACCCGCCCGCCCAAGGGCACGATCGTCTGCCGCCAGAGCACCCGGTTCGCCTCGCGATAATTCGCGAACGTATTGTCCCCCGGCAGCCCGAGCAGCATCGGCGGCACCCCGAAGGCCAGCGCGATCTCGCGCGCCGCCTGCCCCTTCAGCCCCACGAAATCCATGTCCGCCGGGGTCAGGCTCATCGCCTGCCATTTCAGCCCCCCGTCCAATAGCATCGGCCGCCCGGCATTGGCCGCCCCGGCAAAGGCATCGTCCATCTGCGCGCGCAGCCGGTCGAACTGCTCGCCCGACAACACCCCGCCATCGCCCGGATCATGGACCAGCGCCCCGGAAGGCCGCGCGGCATTGTCGAGCAGCGCCTTGTTCCACCGCGCCGCCTCGTTATGGATCGCGACCGCCCCCGCCGCCGCGCCCAGACACCCCAGCCCGTAATGATCGTCGAGCGGGTGGAAGCCGCGGATATGCACCACCGCCGGTCGCCCCGCGCCGTCCTCCGCCGCAATCCGCGTCACCCGCTCACCCACGCGGTAGCGGTACGCGACCGGCCACCCCGCCGCATCGGCCTCGACCGTCACCCGCTCGGGCCGCAGTGCATAGAGTTCGCCGATCCCGCCCGTCCCGTCCTCGATCAACTGGACATAGGCATTGCCGTGCAGCAGCAGTTGCGCGGCCACGCTCTCCAGCAATTCCTGCCCCGCCGATCGCGCCGCGACCAGCGCCACCGCGCGGGCATCGCCCGTGACCGGCATCGCCGCGACCCCTTCGGCCACCAGCCGCACCGCACGCTGCGCCACCGGATTGTTCAGATACGCCGCGCGCACCTGTGCCTCATATCCTTGCGCCCAGCCGCCCGCCGCCGGTCCGCTCCCCTCCCGCCACAACACCGCCCCCGCGCCGCCACGCGCCAACACCGGACGCGACCCGTCGCGCCCGGACCTGCGTCCGAACCATTTCATGGTGATCCTCCTGAAACCGAAGCGATTATTACCCTATCCCCTGCCAAGGGGAGAGGGATGCGCAGACTTGGCCTTTGCAAGGCAAAGGCTTGGTCGAAGCTGGGAGAGGGGTAAGCGCAGCGCGCGAGCGCAAGGCTCGCTCGATCCGACGCCGAACCCGCTCCCGCAATATCAGCCCTGCAAAGAGCGACCTTTGCGAAACTGCTTTTCCTGTACCCCGGCGAAGGCCGGGGCCCAGTTGGGGGAGGTTCGTAACGTACGAAAAATCCTTGCCAGCTGGACCCCGGCCTCCGCCGGGGTACGATAGAGTTGGGATTGAAAGGCCCGACGTTCGCTAAGCCAGAGGCGTTCGCAAGATCCGCTCGCCGCACCCCGGCGAACGCCCCTATTCCTCCGGCTTGTCCACCGTCTCGCGCGTCCCTTGCGCCTTGCGGTAATTGGACAGTGCCACCGTCACCCCGACGATGATCGCGCCGCCCAGCGCCGCTCCCGCCTTGGCCTCGCCGCTCGCCACCATATAGGCGACGATCCCCAGCATCAGGACCAGCGCGATCAGCATTGCCGCCAGCCCCGCAATGTTCAGGATGAATTCCTGCGTCCCGGTCCGCCGCACCATCGCATGGCGAAACCGCCGTTCTTCCGCCGCACCATCGGCGATCTCGCGCGCCAGCCCCGGCACGACCGCATCATAATCGCGCAGCAGACTGGCCGGCGGCAACGGCCCCTGATGGACCAGCATCGTCCGTTCGACGATCTCCCGCCGAACCTCCGGCTCGAACGGTTCGAGTATCGCCTCGACCCGTTCCACGGCCTCTTCCTCGCTGCTGCTGCTGCGGTCGGGAACGATCGCCCGCGCGTTCCGCCCGTCTCGATCGTCCGGCCGCGGACCGTCACCCAATGGGGCGATCGCCCTTGTGCTTCATCGACCGGCGCAGATCGTCGCCCACCGCCTGCCAATCGGACACGATCGATCCCTGTTCCAGCGACGACCATGTCTTTTCCATGCGCGACGGCACGATGATCCGCATCGCGCCATTCAGCAGGGATTTACCGGTCCGGGCAGGAGTAATTCGCATCGCCTTCTTCATCGCTCAAATCGACCGTCCTCGCAACGGCGATGGCCGGCCATAGCCTGAAGTAATTACGCGACGGTTGCGATCAATGTTCCCTCACAAAACCCGCACCGCCGCCTGACCCCGCCGCCCCAGCATCAGTTCCTGCATCGCCCATACCAGCGCATCGGCGCGATCGGGCGAGCGCCCCGGCCCCTCATAGCCGCCCCCGGCGACGATCCCGCACAATTCGTCCTCCAGCGCGGGGAAGGCTCCGACATGGAACGCCTTGCCCTTTTCGTACAGCGCGACGATCGGCTCGGCCCGCGCCGCCTTGCCCCGCGATGCGTGGACCAGCGTCACCGGCAGTCCCGCATCCGCCGCGCGCAGCACGCTTTCGACCATCGCCCCGCCCTGGTTCGATTCCGCCACCACCCGGTCGGCGCCATGCCGCGCCGCGCACGAAGCGACGGCCCTCGCCCAGCCCTCGGGCGACAGGCCGTGCACGCTTGCATCGGCCAGCACATAGCCATGGCCATCCTCGCCCAGCCCGACCGCGACGATCCCGCACGCATCGCCATCGACCCCGGCCGGCGGATCGACGCCGACGACCACCCGCACCAATGTCGGCACCGTGTCGACCCGACACTGCTCGATCATCGCGCGCGACCACAGGGCTCCGGTGACATCCTCGATCAGCTCGCCGTCCAGTTCCTGCCGCCCCAGCCGCGTGCCGGCATAGGCTCCCTCGATCTGCGCGAAGTAGCTTTCAGCCAGATGCCGGTTGTCGCGCGACCGTCCGCCGGTGATCCGCACCCCCGGCATCGCGCGGATCCGCCGCAGCAGCGGGATCACGCGGGGGGTGGTCGTGACCAGCGTCTGCGGCCGCTCCCCGACCCGCATCCCCATCATCAGATTGTCCCACGTCGCATCGGCGTTGCGCCATTTCGCCAGTTCGTCGCACCACGCGATATGATGCTCCGGCCCGCGCAGCCCGTCCGGGCTCTCGGCGGCATAGACGAACGCCTGCGCGCCCGACCCGAATTCGACCATGTTGTGCGACGGCCGATAGTGGACGGTACCATAATGCCGCCCGACCGCCAGCAGCCCGGCCGGTCCCCGCACCATCACCGTTTCGACGTCGCGCCGGTTCGCGCCGACCAATGCGATCCGCAGATCTGGCCGGTCCGCTGCCTGTGCGCATACCCATTGCGCCCCGGCGCGGGTCTTGCCGAAGCCCCGCCCCGCCTGGATCAGCCACACCGTCCAGTCATTGTCCGCAACCGTCTGCCCGGCATGGGCATAGACGCTCCACCGCGTCGCCAGTTCGAGCCGTCGGCTGGGGGTCAGCCGCGACACGATCCGCGCCTGATCCGCATCGTTCAGGCCGATCAGCTCCTCGATCATCGCATCGGGCGCCGTCATGCCTGTTTCTCGCGCTGGCGGCGCAGGATGCGCAGCTGTTCCAGCAGCATCGCGTCGGTTTCGGCCTGGGTCGCGCGATGCCGGACCTCGCGAACCCCGGGACCGCCGGTCCCCTTTTGCGATACCTGATAGCGTTCGAGCAGCCGCATCGCCTGATCGACGGTCATCGGAGCGACGATCACGTCCCCCGTTTCCGTACCGCCGGTATCGCCATCCTCGAACGCAGCCACCGCCTTGCGCAGCAATTCGGCTTCCAGCCGTTCATACCCGACCAGCATCGCGTTGCGCATCTGTTCGGCGAACACCGGATCGCGGCGGCGCAGGGCGTACAGGCCGGGCTTGGTCATCCCCACCGCCGCCAACGCCGCTGCCATGTTGCAGGTAGCGGCAATCTGATCGAGAAACGCTGCCTGACGCGCGTCGGTCCAGCCATGCACCACACGTCGCCGTTGCAGCGGACGGTTCGTCGCACTGCGGATCACGCTAGCTGTTGCCATATCCCCACCCCCAAGACGCCATTCGGGGCCGACGACGTTCCCGCCCGGCCCCGATCCGCAATTCCTCACTGTTCCTGTTTTGTGCCATATCAGCGTGACGATGTCAAGCACAATGTTCCCATTTGGTTCGTTTTAGTTCAGCCATGGCGCGGGACGGCCATCGTCCCCATATCCTAGTCATCGCTGGCAGATGGTCCGTAGGCGCCAGCGACCGGGAGACCCGCGTGCTTCCGCTTACGCTGTTGGGAGCGTCATCCATGGACCTCAACGATTTGCTGCACCGCCATCAGGTCGCGCTGATGCGGGCCGCCACCGCCGCCACGCCGCAGGCGCGTCAGTCGCACGACGGCACCGCGCGTTGCTATGAAAACAAGATCGTCTCGCTGCGCACGATGCTCGGCGCGTCGGGCCGGATGGTGACGGCATGACCGCGGCCGCAGAAACGCTCGCCGACGTGCCGGTCGAGGCACCCGCGACCAACCCGCGCAAGCCCGGGGCGATGCGCTTCCAGCGCAAATACACGACCGTCCGCCTGACCCCCGATCAGGCGAGCCGTCAGGGCCAGGTCGCGACCAGCGCCTTCCGCCGCTTCGGCGAACGCGACAAGGCGATGGCCTTCCTCAACGGCCATGACGAGGCACTGGGCGGCCGCCCGCTCGACCTCGCCATCGCCAGCGCCGAAGGGCTGGCAAGCGTCGAGGCGGCGATGGCGGAGCGGACGGGTTGAGGCGCCCAAGCTGATTTACCTCCACCGTTCGTGCTGAGTAGGGGCTGAGCGAAGTCGAAGACCCGTATCGAAGCACGGGTAGCTCGGTCCCCTGTCCCCCGAACCCGTTCGCCCCTTACCCGTTCGGTTCGAGCAGCTTCGAGCTTGTCGAGAAGCGTCTGTCGAGAACGCCGTTGTTTGGGACAGCCCCATCTCCACAAGCTCGAACCAACCGGATCAGGGGACGGGGGCGGTCCTCACAACCCCGCCAACATCCCCTCCCACGCCGCGACCTCCTCGTCGCGCCGCCCCATGATCCGCACCGGCCCGACCGCGCCGGTCGCCGGATCGACCTCGATCTCCCCGTCCCACGTAAACGTCGCATTGCCCGCGATCGTCACCACGTCGCCGATCGCAGCCGTCGCCCGCACCATGCCGCCGCGATTGAAGACCCGCGTCTCCACGCCCCAGCCGATCCGTCCCGTCCGCGCCGCCGCCAGCGTCGACGCCGCCATCGCGCTGCCGCAGCTGTTGGTCAGCCCGACGCCGCGTTCATAGGTCCGCACGAACAGCGCCGGGGCATGCCCCTTCTCGCGCAGTTCGACGAAGCTGACATTGGCCCGCGTCGGGATCAGCGCCGGCCCGGCCTCGCACCAGTCGCCCAGCGCCACCAGCTCGCCATCGTCGACCGCATCGACGAACGCCACCAGATGCGGGTTGGGCATCGCCACCGCGGTGAACTTGCGTTCGCTCGGCAACCCGGGAATCGCGGCCTCGACGAACGGCGCATCGCCGATGGTCAGGCCGACGTCCCCGGGTGCCAGCGACACCGGCCCGACCTTGGTCTCGATCGTGGTCACGCCGTCCGCGATCGGCGCCACGCGCCGCGCCTCGGCGTCGCTGACCTTCAACCGCACCCGTCCGGCCTCGGCGCCCGTGACCTCGAACCCCAGCCGCGCGGTACAGCGCAGGCCGTTCAGGCACGTCTCCGCCTCCGACCCGTCGGGATTGAACATGCGCATCCCGAAAATATGCGAACCATCCTGCGCAGTTAGCAGCAGCAGCCCATCGCCGCCGACATCGCCCGACCGGTCCGCCAACGCCCGCGCCACCCGGGCCCATTCCGGATCGGACAGGTCGATCCCCCGCGCATCGATCAACGGAAAATCATTCCCCGACCCATGGCAATGCACAAAGGTAAACCTCACGCCACCTTACTCCGCACCTTGGCCAGAAATCCGCGTTCCGCCTCCAGCCGCCGGGCAAAGGCCGGTCGCGCCAGCATGTTGTCCAGATAGCGCGCCAGTTCGGGATGCCCCGCCGCCTCGATCGGCGCGGTCGCGTGCAGCGAACTCGCCAGCGCGCTGGTCACCGCGATATCGGCCAGCGTGAAGCCGTCCCCGACCAGAAAATCGCGCCCTGTCACCGCCTGTTCCAGATAGGCGAGGATCGCCGGCCACTGGTCGCGCTCCGCATTGTCCGCCGCCGCCGCATCGCCCGGCACCCCGCGCAGCAACGGCCCGACCACCCGATTGAACAGCATCGTGCGACCCGTGGCAAAGATCACCGTATCGGCCAGCTCGTCGAACCAGATCGTCCGCCCGCGCAGCCGCGGATCGGCCGGGATGAGTACCGGTTCGGGATGTTTCGCCTCCAGATAGGCGATGATCGCGCTCGAATCAGCCAGCGTGAAGTCGTCATCGACCATCGCCGGGATCTGCCCGAACGGGCTGATCGCGCGAAACGCGGGCGCGGTATCGCCCGGCGCGGTCGGGACCAGCTCGACCGCCAGCCCCTTTTCCTCGGCAAAGACCACCGCCTTGCGGACGAAGGGCGAGATGGTCGATCCGTATATCTTCATGGGTGCGTCTCCATTGGCCCCGACAAGGGGCGACACCGGCCCCCCGCCTGTGCCACAACCGGTGGCGGTGACGATAGTCCTCCTCCTCGCGGTGATCGCGCTGTCGATCGCGCTGGCCCGGTTGCACCGGCGCGTCGCGGCGCTGGAGGCGCGGCTGGCCGATCCGGTCGCGATGATCCAACCGGCCGAACCAGTCGCGCCGCCTCCACCCTCGCCCGCGCCGCGCCGTCGCGCCCTGCCCCGCCCCAGCCTGCCGCACCCGAGCCTGCCAACCATCGATTTCGAAACGCTGGTCGGCAGCCGCCTGCCGGTATGGATCGGCGGGCTGGCGCTGGTCGTCGGCGGCATCTTCCTCGTCCGCCTGTCGATCGAGGCGGGATGGCTGACCCCGGCGATCCGCACCGCGCTCGCCGCGCTGTTCGCGCTCGCCCTGCTGATCGGCAGCGAAGCCGCCCGCCGCCTGCCCGCTACCCGCGAAGACCCACGCATCGCGCAGGTGCTGGCGGGCGCCGGCATCGCCTCGGCCTATGCGACGCTCTATCTCGCCGCCGCCCTCTATCAGCTGGTCGCGCCGCTTGGTGGCTTCGCGATCATGCTCGCCATTACCGCGCTCGGCCTGTTCCTGGCGCTGCGCCATGGCCCGCCGACCGCGATCATGGCGCTGATCGGTGGGTTCGCCGCACCTCTGGTCGCCGGCTACGACGCCGCCGGCATCGGCGCGCTGCTCGCCTATCTCGGCCTGTTCGTCGCCGCGTTGCTCGCCCTCGCGATCGTGCGCGGCTGGGCATGGCTGGCAGTCAGCGCGCTGGTTGCCGCCTTTGGCTGGGCGGCGCTGCTGATCGCGCTGGTCCCGCCCGACCGGCTGGCCGGGATCGGCGCGTTCCTCGTCGCGCTGGCGATCGCCGGCAGCCTCGCCGCCCCGCGCGCCGCGGTCGCGCGCCGCTGGCTGCGCGCCGCCCCGCTGCTCGCCGCGCTGGTCCAGATGCTAGCGATCGCGCCGATGCTCGACTTCTCGCCGCTCGCCTGGGGCTTCTACCTGACGCTGTCGTCGGCGGCGCTGTTCCTCGCATGGCGCGACGCGACCCTGCTTCCCGCCGCGCTCGCCGCCGCGATCCTCGTCACGCTGCTGACCGGCGCGGGCATGGTGCAGGACGACGGCAACGCCACCGAAGCGATGGTCCCGCTCGCCATGCTGGTCTTCGCCGCCGCCGGTGCCGCCCTGTCGCGCCGCAGCGCCGGCTGGGCATGGGTCGCGCTGACGGGCACCATCGGCCCGCTCCTCGCGTTGCAGCTCTGCACGCCATCGGTCGCCCGTCCCGCGCTGTGGCTGCTGCTCGCACTCGCCGGCGCCGCGCTGGCATGGCGCCACCGCGACCGCACCGCTGCGGACGATGCCGGACTGGTCGGCGGCGTCGCCACCGTCGCACTGGCGCTCGGCATCCTCCTCGCCACCTATCTGCCCGCGCCATGGCTGGCGCTCGCCCCGCTGGCGGCGGGCGGCGTTCTGCTCGCCGCGCTCCGTCTCGACGCGCAGGCGATCGGACGACTCGCCGCCCTGCCCTGGCTGTTGCTGCTCCTCGCCGCCGCCGAACCGATCGCGCAGATCGGGGTCGCGCTCGGCAATTCATTGGGCTTCGACGTCTTCCCCTATGCCTATCTGCCGCCCGCCATCGATGCCGCCACGCTGCTCCTCCTCCCCGGCATCGCAATACTGGCAGCTTCATGGCGCGCCCCGGCGCTGTTCGGCCCGCTCCGCCGGGTAGTCCTGCACGTGCAGATCGCGCTGACCGTGCTCGGCGGCTATGTCCTGCTCAAACAGCCCTTCGCCATCGCCACCCAGCCCGCCTTTCAGGCGAACGGCTTCATCGAACGCGCGCTGCTCACCGATCTCACGCTGCTGATCGGCGCGCTGTCGTGGCACCGCCATCGTCGCCTCGCCACCGCCTTCCTCACCCTCGGCCTGGCGCGGCTCGTCTGGTACGATCTGCTCGGCCTCAACCCGGTGTGGATCGCGCAAGCCGTCGGGCCGCTGCCGATCCTCAACGCCGCCACGCTCCATGTCGGCTTCGCCGCCGCGCTCATCTGGCGCCTGACCGGCTTCCCCCGTCGCAGCCTGATCGCGGCGCTGCTCACCCTCGCCGCGACCCTCGCCACCATCCGCCAGCTCGCCCATGGCAGCATCCTGACCGGCCCCGTCTCGACGCCCGAGAACTGGGGCTATTCGGCGGCGATGCTCGGCCTCGCCATCGTCTGGCTGTGGCGCGGCCTGTCGGTCGGCAGCGGCGACCTGCGCCGCTTCGGCCTCGCGCTGCTGACCCTCACCACCCTCAAAGTCTTCCTGATCGACGCCGCCGCCCTGGCAGGCGTGCTGCGCATCCTCTCCTTCATGGGCCTCGGCGCGGCCCTCATCGCGATCGGCTGGGCCTACCGGAGGTTCACCCCAGCCGGTAATGCGCCGCCAGCCGATCGAGCGCCAGCGTAAGCACCAGCCGCCCGGCCCGTGCCGGCCAGCCCAGCGCCTTCTCCGCCGCCGGCAACCCCTCGTTCGCACACACCGTCCGCCACAGGATATCCGACAGCCCCGGCCCGACCGCCGCGATCGCCGCGTCGAACCGCGCCTTGGCGGCGATCTGCCCGTCCGACGGACCGACGGCGACGCCCTTGGCGCCCCGCGGCGCTCCGTCCCAACGCATCGTCACCTGCGCCCCCAGCGCCGCGCGCTCGTAATCGCCGCGCAGCCGCTCGCCCGCATCATATTGCCGCCCGTCGACCAGCGACCGCGACCGCAGCCAGTCGAGCGGCGATTCGCGCAGATTGACCGTCACCCGCCGCCCGCCCGGCGCATCGTCGATCCGCCCCGCCACCAGCCGCCGTTCCACCAGTTCGCGCATCCCGCATCTCCCGTTCGCCCCGACGGGCTTGTCACAGCTCGACGCTTGTAGGAAAGCGTTTGAACCAGATGGGTTTGCGAAAGGGCCATGCATGATTACCGCCATCCGCGAGGTGCGCCGCGCGCGCGGACTGACGCTGGAGGAGGTGGCGATACGCTGCGTGCCCCCCACGACCGCGCAGACGATCGGCCGTCTCGAAACCGGTACCCGCACCGTGTCGGTCGGCTGGCTGAACCGCATTGCCGAGGCGCTGGCGGTCGATGCCGCCGATCTCGTCCGCCTGCCCGAACGCCCCGACCTGCCGGTGGCGGCGCTGCTCGACGCAACCGGCGCCACCGCCCCGCGCCGGGCGATGAGCGTCACCCCGCCGCGCGCCGAACCCGATCTGGTCGCGGTGATCGTGCAGAGCGCGACCGGCGACTATCGCGCGGGCGACATGGTGTGGTGCCGCCGCCTCGCGCCCGCCGACTATCTGGCGGCGCTCCACCGCGACGTGCTGGCCCCCGGCCCCGCCGGCCGTTTCCTGTTCGGCCGGCTGCTGGCGTTCGACGGCGATGCGGTGTCGCTGCTGCCGACCCGCCTCGGCGCCAGCCCGGTCGGGCTGCTCGCGCCGTGGATCGCGGTGGCGGAACGGCTGGTGCGGAACCTGTGACGCCCCCACCCCTCCCCGACAAGGGAAGGGGAGCAACGACACCCTGCGCCGAACCCCCATTTCCCCCACCCTCGACCTAAAGCGTCGTGACGCCCCCGCCTTCCCGTGTTAGCCCTTTCGTCCATGCCCTCGGCCACCGCTTCCGCCCGCGAAATCCTGACGAACCTCCACGACGTGATGGCGTCGCGAAGTCCGGCACAGTCCAAGCTCAACTCGGTCGTCCGCATCATCGCCGAGGCGCTGGATAGCGAAGTCTGCTCGATCTACCTGCTGCGCGAGGGGCTGCTCGAACTTTTCGCGACGGTCGGGCTGGCGCAGGAGGCGGTCCATGTCACCAAATTCGCACCGGGCGAAGGGCTGGTCGGCACGATCGTCGCCAATGTCGAGACGCTGAACCTCGCCGAGGCGGCGAGCCATCCCGACTTCGCCTATCGCCCGGAAACGGGCGAGGACAAATATCACAGCTTCGCCGGGGTGCCGATCATCCGCCGCGAACGCGCGGTCGGCGTGCTGACCGTGCAGCATGCCGATCCGCGCCGCTATGCCGATGTCGAGATCGAGGCGCTGCAGACCGTCGCGATGGTCCTGTCCGAACTCATCGCCAATGCCGATCTGATCGACGCGACCGGCGGCACGTCGATCCGGCCGCAGGCGACCGGCGCGGTGCGCGTGCCGGGCTTCAAGCTGGTCGAGGGGATGGCGGCGGGCGTCGCCGTCTTCCACCAGCCGCGCATCGTCATCGAACATACCGTGGCCGAGGATGTCGAGGCGGAGCGCCACCGCGTCTATGCCGCGTTCGACAAGATGCGCGACCAGATCGAACGCATGTCGAACCAGGCCGAATTCGGCGTCGGCGGCGAACATGACGAGGTGCTCGCGACCTACAAGATGTTCGCCTATGACGAAGGCTGGGCACGGCGGATCAACGAGGCGATCGACAGCGGCCTGACCGCCGAAGCCGCGATCGAACGCGTGCAGCAACGCACCCGGATGCGGATGCGCGAGATCAAGGATCCGTTGCTCGCCGACCGGATGCACGATCTGGAGGACTTGTCCAACCGCCTGCTGCGCATCGTGTCGGGACAGCTCGGCACCGCCGCGCAGATGGGGCTGCGGCAGGACACGATCCTCATCGCGCGCAATCTCGGGCCGGCCGAACTGCTCGAATATGACCGCCGCCGGCTGAAGGGGGTCGTGCTGGAGGAAGGGTCGCTGACCGCCCATGTCGTCATCGTCGCGCGGGCGATGGGCGTGCCGGTGCTCGGCCGCGTCCGCGATATCAAGCGCCAGATCGCCGAGGGCGACCGGCTGCTGCTCAACTCGGTCGAGGACCTGCTCATCCTCCGCCCGACCCCGGCGATGGAGGAAGCGTTCGAGGCCAAGCTGGCGCTGACCCAGAAGCGCCGCGCCGCCTTCGCCGCGATGAAGGGCGAGCCGCCGGTGACCCGCGACGGCCACCGCGTCACGATGATGGTCAATGCGGGCCTGCGCGACGACGTGGCGGCGCTCGACCTGACCGGCGCCGACGGCATCGGCCTGTTCCGCACCGAATTCCAGTTCCTCGTATCGGCGACGCTGCCGCAACGCGAGCGTCAGCAGCGCCTCTATCGCGACGTGCTCGACGTGGCGGGCGACCGCCCGGTCGTGTTCCGCACCGTCGATATCGGCGGCGACAAGGCGTTGCCCTATCTCGACCATGCCGAGGGGCATGACGAGGAAAATCCGGCGATGGGCTGGCGCGCGCTGCGCCTCGCACTGGGCCGCGAGGGGCTGATGAAGGCACAGGCCCGCGCGCTGATCGAGGCCGCCTCGGGCCGGACGCTCAACGTCATGTTCCCGATGGTCAGCGAACCCTGGGAGTTCGAGGAAGCCCGCGGCATTTTCGAGGCGCAGCGCGAATGGCTGCGCGGTCGCGGCAAGTCGCTGCCCAACGACATCCGCTATGGCGCGATGCTGGAGGTGCCGGCGCTCGCCGACGTGCTCGATTTCCTGTGGCCGCAACTCGACTTCCTGTCGATCGGCACCAACGACCTGACGCAATTCCTGTTCGCCGCCGACCGCGCCGACCCGCGCCTCGCCATGCGCTACGACTGGTTGTCGCCCGCGATCCTGCGCTTCCTGCGCCGGGTTACGAAGGCTGCACACGAAGCGGGCAAGCCCGTCGCGGTCTGCGGCGAAATGGGCGGACGGCCGTTGGAAGCGATGGCGCTGATCGCGCTCGGCATCGACCGCCTGTCGATCACCCCGGCGGCGGTCGGCCCGGTGAAAGCGATGATCCGCTCACTGGACCGGCAGGCGGCGATGGCCGAAATCGACCGGTTGCTGGCAAGCCCAGCCAGAACCCTCCGCCCGGCACTGGAGGAATGGGCGCGCGAAAACGGCGTAGAGCTGTCCTGAAGCTCCTCCCCGCTCCGCGGGGAGGGGGACGTAGCGGCGATCAGCGACCTGCCGGGGGCAGGTCGCAGCCGCGAAGTCGGCTTGCGAAGCAAGCCGCGGGCGAAGCATGGAGGAGGGGGGTCCCTCCGCAACGCAACGGCACCGCGTGCCGCCAACCCCCCTCCACCAGCTGCGCTGGTCCCCCTCCCCGTCCCGGGGAGGATTTGCGTTTCGAACACCTCCCCTACCCCAATTCCCCGCCGCCTCCCCGCTCCGGCGTTGACAGGCGCTGCCCGCTGGCCGAAACCCCTCCGCGACCGGGGGCGGGCAGCAGCGGGTAAGAAGGACAGTGATGATGGACGGCGACGGCACCACGGGCACGCCACGGACGGCGGGCATGATGCTGCGCTCCGCACGCGAGGCGCAGGGCCTGACCCTGTCCGACATCGCGCAGCGCACCCGCATCCCGCTCCGCCACCTCGAAGCGGTCGAGGACAGCAAGTTCCAGGCGCTGCCCTCCACCACCTATGCGATGGGCTTCGGCCGCGCCTATGCCCGCGCGGTGGGGGTGGACGAGACTGAGGTCGCCCGCGCGCTGCGCGCCGAACTCGCCGCCAACTACCAGCGGCCCGAGCCTTTGCAGGACCTTGAGCCGATCGATGCGCGCCGCGGTCCGTCGGGCGGGCTGGTCGCCGCCGCCGCCGCGATCGCGATCGTGGTGCTGCTGATCGTCGGCGTGTTCTTCGGCACCTCGCTGTTCCGGCAGGACGAACCGGCGGCGCCGGCCGCGACCGTCGCCGGCGATCTCGGCATGCTGCCCACCGCCACCCCGACCGCAGCCCCCGGCGGCGCCACCGTGCCGGTCGCCGCCCCTGCCAGCGGCGGACAGGTGACGTTGACCGCCACCGGCCCGGTCTGGGTCCGCATCTTCGACGATTCGGGCACGCTGGTGAACAAGGAGATGGCGGCGAACGAGCGCTACGACGTGCCGGAAACCGCGAAGAACCCGCAGATCCGCACCGGCCGCCCCGATTTGTTGACCGTCACGCTCAACGGATCGAACGTGCCGCCGCTCGGCACCGCCGAACGCGCGATCACCGCCGGCATCAGCGCCGACGCGATCCGCAACCGCGCCACGCCCACCCCGACCCCCAGCCCGGCGGGTTAAGCGTGGCGACAGGCGGCATGCGCCATATCCCTGTTTTGTCCGCCTCGAAGGGGCCTTCCATGCGTACTCCCATTGGCCTGCCGCTCGCCGCGCTCGGCCTGCTCCTCGCCTTGCCCGCCGCCGCCCAGGATCAGGGCGCGCTCGACGGTCGCGTCAACAAGCTGGAGCGCGAGATGCGCGCCGTGCAGCGGAAGGTCTTTCCCGGCGGCGCCCCCAATCAGGTCGAGCCGCAGATCACCGCGCCGACCCAGCCGACCGAGATCCCCGGCACGCCGTCGAGCGGTCCGCTCGCCACACTGACCGCGCGTGTCGACGCGCTCGAATCGCAGCAACAGTCGCTGACCGGCCAGCTCGAACAGGTCCAGTACAAGCAACGCCAGCTCGAAGAGGCGTTCGCCGCCTATAAGACCGCGACCGACGCGCGCCTCAAGACGATCGAGGCGGGCGCCCTGCCCCCCGCCACCCCCGGCGCGGTCGCTGCATCGGGCGACACCAGCACTGACACCTCGCCGCCGACGTCGACGCGGGGCCCCGGTAATGGCGGCGGCACGCTCGGCGCGCCCGCCGCGACGCCCGCCGCCGACCCGGCCCGCGCTGCGCGCGTCAACGCGATCGAAAAACCCTCGACCGGCGACGCGGCCGAGGACGGCTATACCTATGGCTACCGCCTGTGGAATGCGAAGCTCTATCCCGAGGCGATCGCCGCGCTCCGCCCCGTCGTCCAGCAATATCCCAAGCACCGCCGCGCCAGCTTCGCCCAGAACCTGATCGGCCGCGCCTATCTCGACGACGGCAAGCCCAGCCTCGCCAGTCGCGAATTCTACGATAATTACAAGAATTTACCGGATGGAGAACGCGCTCCCGACAGCCTGTTCTACCTCGCCGACGCACTGACCAAGCTCAAGAAGACCAAGGAAGCCTGCGACGTCTATGGCGAGCTGACCGATGTCTATGGCGACAGGATTTCGGCGACGATGAAGGCCGATGTCGCGAAAGGGCGGACGGCGAATAAGTGTGCGTAAGAGCACCTGACGCACACCGTTCATGCTGAGTAGGGACTGAGCTTGTCGAAGGCCCGTATCGAAGCACCCACAGCAGTCCTTCGATACGCTGTTTCGACGGGCTTGACCGCTACGCAGGACGAACGGCGGCAGGTTGCGTTCGGAGGCCCGGATACGATCGGGTTTCAGATGCCCCCGCCCCACCTATCCCGTTCGGTTCGAGCAGCTTCGAGCGAAGTCGAGAAGCGTCCGTCGAGAACGGGTCGTTTGTGGCGCCCCCTTCTCGACTACGGTTCTCGACAGGCTCGAACCTACGCTCGAAGCGAACGGAGAGGGTTGAGCGAACGGTTGGGACCTAGGTCGCGATCGCGCGAACAGGGTCGCACGCAACCTGTCCTGGCCGTCGGCGTCTCTTCCCCCTCCCGGCGGAAGATTGAAGGACCGGCGCGGCCGCGAAAGGGTGAGGGCGAGCAAGGCTGGTCGAGGCCGACTCCCAACAACCCGTTCCCCCGCGCCCGATGACCCTCCCCCCCGAAGCCATCGCCCGCTTCGCAACCGACCTCCGCGCGCTGGCGCCCACGCCGACCACCGCCACCCCGCTCGCGCTCGCCGTCTCCGGCGGCCCGGACTCGATGGCGATGCTCGCCCTCGCCGCCGCCGCCTTCCCGAACGCGGTCATCGCCGCCACCGTCGACCACCGCCTGCGCGCAGCCTCCGCGCAAGAAGCCGCGATGGTCGCAGGCTGGTGCCACGCCAACCACATCCCGCACGCCACCCTGTCGCCCGATCACCCCCCGGCCGGTGCCAGTATCCAGGCACAGGCCCGCCACCTCCGCTACGCCCTCCTCGCCGACTGGGCGCTCGCCGCCAATGCCGTTGCCCTCGCCACCGCGCACCATGCCGACGATCAGGCCGAAACCTTCCTGATGCGCGCCGCCCGCGGCTCCGGCCCCGCCGGCCTCGCCGGCATCCGACCGCGCTGGGAATTTGATGCCGACCGATGGGCAACCCAAGCGCCCAACCTGATTCGTATCCCGGCAAAGGCCGGGGCCCAGTTGGGGGACGGCACCGCATCCCCCACCACCCTATCCAACTGGCCCCCGGCCTCCGCCGGGGTACGGTACGAGGGAAGCGTCGGCAGCCTCCCCATCGTCCGTCCGCTCCTGAACTGGCGCCGCGCCGACCTGCGCACCCTTGCCGCCGGCCTGCCGTTCATCGACGACCCGTCGAACACCGACCCGCGCCACGACCGCACCCACGCCCGCGCCCTGCTCGCAACCGGGCAGCTCGACCCACTCGCCCTCGCCGCCGCCGCCGCCCATTGCCGCGAGGTCGATGCGGCGCTCGACGATATCGTCGACCAACTCTGGCGCACCCGCCGCACCGCCGACGACGCGGCAACCCATATCGACGTCACCGACTGCCCGCGCGAGCTGCGCCGCCGCCTCGCCCGCCGTGCCATCGCCGAGACCCGCGCGACTCATCACGTCACCGAAGGCCGCTGGTTCGATGCGACCAACATCGAATCGCTGCTCGACGCCCTCGAGTCCGGAAAATCCGCAACCCAGGCCGGCATCCTCGTTACGCCGAAGCGCCAAATCTGGCGGTTTTCGCCCGCTCCGGCGCGCCGATCAGTCTGATCGACGTTGTTCCATTGTCATTAACCTTCACCGGCCTATCTTGTGGTTACTGAGAGGTAGCACGTCCGCATGAACGACAACGACAAGCAGAACGGCCCCGACAATAACGGCGGCAGCAATCCGTGGATGAAGAGCCTGTTGATCTGGGTCGGCATCCTCGTATCGCTGGCGATCTTCGTCCAGCTGTTCAACGGCCCGTCGACGCAGAATCAGGGTCAGGTGATTCCCTATTCGACCTTCCTGAACAAGGTCGACGAAGGGTCGGTCCGCGACGTCAACATCGCGACCAGCACCATCACCGGCACCTATACCAACGACGACAAGTTCCGCACCAACGCGCTGAACGATCCCAATTTGATCGAACGGCTGCGCGCGAAGAACGTCGTCATGAACGCGCGTCCCGACGAAGGGCCGAATATCTGGCTGGTCATGCTGTACCAGTCGCTGCCCTTCCTGCTGTTCCTCGGCATCGCCTTCTTCGTCCTGCGCCAGATGCAGAAGGGCGGCGGCGGCGGCGGTGCGATGGGCTTCGGCAAGTCGCGCGCGCGGATGCTGACGCAGAAGGAAGGTAAGGTCACCTTCGACGATGTCGCCGGCATCGACGAGGCACGCGCCGAGCTGACCGAGATCGTCGACTTCCTCAAGGACCCGACCAAGTTCGCCCGCCTCGGCGGCAAGATCCCGAAGGGCGCGCTGCTGGTCGGTTCGCCCGGTACCGGCAAGACGCTGCTCGCCCGCGCCATTGCGGGTGAGGCGGGCGTGCCCTTCTTCACCATTTCGGGTTCGGACTTCGTCGAGATGTTCGTCGGCGTCGGCGCCAGCCGCGTCCGCGACATGTTCGAACAGGCCAAGAAGTCGGCCCCCTGCATCGTCTTCATCGACGAAATCGACGCGGTCGGCCGCCATCGCGGCGCGGGGCTCGGCAACGGCAATGACGAGCGCGAGCAGACGCTGAACCAGCTGCTGGTCGAAATGGACGGGTTCGAGGCGAACGAGGGTATCATCATCGTCGCCGCGACCAACCGTCCCGACGTGCTCGACCCCGCGCTGCTGCGTCCGGGCCGCTTCGATCGTCAGGTCGTGGTCCCGCGCCCTGATATCGAGGGCCGGATCAAGATCCTGCAGGTCCATATGAAGAAGGTGCCGCTGGCGCCCGACGTCGATCCGCGCGTGATCGCCCGTGGTACGCCCGGCTTCTCGGGTGCCGATCTCGCCAACCTCGTCAACGAAGCGGCGCTGATGGCGGCGCGCAAGGGCAAGCGGCTGGTCGCCAACTCGGAATTCGAGGAAGCGAAGGACAAGGTCATGATGGGTGCCGAACGGCGCTCGATGGTCATGACCGACGATGAAAAGCGCATGACCGCCTATCACGAGGCCGGCCACGCCATCGTCTCGCTCCACGAACCGGCATCGGACCCGATCCACAAGGCGACGATCATCCCGCGCGGCCGTGCGCTGGGCATGGTCATGCGTCTGCCCGAACGGGACTCGTACAGCTATCACCGCGACAAGATGTACGCGAACCTGTCGGTCGCGATGGGCGGTCGCATCGCCGAGGAGATCATTTTTGGCTATGACAAGGTGTCGTCAGGCGCCTCGGGCGACATTCAGCAGGCGACCAGCCTCGCCCGCGACATGGTCACCCGCTGGGGCATGTCCGACGCGGTCGGGCCGGTCGAATATGCCGAACCGCAGGGCGAGAGCTTTCTCGGCTATTCGTCCTCGGCTCCGGCACGGATGTCGAACAAGACCGCCGAACTGATCGACAGCGAGATCAAGCGCATCGTCGAAGGTGGTCTGGACCGCGCCCGCAAGCTGCTGACCAATCATGTCGATCAGCTCCACCTGCTGGCCGGCGCGCTGCTCGAATATGAAACCCTGTCGGGCGACGAGATCAAGCGCCTGATCGCGGGCGAAGAAATCGGCCGTGACGAAGGCACGCCCACCGCCCCGCTGGCGGCTGGCGGCACCTCAATACCCAAGACCCGCCGCCCGCGCGGCCCCTTCGGATCGCCGACCCCGCAGGGCGCGTAAACCCTCCGAGTGTCAACTTATGCCGCGGCGTCGTCCCTGTGACAGGGTCGGCGCCGCTGCTGTTTGATGCTCGCTGCGTGGCAACTTCGTAACCTTCGAAACAGTCCGTATTGACTTCACGCTCGCACCGCCGGACGATGAAACATCATCTCCCCCGGAGCCCGTATCAATGCGTATCCGCCCGCTGCTTCTCGCCTGCACCCTCGCCCTCGGCGCCACCTCGCTCGCCGCGCAGACCGCCGCCCCCGGCCCCGATATCTGGCCGCCCAAGGGCGACATCCCGGCCAAGTTCGTGCCGCCGACCGACAAATACGACTATGTGAAGCGCGAAGTGATGATCCCGATGCGCGACGGGGTGAAGCTGCACACGGTCATCATGATCCCGAAGGGCGCGGTGAACGCCCCGATCCTGCTGACCCGCACGCCCTACAACGCCTCGGGCCGCGTCGCCCGTTCCGACAGCACCAGCTATGTCGCGACGCTGCCGCAGGGCGACGAGGTGTTCACCCGCGCCGGCTATATCCGGGTGTTCCAGGACATTCGCGGCAAATACGGGTCGGAGGGCGAGTATGTCGTCACCCGCCCGGTCCGCGGGCCACTCAACCCAACGAACGTCGACCATGTCACCGACGCGTACGACACGATCGACTGGCTGGTGAACAAGGCGAACCTGCCCGAAAGCAACGGCCGCGTCGGGATGCTGGGGTCGTCCTATGAAGGCTTCACCGTCGTCATGGCGCTGCTGAACCCGCATCCGGCCTTGAAGGTCGCCGCCCCCGAAAGCCCAATGATCGACGGCTGGATGGGCGACGACTGGTTCCACTACGGCGCGTTCCGCCTCGCCAATATCGGCTGGATCGGCAGCCAGACCGGCTACAAGGGCGCCGGTGCCGCGCCGCCCTCGACCACCTATGACGATTACGACCAGTTCCGGAATGTCGGCTCCGCCAACGACTGGGCCAAGGCGTCGGGTTACGCCCAGCTCCCCTTCTGGCAGCGTTTCGTCGCCCACCCTGCCTACGACGCCTATTGGCAGGGACAGGCGCTCGACAAGCTGATCGCCGCCAATCCCTCGAACGTGCCGACCATGTGGGAACAGGGGCTGTGGGATCAGGAGGACATGTACGGCGCGATCACAGCCTGGGAGGCGCTGAAGGCAAAGGGCAAGGGCGGCAACAATTTCCTCGTGATGGGGCCATGGCGCCACAGCGGCGCGAACTATGACGGCTCGACGCTCGGCGACCTGAAGTTCAACGGCGACACCGCACTGCAATGGCGGGAGAATTACCTCTTCCCCTTCTTCGACCAGTATCTGCGCGACGGCCGCCCCGCCTTCACCCCGCCCCAGGCATTGATCTACAATACCGGCGAGAATCATTGGGACGAACTGCCCCAGTGGCCGCTGGCGTGCGAGAAGGGGTGCGCCGCCCCGCTGAAACCCATCTATCTCGGTGCCGACGGTGATCTGGGCTTTACCGCGGCCAAGGCCGGCGGCGACGCCTATGTCTCCGACCCCGCCAAGCCGGTCCCGCACCTCTCGCGCCCAGTCAATTTCGACGACGGCCGGTGGAAGGCATGGCTGGTCAGCGACCAGCGCCATGCCGATGGCCGCCCCGACGTCATGACCTACCAGACCCCGGTCCTGACCCAGCCGGTCAAGGTCGCTGGCGCGCCGATCGCGGATATCTTTGCGAAGACGACCGGCACCGACGGCGATTTCGTGGTGAAGGTCATTGACGTCTATCCCAACGTCGTGCCGGGCCAGCCGGCGATGGGCGGCTATCAGTTGCCCGTCAGCCTCGACATCTTCCGCGGCCGCTATCGCAACGACTTCGCCAAACCCTCGGCGATTCCGGCCAACAAGACGCAGCGCTATCGCTTCCGCCTGCCGACCGTGAACCATGTGTTTCAGCCGGGCCACCGCATCATGGTGCAGGTCCAGTCGTCGCTGTTCCCGCTCTACGACCGCAACCCGCAAACCTATGTCCCGAACATCTTCACCGCGCCCAAGGACGCGTACAAGAAGGCGACGGTGACGATCGAGCGCGGCGGCAACAGCCCGAGCGCGGTGTGGTTGCCGGTGGTCGAGGCGAAGTGACAAGGGGCGCCTGAATGGACTACGTCACCCCAGCGCAGGCTGGGGTCTCCCCGTCATGTCCGATCCGCAAACCAACCGGGAGACCCCAGCCTGCGCCGGGGTGACACTTGTGGCCGGAGTTGGCAAATATAGGTCGGGACTGGGATCAGCCCTACCCGTGATTCCGCCCGAAATCCTCGCGCGCATCGTCCTGCCCCTGTTCGACGATCGACCGCCGGATCGCGCGCGTTCGGGTGAACAGGTCGAACAATTCGTCGCCATTGCCCCAGCGGATCGCGCGTTGCAGCGCGAACAGGTCCTCAGAAAATCGCTGCAACATCGACAGCACCGCGTCCTTGTTGGCCAGGAACACGTCACGCCACATCGTCGGGTCCGACGCGGCGATGCGGGTGAAGTCGCGAAACCCGCCGGCCGAATATTTAATGACCTCGCTCTGCGTCACCGCCTCGAGGTCGGATGCGGTCCCGACGATGGTATAGGCGATCAGGTGCGGCAAATGGCTGGTCACCGCCAGCACCAGATCATGATGCTGCGCGTCCATCGTATCGATATCCGCCCCCAGCCGCCGCCAGAACTCAGCCACTCGCTCGACCGCGGTCGGATCGGCATCGGCCGCCGGGGTCAGGATGCACCACCGCCCCTTGAACAGCGTCGCGAAGCCCGCGTCCGGCCCGCTGCGCTCGGTCCCCGCCACCGGATGCGCGGGTACCACCGTCACGCCCGGCAACGCCTCGGCGAAGGCGGCGGCGACGCCCGCCTTGCTCGACCCGACATCGCTGACGATCACGCCGGCGGGCAGGTCGTCGGCAATCTCGGCGGCGACTGCGCCGATCGCGCCCACCGGTACGCACAGGATGACGAGATCGGCGTCGATCACCGCCGCCCCGGCATGGTCGGTACAATCGTCGACCAACCCCAGCGCGCGGACCTGCTCGCGCGCCTCGGCCGAGGCGTCATGCCCGGTCAGCCGCACCGTCGGCATCTCGGCGCGCACCGCCCGCGCGATCGACGATCCGATCAGCCCCAGCCCGATGATGGCGACGCGGGAAAAGGGCAGCATCAGCCGCCCACGATCTCGCGCAGCGCGGCGGCGATGCCGCGCACTTCCGCCTCGGTCCCGATCGAGATGCGCAGGCCGTTGGCCAGCCCCTGTTCCGGCAGCCAGCGGACGATATAGCCCTTGTCCATCAGCGCTTGGTAGGCATCGCCCGCACTGACCGGCCCTTCGAACAGCACCAGCACGAAATTCGCCTTGGATGGCACGGCGCGCAGGCCGGCATTGCCCATCGCCGCGATCTCGCCCTCGAACCACGTCCGCCACTGCCGGTTATGTTCGCGGCTCGCCTCGACGAAGCCCTTGTCGCGGATCGCGGCGATTGCCGCCTGCTGCCCGGCGGTGGTCACGTTGAACGGTGCGCGGATGCGGTGCATCGCATCGATCGCCTCCGCCGATCCATAGCCCCAGCCGATCCGTTCGGCGGCAAGCCCGTGGATCTTCGAAAAGGTCCGCGTGACCAGCACGTTGGGCTGGGTCTTGGCGAGTTCGAGGCCGTGATCGTCCTCGGCCGGATCGAGATATTCGGCATAGGCCTGATCGAGCACCAGCAGCACATGCGACGGCAGCCCGGCATGCAGCCGTGCGATTTCGACACGCGGCGCATAGGTGCCGGTCGGATTATTGGGATTGGCGACGAACACGACCCGGGTCCGATCGGTCACGCACGACAGGATGGCATCGACATCGGTCGCATGATCCTTGTCCGGCGCGATCACCGGCGTCGCCCCGACCCGCCGCGCCGCGATCTCGTAGACGGCAAAACCGTAGCGGACGAAGATGACCTCATCGCCCAGCCCCGCATAGGCGCCGGCGGCCAGATGCAGCACCTCGTCCGATCCGGTGCCATAGATGATCCGCGCCGGGTCCAGCCCATGCGCCTGCCCGATCGCCGCGCGCAGATCGGCGGCACCGGCGTCGGGATAGCGTTCGAGGCTGCGGTCCGCGGTCGCGAAGGCGGCGCGGGCATGCGGCGAGGTGCCGAGCGGATTCTCGTTCGACGACAGCTTCGCCACCTGCCGCCCGTCATCGGTCTTCGACCGGCCGGGAACATAGGGAGCGATGTCGAGGATCCAGGGCTTGGGAGCAGGCGCGTTCATGGGTCCGCGCAGTGGCAAATGCCGCCGCCGAACGCAAGGCGTAGCCCGGCGATCAGCGATTGCTGCGCGTCACTTACAACCCGGAGGCGAAGCTCAGTTCGAGTTCCTTGGCATTGGCCGGCACGTCGAGCGCGGCGCTGTTGAAACTCAACGCCCCGCTTGGCCCGATCACCCGGGTCTGCGGCTTGATCGTCCAGCTATAGACGCTGCGATCCTGATCGTCCTTCAACACCGCGCGGATATCGGGAATGCGCTGACGGCTGCCGGTCTCGTTGATGATCTTGCCCGATACCGCGAACAATTCGTTGCCGCTCGACAACAGCCGCCGTTCGGGGGTGTTGATCGCGAATTTCAGCGCATTGTCGGCGTTGGCCGCGATCGGCAGGCCCAGTTGCTCGGCGATGCCCGGCGTGCCGGTGTAGAGGATCGCGCCCGTCGCGGCGAGCATCGCGACGCCGGCGGCGACCGCCATCGCGGTGCGGCGGCGCGCGGGATTGCGGCGCGGGACGAAGGGCGGCTGATGAGCGAAGGCGCTGACCGTCTCGCCACGCTCGGCGCGTTCGGCATCGGGATCGACATAGCGCCGCGCCGGTTCGGCGGTACGCGCGCGGAGCGGACGCGGCACGTCGGCAGCATAGGCCGATTCGGCAAAGGCCGGGGCGGCGGCGGGCGCATAGTCGCTGGCCGGCGCGGCGCGCGCCATGTCGGGCGCGGCATCGGCAACCACCGGCTGCGGCACGCGGACCGGTTCGGCGGGCAGTGGGGTTTCGGGCATGCCATGGCCCAGATCGACCATCGCCGGCGGCTGGAACCAGCTATGCCGGCATCCCGCGCAACGGACCGTGCGCCCGGCCGGTCCGATCGCCGAATCGGCGACCAGATAGCGCATATGGCATTGCGTACATTCGAGGATCATCGCGTCCCCTGCCCCCTGCATGAGCCGCGCCGCGCCACCGTTGATGCGGAGCGAACCGGGCGCGGCTTGAAATCGAACGCTGAATCTACGGCGCAGACGCCATCCGGGCAAGGCGCGATGTTGCCCGGCTTGAGACAAACGCCCCCATGTGCGATTGGCGTGGGTCACCGGCGGAATCCAAGGGCGCACGTGGCCAGTATCGTTCAGTTCGAGAATGTCGGCCTTCGCTATGGTCACGGGCCGGAAACGCTGAGCGACCTCAGCTTCACGCTCCGCGAAGGCACCTTCCATTTCCTGCTCGGCGCGTCGGGCGCGGGCAAGACCTCGCTGCTGCGCCTGCTCTATCTTGCGCAGCGGCCCAGCCGGGGCGTGATCCGCCTGTTCGGGGAGGATATGGTATTGTCGCCGCGCGAACGCCTGCCCGGGTTCCGGCGGCGGATCGGGGTGGTATTCCAGGATTTCCGGCTGGTGCCGCATCTGTCGGCCCGCGACAATATCGCGCTGCCGCTACGCGTCGCCGGCATGCCCGAGGAGGAACTGGCCGGGCCGGTCGCCGAGATGCTGGCATGGGTCGGGTTGACCGACCGCGCCGATGCCCGTCCGCCGACGCTGTCGGGCGGCGAGCAACAGCGCGTCGCCATCGCCCGCGCGGTCATTACCCGTCCCGAGATCCTCGTCGCGGACGAACCGACCGGCAACGTCGACCCGATCATGGCCGAACGCCTGCTCAAGCTGTTCGCCTCGCTCAACCGGCTCGGCACGACCGTCGTCATGGCGACCCACGACCATCACCTGCTCCATCGCGTCCCCGATGCGCTGGTCATGGAGCTGGACGGCGGCCGGTTGCTCGACCCCAGGGCCGCGGCATGATCGGGCGTGCGGCGGTGCAGCCGCTGCTCGACGACCGGCAGGGGCGGCGGGCGATGGTGTGGATCATGGCGATCATGATCTTCCTGACGACCCTGAGCGCGGCGCTTGGCCTCTCGACGCAGGGGGCGGGCCGTGCGCTCGACCGGCAACTGGCGGCGCGGCTGACGGTACAGGTGATCGAGGGCGACGCCGCCCGCCGCGATGCGGTGACCGCCGCGTTGCTCGGCCGGTTGCGCGCCTCCGCCGATGTCGCCCGCGCGAACGAGGTCGACCGCGCCCGCCTTGCCGAACTGCTCGAACCGTGGCTGGGCGAGGCAGGACTCGACGCCGATCTGCCGATGCCGGCGATGATCGATGTCGACCTGCGCAGCGGCGACGACGCGACGGTGGCGCGGGTCGAGGCGTTGGCGAAGGCTGCCGGCAACGGCATCCGCGTCGATCGCCATGCGACGTGGCTCGCCCCGGTCCGCGCCTTCGTCGCCGCGCTCGGCTGGACCGCATTGGGGCTGGTGCTGGTGATGGCGAGCGCGACGGGGGCGGTCGTACTGCTGGTGGCGCGGGCGGGGCTTGATACGCACCGCGGAACGATCGACATCCTGCACATGCTGGGTTCGACCGATCTTCAGATCGCGCGGCTGTTCCAGCGGCGCATCGGGCAGGACACGCTGACCGGCGGGCTGATCGGCGCGCTGGCCGGCGCCCTGCTGGTGGCGTTGCTCGGCCAGCGTATGGCATCGCTCGATTCGCAGCTGGCCGATGGCGTCTCGCTGCAACCGCTCGACTGGCTGGTGATCGCGCTGCTGCCCGTCGCCTTCACCCTGCTCGCCATGTTCGCCGCGCGGGTCGCGGTGCTGCGGCGGCTGGCGCGGGTGTTGTGATGGGACGCATCCTCTCGGTCCTGCTGCTGCTCTACGCGCTCGGCTTCGCGCTGTTCGCGGTGACCCTGCCGCAACCCGGTGCCCTCGACCGGCGGACCGACGGCGTCGTCGTGCCCACCGGCGGTTCGGGCCGGATTGAGCGCGGGCTGGCGGTACTGGCGGCGGGGCAGGCGCGGCGGATGCTCATCACCGGCGTCGATCCCGATGTCCGCCCGCGCGAACTGGCCGCCGCGATCGATGCGCCGCGCGCGCTGTTCCGCTGCTGCGTCGATCTCGGCAAGGAGGCGGTCGACACCCGCTCCAACGCCGACGAGACCGCCGAATGGGTCCGGCGCAACCGCTATCGCTCGATCCGGCTGGTCACATCGAACTGGCATATGGCGCGCGCGACCATGGAACTGCGCCATGCGCTGGGCAATTCGGTCGAGATCGTGCGCGATCCGGTAACCGGCCATCCGGGCTTCGCCCTGCTGTTCGGCGAATATAACAAATATGTGGTGCGGGGCATCGTGATGCGGCTGGGGATCGACCTGTGATCGCATGGGCCCGCACCCTCCTGTTCCGCATCCTGTTCTATGGCGCGTCGGTGCCGATCGTGCTGAGCGCGCCGATCTCCGCCGCGGTCAGTCGCGATGCGATGCACGCCCATGCCCATGTCTGGATCCGCGTCCACCGCTTCCTCGCGCGCTGGATATTGGGCGTCCGCGTCCGGGTGGAGGGAGTGCGCCCACCCGGCACCTATCTGTTCGCGGTCAAGCATCAGGCGATGGTCGAGACGCTCGAAATGGCCGAGCTGATCGATGGCCCGCTGATCGTCATGAAGCGTGAGTTGATCGACATGCCCTTCTGGGGCCGCACCGCCCGCGCCTATGGCGCGATCGGCGTGGACCGCGATGCTTCGTCAAAGGCCCTGCGCCAGATGCTGAAGGAAGCCGCCGCCGCGCGGAAGGAAAACCGCTCGGTCCTGATCTTTCCCGAAGGTACGCGCGTCCCCGTCGGCGAAGCCCCGCCGCTGCGCTCGGGCTTTGCCGGACTGTACAAGGCGCTGAACATGCCGGTGATCCCGGTCGCGCTCGACAGCGGCCACTGCATGCCGCGCCGCGGGCCGAGCCGGCCGGGGGTCATTACGATCCGTCTGCTCGACCCGATCCCGCCCGGTCTGCCGCGCGAGGAGATCGAGGCGCGGGTCCATGCCGCGATCAATGCGCTGGAACCGGCGGCGGGGGGCGTGGCGGCAGGGTAAAACTGGCGAATTTCGATACGAGCGTTGTAAAGGTGGCGTTCCGCGAAGAGGTTCCTGCCATGCGACTTTGCATACTCTTTTGCACGTCGATCTTGCTGGCCGCTTGCTCGTCAGGTGCCGACACTACCCCCGAAGCGAACGCGGTGCGTGATGCTTTGGAGGCAAGAGAACCAACGGCAATCCGGTCCGCCAGACACGCTTGTCGTCACCTGCGCGAACCGCAAAGGGAGCATGAAGAGTTCGATGTAGGCATTTCGGACTACGAGGCTTGCCTTGGCGAGAAGGCCAATCTGACGCATCCCGCCAATCGTCAGCTTTGTGATCTTGCGAAGAGCAGGATGTCTTCTACTGGTACGTGCATATTGGGCGAATAAGAGTTGCGGATAGTCGCGAGACAAACCTGCCCCTTACACCGCTGCCTTCGCCACCTTCCGATACGCATGCAACAACGGCTCGGTATACCCGTTCGGCTGTTCCAACCCCTCGAACACCAGCGCCCGCGCCGCCGCCAGCGCGACGCCGCCCGCCAGCGGCCGGTACGCCGGATCGTCGGCATTCTGCGCATCGACCTTCACCGCCATCCGATCGAACGCCGCATCGATGTCGGCCGCCGAACACACGCCGTGCAACAGCCAGTTGGCGATATGCTGCGATGAAATGCGCAGCGTCGCGCGGTCCTCCATCAACCCGACGTCATGGATATCGGGCACCTTCGAACAACCGATGCCCTGATCGATCCAGCGCACGACATAGCCGAGGATCCCCTGCGCATTATTGTCGAGTTCGCGCGCGACCTCGCCCGCGTCCCAGTTGCGTCCCGTCGCCAGCGGCAGGGTCAGCAACTCCGTCAGCGGCGCGACCGGTTCGCTCGCCCGGACCGCCTGTCGCTGCGCAACATCCACGCCATGATAATGCAGCGCGTGCAGCGTGGCGGCGGTCGGCGACGGCACCCATGCGGTGCTCGCTCCGCTCATCGGATGGGCGATCTTCTGATCGAGCATGTCCGCCAACCGGTCGGGCGCTGCCCACATGCCTTTGCCGATCTGTGCCCGCCCGCCAAGGCCACAGGCGAGGCCGATCTGGACGTTGCGATCCTCATAGGCCGCGATCCACGCCGCTCCCTTCATCTCGCCCTTCGGAACCATCGCCCCGGCATGCATCGCGCTGTGCAGTTCGTCGCCGGTGCGATCGAGGAAACCGGTATTGATGAAGACGATCCGGTGGCGGACGGCATGGATACACGCCGCCAGATTGGCGGAGGTACGCCGCTCCTCATCCATCACCCCGACCTTGATGGTGTGACGGGGAAGGATCAGCAGATCCTCGACTGCGTCGAACAGCCGATCGGTGAAGGCGACCTCTTCCGGCCCGTGCTGCTTGGGCTTGACGATATAGATCGATCCGGTCCGGCTGTTGGCCTGCGGACCGTTCACGTCGTGCAGCGCGATCATGCTGGTAACGATCGCATCGAGTATGCCTTCGGGTGCCTCGTTGCCGTCGGCCAGCAGCAGCGCGGGCGTCGTCATCAGATGGCCGACATTACGGACGAACAACAGCGAACGACCCGGCAGCACCAGTTCCCCGCCATCGCTGCCGACATAGCGGCGATCGGCGGCGAGGGTGCGCGTGACCGTCCGCCCGCCCTTGGCGAAGCTCGCCGACAGATCGCCCTGCATCAGCCCCAACCAGTTGGCATAGGCGGCGACCTTGTCCTCGGCATCGACCGCCGCGACCGAATCCTCTAGATCGCAGATCGTGGTCAGCGCCGATTCGAGCAGGATATCGGCCAGCCCCGCCGGATCGGTGCGGCCGATCGCATGGTCGCGGTCGATGACCAGTTCGATGTGCAGCCCATGATGGCGCAGCAGCAGATTGTCGCCCGCGCGCCCGACCAGTTGCGTGGCGTCGGCCAGCATCGGCGCATCGCCGGTCCAGTCGCGCCAGCTTGCCCCCGCCAGTGGGACCGCATCGTCCAGAAACGCCTTCGCTCGGTCGATCACCGCCGCCCCGCGCGCCGCATCATAGCCGTCCGGTGCCGGCGTGCCGGGGATCGCGTCGGTCCCGTACAGCGCATCGTACAGGCTGCCCCAGCGCGCATTGGCGGCGTTGAGCAGGAACCGCGCATTCAGAATCGGCACGACCAGTTGCGGCCCAGCCAGCGTCGCGATCTCCGAATCGACATCGGCCGGATCGACCGTGAACGGTGCGGGTTCGTCGACCAGATAGCCGATCGAGCGCAGAAACGCCTCCTGCTCGGCCGGGTCGATCGCCTGCCCCATGCGCTCGACGAACCACGCATCCAGTTGCGCCTGCAACGCATCGCGCCGGGCGAGTAACGCGCGGTTCTCTGGGGCGAAGCGGGCAAAGATCGCGGCAACACCTTCCCAGAAGGAATCGGCGGGAATGCCGGTACCGGGCAGCGCCCGCGCCTCGACGAACTCGGCCAGTTCGGCGGCGACCGACAATCCGGCGCGATCGACATAGGCTTGCGACATCACTGCACCCTTTCTCGTTTTCCGACCCCGAACTACCACCTCGCCTTTCGCATCGGTAGCGATCATAATCGCAGCACAGTCATTCCATGGAGGAACGAATGGCGTTCGATCCCGACCATGCGCTGTTCGTGGCAATCCTGGACAACGGCAGCATCGCCGCGACCGCGCGGGCCTGGGGCATCTCGCCGGCGATGGTGTCGAAGCGACTGGCACGGCTGGAGGCGCGGCTCGGCGTGCGGCTGATCGAGCGGACCACGCGGCGGCTCCACCCGACCCCGGTCGGCGCGCAACTCCATGCCGAACTGACGCAGCTTCTTGCCGCACTGACCGAAGCGGAGGCACGTGTCACCGGCGCCGCCGCAACCCCGGCCGGCCCGTTGCGCATCGCCGCGCCGACCTCGTTCGCGCGACTGCATATCGCACCGCATCTAGGCGATTTCCTGCGTGCCTATCCAGCCATCGCGCTCGAACTGACGCTTTCCGACGGCTATGTCGACCTCGCCGCGCAGCGGATCGACTGCGCGATCCGCATCACCGCCGATCCGCCCGCCGGCTACATCGCACGGCGGCTGGCCGGCAATCGGCGCGTGGTCTGCGCCGGCCCTGCCTATCTTGCCGCACACGGCACGCCGGCCACGCCCGCCGCACTTGCCGGTCACCGGTTGCTCGCCGCCGACGGGCAATTGCCATGGACGCTGCTGCGTCCCGGCAAGCGCGCGCTGGTCGAAGGGATATCGCACGTCCGCACCGATTCCAGCGAGATCGTCCGCGAACTGGTACTTGCCGGGGTCGGGGTCGCGCTGCGCTCGCTCTGGGACGTCGGCACGGCGCTCGCCGACGGGCGGTTGATCCGTCTCCTGCCCGAATGGGAGGGTGCGCGCGACCTCGCCATCCATGCGCTGCACGCCGCACAACCGCGCCCGGCGGTTACCGCCTTCGTCGATTCCCTCGCCGACCGCTTCTCGCCGCCACCGTGGGAGGCGCTTGACACGGGCCATGGTTAGGATCAGTTTCGTATCAATTGATACGAATTAGGAGGATGCACCGGTGGAGCATATGGACGTCAACCCGATGGGTCTCGACGGATTCGAATTCTGCGAATTCACTGCCCCCGATCTCGACCGCATGGCGCAACAGCTCGAACAATTCGGTTTCGTCGCCGCGTCGAAGCATCGTGAGCGCGACGTTGTGCGCTACAAACAGGGTCGCATCAACCTGCTGCTGAACCGTATTCCCGACGGTCATGCTGCGGACTTTGCTGCGCAGCACGGACCATCGGCAGCGGGCATGGCGTTCCGCGTCGCCGATGCGAAGGCTGCGTTCGAGGCTGCCGTCACGCGCGGTGCCAAACCGGCCAATCCCGCGCGTGGCGTGCTGGGCGAAGGCTATGCGCTGGAGGGGATCGGCGGGTCGATGCTGTATCTGGTCGACCGCCATGGTGCCGCCGGGTCGCTGTACGACAATTGGGACGCGATCCCCGGCGCAGCCGAAGCGGAGGCCGAAAACAATGTCGGTCTCGACCTGCTCGACCACCTCACGCACAATGTGAAGCGCGGGCAGATGCGGACCTGGTCGACCTTCTACAACCAGATTTTCGGCTTTGAAGAGCAGAAATATTTCGACATCAAGGGCAAGGCCACCGGCCTGTTCAGCCAGGCGATGATCGCACCGGACAAGGCGATCCGCATCCCGCTGAACGAAAGCCAGGACGACAAGAGCCAGATCGAGGAATTCATCCGCGACTATAATGGCGAAGGCATCCAGCACCTCGCCTTCACCACCGAAGATATTTTCGAAACTGTCGAGAAACTGCGCGCGCGTGGCGTGAAGCTGCAGGATACGATCGAGACCTATTACGAACTGGTCGACAAGCGCGTGCCGAACCATGGCGAGGACCTTGAACGGCTCAAGCGCAACCGCATCCTGATCGACGGCAATGTCGGTGAGGAGGGACTGTTGCTGCAGATCTTCACCGAACCGATGTTCGGCCCGATCTTCTTCGAGATCATCCAGCGCAAGGGCAATGAGGGCTTCGGCAACGGCAATTTCCAGGCGCTGTACGAAAGCATCGAACTGGATCAGATTCGGCGCGGGGTAATCACGGTCGACGCCTGAGCGTCGAGCGGATGCCGGGACAGCGGTCCCGGCCCCGCGCCGGCCAGCGCAGCGGAGCCGGGCCACAAGGAGAGGCTTCGCCGCGACTGACGGCCCGGCGGGCAACGACCAACTCCTCCCCGCGCGCGGGGAGGATTGATGAGGTGACCATGACCTACCATCCCGGTTTCGCCAACCATATCGCCACCGAAGCCGTTCCCGGCGCCCTGCCGATCGGGCGCAACAGCCCGCAGCATGTGCCCTTCGGCCTCTACGCCGAACAATTGTCCGGGACCGCCTTCACCGCGCCGCGCGCCGAGAACCGCCGCTCGTGGCTCTATCGCCTGCGCCCCACCGCCAACCACGGGGCATTCACCCCCTATGCCGGCGCGAAGAACCTCCAGACCGCCCCCATCGCCGGCCCGCCGCCCAGCCCCAACCGCCTGCGCTGGGACCCGTTGCCGCTGCCGACCGAACCGACCGACTGGGTCGACGGCCTCGTCACCTATGGCGCGACCGGCGACGTCGCCGCGCAGAGCGGGGTCGGCATCCATCTCTACGCCGCGACGAAGGACATGGACCGTGCCTTCTTCTCGGCCGATGGCGAGCTGCTGATCGTGCCGCAGCAGGGTGCCCTCGCGATCGACACCGAACTCGGCCGGATCGACCTTGCGCCGCTACAGATCGCGGTCATTCCGCGCGGCGTCCGCTTCCGCGTCAACCTGCCCGACGGGGCGGCCCGCGGCTATGTCTGCGAAAATTACGGCAGCCTGTTCCGCCTGCCCGATCTCGGGCCGATCGGCGCCAACGGCCTCGCCAACCCGCGCGATTTCGAAACGCCGTCGGCGTGGTTCGAAGACCGCGACACCCCTCACGAGGTCATCCAGAAATTCCAGGGCGGCCTGTGGACGACCACCCTCGACCACAGCCCGTTCGACGTCGTCGCGTGGCACGGGAATCTCGCGCCCTGCCGCTACGACCTGACCCGGTTCAACACGATCAACACCGTCAGCTTCGACCATCCCGATCCGTCGATCTTCACCGTGCTGACCAGCCCCAGCGACACGCCCGGCACCGCCAATTGCGACTTCGTGATTTTCCCCCCGCGCTGGATGGTCGCCGAGGACAGTTTCCGCCCGCCCTGGTTCCACCGCAACGTCATGAGCGAGTTCATGGGCCTCGTCACCGGCGCCTATGACGCCAAGGAGGGCGGCTTCGCCCCCGGCGGCGCATCGCTCCACAACCAGATGAACGGCCACGGCCCCGATCAGGCGAGCTATGACAAGGCGGTCGCCGCCGACCTGAAGCCGCATCGGATCGCCGACACCATGGCGTTCATGTTCGAAACCCGCCACGTCGTGAAGCCGAGCCGCTGGGCGGTGACTTCACCGACGATGCAGCTCGATTACGACGCCGTCTGGACCGGTTTCGCCAAGGCGCGCCTGCCCGGATGAGCGACGCCCGCGTCTTCGCCACCCCGGCGGGGGTGAAGCTCGGCCCGTTGACCGACATCGCCGATGGGCGCGCGCGCAACTATGTGCTGCAACTGCGCGCCGGCCGGTTCCACGGCTTCGTCGTGCGACGCGGCGATGCGGTGGTCGGCTATGTCGATCGCTGCCCGCATATGGGCCTGCCGCTCGCGCAGACGCTCGACGCCTATCTGACGCCCGATGGCAGCGCCATCACCTGCAGCTGGCACGCCGCGCTCTTCGCGATCGACGACGGCAAATGCCTCGGCGGCCCCTGCCCCGGCCAGTCGTTGACGCCGTTGCCGGTGACGGTCGACGACGGCGCGATCGTCACCGCCTGATCAGGCCGCCACCGCCTCGGGCAATTCGGTCAGCGTCGATCCCTGCCCCAGCCGCGCGCCATGTTCGGCCAGCCACGCATCGGCCGTCGCCCGGCCCAGTTCGCGCAGGCCCTCCAGCTGCGACCGGCGCGTATCGCTCTTGCCGGTCGGTCCCCGGTCCGACAGCGCCGGTGCCGCCTCCATCAGATGCAGGTTGGTCCGCGCCAGCGCGGTAAGATTGTCGTCGATCGGCGGCGCGCGCCGGGCGATCGCCTGCACCTCGGTCAGCGCCTTGAGGTCGCGGAGCAGGCAGGCGTTGAAGCCGATATCGCTCATCCGCCCCATCACCTCGACCAGCGTATCGGGCGTCTCGCGGGTGGCGAAGGGCGTGATCTGCACGATCAGCATGTCGGTCTGGCCATGCCCGCCGAAGATCAGCGGCTCGAGCGCCGGATTGGCCGAAAAGCCGCCATCCCAATAGGGCTCGCCGTCGATCGTCACCGGCCCGAACAATTCCGGCAGACAAGCCGATGCCATCAGCGCGTCGAGCGTGATCTCGTCATTATGGAACAGCCGCGCCGCCCCGGTCGCGACCCGCGTCGCGGCGATCGACAGCGGGATCGCATGGCGCGCGGTCAGCGCGGTCAGGTCGAGGCTGTCGCCGACCACCCGCCGCAGGGCCCGCATGTCGCGCAACCCCGGCGAGAGTGGCGCGATATAGCGGCTGATCAGCTTGCTGAATTCCAGCGATCGCCGCAGCAGCGGCTCGAACGCCGGCATCATCCAGAAATCGGTATCGAACGCCTGCAACGGCGAGTTGCGCGAGACGCTGCCCCATAGCCGCGCGAGCGCATCCTTGGCCCCCTGCCGTCCATCGATCGCCATGCCGCTGACCAATGCCGCCCCGTTCAGCGCCCCGGCCGACGCGCCGCTGACCGCGACGATCGGCAGATCCTCTTCGAGCAGCCGGTCGAGTACCCCCCAGCCATAGGCGCCATGCGCGCCGCCGCCTTGCAGCGCGAGCGCGAGACGGGGTCGGTCGGTTGCGGTCATGACGGTCTCCGGTTCAATCCGTATGTTGCAACGCAGCAAACACGGATCGTATCCGGTGACGGGCGGGCCGCGCTGCGATCGTCCCGTCCTGCCCTGCAATGATACGCGCCGAAGGACCCCAATGGCGGTTTCGCCGGTTATCGGGCGGTATCTCGCGACGAAAGGACCATCATGCTCGAACATGTTCCGGGATGGCTCGGCGCCCTGCTGCACAATGTCCGCGCGGGCGCATCGAAGCTGACGATCGTCGATCCGGCGCTGGGCAGCTTCGCCAGCCTCGACCTTGCCAGCCTCGCCTTTGCCGACGGACAGCGCCTTCCCGAGCGCTTCACCGCTGATGGCGCGGGGGTGTCGCCCCCGCTGCACTGGCGCGGCGTGCCCGCAGAGGCGACGTCGCTGGCGCTGATCGTTGAGGACCCCGACGCCCCCTCGACCCAGCCCCTCGTCCACGCAATCCTGTGGGACATCGCGCCCGGCGACGGACAACTCGCCGAAGGCACGATCCGTCCCGACGGCGACGGCGATGCCGTACAGGGCGATGTCGGCCGCAACAGCTATCTACGCGAAGGCTGGCTGCCGCCCGATCCGCCGACCGGCCATGGCGAGCATCGCTACGCCTTCCAGCTCTTCGCGCTGAAGGACGCGCCACAGCTCGACCCCAATCCGGGCCGTAGCACGGTGGTCGAGGCAATGGCCGGCCGGGTCTTGGCGGCGGGCCTGCTCACCGGCGTGTATTCGCGCGGCGAACCGGCCGATGTCGGGCCGGTAGGCGCAACCGCACCGGCGTAACATCCTCCCCGGCACGGGGAGGGGGACCGCCGCGAAGCGGTGGTGGAGGGGGACATCCACAAACGGTCCGCAAGCGGCCGCCCCCCTCCACCAGCCTGCGGCTGGTCCCCCTCCCCGCAAAGCGGGGAGGAACTACCTCAAACCGAAAACCGCTCGCGCAATGCCAGCATCGCCAGCGCCGCCTTGGCCGCCTCGCCGCCCTTGTCCTTCTCGGTCCGCTTCGCCCGGGTCAGCGCCTGCGCCTCGTTCTCGACGGTCAGGATGCCGTTGCCGACCGGCACCCCCTCCAGCGACAGGTTCATGATCCCGCGCGCGCTCTCATTCGACACGACCTCGAAATGATAGGTCTCGCCGCGGATGATGACCCCCAGCGCGACGAACGCGTCATAGGTTTCGGCCGCATCGGCGATCGCGATCGCGCCGGGCACTTCCAGCGCGCCGGGGACGGTCACCGTCTCATGGTCATGCCCCGCCGCCTCGATCGCCGCCCGCGCGCCTTCGAGCAGCAGGTCGTTCAGATGATCGTAAAACCGCGCCTCGACGATCAGTATCTTCGCCATATCAATTCTCCGTGATCGGCCGTTCGCCGACGATCTTCAGCCCATAGCCGTCCAGCCCGACCAGCGTGTGATGGGTGTTGGTCAGCAGCACCATGTCCTCGACGCCCAGTTCGTTCAGGATCATCGCGCCGACGCCATAGTCGCGCAGTTCCTCCATGTCCGGCACCGGCGCACCGCTGCGCGCATGGATGGCCAGCGTCAGCCCATCGGGCCGCGGCCGGTTGATGACCACGACGACGCCGGCCCCCTCCTCGCCGATGATCCGCATCGACTTGCGCAGCAACCCGCCCCGGTCGCCACCTTCGCCGAACAGGTCGGCAAAGGGCGACAGCGCGTGCATCCGTACCAGCGTCGGCTTGCCCGGATCGATCAGCCCCTTGACCAGCGCGACCTGCTCGCTGCCCGTCGCCTTGTTCCAGAAGGTCATGGCACGCCACTCGCCGCCCCATTCGCTCTCGAACACGGTTTCGGCGCGCTTGGTGACCAGATGGTCGTGACGACGGCGATAGGCGATCAGGTCGCGGATCGTCCCGATCTTGAGGCCATGCAGCTGCGAAAAGCCGACCAGATCGTCCATCCGCGCCATCGTCCCGTCCTCGTTCATGATCTCGCAGATCACGCCCGAGGGGTTGAGGCCGGCCAAGCGCGACACGTCGACCGCCGCCTCGGTATGGCCCGCGCGCACCAGCACGCCTCCTTCGCGCGCGACGAGCGGGAAGACATGGCCCGGCGTCACGATCTCCGACGCTTCCTTGCTGGCGTCGATCGCCACCGCAATCGTCCGCGCGCGGTCGGCGGCGGAGATGCCGGTCGTCACCCCCTCGCGCGCCTCGATCGAGACGGTGAAGGCGGTCTCGTGCCGCGTACCGTTGTTGCGCGCCATCAGGTCGAGGCCGAGCTGCTCAACCCGCGATTTGGTCATGGCGAGGCAGATCAGCCCCCGCCCGTGCCGCGCCATGAAATTGACCGCATCGGGCGTCGCCATCTGCGCCGGAATGACCAGATCGCCTTCATTCTCGCGGTCTTCGTCGTCGACCAGGATGAACATCCGCCCGTTGCGGGCTTCGTCGATGATCTCTTCGGGGGATGACAGGAAGGCGTGGCGGAGACCCGCCAGTTCAGCGTTGGCCACGGACTTGTTCCATTCGCATCAGATAACGGGCGAGCACGTCGATCTCGATATTGACCGACTGCCCTTGCATGAGGCCCCCAAGCGTCGTGACCGCCTGGGTATGCGGGATCAGGTTGACGGTGAAGCGGGTGCCCTCGGCATCGTCGACCACCTCGTTGACGGTCAGCGACACGCCGTCGATCGTCACCGACCCCTTGGTCGCGACGAACGGGCTGAGCGCGCGATCGATCGCGAAGGTGACGCGGGTCGAATCCTTGTCGCTCTCGGTCGCAACGACCGTGCCGACGCCGTCGACATGGCCGGTGACGATATGGCCCCCCAGTTCGTCGCCCAGCTTCAAGGCGCGTTCTAGGTTCAGCGGACGTCCCGCGACCCATTGATCGGCGGTGCGCGACACCGTCTCGCCCGACACGTCGACCGCGAACCAGCCCGGCCCCTTGTCGACCACGGTCAGGCACACGCCCGAACAGGCGATCGATGCCCCCATGTCGATGGTGGTCGTGTCATAGGCGCAGGTGATCCGCACCCGCAGGTCGCCCGGCCCGTCGATCGATTCGATGCGCCCCACGTCGCTGACTATTCCGGTAAACACGCTTCGCTCCTCATCGTGGATCGTTCGACAGGCGGACCCACCCGTCATCCCGCGAAGGCGGGACTCCATAGCCGCTGACGGTTCGGCACTTTCCCCGCCGACAGCGTGTATGGATTCCCGCCTGCGCGGGGATGACGACCGATTGCTATCGCTCGATCCTGACGCGCTCGTAGACTTCCAACCGGTCGCTGCCAAGCATCCGGGCATCGTGCAGCCGCCATCGCCCATGCGCCGCCGCCAGATCGGTCAGCCCGATATCGGGCAGCGTCCGGCCATGCCCGATCAGGATCGGCGCGCGGTACAACAGCAGCCGGTCGACCGCATCGGCGCGCAGGAACGCCGCCGCCGTCGCCGCCCCGCCCTCGACCAGCACATGGTCGCCCGGCAGATCGACCAGCGCCTCGATCCCCGGCAGCATCGTGAACCCGTCCATGGCTTCGCAATCGGCCGACAGCACGACCCGCTGCGGGCTGCGACCGGTCAGGCCGGGCAGCCGCACGTCCAGCTTCGGCCGGTCGATCTCCGCCGTACCGCGCCCGACGAGGATCGCCTCGTGGCGGCTGCGCTCCAGATGGCCGTGCGCGCGCGCCTGTGGTCCGGTGATCCACTGGCTCTGCCCATCGGCGCGCGATACCGCGCCATCCAATGACAGCGCCAGTTTCAGCGTGACGGACGGCCGCCCCAGCGCGCGTCGCGTCAAAAACCCCGCCATCGCCCGCGCCGCTTCCTCGCTCCGGATGCCGGCAACCACCTCGATCCCCGCCGCCTGCAACCGGGCGATCCCCCGTCCATCGGTCCGCGGATCGGGATCGGTCAGGCCGATGACGACCCGCGCCACGCCGCTCTCGATCAGCAAATCGGAACAGGCCGGCCCCCGCGCCGAGACATGAGCGCACGGCTCCAGCGTGACATAGGCGGTCGCCCCCCGTGCCCGATCGCCCGCCTGCGCCAGCGCAGCGGCTTCGGCATGCGGGCGCCCGCCCGCGCACGTCCAGCCGCGCCCGACGACCCGGTCGTCCGCGACGATGACGCAACCGACATTGGGATTGGGCGCGGTCGTCCCGCACGTGCGTGCCGACAGCGTCAGCGCCGCGCCCATCCAGCGCGCATCCTCTTCGGGCTGGTTCAGATGCCCCAGCTTTTCAGCTTGTCGTCGATCTTCTTCCACTCGGCCTGCCGCTTGGCGCGTTCGCGTTCGAACTCGGCCTGCTCGGCCTCCTGTTTGGCCTGATCGATCTTCTGCTGGGCGATGATCTCCGCATCGGTGCGGTTCGCGGGCCAGCTTTCGAAATAGATGATGTTCGGCTTGTACGCCCGTTCGAAATAAGAATCGTGGACGAACGCCCAGCCGATCACGAGCACGACGCAGATCGACGCCAGCAGGAACCACCATTCATGCTTTTCGCGCGCACGGGCGAAATTCGCGAAATCGCGGATGGCATGAACCGGTGAGAATAGGTGGCGCAGCTTCACAGGGGCCAAGATAGGCGCGGGGGCGTATATGCGCCAGCCCCCGCCGCCACGGAAGAAGGTTGGTTCACGCGAAGGCGCGGAGACGCGAAGCGGTCGCGTTCTGGGCGAGCCTGTCGCAAACGGGAGACCATTGCGTCGGTTGCCAAGGGGCATCCAAGCCGCTGACGCGGATCAGGTTGCAACGGACGCAACCCCTTCGCGACTCCGCGCCTTCGCGGGAACCAACCTTCTTCCTTGACCCCAGAACCCCAGCCGAGATCGGGGGCTCCGCCTTCAGCTATCCTGCATCGTGAAGCGCACCGTCATCTGGCGCCAGCTTTCGACCGCCACCCCGTCGCGCGTCGCCGGACGGAAGCGCCATTTCGACAGCGCGCGCTTCTTCGTCGCCTCGAAGAACGCATCGCTGGTCGATCGCACCGGTTCGATCGCGCTCACCCGGCCGTTGCTGCCGACCAGCACCCGGACGACGACCACGCCATCGCGGCCGATATTGCGTTCGAACGCGGGATAGTCGGGCTGGAAATCGGCGCGATAGCGCGGATCGACGCTCGCCTCGACCAGCACCGGCAGCGGCGTCGCGACCGTCACCGGCGTGCCCGTCCCCACCCCGCTCGGCGTCGTCGGCAGTGGTACCGGCGGCGGCGGTGCGGGCGGGATGACGTCGGTGCTCTCCATCGCCGGCCCCGGCACCGGATAGGGCGCCGGCGGCACGACCGGCAGCGGCGCGGGCGTGGGATCGGTGACGACCCGCTCGACCGGCTTCACCTCGTCGATCGGCGGCGGCGGCGGGTCGATCGGAATGGCTTCGGTTTCCAGCGGCTTGTCGACCGGCCCGCGCATGACGGTCGTCGCCGTCATCATCGCCAGCGCCAGCAGGCCGCCATTGATCGCAATCGCAATCCCCAAGCCCACCGGGCTCAGGCCACGTTGTCCCTGATATGCCATGCCACCGTCCCTTCGATTCGTATCTCCTGCCGTCCAGTCGGCTGATGCGATGAGATACCCTATCGAAGGGGCTGTAAAGCTGACGTGCGCGTCAGCCCCGCAACCGTTCCACCGCGCGTTCGCGTCCGATCAGCGGCAGCAGCGCCGCCATGTCCGGTCCATGGTCCATGCCGGTCAGCGCGCGGCGCAGCGGCAGGAACAGCGCCTTGCCCTTGCGCCCGGTCTCGGCCTTCAGCGCACCGGTCAGCTGCCCCCATGGATCGGCCCAGTCCAGCCCCGCCGCGACTTCCGCAGCACGCGTCAGGAACGCCCGATCCTCCTCCGCCACCGGCAGCGCCGCGACCGGCCCGGTCACTACCCGCCACCAGTCGGCAGCATCCGCCACCCGCTCCAGATTGCCGCGCACCGCTCCCCATGCCGCCGCATCCATCCCCGCGGGCAACGCCGCCGCGACCCGCTCGAACGGCAGCTGATGCACGATCCGCGCATTGACCTGCGCCAGCTCGCCCTCGTCGAACCGCGCCGGCGCCCGCCCGAACCGGGCGAAATCGAACGCCGCGATCAACGGTGCCGGATCGATCACCGCCTCGACCGGATCGCTGGTCCCCAGCCGCGCCAGCAGCGCCACGACCGCCTCCGGCTCGATGCCCGCGTCGCGGAAATGCGCGACGCCCAGCGACCCCAGACGCTTCGACAGCTTGCCTTCGTTCCCGACCAGCAGCGCCTCATGCGCAAAGGCCGGCGGCACCGCCCCCATCGCCCGAAACATCTGCATCTGCGTGGCGGTGTTGGACACATGATCCTCCCCGCGCACGACATGGGTCACTCCCATATCGGCATCGTCGATCACCGAGGGCAGCAGATACAGCCACGACCCGTCGGCGCGCCGCACGACGGGATCGGACAGCAGCGCCCCGTCGAAGCGCTGCGGGCCGCGCACCATATCGTCCCACTCGATCGGTTCGGCCTCGAGCCGGAACCGCCAGTGCGGCCGCCGCCCCTCGCCCTCCAGCCGCGCCCGATCCTCGTCGCTCAACTTCAACGCCGCGCGATCATAGACCGGCGGCAACCCCCGCCCCGCCAGAATCTTGCGCCGCAGGTCCAGCTCCTCGGGCGTCTCATACGCCGGATAGATCCGCCCGCGCGCCACCATATCGGCGAACACCGCCTCGTACCGGTCGAACCGCGCCGACTGGCGTTCCTCGCCATCGGGCACCAGCCCCAGCCACGCCAGATCGGCACGGATCGCGTCGACGAACCGCTCCTCGCTGCGCGCGCCATCGGTATCGTCGATACGAAGCAGGAACCTGCCCCCCGCCTTCTTCGCGAACATCCAGTTGTGGAGCGCGGTGCGCAGATTGCCGATATGGAGGAAGCCGGTCGGGCTGGGGGCGAAACGGGTGACGGTCATGGGGCTGCCCAATCGCCCATTTGTCGCATCGGCGCAAACGCGGGCGTCACATGGGTTTCACAATTCGTCCGCGCACTCTATGGCGCACCCATTCTTTTCATCGTGGATACGGGCGCACCCATGAAGCTGCTGGCGGGCAATTCCAACCTTCCCCTGTCGACCGCGATCGCGGACTATCTGGAAATCCCGCTGACGAAAGCCAGCGTGCGCCGCTTCGCCGACGAGGAAATCTTCGTCGAGGTGCTGGAGAATGTCCGCGGTGAGGACGTGTTCGTCGTCCAGTCGACCAGCTATCCGGTCAACGACAATCTGATGGAGATGCTGATCATGATCGACGCGCTGAAGCGCGCGTCGGCGCGGCGCATCACCGCGGTCATCCCCTATTTCGGCTATGCGCGGCAGGACCGCAAACCCGGGCCCCGCACCCCGATCTCGGCCAAGCTGGTTGCGAACATCGTGACCGAAGCCGGCGCCGACCGCGTGCTGTGCGTCGATCTCCATGCCGGGCAGATTCAGGGCTTCTTCGATATCCCGACCGACAATCTCTATGCCGCGCCGGTCATGTCGGAGGATATCAAGACCCGCTTCGGCGAACACAATCTGATGGTCGTGTCGCCCGACGTCGGCGGCGTGGTCCGCGCGCGCAGCCTCGCCAAGCGCCTGCACAACGCCCCGCTCGCCATCGTCGACAAGCGTCGCGAACGCGCCGGCGAATCGGAGGTGATGAACATCATCGGCGATGTCGAAGGGCGCTTCTGCGTCCTGATCGACGATATCGTCGATTCGGCCGGCACGCTGTGCAACGCCGCCGCCGCCCTGAAACAGGCCGGCGCGGTCGGCGTCGTCGCCTATTGCACCCACGGCGTCCTGTCGGGCGGCGCGGTCGCCCGGGTCGAGGCGTCGGCGCTCGAAGAACTGGTCATCACCGACTCGATCGGCAACCACGACGTCATCGCGCAGGGCAAGAAGATCCGCCATCTGACCATCGCGCCCTTGCTGGCCGAAGCGATCCGCCGCATCGCCGACGAATCGTCGGTGTCGAGCCTGTTCGACTAATTGGTGATCCTCCCCGTTCACGGGGAGGGGGACCGTCCGCAGGACGGTGGAGGGGGCGTGCCACGGACGCAACGCCCGCGCGGGCGCTTGCCGTCGCGCAAACGCCTTCCTCCGCCTCCTGCCCGGCGACCGGCTCCTCAAGGCCTGATCCGGCCGACCAAAACGTCATCCCAGCGCAGGCTGGGATCTCCCGGTGATGGCACGGGACAAGCGCCGCGTGAGGCCCCAGCCTTCGCTGGGGCGACGTTCCGGTTGGCAGGATCGGACGCCAGATTATCCCAGTCTGCACCGGGATGACGCCGGTTCGACGTAAAGGGCTTCAGAGCCCTTAGAGCGGTTTCCGACCAGCTTGAACCACCATCATCGCCCTACGGGCGACCGCTGACGCGGCGGAGTGATTTCGGCTCGGGGCAGCGTTGCTTCGTCGGTCACGATGCTTCGGCATCGCTCCCTCCTTGCGCCTTGCCCCGAACCAAAATCACCTCCGTGCCGGTGATCCAACCTGATCGGAAACCGCTCTAGCCGATCAGTGGATATCGGGCGCGTCGGGCGAGGTCTGCGACGGAGCCAGCTTCGTGTTCAGCACCCAGCCGACATTGTCGTTTTCGTCGGCGACTTCCCAGAACAGCCCGCTCTTGTTGCCGGTGGGATAGACGATGCTGCCGACCGGCAAGGTGCGGATGACCTTAGCGGAGGCGACCGCCGATGCCCGCATCGCCACCGGCGCCTGCGCGGTGAAGGTCTTGGCCGGGGCCGCCTGCGCCGTCCCTTCCGCGCCGGGTCGGATGAGGCCGAGGCTGTTGACCATCTTGGCATAGGCCTGGATGAACGACAGGGTTACGATCCGGCCGATATCGGTATTGTCATATCCGCCGCCGACCGCGCCGGCCACGGCGAAGAACCCGCCCCCGCCCAGTGAGATGTTGTTCTTCGCGGCATAGCCGTCTTCGGTCGCGATCGTTTCGGTCGTGCGGACGTTGGTCAACGACAGCACCGTGTTCGCCTCCATCTTCTTGCTGCGAAGCCCGCCGATCAACCCGCCGACACGCCCGCCCAGCAATCCGCCGACCCCGCCGGCGATACCGTTGCCGCTGACATTCGAATTGGCGCCCTGCACCTCGGCGACCAGTACGTAATCGGCGGCCTTGATCTGCCCCTGCCCGACATTCGATCCGCGTTGCAGGCCCAGATTGCCGCCGATCGCCCGCTCTTTCTCGGCGGCGTTCAGCCCGCTGCCGCGATCGATGATATTGAAGCAGCCGGACCGGGCGACCAATACCTTCAGCAGCTTGGACGGCGGCGCGAGGTTCCACGCGGTCCAGTAGGACGAATTGTCGCCATCGACGATCGAAACGGTGCCCAGTTTGCGGGTGCAGCGCGGCACGTCGTTCGCGGTCTGCTCCTGCAACCGTTGACCCGCCGACGGCTTGGCCAGTTTCTGCGCGATGGCGGGCGTTGCGGATGCGAAACTGGCGGCCACCATCGCAGCGGCGATCAAACGCGTCTTCACTCCTGTTCTCCCCTTCGCTGGACGCGAGCGGGACGGATCGACCGGATCGCCCGCAACGCGCCGTTCAAAGCGGGACGAACCGGTAATGCGTACAACAGTATTCAGCAATATCGCGGAATGATCTAGATCATGCTACCTACGATACCAGACCATCCAACGCGATGATATCATGCCGGATTTCCGATCGTTGAAGCTTATGGCTAGACTGCTCAAGTACCTGCATTCTTTGCAGGATTATTTTAGTCTGGTCCGGGCGGGAAACAGGTCGACATACGCTGTGGACCGGCGTCACTTGGACTGGCTTCATCCTGGTCAGTTCCGAAACCTTCGACCAATACCGATACGAAACAAATAGTTAGTTCACGGGTCGCCAAGTCGATCGAAGGCCTCCGGCTATTCGGGAGTCTTTTTTGCGCCCAACGGCACATCGATGACCTTCAATTGATACCGCCCTGGCGGCAACAACAGCGCGACATCCTCCCCCGGCCGGATCGCCACCCGGTCCATCGGCACCGATACCTCGCTCTCCCCAACCGGCCGCGCCTCGACGATCCACCAGCCCTTGCCCGGACGCAACGCCTTGGGGATCGACACCACCCGGTCACCTGCCGCCACGCGCCATGCCGGACGCCCGCGCACGAACTGCGCCGTCGGATGATCGATGACAAGGTCGAACATCCCGACAGGCTCATCGGTCGGTAACTCGACCAGCCGATCCTTCGCCGCTCCGCCTCGACAGATGGTCTGCGACACCGTTAGCGGATCGATGCCGGTCAACGCCTTCAAGCGGGTCGCCATCCACTTCTGACCGTTCTTCAAAGGCACTTCGGTCGCGTGCGAATAGCCGACATGGACCAGCAGCTTCGCGCCCGGATGCGCGGCGATATAGTCGGCGAGTTGCTGTGCCTGCGACGTTTCCCGCCGTTCGATGCGGATATCCCACGAATCCTTCTCCTCGCCCGGTTGATGCCGTTGTTCGTAAGGCACCAGACGATAGCCGAGCGCCTTGGCCTCCCGGCCCAACCGCCCGAACCCGGCCTCGGACAGATAATAACCGTCCTGATCCTCGAAATATGGCTGGTCGGGGCGCTGCAGATAGGGCGGCAGGAACTTGTCGGGCGTTCCGGGTGCGGGGTTCGACAGCGTCTCCATCGCCAGCACGTCATATCCCAGCGGACGCAGCGCGCGGGCGACCCGCGCCGTAAAACCGCGATGTTCGGACCGTTCGTGACTTTCGTTTACGATCACGATCGACGTCCGGCGCGCACGCTGCACGATCACGTCGATCGGATCGCCTGCCCCCACGATCGGCTGACACGCCATCGGTTTGAAGTCGCTGCTGGTCGCGGCGATCAGGTCTTCGCGGCCGTACATGCTCAGCGTTTGTCCCGCCATATCATCGGCCAGCGGGCGGGCCGGATCGATGTCCGCGAGCGACCGGATCTTGTAATCGTCCTTCGAGATCGGCGCTGCGGCGATCGACGCCGGCGGAACCAGCGTTACCCGCCCGGTACATCCGGCCGCCGACATGCAAAGGATCAGGGCCATGGAGCGAAAAAGAACGGCGCGCATGCCGCAGGCTAGATCGCCCCGCGTACGTATACCATAGCCATTCAGAGCGAGTCTGAACCTAATTGGATCAGGCCACCCCGTCCCACACCAGCTTCACCCCCACCACGATCATCAACACATAGATCGCGGTATAGAAACGCTGCGCCGCCACCCGCCGCACCAGCCACACCCCCGCCATCGTCGACGCGATCGCCACCGGCAGCAGCGCCGCCGCCGTCGCCAGATTGGCGGGCGTGAACTGCCCGAGCGCCAGATAGGCTGGCACCTTCAGCCAGTTGACCGCCGCAAAGAACAGCGCGGTCGTCCCCACCAGCACATCGCGCGGAAGTTGACGCGGCAGCACCCATAGCTGGAACGGCGGCTGTCCGGCATGGGCGATCTGGCTGGTAAAGCCCGATGCCACGCCGAACAGCGTGCCGACCCAACCGGGCGAGGACCGTGCGACCGGCATCCCATGCCGTTCGGTCCATAGCCGCCACAGCCCGAACGCGATCGAAATCCCCCCGACCGCCGCCAGCACCGCCGAAGGTTGCACGCTACTGGCAAAACGATAGCCGAGCAGGATGCCGATCCCGGCGCCGGGCAGCATCCATCCGATCACCCGCCAGTCGATCGTCCGCCGGAACGCCCAGACGCCGACCACGTCCTGCACGATCAGGATCGGCAACAGGATCGCCGCCGCGCGCACCGGATCGACCGCCAGTGCCAGCATCGGCAGCGACAGCGCGCCCATTCCCGAAAAGCCGCCCTTGGCGAGGCCCAGCATCACCACCGCCGGCACCGCCAGCGCATAGAAGAACGGATCGTCGATCACCGCGTCAGTCGCGCCGCTCGCCCAATGCCTGCGCAATGCGGAACAGCGCCAGCACCCCGACCGCCAGCACCGCGACCAGCGCCAGCACGGCATAGGTCAGCACCTCCAGCCAGCGGGTGACGGCACGGGTGGCGTCGGCCTGTCGCGCGGTCGCGATGCTTTGCGGCGTTTCGATGCGGGGTGCGCCGGTGGTGAACGGCGCGGGCGAGGTCGCGGACACCGGCGCGCCGGTGCGCGGATCGACCCGCTGCACCGCGCCGGTGTCAACTTCCGCGCCGGAACGCGACGTTCCGCCATCGGTCGACATGGTCGCGACCGCCCCGACCATCGCCAGCGTCGCGAAGATCGCCAGCGCCCAGGACAGCGCGCGCGCCTGCCAGCCCTCCGGCGTCATGGATGCTCGACGGGGTCGTGGGTCCGCGCGGTCGCGGCGCGCACCCCGGCATTGCCGCGCCGCTTGAGTTCGGCCTTCAGATCCTCGGGCCTCGGCGCCCACAGGAAACCGAAGCTCACCGTGCCCTGCTTGGTCTCGACCGCATGGTGCAGCCGGTGGGCGGAGATGATCCGCTTCATATAGCTCGACTTCGGCAGATAGCGGTGCTGCAGCCGGCGATGGACGATAATGTCGTGGAATCCGAAATAGATCGCGCCGTAGGCGGCGATGCCGGCGCCGATCCAGATCGTGCCCGGCCACCAGCCCCATTGCACCCCGCCCAGCAGCAGGACGATCGACGGCACCGCGAAGATCGCGGCGTACAGGTCGTTCCACTCCCAATTGCCGTGGCGCGGGCGATGGTGGCTGGCGTGCAGGAACCAGCCCGGCCCGTGCATCAGCCAGCGATGCGCGACATAGGCGAACCCTTCCATGAAGATCACGGTTGCGACGAAGATCAGGATGCCGATTGCCCAGTGCATCGCGCGCATATAGCGGCTCGGGCGGGACATTGCGACGCCATAGCGGGGGTCTTGGGCAAATCGCGATTAGCCGTTTCTGCGCTCCCCTCGCTGCGAACGCAAGGTAAACGCATCTGCGACGCATTTGCATTAAGGTCGATTTGGGCTGGATTCGGCTGTCCGCATGTGCTCTAGGCGTGGCAACTTTGCCAACTTACAGACACCCACCCGAGAGGCGGAAGGCGAATCCATGAACATTCACGAATATCAGGCCAAGGAACTGCTCGCGAAGTTCGGCGTGCCGGTGCCCGCCGGCTTCGCGGCGCTGACCGTCGACGAAGCGGTCGAGGCATCGTCGAAGCTGCCCGGACCGCTCTATGTCGTGAAGGCGCAGATCCACGCCGGCGGCCGCGGCAAGGGCAAGTTCAAGGAACTGGGCCCCGATGCGAAGGGCGGCGTCCGCCTCGCCAAGACCGCCGACGAAGTCCGCGCCCACGCCACCGACATGCTCGGCAACACGCTGGTCACGATCCAGACCGGTGACGCGGGCAAGCAGGTCAACCGCCTGTACGTGACCGACGGCGTCGACATCGCGAAGGAATTCTACCTCGCGCTGCTCGTCAACCGTGTGACCGGCCGCGTCTCGATGGTCGCCTCGACCGAGGGCGGCATGGACATCGAAACCGTGGCGCACGACACGCCCGAAAAGATCCATTCGATCGACATCGACACCGCGACCGGCTTCATGCCGCATCACGGCCGCGCCGTCGCCGCCGCGCTCGAACTGACCGGCGACCTCGCCAAGCAGGCCGCCAGCGTCGCGTCGAAGCTGTACGACGCGTTCCTCGGCACCGATGCCGAGCAGATCGAGATCAACCCGCTCGCCGTCACCGATGATGGCAAGCTGGTCGTGCTTGACGCCAAGGTCGGCTTCGACGGCAACGCGATGTTCCGCCACAAGGACCTGATGGAACTGCGCGACACCACCGAAGAGGACGCGATGGAGCTGGAGGCGTCGAAGTACGACCTCGCCTACATCAAGCTCGACGGCGATATCGGCTGCATGGTCAACGGCGCCGGCCTTGCCATGGCGACGATGGACATCATCAAGCTGAACGGCATGTTCCCGGCTAACTTCCTCGACGTCGGCGGCGGCGCCAACAAGGAAAAGGTCACCGCGGCGTTCAAGATCATTCTCGCCGATCCGGCGGTGAAGGGCATTCTCGTCAACATCTTCGGCGGGATCATGAAGTGCGACATCATCGCGGAGGGCATCGTCGCCGCCGCGAAGGAAGTGAACCTGTCGGTGCCGCTGGTCGTCCGCCTCGAAGGCACGAACGTGCAGGCGGGCAAGGACATCCTCGCCAATTCGGGTCTGGCGATCGTTCCCGCCAACGACCTCGGCGATGCCGCCAAGAAGATCGTCGCGGAAGTGCAGAAGGCGGCCTGATCGCCCCTGCCACGCGCATGAAACGGGGTCCGGGCGGAAACGTCCGGGCCCTTTTTCGTTGGGGGGACAGGGCGATTCGCGCTAGGGTCGCCGCCTGCCGCTACGGCGTCCCGGCGTTTCCATACCGGACTTGCGAAACCCACGCAGAACCGCCACAGAAACCCGCGATGCCACCGCGCAAAACGTTTTGAGAGGGAGTGCCCATGAAGGTGCTGGTGCCGGTCAAGCGTGTGCTTGATTACAATGTGAAGCCCCGCGTGAAGGCGGACGGGTCGGGCGTCGACCTTGCCAACGTCAAGATGAGCATGAACCCGTTCGACGAGATCGCGGTCGAGGAAGCGATCCGCCTGAAGGAGAAGGGCGTTGCGACCGAGATCGTCGTCGTCTCGATCGGCGAACAGAAATCGCAGGACACGCTGCGCACCGCCCTCGCCATGGGTGCCGACCGTGCGATCCTGATCACCAGCGAGACCAAGGTCGAGCCGCTCGGCGTCGCCAAGCTGCTGAAGGCGGTGATCGACGAGGAAGCACCGCAGCTGGTCATCCTCGGCAAGCAGGCGATCGACGACGACAACAACCAGACCGGCCAGATGCTGGGCGCGCTCACCGGTTATCCGCAGGGCACCTTCGCCAGCAAGGTCGAGGTGTCGGGCGACACGGTCAACGTGACGCGCGAGGTCGATGGCGGGCTGGAGACGGTCGCGCTCGCCCTGCCCGCGATCGTCACCACCGACCTGCGCCTCAACGAACCGCGCTACGCCTCGCTGCCCAACATCATGAAGGCCAAGTCGAAGCCGCTCGCCGCCAAGACCGCCGCCGATTACGGCGTCGACGTCACCCCGCGCCTGACCACGGTCAAGGTCGAGGAGCCGTCGAAGCGGCAGGCCGGGGTAAAGGTCGCCGATGTCGACGAACTGGTCGGTAAGTTGAAGACGCTGGGAGTGGTCGCATGAAGACGCTGGTTTGGGTCGAACATGACGGGCAGTCGGTCAAGGACGCGACGTACGCGGCGATCACCGCTGCCGGAAAGCTGGGAGAGGTCGAGTTGCTGGTCGCCGGCCAAGGCGTCGACGGCGTCGCACAGACCGCCGCGCAGATCGCCGGCGTCGCCAAGGTGCTGGTCGCCGACGACGCGGCCTATGCCCATAACCTCGCCGAGAATGTCGCGCCGCTGGTCGTCGAACTGATGGGCAGCCACGATGCCTTCGTCGCCGCCGCGACCACGACGGGCAAGAATATCGCGCCGCGCGTCGCAGCGCTGCTCGACGTCATGCAGATCAGCGAAATCCTGTCGGTCGAGGGGCCGGACAGCTTCACTCGTCCGATCTATGCCGGCAATGCGATCGCGACGGTCAAGACCAGCGATGCCAAGCTGGTGCTGACGGTGCGCGGCACCGCGTTCGACAAGGCCGAAGCGACCGGCGGCTCGGCTGCGGTCGAAGCCGTCACCTCGACCGGTGACAAGGGCGTGTCGAAGTTCGTCGGCGCCGAAATCGCCGCATCGGAACGTCCCGAACTGACCAGCGCCAAGATCATTGTCTCGGGCGGTCGCGCGCTCGGATCGGAAGAGCAGTTCCATGCGCTGATCGATCCGCTCGCCGACAAGCTGAACGCCGCGGTCGGCGCCTCGCGTGCGGCGGTCGATGCCGGCTATGCCCCCAACGATTATCAGGTCGGCCAGACCGGCAAGATCGTCGCCCCGGAAGTCTATATCGCGGTCGGCATTTCCGGCGCGATCCAGCATCTCGCGGGGATGAAGGATTCGAAGGTCATCGTCGCGATCAACAAGGACGAGGACGCGCCGATCTTCCAGGTCGCCGATGTTGGGCTGGTGGGCGATCTGTTTACCGTGGTGCCGGAGTTGACCGCCAAGCTTTGAGGCGCGCAGCGAAGCTGTACGCCGGTGCGCAAGGGGCAAAGCCCCAAGCGCACAAAGCGACGGCCGGCCGGCGTCGCCACAGCGACGACCGACGACGCGGGATTTACTCCCGCGTCGGCACTTGTCGAGAAAACCCGTCCGGTCGAGCACTGACCCGGAAGGCCGGCGTCAAACAAATGCCCTGAACCGAACGGACCACAAATCCTCCCCGTGCCGGGGAGGACCGATGGCTTGAAGCCTTCCAACAGGCTCCTACGGCGTTCCCGCCACCGGCAACGGCACCGCCGGATCGAGCGGGATCGTCACCCGCTTGGCGCGCTCCTTTTTCGACGGACCGCCCTTCACCCCGCGCACCACGTCACTGAGCAGCTTGCCGACATTGGTCGCCTCGCCCGGTTCATCGCAGCAGCTGTTCGGATCGATCAGCTTGCCGACCGCGCGAACGAGGAACGTGCCCCCGCCAAAGATATCCACCCCCGTCGTACACCCTTGCGACAGCGTCGCGCACGGAGGAGCCGCCGCCGCCATCGCCCCGCGCCCATCGGCGTAGGGATTCGATGCCAGCGGCCGGTCGGGTGGCGTGCGCTCCGAGGGCAGCTGGATCCGCGGCGTCCGTGCCGCCTCGCCGCACACCAGAATTTCGTCGTCCTGCGAATTGCGCCGCTGCGACGCGCACGGATCGACGAGGATCGAGATCCGCTCGGGCGGTGTCGGGATCGCTCGGGCGGGCGTCGCGGCCTGACCGGCCAGCAGCAGCAACAGGGCAACCATCGGCGCATCTCCCATCTGCCATGCAGCAAGCGCATGGGGGTACCCCGCCGTAGCACTTGTCGGCGTCCGGCGCGACGCGGTAGCGTGCATGCCGATGCTGCTCCCCCTGTTCCTGCTCGCCGCGCAGGCCCCCGCCCCCTACGCCGCCGATATCGCGCGCGCCGAACGCGTGCTGGCGCGCACCCCGATCATCGACGGGCATAACGACCTGCCATGGGAAATCCGCGACGGGCATCATGCCGCGGTCGAGGCGGTCGACCTGACCGCCGATACCAGCCGCATCGAACCCCCGCTCCAGACCGACCTGCCGCGCATGGCCAGGGGGCATGTCGGCGGGCAGTTCTGGTCGGTGTGGATTCCAGCGACGACGACCGGTCCGCAGGCGGTAGAGACCACGATCGAACAGATCGATATCGTCCGCCGTATGATCACCGCCAATCCGGCGCGCATGGCGCTGGCCCGCGACGCCGCCGACATGGCCCGGATTGCGAAGAGCGGCCGTATCGCCTCGTTGATCGGCGTCGAGGGCGGACACCAGATCGACGGCCGCCTCTCGGTGCTGCGCCAATATTACAATCTCGGCGTCCGCTACATGACCCTCACCCATGGCAAGAGCGTCGGCTGGGCCGACAGTTCGACCGACGCACCGCAGGCGAACGGGCTGACCGATTTCGGACGCAAGGTCGTGGCGGAGATGAACCGGCTGGGGATGCTGGTCGATGTCGCGCACGTGTCCGACGCGACGATGGCGGCGGCACTGGCAGCGACTAGGGCGCCGGTGATCGCGTCGCATTCCAACGCGCGTGCGCTTGCCGACCGGCCGCGCAACATTCCCGACCCGTTGCTGGCGGCGATCGGCCGCAACGGCGGCGTGGTAATGGTCAATGCCTATCCCGCCTTCCTGTCGAGCGCGTGGAACGACTGGGACAATCGGCGCGGCGCCTATGCCAAGGCGCAGGGGCTGCCCGGTAACCGATATGGTCGCGAGACGCCGCCGGCGCTGCAGGCATGGGAAGCGGCCAACCCCGCCCCCCGCGTCACCGCTGCGACGATGGCGGATCATGTCGAGCATATCGCGAAGGTCGCCGGGCGCGCGCATGTCGGCATCGGCGGCGATTATGACGGCATTTCGGGCACCGGTCCCGAAGGCATGGGCGGCGTCGACGGCTATCCGCTGCTCTTCGCCGAACTGGCGCGGCGCGGCTGGTCCGACAGCGACCTTAGCGCGCTGGCGCAGGGCAATGTCCTGCGCGTGCTGTCCCAGGCCGAAGCGGTGGCGAAGTCGATGGCGAACCAGCCGCCGGTCGACGCCACCGCGCCCTGACCGGCGGTGGCCGGCATCAGTCCCGCAGCAGGTCGTTGATGCTGGTCTTGCTGCGGGTCTGCGCATCGACCCGCTTGACGATCACCGCGCAGTACAGCGCCGGCTTGCCGTCGGTGCCGCCGGTCGAGCCGGGCACGACCACGGCATAGGGAGGTACTTCACCACGGAAGACTTCGCCGGTCACGCGGTCGATGATCTTGGTCGACGCGCCCAGATAGACGCCCATCGACAGCACCGCGCCTTCGCCGACTCTCACGCCTTCGGCAACTTCTGCACGCGCGCCGATGAAGGCGCCGTCGCCGATGATGACCGGATCGGCCTGCAGCGGTTCGAGCACGCCGCCGATGCCCGCGCCGCCCGACAGGTGCACGTTGCGGCCGATCTGCGCACAGCTGCCCACGGTCGCCCAGGTATCGACCATCGTGCCCTCACCGACATAGGCGCCGATATTGACGAAGCTCGGCATCAGGATCGCGCCCTTGCCGATAAACGCACCGCGGCGGACGATGCTGCCCGGCACCGCGCGGAAGCCGGCCTCGCGGAAGCGATGCTCGCCCCAGCCGGTGAATTTGCTCGGCACCTTGTCGAACCAGTTGGTGCCGCCGGGGCCGTCCATGATGGTGTTGTCGTTCAGGCGGAACGACAGCAGCACCGCCTTTTTCAGCCACTGATTGACCTGCCAGCCGTCGCCGACCGGTTCGGCCACGCGGGCCTCACCCGCATCGAGCAGCGCCAGCGCGGCGTCGACCGCCTCGCGGACCTCCCCCTGCGTATGGACGGTCAGTTCGGCACGGTTTTCCCAGGCGGCGTCGATCTGGGCGGCAAGGTCGGTCATGATTCCTCCACGAAACGTAGCCACGCGACGATGTCGTGCGTGATGTAATCGATATGGTCGCGGGCCACGCCCGGCCCCTGTTCGGATCCGTTGTCGACCCAGACGGTGGTCATCCCCGCCGCCTTGGCCGGCACGAGGTTGCGCGCCATGTCCTCGGCGAACAGCGCGGTCGTCGGGTCGATCTCCCACGCCGCGCACAGTCCTTCATAGGCGCTGACATGCGGTTTGGGGCGATAGGCGGTGGCATGGATGTCGTGGATGCCGGCGAAGCTGTCCGACAGGCCCAGCCGCTCCAGCACGCGCCGCGCATAGGGCGCATCGCCATTGGTGAAGACCAGCTTGCGTCCCGGGAGCGCAGCCAACAGGCGCGGCAGGTCGGGATCGGGCACCAGCGGCGACAGGTCGATGTCGTGCACGAAATCGAGGAAATGGTGCGGATCGACCGCCTGTTCCGCCATCAGCCCCGACAGCGACGTGCCGTGGTTATGGAAATGCATCTTCTGCACCCGGTGCGCCTCCGCCGCGTCGCAGTCGAGCAGGTCGCAGATATATTGCCCCATGCGCGCCTCGATCTCGGCGAACAGGTTCGACGACGCCGGATACAGCGTGTTGTCGAGATCGAAGATCCAGTCGCGGACATGGGCGAGCGCAGGTAGCATCGGTCGCGGGCTGTAGGCGGTGGTGGCGATGGCCGCAAGTTCCTCCCCGGTACGGGGAGGGGGACCATGCGCAGCATGTTGGAGGGGGTTGGCCGCGCAACGCAACCGTGCCGTATGTCGACACCCCCCTCCACCACCGCTTCGCGGCGGTCCCCCTCCCCGTGCCGGGGAGGATCTTTACGCGGCCTCCGTCCCTTCGATCCAGCCGCCGCCCAGTACCCGGTCGCCGGCATAGAGCACCGCCGCCTGGCCCGGTGCGACGCCATATTCGGCTGCGTCGAACACCAGCCGTTCGCCATCCAGCCGTGCCGGCACCGGTTTCGCCATCGACCGCACCTTGGCGGTCAGCGGGCCGGCATGATCCCCGCCGATCCAGTTGATCTCCGACAGCCGCGCCGCGCCGACCGCCAGCGCACTGCGCGGTCCCACGACCAGACGCTTCGTCGCCGGTTCGAGCCGCACGACATAGAGCGGCTCGGCGAGGCCCCCGATCTCCAGCCCGCGCCGCTGCCCGACGGTATAGCCGACCAGGCCGCCATGCCGGCCCAGCACCTGCCCGCCAAGGTCGACGATCTCGCCGCCTTCATTCGCTTCCGGGCGCAGCTTGCGGACCAGCCCGGCATAGTCGCCGTCGGGGACGAAGCAGATGTCCTGGCTGTCGGCCTTGCCGGCGACGCCCAGGCCCAGTTCGGCGGCGATCTCTCGCACGCGCGCCTTGGGCATGTCCCCCAGCGGGAAGCGCAGGAAATCGAGCTGGTCCTGCGTCGTCGCGAACAGGAAATAGCTCTGGTCGCGCGCCGGATCGACCGCGCGGTGCAGTTCCGCGCCATTCGGCCCCGCCACCCGCCGGATATAATGGCCGGTGGCGAGGCAATCCGCCCCCAGATCGCGGGCCAGTGCGAACAGGTCGGTGAACTTCGGCCCCATATTGCATTTGACGCACGGGATCGGGGTACGCCCTGCCAGATAGGCATCGGCGAAATCGTCGATCACCGTCTCGCGGAAACTGGTCTCGTGATCGAAGACATAATGCGCGATGCCCAGCCGGTCGCATACCTCCCGCGCATCGCGAATGTCGCGCCCGGCACAGCAGGAACCGGCACGGCCGACCGCGGCGCCGTGATCGTAGAGTTGCAGCGTGACGCCGATCGTCTCCGCGCCGGTCGCATGGGCGAGGGCGGCGACGACCGAACTGTCGACCCCGCCCGACATGGCGACGACGATCCGCCGCGCGGAAATAGGTGATTCGAGTTGAAAATCAGCGGCATTCATGATCCCGCCGATAATCCTTTCACGGCCGGCTTGCAAAAATACCGTGCCATTTACCGGACCTTCAGTTGTCCGGAGTAGCTATGTCGTTAGAAACCCATGAGGGAAAGATGCATTGGACCTGAGTTTCGCCCGTTTTGACCGTGGGATAGCGGTCACGCCGTTGCCGACGGAGCTGGCCGTGCTGCTGGCTGCGGCGACGGGGCGGCAGGCGGCGACGCCGACGGCCCGGTTGCAGACGCGGCTGGCGTGGAAACGCGCGCCGGTATCGCTGCTGACTCCGACCGACGGCGCGTTCAACGGCTGGACGGCGGCGTTGCTCGACCCGTGCATCGTGGCGGAACACCGTTCCGTCGCGAAACCCACATGGGCCCCGCGCGAATGAAGACCATGTTTACCTAGCCGTTTTAGCCCATGTTCAAACGTAAGCCCGCATGACCGCAGAAGTAGGTTTCAGGGGTCCCCACCCCGGCTCGAGGTCCAGTATGATTGAGAACCAGAAAATCCGTCCGGCAAAGGTGATCGGTCCGCTTGGCGAACCGCTCACGATCGACTCGCTGCCACCGCCCGACACGACCCGCTGGGTCGTGCGGCGCAAGGCGGAAGTGGTCGCGGCGGTCAATGGCGGATTGCTGAGCGTCGACGACGTCTGCATGCGCTACAACCTGTCGGCGGAGGAATTCGCCGGGTGGCAGCGCGCGGTCGACCGGTCGGGCATGCCGGGGCTGCGGGTGACGCGAATCCAGCACTACAAGACGCTGTACGAACGGCAGCAGCGGAAATATTGAGTATCCGTTAAATACGGAGGCGGAACAAGCTAGTCCGTTGAGAGTCTTTCCATCTGTACACCCGGTACGCACGGACCGGGTCGCAGGCACCAAATGGAGGGACGTCAAATGGGTATCATTCTCTGGCTCATCGTGGGCGGTGTCGTTGGTTGGCTGGCCAGCATCATCATGCGGACCGACGCGCAGCAGGGCATCTTTCTGAACATCGTCGTCGGGATCGTCGGTGCGGTGATCGCCGGTTTCGTCACCGGGGCGAACATCAATAACGGCATTACCGTGATGAGCTTCCTGTATTCGCTGGTCGGCGCGATCGTGCTGCTGGCGATCGTGAACCTCGTCCGTCGCGGTACGGTGCGCTAAGCATCCGCTTTCCTCACGGAAAACAATGGGCCGCCCCTCACCGGGCGGCCTTTTTGTTTTGGAAGATCGAGTACGGCATGGCGGTCGCGCGCGACCGGACTCGTATCAACTTGCGGTCAGGTCGGACAGGGTCGCGCGCATGGTCACGATGATCCCCGCCGGATCGAAGCAGATCTCGCTGTCGCCATTCCCGGTCAGTCCCAATCGCAACAGCTTCGATCCGAAACCGCGCCGGCTCGGCGTCCATACGGGCGGACCGCCCGCCTCGCGCCAGTCGAAGCGAAGCACGCCGTCGGTAACGGTCCAGTCGATCGATACCAGGCCGTCAGCGTTGGAAAGCGCGCCATATTTGACGGCGTTCGTGCCCAGTTCGTGCAGGATCAGCGCCAGCGAAAGCGCCGCGCGCGCACCAAGCGCGACGTCGCCGCCCGACAGCATGATGCGATCGTCGCAGCCGAACACCGCCAGCACCTGACCGATCGTCGCGCGCATATCGGCACCGACCCAGTTGCGGTCGACCAGCACGTCATGCGCGACACCCAAGGCCTGTAGTCGCCGCTCGAACGCGGCGAGCGGCTCACGATCGACCGCGCCGCGCAACGTCTGCGACGCGATCGCCTGCACCATCGACAGCGTATTCTTCAACCGGTGCGCCAGTTCCTGGATCAACAGGCTCTGGCGCGCCTCCGATTCGACCTGCCCCATGCCGACCTCGACCCGGTCCGCGACCTTGCGCAGGAACCCGATCTCCTCCGACCGCCAGCCGCGGGGCGCGGGGTCATGGACCAGAAATGCCGACACGGTACGGCCGTCGCGGCGCACGGGCACGATGACGAAGGCGCCGATCGGCATCGCCAGCAACGCATCGGCGCGACCCAGCGTGCGTGAATCGGTCTGCACGTCGCGTACGACCACCGCCTCCCCGCGCTCGATCGCATCATGGAGTGCGCCGAAATCGCAAAGATTGCGCCGCCCGGCCAGCATCGGCCCGCCCGCGCGCGTCCAGTCGGGTTCGATCTCGATATGCGTCGTCGTCGCATCGATGCGGCCGAATCCGGCCCCGGCGACGTCCAATGTCTCGCCGACCAGTGTCGAGGCGACCTGCGCTACCGCAGCGGCGTCGTGACAGTCGCGCAACATGTCGCCGAGTTCGATCAGCGCGTTCTGCCGACCATCGGCACCACGTTCGTCGGTAATGTCCTGCAGGATCGCGCCGAAGCGTTCGCTGTCGATGCGGAAACAATGTCCGCGAAACCAGCGACGCAGCGTCGGGATATGGTGGACGAAGCCGACCGGGGTCCCGTCGCGCAACAATCCGTGCAGGTCGTCGGCCCAGCGCGCCGGTGCGGCCAGGTCGAGCACTCGTCCGGTCTTGGCCAGCATCGTCGCGCGATCGATACCCCATAGCGCGTACCACGCCGGATTGGCGTCGAAGAACTGCCAGTCGACGACCCGACCGTCCTCGCCGCGAAGCGCCTCACCCAGTGCGAAGCCATCGCCTAGATTCTCGAACAATCCCTGCCAGCGCTGCTCGTTGCCGCTGAGCGCCGTCTCGGCATCGGCGATGCGTGCCAGCGTGGCTTCGCGTTCGGCGAGCAGCCGCCGCGTCTCCAGCGTCGTCACCACCTGTCGCGCGAGGCTGTGCATCATCTCGCGCTGGAGGTCGCTCATTCCCTCCGGCCGGGGCACGATATCGAGCACGCACAGCGTCCCGATCGCCACACCGTTCAGGCGCAACGGCACGCCCGCGTAGAAGCGCACCATCGGTCCGGCGGTCACGATCCCGCTGTCGCGGGTGCGGGGATCGGTCGACAGGTCGGGGATGACCAACATGTCCTCGGCATCAAGCGCGTGGACACAGATCGCGTCGTCGAGCGAGGTGCCGGGCGCGTCGGTGCCGACCCGGGCGGAGAACCACTGCCAATCGGTATCGATGACGGTGACGAGCGCGACCGGGGCCGCACAAATCTGTGCCGCCAACCGAACCAGATCGTCCTGCGCCGCGTCCCCGGTCGGCTGTGTCAGGCGATATTCGCGTATCGCCGCCAGCCGCTCCGTCGCCGCGGGGTCGTCCATCGCCCCCATGTCATATGCCCCCAAGGCCATGTTCCGAATAGCAATTTCCCGGGGACGACACAAGGGCCGCGCCATGGTTGGCACGGCCCTTGCACAAAAGGCCCATAACAGGCCAGCGCCATTTACATCGGTTCCGGGTGCGATCAGGCGGTCTCGGCACTCCGCGTCCGCGCAGCAAAGCTCTTGCGAAGCTTCTGCAACTTGGGCGGAATGACCGCTAGGCAATAGGGATTGCGCTGTCCTTCGCCTTCCCAATATTCCTGATGATAATCCTCGGCCGGATACCAGGTCGTCAGCGGCTCGATGGTCGTCACGATCTTGCCGCGACCTTCGCCCGCCCGCTCGATCCCGGCGCGCGCCGCCGCTTCCTGCGCGTCCGACATCGGGAAGATTGCCGAGCGATATTGCGTACCTACGTCATTGCCCTGGCGGTTGAGCTGCGTCGGATCATGCGTCGCGAAGAAGATGTCGAGCAGCTCGTCATAGCCGATCACGGCAGGGTCATAGGTGACGCGGATCGCTTCGGCATGGCCGGTATCGCCGCCACAGACCTGCATGTAGGTCGGATGCTCGGTCGTGCCGCCGATATAGCCGCTTTCGACCTGTTCGACGCCGATCACATCGCGAAATACCGCTTCGGTACACCAAAAACATCCACCGGCGAAGATCGCCTGTTCGGTAGCCATTGCGTAATCTCCTTCTGTCAGGGAGATAGGCGCGCGCTGCGGCGGTACAATCGGGGACAGACAAGATGAGCGACGGCAAGGTTCTGGTTACGGGCGGGGCGGGGTATATCGGCAGCCATGCGGTGCTGGCGTTGCTCGACGCCGGACATGATGTCGTCGTGATCGACAATCTGGTCACCGGCTTCGACTGGGCGGTCGATTCGCGCGCCGCGCTGGTCGTCGCCGACATCGCCGACGACAATGCCGTCCGCGCGGCGCTGCGCGAGCACAAGGTCCATGCCATCCTCCACTTCGCCGGATCGGTCGTCGTGCCCGAATCGGTCGAGAACCCGCTCAAATATTACCGCAACAACACCGCCGCCTCGCGCAGCCTGATCGAAAGCGCGGTGGCCGAAGGGGTGAAGCACTTCATCTTCTCCTCGACCGCCGCGACCTATGGCATTCCCGAGGTCGTGCCGGTGCGCGAGGACAGCCCGAAACAGCCGATCAATCCGTACGGCATGTCGAAGCTGATGACCGAAATCATGCTGGCCGACGTCGCCGCCGCGCATCCGATCAACTATGCCGCGCTGCGCTATTTCAACGTGGCGGGCGCCGACCCCAAAGGCCGCTCGGGCCAGTCGACGGCGGGCGCCACCCACCTCATCAAGGTCGCGGTCGAGGCGGCGATCGGCAAGCGCAGCCATGTCGGCGTCTATGGCACCGATTTCGCGACCCCCGACGGCACCGGCGTGCGCGACTATATCCATGTCACCGACCTTGCCGATGCGCATGTCCATGCGCTCGACCTGCTGATGGCCGATCCAACCAGGAACCACACGATGAACGCCGGCTATGGCCGCGGCTATTCGGTCCTCGAAGTGCTCGACGCCGTCGACCGGGTCACCAACCTGACCATCGACCGCCGGCTCGAAGGGCGTCGCGCCGGCGATCCCGACGCGCTGGTCGCCGACAACAGCACCATCCTGTCGACGCTGCCCTGGCGCCCGCAACATGCCGATCTCGACCAGATCGTCCGCGACGCGCTGTCGTGGGAACGCGCGCTGGCGGAGCGCCACGCGCAGTAATCACCGGTCGGGCAACACCTGATCGGCGACGCCCCAGCCGGCGAGCAGCCGGCTGTCGGCGCGTTTCAGCAATTCCGTAGCGTCGCGGATCGTCCAGCGCGCCGGGCTGTCGATGTCGTCGAGTTCGCGCCATGCGACCGGGGCCGCCACCGGCGCCCCGGCCCGTGCCCGCGCCGAATAGGGCAGCACGGCGGTGCTGCCGCGCTGGTTGCGCAGCCAGTCGATGAAGATGCGCCCTTTGCGCTTCGCCTTCGCCATCGTCGCGACGAAGCGATCGGGCTCCGCCTGCGCCAAGGCGCGCGAGAAGCGATCGGCGAAATCCTTGACCGCCGGCCACTGCGCCTGCGGGGTCAGCGGCACCACGACATGCACGCCCTTCCCCCCCGACAGCATCGCAAAGCTCGCCAGCCCGAGATCGGCGAGATGCCGGTGCAGGTCGTGCGCCGCGCGCTTCACGTCGCCGAAATCGAGCCCCTCATCGGGGTCGAGGTCGAACACCATCCGGTCGGGCCGCTCGACGTCACCGACGCCCGAACCCCAGCCGTGAAACTCGATCGTCCCCATCTGCACGCAGGCCAGCAGCCCGGCGGCATCGCGCACGAACAGATAGGGTTCGCGCCCGCCATCCTTCTCGGCAATCTCGACCGACAAGACCGCATCGCCGAAGCTGCCCGCATCATGTTTCTGGAAGAAGCACGCTTTCGCCCGCCCCTGCGGACAGCGCACCAGACTGATCGGCCGGTTCGCCGCCCATGGCAGCAACAGCGGCGCGACCGCATCGACATAGTCGGCCAGATCACCCTTGGTCAGCCGGTCGCCCGGAAAGATCACCCGGTCGGCACTGGTGATCCGCACCGCCGACGTCCGCTCGACCGGCGCCGGCGTCTCGCGCACCACGTCCTTGGCCGCCTTGTCGCCGCGCAGCCCCAGAAAGCTGGCATGGCGGACGATCTGATCCGCAGTGAATTCGGCGAAGGCGATCTCGGCGACCAGTTCGGGCTTCACGAACCGCGCCCCGCGCCGCACCGGTGCCGGCAGGTCGAGCGGCGCGGTCTTGCGCTCCAGCGGCGCCAGCGCGTCGCGCACTTCCGCCATGGTCGCGGCGTCGAACCCGGTGCCGACCCGCCCGGCATAGCGCAGCCCGTCCTCGCCCTGCACCGCCAGTAGCAACGACTTGAACGGCCGCCCCCGCGCCTCGCTGGGGCTCCAGCCGACGATGACGAATTCCTGTCGATGGGTGCATTTGACCTTCACCCAGGCTCTGCTCCGGGTGCCGCGATAGGGGGCGTCGGCCGCTTTCGACACGATCCCCTCATACCCCTCACGGCACATCGCCTCGAACAGTTGCTCGCCCGATCCGGTGACGTGCTCGGAATAGGCCAGCCGCGCATCGGCATCGGCCAGCGCCGCCTGCAACCGTTCCTTGCGCCGCACCAGCGGTTCGTCGCGCCGGTCGCCCTCGCCATCCACCAGCAGGTCGAACAGGAAACAGCGCATGTCGCCGCCTTCCTTGATCGCCGCCTGCAGCGTCGAGAAGTCGGGCTTGCCGTCGTGCAACGCCACGACCTCGCCATCGAGCAGCAGCCCCGGCGGCAGGCTTGCCGCGGCCTCGGCGATGCCCGGAAACTTGTCCGTCCAGTCCAGCCCGGTGCGGGTATAGAGGCGCGGACCGTCGCCACCGGTCGCGATCAGGATGCGATAGCCGTCATATTTGACCTCGTGCAGCCAGTTGCTGCCCGCCGGCACGCTGTCGACCAGCGTCGCCAGTTGCGGTTCGGTAAAATCGGGTCGACTTGCCTTGGCCTTGGCCCGCTTCTTCGCCTTCGCTGGCGGCTTTTCGGCGGCGATCTCCTCCATCGTCCGCCCGGTCTTGACGCTGGTCAGCAGCGTATCGGTCAGCGTGTCGGTACCACCGGCTTCGCCATCGGCAACCTTGCGCAGCAGCCAGTTCTCGCGCTTCTCCTTGCCCCTGGGTTTCAGGCGGACCAGCAGCCATTCGCCGCGCATCCGCGTGCCCGCCAGCACGAAATGGAGATGCCCCTTGTCCAGATCCTTCGCCGACTTGCCCTTGATCGGCGACCATGTCCCCTCGTCCCACAGCATCACCGTGCCGCCGCCATATTCGCCCGCCGGGATCACGCCCTCGAATTCCGCGTAGGATAAAGGATGATCCTCGGTGCGGACGGCGAGGCGCTTCTGATCGGGATCGATGCTGGGGCCGCGCGTCACCGCCCAGCTTTTGAGCACGCCATCGATCTCGAGCCGGAAATCATAGTGCAGCCGGGTGGCGTCGTGCTTCTGGACGATGAAGCGGTTGCCCTTGCCTTTCGCCAGCGTCCCGGCCGGTTCGGCGGTTCGTGCGAAATCACGCTTGGCATTATAGCTTGCCAGCGGATCGGATTTGCCGGCCATGTCAGGCGCGCTTGCGCGCCGCCGGCTTGCGGGCGGTGGTCTTGGCGACCGGCTTGGCCTTGGGGGCGGCGCGTTTCTTGGGCGCGGGCTTGTCGTCGCTCGCCTTTGCCGCGCCGCCCTTCTCCAGCGATTTCTTGAGCGCGGCCATCAGGTCGACGACATTGCCGCCGCTCGGGCGTTCCTCTTCGCTGGTATCGACGATCTTGCGCCCCTTGGCCTTCACCTTGCGCTCGACCAGATCCTTCAGCGCATCGACATAGCGGTCGTGAAACTCCTGCGGGTCGAACTTCGCGGTCTTCTTGGCGATCAGCGTCTCGGCGAGGTCGAGCAGGTCCTCGTCGGGCTTGGCATCGGGGATGTCGCGGAAATAGCCCTGCGCCCGGTTGACCTCGTCGGCATAGCGCAGCGTCTCCAGCACCAGCCCGCGGCCACAGGGTTTGAGGCTGACGACATATTCGCGCCCGCGCAGCGCCAGCTGGCCCAGCCCCACCTTCTTCGTGCGCTTCAGCGCCTCGCGCAGCACGATGAACGCCTCTTCGGCGAGATCGTCGGCGGGCACCACGAAATAAGGCTTCTCATAATAGATCACGTCGATCTCGTGCGCGTCGACGAACTGGGTCAGCTCAAGCGTCTTTTTCGACTCCAGCTTGACCGCGTCGATCTCCTCCTGATCGAGCAGGACATATTCGCCCTTCTCGATCTGATAGCCCTTCATGATCTCGTCGGGGTCGACGGGGCCGATGCCGGTCACCGATTTCTCGTAATGGATCGGCTTGCCGCTGGGTTCGTGGATCTGGCGAAAGCTGATGCTCGCCCCCGATTTGGTCGCGCTGTAGATTTCGACCGGGATCGAGACGAGGGCGAGGCGAATCTGCCCCTGCCAATATGCGCGCGCCGCCATCGCCATTTCCCCCTGAATCGTTGCTCAACCGATTCAATTCGCAGCGGAATGAGTCGTTCCGCGCGCATCGATCGCGCCGGGGTGAAATCGTCGGCGAAAGGGCGTATGTGGCGCCGCATGACCGATCCTTTCGACCTGTTCGATCAATGGTTCGCCGAAGCCAGAACCAGCGAACCCAATGATCCCAATGCGATGGCGCTGGCGACCGCCGATACCGCCGGACGGCCGTCGGTGCGGATGGTGCTGCTGAAGGGTCATGGCCCCGATGGTTTCGTCTTCTACACCAATCGCGAGGGGCGCAAGGCCGCCGACCTGGCCGCCAATCCCAACGCCGCCTTGCTCTTCCACTGGAAATCGCTGCGTCGGCAAATCCGGATCGAAGGGCCGGTGACGCTGGCGAGCGATGCCGAATCCGACGCCTATTTCGCGTCGCGCAGCCGCGATTCGCAGCTTGGCGCTTGGGCATCGGACCAGTCGCGCCCGCTCGATTCGCGCGAGACGTTCGAGACGCGCTTTGTCGAAATGTCGGACCGGTTCGCGGGACAGGACGTGCCACGCCCACCCTTTTGGGGCGGTTATCGCGTGACGCCGAAGGTCATCGAGTTCTGGCAGGATCGTGCGCACCGGCTGCACGAACGCCGCCTGTTCACCGCGACCGCCAATGGCTGGTCGGAAGGATTGTTGTTCCCATGACCGAGATTGAACGCAAGCGGGTGATCCCGCTCGCCACCCGCGCCGCCATCGCGTCGGTGACGATGGCGCTGTTCCTGCTGGGACTGAAGGGGTTCGCGGCATGGCATACCGGGTCGGTGGCGATGCTGGGCAGCCTTGCCGACACCGCGCTCGACCTGCTCGCCAGCCTCGTGACGCTGTACGGCGTGCGCCTCGCCGCGACGCCGGCCGACCATGACCATCGCTTCGGCCATGGCAAGGCGGAGGCGCTGGCGGCGCTGTTTCAGGTGATGCTCATCACCGCCTCCGCAGCGGGCATCGCATGGCGAGCCATCGCCGCCTTCGGCGCGCCGGGCGAGACGCAGGACGTCGAATTCGGCATCGGCGTGTCGGTGATCGCGATGATCGCGACCTTTGCGCTGCTTGCCTACCAGAAATCGATCATCAACCGCACCGGATCGGTCGCGATCCGCGCCGACAATGTCCATTACCAGTCCGACCTGTTGCTCAACCTCGCGGTGATCGTCGCGATGGTGCTCGACCAGGTATTCCACATTCGCGGCGCCGATCCGGTGATGGGCATTTTGATCGCGCTGTGGCTGGGCTGGGGTGCGTTCCAGGCGTCGAGCCAGGCGATCGACCAGTTGATGGACAAGGAATGGCCGGAGGAGGAGCGCCGCGCGTTCCTCGAGGTCGCCGCCCGGCAGGACGGGTTGCGCGGCATCCACGACTTCCGCACGCGCCGCTCGGGCAGCCACGACTTCGCGCAATTCCATATGGAGGTCGCGCGCGACATGACCGTCGCCGATGCGCATGACGTGGTCGAGAATGTCGAACACGCGCTCCGCCGCGCCTTTCCCAAGGTGGAGGTACTTATACATCTCGATCCCGAAGGCCATGTCGACACCGACAACCCGCTGGTCGAGGCGGACGTGACCCCGCACTGGTTCGGCAAGCGCGTGGGCAGTTATTGATGGCAATGCCGTTCACGGTCGTCGACGCGTTCGCCGACCGGCCGTTCGCGGGCAATCCGGCGGCGGTGATGCTGCTCGACGCATGGCCCGACGATGCGCTGCTCCAGTCGATCGCGCGCGAACATAATCGGTCGGAAACGGCGTTCCTCGTGCCGATGGACGGCGCGGCAGACTATGAACTGCGCTGGTTCACCCCGACCGTCGAGGTCGCGATGTGCGGCCATGCCACGCTGGCGAGCGGGCATGTCGTGTTGGGTGACCGAGACGCGGTCCGCTTCGCCACGCGCAAGGCCGGGGTGCTGACCGTCCGGCGCAACGGCGATGGCTATACGCTCGACCTGCCGGTGACGCGCGTCGCGCCTGCGCCGGACGCGGCGTTGCTGGCGGCGCTGGGGTGCGACGGCGAGGTGTTCGCCAGCGTTTCCGGCGCGCAGCAGACCAGCATTATCCTGCTCTCCGACGCGGCGGCGGTGCGCGCCTGTGCGCCGGACATGGCGGCGCTGTCGGCGTGCGAGGTAATGGCGATCGTCACCGCGCCCGGCGATGTCGCCGATATCGTCAGCCGGGTGTTCGTGCCCGCATGGGGCGTCGATGAGGACCCGGTGACCGGATCGGCGCATGCTGCGCTCGCCCCGTTCTGGGCCGAACGGCTGGGACGCGAGCGCTTCACCGCCTATCAGGCGAGCGCACGGGGCGGGCAACTGACCTGTAGGCTGGCCGGGGATCGTGCTATATTGGGCGGGCAGTGCGTCACCGTGATGCGGGGCGAGTTGCTGCTGTAGCTTTGCTTGGGGCCGGGCAATGCGGAGTTGGGTAGCAATCGGCAACCGACGCCCCATCTCCTTGCCATGACCCGCTATTCGATGCTCGACCTCGTCCCCGTCCGTCAGGGGGGCACCCCCGGCGAAGCGCTGGCCGCCGCTGCCGACCTTGCCACCCATGCCGAAGCCCTTGGCTATCATCGCTACTGGGTGGCGGAACATCACGGCATGCCCGGTATCGCCAGCGCGGCGACGGCGGTGGTGATCGGGCATATCGCCGCCGCGACCAAGGCGATCCGCGTCGGTGCGGGCGGGATCATGCTGCCCAACCATGCGCCGCTGACCATCGCCGAACAGTTCGGTACGCTCGACGCGCTGTATCCGGGGCGGATCGACCTCGGTTTGGGTCGCGCACCGGGATCGGACCAGATCGTCGCCCGCGCGCTGCGCCGGACTTTGGATAGCGATCCCAACGCCTTTCCGCAGGACGTGGTCGAGCTGCAGCGTTACTTCGCCGATGATGCGCGCGGCGGCATTCGCGCGGTGCCGGGGGCCGGGGCAAAGGTCGATTTGTGGATCCTCGGGTCGTCGCTGTTCGGCGCACAGCTCGCGGCGATGCTCGGCTTGCCCTATGCCTTCGCCTCGCACTTCGCGCCGGCGGCGCTCGATCAGGCGCTGGAGGCGTATCGGCGCAACTTCCGGCCGTCGGCGGTGCTCGACAAACCTTATGCAGCGGCGGCGTTCAACGTGCTGGCCGCCGATACCGATACGGAGGCCCGGCTGCTCGCCAGTTCGACCGAACAGATGTTCGTCGCGATCCGTACCGGCCAGCCGATCGAGCTGCCCCCGCCGGTCGACGGCTATCGCGAGCGGATCGGTGCGAAGGGCAATGCGATCCTCGACCATGTCCTCGAATGTTCGGCGATCGGGGGGCCGGAGACGGTACGCGCGGGGCTGGCCAAGTTCATCGATCGCACCCAGGTCGATGAGGTCATCATCACCGGCGCGATGTTCGATCCGGAGGCGCGCAAGCGCAGCGTGACGATCGCGTCGGAGGCGATGCGCGACCTTCAGGCAGCCGGCAGCCGCAACCTGACCAGCAATCCGCCGAGGTCCTCACTTTCCTCAAGTGAGGCGGTGCCCTCGTAAATCTCCGCGACATCGCGGACGATGGCGAGGCCGAGGCCGGTGCCGGGCTTGCCCGAATCAAGTCGCACGCCACGATCGAAGATGCGCAGCCGGTCGGCCTCCGGGATGCCGCGCCCGTCATCCTCGACCAGCAGTTCGACGAAGCCGGCATCGGCGCGCACCGTCACGAATACGCTGCCCCCGCCATATTTGGCGGCGTTCTCGACCAGATTGCCGAGAATTTCGTCGAGGTCCTGCCGCTCGATCCGCGCGACCAGATCCTTCTGCCCGTCGATATCGATGCGGACATTGGGATAGAGGCGGGCGACGGCACGCTCGACTGCCTCGACCGAGGTCCAGACCTCCGCGCGGCTGTGCGCCGATCCGCGCCGCCCGACCGCGCGGGCGCGAGCGAGATGGTGGTCGACCTGCCGCCGCATCGTCCGCGCCTCGCGGATGACGGTGTCGGCCAGATCGTCCTGCCCGGCAGCGGCGGCATTCATGATGACGGTCAGCGGGGTCTTGAGCGCATGGGCGAGGTTGCCGGCATGACGCCGCGCCTCCTCCGCCTGCCGGTCGTTATGTTCGACCAGCGCGTTGAGTTCCTCGACCAACGGCGCGACTTCGGCGGGCATCGATCCCTCGACCCGCGCCGACTGCCCGGCGCGCAGCCGCGCGATCGCATCGCGCACCGCGCGCAAGGGCAGCAGGCCGTACCAGGTCTGGAGCGTCGCCATGACGATTAGCCCCAGCCCGAGCAGCGCAAACGAGCGCACCAGCGTCTTGCGCAGCGCGGCGATCAGCCCATCGAGCACGTCGCGCGATTCGGCGACCTGGAACCGCCAGACGGTCGACGATCCCGGCAGCGTCAAGTCGCGCTCGACGATGCGCAGCTTCTGTTCGGGAAAGGGTTTGGCGTCATAGACGCGAATATCGGTATAGCGATGACTGCGATCGACCGGCAGCTTGCGGTCCCAGAGCGAACGGGACGGCCAGGTTTCGTGCCCCGGGCCGCTCACCTGCCAGTACAGCCCCGAATAGGGTTCGAGGAACCGCTGGTCGGACAGCTGGCGGTTGAACGTCACCTCGCCGGTCGAATCGATCTCCGCCGAGACGATCAGCGAGTTGAGCAGATATTCGAGCCCGTCATCGGTGTTGCGCGTCACCGCCGACACCAGCACACGGTCGAGCGCGAAGCCGCCGCCGGCCAGCAGCAGCATGATCCACAACGCCGCGACGACGATCATCCGCCGCGACAGCGACCCCGTCACCCGGACATAGGGCCGCGGCGCCGGCGCGCGGGGGGCAGGGTCGGCGCCGGTCGCCATGTTGTGCTCAGTCCTCGGCGCCCGCCGGCTTCGGCGCGCCCGGTTCGTCGAGGCTGTAGCCCAAGCCCCGGATCGTCGTGATGACGTCGGCGCTCAGCTTCTTGCGGATGCGCGTCACGAACACTTCGATCGTGTTCGAATCGCGGTCGAAATCCTGATCGTAGATATGTTCGATCAGCTCGGTGCGGCTTACCACCTTGCCCTTGTGATGCAGCAGGTAGCTCAGCAGCTTATATTCCTGCGCGGTCAGCTTCACCGGCTCGCCGGCGCGCGTGACCTTGCCCGAACGCGTGTCGAGGCGGATGTCGCCCGCGGTCAGTTCGGCCGAGGCATTGCCCGAGGCACGACGGATCAGCGCGCGAAGGCGGGCGATCAGTTCCTCGGTCTGGAACGGCTTGGCGACATAGTCGTCGGCGCCGGCATCCAGCCCCGCTACCTTGTCCGACCAGCTGTCGCGCGCGGTCAGCACCAGCACCGGGGCGCTGCGCCCTTCCTTGCGCCAGCGGTCGAGCACGGTCAGCCCGTCGATCTCGGGCAGGCCGAGGTCGAGGATGATCGCATCATAGGTTTCGGTCGACCCGAGAAAATGCCCCTCCTCGCCATCGGTGGCGAGGTCGACGGCATAGCCCGCACCCTCCAGCGTGGCACGCAGCTGGCGGCCGAGATTGGGTTCGTCCTCGACGATCAGGACGCGCATCGGCTGTTCTCCCCTAGTTGCTTAACGACTGCGGCCGGTGACCTGGCCGGTACGGGCATCGACATCGACCCAGATCACCGCCCCATCGCGCAGGAATTTGAGCGTGTAAATCCCGCGATCGGGATCATAGTCGAAGCCGAGATACTGCGCGCCGCGAACCTGCGGAACGACGCGGCGCTCGATCTCGCGCAGCGGCAGGATCCTGCCTTCCGCCCGCGCGGTCCGGGCCGCCTGATGATCGCGCAGCAACTGATCGGGCATCGCCTGCGCGACCCCCGATACCGCCAGCAATCCCGGAACGAGGAACCGAACGACCATCGACATAGGGCGTGGCATAGGGGCAGGGCCTTGAACACCCCGTGAATAGGGCAGACAGGCTGGCGTAACTTGCTTCGTTCGCGACTGCGGCTTACCTGCCACACATGGCTGCACCGATATTGTCCTATGAGGGCCTTGGATTGATCCAGGGCAATGGCTGGCTGTTTCGCGGACTCGACATCCATGTCGGGCAGCGGGACCGGCTGGCGCTGATCGGGCGCAATGGTGCTGGCAAGACGACGCTGCTGAAGCTGATCGCCGGGTCGATCGATGCCGATGAAGGGCGGCGGACGATCGTGCCGGGCACGCATGTCGTGCTGCTGGAACAGGACCCGCAGGTCGACGGCTATGCGACGCTGCGCGACTTCGCGCTGCGCGGACCGCGTGCGCCCGCCGAGCACGAGGTCGACGCCATCGCCGATCAGCTGGGCATCGACCTGAACCGCGAAGCCGCCACGGCCTCGGGCGGCGAGCGGCGGCGGGCGGCGATCGCGCGCGCGCTGGCGGAAAATCCCGACGTGCTACTGCTCGACGAACCGACCAACCATCTCGACCTGTCGGCGATCGAATGGCTGGAGGAGTGGCTGAACCGCTTCAACGGCGCGTTCATCGTCATCAGCCACGACCGGACCTTCCTGACGCGGCTGACCAAATCGACGCTGTGGCTCGATCGTGGCGGCATCCGCCGGGCGGAGATCGGTTTCGGCGGGTTCGAGGCGTGGATGGAACAGGCCGCCGCCGAAGAGGAGCGTGCGGCGCAGCGGCTGGACGCGAAGCTGAAGATCGAGGAGCATTGGCTCCATCGCGGCGTCACCGCGCGGCGCAAGCGCAATATGGGGCGGCTGGAAAAGCTGCACGAATTGCGGGCGCAGCGGGCGGCGATGCAGGGGCCGCAGGGCACCGCCAAGATCCAGGTCGAGGCCGACGACACCAAGACCAAGGTCGTGATCGACGCCGAGCATGTGACCAAGGCGTTCGGCGACCGCACGGTGCTCAAGGACTTTTCGCTGCGGGTGCGGCGCGGCGACCGGATCGGCATCGTCGGCGGCAATGGCGCGGGCAAGACGACGCTGCTGCGGCTGCTGACCGGCGATCTGGAGCCGGATGCGGGCAAGATCATGCGCGCGCAGACGCTGGACGGCATCGTCATCGACCAGCAACGCAAGCTGATGGCGCCTGAAAAGCGGGTGCGCGACGTGCTGGCCGATGGCGGCGACTGGATCGAGGTCAACGGCTCCAAGAAGCATGTTCATGGCTATCTGAAGGAGTTCCTGTTCGATCCGTCGATCGCCGAGGCGCGGATCGGCACGCTGTCGGGGGGCGAGCGGTCGCGGCTGTTGCTCGCCCGTGAATTTGCGCGGCCGTCGAACCTGCTGGTGCTCGACGAACCGACCAACGATCTCGACCTCGAAACGCTCGATCTGTTGCAGGAAGTGATCGGGGATTATGCCGGCACGGTGCTGATCGTCAGCCACGACCGCGACTTTCTCGACCGGACGGTGACGGTGACGCTGGGGCTGGACGGCAGCGGCCATGTCGATGTCGTGCCGGGCGGCTATGCCGACTGGGTCGCGAAACGGCGCGAGCGGACCGTGGCGAAGGCCAAGGCCGCGAAGCCGGTCGAGGCCGCGCCGAAGCCCAAATCGACCAAGATGAGCTACAAGGACCAGCGCGACCTCGACCTGCTGCCCAAGCGTATCGAGGAACTGGAGGCGGCGATCGAACGCGACGAGGCGCTACTGGCCGATCCGGTGCTGTATACGAAGGACCCGAAGCGCTTCGCAGCACTGACCGCGCAGATCGACAAAGCGCGGGCCGAAAAGGATGCGGCGGAGGAGCGTTGGCTGGCGCTGGCGGAGATGGCGGAGGCCTGAAGCTCCTCCCCGCTGCGCGGGGAGGAATTAGATGGCCTTGCCGTGCTGTCCGGCCAGTTCGGTTACGTACTGCCACGCCACGCGCCCGGAGCGGCTGCCGCGTTTCGTGGCCCAGTTGATCGCGGCCTGCGCATCGAACGGCAGGTCGTATGCCGCGCAATAGCGCTCGACGATCGCGACATAATGATCCTGATCGACGACATGGAAGCCGAGCGACAGGCCGAAGCGGTCGGCCAGCGCCAGCGCATCGTCGATGCCGTCACGCGGGTTGATGGCGCTGTCCTGTTCCTTGAGGTCGCGGGGCACGAGGTGGCGGCGGTTGGCGGTGACGATCAGCCGTACGTTCGGCGGGCGACCCTCCGCGCCGCCCTCCAGCAACGATCGCAGCGCGCGGCCATCGGCGGGCGTGTCGAAGCCGAGATCGTCGACGAACACCACGAACGCCCGTTCGACCGATGAGAGCAGCGCGAACAGCGCGGGCAGTCTGGCGAGCGCGGTCGCCGGTGCCTCGACCAGTGCCAGCCTGCCGCCATCGGCCTGCACCTGACCCACCGCCGCCTTGACCAGCGCCGACTTGCCGGAGCCGCGCGCGCCCCAGAGCAGCACGTCATGCGCCGCTGCCCCCGCCGCCAGCCGCGCCAGATTGGCGGTCAGCGCGTCGCGTTGCGCATCGATACCGACCAGCCGCCCGATCGGCAGCGGCCGGAACCCGCGCGCGGCCGACAGCACCGCCCCGTCCCAGCCATAGGCCGGATGCGCCAGCGGATCGGCGGCGGGCGGCGGCGGTGGCGACAGGCGTTCGAGCGCGGCGGCGATGCGAAGGAGCGGATCGGTCATGCCGCCGCCCTAACCAGCCGCTACCCCGCGATCAACGCCTGCGCCGCGGCGCGATCGGCAAAGCCCTTGTCCGCCAATGCCGCACGGGCATTGGCGATGGCCGCCGGACGGTCCCCGGCGGCGGCGGCGATCTGCGCCATGTGCCAGCGGATGCCGGCATGGGCGGGCGCGATCCGCACCGCCTTCGCCATCACCGGGATCGCCGCGCCGATATTGTCGTTCGCGAACAATGCCCAGCCGAGCGCATCGGCGACCAGCGGATTGGCCGGCGCGATGCGGTAGGCGGCGGCGGCATAATCCTGCGCGATGCCCGGCTGTCCGGTACCGGCATAGGCGTTGGCGAGTCCGGCCAGCACCGCCGCATCGCGGTCGCCGACCAGCGCGCGCAGCCGTTCGAGCGTGTCGATCGCGGCAGCGTCTTCGCCGGCCGCCGCCTGCCACTGCCCCGCGAGCCGCAGCGCGGCGACGCTCGTCGGGTTCTGCGCAAGGTAGAGCGACAGCGCCGCGCTCGCCTGCGCGCGCTGCCCGGCGCGGTCGCGCGCGTCGACCAGTCGCAGCATCGTCGCCTCGTCGAAGCGGGTCGCGGCAGCGCGGGCATAGGCATCGGCCGCCTCGCCCATCCGCCCGGCGGCGGACAGCGCATCGCCGAGCACCAGTTGCGCTGCCGGCGCGCCGGGATTGGCCGCCGTGACCCGCCGGGCCGCCGCGACCGCTTCGGCGGTGTTGCCCGCAGCCGCCAGCGCGCGGATATAGGGCACCGCCACCGCCGGATCGCCCGGGGTCAGCCGTGCATCCTCGGCCAGCATCGCCAGATCCTCGTCGGGCGCGAACGCGCTTGATCGTTCGCGGGCGGGCGAGGCGGCGCGGTCGAGCATCGCCGCCGCCCCTGCCCGGTCGCCCAGCCGCTCCATCGCGCGCGCCGCCAGCGTCAACGTATAGCTGTCCGCGTCACCCCGCGCCGCCGCCGGCCGGATATAGTCGAGCGCGTCCTGTGCGGCGTTGCCCTGCAGCAGCGCCAGCGCCAGCAGCTTGCGCGCGGTGACGTTGGTCGGTTGCCGCGCGACCAGTTCGCGTAGCGCGACCGCCGCCTGCCCCGCATTGCCCTGCGCGAGATCGATCGAGGCGCCGAGCAGCAATGCCCCCGGCACCCCGGCAACGCCGCGTCCGGTCCTGTCGAGAATGCTGCGCGCGGTATCGTAATCGCCCGCACGCGCCGCGAGCACCGCCTGCAGATAATAGCCCTGTGCGCTGCCCGGCCGGACCGCCATCGCCCGCCGCACCGCGTCCAGCATCGCACCCGCGCGCCCGGCATCGCCGAGCGTCGCCGCATATTCGATCAGCGTGTCGTAACCGTACGGATCGCGCTGCAACGCCGCCTCGAACCACGGCAGCGCCGCGACCAGCCCATATTGCGCGCGCACCGTTTCGGCGCGCAGCCGGAGCGCATCGGGAGACGATGGCGCCGCCTTCACCGCCGCCGCTGCGGCGTTGATCGCGCCGACCATGTCGCCGGCCCCCATCCGCATCTGCCCCAGCGCGACCCAGGTCGCCGCGTCCTGCGGGGCGCGGGCGACGATTCCTTCCAATGCGTTCAGCCCGGCGGCGACGTCGCCACCCGCCGCCAACGCCTGTGCCCGGATGCGGTCGGCATAGGGGCGATAGCGCGCCGGGGTCTTGTCGGCTTCGGCGATCGCGCCGGTCGCATCACCCTGCAACAGCCGGGCATGGGCGCGGAGCTGATGGACCCGTTCGGGATCGAAGCCCGCCGCCATCGCGCGGTCGATCGCCCCTTGTGCCGCGCCCCCCTCGCCCAGCACCAAATGGGTGCGCGCCAGCACCGCCTGCGCCAGACCGTAGTTCGGATCGGCAGCGGTCGCCGCCTGCGCCGCTTCGCGCGCTTGCGTCCAATGGCCACCCTCATATTGTGCCAACGCCTGCGCGAGTTTGGTCTTCGCATCGGCGGCATCGGCGCGCGCCGGCAGCACGCCGCCGATCGTGGCGAGCATCCCCGCGACGATCGCCAGCCCGCCGATGCCGAGCAGCGCACGGATCGATCGGTCAGGGCTGCAGGTCATAATTTTTCATCAGGTCGTAGAGCGTCGGGCGGCTGATCCCGAGCAGGCGCGCGGTGCCCGAGATATTGCCCTGCGCCTGCGCCAGCGCCGATCGGATCGCCGCGCGGTCCGCCGCCTCGCGCACCGCTTTCAGGTTGATCGGTCCCGACATCGCCTGCGCGGCACCCAGATCGAGATCGGCGGCAGTCACCGCCTTGCCATCGGCCATGATCGCCGCGCGCTTCACCCGGTTTTCCAGCTCGCGGACATTGCCGGGCCAGCCCCATGCCTCGATCGCAGCGAGCGCGTCGGGGGCGAAACGCTTCTGCCCCAATCCCATCTGCGCCGCGTGCCGGTCGAGGAAGTGGCGCGCCAGCAGCGCGGGATCGCCCGGTCGTTCGCTGAGCGACGGGATGCGCACCACAATCTCGGCCAGCCGGTAATAGAGGTCTTCGCGGAAACGGCCATCGGCGACCATCGCGTCGATATCCTGATGCGTCGCGCAGACGATGCGCGTGTCGACCGGGATCGCCTTGCGCCCGCCGATCCGCTCGATCACCCGTTCCTGCAGGAAGCGCAGCAGCTTGACCTGCAGGGCAAGCGGCACGTCGCCGATTTCGTCGAGGAACAGCGTGCCGCCCGCCGCCTGTTCGATCTTGCCCTCGGTCGTCTTGACCGCGCCGGTGAATGCGCCCTTCTCATGCCCGAACAGCTCGCTTTCGAGCAGCGTTTCGGGGATGGCGGCACAGTTGATGGCGATGAAATTGCCGCGCTTGCGCCGCGACGCGTCATGGACCCCGCGCGCCAGCAATTCCTTGCCGGTGCCCGACGCGCCCAGCAGCATGACCGACACGTCGGCCGGGGCGACGCGCTCGATGGTCCGCGTGACCTTCAGCATTTCGGGCGCGGCGGTAATCATCCCACCCAGCACCGCCTGCCCCTCGATCCGCTCCGCCAGACGGCGATTCTCGGCCTCCAGCGCATGGACGTGGAAGGCACGGGCGACGATCAGCCCCAGCGCGTCGATATCGATCGGCTTGGCATAGAAATCCCATGCGCCCAGATCGATGGCACGCAGCGCGCTCGTCCGGTCGCCATGACCGCTGGCGACGACGATCTTGGTATCGGGCTTGATGGCGAGGATCGCCTCCATCGTCGCAAACCCCTCGCTCACGCCGTCGGGATCGGGCGGCAGGCCGAGGTCGAGCGTCACCACCTGCGGCTCCTCGGCCCGGACGGCGGCGATCGCCGCCTCGCGGTCGCCCGCGACGACGATGTCATAGCCTTCATAGGCCCAGCGCAACTGGCGTTGCAGCCCGGCATCGTCCTCGACGATCAACAGGCACTTGCGGTTCGTCATGCCGCCTGCTCCAGCACGGGGACCGCCGCCGCCAGCGTCACGCGGAAGCGCGATCCCCGGCCGGGCTGGCTGTCGACATCGATCCGGCCACCCATGGCCACCGCCAACTGGCGCGCCTCGAACGCGCCGATGCCAAAGCCCGACGGCTTCGACGACACGAACGGCCGGAACAGCTCGTCGCGGATGAACTGCGCGGTCATGCCGATGCCGGTGTCGACCACCTCGACCCAGACCAGGTCGCCCGTCTCGCCCAGCGCGATGCGGACCGGATCAGCGCCACCGGCATCGAGCGCATTGTGGACCAGATGGTCGATCACCTGCTGCAACCGGGTCGGATCGGCCGAGGCGTAGAGCGTCGCCGGCCCGTCGACCACCACCGCCCCCCGCGCCCGGAACCGCGCCACCGATCCCGCCGCGATGGTCGCCAGCGCGACCGGGCGCAGCGCCTGTTCCCGCGCCGGCTCGCGTTCGGACAGGCGGGCGAGCAGATCGTTCATTCGCGTGGCCGATTCGTTGAGCGTCGCGACCATGTCGGCCCGGAAGTCGGGATTGTCGGCGTGGCGCACGGCGTTGCGAGCGACGAGGCTGAGCTGGCTGACGATGTTCTTCACGTCATGCAGGATGAATGCGAAGCGGCGGTTGAATTCCTCGAACCGGCGCGCCTCGGCCAGCGCCGATTGCGCACGTTCCTCGGCCAGATAGCTTGCCACCTGTCGCCCGGCGATGCGCAGCAGATCGAAATCCTCCCAGTCGAGCGCACGCGCGACCAGCGGCCGCGCCAGCAGGATCGCCCCGGTCAGTTGCCCGAGATGCGGCAGCGGTACGACCACCCATGCCTCGCCTTGCGCCAGCATCGCCGCCGGAACCGCCGCGCCGTCCTGCCCGTCGCAGCGTTCGCGGAGCGGATCGAGTTCGAGGATGCGGCCGGTCGCACGCAGATGGCCGGCCAGCGCGATGCTGTCCCCGGCATCGCCCAGCGCATCCCCCTCCCAGCGCCACGACGCCTCGACCGCCAGTCCGTCGCCTTTTGCGACCAGCAGCAGCCCGGCGGGCGAATCGGTGAGGTCTGCCACCGCCTTGACCAGCCGTTCGTCGAGCGGCGCGGCGCCCTTCGGTTCGCCCAGCGTCTCGGTGAAGCGGGTCCATTCGGCGCGATAGTCATAGCGATGGGTGAAGAGGTGCTTGACCAGCTTGACCTTCACCCATGCCCTGAGCCACCCCGAGGAGGCGGCGGTCAGCACCGCGACGGTCGATCCGAACACGAACGCGGTCTGACCGATGCGGGCATAGGCACCGCCCAGCGTCGCGATCAGGCCGGTCGCCATGATCGTCACGGCGAAATAGGCGATCAGCCCCAGTACCGACAGCGTGTGGAAGGTGGCGGTCCGCGACAATTGCATCCCGCCCTCGCCCGGCCGCGACAGTGCGAGCCCGACGATCAGCGCCAGCGCCGCCAGCGCGACGCCGCGCGCCGCGATCAGTTCGCCCGGCACCTGGCCCAGCAGATAGGCCGCGATGCACAGATTGACGTCGATCAGCCAGAAGGCTCCCGCCGCGACCAGCACCAGCCGCGTCGCCGCACTCGTCGCCGCCGGGAACATGCCGTGCAGCAGCAGCAACGCGCCGAGCGCGGCCAGTGCGCCAAGCACCGTCGACACCTGCGCGATCATCGCCGCCGCCTGGGTCGCCGGTGCGGCGGCGGCGGCGAGGTCGAGGACCAGTTGCGCAAGATCGACCGCCGCGACGCTGCCATAAGCCAGCGTGCGGCCGAGCCCCGCCCCGTTCGCCCCGGCGCGATGCTGGATGGCGATCAGCAGTACCAGCCAGCCGAGCGTGCGCAGCCCCGCGAACAGATGCGAGATCGCCTGCCCGTCGCCGATCCCGGCGACCGACAGCGTCCACAGCGCAGTAAGCGCCAGCGACAGCGACAACCAGCCGCGCGGCAGGGCGGCATCGGCCGCGCCGCGATCGGCGGTCCAGAAGGCGAGCGCGCCGAACAGCAAGGCGGCGATCGCATGGCCCCAGACGATGATCCCGATCAGCATCGGCTCACCGCGCGCCGCCCGACCAGATCACGACGCGCAGCGTCTGCAGCAGGATCAACAGGTCGAGGAAGGGCGAATAGTTCTTGGCGTAATAGAGGTCGTATTCGAGCTTCTGCCGGGCATCGTCGATCGATGCGCCATAGGGATAGTTGATCTGTGCCCAGCCGGTGATGCCGGGCTTCACCATATGCCGTTCGGCATAATAAGGCAGCTTGTCCTCCAGCGCCGACACGAATTCGGGGCGTTCGGGGCGGGGGCCGACGAAGCTCATCTCGCCGATCAGCACGCTCCAGCATTGCGGCAGTTCGTCGATCCGCGTCTTGCGCAGGATGCGGCCGATGCGGGTGATGCGCGGGTCGTTCTTTTCGGCCCAGATGGCGGTGCCCGCCGCTTCGGCATCGGTGCGCATCGAACGCAGCTTGGGGATGTCGAAGCCGGTGCTGTACAGCCCGACGCGGCGCTGGCGGTAGAAGACCGGCCCGCGGCTGTCGAGCTTGACCGCGATGGCGGCGACGACCAGCACCGGCAGCGTCAGCGTCAGCAGCAACAGGCTGGCGGTCACGTCGAACAGCCGCTTGAACGCGCTCGACACCATTCGTCCCGACGAAAAGCCGTCGGAGAAGATCAGCCACGACGGGCTGACGCTGTCGAGGTCGACCCGGCCCGTCTCGCGTTCGAGGAAGGTCGAGATTTCGTTCACATGCACCCCGGTCGTGCGGATGCGCAGCAGGTCCTTGAGCGGCAGGGCGTTGCGGCGCTCCTCCAGCGCCAGCACGACTTCGGATGCGCCGAGCAGCACGACATGGTCGGCAAGGTTGTAGATGGCGTCGCGGGCGATCGCTTCGGGGATCACCCGGTTCGCCTCGCTCATCGCGACATAGCCGACGACGACGAAACCCGCGCCGGGGGTCTGGCACAGTTCCTTCAGCCGCTGCGCACGCGGCCCCGCCCCCAGCACGATGATCCGCCGCTTGAACGCCTGTCCGCCAAGCAGTGCGCCGGTCAGGATGCGCAGCACCAGCAGCAGCACCGCCGCGAAGCCCAGCGCATAGACGAGGTTGGATCGCCAGAAGGTGATCGACGGCGCGAGGAAGAACACGACCGCCAGCAGGATCGCGCCGACCGCGACCGCGACGATCAGCCGGGCCGCGGCGAACTTGATCGATTGCAGCGCATCGGTGCCATAGATGCCGACCGCGACCAGGGCGGTTTCGAGGCTGATCGCGAAGCTGAGCAATTGCGGGATACGGGTGTGGATCGGGTCGATGCCCATGTCGATCTGCATCGCCCGCGTGACCCAGCCGAGTTCGGCCGCGACCAGCAGCGCCAGAAAGTCGAGCAACCCCAGCAGCAAGACGGCGTGCGGGATATAGTGTTTGAACAGCCGAATCATCGCTGGGCTCTCGATACGCTTGTAAGCCAGTCCGACACCCAGCCCGTATCGCGCCAAAGCGCAAAGAAATACTGAACGCGATGGATACGCATTGTCACATCGTTGTTGTATCGCAACAGTCGCTTGCCCGTCCGGGCGGGCGGATTCCGCCTGCCTGATCCTTTCCGGAGATCCGATCCATGCCCGTTTCGTCCGCCATTATCCCCGTCATTCTGTCCGGGGGGGCGGGCACCCGTCTATGGCCGATGTCGCGTCCCGAGCGTCCCAAGCAGTTCCTGGCCCTGACCGCCGCCGAGACGATGTTGCAGCTGACCGCGCGCCGCGCCGCAGGCGACGGCTTTGCCGCGCCGATCGTCGTCGCCAATGCCGCCCATGCCGATGCCGTCGCCGAACAGCTCTCCGCCATCGGTTCGGCTCCGCAGGCGATCATCCTCGAACCGATGGGCCGCAACACCGCGCCCGCCATCGCGCTGGCGGCGATCGCGGCGGGCGGCGGCGACGCGCCGTTGCTGGTCATGCCGTCGGACCATGTCATCCACGACCTCGACGCCTTCCGCGCCGCGATCGACCGCGCGCTGCCGCTGGTCGAGGATGGCTGGATGGTGACGTTCGGAATCGCCCCCGACGCGCCCGAGACCGGCTATGGCTGGATCAAGGTCGGCGCGCCGCTGACCGAAGGGGTCCACCGCGTCGACCGCTTCGTCGAGAAGCCGCCGCTCGACGCGGCGCAGGCGATGCTCGCATCGGGCGACCATGCGTGGAACGGCGGCATCTTCCTGTTCCGCGCCGACCGTTTCCTGGGTGCGATCGGCCGGTTCGTGCCGGCGATGCTGGACGCGGCGCAGAGCGCGATGGACCGGGCGCAACGCGACGGCAATTGCATCCGCCCCGACGCCGACGCCTTTGCCGCCAGCCCGTCCGACTCGATCGACTATGCGGTGATGGAGCGCGACGACCGCGTCGCGGTCGCGCCGGTGGCGATGGGGTGGAGCGATGTCGGCAGCTGGGACGCGCTGCACGCGATCAGCGACCGCGACGATGCCCATAATGCGACCGGCGGCGACGTGACGCTGCTCGACGCGACCGGCTGCCTCGTCCGGTCGGACGGGGTGCGGGTTGCGATGGTCGGGGTCAGCGACCTGATCGTCGTCGCCAGCGGCAACGACGTCCTGATCCTGCCGCGCGGCCGGTCGCAGGAAGTCAAGCGGCTGCTCGACGCGATGAAGGGGAACTGAACCGACGCAGTACGTTAGCGCACGGGCGAATCCCCCTTCCCTTCGGCGATGCGCGGCTTAGGCTGTCGCGACATCATGGAGTGCGCGTTGTGCGGGTAAAGTTCGGTGCGGCGTTGGGCGTGTTGGCGATGTTGTCGGCCTGCGGCGGCGGGGGCGGGAGCGGCAGCATCCTGGGCGGAGGAAGCAGCGGCGGCGTCTCGCCGACCCCTGCGCCCACGCCGACCCCGACGCCCACCAGTACCGCGGGCTGTTCGCTGCGCGAGCGGCAGGACTGGGCGCTGGCGCAGCTGCGCGAATGGTATCTGTTCCCTGAAACGCTGCCCGCCAGCCTCGACCCCACGCCCTATGCCACGGTCGATGCCTATATCGACGCGCTGACCGCGACCGCGCGGGCGCAGCGGCGCGACCGCTATTTCACCTATCTGACCTCGATCGCCGAGGAGGATGCCTATTACGACGCGGGCGAGACCGCCGGTTTCGGCACGCGCTTCGCGCTGGATACCAGCGGCCGGCGCCTGTTCGTGATCGAATCGTTCGAAGGCACCCCGGCGCTCAACGCCGGCATCGATCGCGGGACCGAGATACTGCAGATCGGGACCAGCAGCAGCAATCTGCGCAGCGTGTCGTCGATCATCGACAGCAGCGGCGTCGACGGGCTGAACGACGCGCTCGGCCCCGATACGGTCGGCACCAGCCGCACCTTCCAGTTCGTCACCGCCGAGGGCACGACCCGCACCGAGACCGTCGCCAAGGCCGATTACGCGCTGTTGCCGGTATCGACGCGCTATGGCGCCAAGGTGCTGACCGATGGCGGCAAGCGGGTCGGCTATATCAACCTGCGCACCTTCATCACCACCGCCAACCAGCCGCTGCGCGATGCGTTCGCCAGCTTCCGCGCACAGGGGATCACCGAGTTCATCATCGATTTCCGCTATAATGGCGGCGGGCTGATCTCGGTCGCCGATCTGATGGGGGACCTGCTGGGCGGCGGCAAGTCGACCAGCCAGGTCTATAGCTACACGACGTTCCGCCCCGAAAAGTCGTCGGAGAACGAGACCCGCTATTTCGCCCCGACCGCGCAGTCGGTGACGCCGACCAAGATCGCCTTCATCGGCACCGGCCGCACCGCATCGGCGAGCGAACTGGTCATCAATGCCTTCGTCCCCTATCTCGGCAACAACATGGCGCTGATCGGCACCAACACCTATGGCAAGCCGGTCGGGCAGATCGCGCTCGACAAGGCGGCGTGCGACGACCGGTTGCGCGTCGTCGCGCTGGCGGTGCAGAATTCGGCGCGATCGGCGGCCTATTATGACGGGCTCGCCACGGTCGTGCCCAACACCTGCGTCGCCAACGACGACATCAACTATCCGCTGGGCGACGTGCGCGAACAGTCGGTCGCCCGCGCGCTCGACTTCCTCGCCGGGCGGAGCTGCACGCGGATCGGATCGGCGGCGGCGACGGCCGCGACCCGCGACGGACTGCGCGTCGGTGGCGACGGCGTCGAGGGACGCACGCTGCTGCAACCCCAGCGCCCGTCGACCGTGCAGCGCGAGGTGCCGGGCTTGTTCTGAGGCAGTCCGCTCGGCTACCCCGCAGCGACAAGGGGGACGGCATGAGCGACGACGACTATATCTATGACGAGGCGAGCGGCGAATGGGTGCCGGCATCGCAGGCGGGCGCCACGACGGCGGCCGACGACGACGCGATCGTCGTGCGCGACGCGGTCGGCAACGTGCTGGCCGATGGCGATCAGGTGACGCTGATCAAGGACCTGACCGTCAAGGGCGCGGGCCAGACGCTGAAGCGCGGCACGCTCATCAAGTCGATCCGCCTGACCAGCGACGCGCAGGAGATCGACTGCAAATATGACGGGATCAAGGGACTGGTGCTGCGCGCCGAGTTCGTCCGCAAGCGGACATGATCGCGGGCATCGATCCGAGCTGGACGGATGCGCTGGCCCCGGTGCTGGCCGGTGATGCGATGGCGGGACTGCGCAGCTTCCTGACCGCCGAAAAGGCGGCGGGCAAGCGCATCCTGCCGCATTCGCGCGACTGGTTCGCGGCGCTGGCGCTGACCCCGCTTTCCCGGGTGCGGGTCGTCATCCTCGGGCAGGACCCCTATCACGGGCCGGGACAGGCGCATGGCCTGTCCTTCTCGGTCCGGCCGGGCGTCGCGGTGCCGCCGTCGCTGCGCAACATCTTCAAGGAATTGCAGACCGATCTGGGGCTGACCCCGCCGGCGCACGGCTTTCTGGAGCATTGGGCGCGGCAGGGGGTGTTGCTGCTCAACAGCGTGCTGACCGTCGAACAGCACCGCGCCGCATCGCATGCCGGGCGCGGGTGGGAGGCGTTCACCGACGCCGTCGTCCATGCCGTCGCCGACCAGGCGGAGCCGAGCGTATTCCTGCTATGGGGATCGCATGCGCAGAAGAAGGCGGCGTTCGTCCGCGACGTCGGACAGGGGGGCCGCCACCTCGTGCTGCGCGCGCGCCATCCCTCTCCGCTGTCGGCGCATAGCGGGTGGTTCGGCAGCCGTCCGTTCAGCCAGGCCAACGCCTTTCTGGCGGAGCACGGCCGGGGGACGATCGACTGGTCGCTGCCCGCGCTCGATACGCTGGCGGAACCATCGGCGGGTATCGGCGATTGATGCGCCCGACCGCCAATCCGGCGGGAACGAGATAAAAGGGATTTGCCATGAAGACGATGATGACGGCGACCGGTCTGGCCGCGCTGATGCTGCTGGGCGCGTGCGGTGGCAATGCCGACGATAAGGCCGCCGACAATATCGAGGCGATGACCGAGAACAAGGCCGACGCACTGGAAGACCAGGCCGACATGACCAGCAACGAACAGGTCGAGGACGCGCTGGAGGCACAGGCCGAGAACGTCCGTGACATGGGCGAGGACGCCGCCGACAAGGCCGACGACAACGACAATGCGCAGGTCGAACAGGCCGTCCGCAACCAGATGTAAGTCGCGCCACGCGGCATGACGGACCAGAGGGGGCGCCGCGGCAATCGCGGCGCCCCTTTTGCGTATGGGCGGTGCACGGCCCCGTCGGGCAAGCTGGTCCTGCGAAGGACCGGGGGCGCGAACGGGTCTCGCAGCGGTACGTCTCGCGTCCAAAGTTCACGAAGTTCACGCTCGTCGCTGGGCGCGGCGCGCGCGGCGATTGGGCTTCGGTTTGGGGCGGGGTACGAAAATCCCGCGCTTGGCCAGTTCCAGCTCGACCTCGAACGCCTCGCCCAGCGGGCCGGGTTCGCCGATATCGATATCGTCCTGCGCCGCGAGCGCGGCGGCGAGCGCGTCGTGTAGCGGCGGTTCGACCCTGGGCGCGACGGGTTCGCAGCGGCGATCGGGGTCGAGCCAGCCGGGCAGTTCGCCATCCTTCAGGTCGGCGACCTCGATCGCGACGTCGAGATCGGCAGGGGCCATTAGCTTTTCGGGCTCGGCCGGCGGGACCGGGGTCAGTGCGTCGAGCGCCTCCGCGACGCTGGGTGTCGGGGTGGGGGGCGGCGCCTCCGCCTCGCCACGGCCGGGACGGCGACGCTGCTGTTTGCCGTAGCGGTCGGGATAATGGGCGGCGAGCAGGAACATCAGCATCCGGTCGCCGGGGCGATGCCGCGACCCGATCCGCCGCCCATTGGCATCGAGCACCGGTTCGACGGTGCCGTTGATCGCGCGGTCGAACGCGACGTCGACCAGCATCGACACCGCCTGGGCGACGGCGGCATCCCATGCGCGGGCAAAGGCCTCGCCACCGGGCGAGCGGCGCAGGCGATAGGCGCTGCTGGCCGACATATGGACGGCGCGGGCCGCTTCGGTGACCGATCCGCCATCGGCGAGCGCTTCGATGAAGTCGCGTTGCTTGGCATCGGACCAGCCGTCGCTGCGCGGTTTGCGGCGGACGGGGACCCATTGATAGTCGGCGGGATCATAGCCGTTGGCGTCGAGATACGGCGTCTCGGACGGAACGGTCAGGTTCGAGGGGTCGAGCGCCGGGATGGGCGCGGGCGAATGCTCCGGGAGCTGGGTGTCGTTGCGCATGGGCGCGATGGGAACATATTGGGAACTTGCAGGACAGGGGTTTGAGGACGCGGTTGCCTTCTGTACAATGTTCCGTACATTGATCGCATGGAATCTATCAGCTTCACCGAGTCGCGCGCCAATCTGAAGTCTGTCATGGACCGCGTCGTCGCCGACCGGGTGCCGGTGGCGATTACTCGCCAGCGCGGCGAGGGGGTCGTGATGATTTCGGCCAGCGAATGGGCGTCGATCGAAGAGACGCTGTATCTGCTGCGCTCGCCGAAGAATGCGGAGCGGTTGCTGGAAGCAGTGCGTGGGTTCGAGCAGGGCGACGAAGGCGTTCCCTTCCCGTGAAGGTCGCGTTCTGGCCGACGGCCTGGGATGATTATCGCTATTGGCAGGCGAACGATGCCAAGACGGTCGAGAAGATCAACGGGCTGATCGAGGAATGCCGGCGACATCCGTTCAAGGGGACGGGCAAGCCGGAGCCATTGGGCGGCAACCTGTCAGGCTGGTGGTCGCGGCGAATCAGCCATGAGCATCGGCTGGTGTATCGGGTGACGGGGGCTGGTGCGGAGCAGGCGGTGCAGGTCGCGCAGTGCCGGTATCATTATTGAGGTGGCAGACGCGCCGGTTCGGTTTCGAAGCCAGAAGTCACCTCATCCGCCGCACGCCAAAACGGTAAACGTATCGGCAAGCTGCTGACAACATGTGACAGCCGCTCCCCCGTCGCGTTGTACAAATCGCGCGATCGATCGGTAATAGTTCGGGAAATGTCACCGATACAACGGTCGAAATAGGCAGCACCATCGCTGGCAAATTTCTTCAATGCGGCAAGATTTTCCTTCGACAACAAAATCTTGATCGTGTTAAGCACAAAATTAGCGACGGATCTGACAGATTCGATACCCGTGGCGAACATCGTTGCAACGGACGATAGTATCGCAGCCTTCTCCTGTTCAGACAGCGCATTCCACCCGTAATGGATCGCTCCTATGGCTGCGCAGGTCATGGTGATGGGGTTCGACAGGCTAACGACGCCTCCAACGGACACCACACCGCCGCTCAGCAGCGTTTGGCCGACCGCAATGACCATGAGCGAGTGTTCGCCGCCTACGCCGAAACCTTCGCGAACTGCTGCTAAAACCTCACCGCAGCGACTGACCTGTGCGTTGTCCGCTCCTTGAAGGGTTGCAATATGGCTAACGATGAAGTCGCCCACATTGCCATGACCGTACAACTTTGCGACAGCGGTTGCGCCAGCGCTGAACTTCTCAATCATCCGCCGAAACCCCGTTGCCCTATGTCGCCATAACGCATTTTAAGGCTAGCGCGAACATCTTCTGCCTTGCCCCTCCCCGTACAACGGGGAGAGGACTCTGAAACATATTACTCCGCCGGCAGGTAAACCTCCCCGCCCTTCTCGCGGAACTTCTCGCTCATCTCCGCCATGCCGGCGTCCGCCGCAGCCGATCCGCCCGCGAAGGCCGCGCGGTCCGCGTCCGCCTTGTCGGCGGCAAGGAACGTGTCGGCCGACGCATTCTGCTTTGCCGCGAAGTCGCGCACTTCCTGCGTGATCTTCATCGAACAGAATTTGGGGCCGCACATCGAACAGAAATGCGCGGTCTTGGCGCCTTCGGCCGGGAGCGTCTGGTCGTGGTAGCTTTCCGCCGTTTCGGGGTCGAGCGACAGGTTGAACTGGTCGCGCCAGCGGAATTCGAAGCGGGCGCGGCTCAGCGCATCGTCGCGCATCTTGGCGGCGGGGTGGCCCTTGGCCAGATCGGCGGCATGGGCGGCGAGCTTGTAGGTCACCACGCCGACCTTCACGTCGTCGCGATCGGGCAGGCCGAGATGCTCCTTGGGCGTGACGTAGCAGAGCATCGCCGTGCCGTACCAGCCGATCATCGCCGCACCGATGCCGCTGGTGATATGGTCGTAGCCGGGCGCGATGTCGGTGGTGAGCGGCCCCAGCGTATAGAAGGGCGCTTCGCCGCAGACCTGCAGCTGCTTGTCCATATTTTCCTTGATCTTGTGCATCGGCACATGGCCGGGGCCTTCGATCATGACCTGCACGTCCTGCGCCCAGGCGCGGTGGGTCAGCTCGCCCAGCGTATAGAGCTCGCTGAACTGCGCTTCGTCATTGGCGTCGGCGATCGATCCGGGGCGGAGACCATCGCCCAGCGAATAAGCGATGTCATACGCCTTCATGATCTCGGTGATCTCGTCGAAATGTTCGTAGAGGAACGATTCGCGATGATGGGCGAGGCACCATTTGGCCATGATCGACCCGCCGCGCGACACGATGCCGGTCACGCGCTTCGCGGTCATCGGGATGTACGGCAGGCGGACGCCGGCATGGATGGTGAAGTAATCCACGCCCTGTTCGGCCTGTTCGATCAGCGTGTCGCGGAAGATGTCCCAGGTCAGTTCCTCGGCGATGCCGCCGACCTTTTCGAGCGCCTGATAGATCGGCACCGTGCCGATCGGCACCGGCGAGTTGCGCAGGATCCATTCGCGGGTGTCGTGGATGTTGCGGCCGGTCGACAGGTCCATGACCGTGTCGGCACCCCAGCGGATCGACCAGACCAGCTTGTCGACTTCGGCGGCGACGTTCGATGCGACCGCGCTGTTGCCGATGTTCGCGTTGATCTTGACCAGGAAATTGCGGCCGATCGCCATCGGCTCGGTTTCGGGGTGGTTGATGTTGTTGGGGATGATCGCCCGCCCGCGCGCGACCTCGTCGCGGACGAATTCGGGGGTCACGTAGTCGGGGATCGCCGCGCCGAAGCTTTCGCCGTCGCGGGCATATTCGCGCAGCATCTCGCGGCCGAGATTTTCGCGGGTCGCGACATATTCCATCTCGGGCGTGATGATGCCGCGCCGGGCATAGTGCATCTGGCTGACGTTCGCGCCCGCCTTGGCACGCAGCGGACGCTTGACGACGTTGGGGAAGGGCTGGACGCCGCCCGAACGGTCGGGGCCAAGCTGGCCGTTATCCTCGGGGCGGATTTCGCGGGCGTCGTAGCTCTCGACGTCGCCACGGGCCATGATCCAGTCGCGGCGAAGCTGCGGCAGGCCGGCCATGATGTCGATGCGGGCATTGGGGTCGGTGTACGGCCCCGACGTGTCATAGACGTTGAGCGGCGGTTCGCCGCACGACGGATCGAGATCGATCGCGCGCATCGCGACGTTCAGGGGGCCGACGTGGATCTTGCGGCTGCCACGGATCGCTCCGGTGGTGACGCCGATTTCGGTGCGTGCGGGGATGTCTGCCATATTCCACTCCATGCGGAGGGGGCGGAACTGAATTGGCCGCTCCCTCCCTACGCCGGTGTCAGCCGGATCAGGTTCAGCGGGTCGAAGGCTGCGGCCTTCCTCTCAAGCGTGACGAAACGCTCCCCCGGGGACGGGTGCGATTGTAGGCGCCTTGGGCGTGGGCGTCAAAGTGTTGGTCGCCGATGTTCCCTACGCCACCGTACCCCGGCGGAGGCCGGGGTACGGGTTTGGCTTACAATAGATCGAGCTGGCCGCTTGGGGCTTCGCCCGCGCCGAAGCCGGCCATCGTCACCCCGACCAGCCGCAATCCCATCCGCAACGGGTAGAGCGTCGCGATCAGGCTGCGCGCGGTGGCGTGGAGCGTCGCGCGATCGGCGACGGGGGCGCCCAGCGTGCGGCTGCGGGTGACGATGCGGAAATCGGCATATTTCGCCTTCACGGTGACGGTGCGGCCATGCTGGCCGGTCTTTTCGACCCAGTCCCAGACGTCGTCCGCCATCGCCAGCACCCGCTCCTCGATCGCTTCCGGGTCGGTCAGGTCGTGGTGGAAGGTGGTTTCGGAGCCGGAAGACTTGCGCACGCGGTTGGGGCGGACCGGGCGGTGATCCTCGGCACGGGCGATGCCATAATACCAGCCGCCCGCCTTGCCGAAGGTGCGTTGCAGGTCGGGAAGGCTCCAGCCGGCGAGGTCGGCGCCGGTGCGGATGCCGAGTGCCTCCATCCGCTCGACCGTCTTGGGGCCGATGCCGTGGAACTTGCCGACCGGCAGCGACGCGACGACGCGCGGGCCGGCCTTTACAGGAATGACGAACTGGCCATTGGGCTTGTTCATGTCGGAGGCGAGCTTGGCGAGGAACTTGTTGTAGCTAATCCCGGCGGATGCGGTGAGGCCGGTAGTTTCCAGGATGCGGGCACGAATTTCCTCCGCCGTCGCGGTGGCGCTGGGCAGGCCGCGGCGGTTGGCGGTGACGTCGAGATAGGCTTCGTCGAGCGACAGCGGCTCGACCAGATCGGTATAGTCGTGGAAGATGTCGCGGATCTGCCCGCTCACCGCCTTGTACACCTCGAAGCGGGGCCGCACGAAGATCAGGTCGGGGCAGCGGCGGATGGCGGTGACCGAGGGCATGGCGGAGCGCACCCCGAACACGCGCGCTTCGTACGAGGCGGCGGCGACCACCCCGCGCCCGCTCGACCCGCCGACCGCGACCGGCTTGCCCTTCAGCTCGGGCGCATCACGCTGTTCGACCGACGCGAAGAAGGCGTCCATGTCGACATGGATGATCTTGCGGGTGGGGTCCGACATTGCGCGGATTTACAATGGCCTGCGCCGGGGAATGGCGCAAGAACAAAAGGCGAATAGACGCCCCCCCCCTCGGGCGTACCCCGGCGAAGGCCGGGGCCCAGTCGGGGGACGCCAGTGGCTGTCCATAACCGTTCCGTAACTGGACCCCGGCTTTCGCCGGGGTACGCCAGTGGGGGACGAACGGCTCAGCTATTCGTCAGATTGAGGAACACATCCTCGAGGTCCGCCTCGCGCGTCACGACGTCGACGATGCCGTACCCCTGCGCCGCGACCGCCGCCAGCACCTCGCCGGCGTTGGCAACGTCCTTGCGATAGGTGATCGCCAGCAGCCGGTCGCCCTTGCGCTCGACCTTCTCGAAACACTGCGCGTCGGGCAGATCGGTCAGGTCGCGGTCGAGGGTCAGTTCGACCGCCTTTTCCTGCGCCATGCCGACCAGTTCGCGGGTCGGCTGGTTGGCGACGACGCGGCCATGGTTGATGATGGCGATGCGGTCGCACAATTGCTCGGCTTCCTCGAGATAATGCGTCGTCAGCACCACCGTCACGCCGTCCGCATTCAATTCACGGACATAGTCCCATAGCTGCTGGCGAAGCTGGATATCGACGCCCGCGGTCGGTTCGTCGAGGACGAGCACGGGCGGCGAATGGACCATCGCCTTGGCGACCATCAGCCGCCGCTTCATGCCGCCCGACAGCGTCCGGGCGTAAGCATTGGCCTTATCCTCCAGATGCACCGCGCGCAGCAGGTCCATGGTGCGGCGCCTGGCCTTGGGCACGCCGTACAGGCCGGCCTGAATCTCCAGCGTCTCGGCGGGCGTGAAGAACGGGTCGAACAGGATTTCCTGATTGACGATGCCGATCGACGCCTTCGCATTGCGCGGATGCTGGTCGATATCGAAGCCCCAGATCGACGCCGAACCGCTGGTCTTTTTGACGAGGCCGGCGAGCGTGTTGATGAGCGTCGACTTGCCCGCGCCGTTCGGCCCCAGCAGTCCGAAGATCTGGCCGCGGGGCACGTCGAACGACACGCCGTCCAGCGCGACCTTGGCGGGCGCCCCGCCCTTCCCCGCGGCGTAGGTCTTGCACAGGTCGCGGATTGAAATGGCGGCTTGGGTTTCCATGGGGCCGTCCGATACGCCCGCCCCGTCCCCAAGCCAAGCACCGACTTGTCGAGGGTTCGCGGCATTGCTATTCGCGCAGACATGCTGCCTCCGCCCGAACTCCTCCGCGTCACCACCCCCCGCGTCGCCTGCGACGGAGCCGGCGAGATCGCCCCCGCGCTCGGCCACCCGCGCGTGTGGTTGCAGATCGACGAGACGGGCTATGTCGACTGCGGCTATTGCGACCGGCGTTTCGTGCTGATCGGCGGCCCGGCGGATGGGGCGGACCAGAGCAAGCTGAAGGATCATGGGGACGGCGCGGGCCGGTAAGGCCGAACGCAGTTCGGACGACCAGCGAGGCCCGCGCCCGGCCGGCGACGGGCAAGCTTGCCCTTGCCCGTCGACCGACGACGCGGCTTCGCCGCGGCGGGCCCGATAGCGCGTCCCACTTTCCCCACTGCATCGCTACCCAGGCTGACAGATCAGGACGACGGCCCGAAGGCCGGTTCAAACTTGATCGATATTTCTAAGCCCGAGACGATCGCTTCGGGTTCGAAGGCGAATCTTGAATCCTTGCGCAGGTACTGGATTTCCGCTTGGGAACTGTCGGTCTGCCAATCGTCGATGAAGGATTTTCCGAAAAGCTGACGCCAGCCAGTTTCGTCGGAGGGCAGAGTATCGGCCAGCGCCAGCAAATACGCCAGAAAAGGCTCGGCCACACCGTCATCCCGGATTTGCGATAGCGGGATGATCGACGGAAAGTTCGCGAGGTGGATGCTTCTGAACGCTCCGATGATCCGCCGCCGGCGCGACCGGGGGGTTAGCGGCTGCAGGTTGTCTTTCGGCACGATCAGGAGGTGTCCCGTGACCATGCGATCCTGCGGCGATCCTCCCATTACCCTTTTCGCGCGCGGTACGAACATCTTCACCAGATCGCCGCCGCCGAACAGCAGGCAATCGTGATGCTCCATCGACAGGATCGGCAGTCCAGCCTGACGGGCGATCTGCAAGGTCAGTTTCCGCTGCATACCAACCCTGGCCCTCCACGGCGAAAATAGCGTCATCGGCTGGCGGCGCGCAGGACGCAATCCGGCAATTCGCAAAGGCGTAGTACCGACACCGCCGCCACCCTATATTCCACCGATGACCCCGACCGATCCCCGCTCGTACCTGTATTCCGGCGACCTCGACCCCGCCGCCGCGCTGCGCGCCACGCAGGCGACGCTCGCGAACGCCGAGGATGGCGAACTCTATCTCCAGTATCGCCGCTCGGAGGCATTCGGCTTCGATGACGGGCGTTTGAAGACTGCCTCCTACGACACCCATGCGGGCTTCGGTCTGCGTGCGGTGTCGGGGGAGACGACCGCCTTCGCCCATGCCAATGAACTGTCCGAGGCGGCGATCCGGCGGGCGGGCGAGACGATGGCGCTGATCGATCCGGCCAAAGGGGCCAAGGCACCGCCGCCGCGCGGCAACAACCGCCACCTCTATACTGCCGCCGATCCGCTCGACCTGATCCCCTTCGCCGACAAGGTGGCGTTGTGCCAGTCAATCGATGCCGCCGCCCGCGCGCGCGATCCGCGCGTGGTGCAGGTTTCGGCCAGCCTGCTCGGATCATGGAGCGTGGTCGAGATCGTGCGTCCCGACGGCTTCGTCGCCACCGACGTGCGGCCGCTGGTGCGGCTGAACGTGTCGATCGTGGTCGAATCGAACGGGCGGCGCGAGAGCGGCAGCTTCGGGATCGGCGGGCGCTATCTCTACGATTCACTGTTCGCGCCCGAGACGTGGAACCGCGCGATCGACGTTGCGCTCGCACAGGCGCTGGTCAATCTGGAGGCGGTCGACGCGCCGGCGGGCGAGATGACGGTGCTGCTCGGCAATGGCTGGCCCGGCATCCTGCTGCATGAGGCGATCGGCCACGGGCTGGAAGGCGATTTCAACCGCAAGGGCACCAGCGCCTTTTCGGGGCGGATCGGCGAGCGGGTCGCGGCGCCCGGCGTGACGGTGATCGACGACGGATCGATCGCCGACCGGCGCGGATCACTGTCGATCGATGACGAAGGCACGCCGACCCAGAAAAATATCCTGATCGAGGACGGCATCCTCAAAGGCTATATCCATGATCGCCTGAACGCGCGGCTGATGGGCGTCGCGCCGACCGGCAATGGCCGGCGTCAGGACTTTTCGCATGCGCCGATGCCGCGCATGACCAACACCTTCCTGTCGGGGGGCAAGGACGATCCCGCCGAGCTGCTGTCGCGGGTGAAGAACGGCATCTTCGCAAAGTCGTTCGGCGGCGGGCAGGTCGACATCGTGTCGGGCAAGTTCGTGTTTTCCTGCACCGAAGCCTATCGCGTCGAGAATGGCCGGATCGGTGCGCCGATCAAGGGCGCGACGCTGATCGGCGACGGGCCGGAGGTGCTGAAGCAGGTGCGCGGCATCGGCAACGACTTCGCGCTCGACGAGGGCGTCGGCATGTGCGGCAAATCGGGGCAGTCGGTGCCCGCAGGCGTGGGACAACCGACGCTGCTGATCGACGGGTTGACCGTCGGCGGCACCGCCTGATGGCGCTGGTCGAACTGGGTCGCTTTCCCCGCGTCGAGGCGCAGATCATCGTCGGACGGCTGGAAAGCGAGGGCATTCCGGCGGTTGCCTTCGATGGCGAGGCGAGCATCGGCGACGGCAGCTGGCTGCTGATCCCGGTTCGGGTAATGGTCGATGCCGACGATCTCGACGATGCCCGGAAGATCGTCGATCAACCTGCCTGAAAAACAGGCAATCGCGCCGCGTTGCACAAATTAACTGCTTGGTAACCATGGTTGCCAGCCGTCAACCCGTTCGAAACCGGCGAGATGCCGTTTGGCACGAAGGTTGCGAGGCGTCCCCTTGAGCAATCATGCGACGAGGGGGCGACATGAAATTAGTCATCGCCATCATCAAGCCGTTCAAGCTGGATGAGGTACGCGAAGCACTGACCGAGATCGGTGTCGCAGGCATGACCGTGACCGAAGTCAAGGGATTCGGCCGGCAGAAGGGCCAGACCGAAATCTATCGCGGCGCGGAATACAGCACCAACATGGTGCCCAAGATCAAGATCGAGGTGGTGTGCGACAGCGACATCGCCGCACGCGTGGTCGAGGCGGTGCAGGCCGCCGCCAACACCGGCGCGATCGGCGACGGCAAGATCTTCGTTCTCGACGTCGGACAGGCGGTGCGCATCCGCACCGGCGAAACCGACCTGACCGCGCTGTGATGGGGGGCGTCATGCAACATCCGAAGAAATTGATGGCGGGCGCGGCACTGAGCCTGTTCGCCGCGCTGCCCGCCTGGGCACAGGACGCCGCGCTGCAGGCGCCGGCCGCCGCCGCCGCACCGGTCGCGACGGTGAACAAGGGCGACACGGCGTGGATGATGGTGTCGACCGTCCTCGTGCTGATGATGATCGTCCCCGGCCTCGCGCTCTTCTATGGCGGCCTGACCCGCACCAAGAACATGCTGTCGGTGATGACGCAGATCGGCGCGGTCGCCTCGCTCGCGATGCTGATCTGGGTGATGTACGGCTATTCGCTCGCCTTTGGTCCCGACGTGACCAACGCGACGCTGTCGAACTTCATCTCCAGCCCGGGCAAGGCGTTCCTCGCCGGCGTCACCTCGGCGTCGCAGGCCGCGACCTTCACCGCCGGGGTCGAAATCCCCGAATATGTTTTCATCAGCTTCCAGATGACCTTCGCCGCGATCACCATCGCGCTGGTGCTGGGGTCGGTGGTCGAACGCATCAAGTTCGCCGCGGTGATGGTCTTCGCCATCGTGTGGCTGACGATCACCTATTTCCCGATCGCGCACATGGTGTGGGCGGCCAGCGGCTATTTCTTCAAGGCGGGCGCGCTCGACTTTGCCGGCGGTACCGTGGTCCACATCAACGCCGGCGTGTCGTCGCTGGTGCTCGCCATCCTGCTCGGCAAGCGGCTGGGCTTCCCGACCGAGCGCATGGCTCCGCACTCGCTGACGCTGACCATGGTCGGCACCGGACTGCTGTGGGTGGGCTGGTTCGGCTTCAACGCCGGCTCGGCGCTCGAAGCCAACGGCACCGCGGGTCTGGCGATGATCAACACCTTCGTCGCGACCGCTTCGGCAGGCCTGTTCTGGATGCTCGCCGAGAAATTCTCGGGGCATAAGGGTTCGGCACTCGGCTTCTGCTCGGGCATCATCGCCGGGCTGGTCGCGGTGACCCCGGCTGCCGGCAACTCCGGTCCGTTCGGCGCGATCGTGCTGGGCGCCTTCGCCTCGGTCGTCTGCTTCTTCGCGGTGACCGTGCTCAAGCCCAAGCTCGGCTATGACGACTCGCTCGACGCGTTCGGCATCCACGGCGTCGGCGGGATCATCGGCGCGATCGGTACCGCGGTAGTCTATGCCCCGTCGCTGGGCGGTCCGGGTGCGGCCGACTACGACATGGGCGCCAAGCTCGGCGTACAGGTGTTCGCGGTGATCGTGACCATCGTGTGGGCATCGGTCGGTACCGCCATTGCATGGTTCGTCGCCAAGGCGCTGACCGGCGGCCGGGTCTCGAAGGAAGTCGAACTGGAAGGTCTCGACCTCGGCGAGCATGGCGAGCGCGCCTACAATTACTGAGTTTTTCTACCGGGCGGCGGCCTAGTCCCCTGCCGCCCGGACCACAGTTTCCTCCTGCGGAAAACCCCTGGGCCGGTGTGGTGACACACCGGCCCTTTTTTGTGTGCATCGGGCGTCGAAGGGAAGAAGATTGGGTTCGCGCGGAGGGCGCGGAGACGCGGAGGGGTTGCGTTCGAAGTTGCTGTTGCGCATCAGCGCTATCTACTCGCCTGCTGGCAGCGGGGATGAGGCCACTGGCGCGGAGGGACCGTGCCGCAAGCACCCCCTCCGCGCCTCTGCGCGAACCCCTTTTCCTTCTCCTGCCTTACGGCCTAAGACGACACCCATGACCCCCTATTTGGAACTGATGCAGCGCGCCCTGACCGAAGGCATCCCGACCGACGATCGCACCGGGGTCGGCACCCGGTCGGTGTTCGGGCACCAGATGCGGTTCGATCTGTCGGCCGGGTTCCCGGTGCTGACGACCAAGAAGCTGCATTTGCGCTCGATCATCATCGAACTGCTGTGGTTTCTGCGCGGCGACACCAATGTGCGCTGGTTGCAGGAGCAGCGGGTCAGCATCTGGGACGAATGGGCCGACGAACAGGGCGATCTGGGTCCGGTCTATGGCAAGCAGTGGCGCGACTGGGAGGCGGCGGACGGGCGGCATATCGACCAGATCGCCGAGCTGATCCACACCATCCGCACCAATCCCGCCTCGCGCCGACAGATCGTGACCGCATGGAATCCGGGCGAGTTGCAAGCGATGGCGCTGTCGCCCTGCCACTGCCTGTTCCAGACGCATGTCGCCAACGGCAAGCTGTCGTTGCAGTTGTACCAGCGCAGCGCCGACATCTTCCTCGGCGTGCCGTTCAATATCGCCAGCTATGCGCTGCTGACGCATATGCTGGCGCAGCAATGCGATCTGGGCGTCGGTGAGTTCATCTGGACCGGCGGCGACTGCCACCTCTACGAGAACCATCTGGAGCAGGCGCGCGAGCAATTGGCGCGGACGCCCGGGGCGCTGCCCCGGCTGGAGATCGCGCGGCGGCCCGACGCGATCGACGGCTATCGGCATGAGGATTTCATACTGCACGATTATGTCGCGCAACCGCATATCAAGGCGGCGGTGGCGATATGATCGATGCGATCCTCGCCCGCGCCGACAATGGCGTGATCGGCGTCGACGGGCAGCTGCCCTGGCATCTGCCCGCCGATCTGAAGCGGTTCAAGGCGTTGACCATGGGCCGGGCGATGGTGATGGGGCGCAAGACGTTCGAGAGCTTTCCGTCGCCGCTGCCCGGTCGACGCCACATCGTGCTGACCCGCGACCGCGACTGGCAGGCGGCCGGGGCGGAGGTCGCGTATGACGCCGACTCGGCAATCACGCTCGCCGGTCCGCAAGCGGCGGTGATCGGCGGGGCGGAGATTTTCGCGCTGCTGTTGCCGCGGATAGAGCGGGTCGAGCTCACCGAGATCCATGCGGCGCCGGAGGGCGATGCGGTCGTTCCGCCCTTTACCGGCTGGCAGGAAACGTGGCGCGAGGAGCACAGTCCGGACGGAGATCGTCCGGCGTACAGCTTCGTCACATTGCTCCGCCCGGCTGCCGACCGCTAAGGGACAGGTCGGCGTCGACCCGGCGCCGCAGGGATTAAACAACGGATGCGTAAGGCGGTTTGGTGGGGCGTCGCGCTGCTGGCGATACTGGCGGCCGCCTTTTTCTCGCTGGCGCCGGGGGTCGTCGAACGGTCGATGAACCGGGTCGAGCCGTCGGCCGCGCTGGCAAGGCGGATGGCGACGCCGCCCCGCCCGCGCTTCGCCGCGCCGATTGTCGACCTGCATGCCGACACGCTGCTATGGTCGCGCGACCTGCTGACGCGGGCGGCGCGGGGACAGGTCGACCTGCCACGGTTGCAGCAGGGCAATGTCGCGCTGCAAATCTTCTCGTCGGTGACGAAGACGCCGCGCGGGCAGAATTACGACGCGAACGACGGTAACAGCGACAATATCACCCCGTTGGTGGTCGCGCAGTTGCAGCCGGTGCGGACCTGGGGGTCGCTGCTCAACCGGTCGCTGTGGCACGCCACCCGGCTGCGGCGCGCGGCCAAGGCGTCGGACGGGCAGTTGCGGGTGGTGACCAGCGCACGGGAGCTCGACGCGCTGCTGGCGGCACGGGCGGCGGGCGGGCCGGTGCGGCCGGTCGGCGGCATGTTGTCGATCGAGGGGCTGAACGGGCTGGACGGCGACCTGACCAATCTCGACCGGCTGTACCGCAGCGGGTTTCGCATGGCCGGCCTGACCCATTTCTACGATAACGAGGTCGCCGGGTCGATGCATGGCGTGGCGAAGGGCGGACTGACCCCGTTCGGGCGGCAGGTCGTGGCGCGGATGGAGGCGATGGGCATGATCGTCGACGTCGCCCATGCCAGCCATGCCGCGCTGGCCGATGTGCTGGCGGTGGCAAAGCGGCCGGTGGTGTCGAGCCATGGCGGGGTGCAGGCGACGTGCAAGGTCAACCGCAACCTGACCGATGCCGAGGTGCAGGGCATTGCCCGGACCGGCGGGATCGTCGGCATCGGTTACTGGCCGGGCGCGGTGTGTTCGACCGATCCGCAGGCGATCGCCCGCGCGATTCTGCATGTCCGCGACATTGCCGGGATCGATCATGTCGCGCTGGGGTCCGATTTCGACGGGGCGGTGACGACCGGGTTCGACACGGCATGGGTCGCGCTGGTCGCCGAGGCGCTGCGCGCGCAGGGGCTGAACGAGGGCGAGATCGCCAAGGTCATGGGCGGCAACGCGTTGCGCGTGCTGCGCGCGGGCATGCAGCCCCTTTCGCCCATGCCCGCCGGACGCTAGGGGGCGGCGATGCAGCGTCTCGACGGAGGGGCGGCGATTCCGGCGGCGATGCGCGGGGGGATCGTCGCGCTCGGCAATTTCGACGGCTTCCATGCCGGGCACCAGGCGGTGGTCGCCCGCATGGTCGCGCGCGCGCGGGCCGAGGGGCGGCCGGCGATCGTCGCGACCTTCGACCCGCATCCGCGCCGCTATTTCCAGCCGCATCTGCCGCCGTTCCGACTGACCAGCCTCGACCAGCGCGAGCGGCTGTTCGGCGAGGCCGGGGCCGATGCGATGCTGGTATTCTGTTTCGACGCAGCGCTGGCCGGGCTGTCGGCGGAGGCGTTCGCGGCCGAACGGCTGGCCGCGATGGTCGGGGCGGCGGGAGTGGTGACCGGAACCGACTTCACCTTTGGCAAGGGCCGCAGCGGGGATGTCGCTGTGCTGAGGTCGCTGGGTGCGCAGTATGGCTTCGTCGCCGAAACGGTCGCGCCGGTCGGCGACGGACAGGCGGTGGTATCGTCATCGCGCATCCGCGATGCGCTGCGTGAGGGACGCCCGCGCGAGGCGGCGGCGATGCTGACCCGGCCGTTCGCGGTCGAGGGGGTGGTCGAACCGGGCGCGCAGCTGGGGCGACAGCTTGGTTATCCGACCGCGAACCTGTCGATGGGCAAGTATCTGCGGCCGGCATACGGCATCTATGCGGTGACCGGGCGGCTGGGCGATGGGCGGGTGCTGAAGGGCGCGGCGAACCTGGGCATCCGGCCGACGATCGCGGGCGAGCCGATCGAGTTGCTGGAGCCGTATTTCTTTGATTTTTCCGGCGATCTGTACGGGCAGACGATCGAGGTTGCGTTGATCGACTATTTGCGGCCGGAGGCGAAGTTCGAGTCGCTCGATGCGCTGAAAGTGCAGATGGCGCTGGACTGCGAGCGCGCGCGGGCGGTGCTGAGGTAGCGGCGGAAGTTGACGAAGGTGACACGGTTCGTGGGTTGCTTTCGGCGGTTCTTGTCTGTCTTTTGAGTGGCTTGACAGGGTGGATTGTCACTTTCGGGCGCTGAAGTTGGTCGCGCGGTCGGAAGAAGAGATTGGGTTCGCGCGAAGGCGCTAAGGACGCGAAGGGGTTGCGTTCCGGGCGATCCCGGTCGCTTCAGCGGTCTTTCGTTGTTTGGGTGGGCGACAGGGTCTCCCGGTCGTGGGCGGCTTGCCCCGGACGCGACCCCTTCGCGTCCTTAGCGCCTTTGCGCGAACAATTTCTGTCCGACGTGGCAGGGGGGGATCGACGATGCAAAGAACCTCGCCATCCTGACTGAATGGCCGGGTGTAGGAAAGCGCCTGCGATCGCCGCGATAGGAGCCGCTGGCGTAGCGGCGCGGGTTGGGCTAATCGCGGGCGCTCCTATGACCGATACGCCCGACACCACGCGCGACTGGCGCGACACCGTCTTCCTGCCGAAGACCGACTTCCCGATGAAGGCGGGCCTTGCCGCCAAGGAACCGGCGATTCTCGATCGCTGGGCGCGGATCGGGCTGTACGAGCGGCTGCGCGCCGAACGCGCGGGGCGCGAACGCTTCCTGCTGCACGACGGCCCGCCCTACGCCAATGGCGACATCCATATGGGCCATGCAATGAACAAGGTGCTCAAGGACATCGTCGTCCGCACCCAGTCGCTGATGGGCAAGGACGCGCCGTATATCCCGGGCTGGGACTGTCACGGCCTGCCGATCGAATGGAAGATCGAGGAAGCGTATCGCGCCAAGAAGCGCAACAAGGACGAAGTGCCGCCGGCCGAGTTCCGCGCCGAATGCCGCGCCTATGCCGCCAAATGGGTCGATGTGCAGAAGGGCCAGTTCCAGCGGCTGGGCGTGATGGGCGACTGGGAAGACCCGTATCTGACCATGAAGTTCGACGCCGAGGCGACGATCGCCGAGGAGTTGCTGAAGTTCGCGATGTCGGGCCAGCTCTATCGCGGGGCCAAGCCGGTGATGTGGTCGCCGGTCGAAAAGACCGCGTTGGCCGAGGCCGAGGTCGAATATGAGGATGTCGTGTCGACGCAGATCGACGTGGCGTTCGAGATTGTGGACGCGCCGAATGCGCCGGAACTGGTCGGCGCGCATGCGGTGATCTGGACGACCACGCCGTGGACGATCCCGGTCAATCAGGCTTTGGCCTATGGGTCTGAGATTGAGTACGGGATCGCTCGCGTAACCTTGCAGAACGGCGACGTAAGGCGCGTCCTCACTGCAACCCAGCTTTGGCCACAGTTCTACGCACGTGCGAGTGCCGGTCAGCAAGGCATGTTCGCTGGCGAGTACGTCACCAACGTTGAAGTTGAGGCGGTCGTCAAAGGCTCACAACTCGCGGGCGCCACTGCTCGCCACCCGATGCACGCGCGCGGTGGGTTCTTTGCGAAGCCGCGTCCGCTGCTGCCGGGCGACTTCGTCACGACCGATGCCGGTACCGGTCTCGTCCATATGGCGCCCGACCATGGCGAGGACGATTTCGAGCTGTGCAAGGCGCATGGCATCGAACCGGTGTTCGCGGTGCAGGCCGATGGGCGGTATCGCGACGACTGGGCGTGGCTGGGCGGCGAAGGTAGCGTCATCAACCCGAAATTCGTTGCCGCCGGGCGTGGTGGCAAGCTGGAGGAAGGGCCGATCTGTCGCGACCTGCGCGAGGCAGGCGCGCTGCTGGCGGCGTCGGACGACTTCGCGCACAGCTATCCGCATAGCTGGCGGTCGAAGGCGAAGGTGATTTTCCGCGCGACGCCGCAGTGGTTTATTCCGATGGACCGGGCTTCTTCTAAGCCCTCTCCCCTTCAGGGGAGAGGGTTGGGAGAGGGGGTGTCGGGTGACCCGTTGCTCGATGTGACCAACCTCTCCGCACTTCCCCTCTCCCCGACCCTCTCCCCTGAAGGGGAGAGGGAGAGTAATGGCGCTACCCTCCGCGAGATCGCGATGGATGCGATCGAACGGACGCGGTTCGTGCCGGAGAAGGGGCGCAACCGGATCGGGGCGATGGTGTCGGGGCGGCCGGATTGGGTCATCAGCCGGCAGCGCGCTTGGGGCGTGCCGATCGCGCTGTACGTCAACCGGGCGACCGGCGATTATTTGCGCGATCCGGCCGTGAACGAGCGCATCCTGGCCGCCTTCCGTGAGGGCGGGGCCGATGCGTGGTATGCGGCGGATCATCAGGCGCTGCTCGGGCCGGATTACGCGCTGGCCGATTATGAGGTCGTCACCGACATTCTCGACGTGTGGTTTGATTCGGGCTGCACCCATGTCTTCACCATCGAGAAGCGCTTTGGCGAGGGCACGCGGGCCGACCTGTATCTCGAAGGGTCGGACCAGCATCGCGGCTGGTTCCAGTCGTCGTTGCTGGAGAGTTCGGGCACGCGGGGACAGGCACCGTACAAGGCGGTGCTGACCCACGGCTTCGCGCTCGACGGCAATGGCCGCAAGATGTCGAAATCGCTCGGCAATGTCGTCGATCCGTTGAAGGTGATCGGCGAATCGGGCGCGGACATATTGCGGCTGTGGGTCGCGCAGACCGATTATTTCGAGGATGTGCGGATCGGCAAGGAAGTGCTGGCCGGCACCGGCGATACCTATCGCAAGCTGCGCAACACCTTCCGCTACATGCTGGGCGCGCTGGACGGCTTCGGCGACGACGAGCGGGTGCCGGTCGCGGAAATGCCGGGGCTGGAACGCTATGTCCTGCATCTGCTGGGGCAGCTCGATACCGAGTTGCGCTCGGCGGCGGAGGCGTTCGAGTTCAACCGCTATGCCCGCGCGCTGACCGATTTCGCCAACGAGGACCTGTCGGCCTTCTTCTTCGATATCCGCAAGGATTCGCTCTATTGCGACGCGGCCGACGACGTGCGGCGGCGGGCGTATCGCACCGTGCTCGACATATTGTTCCACGCGCTGGTCCGCTATGCCGCGCCGATCCTGGCGTTCACGGCGGAGGAAGTGTGGCAGGCGCGCTTCCCGAGCGAGGACGGGTCGGTCCATCTGCTCGAATGGCCCGAATTGCCGCAGCTGCCCGCCGACCAGCCGCTCGGCACCGAATGGGCCGATGTGCGCCGGCTGCGCCAACAGGTCACTGAAGCGATCGAGCCGTTACGTCGGGCCAAGACGGTGCGTTCCAGCCTTGAGGCCGAGGTCACCGTGCCGACGCTGCCGCTGCCGGCGGACGAACTGGCCGAGCTGTTCATCGTGGCGAAAGTCGGCCAAGCCGATGGCGAGATCACGGTGACGCGGACCGGGGAAGCCAAGTGCGGACGCTGCTGGCGGCATCTGCCGGACGTGGCGACCGACGGCGATCTGTGCGGGCGATGCGCGAAGGTGGTGGCGTGATGCGGAAGATGGCGATCGGGATCGCGCTGCTCGTCTTCGCGGTCGACCAGCTGGTGAAATACTGGGTCACCGGGCCGATGGGCATCGACTATCCGGGCGCCGAGCTGAACGTGTTGCCGATCTTCACGCTGCGCTTCGTGCAGAATTTCGGCGTGTCGCTGGGGCTGTTGCAGGCGGGGAGCGAGACCGCGCGCTGGGCATTGGTGGCGATGACCGCGCTGATCGCGACCGGGGTGGCGGTGTGGATCCGGCGCGAGACGCAGCGCCCCGAGCTGATCGGGCTGGGGCTGGTGCTGGGCGGGGCGCTGGGCAATATCGTCGACCGGGTGCGCTTCGGCTATGTCGTCGATTATGCCGACCTGCATGTTTTCGGCTACAGCCTGTTTCTGGTATTCAACATCGCCGATGCGGCGATTTCGATCGGCGTCGTGATCCTGCTCGTCCGGGCATTGTTCACGCCCAAGCCGAAGACCGACGTTCCTGTGGAGAAGGCCAATGCGTAACTTCATCATCCTCGGCAGCCTGGGCCTGATCCTTGCCGGGTGTCAGGGCAATGCCCTCAACCGGTCGCGCCCCGATGAATTCGCGGTCGCACGGCAGGCGCCGCTGGTGATCCCGCCCGATTATTCGCTGGTACCGCCGCAACCGGGCGCGGCGCGCCCGCAGGACACCGCCGCGTCGACTCAGGCGATGCAGGCGCTGTTCGGCGGCCCCGCCCCGCGCAGCGCGACCGAGCGGCTGACGCTGGAACAGGCGGGCAATGCCGATGCCGATACCGGCATTCGTTCGGGCGTGGCCGATCCGGGGACCAATGTGATCGACAAGGGATCAACGACCCGCGACATCATCGCGGCACCGGCGGGTGATGGACAGACGGCGCGGACGACCACGCCGTAAGGGTTTGCGTCGGTTGGCGTGCGAAAAGGCCGGCTGCCAGAGAGGCGGCCGGCCTTTTTTGTTTGTGCCCTACCCCCTCCCCGTTCGCTTCGAGCGGAGGTTCGAGCCTGTCGAGAAGAGTAGTCTAGAAGGCGGCGGCACAAGCGGGCGTGTTCTCGACGAGGGGCGGGTCGGATTGTCCCCCAGACAATCCTGAACCATGCGGGGCATGGTTCACCCGACCCTCTTCTCGACAAGCTCGAAGCTGCTCGAACAGAACGGGATGACGGGAGGTGCCAAAGGTCGCTTGCGAACCTGTGTTTCGCCCCTACCAGCAACGTCACCCCAGCGCAGGCTGGGGTCTCCTGGGACAAGGGTGTCCTGCTATCCGCAGGAGAGCCCAGCCTGCGCTGGGATGCCGTCGGGATGGACCGCAGTCCGGTTGGCGGGCGGCGTTCCGCCCGCCCCCGATCAGAACGCCGCGGTCAGCGACACCACCACCGTGCTCGCCGCGATCGGGCTGCCGTTGGTGGTCTTGCTGAAGTTCGGCTCGATATATCCCGATTCAGCGCGCGAGATGTCGGTGTCGACATAGGCCACGCCCAGCGTCAGATTCTTGTAGGTATAGTCGGCGCCGATCAGCCAGTCCCAATATTTGCCGGTGGGGGCGAGGCTGGTGCCGTTCGGGCCGAGGCCGGGATTGCCGTCCGAATAGCCGATATGCGCCTTCAGCGTGACCGGCGTTTCGGGGATGCCGGCGGCGGCGTCGCCCGAGAGATACAGGTTCTTCTGGCGGCTGCCGTCGCCCGCGACCGGCGGCGTCGCCGATGCGGTGAAATAGCCGAGCGAGGTCTGCTTGGGCGCGTAGAACACGCCAGCGGTCAGCGTGGCGGGACCCGCGGTGCCCGACAGCTTGCCATAGAATTCGACGACGTCGGTTTCGTCGGCACCGCCCGGATAGGTGTACCAGGTGACGCCGGCATCGACGGTCGCGGTGCCGAAGGTCTTCTTGTAGCCCGCGATCAGATCGAGTTCGAGATTGGCGCCGCCGAACGTGCCCCAGCCGGCGAGGTTCGAACCCCAGGTGCCGATATAGACGCCGCTTTCATGGGCGATGGTGATGCCGCCCTGCACCGCGACGTTCTTGTCGCTCTGCGACACGCCGCGGAAACGATAGTCGGACGCGACCGAGGCGCTGCCGCTGATCGTGATCGGTTCGGGCGGTGCGGTTTCCTCCTGCGCAAAGGCAGGCATCGCGGTGGTGGCGGCCAGGACGACGGCCGGAAGGAAGGTCGAGAATCGCATCGTAAACCCTTTCTAGGTTCCGTGGTGATTCTCCTGCGTTCGAACGTCGCCGCGATTCGGTGGACCTTTCCGGCCCGTGCGGTCTGACGCCCTGCGACCGAATATGTCCCAGCGTGCCGCGCCGCACAACGGAAATTGCTTGTGAGACACACGGCGACCCGCCGCTGTTGCGCGATCGCAACAGCGGCGGGTCCGGAAAGGCTTATGCGCGGATGGCGAGGATCGCGTCGATCTCGACCACGGCGCCGAGCGGCAGGACGGGCACGCCGACCGCGCTACGGGCGTGGCGGCCGGCATCGCCGAACAGCTCGACCATCAGTTCCGATGCGCCGTTGGCGACCTTGGGCTGGTCGGTGAAGGTCCCGGCCGAATTGACGAACACGCCGAGCTTCACGACGCGCTCGATCCGGTCGAGGCTGCCCAGCGCCTTTTCGGCCTGGGCGAGGATCATCAGCGCGCATTTCTGCGCGGCGCTGGTCGCATAGGCGAGGTCGCGGTCTTCGCCGGCGCGGCCGGTCATCAGATTGCCGTCCTCGAAGGGCAGCTGGCCCGACAGGTGGAGCAGCCCGCCGGCCTCGACCGCCGGAACATAGGCGGCGACCGGGGCGGCGGCGGCGGGGAGCGAAAGGCCGCGTTCGGCCAGCTTTGCGGGGATGTCATATGCCATGGATGCGTTCCTTTCCGTTGATCGGGGACGAGGTCAAGCCTGTGCGCCACGCCCTTCGGCAAAGCGGGCCTCGATCCAGCCCTGCGCCTCGACCCAGTCGTCGATGCGGGCATGGGCGGCGGGCGCCGGGGCGACATGGACGGCGAGGTCGGGTTCGGACACCATGTGCAGGCGGAAGACCTGCGGCGCGGTGTCGGCGACCGACTGGTGATGGACCGCCAGGTCGTCGACGAACACGGTGACGCTGGGGCCATATTCGGCAACCAGCCGTGCGACCGGCGGGCCCTTGCCCCCCTGATTGCATTCGACCCGGTGGACGATGCCGTGCGTCGCAAGCTGATCGATGCGATGGGTGCGGCAATGATCCTGCAGGTTGGTCAGGACGACGATATCGGCCTGTTCGGCAAGCGCGGCCAAGGCTTCGCGCGCATGGGGGACCAGCGTCTGTCGCGCCATTTCGGCGGGGAAGAAGCCGTCGAGCAGGCCCCACATTTCGAGCGGTTCGAGCGTCGTGCCGTCCGCGCGCGTCATCGATTCGGCGAAGCCGCCACCGTGCAGACGGAAGTCGATCGCATGTGCGTCCTTCAGCCAGCTACCGAAATGGCGGACCATGTGCAGCAGGACTTCGTCGCAATCGGTGATGAGCAGCGGTTTCATGCATTCTCCAGTTCGGCGCGGGCACGCACCAACGCCGGCGGCGGCACGTCCAGCGCATCGGCGCAGGCGATCAGATCGGGTTCGTAGGATTCGAGATGGGCGAGCACCTGTACCAGAAATGCCGGCTGTCCGGCACGCTCGCGCAGGTCGGCCGGGTCGACGCCGGTCAGCGAGAGGAAGCGCGACGCACGGCCTTCATCGCCGATGATCCAAGCAAGTGCTTGTAAAGCAAGTGTCGCTGCGTCAATATTTGTCTCACGCTGTCGCATCGCCTACACCGTCCCCACGATCATCAAAGGATGCAACGCGCGTGGCAAAAAGGGTACTCGTTGTCGAGGACAACGAACTGAACCTGAAGCTGTTCTGCGACCTGCTGCGCGCGCATGGCTATGATACCGAACCGGTCCGCGACGGGCGCGAGGCGGTGACCCGCGCGCGCGGCTTCCTGCCCGACCTCATCATCACCGATATCCAGTTGCCGCATATGACCGGGCTGGAACTCATCACCATGCTGAAGGGCGATACGCGGCTGCGCACGATCCCGATCATGGCGGTCACCGCCTATTCGGGGCGCGACGATGAGGACCGGGTGCGCGCGGCGGGGGCCAACGCCTATGTGACCAAGCCGATTTCGGTGGTGCGGTTCATCGGTGAGGTCCGCGGGTTGTTGCCGTTGGAGGGGGAGGCCTGACGCCTTCCGCCACGTCCCCGGCCCCCGTTCGCTTCGAGCGTGTCGAGAACCGCAGTCGAGAAGGGGTGCCCCAAGCGAGGCGTTCTCGACGGACGCTTCTCGGCAGGCTCGAAGCTGCTCGAACCGAACGGATTGCGTGGATATGCTATTGCAGCTCGACGCGCGCGACCAGCATCGTCAGCAGCGCCGACAGCGCGGCGACGACCCACAAGGCCGCCAGACCCAGCCAGTTCCAGCCGATCGCGCCGATCGTCACTCCGGCGACGAAGCCGAGCCACAACAGCGCGTCGCGGCGCAGGCCGGGAGCCGAGCGGTCGCCGAGCAGGCGACGGGCGAGGCGCTGGCCGATGCGGACCAGCGTACCGGTCATATAGGTCAGGCCGATCCGAACCTCGCCATCGGGGGCGACGACGCCGTTCTGCGCGCCCATCGCGCCAGCCAGCATCAGCATGGCGAGCGTCAGCGGTGCGAAGGCTGCCATCGCAGCGCCGATCGCGAGCATCAGCGTGACGAGGCCCATCACCGCCTCCGCCCGCCGCCCCTGCCCCAGCCGTTCGGCCGCCGCCGCGCCGGCGATGGTGCCAAGCATCGCCCCGGCGACGAAGGACAGGACCAGCGCGGCGGCGGTGGCGGCGGTATAGTCCCAGCCATGGGCGAGGCCGACGCCGAAACGGGTCGAATTGCCGCTCATGAACGAGGCGAAGAAGCCGCCAAGGCCGCTGAACGCCAGCGCGTCGACGGTGCCGGCCAGCGCGGCCAACAGGACGGTGGTAAGCGTGGCGGCGGAGGACAGGCGTCGCATGGCGTTCCTTTGCCCGATCGGGCGGTGGTGCGGCAAGCACCCCCTCGCCACTCGGTGTGCCGTACGTTAGCGAAGCGCCATGGTTCCTTCTCCGCAGGCGCTGGGGCAGATGCTCGGCGCGCTCGACATGATCGGTATCGCGGTGTTCGCGGCGTCGGGCGCGCTGGCGGCGACGCGGGCGGCACAGACCTTCGTCACTGCCGCCTTCTTCGCACTCATTACCGGGGTCGGTGGCGGGACGGTGCGCGACCTGCTGATCGGGGCGCCGGTGTTCTGGGTCCATGGATCGCCGGTCGCGGCGATCTGTGTCGGGATGGCGTTGCTGGTGTGGTTCACCCCCGAACGCTGGTGGCATGACAAGGCGCTCGACTGGCTCGATGCGGCAGGGCTGGCGGCGTACGGCGTGTTCGGCGCAGCCAAGGCGCTGACCTATGGGGTGCCGCCGCTTCAGGCGGCGCTGATGGGGGTGCTGACCGCGTGCGTCGGCGGCATTATCCGCGACGTGCTGGCCGGCGTGCCGTCGATCCTGATGCGACCCGAGCTATATGTGACGGCGGCGGCGCTGGCGGCGGGGCTGCATGTGGTGCTGGTGGCGGCGGGGCTGCCACCGTTCATCGCCGCACTGCCGGCGGCGACGGCCGGGTTCGCACTGCGCGGGGCGGCGATCCGGTTCCGCATCGCACTCCCGGCCTATCGGGGGAAGCGTTAGGATTTTGCGGCCCGTTGAACGCCGTTCGTCCAGCCCCCTCCCCGCCCGGCTCAACCCAGCTTGTCGACCTTGTCCTGCAACCGCGCCAGTTCGGCGCGCAGCGCGGCCATTTCGTCGACCTTCGCGGCCGGCGCCTCGGTCGAGGTCGCTGGGGTCGGGGTCGGCGTGCCGGCCGCGCCCGGCTGGAACGCATGGGCCGCCGCCTCGAACATCGCGAGGTTGCGCTTGGCGATCTCGGCGAAGGGCGAATGGGCGAAGGCGCCCTCGACCGCGGTCTTGAACTGTTCCTGGTTGCGGCGGAAGCTGTCCATCGACGCCTCCAGATAGCCCGGGACCATCGCCTGCATCGAATCGCCGTACAATGTGATGAGCTGCCGCAGGAAGCTGACCGGCAACAGCGTCTGGCCCCGGCTCTCTTCCTCCATGATGATCTGCGTCAGCACATTGTGGGTGATGTCGTCGTCGGTCTTGGCGTCGACCACCTTGAAATCGCGATGCTCGCGCGTCATCGCCGCCAGATGCTCGAGCGTGATGTAGGACGACGTCTCGGTATTATACAGCCGACGATTGGCGTATTTCTTGATGATGACGGGGCTGCCGTCGGCCGCTGCCTTCTTCATGCGAAATCCTTGCGCGAAAGATATGCTCATGGCTACACCGGTTGATACCGCGCCGCAACACGGGCCACGGCCTTTACCGTTGTTTCTCTCGATGTTGCGCAGCGAAACCGCCGACGACCCCGCCCGGCGCGCCCGTGCGCTGGCCGGCCTGCGCGCCTATCAGGACGCGCCGCGCCTGCCGCGCGCGGCGATGCCCGACCCGGTCGCGCGCGACGGCCGGATCGTGCTGCGCGATTATGGCGGGACCGGGCGACCGGTGGTGGTGATCCCGTCGCTGATCAATCCGCCCTTCGTCCTCGACCTGTCGCCCGACAATTCGCTGCTGCGCTGGCTGGCGGGACGGGGGTTGCGGGTGCTGCTGGTCGATTGGGGGACGCCGGGGCCGGCGGATCGATCGATGGACCTTGGCGATCATGCGCAGGCGGCGGCGCGGTTGTGCGCGACGCTCGACGTGCCCCCGCTGCTGGTCGGATATTGTCTGGGCGGCACGATCGCGCTGGCCGCGGCGGGGTTCGTCGATACCGCCGGCATCGCGCTGATCGCGACGCCGTGGCATTTCGCCGGCTTTGGCGAGGCGACGCGCGCGGCCATCGCCGATCAATGGACGATGGCGCAACCGACCGCCGAACAGATGGGGCTGGTGCCGATGGAGTTCCTCCAGGCGATGTTCTGGCAGCTCGATCCGGGACGCACCGTCGACAAATATGTCGCCTTCGCCGATCTCGATCCCGCATCGGCGAAGGCACAGGCGTTCCTCGCGCTGGAGGACTGGGCCAATGCCGGGGCGCCGCTTCCCTATGCGGCGGGACGCGAATTGTTCGACGACCTGTTCGACGCCAACCTGCCGGGCGGCGGGCGCTGGCAGGTCGCGGGCGGCGTAGCCTCCGCCACGCACGCCGTGCCGATGGTCGAGTTCGTCGCCGAAAGCGACCGGATCGTCCCCGCCGCCAGCGCGATCGGCCTGCCCGACCGGCGCATCGTCCCCGCCGGCCATGTCGGCATGATCGTCGGCAGTCGCGGACGAAGCGTCCTTTGGGAACCGCTTGCACGCTGGCTAAGCGACGCGCCCCACATTAAATAGCCTGCGAAGCTTTAGGAGAAGGATTGCCCATGACCGACGCCGTCATCGTTGCCGCCAAGCGTACCCCCGTCGGAAGCTTTCTCGGCGCCTTTGCCGCGGTGCCCGCGCACGAACTCGGCCGGCAGGCGATCGCCGCCGCGCTGACCCAGGCCGGCGTCGCGCCCGAGGACGTGTCGGAAGTGATCCTCGGCCAGGTGCTGACCGCCGGGCAGGGGCAGAACCCGGCACGGCAGGCGTCGATGGCGGCAGGCGTGCCGAAGGAAGTCCCGGCATGGGGGCTGAACCAGGTGTGCGGATCGGGGCTGCGCGCGGTCGCGCTGGCGGCGCAGGCGATCCAGACCGGCGACGCGACGATCGTGGTCGCGGGCGGACAGGAAAGCATGTCGCTGTCGGCACATGCCGTACAGATGCGCGCCGGCACCAAGATGGGTGACGGCACGATGGTCGACACGATGATCAAGGACGGGCTGACCGACGTCTTCAACGGCTATCACATGGGCATCACCGCCGAGAATCTGGCCGAGCAATATCAGGTGACCCGCGCCGAGCAGGACGAATTCGCCGTGCGTTCGCAGAACCGCGCCGAAGCCGCGCGCGGCGAGGGCCGCTTCGCCGACGAGATCGCGCCGGTCACGATCAAGGGCCGCAAGGGCGACACCGTGGTCGATCAGGACGAATATATCCGTGCCGGCGCAACCATCGACGGCGTGTCGGGGCTGCGCCCGGCGTTCAAGAAGGACGGTTCGGTGACCGCCGCCAACGCATCGGGCCTGAACGACGGTGCCGCCGCGCTAGTGGTGATGTCCGCCGACGAAGCCGCCAGGCGCGGCCTCGAACCGCTCGCCACGATCAAGAGCTGGGCGACCGCCGGCGTCGATCCGTCGATCATGGGCATCGGCCCCGTCCCCGCCTCGCGCCGCGCGCTGGAAAAGGCGGGCTGGAGCGTCGACGATCTCGACCTCGTCGAAGCCAACGAAGCCTTCGCCGCACAAGCGCTGGCGGTCGGCAAGGACATGGGCTGGAGCGCGGACAAGGTGAATGTGAACGGCGGCGCGATCGCGATCGGCCACCCGATCGGCGCATCGGGCGCGCGCGTGCTGACCACGCTCCTCTACGAAATGAAGCGCCGCGACGCGAAGAAGGGGCTGGCGACTCTGTGCATCGGTGGCGGCATGGGTATTGCGATGTGCGTCGAGCGGTAACCAACCTATTGTAACGAAGTGTTGCCGTGTAGCATTATTATAATAATTTAGCGCAACTTTTATTAAAGTTGCAGATGCTGCACGGCGACATAGTCCATTTGTTGTAATCGTGTCACAACTGGCTGACAAATAAGGCGTTTTGCAGCGTAGCCGCTTGCCAACGCCGTTTATAATCTTTTTCCTGAGCCCCAACGCGGGTTTTCATCGCGCGTTAAAACGGGGCAATTTCATGAACCTACACCGACTTCTCGGTGCGACGGCGCTTGCCGGTTTCGCACTGCTCCCAAGCTTTGCTCTCGCACAGGCACCGACAGACGATGCGGGTCAACGGCCGGCCGACTGTATTGCGGGCGATTCCCGTGCCGAATGTCAGGCAGCCGTTGACGACACCAGCGAGATCATCACCGTCACCGGTTCGCGCATCGTCCGTGCGGCCAATCTCGATTCCGCCAATCCGATCGTCTCGGTCAGCCTGCAGGAATTGACGAACAACGGTAACGTTTCGCTGGGCGACGCGCTGAACACGCTGCCCGCGCTCGGCGCAACCTACAGTTCGGCCAACTCGACCCGCTTCATCGGTACGGCGGGGCTCAGCCTGCTCGATCTGCGCCGGCTCGGGACCACCCGCACCCTCGTGCTGCAAAATGGTCGCCGTCACATCACGGGTACGCCAGGATCGTTCCAGGTCGACATCAACACCATTCCCGTCGACCTGCTCGACCGGGTCGACACCGTCACCGGCGGCACCTCCGCCGTCTATGGCTCGGACGCGATCGCGGGCGTGGTGAACTTCATTACCAAGCGCGATTTCGAAGGCGTCCGGTTGCGCGGACAGGGCGGCGTTTCGGATCGCGGCGATCGCGGCGCCTATTTCCTGAGCGGCACCGCCGGCAAGAATTTTGCCGATGGTCGGGGCAACATCGCCATCAACGCCGAATATTCCTTCTCGGACGTACTGTACAACACCGATCGCGACGACCTGACCGGCGCCTATAGCGGGCGTTCCCAGTTCAACGCGGTCGAGAATACCGGCCCAAACCTGAACTCGTCGGCGGGTCAGATCCGCGGATCTGAATCTGCGCTCGGCAACGGCATTCCCGATCAGGCGTTTCTGTTTGGCGTACGCAACGGCAATATCTCGGAAGGCGGCATGTTCATCGCCGGTTGCCCGACGGCCGCAGCAACCGGGGAGTCGGCGGCGGCATTCGCGGCGCGGCGCGCGGCGGCCTGCTCGGGCATTCCGGCACCCACCAGCGCCAATCCGCTGGCACAATATGGCCGTGCGTTCGGATTCCTGTCCGATGGCACGCTCCAGGCAAATAATTGCCTCAACGACCTGCGCTTCACGGTCGCAAGCTCGAATTGCGTTGGCGGCATCGGTTCGACGTTGCGCCTGACCGGCATGCTGCAACCGCGTATCGAGCGCTATGGGGCCAATGTCCTCGCGCATTTCGACGTGTCCGACGCCTTCCGCCCGTTCGTCGAGGCGAAGTGGATCCGGATCAATTCGCTTCAGGAAGGTCAGCCGACCTTCTACAACAACTCGTTCAGCATCAATAACCCGTATCTGTCGACCCAGGCGCGCAATCAGCTCACCTCGGTCCTCGCGCCCGGCGCGACGACGTTCGCTGCGCAACGCTTCAACGTCGACTTCGGCGCGCGCGGCGAAGATCACCGGCGCGATACCTATCGGATCGTCGGCGGTGTCGAAGGGACGTTCAACACTGACTGGAAGTATGAAATGGCCGTGAACTACGGCCGCGTCGAAACCTTCTATTCGACGGCGGGCAACGTCCTGCAGGCGCAATATTCGCGTTCGATCAACGCCGTACGGAACTCTGCCGGCCAGATCGTCTGCGCGGTCAATGCCGATGCGAACACCGCCAACGACGACGCGGCCTGCGTACCGGTCAACCTGTTCGGTAATGGCAACGTATCGCAAGCGGCGCTGAACTATTTCGGCTACACTTCCACGCGCGAGGAATGGGCCGACCAGCTCAACGCAACCGCCTATGTTTCCGGCAACCTTGGTCAGTTGTTTGAACTGCCCGGTGGTCCGATCGGCTTTGCGGTTGGCGGCGAGTACCGGAAGGAACGGGCATACGCGGCCTATGATCCGACCACCGCGGCAGGTCTGACCTTCCTGAACGCCATTCCGGCGTTCGATCCGCCGGCGTTCGTATCGAAGGAAGCCTTTGCCGAAGTCCGCGTACCGCTGCTGAGCGAAACCTTCATCCACGAACTGTCGCTCGAAGGTGCCGCACGCTATTCGGATTACAGTGTCGGCGATATCGGCGGGACCTGGACGTGGAACCTGGGCGGCGTGTTCGCACCCGTCCGCGATGTGCGTTTGCGTGCCGGCTATGGCAGTTCGGTCCGCGCACCGACCCTTGGCGATCTGTTCACGGCCAATGTGCAGACCTTCGCGAACAGCTTCTCGGACCCGTGCGGCCGGCAGAACATCAACAATAATCCGAACCGCGAACGCAATTGCACCGCCGCCGGTGTTCCGTTGACCCAGACCTTCAACGGAACGACCGAACCCTTCACCAACGTTCCGACGTCGGGCATCTCGGGTTTCAACCGGGGCAATCCCGCTTTGCGCGAGGAGCGGTCGAACAGCTTCACCGTGGGCGCCGTGTTCCAGCCGCGGCTATTGCCCGGCTTCTCGGCGTCGTTCGACTATTACAACATCCGCATCAACGACGCGATCAACTCGTTGGCCGGCCAGACGATCATCAACCAGTGCTATGACAATCCCAGCGGGATCGACAATGAGTTCTGCGCAGTGGTGTTCCGTCGGCCGGACGGAACCTTTGCCGGCCAGCAGAACGTGACCCATGCCGGCGGCGTCGTATCGCTGCCGCTGGATGGCCCTTCGTTCTTCTCGCAACCGTTCAACTACGCGAAGCTCGAAGCGTCGGGAATCGATGCCGATATCGGATATAATACCAATCTGGGCGGCGAGACGCGCATGACGCTGCGTGCGCTGGTGACCTATGTCATCAAGCGGAACAACTTCACGGACATCGCCGATCCGACGTTCCGTACGCGTCAGTTGAGCCAGGTCGGCGATCCGCAATGGCGCGCCAACGTGCAGACGAACTTCGACTTCGGCGTGTTCGATCTGAACTATCAGCTGCAATATGTGGGCAAGCAGACGATCGGTGCGTTCGAAACCCAGAATGCGTTCGACGGTCGTCCGGCACAGAACCCGGATGCGTTCCCGTTCGTCTACTATCCGGAAATCTTCTACCACAATCTTCGGATCGGCGCGTCGGTGAACGATCGGTTCCGTCTGTATGGCGGGATCGACAACATCACCGACACGCTGCCACCATTGGGACAACAGGGCACCGAAGCAGGCAGCCTCTGGACCAATACCGGCCGTTACATGTATGTCGGGTTCGAAGCGAAGTTCTGATCCGACCAGTAGATGACGATCCTGGGGCTGCCGTAACGGTGGCCCCTTTTCATATAGGACGCTGCGGCAGCGACTGGACGGTGCCACGATATTCCGCGATGCGCGTTCCGCACGCGATGGAGGATCTTGCATGTCGACTGCCCGGACGATTGCCGATCGGATTGTTCCGATCGCCGCTATGGGCAACGTCGCGCGCGGGGCGGCCCAAATTCTTGCGGCAACCCCGACAACAACCAAAGCCGCCGCGCTCCGCCGCGCCGCCGCAGCCATCCGCGACGACGCCGCCGCCATCCTCACGGCCAACGCACGCGATATTACCGCTGCGCAGGCGAACGGCCTGTCGGGCGCCCTGCTCGACCGGCTGCGGCTCGACCCGGCCCGGCTGGAAGCGATGGCGGCGGGGGTCGTGGCGGTGGCGGGACTGGCCGATCCGGTCGGCGAGGTCATCGACCGCAGCGAGCGGCCCAACGGGCTGGTGCTGACGCGGGTCCGCGTGCCGATCGGCGTGATCGGCATCATCTACGAAAGCCGGCCGAACGTTACCGCCGATGCCGGGGCGCTGGCGGTGATGGCCGGGAACGCGGCGATCCTGCGCGGCGGGAGCGAGGCGATCCACAGCAATCGCGCAATCCACGCGGCGATGGTGCGTGGGCTGGTCGCGGGCGGACTGCCGGAAGCGGCGGTGCAACTGATCCAGACGACCGATCGTGCGGCGGTCGGCGCGATGCTGGCGGCCGAAGGGCTGATCGACCTGATCGTGCCGCGCGGGGGCAAGAGCCTAGTCGCGCGGGTCCAGGCCGAGGCGCGCGTGCCGGTGCTGGCGCATCTCGACGGGCTGAACCACAGCTATGTCGACCGCGCTGCCGATCCGGCGATGGCGCGGGAGATCGTCGTGAATGCCAAGCTGCGGCGGACCGGCGTCTGCGGCGCGACGGAGACGCTGCTGATCGACCGCGCCTATGCCGATCCGCTGCCGTTGCTGACCGGGCTGCTCGATGCCGGCTGCGAATTGCGCGGCGATGCCGAGGTGCGGGCATTGCACCCCGATATCCTCGAAGCGAATGAAGACGACTGGGACACCGAATATCTCGACGCGATCCTGTCGGTAAAGCTGGTCGACGGGGTCGACGACGCGATCGCGCATATCGCCGCGCACGGATCGCACCATACCGATGCGATCGTCACGGCCGACGAAGCGACCGCCGAGCATTTCCTTGCGCGCGTCGATTCGGCGATCGTGATGTGGAACGCTTCGACCCAGTTCGCCGATGGCGGCGAATTCGGGCTGGGCGCGGAGATCGGCATCGCCACCGGCCGACTGCATGCGCGCGGCCCGGTCGCGCTGGAGGGGCTGACGACGTACAAATGGATCGTGCGCGGGACCGGTCAGACCCGGCCTTGATGGCGGGGGTCGCGCGGCATAGGTTGTCGGAATGGAAAAGACCTCGCTGACCGCTTCGATCGACATCGAAACCGCCGCCATCGTGCAGCGGCTGGCGACGGCGCGGGGCCAGTCGATCGGCGATGTTGCCGCGACCCTGCTGCACGATGCCGCTGTGTCGGAAGAACGCCTGTTGGACGCAGCACAGGTCGGACTGGATGACCTGCGACACGGCCGAACGATACCCCATGACGTCGTGATGCAGGAACTGGATGCGATGATCGCTCGCCATCGCGCACGATGCCAGGACTGATATGGACTGCCTCCGCCCTTCGCGACCTGGCCGATCTCGACGTCTATCTGATTGAGCAGGATGCCTTCCCATCGGCGGTACGGATCATAGGCGACATTCGTGCAGCGGCTGATCGCTTGTGCGATTATCCCGGCATCGGTCGGTGGATTGCCGAAGACGTCCGGGCTTGGCCTGTGGCCCGTACCGCCTATGTCCTGCTCTACACCGTCGAGCCGGACGACGTAGCCATCCTGCGTGTCCTGCACGAACGCCGGAATTGGCGTGACGAGCGGTCTTCATTGGCATGAGCCGCATCGGCCTGCTCGGCGGATCGTTCAACCCGGCCCATCGCGGCCATCGCCGGGTGTCGCTGGCGGCGAAGCGCGCGCTGGCGCTGGACGAAGTGTGGTGGCTGGTTTCGCCGGGCAACCCGCTGAAGCCCGCCGCCGGCATGGCGCCGCTCAACGCACGGCTGGCGTCGGCACGGCGGGTCGCGCGGCATGCGCCGATCCGGCCGACCGCGATCGAACGGCGGCTGGGCACGCGCTACACCATCGATACCTTGCGCAAACTGGTGCGGCTCTACCCGCAGCATCGCTTCATCTGGCTGATGGGCGCGGACAATCTTGCGGAGTTTCACCGCTGGCGCGACTGGCGCGGCATTGCGCGGACGGTGGCGATTGCGGTCGTCGCGCGTCCGGGCTATGATGGCCGCGCCCTCGCTAGTCCTGCGATGGGCTGGTTGCGGCGCCATGCGCGGCCCGCAGGCCAGGCGAGACGATGGACGATGTGGAGTTTGCCGGCGCTGGTCCGTTTGCGCTTCCGCCCCGATCCAACTTCGGCGACCGCGATCCGCGCCGCCGATCCCGCCTGGCACCGTCGGGTAATTCCACCCGCCCGGTCCGGCGCACAGGCCCCTGAAAGCTGATACCCTTGCCGACCCCTACCGACCCGACCGATGCCATGAGCGAGACCGAAGCGCTGCACCGCATGGTGCTCGCCAGCCTCGACGACGACCAGGCGGTCGAGACGGTGTCGATCCCGCTCGCGGGCAAGTCGAGCATCGCCGATTACATGGTCATCGCCAGCGGCCGATCGAGCCGGCAGGTGGCGTCGATGGCGACCAAGCTGGCCGAGCGGGTCAAGGCCGAGTTCGGCCGCCCGTCGCGCATCGAAGGGTTGCCGACCGCCGACTGGGTGCTGATCGACACCGGCGACGTGATCGTCCACCTCTTCCGCCCCGAAGTCCGCACCTTCTACAATCTGGAGCGGATGTGGGCGTTCGGCGATACGCTGAACCCGACCGCGCACGCATAAAGCCTGTCCGCCCGTGCTGCTGCATATCGTCGCGCGCGGGCGGATCGGGCGTGGTCCCGAGGCCGAACTGATCGACCGCTATCTGAAGCGAGTCGGCTGGCCGACGAAGATCACCGAACTGCCCGATAGCGGGGGCAAGGTACCGCCGGTCGACCCGGGCACGCGCATCGTGATGCTGGACGAAAAGGGGCGCGACCTGCCGTCGATGACGTTCGCGACGCAGCTGGGTCGCTGGCGCGACGACGGGGTGCGCGAGACCCGGTTCCTGCTGGGCGCCGCCGATGGCTTTGACGATGCGCAGCGGGCACAGGCCAACCTGTTGCTCGCGTTCGGACGGGCGACATGGCCGCATCTGATGGCGCGGGCGATGCTGGCCGAACAATTGTGGCGCGCGACCAGCATCCTGTCCGGCCACCCCTATCACCGCGAGGGATGAGGCGCGCGCTCGCCCTGATCGTCGCTCTGGCCGCGCTGGCGGGTGCGGCGGCGTGGGCGCAGGACGATCCGGTCGCGGCGGGCCGCGAACGGCTGGAAACCGCCCGCCGGGCAGCGGCGGCGGCGAGCGCGAGATCGCAATTGCTCCAGCGCGCCGCGCGAGCCGCCAGCGCCGGGGCCGCGCGTAGCCGCGCCGCACAGGCGGCCCTCGCCGCGCGCATCGCCGCTGCCGAAGCCGATCGCCGCACCGCACAGGCGCGCGTCGCACTGATCGGCGAATTGCTTGCCCGGCGTCGCGGCGAGCTGGCGACCCGACAGGCACCGGTGGCGCGGCTGGTTGGGGCGTTGCAATCACTTGCCAGCCGCCCGGCATGGCTGGCGGTCGCGCAGCCCGGATCGACCGACGATCTGGTCCATGTCCGCGCCGTGCTCGGCACCGTTGTGCCGGCGATGCAACGGCGCACCGCCGCCGTCCGTACGGCCATTGCCGATGCGGCGCGCTTGCGCGCGCAGGCCGGTGTCGCGCTCGCGGCACTGGCGGCCAGCAATGCGCGGTTGGAGAATGAGCGGCTGGCGCTGGTGCACGCGGAGGCGGCACAACGGTTGCGTTCGCGGGCTTTGGCGCGCGGTGCGCTGATCGAATCGGACCGGGCGATCGCGCTGGGCGAACAGGCGCGCGACATCGTCGACCGGCTGGAGGAACTGGGCGAGGCGGTCGACACCCGCGCTGCGCTCGCCGCCCTGCCCGGGCCGCTTCCCCGGCCCGATGCCGCCGCTCCGGCACTGCCGCCGCCCGCCTATCGCCTGCCGGTCCGGGGCAGCGTCGCGACCGGGTTCGGCGAAATCAGCGACAGCGGCGTGCGCGCGCGCGGGCTGACGCTGACCGTCGCGCCGGGGGCCACCGTCATCGCACCGGCGCCGGGACGAATCGCGTTCAGCAAGCGGTTTCGCGGTTATCGCCGGGTGGTGATCCTCGACCATGGTGATGGCTGGACGACGACGGTCTCCGGTCTTGCCGCAAGTGTCGGGCCGGTCGACGCGCGCGTCGCCGCCGGTACCCCGATCGGTCGCGCGCCGCTGGGCGACGGGCCGCCGGTGACGATCGAGCTGCGTCGCCACGGCGTACCGGTCGATCTGGCGGCAATGCTGTAGCGCGCGCAGTCAATGGCGCGATAACCGTATATTATCCGATCAGGGCCCAGATCGTACCGAACGAACGAATCGGAGTAGGCCCGCGTGCAATCGATCAACCGGATGGTATTGGCGGCAATCGCTGCGATCGCGCTGCTGGTATTGGGGTCGGCAGGCGCGAGGGTCTGGTCCAACGGCCGCCAGTCCGACGCGCGCGCCAGTATCAGCGAGGGAACGGCGCTGCTGCGCAACCACATGACCGCCGACATGATGCATGACGCAATCCGAGGCGATGTGCTGTCGATATTGCGGGCCAGCTCCGCCGGCGATCTGGACCTCGCTGCCAACCGCAAGGCGCTGGCCGATGATTCGGCGGCGCTGCGCAAGGCGCTGGCGGCCGATGCAGCTTATGCCGATGCCCCCGCCATCGCCGCACGCGCGCGCCAGATCCAGCCATTGGTCAACGCCTATATCGCGACCGCCGAACGGATCGCAGATGCCGCCGCCGCCAATCCGGCCCGCGCCACGGCGCTGCTGCCCGGCTTTCTCAAAGCCTTCGAAACGCTGGAGGGCGGGATGAGCACCCTGTCCGATGCGATCGAAGCGCATCTGGCCGAGGTCAGCGCCGAGGCGAACGCGATCGCCCGAACGGCCAACATGCTACTCGTCTTCACCACCCTCGCGACGCTTGCCGTCATCCTCGCCATCGGCTTCGCCACCCGCCGGTTCGTCGTGGTGCCGCTGCTGGCGCTGGTCGAGGCGCTGAAGCGGATGACGTCGGGCGACATGGCGGTCGCGATCCCGGCCGGCGGCCGGCGCGACGAACTGGGCCAGCTGGCCGACGCGACCGGGGCGTTGCGCGATCAGCTGGTCGCCGCCGAACGTTCCAAGGAGGAGCAGACGATGTTGATCGTCGACAGCTTCGGCGCGGCACTGACGCGGCTGGCGCAGGGCGATCTGGTCTCGCGCGTCGATGCCGAGCTGACCGGGCCGTTCGCGCGGATCAAGGCGGACTTCAATTCCGCCGTCGCGGCGCTGCAATCGACGCTGGCGACCGTGACCGAAGCCGCCGGCAGCATCAACAACGGCGCCGACGACATCCGTCAGGCGTCCGACGACCTGTCGCAGCGGACCGAACAACAGGCGGCGAGCCTCGAAGAGACCGCGGCGGCGATGGACGAGATCACCTCGACCGTTCGCGAAACCGCCGCCGGCGCGGCACAGGCCAACCGCATCGTCAGCGAGGCGCGCGCCGAGGCGGACCAGTCGGGCGAGATCGTCCGTCGCGCGATGGAGGCGATGCACGGCATCGAACGCGCCTCGGCCGAGATCAGCGACATCATCAGCGTGATCGACGGCATCTCGTTCCAGACCAACCTGCTGGCGCTGAATGCCGGGGTGGAAGCGGCCCGGGCGGGCGACGCGGGCAAGGGCTTTGCCGTCGTCGCCAGCGAGGTCCGCGCGCTGGCGCAGCGCTCGGCCGATGCCGCCAAGGACGTGAAGACCCGCATCACCGCATCGTCCAGCCAGATCGACACCGGCGTACAGCTGGTGGTCGATACCGGCGACGCTCTGGCGCGGATCATCAGCCGCATCGGACAGATCGACGAACTGGTCGCCAGCATCGCCGCCTCGGCCGAGCGGCAGGCGACGGGCCTGCACCAGATCAACACCGCCGTGTCGGAAATGGACGGCATGACGCAGCAGAATGCGGCGATGGTCGAGGAAGCGACCGCGGCCGTGCGCAGCCTCGCCTCCGATGCCGACGGCATGGCGCGGCAGATCAGCAGCTTCCGCCTCGGCGACACCGGGCATCGCATCGCGCCCGTCCGCGCCGTCCCGGCACCCGCCCCCCGTCCGGCGAACGTCGTCCCGATGCGTCCGCACGTCGCCGGCAACACCGCGCTGGCGGTAGCGGAGGACGACTGGTCGGCATTCTAGGGCCGGATCGCTTTCGTCGAATTAAAGTCCCTCGGCGACACCTTGGACTCGATTGAGACCTCTGCGAAAATTCTCCGCTTGTCCCGGCGCCCTTGCGTACCCCGGCGAAGGCGGGGGTCCAGAGCCAAGCAAAACAAGGGTTTGCTGGTGTCGTCCTGAACCCCCGCCTTTGCGGGGATATGGTGACACGGACTTTCGCAGCGATCGCGACTTCATCCGGACCGACGACATGGTCGGGGCCAGTTCGATACCGGCGTCTGCAGTCGGCTTTGCCCGGTCGTGGCCGAACGTCACGTCCGGTTCAGCGAGACAGCGCTTTGATCGCCGAACGATTTCCCGCTAGTGTGGCTTCCGTACCGCAGTCGAAAGCATCAAGCGTATATGCGTATGTCCCGTCCGTTCCTTCAGGCAACCGCGATCGTCGGTGCGCTCGCGCTGGTCCCCGTCGCCACCGGCGCGATGGCGCAGGCCGATGCGGGAAGTTTCCGCGAACTCGACAATTTCATGGACGTCTACAACCGGGTGAAGGCGTCCTATGTCGACAAGGTCGATGACAAGACGCTGATGGAAGGCGCGATGCGCGGCATGCTGGCGGCGCTCGACCCGCATTCGAGCTATCTCGACGCCAAGGATTTCGAGAATCTGCGCATCGCCACCACCGGCAATTATTCGGGGCTGGGCCTGTCGGTCACGCTGGAGGACGGCGCGGTCAAGGTCATCACCCCGACCGAGGACACGCCCGCCGCGCGTGCCGGCATCAAGTCGGGCGATTACATCACCCATGTCGACGGCAAGCTGATCGTCGGCGGCACGCTCGACGAAGCGGTCGCGCAGATGCGCGGGCCGACGGGATCGAAGGTATCGCTGACCATCGTCCGCCCCGGCCGCGACAAGCCGATCGAATTGACGCTGGTGCGCAGCACGATCGTGCAGAAGCCGGTCAAATGGGAAGTGAAGGACGGCATCGGCGTCATCAACATCAACACCTTCAGCGAGACGACCGGCGCCGACACCCGCGCCGCGATCGCCGGGATCGACAAGGCGCTGGGCCACAAGCCCAAGGGCTATGTCATCGACCTGCGCGACAATGGCGGCGGGCTGCTGACCCAGGCGATCGAGGTATCGGACACCTTCCTTGCACGCGGCGAGATCGTGTCGCAGCGCGGGCGCGACAAGGCAGATACCGAACGCTATTTCGCCGAGGAGATGGTGCCGGGCGACCTCGCGCAGGGACTGCCGATCATCGTGCTGACCAATCCCGGCACCGCATCGGCATCGGAGATCGTCGCCGGCGCGTTGCAGGACCATCACCGTGCGATCGTGATGGGCGAGCGCAGCTTCGGCAAGGGATCGGTGCAGTCGATCTTCGACCTGTCGAAGAACACCGCGCTGCGCCTGACCACCGCGCGTTACCACACGCCGTCGGGCCGGTCGGTGCAGGAAGGCGGCATCGACCCCGATCTGAAGGTCCCGCAGATTTCGGACCCCGATTACAAGAGCCGCCCGGTGTACCGCGAGGCCGATCTGCGCCGCCATCTGGTCAACGAGGCCGGCATCAACGACAAGACGCTGACCGAGGACACCAAGGACGATCCGCGCTTTGCCGAGACCGCCGAGTCGCTGAAGAAGCGCGGCATCGACGATTTCCAGCTCTATTATGCGTTGCAGACGATGGGCCGGGTCGGTCCGACGACGCGCATGGCGGCGGCTGTCCCCAAGCCCGGCAAGCGCTGAACCGATGCGTGCCAACGACCTGCCGCTCGCGCGCTGGATCGCGCTGCTGCTGCCGCTCACGCTGATCGCGGGGGCGCTCGGCTCGCAAGTTCTGGGCGGGCTGTATCCGTGCGAGATGTGCCATTGGCAGCGCTGGCCGCATTATGCGGCGATCGTGCTGGCGGCTCTCTCCTTCTTCGCGCCGCGCACCTCGGCCAAGCGGCTGCTGGTGATCCTTGCCGGGCTGGCGATCCTGACCAGCGGGCTGATCGGGGTGTTCCATGCCGGCGTCGAATATCATTGGTGGCAGGGGGTCACCGCCTGCGCCAATACGCTGCACGCGACCGGCGGCGACCTGCTGGCGGCGATCGTGCGGCAACCGGTGGTCCGTTGCGACGTGCCGCAATGGTCGTTCCTCGGCATCTCGCTGGCCGGGTTCAACGCGATCTTTTCGATCGCCGGCGCGTTGGTGGTGCTGATGCTGGCGACACGGAGGCGGACATGAGCAAATGGCGACCCGGCGATCCCCGGCCCGGCGGGATCAAGTCGATGATCCGCGTCGATCAGGCGGGCGAATATGGCGCGACGCGCATCTATGCCGGGCAGTTGGCGGTGATGGGCGACCGCAGCCCGATGTCGGCGGCGATCCAAGGCATGGCGTTGCAGGAGGCCGAGCATCGCGCCTATTTCGACGCGCTGATCGCCGAACGCGGCGTGCGGCCAACGATCATCCAGCCGATCTGGGACGTGGCCGGCTTCGCGCTGGGTGCGGCGACGGCGGCGATCGGGCCGGAAGCGGCAATGGCCTGTACCGCTGCGGTCGAGACCGAAATCGACAAGCATTATGAGGATCAGCTCGCCGAACTGGGCGAGGACGATCCCGAACTGGGCGCCGCGATCCGCAAGTTCCAGGCCGAAGAGCTGGAGCATAAGGAAGCGGCGCTGGCGCATGGCGCCGAACGCGCGCCGGCCTATCCCCTGCTGTCGGCGGCGATCCGCGCGGGCTGCCGCATCGCCATCGAAGTTTCGAAACGCATTTGATCGTCCGGGCGTTACCCGGACAGGAGGATTTTGTGATGACCCGCACGCTTCTGGCCGGTGCCGCCGCGATCGTCGCCTTTGCCATGCCGGCCGCGCCTGCCGCTGCGCAGGTCCGCAACGGCACGCTCGTCATCTATGGCAACGACAAATGCCCGACCAACGCCGATGGCGAGGAAATTGTGGTCTGCGTCCGCCGGGGCGAACAGGAACGCTTCCGTATCCCGAAGGAATTGCGCGACGTCGAACCGACCCGCGACGGCGAAAGCTGGGCGACGCGGGTGCAGGACAATCTGAACGCCGGGTCGAGCGGGATCGGCAGCTGCTCGACCGCCGGGGTCGGCGGACAGACCGGCTGCTTCATCCAGCGCGCCAATGCCGCGCGCGCGGAACGCCGGGCGCGGCGCGAGGCCGAGGCGGCGATCCCGCTACCCTGACCCGCCGCCGTCGGGCGCCCCCTTACCCGCCGAGCACGTGCATCCACATCGGCTGGCCGAGCACGCTGGCCGAGCTTTCCAGCTTTTCCAGCGCCTGCGCGACGCAGCGTTCCGGCCCCTCATGCGTCACGATCGCGACCAGCACCCCGCCATCGGCATTCGCGCCGCGCTGGATCAGGCTTTCGATCGAGACGCCGGCATCGCGCATCGCCGCCGCGATTTCGGCAAGCACCCCGACCTTGTCCGCGACCTGCAGGCGCAGATAGGCGCGGCCGCGGCGTTCGCCGGTCGGTTCGGGCGCGGCGGGGGTCAGGTCGGCAACCGGCATCGCATAGGGCGGGCCGAATTCGCCGCGGGCGATATCGATCAGATCGGCGACCACCGCGCTGGCGGTCGGACCATCGCCGGCACCGCGCCCCTGGAAGAACAGCCGGCCGACGAAATTGCCCTCGGCAACCACGGCGTTGAGCGAACCGGTGACATGCGCCAACGGATGGTCGAGCGGCACGAGGTGCGGATGGACCCGCTGGAACAGCCCGCGCGGCCCTGCTTCGCCGACCCCGACCAGCCGGATGCGATAGCCCAATGCCGCCGCCTCGGCGATATCGGCGGCCAGCACGTGGCGGATGCCGGTGACCGCCACCGCATCGAACGCCGGCTGGGTGTTGAAGGCGAGGCTGGCGAGGATCGACAGCTTGTGCGCGGCATCGACGCCGTCGATGTCGAAGCTGGGATCGGCCTCGGCAAAGCCCAGCGCCTGCGCCTCGGCCAGCACCTCGGCGAAGTCGCGGCCTTCGGCCTCCATCTTCGACAGGATGAAGTTGCAGGTGCCGTTGAGGATGCCGAAGACCTGCGAAATCTCGTTGGCCGCCGCCCCTTCGCGCAGGCCCTTGATGACCGGCACGCCACCGGCGACCGCCGCCTCGAACTTCAGCGCGACGCCCTTGTCCTCGGCGGCCTTGGCGAGTTCGAGGCCGTGATGCGCGATCATCGCCTTGTTGGCGGTGACGAAGCTCTTGCCCGCCGCGAGCGCACCGCGCGCCAGCGTCAGCGCCGGGCCGTCCGATCCGCCGATCAGCTCGACGACGACATCGGCATCGCCGGCCTGCACCAGCGCGGCCGTGTCGTCGACCCATTGGTAGCGCGACAGGTCGACGCCGCGGTCGCGCATCCGGTCGCGCGCCGATACTGCGACGACCTCGATCGGACGGCCGGCTCGCCGGGCGATCAGGTCGCCATTAGTCTCGATCAACCGAATCACGCCCGCACCCACGGTTCCAAGGCCGGCGATGGCGACGCGGAGCGGTTCGGTCATAGATCCCTCAATTTGCTGACGTAATAAAATTGCGGCCGGAGCATCGCCCCGGCCGGTTTCGTGTCTCTAAAGGTGGTTGGCGATCAGGGGAACCCCGTGGCCGTCACTTCTTGATAAGGCCGATCTCGACCAGCCGCTCGTACAGATAGTCGTGCGAACTGATCGGGGTCGGATAGCGGTTCGGGCGTTCCTCGCTGATGCAGCCGGGCAGCGTCTCGATCAGGAAATCGGGCGCGGGGTGGAGGAAGAACGGCATCGAATAGCGCGAATGGCCGCGCCGTTCGGGTGCCGGATTGACGACGCGGTGGGTGGTCGATGGCAGGACGTGGTTGGTCAGCCGCTGCAGCATGTCGCCGACATTGACCACCATCGCGCCCGGCGGCGGCGCGACCGGCAGCCAGCGCCCGTCGCGGTCGAGCAGTTCGAGCCCCGCTTCCTCGGCACCCAGCAACAGCGTGATGAGGTTGATATCCTCATGCGCGCCGGCACGTACTTCGGGTGCATCGGCGGGGACCGGCGGATAATGGAGCAGGCGCAGCACCGAATTGCCGTCCTTCACCGCGCGGTCGAACCAGTTCGGCTCCAGCCCTAGATAGCGCGCGATCGCCGACAGCAGCCGGTCGCCCGCCGCATCGAGCGCGGCGAACAGGTCGAGAAACGCCTCCCGAAACCCCTCCGGCCGGTCGGGCCAGACATTGGCAGGCATGACGTCGCCGTAGCGGTGACCGGCAGCAAGCTCGCGCCCGACATGCCAGAATTCCTTCAGGTCGACATGGGTCGCGCCCTTGGCGATCTCCGTCTTGAACGGGGTATAGCCGCGCGCACCGCCGCCACCCTCGACGAAATAGCGGCGCTTTTCTGCCTCGGGCAGGTCGAAGAATGCCTTGGTCATCGCCCAGGCGCGGTCGATGACGCCCTGGTCGACGCCATGGTCGGATACCATCGCGAAACCGAAGCGTTGGAACGACTCGCCAAAGTCGCGGGCGAAACCATCGGGGTCCTGCTCGGCCTGCGCCATCGAAATCAGCGGAACCTGCGAAAGCGGCGTGTCGGCCATTGGTCTCAAATCCTGAAAGATACCGGAACGAAGCCATGAAGATAGACGCACGGCCCGCCGCCGAACAGGGTGATCCTTTGCGTGACGCGAGCCGCGAGTTGCGGCATGGGGATGATGCGATGCAACAAAGAACCGATCCCCTGTCGCCCGACACCTCGGCCGCGCTGACCGACGCCGCTCCCGCCCCGGACAGTGGCGGGTCGGCGGACCGTTCGCCGCTGCCGTTCGGCGAGTTCGTGACGCTGATCGCGGCGCTGATGGCGCTGACCGCGCTCGGCATCGATTCGATGCTGCCGGCGCTGCCCGCGATCGGCGACGCGCTGGGCGTCGCCGAACCCAATACGCGGCAGTTCGTCGTAACGTCGTTCCTGCTCGGCTTTTCGATCGCGCAGCTGGCCTATGGTCCGCTCGCCGACCGCTATGGCCGGCGGCCGGTGCTGATCTTCGCGCTGATCGCCAGCACGATCACCAATCTGGTCGCGGCGGTATCGGGCAGTTTCCTGCTGCTGCTGATCGCGCGCTTCGCATCGGGTGCGGCGGTGGCGGGCGGGCGCGTGGTGACGGTGGCGCTGGTGCGCGACTGTTATTCGGGCCGGGCGATGGCACGGGTGATGAGCCTCGCCTTCATCTTCTTCATGGCCGCGCCGGTGCTGGCGCCGACCTTCGGCGAATTCGTCCTTGCCTTCGCCTCGTGGCGGTGGATCTTCGGCGGGATCGCGATCGTCACCGCTGCGGTGTTCGCGTGGTTCGTGCTGCGCATGCCCGAGACGCTGCCGGTGTCCGAACGCCAGCCGCTCGACCCCGGCCGGATCATGGAGGGGTATCGCATCGTGCTGCGCGATCGCTATGCCGTCGGCTATACCGTCGCGGCGGCGCTGCTGTCGGGCGGACTGTTCGGCTTCGTCGGATCGATCCAGCAGATCATGGAGGTGACGTTCGGCAAGCCCAAGCTGCTGACCGTCGTCTTCGCCTGCGTCGCCGGTACGATGGCGGCAGGGTCGTTCTTCAACTCGCGGATCGTGATGCGCTTCGGCACGCGGCTGATTTCGCACGCCGCCCTGCTTGGGCTGGTCGCGGTCGCGGCGATCCACCTCGCGATCACGCTGGCAGGGATCGAATCGCTGACCAGCTTCATCATCCTGCAGGCGATCATGATGGCCTGTTTCGGCCTCGCGTCGTCCAATTTCTCGGCGATGGCGATGGAGAATATGGGGTCGATCGCGGGGACGGCGTCGTCGCTGCAGGGTTTTGTGTCGATGCTCGGCGGGGCGGTGCTGGGGGCGGTGATCGGACAGGCGTTCGACGGAACCACCGTGCCGCTGTACGGCGGGTTCCTGTTCCTCGGCCTGATCGCGGTATTCGTCGTGTTTCGTACCGAACATGGCCGGCTGTTCCGCAGGGGATAGGAACCGGCGCGGCCCGCAACGGGTTTCCCTGTCCTAACCAGCAGGAGTCATTCGATGGGCGGTCATCAGGTAAATGGTCAGGGATCGGGCGACGACGGCTATGACGAGGACGGCTATGACGAAAGCCAGCGCGCCGAAATCCTCGAAGCGACCCGCGACGGACCCAGCGACGGCACGATCCTGACCGACCTCGAACCCGATCTCGGCGCGTCCGACGACGAGGATGAGGACGAACTCGACATGGTCGACGACGAACTCGCCGAAGAGGATGAGGATGTGACGATCACCGGTCAGGGCGACCAGAGCGAGGACGAACTTCAGGAAGATTTCGACGAGGACAATCTCGCCGAGGACGACGATCTGAACGACGCCGATCGCGACGCGATCGAACCGTGAGGACGTTCGCCGCCGCGGGACTGGCGCTGCTGCTGGGCGGCTGCGGCGGTGGCGATGAAGGCAACGGGGCGGCGGCGGACAACGCCGTCGCTGCAGAACCGACGCCGATCGCGGGTCAACCGACGCCGGTGACGCCGTCGACGACCCTGCCCCCGGGCGACGGCATTCCCGGCGTCTCCGCACCGCTGCCCGCCAACGAGGTTCGCCCGGCCGACGCCGCCGCGCCGGTCGCGACCGAGGCCGGACCGCAGGAGGCCGTAGCGGTGCTGACCGACTATTTCGCTGCGATCGGCAGCGGCCGTTATCAGGACGCCTATCGCCTGTGGAACGGCCGGGGTGAAGCATCGGGCATGTCGGCCAAGGCGTTTGCCGACTCGTTCGCGAAATATGCCGAGTATCGCGCGACGATCGGCACGCCCGGCCGGATCGATGCCGGCGCCGGTCAGCGTTATATCGAAATACCGGTGCGGGTTACCGGACGCCTGCTCGACGGGACGCCGGTGTCGCTGGCCGGCCCGGTCACGCTGCACCGTACCGGCGATATCGATGGCGCGACCGCCGAACAACGTTCATGGCGGATCCAGACCAGCGGCCTGAAGCCGCGCCCCGCAACGGACACCGCCACGCAGCAATGACTTCGCCCCGCTATACCCGGACGATCACCGCCGGTCCCGATGACATCGACGAACTCGGCCACGTCAACAATGCGGTCTGGGTCCGCTGGATTCAGGACGTGGCGGTGGAGCATTGGCATGCGCTGGCCACGCCCGAACAGCATGCCGCCTATGTCTGGGTCATCACCCGCCATGAGATCGACTATCGCGGCAATGTCGTGGCCGGGGAGACGGTGACGGCGGAGACCTGGGTCGACGATGCGCCGAAGGGCGCACGGTTCGACCGGCTGATGCGCTTCACCGGTGCCGATGGGCGGGTAAAAGTCGATGCGCGCACGACATGGGCATTGCTCGACCGGCACAGCGGGCGGTTGCTGCGGGTGCCGGCCGAGGTGGTGGAGCGGTTTACGCGCTGATCTGAATCGCCCGGGTGTCCCCGTTCGTCCTGAGTAGCCGCTGAGCTTATCGAAGCGGCGTATCGAAGGACCGTCTGAGACAACGTGCTTCGATACGGGTCTTCGACTTCGCTCAGCCCCTACTCAGCACGAACGGTGGGTGACCATGCTCACCGCAACAGGAACCGCACCGAGACATTGACCGTCAGATCCTGCTCCCCCGCCGCGACCGGGGTCGAATCGGCCATCTTCGCCGCGCGCGCCATCTGCAGCATCGGCATTGGCGGCTGCGGCAATTGCCCGCCATCTTCCGAGATCAGCAGGATGCGATCGACGCGCAGCCCGGCGGCGCGCGCATAGAGGTCGGCACGGGCGCGGGCGCGACGGATCGCGTCGGTGCGCGCTTCGTCGAGCGCGGCGTCGGCGGCATCGACCGACAGCGTCGGCCCGTCAATCTGGTTCGCCCCCTGCGCGACCAGCGCGTCGAGGATCGCGCCGCTCTTCCCCACGTCGCGGAAGCGGACCGAGACGCTGTTGCTCGCCTGATAGCCGGTGATCGCCGGCGGCTGGTTCTCGGCATAGCGATATTGCGGCTGCAACTGGATCTGCGCGGTCTGGATATCACGATCGGCGACGCCGGCCCGGCGCAGCGCGGCGACGACGCGGGTCATGCGCTGGGCGTTGTCCGACAGCGCCGCGGCGGCGGTCGCCGCCTGGCTGACTACGCCCGAACGGATGGTGGCGATATCGGGTACGCGCGTCGCCTTCCCCGTCGCGCTGACGTCGAGCAGCGTTCCGTCGGTCAACATCGGTGCCGATGCCGGCACCGCCTGCTGTGCCGTCGCGGGCAGCGCGGTTCCGATGGCGGCGAGGATCAGGACGGAACGGAGCATCGACATTTCCCTTTCGAATACAATCAGAACGACCGGACGATCGTTACGCACCCGCCGCAAAACGTGGCATGAACGCAATCGATGCAGCCCTTGCCGTTCTTATCGAAAAACGCGATGTCTATGCTTGAGGGTAGTGCTGTATTGAGGTAATACAGCGCGAAACGGGCTGGGGGCCTTCCAACAGGATGGGGTGGATGAATTACGAATCGACGTCGATCGCGGGTGACCGCCAGTTGCTGACCGGACCCGACGGCGCCCCGCGGTCGCGCCGCCGCGCCGTCATCGTCGGGATCGTGATCGTCCTGCTCGTCGTGCTGGGCGCCGTCTGGGCATTCGGTCGCAAGGGTACGGACGCACCCGCCGCAAAGGGTGCGGCGCCTGCCGCGGCGGCGGGCGCGCTGCCAAAGGTGACGGTGGTCGTCCCCGGCCGCGATACGGTGACCCGTGCGGTGACCGGTACCGGCTCGCTCGCCGCGCGGCGCGAAATGCCGGTCGGCGTCGTAGGCGAAGGCGGCCTCGTCACGCGAGTGCTGGTTGAGCCGGGCAGCTGGGTAAGCGCTGGACAAATTCTCGCCACGGTCGACCGCTCGGTACAGGCGCAGACCGCCGAATCGCTGTCGGCACAGGTCCGCGTCGCGCGTGCCGATGCGCAGATCGCGCAGACCGAACTCGACCGGTCGAACCAGCTGGTCGAGCGCGGCTTCGTGTCGAAGGCCGATATCGATCGCAAGACCGCGACCCGCGACGCCGCCAATGCCCGCGTCCGCGTGGCGCAGGCGCAGCTGGCCGAGACGCAGGCGCGCAACCGCCGGCTCGATATCCGCGCGCCCGCCGCCGGGCTGGTGCTGACCCGCGCGGTCGAGCCGGGTCAGGTCGTTGGCAGCGGCAGCGGCGTCCTCTTCCGCATCGCGATGGGCGGGCAGATGGAAATGCGCGCGCAGCTGTCCGAAGCCGATCTCGCCGATATCCGCGCCGGTTCGGGGGCGCAGGTCGTGCCGGTCGGCGACACCCGCGTGTTCAAGGGGCAGGTGTGGCAGGTCGCACCGGTCATCGATCCGCAGACGCGGCAGGGCATTGCCCGCATCGCGCTCAACTATGATCCGGCGCTGCGTCCCGGCGGCTTCGCCAGCGCGCGCATCGGCGCCGGGGCGTCGACCGCGCCGCTGCTCCCCGAATCGGCGGTGCTGAGCGACGACAAGGGCAGCTATGTCTATCTGGTCGATGCGCAGAACAAGGTGGTACGCCGCGACGTCCGCGTGGCCGAGGTGTCGGACGAGGGAGCTCTCATCGCCTCCGGGCTGATGGGCGACGAACGCGTGGTGGCGAGCGCCGGCGCGTTCCTCAATGTCGGGCAGGAGGTGGTGCCGGTACGCGCCGCCGCCGCCGCCGCTCGCAAGGAATAGCGCCATGGGCTTTCGCAACATTTCGGCATGGGCGATCCGCAACCCGGTACCGCCGCTGGTGCTGTTCCTCGCGCTGACGATCGCCGGGATCGTCAGCTTCATGCGCATGGACGTGAACCAGGACCCGGACATCGAATTTCCGGTGGCGATCGTCGTCATCACCCAGCCCGGCGCCGCCCCCACCGAACTCGAAACGCAGGTGACGCAGCGCGTCGAGGCGGCGGTACGCTCGCTGCAGGGCATCGACCAGATCGAATCGAGCGTGACCGAAGGGTCGTCGCAGACCGTCATCCAGCTCGATATCGGCACGCCGATCGACCGCGCGGTCAACGACGTGCGCGAGGCGGTGAACCAGATCCGCAGCGAACTGCCCGACGGCATCCTCGAACCGCAGGTGTTCCGCGCCAACACCACCGACAAGGATCTGGCGTCGTGGACCGCGATCGCCGACGACATGACCGCCGAACAGCTTAGCTGGTATGTCGACAATACCGTCGCCAAGGAATTGCTGTCGATCGAGGGCATGGCGACCGTCGAACGCGTCGGCGGCGTCGACCGCGAGATCCGCGTGACGCTCGACCCCGCCCGGCTGCAGGCGCAGGGCCTGACCGCCAGCCAGGTCAACCAGGCGCTGCGGCAGGTCAACCTGAACGCGGCGGGCGGACAGGCGGAAATTGCCGGTTCGCAACAATCGGTCCGCGTGCTGGGCAATGCCGCCACCGCCTATGCGCTGTCGCAGACGCAGGTGCCGGTCGGCGGCGGCCGGTCGGTGCGGCTTGCCGATATCGCCGAAGTCCGCGACGCCTATGCCGAACCCAAGAGCCGCGCCGAATATAATGGCCGCCCGGTGCTGGCGTTCGATATCAAGCGCGCCAAGGGCGCGTCGGACGTCACCGTATTCCACGAGGCGGAAAAGAAGCTCGCCGACCTGCAGAAGCGCAACCCGCAGGTCCGCTTCGCGCTGCTGTCCAATTCGGTCAAGTTCACCGAAATCCAGTATCATTCGGCGATGACCGCGATGGTCGAGGGCGCGTTGCTCGCGATCGTCGTCGTGTTCCTGTTCCTGCGCGACTGGCGAGCGACAATCATCTCGGCGCTGGCCATCCCGCTGTCGGCGATCCCCGCCTTCTGGTTCATGGACATGCTGGGCTTCACCCTCAACCAGATGACGCTGCTGGCGCTCAGCCTCGTCGCGGGGGTGCTGGTCGACGACGCGATCGTGGAGATCGAGAACATCGTCCGCCACATGCGCATGGGCAAATCCGCCTATCAGGCATCGATCGACGCCGCTGACGAGATCGGCATCGCGGTGCTGGCGACGACGATGGCGATCGTCGCGGTGTTCCTGCCGGTCGGGCTGATGCCGGGTATCTCGGGCCAGTTCTTTAAGAATTTCGGCCTGACCGTCGTCGCGTCCGTGCTGATGAGCCTTGCCGTCGCGCGCCTCATCACGCCGATGATCGCCGCCTATTTCCTGAAGGCGCAGGGGCATGCCAGCCATGGCGAGGGCTGGCTGATGGACCGGTATATGGGCGTGCTGCGCTGGACGCTGCGCCATCGCTGGTCGACGATCGTCGGCGCGGCGGCGGCGCTGGCGCTGACCGTCGGCATGTTCTTCGTCCTGCCGCAGACCTTCCAGCCGCCGCAGGACCGCGACCGCGTGACCGCCAGCGTCGAGATGGTGCCCGGCACCACCCTCGAACAGACCGCCGTCGTCGTGAAGCGCGTCGAGAATCTGCTGCGCGAACAGCCGATGGTCAAATCGGTCTATTCGTCGAGCTATGCCGGCAATGGCCGCGTCACCGCCGAGCTGATCGACAAGCCGAGCTTCGGCGAAAGCGTGCGGCATAGCTTCGGGCTGATGGACGATGCCGCGTACAATGCGATGCGCACGACCAAGAGCACCGAGTTCGAACGCGGCCTCGCCCCCGAACTCGCCGCGATTCCCGATGCGCGGGTGTCGTTCCGGTCGCAATTCGGCTGGGGCGGATCGAACCGCGACCTGTCGATCACGTTGGGCGGCGACGATCCGGTCAAGTTGAACGAGACCGCCAACATCCTGGTCAAGCAGATGGAAAAGCTGCCGATGATCGTCGCCCCGCGCGTGTCGGGCGACCTGAAGCGGCCGGAGATCATCATCCGCCCGCGCAGCGACCTCGCCGCCAGCCTCGGCGTGACCACCGCCGCGCTGTCGGGCGCGATCCGCATCGCGACGCTGGGCGATATCGACCAGAACAGCGCGCGCTTCTCGCTGTCCGACCGGCAGATCCCGATCCGCGTCGCCCTGTCGCGCGATGCCCGGTCGCGGCTGTCGACGATCCAGAACCTGCCGGTCCCGACCGGCAATGGCGGATCGGTGCCGCTGTCGGTGGTCGCGGATATCGGCTTCGGCGCGGGTCCGACCAAGATCGACCGCATCAACCAGCAACGCCGCCTCGTCGTCGGTGCCGATCTGGCACCCGGCGTCGTGTCGGGCGTCGCGATGAAGGCGATCCACGACCTGCCGATCATGCAGGACCTGCCGCTCGGCGTCACCGAACTGACCGTCGGTCAGGCGAAGTGGCAGGGCGAGATGATCACCAACTTCATCGTCGCGGTGATTTCGGGGATCATGCTGGTCTTCGGGGTGCTGGTGCTGCTCTACAAGCGCGTCATGCCGCCGTTCGTGAACATGGGGTCGCTGCTGCTGGCACCGCTGGGCGGCCTGCTCGCGCTGTGGGTCACCGGCAATCCGATCTCGATGCCGGTCTATATCGGGCTGCTGATGCTGCTCGGCATCGTCGCCAAGAATTCGATCCTGCTGATCGACTTCGCGCTGGAGGAGATGGAGAAGGGCGTCGACAAGGAGGTCGCGATCCTCGACGCCGGGCACAAGCGCGCCCAGCCGATCGTGATGACCACCGTCGCGATGGTCGCGGGCATGGTGCCGACCGCGCTCGCGCTGTCGGGCGATGCATCGTCGCGCGCACCGATGGGCATCACGGTGATCGGCGGGCTGACGCTGTCGACGCTGCTGACGCTGCTGATCGTGCCGGGTGCGTTCAGCCTTGCCGTCGGGCTGGAGCGCTGGGTCGGTCCGCGCCTGTCGCGGCGGCTGCTCACCTATCGTCCGGGCGATGCCGACCGCCCGGCGATCGAGCACCAGCCGGGCGGGCAATTGCCGCCGGGCGACGGGCCGAGGTCGCTGCCGGCGGCCGAGTAGGATACCGCCGCCCCTCAACCCTAAACGTCACCCCAGCGCAGGCTGGGGTCTTCCGGTGAAAGCTTACAGCAGGCGCCGCGAGAGACCCCAGCCTGCGCTGGGGTGACGTCTTTCGGACAGGGCGACGCGGCGACCCCATTGAACTTTCCCCGCAGCCGGCGATTGTTTCGCCGATGCCACGATCCCCGACCATTCCTCACGGCAGCGACGCGGTCCCTGTTCCCCTACGCCGGATGCGACGCGTCGCCACGCTCATGCTGGTGGCGATGGCGGCGCTGTTCCTGCTGTCCCGGCGAATGGACGGGGCGCATCCGGCATGGGGCTTCGTCCAGGCCTTTGCCGAGGCGGCGATGGTCGGCGGGCTGGCCGACTGGTTCGCGGTCAGCGCGCTGTTCCGCCATCCGCTCGGCCTGCCGATCCCGCATACCGCGATCATTCCGCGCAACAAGGACCGGATCGGCGACACGCTCGCCGCCTTTCTGCGCGACAATTTCCTGACCGCGCATGTCGTCGCGCGGCGCATGTACCGGATGGACGCCGCCGCCATTGCCGGCAAATGGCTGGCCGAGCCGGCGACGCGCAGCGGGCGGCTGCGGCACGGTGCCTCGCGCCTCGCGGTGAACGTCCTCGAAGGGCTCGATCCCGATCAGTTCGGGACGATGGTGCGCGGCGCGCTCGCCAACCGGTTGCGCGCGATGCGCGTGTCCCCGGCGCTCGGCCGCACGCTCGAGGCGGCGATCGCCGAGGACCGCCACCTGCCGCTGGTCGACGCGATCATCCGCTGGACGTCCAAGACGCTCGACGCGAACGAGGAACTGGTCCGCGCGATGATTCAGAAGCGCGCGGGTGCGGTGCTGCGCTGGACCGGGCTGGATGCGACGCTGGCGACGTCGGTGCTGAACGGTCTGCACAAGATGCTGGCCGACGTCGCCGAGGACCCCGCCCACCCCCTGCGCGCCAAGGCCAATGAGGGGCTGGCGCTGCTCGCCCACGACCTGCAACATTCGCCCGAGATGCAGGCGAAGGTCGAGCGACTGAAGAACGACCTGATCGAAAACCCGGCGCTCGCCGGCTGGTGGATGGGGGTATGGGAACGCATCCGTGGCGGTCTGCTCAATGTCGCGCGCAACCCCGACCGGGCGCTCGCCGGACCGGTCGGCGATGCGATGCGGCAATTGGGGCTGACGCTGCAGAACGATGCAGCGCTCAAGGCGAAGGTCAATCGCTTCGTCCGCCGCGCGGTGGTGGGCGCGGTCGCCGATTATGGCGACGGCATCGTCCGGCTGGTGTCGGACACGGTACGCGGCTGGGATGCGCGGACGATCACCGGCCGGCTGGAAAATGCCGTCGGCCGCGATCTGCAGTTCATCCGCATCAACGGCACGCTGGTCGGCGGCACCGTGGGCCTTGCGATCCATGTCGTCGATATCTGGCTGTAGCGCAATTCGGCACCGCCCGCTGCGTCCTGGTCGTTTCCCCGGACTAGATCGGCGGCCCCACCTCTTCATGCGGCCGCCGCAAAAAGCGAGACCCCGTTTCAAGCCAAAACCTCTGCAAAAGTCGGTCGATCAGTTGAAAACTGTCGTACCCCGGCGAAGGCCGGGGTCCAGTTGGGAAGGCTTTTCCGCACCTTGCCGACGTTTCCCAACTGGGCCCCGGCCTTCGCCGGGGTACGAAGAGGGAAGTTCGCATAGGTCTCGAACCAAACCCGGGTGAGAGTCGTACCGTGGCCGGGTGCCCTTCACCATGTCGTAGCGCCTGTGCCAACGGCGTGGTCGCTCCCGCCAAAATCGTTACGCCCCCACGGCTTGAGCATCCCCGCGCCTTGCGCCATAGGCACGCCATGGTTCGCCTTTCGTTCGCCGGCCACGCTTTCGATGCCCTCTCTGCCGGCGCGCTGTTCTGGCCGGCGCGGCGGGCGTTGCTGTTCGCCGACCTGCATTTCGAGAAGGCGAGCTGGTTCGCCCAGTTCGGGCAGATGCTGCCGCCCTATGACACGCTGGAGACGCTGGCGGGGATCGAGGCGGTGGTCGCGCGGACGCAGCCGGCGGAAATCTGGTGTCTGGGCGACAGTTTCCACGATATCGGCGGCTGCGACCGATTGTCCGAAGAGTCGCAGACGCGGCTGCGCGCGCTGACGGCGGCAAGCGACTGGACGTGGATCACCGGCAATCACGACCGGATCGTCGCCGACCATTGCGGCGGGCGGGTGATCGACGAAGCGGTGGTCGACGGTCTGGTGCTGCGCCACGAAGCCGATCCGCGCGAGACACGGCCCGAGCTGTCGGGCCATTTCCATCCCAAGCTGCGCGTGAAGCTGCGCGGGCGCGGCGTGTCGCGACGCTGTTTCGTGGCGACCGCGACCAAGCTGATCCTGCCCGCCTTCGGATCGCTGACCGGCGGACTGGACGCGCATCACCCCGAAATCGTCCGCGCGGTCGGCGGCGGTGCCGAGGCGCTGATCGCGCTCGAGGACCGGCTGCTGCGCTTTCCATTGGCGGCGTAGCGACATCCGCCGTTCGGCTGAACCCGGCCGCGACGCTTGAACCCGCCGCCCCGCGCATCTACCGCAGCGCCCATGGATTCCCGTTTCGGTCCCGATCGCCGCGCGACCCTCGCCACCCCGCTGGCGCTGGATGGCGGCGCGACCCTGCCCGCGATCGACATCGCCTATGAAACCTATGGCACGCTGTCGCCGGCGCGCGACAATGCGATCCTGATCTGCCACGCGCTGACCGGCGACCAGCATGTCGCCTCCACCCATCCGCGCACCGGCAAGCCGGGCTGGTGGTCGCGCATGGTGGGACCCGGCAAGCCGATCGATCTCAACCAGCATTTCGTCATCTGTTCGAACGTGCTGGGCAGTTGCATGGGTTCGTCCGGCCCCGCCAGCATCGACCCGGCCACGGGCAGTCCATGGGCGATGCGCTTTCCGGTGCTGACCATCCGCGACATGGTGCGCGCGCAGGGGATGCTGCTCGACCATCTCGGCATCGACCGGCTGCGCGCGGTGGTCGGCGGGTCGATGGGCGGGATGCAGGCGCTGTCATGGTCGGCGACCCTGCCCGACCGGGTGCAGGCGGTGGTGGTGATCGCCTCGACCGCGCGCCATTCGGCGCAGAATATCGCGTTCCACGAAGTCGGTCGGCAGGCGATCATGGCCGATCCCAACTGGCGCGGCGGCGACTATTATGCCGACGGATCGCCGCCCGCCGCCGGGCTGTCGGTGGCGCGGATGGCGGCGCACATCACCTATCTGTCCGAAGCGGGCCTGACCGCCAAATTCGGCCGCAAGCTGCAGGCGCGCGCCGATGGACAGGCGGGTGCCAAGACCTTCGGCTTCGACGCCGATTTCCAGGTCGAAAGCTATCTCCGGCATCAGGGGCTGGCCTTTACCGACCGGTTCGACGCCAACTCCTATCTCTACATCACCCGCGCGCTCGATTATTTCGATCTGGCGGAGGAACATGGCGGCGTGCTCGCCAACGCCTTCCGGCAGACCAAGGCGCGGTTCTGCATCGTCAGCTTCGATACCGACTGGCTCTATCCGACCGCGGAGTCGCGCAATATCGTCCACGCGCTGAACGCCGCTGGCGCGCCGGCCAGCTTCGTCGAACTGTCCTCGCCCTTCGGGCACGACGCGTTCCTGCTCGAATCGCCCGAACTCGACCGCATCATGCGCGGCTTTCTGGAGGCGACGATATGAGCCTGCGCCCCGACCTCGCGATCATCGCCGCCCATGTCGCGCGCGGATCGCGCGTGCTCGATGTCGGGTGCGGCGACGGGCAGTTGATGGCGGCGCTACGCGACACGCGTGACGTCGACGCACGCGGGCTGGAGATCGATCCGGGCAATGTCGCCGATGCGATGGCGCGCGGGCTGTCGGTGATGCAGGGCGATGCCGATCGCGACCTTGCCGACTATCCCGATGCCAGCTTCGACTATGCGATCCTCAGCCAGACGTTGCAGACCGCGATGCGGCCGCATGTCGTGCTCGACCATCTGCTGCGCATCGGTGCGCAGGCATTCGTGTCCTTCCCGAACTTCGCGCATTGGCGGGTGCGCGCGTCGCTGCTGTGGGGCGGACGGATGCCGGTGACGACGCTGCTGCCGCTCGAATGGTACGAAACCCCGAACATCCACCACGTCACCATCGACGATTTCCGGGCGTTCGTCGCAAAGCGCGGGATCACCGTCGTCGATGCGTGGTTCCTGTCGGGGGGCAAGCGCACCACGGCGGCGGCGGCCAATTTCCGCGCCGAACATGCGGTGTTCCTGCTGCGACGCTGATCGCGCCGGGGAAGAAGGGGGCGACGAAGGGGAGTGAATGTCATGCGTACCCGCCTGCTGTTGGTCATCGCATGCGGTGTCGCCCTGCTCGGCGGGTGCGCCCGCAAGACGCCCGAGGTCGCGACCGTCACCCCGCCGCCGATCCTGGTCCCCCCGCCCGCCCCGAAACCCAAGCCGCCACAGGGGGCTGCGCCAAACCTGACCATTCCGGCGGCAACGCCCGATGGTGGCTATGCCACGCTCAACCGGGGGCTGACGCCCGATGCCGCGCTGTGGCATTTGCGCGCGGCGCTCAATGTTGCCGCGCTCCAGTGCAATATCGGCGATCCGGCCGGGGTCGCGGCGTATAACCGGCTGCTCAAGGTCCATGCCGCGCGCTTCGCCGCCGCGTTCAAGGCTCTGGAAACCGAGTATAAACGCGGCGGTGGCGACTGGCAGGACCGGTTCGACGACGCGATGACCCGCGTCTATAACTATTTCGCCCAGCCGCCGGTCCGCGAACCTTTTTGCGCGCGGGCGCTGCCGATGTTGACACAGGTGGCGGACATGCCTGCGGGCGAACTGGACGCCTTCGCCGCTCCGGGGATCGCCGCGCTGGATGCGCCGTTCATCGATTTCTACCGCGCCTACGACGAATATCGCGCCGCCCTGTCAACTTGGACCGCCGCACAGCCGCCGGTGCTGACCGTCGATCCGAAAATACTGACGACTTCCAGCGACGTGACCGCCCACTGACCCTTGCCAGACCCACCCTTACGCGACACCTTCGTCACCATGTCCCAAGCACCCATTCGCATCGGCATCGGCGGCTGGACCTTCCCGCCATGGCGTGGCAGCTTCTACCCCGAAAAACTGCCGCAGAAGCGTGAGTTGGAGTTTGCAAGCCACGCGCTGACCGCGATCGAGATCAACGCGACCTATCACGGCACCCAGAAACCGGCGAGCTTCGCCAACTGGGCCGCGACCGCGCCCGACGGCTTCGTCTTCGCGGTAAAGGCGTCGCGCTTCTGCACCAATCGCAAGCTATTGGCCGAAGCCGGGGAATCGATCGCGAAATTCGTCGGCTCGGGCATCACCGAACTCGGCGACAAGCTGGGTCCGATCCTGTGGCAGTTCATCGCGACCAAGAAGTTCGACGCCGACGACTTCGCCGCCTTCCTAGCTTTGCTCCCGGCAACCCATGCCGGCATGACGCTGCGCCATGCGGTACAGGTCCGCCACGACAGCTTCCATGTCCCTGAATTCGTGAGCATGGCGCGCAAGGCGGGGGTCGCGATCGTCTATGCCGATGCGGCAGAGTATCCGGCCATCGCCGACGTCACCGGCGACTTCGTCTATGCCCGGCTGGAGAATGCCGTCGAGGACGTTGCTACCGGCTATGACGACGACGCGCTCGATCGCTGGGCAGACGCCGCGCGGACCTGGGCAGCGGGCGGCGCGCCCGACGGCCTGCCCTATGCCGACCCGACCCCGCCGACCAAGCAACCGCGCGAGACCTATATCTTCTTCATCAATGGCGCGAAGGTCAGGGCACCGGCCGGCGCACAGGCGCTGATCGAGCGGGTCCGATAATCACATCCCCTCGCGGCGCAGCGGGCGGCTGAGCAGCGTGTCGATGACCTGCCCGACAGGGGTGCCGGTGAGCAGGGCGCCGACCGCGGCCGTGACCGGCATGTCGACGCCCGCTTCGACCGCCGCCTCGCACAGCACCGGCGCGGTGAAGGCGCCCTCCGCCACCGTCCGGCGATCCGCCATGAGATCGGCGGCGGCGCGGCCCTGTCCCAGCCCGACGCCCAGCGAATAGTTGCGCGACGCGGTCGACGAACAGGTCAGCACCAGATCACCCAGCCCCGACAGCCCGGCCAGCGTCTCCGCCCGCGCCCCTCGCGCCAGGCCAAAGCGCGTCATCTCGGCGAAACCGCGCGCGATCACCGACGCCCGCGCATTCTGCCCCAGCCCCGCCCCCTCGACCACGCCACAGGCGATGGCGAGCACGTTCTTGACCGCGCCGCCGATCTCCGCGCCGATCACGTCGTCGCTGGCATAAGGACGGAAGCCCGGCGCGGCGAGCCGATCGGCCAGCCGGTCGCGCAAGCCCGCATCGGCGCAGGCGAGCGTGACCGCGGTCGGCTTGCCCGCCGCGACCTCGTGCGCGAAGGTCGGGCCGGACAATACCGCGACCGGCGCCTGGGGATGCACCGCGCACGCGACTTCGCCGACCAGCATCCGGCTGCCCGCCTCGATTCCCTTGGCGCACAGCACCAGCGCGCGTCCGCCGACATCGATCATCGACAGGACGGCGCGGACATGCTGGGCGGGCGTCACCACCAGCAGCGCATCGGCGGCATCCAGTTCGGTGCTCTCGGTCGTCGCGCGGATCGCCGGCGACAATGCGACGCCCGGCAGGAAGACCGGATTCTCCCGGGTCCCGTTGATCGCGTCGGCGACGTCGCGCTCGCGCACCCACAGCGTCACGTCGCCGCCGCGCGCGGCGACCTGTGCCAGCGCGGTACCCCATGCGCCCCCGCCAATGACCCCGATCTTCATGCCTTCACTCCTGCCCCGCGCACCTTTTCCGCCGACGGATCGAGCGGCCAGCGCGGGCGCGCCGCCACGTCGAGCGGGTCGCTATGTCCGGCCATGAACCGCTCCGCCCCGGCCCAGGCGATCATCGCCGCATTGTCGGTACACAGCCACAGCGGCGGCGCCACGAAGCGCAGGCCGTTCGTCCCGGCCAGTTCTTCCAGGCCACCGCGCACCGCCCGGTTGGCGGCGACTCCGCCCGCCACGACCAGCGCGGTGACCGGCCCGGCCAGCTTGAGCGCCAGCCGCGTCCGGTCGAGCAAGCAGTCGACCACCGCCTGCTGGAACGAAGCGGCGATATCCGCGACCGAATGGGCGCCCGCCTCGTGCGCGCGCAACACCGCACTTTTGAGGCCGGCAAAGGAGAAATGCGGATCGGGCGTACCGATCAGCGGCCGGGGCAGCGGCACCGCGCGCGCATCGCCCGCCAGCGCCGCCGCCTCGACGCGTGGACCGCCGGGATAGCCGAGCCCCAGCACCTTCGCGGTCTTGTCGAACGCCTCGCCCGCCGCATCGTCGATCGTGGTGCCCAGCCGGCGATAGCTGCCGACATCATCGACCCGCAGCAACTGGCAATGGCCGCCCGACACCAGCAGCAACAGATAGGGATAGGCGAGGTCGGGATCGGTCAGCCGGGGGGACAGCGCATGGCCCTCCAGATGATTGACCGCGACCAACGGCTTGTCCGCGGCCAGCGCCAGCGCCTTGGCCATGACCAGCCCGACCATCACCCCGCCGATCAGCCCCGGCCCCGCCGTCGCCGCGATCGCATCCACATCGGTTAGCGCGACCCCGGCATCGGCCAGCGCGCCTTCGACCAGCGACGGCAGGATCTCGACATGCGCGCGCGCGGCGATTTCGGGGACGACGCCGCCATAGGGCGCATGCGCTGCCTCCTGTCCCGCCAGGCGGTGCGACAGGATCGTGCGGTCGCCACGCACGAGCGCGACGGCGGTTTCGTCGCAGCTGGATTCGATACCGAGGATGAGGGGGTTGGCCATCGCGTCGGCCTTAGCGCGGATTGGGGGGCGGTAGGAAGGTTGGTTCACGCGAAGGCGCGACGGCACGGGGCGGAAGGTTGTTCGCGCAAAGGCGCCAAGGACGCAAAGGAAGGGGGGCTAGGGCAACCGGTTCGCGTTCGGTAGACCGTCTGGTGAGGGCTAACGACGCGGCAATACAAACGACCTCTTCGCGTCCTTTGCGCCTTTGCGCGAAACATTCTTCCTTTCTTACGCAGCCACCTGATTCCGACCACCCTTGCCGCGAACGAACACGATGCGTAGCGAGCGATGATGACCTTCAAACTGGGCACGCGCGGATCGCCGCTGGCATTGGTGCAGGCGCATGCCACGCGCAACGCGCTGGCGATGGCGCATCGGATCGATCCGGCGTCCATCGAGATCGTGACGATCAAGACCACCGGCGACCGGGTGCAGGACCGCGCGCTGGCCGAGATCGGTGGCAAGGCGCTGTGGACCAAGGAGCTCGACCGCGCCTTGTGCGCGCACGAGATCGACGCGGCGGTGCATTCGATGAAGGATGTCGAAACGATCCGCCCGACCGAGATCCGCATCGCTGCGATGCTGCCGCGCGCCGATGTCCGCGACCGGCTGGTCGGGATCGCGTCGCTGGCCGAACTGCGCGAGGGCGGCGTCGTCGGCACCAGCAGCCCGCGTCGCGCCGCGCAGGTGCTGCACCACCGGCCCGATGCGAAGATCGTGCTGTTCCGCGGCAATGTCGACACGCGCCTCGGCAAGTTGGCGGCTGGCGAGGTCGATGCGACGCTGCTCGCCGCCGCCGGGCTGACCCGGCTCGGGCGCCCCGATGTCGGGACGGCGGTCGCGATCGACGACATGCTGCCCGCCCCGTCGCAGGGCGCGGTCGGGATCGAGGTGCGGGCGGAGGATGATCGCACCCTCGCCTTCGTCCGCGCGATCGACCATGCGCCGACGCATCAGGCGGTGCGGGCGGAACGCGGCTTCCTCGCGGCGCTCGGCGCCGACTGCCATTCTCCGGTCGCGGCGCTGGCGACGATCGCGGGCGACGTGTTGACGCTGACCGGACAGTTGCTGGCGCAGGATGGCAGCGCTGAGGTGCGCGGCAGCGTCAGCGGCGCGATCGACGATATCGACCTGCCGCGCGGCCTTGCCGAGACGCTGCTGGCGCGCGCGCCCGAGCATGTCGCGAGGCTATTCGCGCGATGACCCGGCCGATCGCGGTGTTGCGTCCGGAACCGGGCAATGCCGCGACCGCCGCCGCGATCGAGGCACAAGGCCGGCGCGCAATCCGCCTGCCGCTGTTCCGGATCGTCGCCCTGCCATGGGACGGTCCCGACCCGGGCGCCCATGATGCATTGATGCTGACCAGTGCCAGTGCGGTGCGCCACGCCGGACCGGCGCTGGCGCGCTATGCCGCGCTGCCGGTGCATGCGGTCGGTGCGGCGACGGCGGCAGCGGCGCGGGCGGCGGGTCTGCAGGTGGTCGCGACGGGCAGCAGCAATGGCCGGGCGCTTCTCGATGCGGCGCAGGCAGGCGGCGTGCGTTCGGCACTGCTGCTGACCGCGCGCGAGCGGGCGGTGGCGTCGCATCCGGCGGTGACCGCGATCGAGGCGGTCTATGCCAGCGAAGCCATCGAGCCGGTCGATCCTGCTCCGCTCGCCGGATCGATCGCCTTGGTTCATTCGGCGCGGGCTGCCGCAAGGCTGGCGGATATCGTCCCCGATCGCCGCCCTATCGCGGTCGTCGCGATTTCCAGCGCCGCTGCGGCGATGCTGGGTGACGGCTGGGGCGCGGTGACGGTGGCGGCACGGCCCGACGATGCCGCCGTCATCGCCGCCGCCATCACCCTTGCCGACACGCTCGCACGCGATTGACCCGGCGGACGGGCGCGGAGATAAGGCGGCATGACCAGCGAAGACGCGTCCTTTGCGACGACCGGCGGCCCCTACCGGCAGCGACGAAGCCGGGGATGGCTGCTTATCGCCATCCTCGCCTTCCTGATCGGCATCGGCGCGACGGTGGCGGTGCTGCGCTATATCGGGCCCCGGCTCGGCTGGGGCGGGGCGACGCAGGGCACGATGCCGGTCGCGCAACCGACGCCCGCCGCGACGCCGCAACCGGTCGCGGCCACCGCGCTGCCGATCCTGTCGGCACGGGAAGCGGCACTGGCGGCACGGATCAGCGAACTGGAAACGCGGATCGTCGGGCTCGACACCAGCGCGCGCAATGCGGCGGGCTATGCGACGCGGGCCGAGGATATGATGGTGATCGTCGCCACCCGCCGCGCGCTCGATCGCGGCCGCCCGCTCGACTATCTCGAAGGGCAGTTGCGCGACCGCTTCGGCGCGAGCCGTCCCGACGCGGTTCGTACGCTGATTGCCTCTGCGCAAAACCCGGTGACGCTCGACGATCTGCGCAGCGCGCTCGACGCGGTGGCGACGCCGCTGGTCGCGGGCCGTTCGGGCGAAGGCTTCTGGGACGGGCTGCGGCGCGAGTTCGGCCAGTTGATCGTGTTGCGCCAGGGGCCGACGCCCAGCAGCCGTCCGATCGACCGGCTCGACCGCGCCCGGCGGCGACTGGACACCGGGCAGGTCGAACTGGCGATGGCCGAGATCGAACGCATGCCCGGCGCCGCCAGTGCGCGCCGCTGGACCACGGCCGCGGGACGGTATGTCGAGGCGCGCAAGGCGCTGATCGACCTCGAATCGGTCGCGCTGACCACTCCGCGCCCGGCACCCGCCGCGCCGCCGGCCCCGGTGCAGGCGGCGCCGGTGCAACCCGAATCCCCGGTCGCCGCCGATCCGGTCGACCCGACGCTGTAAGGAACGAGAACATGGCCGAGATGGGCCGCTTCGACTGGCAAGACCCGTTCGCGCTCGACGCGCAACTGACCGACGAAGAGCGCATGGTCCGCGACGTGGCGCATGGCTATGCCCGCGAGAAGCTGTTGCCACGCGTCACGCGCGCGTTCCTCGACGAGGATTTCGCGCGCGAGATCATGTCGGAAATGGGCGCGCTGGGTCTGCTGGGGCCGACGATCGATCCCGAATATGGCGGGGCGGGGCTGGGCTATGTCGCCTATGGCCTCGTCGCGCGCGAGGTCGAGGCGGTCGATTCGGGCTATCGCAGCGCGATGAGCGTGCAGTCGAGCCTCGTGATGCATCCGATCAACGCCTATGGTTCGGAAGAACAGCGCCGCAAATATCTGCCCAGGCTGGCGAGCGGCGAATGGGTCGGCTGTTTCGGGCTGACCGAACCCGATGCCGGGTCGGACCCCGCGGGAATGCGCACCCGCGCCGAAAGGATCGATGGCGGCTATCGCCTGTCGGGCGCCAAGATGTGGATCACCAATTCGCCGATCGCCGACGTGTTCGTCGTCTGGGCCAAGTCCGACGCGCATGACGGCAAGATCCGCGGTTTCGTGCTGGAAAAGGGCATGAAGGGGCTGTCGGCGCCGAAGATCGAGGGCAAGCTGTCGCTGCGCGCGTCGATTACCGGCGAGATCGTGATGGATGGGGTCGAGGTCGGCGAGGACGCGTTGCTCCCCAATGTCGAGGGGCTGAAGGGGCCGTTCGGCTGCCTCAACCGCGCACGTTACGGCATCGCATGGGGCACGATGGGGGCGGCGGAGTTCTGTATGCACGCTGCGCGGCAATATACGCTCGACCGCAAGCAGTTCGGGGTGCCGCTGGCGTCGAAGCAGCTGGTGCAGCTCAAGCTCGCCGACATGCAGACCGAAATCGCGCTGGGGCTGCAGGCGGCGCTTCGCGCGGGGCGGATGTTCGACGAGGGGACGCTGGCGCCCGAGGCGATCTCGATCATCAAGCGCAACAATTGCGGCAAGGCGCTGGCCATCGCCCGCACCGCGCGCGACATGCATGGCGGCAACGGCATCGCCGCCGAATTTCATGTGATGCGTCATGCGATCAACCTCGAAACGGTCAACACCTATGAGGGCACGCATGACGTCCACGGCCTGATCCAAGGCCGGGCGATTACCGGGATCGCCGCCTTCTGATGGATCGCCAGCCGGCATTGCAGGGGGAGCTGGTGCGCGTCGCGCCGACGGTGCCGACGGATTACGCCGCGCTGTATGCGGTCGCGGCGGACCCGGCGATCTGGGACCAGCATCCCGCGCATGACCGCTGGCAGCCGGACGTGTTCCGCGCGTTCTTTGACGAAGGACTGGCCGGGGGCGGGATGCTGACCATTCGCGATGCGCGCGACGGCAGCGTGATCGGGTCGAGCCGCTATGGCCCCTATGACCGCGAAGCCGACGAGATCGAGATCGGCTGGACCTTCTTCGCGCGCGATCGGTGGCGGCGGGGCTATAACCGCGAGACCAAGCGGCTGATGATCGACCATATTGCTCCGTACGTGTCGGCGATCACCTTCCATATCGGGCAGGACAATCGCCGGTCGCGCACCGCTGTCGAAGCGCTGGGTGCGACGTTGCGTCCCGGCACGATCGACGTGCTGCGTGGCGGGCGGATGGTCCCGCACGTCGTCTACGAACTGCGCCGCGCGTGAAGCCGCTGGCCGGGGTCCGCGTGGTCGAGCTGGCGCGTATCCTCGCCGGGCCGTGGTGCGGGCAGTTGCTTGCCGATCTGGGGGCGGAGGTGGTGAAGGTCGAGCGGCCGGGCGCCGGTGACGATACCCGCCACTGGGGGCCTCCCTTCGTCACCGCGCCCGATGGCAGCAACCGCGACGCCGCCTATTTCCACGCCGCCAATCGCGGCAAGCGGTCGGTGGCGATCGATATCGCGACGCCGGCGGGACAGGCCGAGGTCCGCGCGCTGGTCGCCCAGACCGATATCGTCATCGAGAATTACAAGGTCGGCGGCCTCGCCAAATACGGTCTAGACCACGCTGCGCTGTCGACGGTGCGGCCGGGGCTGATCACCTGTTCGATCACCGGCTTTGGGCAAAACGGCCCCTATGCGCACCGCGCCGGATACGACTTCATCGTCCAGGCGATGGGCGGGGCCATGTCGCTGACCGGCGAGCCGGACGGACCGCCGCAAAAGGCGGGCGTCGCCTATGCCGATATCTTTACCGGCACCTATGCCGCGGTCGCGATCCTCGCGGCGCTGCGCCGTCGCGACCTGACCGGCGAAGGGGCGCATATCGACATGGCGCTGCTCGACACGCAGGTCGCGGTGCTCGGCAACCAGGCGCTGAACTGGATGGCGAGCGGCGTCGTGCCGATGCGGATGGGCAATGGCCACGCCAATCTCGCCCCCTATCAGGCGTTCGAGACCGCCGATGGCGCACTCATCATCGCAGTCGGCAACGACCGGCAATTCGCGCGACTGTGCGTGGTACTGGGGCTGGAATTGCACCTCGACCCGCGTTTCGCGACCAATCCGGCGCGGGTGGTGCATCGCCGCGACCTGATCCCGGCGGTGCAGGCGGCGGTGGCGACGTGGCGCAAGGCCGATCTGTACGAGGCGCTGGAAGCCGCCGGCATCCCCGCCGGGCCGATCAACGCCGTCGACGATGTGTTCGCCGACCCGCAGGTGGTGGCACGCGGCATGGCGATTCGGCCCGACGGCCTGCCCGGCCTTGCCAGTCCGATCGTCATCGACGGCGAGCGGATGGTCGCCGACCACGGGGCGCCGGCGCGACCGGACGCCTGATTCCGGCGCCAAAGTTCACAAAGTTCACACTCGCACGCTATTGCAGAAGCGGCTGATCGGGTAACCTGGTCGTCATGTCAAAGAGCAGATGTGATTGCCGCCTTGTGCGATCATGACGTGGGCAGGACCTGTAGGAAAGCCGAAAGGTAGAGCAACACCGTCACGACGCCCAGACCACTGCGAACGTCGTGCAACCGGCCCCAGCGAAGCAGCAGCAAATGGCTGGACGGACCGGCCTGCGCCAGCGGGGTCGCCATCAACTGCCGGTTGACCGGTAGCAGCACCGCCAGCGTGAACGGCCAGTTTGCAAGCATCGCTACGCCACCTGCGATCCAGCGCCAGTCCGACGTCAACCAGCCGGTGGCGAGGCCGGCGACCCCGGCAAGGATCGCCAGCGTCGACTGGATCGGTAGCGCACGACGGTAACTCGCCTGCCACTGACCGAGCATCGGGGCCTCGCCGAGCGGCAGGCGGGCAGGATGTTCGACCAGCGAGATGTAGAGCGCAGCGCCGGCGAACAACGTGGCGAACAGCAGTGCGAACAAGGCACAAGCGGACATCGGCATGGCATCACCTTCACAATCGCGGAACGACGCCATCCGGGAACAGCCCGCCGCGCCGTTCCGAACGGGTTCGGGAACGACGCCGCGGCTGAGAAGAACCGGCTCGCACCGGCGCAGGAGCTACCAACCTGCCACTCTATTTTCGGCGCGACCGAAGTAGCGCGCTGAAACCTGCCCGACAAGCTATCCCAGCACCCGCCGGACCAGCGCACCGCAATCGGCATTGCCGGCGCGCGGCGTATCGTCGCCGCCGATCGCACGGCCGAGCATGCGCAGGATACCGCCCGCACTCTTCACGCCCGGCGGGATGCGAATGTCGGGGTCCTGTATCCGGCCGCCGATCCGCACCGGCTGGTCGAGATGCAGCAGCGTGCGCTGCTTGGGCGTGCCGGTCAGCGCGATCGACAGGCGTTCGTCGGACAGGCGCACCACCCCCTGCCCCCGCGTCTGCGCGCGCGAGGTGTCGATCAGCAGCGGGTCGATCCGGCCGATACCGCCCGTGACGTTCAGCCGCAGCCCGAGGCAGCGCAGCCGGGCGCGGGCATCCTCGTCGGTGGTCAGCCCCCGCGCGACATCGGCGCCGAGCAGCGACGCCATCTTCGCCGGCAGGGTGCCGCCCGCTGCCGCAAAGCCGATCATGCCATCCGAACGCCCGATCGCAGCGCGGATCGTGTCGCCGCTACCGACCAGCTTCAGCCGTGCGCGGAGCGGCGCATCGACCGGGGCACCGCCGGCAAAGGTCGAGATGCGTGAATCGACCAGTTTCAGGTCGAAGGTCGCGCGGGGCGTCGTCCGCTCGCGCTGGTCGACCACCACCTGCCCCGTAATCCGCCCCTGTGCCAGCCGCACGGTCAGCGGGGCGACGGTCAGGCGGCTGCGATCGATCGCGAGCACGGTATCGAGGCTGCGCAAACCCGCCATGTCGAGCAGTCGGTCGACGCGGATCGCCAGCCGCCCGTCGACGCCGCCCATTTTTTCCAGATTGATGCGGGTGCCCGGCACGACGCGCGGGCCGATGCGGCGTTCGATCGCGATGGCGCGGGCGCGGCCCTCGTCGGTGGCAAGATCGTCGAACGACAGGTCGGCAAAATGCAGGCTGCCGTCGATGTTCGTCCGCTCGCCCTCCTTGCCGATCGTCGCCTTTGCGGACGTCAGGCTCGACCGGCCGATCGTGCCCGACAGCCGTTCGATCACCCAGGTCGGATCGTCGTGGCGGACGCGCGCGGTCAGCTTGACCGGCTGGGTACCGAACAGCCCGGCCTCGATCAGCGCGTCGAGCGTCTTCAGGTCGTTGGCGCGCGCGGTCAGGTCGACGGTCATCCGGTTGGTGCCGAGCGGCGAGGCCATCACCCCCTTGGCATCGACGGTGATCGTCGGACCGTCGACCCGCGCCCGGAACGGCCAAGGCCCGTCGCCACGGATGGTCGGCCCGGTCAGTGCGACCTGCACCGGCCGTTCGTCGATCGCGCCATTGCCCTCGGCGCGGAAGCCATTCGCGTCGGAGGCGACGGTGACGGCGAAGCGGCGATTCTGCACCGCGTCGCGATAGTCGATCACGAGGTCGCGGATCGACAGGCTGGTGATCGCCGCCGCCGAGCTTTTCTCGCCGCGCTTGTCGGGCTGCCAGTTCTTGCGGCCGTCGCGGGTGCGGACCATCGCGACGCGCCCGCCATCGATGGCGAGCGCCTGCAGATCGAACTTGCCGCGCAGCAATGGCAGGACCTTGAAGCGGAAATCGACGCGTTGCAGCCGGACCAGATCGCCGTTTCCAGCCCAGCTAGGCTGGGCGATGGTCAGATCGCGGACGATCAGCGTCGGCGAAAAGGACAGCGGCTCGACCCGTTCGATCGTACCGATCGACACGTCCGACCCGAAACGCTGCGCGAGGCGCGCGCTCACCCGGTCGCGTAGCAGCCCCCATGGAAAGGCGGCGAGAATCAGCAGGATGAGGAGTGTGAGGCCGAGGATGCCGCCAAGGATGAACCGCCACGGGCGCGCGAGCCTGACCATTTTTGGATAAGTCGGAACGGGGGCGTTCGTTCCATGGGCGCAATGGAATTGACGGGGGTAGCGGTTAACACGCCTTAGGCTGCGATCACGTCATGGCGCCGTTTCGGATCCTTTTGTTGGGAAATGAATGGATTGCCAGCGACAGGATCGGACGGCTCCACGTTGCCTTGATCGTCGGCGGTTTCGTGCCGACCACGACCGCTCCCATCGCCTCATAAAAGCCGACCGAGGGCGGATGGGAAACAATCTTGATCGAGGCGATGCCTCGCCGCCTCGCTTCCTCGATCATGTGCCGAAACAGCATAGCCCCTAAGCCACTACCCTGAAGGTCATTCGCTACGAACATTAGGTCCAGTTCAGGTTCACCGTTGAGGGTTAAACTGTAAAACCCGCACAGGCTGCCTTCACGTTCAGCGATATGGAAAACATCTTGTTCGATCTGCGAAGGTACGATCTCATACCCGTCAAGGATACTCGCATACTTGCCGCTGTAAGCGGCCGAACCATGCATTAGATCAGTAAGTGCCTCCGCATCATCGGGCACCGCAGGGCGGATCGTAATCACGGTCGCTGCCTATCATCTGCCTGCCGCCCTCTGCAATCGGGCACGATGCGGGTATGGCGCCTCCTTAAGTAAGCACCTGTAACAGCGATCCCGCCGCATCGATCGTATCGAAGGACGTTGGCTGGTTTCGCTTTCCCGGAACTTGCTCCCAACCCTGTTTCCCGGAATTGCCGTTCTAGGATCAGGAAACGGGAATGCCGATACCCGCCCCTTAAAAATCGACAGCGATCCCCTTGTGCGTCCAGTCGCCATAGCGGGTCGGGCTCAGGCCCAGCGGATCGTCGCCGTCCGATTTAGGCGGGATCGGTTCGGGCGTCGGCACCGGCGGGGATTTGGAGAGGTGCGCGGGTGGCTTCACATGCGCGGGTCGGTTGCCCATAGGAGACTCCATCACGGTTCGTCAGGATGCACTTGGCGGACCAGCGACAGGATTCAAGTGATCGATCGACCAACTTCGCCGGAACGCCGCCGCGCGGCCCGGCCCCGTCTTGCTCCCGAACCGCCGGGCGTGCCCGCACGGCGGGCTGCACTCCGGCTGCTCGACGCCGTCATCCGGCGGGGATTGCCGCTGGAGGCGGCGCTGACCAGTGCCACGCAGGAACTCGACCGGCGCGAGGATCGTGGTCTCGCCCATGCGATCGCGGCGGCGGTGCTGCGGCGGCTGCCCGATCTCGATGCGCTGATCGACAGCGCGACGCAGCGCCCGCTGCCCGACGATGCCAAGGCGCGGTTCGTGCTGCGCATCGCGCTGGGGCAGGCGCTGGTGCTGAACACCCCGCCGCACGCGGCGATCGCGACGGTGCTGCCGCTGGTCGATGGCGGGCCGCGCAAGCTGGTGCATGGCGTGTTCGGCACGCTGATGCGCGGCAATGCGCGGCTGCCCGATGCGGCGGCGCTGCCCGCCGATACCGATGCGCGCTGGTACGCGGCATGGGGCGAGGAGATGGTGATCGAGGCGGCGCGTGCCGTCGCGCAGCAGCCGCCGGTCGATTTATCGCTGAAGGGCGAGGACGGACCGGAGGGCGAGGCGCTCGCGGCGCACCACCGGCGGCTGCACGATGCGGCGTCGATCCCCGACCTGCCCGGCTATGCCGAGGGCGAATGGTGGGTGCAGGACCTGGCGGCGTCGATCCCGGCGCGGCTGCTGGGCACGGGGCCGGGCAGCGCGATCGATCTGTGCGCGGCGCCCGGCGGCAAGACGCTGCAACTGGCCGCCGCCGGGTGGGACGTGACCGCGCTCGACAATTCGGAGGCGCGGCTGGGGCGGTTGCGCGAGAATCTGGAGCGGACCGGGCTGACGGCGTCGATGGTGACCGGCGATGCCTTGGTGTGGAAGCCGGCGGCGCCGGCCGATGCGGTGCTGCTCGACGCACCGTGCAGCGCGACCGGCATCTTCCGCCGCCATCCCGACGTGCTCCACCGGGTGCGGCCGAGCGTGATCGCCGAGACGGCGGCGTTGCAGGCGCGGCTGCTGGCGCGGGCGGCCGATTGGGTGAAGCCGGGCGGGCGGCTGGTCTATGCGACCTGCTCGCTCGAACCCGCCGAGGGCGAGGCGCAGCTGACCCGGTTTCTTGCCGGGCGGAGCGATTACGCGATCGAGCCGGCGACGGCGGGCGAACTGCCCGTTGGCGTCGAGCCGCACCGCGAAGGCTATGTGCGGACGCTGCCGGGGATGCTGGCCGACAAGGGCGGGATGGACGGGTTCTTCATCGTGCGGTTGCGGCGTTCCTAGGAAGGATTGAGACCGTCCGAAAACGCTGTCGTGGATTCCATGCGCGGCCAGAGGGGTGTAATCTGCGGGCATGGCGTATATCGAGGGACATGCTCGGGATCAGGCGCTGCTGCTGCCGGCCTCGGTCGAGGACTATGTGGCGGCGGACAACCCGGTGCGGTTCATCGACGCCTTCGTCGACGACCTCGATCTGGGTAGCGCGGGTTTTCAGCGGACGCAGCCGAAGGCAACCGGGCGGCCCGGTTACGATCCGGCCGATATGCTCAAGCTGTATCTGTACGGCTATCTGAACCGCGTGCGGTCAAGCCGGCACCTGGCGGCGGAGGCAGGCCGCAATCTCGAGCTGATCTGGCTGTTGCGCGGGGTGCATCCAGACTTTCGGACCATCGCCGACTTCCGGTGCGACAACCGGGCGGCGTTCAAGGCGGTGTTCCGCGCATTCGTGACGCTGTGCCGCAAGCTGGACCTGTTCGGGCGAGAGTTGCTGGCGGTGGACGGCACGCGGCTGAAGGCGGTGAACAGTCGGGCGCGCAACTTCAGCCGCGAGCGGTTGGCGACCTATCTCGCCTCGGCCGATGCACGACTGGAGCGCTATCTGGCTGAACTGGACCAGATCGACCGCGGTGAGGATGCTGCCGGCACCGGCCGCGCTGAGGCGCTGGCGACCAAGATCGCCAAATTGCGCGAGCAGCGTCAGGCCAGCGCAGCGCTCATGGGCCAGCTGGAGGAAAGCGGCGAAGGACAGATTTTGCTCACCGATCCCGATGCGCGCGCGATGGTCGCCCATGGCAAGGTGACCATCGGCTACAATGCGCAGGTGGCAGTCGATGCGAAGCACAGCCTGATCGTCGAGCAGCATGTCCACCAACGCCTGCAACGACATGGGTCAGCTGGCACCCACCGCCAGCGCGGCGATGGAAGTGCTGGGGGTCGAGCGGATCGATGCCGTGGCGGACATGGGCTACCACAAGGGCGAGGACATTGAGGCCTGCGAGGCGGTCGGCATCACACCGTACATTCCGCGGCCGCACCGGGGCGTCAACGTCAGCAATGGCCTATTTCCCAAGGAGCGGTTCCGCTACGATCCGGCAGCCGACGCCTATCACTGTCCCGGCGGGCAGATACTCGATACCCGCCACAGCTCGATCACGCGCGGACATGTGACGGTCCAGTATTCCAGCCCTGCCGCCTGCGCTGGGTGCCAGATGAAGCCGCTATGCACCACGGGACGCTGGCGACGCGTCAACCGCTGGGAGAAGGAACACCTCATCGAGCGCATGGCCGAGCGCCTCGCGAAGCGGCCAGACCTCCTCCTCATCCGGCGTTCCACGGTCGAACACCCGTTCGGCACCATCAAGCAGTCGATGAACCAGGGCGCGTTCCTGATGCGCGGGCTGGAGACGGTGCGCGCCGAGTTCAGCTTGACGGCACTCGCCTACAATCTCAGACGGGCCATCACCCTCATCGGCGTACCGAGGCTGATCCGCGCGGTGCAGGGCTGATCCGCGCGGTGCAGGCCTGATCCGCGCCGCCATATCCGCCGTCATGACGCTCGATATGACCTTCCGACAGCCCCAGCGGCCTCACCATCACCAAAAAAGGCAAGATACCGGCCTTCCCGCTATTTCTAGCCTCGGCGCTCATTCAAGACCTAGGCGGCGTGGACAAATTGGTGACGGTCAGCTTTCGCGTGTGTAACCTCAGTTCGTGAACCGTAAAGCGCACTTGATCGCGGCCATATTGGTTGGCCTTGCTACGCCCTCTGCCGCTTTGGCCGA
>NZ_JAKRET010000089.1 GCF_022664395.1 Sphingomonas lacusdianchii | reverse complement strand
GCCAGATCGTCCTCGCTCTTGACGCCGAGGGCGGCACCGACGTCGCGGCGACGCTGCGCGCGCTGCCACACGATGTTGTACGAGCCGTCGTCCTGGCGGAAGGCCGAGACCTGGAGCGGGGCGGCGAGCGAGGGATCGTCGATGCGGCCGTTGAGGAACGCCTCGCCGGTGTTGTTGGAGGTGAGTTCGAAGAACGCCCCGACCTGCACCCACGTGCGGCCCGGGGTCAGCGCGTGGATCTCGTAGCGCGGTGCGCGCGGGTTGCTGGACTGCACCGGCTTCAGCGCGATCGTCATCGCCACTGCCAGCGTCGAGATGCGGCCCATGAAGATGCCCGCGTCGTTCTGCTTGATCGAACCGATGTTCATGATGTCGTCTCCTGATCGTCTTCGGACCCCTTGTCCTCGACACCACTCTCCATCCCTCTCTCCTCCTCGGCCCCCTTCAGGGCCGAGCAGGGCGCGTCAGCGCCCACTCATCGGCGCGCTCTTCGCGCGGCGATGGGCGTCCAGCGGGG
>NZ_JAKRET010000088.1 GCF_022664395.1 Sphingomonas lacusdianchii | reverse complement strand
CAATCGTCACGGTGACATAGTCGCCCGGCGCTTCGGCATGGTTACGCACCGCGGGGATGCGATCGGACGTGCCGGTCGCAATCGTGATCTCGCCCCCCTCCGGCATGGCGTCGCGAGCGTTGACGATCATGTTGAGGATGGCGGTGTCGAACTGATTACGATCGACCTCGACCTCGCCACCCGTCTCGATGGCGTCGGTGAGGACGTTGATCCGCGAGCCAGTAGTGGTGCGCAGGATCGGCAACGACGACAGCAACTGTCCGGCAAGATCGAAATGCTCGGCCTTCAGCGGCTGGCGACGCGCGAAGGCGAGAAGCTGCGCGGTGAGCTTGGCGGCACGGTCAGCGGTCTCGGATATAGCGTCGGTATAGCGCTTACGGCGCTCTTCAGTGACATTCGGGCGAGACAGCAACTCGACCGACGATTTGATGATCGTCAGTAGATTGTTGAAGTCGTGCGCAACCCCGCCCGTCAGCTGCCCGACCGCTTCCATTTTTTGAGCCTGGCGCAGCGCATTTTCCGCCTGTTCGCGAAC
>NZ_JAKRET010000087.1 GCF_022664395.1 Sphingomonas lacusdianchii | reverse complement strand
CCTCGGCGAGGCTGTAGAAGATCTCGCCGTTGAGCAGTTCGTCGCGCAGCGAGCCGTTGAAGCTCTCGTTGTAGCCGTTCTCCCAAGGCGAGCCCGGGGCGATGTAGAGCGTCTTCACACCGATCTGACCGAGCCAGGTCTGGACGGCGGTGGCGATGAACTCGCTGCCATTGTCCGATCTGATGTGCGCTGGCGGACCGCGTTCAATGAACAGGTCGGCCAACGCGGCCCAGCACGTCTTCGTGGCGGAGCTGGCGTGACACGACCAGCGCCAAGCACTCGCGACTGGCCTCGTCGATGATGGTCAGGATGCGGAACTTGCGCCCATCGTGGGTACGCTCCTCGACGAAGTCGTACGCCCAGACGTGCCCTGGATATTCCTGCCTCAACCGGATGCACGAGCCGTCGTTTGAGCTGCCCCCTTCTGAGTGGTCCATCGACTATGACAGTCTGGATCAAGGAAGGGACGACGAATGCCAGCGAAGAAGCACAAGCCGGAGGAGATCATCGGCAAGCTGCGTGAGGTGGAGATCATG
>NZ_JAKRET010000086.1 GCF_022664395.1 Sphingomonas lacusdianchii | reverse complement strand
TGGGTCATCAGTTATACAGGTGAGGTGTTGATCGCCCGCTCGCCACCAGACGTTAAGCGACAAGAGCCCTTTAGCGCGGCCAGAATTACGTTGTTGGCAGTCAAGCGGCGATAAGACTGATAGTCGCACGGTTTCTACCTTCGCGCTTGGACTGGTAGAGAGCCATATCGGCTGCCTGAATGAGGGTCGAGCCGTCGCGTGCCATCGTAGGCGACCACGTCGCGATGCCAAATGACATGCTGGTTGATCCGAGGCTGCGGCTGCCATGCCGAACGGTCAACTCGGCGATAGCGCGTCGAACGACTTCCACGCGTCCTGCCAGAGCGTCCGCGGTCGTGCCTGGGGCGATGATAGTGAACTCCTCACCCCCGAAGCGGCAAACCACGTCGCCGTCGCGAAAGCGGCTGCGCATTTCCGCTGCGACAACCTGCAGAACCGCGTCGCCAGCATCATGGCCGAATTCGTCATTGAACCGCTTGAAGTGGTCGACGTCACACATGACGAGGCTGAGCGGCGTGCCAGCGCGAGAGGCACGCGCGATCTCCAATTTCAGCGTCTCCTCCATATAGCGGCGATTGAACAGG
>NZ_JAKRET010000085.1 GCF_022664395.1 Sphingomonas lacusdianchii | reverse complement strand
GGCTATAACGCCATGGCGGAGAGGCTGAGGAACGCCGTTGCGGATCAGGCGAACAGCGAGCGTCAGCTGCAAACCGCCAACGCCGAATTGCACCGGAATAGCGAAACCCTGCGCGAACGTGGCTCCGTCATTGGGCTTCTGGGCGGCATGTCGCACCGCATGCAAGCCGCTCGTACCGACGATGAGCTAGCGCAGATCATCAAGGTCTTTGTACCACGTGTACTCCCGAACGTTCCCGGTGCTCTCTACGCGCACAATAACTCGCGCAACTGCCTCGTGCCCATCGCCAGCTGGGGCGGCACGGAAGTTCCGCCTGAGGGCTTCGCACCAGATCGGTGTTGGGCGTTGCGCCGTGGGCAGAGCCATTACGTGGCTGGACCTGGCGGTGACATCGTTTGCGGTCACGTTGGCGAGGATGAGGTCTATCACTGCGAACCCTTGCTCGCCGGCGGTGAGGTGATTGGTGTCCTCTACCTTCAAGGTCAGATCGAGAGCGAGAACCGCTTCCGCATGAACGTGCTGACCGAGAACATTGCTTCAGCACTAGTGAACCATCGCCTCCAGCGCTCGCTACGTGAGCAGACGATCCGCGACCCGCTGACCG
>NZ_JAKRET010000084.1 GCF_022664395.1 Sphingomonas lacusdianchii | reverse complement strand
TCTCGTGGTCGTGCCAGTTGGCGCCACCCGAGAAGGCGACGATCGGGCCGGTCGGGTTGTGCTGCTCGCGCTTCTTGGCGGCGCGGGCTGCGAGGTAGTCGGCGCCCTCGATCATCGAGGCGGTGAGCTTGGAGGACACCTTGCTGCCCCGGGTGGTCGAGAAGGGGCGACCGGTCTCGGCGCGATACACCTCGCCGGCGTGGTCGCGCATGCACTCCAGCGCCTCGCGGCATCCCTCGAGGGTCTGGCAGAGCAGCTGGGTCTCCTCCAGTTCGTTGGCGTAGATCTCGGAGGGATCGAAGGCGCGGGCCATCTCACCGAGCTTCTTGGCGGCGTCGTCCTCCCGGCCCTCGACCCGCTTCGACACCATGTGGAAGGAGTTGACGAAGCCCCATGCGAGGTCGGCGGCGAACTCCTCCATCCGGGTGTCGCGGAACACGTCGAACAGGGTCCGCATCATCAGGTCGACCGCGGCGGCCGCCTGCTCGGGATCGGGCATGTCCAGCTTCTCGGCGGCGTCGACGATGCTGAGCTTCGCCATCTCGCTTCCCTCGATGAACGAGCCCTCGTAGGTGCGCTGCACGCGCTCATCCGCCCTCGTCTCGTCGGCGATCTGCATCGCGCGGGTGTCAGCCATCGTGCGGGCGAGATCCGAGAAGTTG
>NZ_JAKRET010000083.1 GCF_022664395.1 Sphingomonas lacusdianchii | reverse complement strand
GCGACCGCCTCATGCTCTCGTGGGATCACTTCGAGCAAGCCGACGCAGCCTGATCCTCACCGTGCCCGTTCGATGAGGCCCATGAGTTGATTGCCCGTGCCGACGATGCGGAATGTATCATCGACAGTCTTGCCGGTGGTGGGGTCATAGGTGCCGAGGATGCGTCCACCGAAGTCGAACGCCCGCTGCCGCCCGTGCGTCATGTCCTCGATATGCCCGATGATAAAGCCGCGCTGATCCCTGATCGTCGTTCGCGCCATGCTGCCTCCCGTCGAGATGAAGTTCGACGCTCTCATGAGATTGCGATTTTCTGAAGCAAAATGAGTGTGTTGCCGGTGTGCGCCTCCGCCTCGATAGGGCAAACCCACACGAACCGTCCCAGCCGCCGTGCCATGCCGTCTCGTTAGATCGTCTGGGCGGTTTTGAGACAGGTCGAGGCGACGGGTCTAAACTCATCTGAGACAATCGGGCTGGTCAACATCGTCAGATCATCTGACGGTTTGGGAATGCGCTCGGTCTGCTGGCGGCTGCGGAACATCCGCTATCATTTGGCGCTTTTGACATAAGCAAGTCTGTGCCTAAGATCACGAGCCATCAAGGAGGAACCTCCCATGAATGGCTTAAAATACACCAAGCATTTTCAATATAGGTTGCAACAGCGCGGCATTCATCCTGCCGTTATGA
>NZ_JAKRET010000082.1 GCF_022664395.1 Sphingomonas lacusdianchii | reverse complement strand
GGGGAGGCCTGCCGGTCGTCGCCATAGGCGCGGGGAAGATAAACCTTGATGGTGCTCCCGTGCCCGACCTCGGAGTAGATCTTGATATGCCCGCCGGACTGACGGACGAAGCCGAACACCTGGCTCAGGCCCAGTCCCGTACCCTTGCCGACGCCCTTGGTCGTGAAGAACGGATCAAACGCTTTCGCCAGTACCTCGGGCGACATGCCGGTGCCGGTGTCCGTCACCGCCAGCATGACATACTGGCCGGGAGGGATATCGGCGTCGGCAGCATAGTCGTCATCGACCGCTGCGTTGCCGGTCTCGATCGTCAGCCGCCCGCCTTCGGGCATGGCATCGCGCGCGTTGACCGCCAGATTGACCACGACGTTTTCGAGCTGGACCGGATCGGCCAGCGTCTTCCACAGACCCGGCGTCAGGACGGTTTCGAGACGTACCGGCTCGCCCAGCGTGCGGGTGAGAAGATCGGCCAAGCCGTTGATGAGACGGTTCGCGTCGATGCTCTCGGGCGCAAGCGGCTGCTGGCGCGAGAAGGCCAGCAGCCGCTGCGTGAGCGCGGCCGCACGGGTCGCGCCCTCCATCGCACCGTCCATGAACCGCCTGATGTCGGTGTCGCCGCGATCGAGCCGACGCTGGGCGAGATTGAGGCCACCGATGACGACGGCAAGCATATTGTTGAAGTCGTGCGCGATACCGCCGGTGAGCTGGCCTACCGCTTCCATCTTCTGAAGCTG
>NZ_JAKRET010000081.1 GCF_022664395.1 Sphingomonas lacusdianchii | reverse complement strand
TCGCCGCCCTGATCGACGGCAAGAATGATCTGATCCTGCGCTCGCTCGCTCAGTCCGACCGTCGCGGTCGTGATCGACGTGCCGGCAAGGATCTGGCCGGTGAAAGTAGATGCTTACCAGCTCGAACTTGCTTTCCTCAACCTTGCGGTCAGGCAATCCGGTGAGGCTGCGGGTAGCTAAGGCTGTATTAACATCGTCCAGGTTCCGGTTTATGTACCACGTCGAAACGGTGAATGGGATAAAGGCCATGACCGACGACGATATTTTCTATTTCCAGCGCCGGGCTGAAGCGGAGTTCAAACTGGCGCGGCAGGCAACCAAGCCGGAAGTGGTGGCGGCGCACCGTCAGCTCGCCGAAGCCTATCTCGGCCGCATTGCTTCGGCAGAACCTATACGACGGGCCCAACATGCTTGATGAGGCCAGATCCACCCCCACGGCCCCGCCCCGACGTTCGACAGATTTCACGTTGCTGGGAACGCGATTGGCTGCGTCCCCCTTTCTATCGAGCGAAGAGCGGTATGTTTTAGAGAAATCGGCACTCCCTGCGAAGTCCATTGCCATCAATAAGGATTTGCTGCGTCAGGCCGAGCATGTCAGCCACATCGAGATTCTGATCGAGGGGTGGGCTTGTCGTTACAAAATCACGCGGGACGGCCGCCGTCAGATCGTAGGCCTGCTGATCCCGGGCGACGTGGCGAATATAGACTCGTTCATGTTCACACGGCCGGCTTACGCGGTGCGGACACTTTGCACGACAAAGACCAT
>NZ_JAKRET010000080.1 GCF_022664395.1 Sphingomonas lacusdianchii | reverse complement strand
GGGGTCGGTTCCGGCTGAGGGCGAAATGACACCCTAAGCGGACTGACTGGGTTGGGGGTAGGCGGCATTCGCGACGCCCGTGAAACTGGCTATGCAGCCCTGACAGGCCGTGTGATGTATGAGCATGATCCGATCTGCCTACATCGCCGCTGCGCTCGTCCTCGGCCAAGTCGCGCCCTTGGCGGCACAGGACGCTCCGCGGGCATACGATTTCCAGGAACGCACTCGCGCACTTGCATTCGACCCGGCCCGCTTCTTTTCCGAACGGTCCGAACCGGCAATGGCGGTCCGCTATCTGGGAGACGATTACGGCTTTCCGGTTTACGCAATCGCAGTCCGCAGGGGCTGCACCGATGCCGACCTAGGCGAGGCACGCCGAACATGCGGAGATCGCCTGATAGCCCGGATGGTCCGTTCACCCTATGAAGGCAAACCGCCAAGGGCGCGAGCCCGCGGGCAGCGACTATTTGCCATGATCGCAAAGTCACCGCCGCAAAGCGATGATGCCCTGCTCCGTTTGCTCGATAAGGCAGGACTGGAGTGGCTCGAGGCCGACATTCGCAAATGTCCCGCCGCAATGGCGCACCTCGCGACTGGAGAAGACCTCAGGTTCTCGTCCGTGTTAAATCAGACCCGCCAGATGCCCGAGATCGTGCTGCACGCCGACAAGATATCGTTTGAGATTGGCGAGTACCTGATGCGATCACGCTACGAGGGATGGCTGAAGCCGGGTAGTCCCGGTGCGTGGGCGAACGACTTCGCAGCGAGCCTGGAAACTTGCTGGAAACCTTCTA
>NZ_JAKRET010000008.1 GCF_022664395.1 Sphingomonas lacusdianchii | reverse complement strand
AATATGGTGGTTGTAATAAGACATATGAGCCAGCTTAAACTTTAAACGATCCCACAGCACCTTGAATGCCATAGACCGCAAGCCGCCGCCCACATGTCCCTTCATCTAAACTACAATGTCAAATAGCTCTCCCTGCTCCAAACCTCCCGGTCGAAGCGCCAGCAAGCCGGCGATAGAGAGACCGGAACACATGGCACCAACCATCTCGGTCAGTACCAGGTCCCGGTATAAAAAGAGCAACTCGCTATCCGCATCAGCGGCACGATCCGAAGATCAGCGAGGCGACCAGTCGAAGAAGCGAAGAGCGCCTCGTCGTCCGGTGAAGCTGCTTATATGGGCGGGTTCGGAAGGCGTCAACAACGATTCTCTACTTTTTTCGGTTCCCGGCGTTTTTTTCGATCCAGCGTGCCGTTCCAGGGCGTTTGCGGGCCTGTTGGCGTGCCCTTCCCCCTCCCCGGCTCCCGCGCCATAAGGTTGATGATAGTATCTTGTGAAAGGATCACTTCGTTGACCGCTGTTCCCGCGCCGCCTTCGCCGGATCGCATCTGGACGCTCGATGCGATCCGGCGGCTGGAGGCCGACTTCTGCCGTTCGGCCGATACGCATCTGATCCGCGTCGAACTGCCTGCGACGCCGGGAATAACGCTCTATCTGAAGGACGAATCGGTCCATCCATCGGGGAGCCTGAAGCACCGGCTCGCCCGATCCCTGATCCTCTATGGCCTGTGCAACGGGTGGATCGGGCCGGATACGATGCTGGTCGAGGCGACCAGCGGATCGACCGCGGTGTCCGAAGCCTATTTCGCGCGGTTGATCGGACTGCGGTTCATCGCCGTCGTCCCGCGATCGATCGCGAGCGCCAAGATCGATGCGATCCGGTTCCAGGGCGGCGAGGTCCACTTCGTCGACGACCCCCGGGAAGTCTATGCCGCGGCGCGCGGCTTGGCCGATGCCAGTGGCGGGCATTATCTCGATCAGTTCACCTATGCCGAGCGGGCGACCGACTGGCGGGGCAACAACAATATCGCAGAATCGATCTTCGCGCAGATGGCGAAGGAAGACTCGCCCGAGCCGTGCTGGATCGTCTGCGGCGCAGGAACCGGCGGCACGTCGGCGACGCTGGGACGCTTCATCCGCTATGGGCGGCATGCCACACGGCTGTGCGTCGCCGATCCGGCGGCGTCAGTCTTTCACCGTCATTATGACGATCCGGCCATCCGGACCGTCGACGGCGAATGTTCGTGCATCGAAGGGATCGGACGCCCGCAGGTCGAGCCCAGCTTCGTCCCCAGCGTCATCGACCGGATGATCGCCGTCGACGATGCCGACAGCATCGGGGCGATGCGGGCGATCAGTGCGCGGCTCGGGCGACCGGTCGGGGGATCGACCGGAACCAATATCGTCGCCTGCGCTACGCTGATCGAGGAAATGGCCGCGGCGGGGGAGCAGGGATCGGTGGTGACGATCCTGTGCGATTCGGGGCTTCGCTATGGCGACACCTATTATAACGATGGCTGGCTGACGGCGCGCGGGATCGACTGGCGACCGGCGGCAGCGCGGTTCGAACGCCTTCTGGGGCAGCCGGCATGACCCCGCTCAGCGTCACCGACCTGTTCACCATAGGTATCGGGCCGTCGAGTTCACATACCGTCGGGCCGATGCGCGCGGCCCATGCCTTTGCGACGATGCTGGACGAGGATGGCATCGTGCCGGAACGGGTGCTGTGCGACCTTTATGGTTCGCTGTCGCTGACCGGTCGCGGCCATGCCACCGATGTCGCGGTGTTGCTGGGGCTGGCGGGGGCGACGCCCGAAGGGATCGATCCCGATGCGGTCGCGGGCATGGTCGAGACGATCCACGCGACCTGCTCGATCGATCTGGCCGGCGCGCGACGTATCGCGTTCGATCCGGCGCGCGACATCGTGTTTCACCCCGGTTTCCTGCCCGGCCATCCCAATGCGATGGCGTTCACGGCCGTGCTGGCGGACGGTAGCCGGATCGTGCGGCGCTATTATTCGGTTGGCGGCGGCGCGATCCGGTCCGAAGGCGAGACCCCGCCGCGCCTGAACCTGACGCTGCCGCATCCCTTTGCCAGCGGGGCGGAACTGCTAACGACCTGCACCGATACCCGCCAGTCGATCGCGGAGATCGTCGCCGCCAATGAAAGCGCGTGGCGGCCCGAGGCGGAGACGCACGCGTTCCTCGACGCGGTGCGATCGGCGATGCTGGCCTCGATCGATCGCGGTTGTGCAGGTAGCGGCGAACTGCCCGGCGGCCTGCGGGTCCAGCGGCGGGCACGGGCGATCCGCGAGAAGCTGCTGGAGCGTGGGCCGCGGACCGACCCCAGCGTCGTCTTCGAATGGGTCAGCCTGTGGGCGCTGGCGGTGAACGAAGAGAATGCGGCCGGGGGCCGCGTCGTTACCGCGCCGACCAATGGCGCGGCGGGGGTGATCCCGGCGGTGCTGAAGTATTACGAGACCTTCGTCCATGGATCGACCCGCGCCGGTGCGCGAGCGCTGTTGATGACGGCGGCGGCGATCGGGTTTCTCTACAAGCAGAATGCGTCGATCTCGGCCGCCGAGATGGGGTGCCAAGGCGAAGTTGGCGTCGCCTGTTCGATGGCTGCCGCGGGGCTCGCCGCCGCACTCGGTGCGACACCGGGACAGGTCGAGAATGCCGCCGAGATCGGCATGGAGCATAATCTGGGCCTCACCTGCGACCCAATCGGCGGGCTGGTGCAGATTCCGTGTATCGAGCGCAACACGATGGGTGCGATCAAGGCGATCAACGCCGCCTATCTGGCGCTGCACGGCGATGGTCGCCACATCGTCAGCCTCGACCAGGTGATCGAAACGATGCGTCAAACCGGTGAGGATATGAAGAGCCAGTACAAGGAGACCAGCCAGGGTGGCCTGGCGGTCAACGTCGTCGAATGTTGAAGGATTTGCGTTTGTCCCAGCTTCCCGATTTCGCCGCGATCACTCCAGATTCGATCGCGCCCATGCTCGACACGCTGCTGGCCGGGCGCGAGGCGGTTGCCGAACGCGCCAAGGCGGCAAGCCCCAGCTTTGCCGAGACGTGGCTGCCGGTCGAGGCGGCGGATGTCGCGCTCGACGATTTCTGGTCGACGGTATGGCACCTGCATGCGGTGGCCGACACGCCTGAACTGCGCGAGGCACATGCGGCGGGACAGGCGGTGCTGACCGCGCGCGGGATCGCGGCGCAACAGGACCGGGCGATGTTCGATACGCTGCGGACGCTGGCGATCGCGCCCGACTTCGCCGCGCTGGACGATGCCGACCGGGTGGCAGTGGAACGATCGATCCGCGACCGGACGCTGGCGGGCGTGGCGCTGGACGAGGCCGAGCGCGAGCGGTTCAAGGCCGTGGCGACCGAATTGTCGGCGCTCCAGACCGAGTTCGCCAGTGCGGTGCTCGACGCGACCGATGCGTGGACGCTGCATATCGCCGATCCGGTGCGCCTCGCCGGGCTATCGGAGGCCGACCGGGCGATGATGGCGGCAGCGGCGGAAGCACGCGGGCTGGATGGCTGGGTCGTGACGCTGCAACAGCCGAGCGTGGTGGCGGTGCTGACCTTCGCCGAGGACCGCGACCTGCGCGCGGAGGTCTATAGTGCCTATGGCACGCGGGCGTCGGATCAGGGGCCGAATGCCGGCAAATTCGACAATGGCGAGCGGATCCGCCGAATCCTGACGCTGCGGCACGAGGCGGCGACGCTGCTGGGCTTCACCGACCCGGTCGCGCGGTCGCTGAGCACCAAGATGGCACCCGACGTGGCCGAGGTGCTGGCGTTCCTGCGCGATCTGGCCAGGCGGGCACGCCCGCATGCGGAGGCGGAGATCGCCGAACTGCGCGCCTTTGCCGCCGAGCATCTGGGGATCGACGACCTGCAGCCCTGGGATACCGGATTCGTAAGCGACCGGCTGAAGCGGCATGCCCATGCCATCGACCAGTCGGTGGTGAAGCAATATTTCCCGGTCGACCGGGTGCTGAACGGATGGCAGCGGCTGTTGGGCCAGCTGTTCGGCATCGTCCTGACCGAGCGCAGCGACGTCGCGACCTATCACGCCGATGCGCATTATTACGATGTGGCGGACGATGGAGGCGTGTTCGCGGGCCTGTACCTCGACCTGCATGCGCGTCCGGGCAAGAAGGGCGGCGCATGGATGGCCCCTGCCCGGCCCTATCGCGCCGATCCGGCCGAGGGCATCCCGGTCGCGTACATGGTCTGCAACTTCGCGCCGACCGGCGGCGCGACGCCCCTGCTGAGCCATGACGACGTCACGACGCTGCTGCACGAGACGGGGCATTGCCTGCACCACCTGTTCACCCGCGTGCCGCGGCCGGACATTGCCGGCACGACCGGGTTCGAGTGGGACGCGATCGAACTGCCCAGCCAGTTGATGGAGGATTTCGCGTGGGAGCCTTCCGTGCTCTCGGCGATGTCGGGCCATGTCGAGACCGGCGAGCCGTTGCCGCGCGGCCTGTTCGAGCGGATGCTGGCGGCGAGGCGGTTCGGCTCGGGCATGTTCCTGCTGCGGCAGATCGAGTTCGCGATGTTCGACCTGCTGCTGCATCTGGGCACGCAGGGCGATGACCCGATGGCGGTGATCGAGGCGGTGCGCGACGAGGTGGCGGTGGTGCGCCCGCCCGCATGGCACCGCTTCCCTCATGGCTTCGCGCATATCTTCGCCGGGGGCTATGCGGCGGGATATTATAGCTATCTCTGGGCGGAATTGCTGGCAGCGGACGGGTTTGCCGCGTTCGTCGAGGCGGGGACGGTGGACCGGGCCACCGGGGATCGGTTGCGCGAGACGGTGTTGTCTCAGGGTGCGGTGCGGCCGGCGATCGAGCTGTTCCGGGCGTTTCGCGGGCGCGATCCCGATCCGGCGGCGATGCTGGCGCGGCATGGGCTGGTTTGACCGGCCCAAAGTTCACAAAGTTCACACTTGCGCACTGTTTGTGCCGCGGTCGGACGAAAGGCGTTTTCGTTCACGCGAAGGCGCTAAGGCACGGAGAAAGTAAGAGGATTGTTCGCGCAGAGGCGCAAAGGACGCAGAGGGGCGCGTTCTAGGCAGTCGGTGCGCGATCCGAAGATCGTGGCGCCTTTTGAGGCGAGCGATAAGGCCGCTGGCGCGGGGGGATGCTGCATCAAGCACCACCCCTCAGCGTCCTTTGCGCCTCTGCGCGAAAGTCCAATCTTCTCTTCTTCGCGCCTTCGCGTGAACCATTTCGGCGGCAGCGATGAGAAACAGCGGCCCTCATCCTGCCGAACGGTTCGCCTGTAGGACAGCATTTTCGGACACCGCCCGCTTCGCAGCGGCGATAGCGCGACCGAGGGCGGGGAGCGGAACGTCGGTCAGGGTGATGCGCAGCGTCCGGTTTCGGCCCGGCATGATCTCGGCCCGGCCTTCGGGAAGGCCGACCGCGATCGGGCCGGCGGGCGTCCGATCGGGCCGGTGCGCAATGGTGACCGTGATCGGCGCGGCAGGGTCGGCAGGCGGACCTTCGCGGCGGAGCATGGAGGGGGCGCGGCCGAAGGCGGACTGGAAGGCTTCGTTGAAGCGGCGGACGCTGCCATAGCCGGCGGCGAAGGCGATATCGGTCAGCGGCAGGCGGGTGTCGTGGACGAGATGCTTGGCAAGGTGGAGGCGGCGCGTCGCCTCGATCGCCAGCGGGGTCAGCCCGAGATGTTCGACGAACAGGCGGCGGAGATGGCGGTCGGTCATCCCCAGCCGATCGGCCAGCGCGGCGACGCTGCCTTCCGCCAGCGCGCCGTCGTCGATCAGGCGCAGCGCGCGATGGATCGATGACAGGGTGCCGGCCCAGGCCGGGCTGTCGGGCGCGGTTTCGGGCCGGCAGCGCAGGCACGGTCGGTAGCCCGCCGCCTGCGCCGCCGCCGCGCAGCGATAGAAGGTGACGTTGCCGCGCTCCGGCGTGCGCGCCGGGCAGACCGGACGGCAATAGATGCGCGTGGTGCGAACCGCGGTAAAGAACAACCCGTCCTGCGCCGGGTCGCGGCGGAGGATCGCGGCATAGCATTGGTCGGGGTCGAGCATGGCGCAACCTTATCGTCGACGCGCCGCACGACTAGCGGAAAACGGACATGGACGTGACGTGATGTCCGGTTTCCGCTGGCAGTCGGTTGCGCGCGGCGGCAGGTTGCCGGGCATGATGACGCTGTACGAAGAGCTGCTGCCCAGTCCGGTCGGGACGATCACCATCCTGACCGATGGCGACGGGGTATTGCGCGTGCTGGAGTTCGAGGATTTCGGCGCGCGGATGGAGCGGTTGCTGCGGCTGCATTACGGGCCGGGCGGGTGGCGGGTCGTGCCGGCGGTGCGGACCAGCGACGCGATGCGGGCGATGACCGCCTATTTCGCGGGCGACGTATCGGCGATCGATGGTCTGCCGACTGCGACTGGGGGAACGGATTTCCAGCGGGCGGTGTGGCAGACCTTGCGCGCGGTCGGGCCGGGGCGGACGGTGGCCTATGCCGACATCGCCGCCGCGATCGGGCGGCCGAGCGCGGTTCGCGCGGTGGGCCTTGCCAATGGGTCGAACCCGATCGCGATCGTCGTGCCGTGCCACCGGATCATCGGACGGTCGGGGGAACTGACCGGCTATGGCGGCGGGCTGGAGCGCAAGCGGTGGTTGCTGGCGCATGAGGGGGTTGGGTTGGCTTAGGATTTTCGGTTCACGCGAAGGCGCCGAGACGCGAAGAAGGGAGGAGTGATTTTTCGCGCAGAGGCGCGGAGGCGCAGAGGGGTTGCGTTCCGGGCGATCGGCTAATGATCGGGAGACCGTATCGCCCTTGGCAGCAGAGCGTGAAGCCGCTGACGCGGGGGACGTCGCACCGAGCACAACCCTCTGCGCCTCTGCGCGAAATCTACCTTCTTCTCTTCGCGTCTCCGCGCCTTCGCGTGAACCAACCCACCGATCAGACCAAGGCCGCCGCCAGATCCTCACCCGGCGCCAGCGCGGCATAGGCCCGCTCGACTGCCGCGACGAACACCGCATCCTCGCCGAGATCGCCGAACACGTCGCGCATCGCCAGCAACGCCGCCGGCTGCCCGGCACGCGCCAGCAATGCCTCGGCGCGCGGGTCGATCAGCTTTTCGCCGCTCATCTTGCGCAGTTCGAGGAAGCGGAACCATGCGGCAATCGGCACCGCCAGCCGGTCGACCGGACGTCCCGCCGCGCGCGCGTCGCGGATGGTGTCGCACAGGCGATAGGGCAGCTTTTGCGAACCGTCCCACGCGATCTGCGCCAACTGGTGCGCGATCGCCGGATTGGCGAAGCGCGCCAGTACCGCGTCGATATAGGCCGACAGGTCCATTTCGGCGGGCGGCCGGATCGACGGTGCGATATCCTGCCGCATCAGCCGCTCGGCAAAGTCGGCGAGCGGCTGGCATGCCATCGCGTCGCGAACGGTGGCGAGGCCCATCAGCAACCCGACATAGGCGAGCGTCGAATGGGCGCCGTTGAGCAAACGTAGTTTCGCGTTTTCGAAACCGCGGACGTCGCGGGTGAACTGGACCCCGGCCAAATCGAGCGGCGGGCGCTCGCCGGCAAAGTCATCCTCGATCACCCATTGCGCGAAGCCTTCGCGCTGGATCGGCCACGCGTCGTCGAGGCCGGTGGCAGCGCGAACCGATGCCCTGAGCGCATCGTCGGTCGCAGGCGTGATCGAATCGACCATGGTCGATGGGAAGCGGACGTTATCGTCGATCCAAGCCGCAAGGTCGGGATCGCGCGCGGCGGCAAGGTCGCGGACCGAGCGGCGGAAGCGGTGGCCATTATCCGCCAGATTGTCGCACGACAGCAGCGTGATCGCGCCGCCCCCGGCCGCCCGGCGCGCGGCGAGGCCGGCGACCAGCCAGCCCGACAGCGTCGACGGTTCGGCCCCGGTCAGTTCGCGGACGATCGCCGGATGCTCCATGTCGAGCGCGCCGCTGCCGTCGAGGTGATAGCCCTTCTCCGTAACGGTGGTGGTGACCAGCCGGGTGGCCGGCGCGGCGATGCGCGACAGGATCGCGTCGCGGCGCTGCGCGGTCAGCAATTCGGTGATGGATCCGATCACGCGGTAGCTGGTCGCGCGGTCGAGCAGCGCCAGCGTATAGAGCCCGTCCTGCGGCCGCAGCGCATCGGCGACCCCGGTCGAATTGAGCGCGACCGCGCTGATCGCCCAACGTGGGTCGTGGCGCAAAATGCTGTCGACATAGGCCGCCTGATGCGCGCGATGGAACGCGCCGGGGCCGATATGGACGATGCCGGGGGTCAGCGTCGTGCGGTCGTAATCGGCGCGCGCGACCGTGGCGGGCAGGTCGGCAAGGGTGGCGTTGGAGAGGATCACAGCTTGTACGCCTTCTTGACGAGGCCATAGGTCAGGTCGTGCGCGACGTCGTGCGCCTCGGCTTCGTCCAGCCGGTGTTCGGCGACCAGCCGGGCGAGGAAGGCGCAGTCGACGCGGCGGGCGACATCGTGGCGAGCCGGGATCGACAGGAAGGCGCGGGTGTCGTCGTTGAAGCCGACGGTGTTGTAGAAGCCCGCCGTCTCGGTCGTCATCTCGCGGAAGCGGCGCATCCCCTCCGGCGAATCGTGGAACCACCATGCGGGGCCGAGCTTCAGGCACGGATAATGGCCCGCCAGCGGCGCCAGTTCGCGGGCATAGGTCGATTCGTCGAGCGTGAAGAGGATGATCGTCAGTTCGGTCGAGGTGCCGACCACGTCGAGCATTGGTTTCAGTGCAGCGACATAATCGGTGCGGGTCGGGATGTCGGCGCCCTTGTCGCGGCCGAACGCTTCGAACAGGCCGCGATTATGGTTGCGGAACGATCCGGGGTGGATCTGCATCACCAGCCCGTCGTCGATCGACATGCGCGCCATTTCGGTCAGCATCTGCGCGCGGAACAGCTCGGCGTCGGTGGCGTCGGCGGTGCCGGCGATGACCTTGGCGAACAGCGCTTCGGATTCCGACGCCGAGAGGTTGGCGGTGCGGGCGGTCGGGTGGCCGTGATCGCTCGACGTCGCGCCAGCGGCGATGAAGTCCTGCCGGCGTTTACGGTGCGCGTTCAGATAGCCGGTCCAGCTTGCCACGTCCTCGCCGGTCAGTTCGGCGAATTTGTCGAGGGCCGGGCGGAAGGCTTCGTGTTCGCAGTCGATCACCGCGTCGGGGCGATAGGCGGTGACGACGCGCCCGCTCCAGCCGCTGGCGCGGATCGCGCGGTGATGGTCGAGCGGATCGTCGGCACCTTCGGTCGTGGCGATCAGTTCGATACCGAAACGTTCGAACAGCGCGCGCGGGCGATAGGCGTCGGTCGCGAGCAGTTCGCCGATCCGGTCGTAATAGGTGTCGGCGTTGGCGGCGGTCAGCGCTTCGTCGAACCCGAACACCGCGCCGAACACATGATCGAGCCACAGCCGCGACGGCGTGCCGCGGAACAGATGCTGGTTGGCGGCGAACACCCCCCACGCCTTGCGCGGATCGGCGACGATCGTCCCGTCGCGACGCGGCACGGCAAGATCGTCGAGCGCGATGCCCTGGCTGTACAGCATGCGGAAGATATAGTGGTCGGGCGACAGCAGCAACTCGGTCGCGTTGGTCCAGGGGCGGTTGGTCGCGAACCACGACGGGTCGGTATGGCCGTGCGGGCTGACGATCGGCAGGTCACAAACGGCGGCATAGAGTTCGCGCGCGATCCCGCGCGTCGTCGGATCGGCCGGGAACAGGCGATCGGGGTTCAGCAGCAAGGCGGGCATCGGCATCTCCTTTCCTGCCCCTTGGTGGATTGTGCCAGCGGTGGCAATGCCCTATTTCCGTGCCCATGCTCGATGTTTCCCCCGCCCGCGCCGTGCGCGTCGATCGCGACGACGACGTCGCCCTGTTGCTCGATCCCGTTGCGGCGGGGGGCGTGGTGGCGGTCGATGACGAGCAGGTGGTGGCGCTTGGCGACATTCCGGTCGGGCACAAGATCGCAGTGCGTGCCGTCGCGGCGGGTGCGCCGGTGCGACGCTATCGCAGCCCGATCGGCATTGCGCGCGCCACCATCGCGGCGGGCGAGCATGTCCATGTCCACAATGTCGCGACGGCATTGGCCGGCGAGGACGCGTATCGCTACGCCCCCGCCCTGCCGCCCGCCCCGGCGGCACGCAGCGAGCCGGGCTTTGCCGGCTATGTCCGCACCGATGGCAGCGTGGGGACGCGCAACGAAATCTGGGTGTTGCCGACGGTCGGCTGCGTCGGGCGGCTGGGCGAGCGGATCGCGATACAGGCGGGGCCGCGCCATGCCGGGCGGATCGACGGCGTCCATGCGTTCAACCATCCGTTCGGCTGTTCGCAACTTGGGGACGATCTCAACCGGACGAGCGCGATCCTGGCGGCGCTGGCGTGCAATCCCAATGCGGGGGGCGTGCTGCTGCTCGGCCTGGGATGCGAATCGAACCAGTTGGATGCGATGCTGGCGCGATTGCCGGCCGATGTACTGGCGCGGGTGCGGACGGTGCGGGCACAAGCCAGCGCCGACGAATTTGCCGAGGCGATGGCGGCGGTCGACGAACTGGCCGAAGCGGCGGCGGCGAAGCGTCAGGCGGTGCCGCTGTCGGCGCTGCGCCTGGGCGTGAAGTGCGGGGGATCGGATTCGATGTCGGGGCTGACCGCCAATCCGCTGATCGGGCGGATGACCGACCGCGTCGCAGCAGCAGGCGGCACGGTGCTTATGACCGAAATCCCGGAAATCTTCGGCGCGGAACGGATGCTGATGGCGCGCTGTGCCGACGAAGCCGTGTTCGACCGGCTGGTCGAGGTGACCAACCGCTTCAAACGCTATTTCCTCGACCATGGCGAGCCGGTGTCGGAGAATCCCAGCCCCGGCAATATCGCGGGCGGGATCACCACGCTGGAGGAAAAGTCGCTGGGCGCGGTGCAGAAGGGCGGCCTCGCCCCGGTCAGCGACGTGCTGGACTATGGCGAGCCGGTGCGTACGCCCGGGCTGTCGGTGGTCGACGGGCCTGGCAACGATGCGGTGTCGACGACCGCGCTGGCGGCGGCGGGCGCGACGATCACCCTGTTCTCGACCGGACGCGGCACGCCGCTCGGGTCGCCGGTGCCGACGATGAAGATCGCGACCAATCGCGACCTCGCGACGCGCAAGGCGGGCTGGATCGATTTCGATGCGAGTAGGGTGCTGGACGACGGGCAGGACGCGGCGGCGGATGCCCTGCTTGCGAAGATCGTCGCGGTGGCGTCCGGCGAGCCGGCGCGCAACGAGGTGAACGAGGAACGCGCGATCGGGATCTGGAAATCGGGGGTTACGCTGTAGCCGCGCCGCTCACAGCCGGACCGCACCCATGATATAGACGTAGGGCAGTGGCGCACTTTTGGCGGACCAATCGGCAGGGCATTGGCCACCGGACACTGTAACAACCGCCTTGGCCCCATGGACCTTCAGTCGTCGGGCTACGCTCTGAAGAGCGGTGAACCCGCTTCGTTGCGTACGTTCGTCCGCGCCGGGTTGATAGCAGATCGAATAGCTGTCCAACCCGTCGACCATCCACGATCGGGCGGCATTGGCGATGATGCCCTCGGCAGTTTCGTTGAGCGTTCCGTCGAAATCGAAACCGACGATGAACGGACCGGGAAGCGGGTCGATGACGGGTGGCGGTGAGGCGGGGATATGCGTTGCCGCGCGCGGCTGGGCCGAGGCTGCTACCGACGTCAGCGCCGACATGCCCCCGACGATCCCCCATGCCAGCGGTGCAAGCCGAAGATGGGTCACGAAGAATCGTTCACTGGTTGCAAGTCGTCCCGATAGCGCTTCGCCTTCTCGACATAGACCGCCGCCGACAGTTTGAGCCCGGCAAGCTGCTCGTCGGTCAGCGTCTTCACTGCCCGCGCCGGGGCACCGACGATGAGGCTTCCCGGGGGAAACGTCTTGCCCTCGGTCACCAAGGCACCAGCGCCGACCACGCAATCGTCGGCGATGACCGCGTGGTTGAGGACGGTCGCACCCATGCCGATCAGCACGCGGTCGCCGATCGTGCAGCCGTGCAGCACCGCGCGATGGCCGATCGTGCAGTCCTGCCCCAGCGTCAGCGGTGCGCCGGGGTCGCTGTGGAGGACCGCGCCGTCCTGTATGTTGGTGCGGTCGCCGATGACGATCGCGCCATTGTCGGCCCGCACCACCGCGCCGAACCAGATGCTGGCCCCCACCCCCAGCCGTACCGCGCCGATCACATCGGCGGACGGCGCAACCCAGCTGTCGGAGGCAAGATCGGGGACGGCATCGGCGAGGGCGTAGCAGGGCATGACGCGCAGAGTATCACTCCGTCACGACGGGAGCGAGCCTTGCGCGCAGCAGCGTGTCGAAGCGGTCGAGCGGGCAGCGCGTACCGCAGCCTGGAATGGCAAGCGGGGTTTCGACCACCGTCGCCGCGTCCGATCGGATCGCGTCCAGCGGCTGTACGCGGTAGGAAAGGGTCACGTACGGCTCCTTGCGCCCCCGCCAGCGCTTGAGAATGATCGCACCGCCGGGGGCGACGTCGTTCCGCGCAAAGCCCGGCGCGTCGAGATCGACGCCGAGCGCCGCGCCGAGCGCAGTGACGTTGGTGTCATGGCCTATCAGCATTTCGAGGCGCGGCGCCGTTGCCGCCATCAGCGTCGCCAGCATGTGATGCCCGAGCGGCCCCGCCTGATGCGCGGCCATGTACGGCGAGCGGGTGAAGACGTCGAATAGCGCGGCGTGGAGCGTGCCGATCCGGCGGATCGTCGCGGCATCGGCGCGGCCGAAGCCGACCTGCGGCATCGGCATCCCCTCGGCATATTGCAGCAGGATCACCTGTGCAGTGCCCGAGGTCGATCGGATCGGGCCGGTAAAGTCGATGCCGCGTCCGTCGCGGCCGGGTTTCAGCGTCGCGGGTCCGGGGGTCGAGCAGCCGGCGGGCAAACCACAGCCGAGCACGCGGTCGAGGGTACGGATCGCATCGGCATGGCGCGCGGTCAGTGCATCGACGCCGCCGGTATAGGCGGTGATCGCCACCACCGCTTTGTCCGCGTCGAAGCCAGTCGCGCCGGCGCGGAGCGGTTCGAACAGCGGATCGACCCTGCCATCGGGGTTATGCCCGACCGGCAGGGCGCATCCGGGGGCGAGCGCATCGGCATAGGCGCGACCGGTGGCGATGGTGCGTTCGGCGGTGTTGGTCCAGATGCGGACGCTGCCGGGGGTCGGGCAGGCTTTGCTGGGCAACCAGCGGCGGTCGTAACGGGCGAGTTGCGCGATCGCCTGCGCGCCGTGCGGGGTGAGGACTTCGGGCGCGACCGGCCATGCGGGCCACTGGCCATCGACCTTGGTATCGGCGGGCGCCTCGCCGGCGATCGGCGCGCGGACGCCGTGGCGCATCAGCACGACGACGCGGTCGAGCGTGTCGCGGGCGGCGGCCGGTTGCGGGGCCAGCAGGGCGGCGGTCAGTAGGAGAGCGAGACGCATGGTTGGTCCTAATGGTTCGATAGGTCCGGACCCCCGCGCAGGCGGGGGTCCAGAGCCACGACCGAAACCGCCTGCCGCCCTGGACCCCCGCCTGCGCCGGGGGTACGGTAGTTGTCATACCCGTCGCCCCGGCGAAGGCTGGGGCCTCTCGCGGCGAGGCGCGCGGTCTCGCAACGGGGAGATCCCGGCCTGCGCCGGGATGACGAAGAGGTAGAAGCGGGGTGGCGCACTACGATGCCCCCCGCCCGCGCCTCACATCTTCATCGTCAGGCTGAACTGGAACACGCGGCCGGTCTTCAGATAACCGCCGTTACGGTCGTTCGAGATGTACGTCTCGCCCTTCCCCACCGTCGCCCAATAGGTGTACTGGTCGAGCAGGTTGCGGGCCGACACGCCGATTTCAAGATTGTCGGTCACCTCATAGGCCGCACCGAAGTTCAGTTCGCCGACCGGCTGGACATAGATGTCGGGCTGGCTGTCCTGCACCGCCGCGAGGATGCGGCCGGTATAATTGTACCACAGGTTCGTTCGGAACCCGCCGCCGGCATAGAACACGTCGGCGTTGTAGATCAGGTCCGGTGCCTGCGGCAGCGCGCTGGTGCGGGTGGTGCGCACGCCGTTCAGCGGGATGACATAGCTCGCCTCGGTCTGCTGATAGGTGATGTTCCCGCCCACACCGAAATTGCCGAGGAAGCTGCTGTCGACCATGTCGCCGACGGTGAAACGGCCCGATGCCTCGACGCCCTTCGCCGTGCCGCCGCCGCCGTTGATCGGGCGGGTATAGACGATGCCGTCGATCGTCTCGCCCGCCGTCCGCGTCGCGGTGGTCACCACGAAATTCGACAGGTCCTTGTAATAGGCGGCGAACTGGAAATAGCGGCCGACGCCGGCCTGGAAGTCGACGCCCGCATCATAGCTCCATGCCTGTACCGGCTTCAGGTCGGGATTGGGCTGGCTGATCGCGATGATCGCGTTGTTGCGGCCCGGATCGCGCGTGATGCGGGTCGGTCCGGCGAGCAGGTCGAATGCCGGGCGGGCATAGCTCGAACGGGCGGCGGCGCGCACGGTGATCCGGTCGCTGGGCTTCCACGCGGCGAGAAGGCTGGGGTCGAGATGGTCGTAGTCGCGACCGGCGTTGACGAAGCGCGTACCGTCCGCGTCGTTCAGGAAATAGCGCGCGTTGAAGCCATTATCCTCGTAGCGGACGCCCGGCATCACTTCCAGATTGCCGAACTTCACGGTCGCGGTGCCGTACAGCGCCTTGCGCTGTTCGTTGCCGCTCAGCAGCCCGGCATTCAACGTATTCGCCGCAATGACCATCGGGTCGACATAGCCGCGAACCTGCGCGTCGAGCTGCGCGCGCGAGAGCACCTTGATCGGGCGCGCCGGATAGTAATCGAGGAAGTCGGTAAGGACATAGCCCAGATACTGGTTGATCGACGGCCCCTGCACCGTGCCGCTCTGGAGCGGGGTGAGGAAGCGATAGCGGGTATTGTCGGGGGCGAGGCTGCGGCCGCTGCGGTCCGCATCCTCGTACAGGCCGCCGACTTCGACCGACGACAGGACACTGTCGCCGCTCCAGCCGATGCTGCCCTTCAGCGTCTTCTTGGTTTCGCTCAGATAGTCATAGCCGCGCTGGACATAGATCTGGGTCGGGCGGTCGAGCGACGACACATAGCGGGTGGCCCCCGCCGACAGCACCGGGCGCGGCGATTTCGGATCGGACAGGTCGACGACGACGCCCTCGGTCGCGGCACCGGTGTTGGTGGCGGTACCGTTATAGGCGATGCCGCGGAACGCCGCCTCGATCCGGGTCGGCTGGTCGAAGCGCCCATCGGCATAGGCGCCCTGCAGCGCGGCAGTGAAACCGTTCCAATGCGCCTTCGCACCCACTTGGGCTGAGAAGAGTTCCTGTTCGATATCCTCGGTGCGGAAATAGCTGGCCGGGTTCACGCCCTGCGGCGTGTAGACGCCCGCCGCGTTGTAGGCGCGGGTCGTGCTGCCATTGGCGAGGGTGCGCAGCGGATTGCCGCTCGACTGGCCGCTGGTGACTTCGTTGCGAAGCCCCGTCTGGTTCATCGTGTTGGTGTTCAGATAGGTCGCATAGTTGACGCGCGCGAACAACTCGATCGCGTCGCCGCGGAAGTCGAATGATCCGGTCGCGCCATAGCGCTTGATCTTGTTGTTGTAGAAATTCCACTGCACGCCGTCGGCCGACAGCGCATTCGCATTGGCGCGCGGGGTGCCGACATCGAAATTGGTGGTCTTGTAGTCGTTCTGGACGGCGGTCGATTCGGCGGCGTTGCCGCGTTCCTCGTAATAGCCGGCGAGATAGACGCCGAACTGGCCGTCGCTGCCGAAGCGGCGCGCGGCGTCGAGGCCGATCGCGCCGCCGAACGCTTCCTGTTCGCGGTCGAGCGCGAGACCGGCGACCTGGCCCAGCACGCGGGCGCGGGTGAAGCTCTGCGCGAAATCGAACGCGGTCGGGGTACGCAGGTCGACGATGCCGGCGATGCTGTCGGCATCCTTGGCCGCGCCCGGCGTCTTGTCGGTCACGATCGCGCCGATCGCGAACGGCGAGAACAGGTTGAGCGAGATGGCCCGGTTGTTGCCCGAGGTCTGCGGCAGACGCAGGCCGTCCAGCGTATAGGCGTTGTAGCCGGTGTCGAAGCCGCGGATCGTCACGAACTGCGCTTCGCCGGTCGCGCTCTGGTTGCGGCCCTGGTCGCGGCTGACCGATACGCCGGGCAGCATCTTGGCAAGGTCGGCGATGCCGGTCTGCGAATGGATGGCGACGTCGCCCGTGGTGACGATGTCGATCGTCGCGATCGCGGCCTGTTCCTCGTTCAGCGCGGTCCGCTGGCGCCGACCGTTGACGACGATGTCGTCGGTCAGCGATTCGCTGGCAGTCTGCGGTTCGGCGGCGGGCACGTCCTGCGCGCGGGCGGAGGCGGGCAGCAACGCCGCCACGGCAAGGGTGGTGACAGCGCCGGACAGGGCGAGCGCGGAGGCGCGCCACCGGCGTGCCGGCAGCGTCGAGAAGGACGACATGGATTTCCCCTTTGGATCGGATGCGGGGTTCTTCCCCGTTCGGTGGCGCGCTTAGGCGGCCATTGCGTATAATTTGTTACAGATGGTCATGATGTTGAGGGTTTCGGCGATGCAATGGCCATGAAATCCAAAGCGGATGATGAGATTGTGTTGATTTCGTCGCCGACCGATTGCGATCGACGCATTGCGCGATATGCTGCGCGCCTATGATGAAACGCCGCGACCGCCGCCAGGACATCCTCGATCTGCTGCGCCAGGGCGAGGCGATGGGCATCCATGGGCTGGCAAGCATCCTCGCCGTATCCGACGAAACCGTCCGGCGCGAATTGCGGCTGCTGGAGGCGGACGGGCTGATCGAGCGCATCCATGGCGGCGCGCGCCTCGCCAAATCGGTCGAGGAAGGGCCGTTCGAGGCGCGGCTGCACCGCAACGCCGCCGCGAAACAGCGCATCGCCGCCGCCGTCGCGCAAGTGGTCGAGGACGGTGAATCGCTCTATCTCGACGCCAGTTCGACCGCGTTCCACATCGCGCAGGCGCTGAAGGGCAAGCGCGACCTGACCGTGGTCACCAACGCGCTGGGCGTCGCCGCCGAACTGGGCGGGCGCAACGGCAACCGACTGTATCTGGCGGGGGGCGAGCTGGACGATCGCTATCGCGCCTTCTTCGACGCGACGGCGCGGGCCTATCTGGCACAGTTCCGGCCGGGCATGGCGATCGTATCGACCGAGTCGGTCGACACCCATTCCGGCTTCACCGACTATCATATCGGCGAGGGCGAAGTCTGCCGGCAGATGATCGGCCAGTCGCGGCGGGTGACGATCGCGGTCGACGCGTCGAAATTCGACCGGGCGAGCGTGGTGGCGGTCGCTTCGTTCGCCGAGGTCGACCGGATCGTCAGCGACCGGGCATGCGATGCGTGCTATGCGGCGGTGACGGCCGGGGTGGAGTGGATCGTGGCGTGAACGCCGCCACTGCGGAAGTCATCCCAGCGCAGGCTGGGATCTCCTGGTGATAGCGCGGGGCAGGAGCCGCGAAAGGCGCCAGCCTTCGCTGGGGCGACGTTTGCGCTGACAGGGCTTCGCCCCGCTACCCCGTCCGGCGCACCATCCACACCGTGTCGCCGGCATCGTCGACGACGAAGATCGCACCATCGGCCCGCGTCTGGATGCTGACCGGGCGACCATGGACGGTACCCTTCTTTTCATCCGCAACGAAGCCGGTCAGGAACGGCTGCGGCTCGCCGGTCGGGCGGCCATTGGCGAAGGGGACGGCAAGCACGTCATAGCCGCTGAAGCTCGACCGGTTCCACGACCCATGCCGCGCGACGAAGGCGGTGGGCGCCCCCTGCTTGGCGAAACCGATGCCGAGCGCGGCGGCATGGGCGCCGACCGCGACGTCGGGCAGCAACGTAGTGCTCAGCAATTCACGCTTCTCATTGGCATGGCGCGGGTCCTGCTTGCCGTAATAGCTGTACGGCCAGCCATAGAAACCGCCCTCGCGCACGCCGACCAGATAGTCGGGCGAGATGTCGTCGCCGATCTCGTCGCGCTCGTTGACCGCCGTCCACAAGGTCGAGGTGCCGGGAACGAAATCCATGCCGACCGGATTGCGCAGGCCCGAGGCGTAGAGCCGCTCGCGCCCGGTCGACAGGTCGATGGCGAGGATCGCGGCACGACGCTTTTCCTCGTCCATGCCATATTCACCGACATTCGACGCCGACCCGACCGAGACATAGAGCGTGCGCCCGTCGGGGCTGGCCAGCAGATTGCGGGTCCAGTGGTTGTTGTACCCGCCCGCCGGCAGCGTGACATGGGTGCGTGGGGGCGCCGTGATGCTGGTCGCGCCCAGTTGATAGGGGAAGCTGACCACCGCATCGGTATTGGCGACGTACAGCCGCCCGCCGACATATTGCATCCCGAACGGCTGGTTCAGCCCCTCGCGCAGGACGAAGCGCTGTTCGGCCACGCCGTCGCGGTTCGCGTCGCGCAGCAACGTGATGCGGTTGGCGCTGAAGCCGGTGGTCTTCGACAGCGCCTGCCCGCGCGCGACCTCGGGATCGGCGTCGAGCTTGGGCAGCGTGCGCGCTTCCGACACCAGCACGTCGCCATTGGGGAGCAGCAGCGCCTGCCGCGGATAGTCGAGGCCGCCGGCGAATTTGACGATCTGCCATCCGCGCGGGGCGGTGGGGGTCCGGCCTTCGGGCCAGCCGATCGTGACCGGATGGTTGACCACCGATTCGGTCGCATAGGGCGGATCGGTTTCCTTCAGGCCCGGAATGGCTTTCTGCGGCGCCTGCGCCAGCGCTGCGTTCGACACCAACACGAGCGCCACCGCGCCCCAATTGCGGACCTTCATCGCATTTCCCCATGCTGTCATCGCCGCGACAACCGCAGCGCGCCCGCATGGGGTCCGTCAGCAACGAAAAGATACGCGATCGGTACGGCAGGATTCCTCCCCCGCTCCGCACCGCGCACGCGCAACGGTGATCGGTTTCGAAGAACAATCTTTTGTCGCGGGCAAATATCGCCCGGTTCCAGGCGGGCGGAAAAGCCGCGCAGCATCGCTGCTTCCCGTTTGTGGATTAATCGTGATTGCTTGTTCAATTGACTCTTTGGCCGAACCCGATCATGCGCGCCTTATACATCATGGGGGACGTATGGGCGGACACGGTAACGAGACCTCGCGTTCGGCGGAAAGCGTCATCGCGGCACAACGCGCATTGCTCCTGACCGAATTCGGCAAGCATGTCAGCCGGGGCCAGCCCTATGCGATCATCGACTTCCCCGATCATGGCAATGTCGGCGACAGCGCGATCTATCTCGGCGAATTGTCCGTCCTGCGCGAACTGACCGGTCGCGATCCGAGCTATGTGGCGAGCCTTGCCCGCTTCGACGCCGACGCGCTGCGCCGCGCCGCGCCCACGGGACCGATCTTCCTGCATGGTGGCGGCAATTTCGGCGACGTATGGCCGCGCCACCAGCAGTTCCGCGAGAAGATGGCCCGCATCTTCACCGACCGGCGGCTGGTACAGGCACCGCAATCGATCCAGTTTCAGGACGATGCCGCCATCCAGCAGTGCATCGACTCCTTCGGCGCGCATCCCGATTTCCACCTGATGGTGCGCGATCGCCACAGCGTGACCTTTGCACAGGAACGGCTCGGCCTCGCCCCGACGCTGGTTCCCGATGCGGCGTTCGGCATCGGGCTGCTGCCGCGCCCGGTCAGCCCGAGCCACGACGTCGTCATGCTGCTGCGCACCGACAAGGAAAAGGTGAACCTCGACGCCAGTACGCTTCGGAGCATCCCGAATGCGCGCGAAGCCGACTGGCGGGCGGAATCGCCCAAGTCGCGGACGTGGCAGCGGCGCTTCGCCAATCTCCGCGCGATCGCGACCGGGGCGGTGACGAAGAGCAAGCGGCAGGTCTCGGTCTTCAACTATCTTGCCAACCAGCGGTTCGATCGCGGCGCGCGCGTCCTGAGCGACGGTCGCAAGGTCATCACCGACCGGCTGCATGGGCACATCATGTGTACGCTGCTCGACATCCCGCACGTCTATCTCGACAACTCCTACGGCAAGATCGGCCGCTATGCCGATGCATGGACCAAGGAACTGCGCGTCGCGCGTCAGGCGACGTCGGCACCGCAGGCCGTCGAGCTTCTGAACCAAGTCGGAAACTGAGGGCGCCATGACCGACCCCGAATTCAGTGTCATCATCTGCACGCTGAACCGTGCCACGCAATTGCCGCTGGCGCTCGACGCGCTTGGTATCGCGGTCGGGCGGGCGGAGCAGTCGGTCGAGGTCGTCCTAGTCAATAACGGGTCGACCGACGACACGCAGCAGGTGATGGAAGGCTGGGCCGCGCAGCAATCGGTACCGGTGCGGATCGTGGTCGAGGAACGGCGCGGGCTGTCGTGCGCGCGCAATGCCGGGCTGGCGGCGGCGCGCGGGCGGATCATCGTCATGACCGACGACGACTGCACGCTGGAACCCGATTATTTCGACCATGTCCGCGCCGCCTATGCCAGGGACCCGCGCGAGGTGATCCGCGGCGGCATGGTCGGCCTCGGCGATCCGCGCGACATTCCCTTCACCACCAAGCGCGCGCCCAATCCGGCCGAACTGGGACCGACGGCGATGCCGAGCGGCTTCATCATCGGCGCGAACTTCACCATGCAGCGGTCGGTCGCCGAGCGGATCGGGAAGTTCGACGAACGCTTCGGCGCGGGCGCGGCGTTCATCGGCTCGGACGACACCGATTATCTGGTGCGCGCGCAGGATCTGGGCATTCCGATCCTGTACGATCCGACCTTCCGCGTGGATCATTATCATGGCCGGCGCGGGCTGGACGCAGCGCGGAAAATGTATCGCGGCTATGGCTTCGGCAATGGCGCGCTGTACGCCAAGCATCTGCGGCAGAAGCGGGTGCGCGGCTGGATGCTGATGAGCCTGCGCGCCGCGCTACGCGACGTGCTGGGCAGGTCGGAGCACGACCTGATCAAGAATCGCGACCTGTTGAAGCTGAAGCATCAGGTGCGCGGCTTCGCGGCCTATTTTCGGCACAAGAGATGACGCCTTAACTCCTCCCCGGCACGGGGAGGGGGACCACCGCGTAGCGGTGGTGGAGGGGGGTGGCGGCAAACGCAGCCTCGCCGCAAGCGGACACCCCCCTCCACCAGCTTCGCTGGTCCACCTCCCCGTGCCGGGGAGGATTTTGCGTCACTCCACCGTGACGCTCTTCGCCAGATTGCGCGGCTGATCGACGTCGGTCCCCTTGGCGACCGCGACATGGTACGCCAGCAACTGCACCGGCACCGCATAGACGATCGGCGCGATCAGCGGGTGGACCTTGGGCATGGTGATGGTGGCGATGCAGTTCTCGCCCGCCGCCTGGATGCCGTCATAGTCGGAGATCAGCACGACCTTGCCGCCGCGCGCCTGCACTTCCTGCATGTTGCTGACGGTCTTGTCGAACAGCGGCCCCGACGGGGCGATGACGATCACCGGCACGGATTCGTCGATCAGTGCGATCGGGCCGTGCTTCATCTCGCCGGCGGCATAGCCCTCGGCATGGATATAGCTGATTTCCTTCAGCTTCAGCGCGCCTTCCAGCGCCAGCGGATAATCGGTGCCGCGCCCCAGATACAGTACGTCGCGCGCCGCCGCGATCACGCCGGCCATGGCTTCGATCGATTCGTCATAGGCGAGCGCACCGTTGATCGACGCGGGCGCCTCGGCCAGATGACGGACGATGCTGCGTTCCTCGGCCTCGGAGAGCCGCCCCTTGGCCTTGGCGAGATTGGCGGCGAGTGCCGCGAGGACCGCAAGCTGGCAGGTGAACGCCTTGGTCGAGGCGACACCGATTTCCGGCCCGGCATGGGTCGGCAGCAACAGGTCGGCCTCACGCGCCATGGTGCTGGTCGGCACGTTGACGACCACGGCGATGGTCTGCCCCTCGCTCTTGGCATGACGCAGGGCGGCGAGCGTGTCGGCGGTCTCGCCCGACTGGCTGATGAACAGGGCGAGTCCGCCCTCCTCCATCACCGGCGCGCGGTAGCGGAACTCGGAGGCGACGTCCAAATCGACCGGCACGCGGGCGAATTGTTCGAACCAGTATTTGGCGACCATGCCGGCATAAAAGCTGGTGCCGCAGGCGACGATGGTGACGCGCTTGATCCCCGACAGATCGAAGTCGGGGATGGGCAGCGACACGCGCCCTTCGAAGCGCTGGAGATAGCCGCGCAGCGTCTGGGCGACGACGATCGGCTGCTCGTAAATCTCCTTCTGCATGAAGTGGCGGTGATTGCCCTTGTCGATCAGCGCGCCGGTGACCCCCGACAGCGTGACCGGGCGATCGACGGGATTGTTGTCGCGATCGAAAATCTCGGTCCCGCCCTTCGTGCAGACGACCCAGTCGCCTTCCTCCAGATAGGCGATGCGCTGGGTCAGCGGGGCGAGCGCCAGCGCGTCGGAGCCGAGATAGACCTCATCGTCGCCATAGCCGACGACCAGCGGCGAGCCGAGCCGCGCACCGATCAGCAGATCGGGGTGCTGGCGAAACAGGATGGCGAGCGCGAAGGCGCCGTGCAGGCGCGGCAGGATCGCCTTGACCGCATCGGCCGGGGACAGCCCCGCCTCGACCTGTTCGCTGACCAGATGCGCGACGACCTCGGTATCGGTCTCGCTGGTGAAGACCCGGCCGCGTCCGGTCAGTTCGTCGCGCAACGGCTTGAAATTCTCGATGATGCCGTTGTGGACGACCGCGACCTCGTCGGTCGCATGCGGGTGCGCATTGTTGGTGGTCGGTCCGCCATGCGTCGCCCAACGGGTATGGGCGATGCCGACATGGCCGGGCAGCGGATGGTCGGCCAGTTCGGCGGCGAGGTTCTTCAACTTGCCCGACGCGCGGCGACGCTCGATCGCCGCGCCCTCGACGGTGGCGATGCCCGCCGAGTCATAGCCGCGATATTCGAGGCGCTTCAGCCCGTCGAGCAGCCGGTCGGCGACGCTGTCGGTGCCGATGATGCCAACAATTCCACACATGATCGTCTCTCCGGCGGGATGCCCGCTTATTTCTTCGACTTGGCGGCCTTGATCGCCGCCTGTTTGGCGCGGAAGCGCTTGGCCCAGCCGGGGTGGACGGCGCGCTCGGGCCGGACCAGCACCAGCGCGTCGGCCTCGACATCGCGGGTCACGGTCGACCCGGCGGCGACCAGCGCGCCGTCGCCGATTTTTACCGGCGCGACCAAGGCACTATTCGATCCGATAAAGGCACCCTCGCCGATCACGGTCCGGTATTTGAGATAGCCGTCATAATTGCAGGTGATGGTGCCCGCGCCGATATTGACGTTCGCCCCCACGGTCGCGTCGCCGAGATAGGTCAGGTGATTGGCCTTGGCCCCCACGCCCAGCGTCGTGTTCTTCACCTCGACGAAATTGCCGACACGGCTGCCCTCCCCCAGCGCCGCGCCGGGGCGCAGGCGGGCATAGGGACCGACATCTGCCTTCGACGCGACCGTCGCGCCTTCGAGATGGCTGAAGGCGTGGATGGTCACATTGTCGGCGATGGTCACGCCGGGGCCGAACACGACGTTCGGCTCGATCGTCACGTCGCGGCCGAGCCGCGTGTCGTGTGCGAAAAATACGGTGTCGGGAGCGATCAGCGTGACGCCGTCGGCCATCGCCTGGCTACGCCGCTTCGCCTGCCACGCGCCCTCGACCACCGCCAGTTCGGCGCGGCTGTTGATGCCGGCCACTTCATCCGCAGCCGTTTCGATCACCACCGCGCCGCGCCCGTCGGCGATCGCCAACATGACGATGTCGGGCAGATAATATTCGCCCGCCGCATTGGCGTTGCCGACCCGGTCGAGCAGCGCCCACAGGTCGCGGCTGTGCACCGCGGTCACGCCGCTGTTGCACAGGCCGACCGCGCGTTCGTCCGCCGAGGCGTCCTTATACTCGACCATCTTGGCGATGTTGCCGGCATCGTCGGCGATGATCCGGCCATAAGCGGCGGCATCGGCGGGGCGGAAGCCGAGAACGGCGACCGCCGGTGCATCGGGCGCATCGAGCCGCGCGGCCAGCCGCGCGACGGTATCGGCCGACAGCAGCGGCGTATCGCCGAAACAGACGATGACGATGCCGTCATGATCGGCCAGCGTCTCGCGCGCCTGCAACGCGGCATGGGCGGTGCCGAGCTGTTCGCGCTGCCACGCAATCTCGACGCCGCGCCCCGCGACCGCCGCCTCGACCTGTTCGCCGACCGCGCCGACGATCACGACGCGGCGCGAGATGCCGGCGGCGTCGAGGCTGTCGAGCAGATGGAACAGCATCGGCTGCCCGGCGAGCGGGTGCAGCACCTTGTGCTTCGACGACTTCATGCGCGTGCCCTGCCCGGCGGCGAGGATCACGGCGGCGATCGGTTGCGCGTTCATGGATGCGCTCCTTGGCATACGACCCTTGCCAATTCCATATCGCGCGCGCCAAAGCGGACCAGATGACAGAGATTTCATTCGCTATCGTCGGTTTCGATCTCGACGGGACGTTCGTCGACACCAGTGGCGACCTGACCGATGCCGTAAATCACGCGCTGGCCGATGCCGGGCGCCCGTCGCTGACCCGCGAACAGGTGATCCCGATGATCGGCGGCGGCGCGAAGCACATGCTGCGCCAGGGGATGGAGGCGACCGGCGGCTGCGACGAGGCCGAGCTGAACCGGCTGAACCGGCTGCTGCTCGATTATTATGAAGCGCATATCGCGGTCCATTCGCGGCCCTTCCCGGGTGCCGTGGCGGCACTCGACGCCCTGGAAGCGGGCGGCGTGAAGGTCGCGATCGTGACCAACAAGCTGGAGGCGCTGGCGCGGCGGCTGCTGGACGAACTCGACCTGACACGGCGTTTCGCCTGCATTCTCGGCGGCGACACGCTGGGGCCGGGCAAGTCGAAGCCGAGCCGCGCGCCGATCGACGCGATGATCGAACGCTGCGGCGGCGGACGCGCGGCGTTCGTCGGCGATTCGCATTTCGATATCGATGCGGCGCGCAATGCCGGCATTCCGTCGGTCGCCTGTTCGTTCGGGTTCATGATGCAGCCGGTGGCGGAACTGGGCGCGGACGCGGTGATCGACCACTATGACGAACTGATTCCGACACTCGCGCGTTTGGCCGCCTGACCCCCTACTCCAGTCTAGGAATTGCCATGCCCCGCCCCGTCGCCCTCATCACCGGCGCATCGTCCGGTATCGGCCTCAGCTTCGCGCATCACCTTGCCCGTACCGGCCACGACCTCGTCATCGTCGCCCGGCGCGAGGATCGGTTGCGCGACCTCGCCGAACAGCTGTCGGCCGAACACGGTATCGACATCGAGGTGATCGTCGCCGACCTCGCCGACCCGGACGACCTCGACGTGGTCGAGGAACGGCTGGAGGCGGGGGAACCGGTCGCGCTGTTCGTCAACAATGCCGGCTTCGCCGCGATGGGCAAGGTCGGCGAGGGCGATCGCGACGACATGACCGATATGCTGTTGCTGAACGTCGTCGCCTTCAGCCGGCTGGCCGATGCCGCGATGGCCGGGATGAAGCGCACGGGCCAGGGCACGATCATCAATGTCGGCTCGGGCACGCTGTTCACCAAGATGCCGGGCTATGCCGGCTATGGCGCGACCAAGGCCTATGTCGCCTATTATACCCGCGTGATGCAGGTCGAGGCGAAGGCGTTGAACATCCGCATCCAGTTGCTGATCCCCGGCGTAACCGCCACCGATTTCCACCATGTCGCGGGCAAGAGCATCGACGATTTCCCGCCCGAACGGGTGATGGAGCCCGACGATCTGGTCGTCGCATCGCTGCGCGGGCTGGAACTGGGCGAGGCGGTGTGTATCCCGTCGCTGCCCGACGTCGCGGATTGGGAAGCGCTGGAGGCGGCGGAGGCGAAGATCGCGCCCAACGCGTCGCGCGACACGGTGGCCGACCGATACCGGAACTGACGCGCCGCCCCGTGCGGGGTTACCGGGCGAACCATTCAGGGTAACGCTGCGCCTTCTCCGCCACCAATCCTTCGTAATAGTGCATCAGGTCGACCGCGTGATCGCGGTCGGTCCTGACTCGCGCCGCCGCTGCATTCGCCGCCGCCTTGACCACATCATAGTCGCGCGCGAACATGCGTCCGATCGCGTCCGCCGCCGAACGGGGATCGCGCGCGGCATAGGTTTCGGCGAAGTCCGGCTCGGCGATCTCGGCACAGCCGCCTTCGTCGGGCACGATCAACGGCAGGCCCGATGCCAGCCCTTCCAGCCCGACCAGCCCGAAGGGTTCGGCATCGGAGCCGTGGATCAGCGCGTCGCAACTGGCCATGATCCGCGCCAGCCGCACCCGGTCGTAGACCGGGCGGAACAGCTTGATATGCGGGCTGTTCTTCAGCCGGTGTTCGAGCCGGCGGGTATGCACGCCGCTGCCGATCTGGATCATGCCGACCGCCATATGGTCGCCCGCCATCTCGACCGCGTCGAAGATCATCGGCCAGCGTTTCTCGGCATGGTGCCGCCCCAGCCCGAGTAGCAAATGCCCCTCGGGCGGGAGGCCGAGTTGTTCGAGCAGCGACGCGCGCAACTGTTCGTCGCGATGCTCGGGTGAGAAGAAGCCGCGCTGGATGCCGAGCGGCATCGACGCATGCACCGTCAGCCCGCGCGCGGCATGGCGCTTTTCCAGCGCCGGGCCGTTGGTGACGAACGCGTCCATCTTGGCGAGGTAGCGCGCCATGTAGCGCGTCCACCACATGAACGCCTCCTCGATCCGCTCGCGGCTGGCCAGCCGTTCGAACCAGCGCAGCGGATAGGCACCGACATTGTCGTTATGCGCGAAATAGACCTTCACCGCATGGCCCGGCCAGTCGGCGACGATGGTCGCGGGGCGCCACGGGCTCGATGCCTCGACCACATCGGGATGGAGTTCGTCGAGCAGCGCGTGAATCGCGCCGCCGCGTACGAAGATGCCGTAATTCGGGTCGAGCACCAGTGTCGGCGCCTTCACCCAGTGGATGCGCCCGCCGCCGGGGCGTTCCTCGACCGCATTGTGCTTTGCCGGCGCGATGACGATCAGTTCGTGGCCCAGCTCGGCCATGATCGTCATCTTGTGATCGATATAGGTACGGACCCCGCCGCCGGTGGGCGAATAGAATTCGTTGACGTCGACGACGCGCATCGGGGATCGATCGGCCGGGTCAGCCGAGCGGGGCGAAACCGCCCAGCCCGCGCAGATACTGGGCGCGCACCGTCGTCGTCGTCACGCCCGCCGGCACGGTCACGATCGCCTGCGCCAGTTTCGGCCGCGCCCGCCCGAGCTTGCCCGCGCCCGGAAAGCCGGCGCCATCGCGCATGAAATTGAACTTGTTGCGCCCGTCGCGGTCATGGGTGAACAACAGCGCATAGCGGCCGGGCGACGGGGCGCGGATGCACATCTGCACCGCGCCCGATGCCGGCATGTCGGCCCAGACGCGGCGGAAGAACTTGCCCTCGGCACGCAGGTCGCGATCGTCTTTGAGGAAATCGTCCTCGTTCGCAGGGTACAGTTCCAGCTTCAGCCGGCCGGTGCGGTCCTTCAGACCCACGACGTTGACGCGGATCGCCGGCCCCTGCCCGTTGTTGCAGGCGGCGGCATCGCTGCCGATCGATTGCGCGGCGGCGGGCGTCGCGACGAGCAACGCTGCACCGAGCAGCGTCAGAGGCAATTGCATCATTCTTTCCTTGCGAGCGCAGGAAGCCCGAATGCCGCCATCAACACCGCGTGGGTAAACAAGGTGAGCGTCGCGACGAAGGCGACGAGGTCGGACAGGGCTTCGCCATGCCCGATGAACATAATCGCGAAGTTGGCGAAAAGAAGGTCTTTGTTCGGCAGCAGCGGCAGCCGTGCCACGACGAGACGCCCGGCGGCGAGGAACAGCCACCATTTGATCGACACCCAGGGCATGGCGAAATAGCTGGCGATACCAAAGGCGAGCGACCCGAGGACGAGGCGCAGGCAGTGGACGCCGAAGATCCAGCCCAGCATCCGCGCGGGCAGCGAGAATACCCGGCGCGAGAACAGTAGCAGCACGCCCGAAATCCCGACCGCGACCGCCGCCGACCAGCTCAGCATCCTGAGCTGCGGCGCGGTGAACAGTTCGAAGGCGAAGGGGAGCGCCACCGCGAGCATGCCGACGGTGACGATATTACCGGCGATGCCCGACAGGATCGTCACGTCCTTTACCGCCCCGAACGGCGCAGTCACCATCTTCAGCCGGGCACGCGCCCAGGCATAGAAGAACACGTCGCCCGAATAGCCGATCACGACATCGTTCGCGATCCGCTTCCGCACCAGCGCGCCGAACCCGTCGAACGGCAGCCGCCAGAGCGCGCGGAAGATGATGAAATCAAACAGCGGCGGGGAGAGATAGGCGAGCGCGAAGAAGAGGTAGAACCACGGCGAATCCGGTGCGGCCAGTTCGACCCCCGCCCAGCCGTGGTCGAACAGCTCCCACGCCAGCCCGACGATCATCAGCCCCGACAGCGCCGCGCCGAGGATGCGCGGCCAGCGGGGGCGGAACCGTTCGAGCGGCTCCAGCCCGGCAAGGTCGGGACCAGCCCGTATGGCGTCGGTATCGCTTACCATGTCGCGCGACGTCCTACGCGCATGGCCCGGCATTCGCCAGCATCATGCCGCGGGCGCCACCCGGTCGGGATGCGCATCCGCAAAGGCGGGCAGTGCCGATGCTCGCGCGTCGATCGCGACCAGATGCGGCCATGGCGACAGATCGAGGTCGAACCGCCGGACATTGTAGAGTTGCGGCACGAGGCAGCAATCGACCACTCCCGGCGCATCGCCGCCAAAAAACCCGTCCGCCGGCGCGCTCGCCTCCAGCGCGTCGAGCCCCAGCGCGATCCAGTGGCGATACCAGTCGGCCTTCGCCGCCGCATCGGCACCGAACTGGCTTTCAAGGCGCTGTAGCACGCGCAGATTGTCGATCGGGTGAATGTCGGCGACGATCACCAGCGCCAGCGCCATCGCCTGCGCGCGCGCCAGCGGATCGGCGGGGAACAGGCGCGGTTCGGGATAGGCGCTGTCGAGCCAGTCGAGGATCGCCAGGGACTGGGTCAGCACGGTCCCGTCGGGCAGGGCGAGTGCGGGCACGAGCCCCTGGCGGTTGCGCGCCAGATGGTCGGGCGCACGCTGTTCGCCCTTCAGCAGCGAAATCTCGACGCGATCATAAGCGACTCGCTTGAGGTTCAGCGCGATGCGTACGCGATAACCCGCCGACGACCGGAAATAGTCGTACAGCGTCACGTCGCTCACTGCGCATTCCCGCCTGCCGGCACCAGCGACGTGCCGGCGCGGCCGCTGCGGAACGAGCTGAACCATGTCGCCGGGTTCAGGCTGGTCGTGCCGTCGAGCGAGAAGGTGATGAATTCGGCACGCCCGCCGATATTCTCCCACGGCACCGGCCCGCCCAGCCCACGCTCGGCTTCGGAAAAGCGGCTGTCGGCGCTGTTGTCGCGATTGTCGCCCATCAGGAATACATGGTTGGCCGGGATCACGATCGGCGCGAAATTGTCGCCCTGCGAATAGCCGAGGTCGATCGTGTCGTACTGCCGCCCGTTCGGCAGCGTCTCGCGATACATCGGCAGGCGGCAGAACGCGCCCTTGTCGGTCCGCACCAGCGCGCCCGGATATTGATAGGCGTCGCAGCGGGTATTGGCGTCAACCGGGATCATCGCATCGCCCATCGCCTTGCGCGGAATGGCGACGTCGTTGATGTAGACGACGCCCCCCGCCACCTCCAGCCGGTCGCCCGGCAGGCCGATGACGCGCTTGATCAGGTCGGTGTTGCTGCCCGGCGGCTTGACGATGACCACGTCCCCACGCTCGGGCATCGACCCCCACAGCCGGCCATGCCATGCCGGCAACTGGACGCTCCACGTTTCCTGCGGCTCATGCAGCACGATGTCGCGGAACATCGCCACCGGATTGGGGATGGTCGGCGACACGAACGACCAGCCATAGGCATATTTGCTCACCACCAGCCGATCCCCGACGCGCAAGCCCGGCAGCATCGATTCGGACGGGATGTAGAAGGGCTTGGCGATGAAGCTGTGAAAGCCCAGCACCACCAGCAACAGCCAGAACAGCCCGCGCAATTCGCCCTTCCAGTCGAGCCGCGCACGCCGCGGCGGATGGCGGTGGGCAGGCGCCGGGGTCGGCGACGACGCGGGAACTCCATCGTTCTCCAGCGCCAGATGATCGGCCATCAATCGTCCTACTCTGTTGCCGGCACCGCCTCGATGATGACGAACGCCTGCGCCCAGGGGTGATCGTCGGTCATCGTCAGATGCACTTTCGCGACGTGGCCCTCGGGCATCATCGCGTCAAGTCGCGCTTTCGCACCACCAGTCAGCGCCAGTGTCGGCGCGCCCGAGCGGGCGTTGACCACGCCGATATCGCGCATGAACACACCCTGCGCAAAGCCGGTCCCGACCGCCTTGGAAAAGGCTTCCTTGGCAGCGAATCGCTTCGCGAGCGTACCGGCGCGGGTGAAGGGGCGTCGGGCAGCCTTGGCCTGTTCGACCTCGGTGAAGACGCGCTGGAGGAACCGGTCGCCGAACCGGTCGAGCGACGACTGGATCCGCTCGATATTGCAGAGGTCCGAGCCGAGACCGACGATCATAAAATCCTCCCCGGTACGGGGAGGGGAACCGCTCGCGAATGCGAGTGGTGGAGGGGGGTATCCCCAAACGCAACCGTCGTGGCGGAGGACATCCCCCTCCACCAGCCTGCGGCTGGTCCCCCTCCCCGTGCCGGGGAGGATTTTCCACTCCTCACCGCGCGGTCTCCATCAGATTCTTCATTCGCCGCACCATCGGCCCCAGGCCACCGAAGATCGCCTCGCCGATCAGGAAATGGCCGATATTCAGCTCGCGCACCTGCGGGATCGCGGCGATCGGGATCACATTGTCGAAGGTCAGCCCGTGTCCGGCATGGACCTCGATCCCGTTCTTCGCCGCCAGTGCCGCGGCATCGGCGATGCGGCGCAGTTCGGCGACCTGCTCGTCGCCCGCCAGTTCGGCATAGCGGCCGGTGTGCAGCTCGACCACCGGCGCGCCGAGCGCCACGGCGGCGGCGATTTGCTGCGCATCGGGTTCGATGAACAGCGACACCCGCACCCCCGCCGCGCCCAGTTCGCGGACCATCGGCGCTAAATTATCGTGCTGTCCGGCGGCGTCGAGCCCGCCCTCGGTCGTGCGCTCCTCACGCTTTTCGGGGACGATGCAGGCGGCGTGCGGACGATGGCGCAGCGCGATTCCGAGCATCTCGTCGGTCGCCGCCATTTCGAGGTTGAGCGGCACGGTCAGCTCCGCCGACAGCCGCGCGATATCCTCGTCGGTGATGTGCCGGCGATCCTCGCGCAGATGGGCCGTGATCCCGTCCGCGCCGTGCTCGGCCGCCAGCAGCGCGGCGCGGACCGGATCGGGATAGCCCGAACCGCGCGCGTTGCGGACGGTCGCGACGTGATCGATATTGACGCCCAGACGCAGTGGCCCGGTCATGCCGCGCGGCTCCCGGGCTTGATCGCCGGGATCGCCGCCAGTTCGGCGGGCAGCGCGTCGGGCTGGTAGCTCGGCACGTCGAGGCGGATCAGCGGGAAGAAGGGCACGCCCAGATCGGCGGAACCGTTCGACCGGTCGACCAGCGACGCCGCCGCCACGACCTTCCCCCCCGCCGCGCCGATCGCGGCGATTGCCTCGCGCGACGACAGACCGGTGGTGACCACATCCTCCATCATCAGCACGCGGGTGCCGGCATCGATGCGGAAGCCGCGCCGCAGTTCGAACGTACCGGTCGGCCGTTCGAGGAACATTGCGGACACGCCCAGCGACCGCCCCATCTCATGCCCGACGATCACCCCGCCCATCGCCGGCGAAATAACCACCTCGATCGATTCGCGCACCTCGTCCGGCAGGCGGCTGGCAAGTTCGTCGCACAGCCGTGCCGCACGGCGCGGATCCATCAGCACGCGCGCGCATTGCAGATAGCGTGACGAGCGCAGTCCCGACGACAGGATGAAATGCCCCTCCAGCAGCGCTTCCGCCTGCCGGAATTCGTCGAGGATCGCGTCGTCGTTCATGGCTGTCATCCCGCCCATTGCCGTCGCGCGCCCTCTACTGCCGCCCGGGGTGCGTTCGCAACCATCGCTTGAGGCCGGACGACATGCCGCGTATAGCCCGATGGGTTAGGGTTTCCAAACGCCCGCGCGACGCGACCACGCCAATCTAGAAGCGTGCCGCGTGCCAGATAACGGGGTGACGATACACGATGCGAAGCATTGGGATGAGGATGTTTGTTTTCGCCGCCGCCGCGGCACTGGCGGGCAGCGCCCATGCGCAGCAGCCTGCCGCGGTGACGCCGGGCAGCGGCGAGGTCGCGACCGCGCCGCAGGCAGGGGCCCCGCCCCCCGGATCGGCGGAGGCCAATCCGACCGGACAGGTGACGCCGCCCGCGACCGCCGCCGCCCCGACGCCGCCGGCGGTGCAGGACCCGACGCTGAACGCCGACGGATCGCCGCGCATGGTCGCAACGCCGCATGTCGGCCAGCCGACCGATCGCACGATCGACCTGCAGACCCAGTTCACGCCCAATGGGCGCGAGGGCAAGGCGTTCCACAACAACATCCTGATGCCGGTGATCGTCTTCATCTCGCTGCTGGTGCTGTTCCTGCTTGCCTATGTCGCGATCCGGTTCCGTGAAAAGGCGAACCCGGTCCCGTCGAAGACGTCGCACAATACCGCGATCGAGATCATCTGGACCGCCGCCCCGGTGCTGATCCTCGCCGCGATCGCGGTGCCGTCGATCGGGCTGCTCGCGCGCCAGTTCAAGCCGGCGCCCGACAATGCCGTGACGCTGAAGGCGATCGGCAACCAGTGGTTCTGGAGCTACGAATATCCCGATTATGGCGGCGTGTCGGTGACCGCCAACATGCTGAAGGAAAAGAACGAGGTTTCGGCCGGACAGCGGTTCCGCACCGATGCCGACGGGCCACGCCTGCTTGCGGTCGACAATCGCATCGTGCTTCCGGTCGGCGTGCCGATCCGCCTGATCACCACCGCGACCGACGTGATCCACAGCTGGGCGATCCCGGCCTTCTGGGTAAAGCTCGACGCGGTGCCCGGCCGGCTGAACGAGACCAGCTTCACCATCGAGAAGCCGGGCCTGTATTTCGGCCAGTGCAGCGAACTGTGCGGTGCGCGCCATGCCTATATGCCGATCGCGGTCGAAGCGGTGCCGGTGGCGCAGTTCAACCAGTGGATCCGCGCCAAGGGCGGCACGCTGCCGAGCCCGGCCGAAGCCGCCGCGCCGAGCAATGCCGTGATCCCGCAGCCGGGTGCCGACACCGCCGACGCTACGTCGGAAGCCGGCAATACGGCGAGCGACGCGTCGACGCCGGTCGTCAACGCGACCGAAGCCGCCTCCCCCTCCACCCAGCGCGCCACCGGCAACGGCGGCGGCGTCGGCAACGTGGACCAGTAAGATGACCGATTCCGCCCTTTCCGGCCACCACGCGTTCGACGCGCACGGTCACGGCCATGACGCGCATCATCACGATGCCGACCACAAGCCGGCATTCTTCGCCCGCTGGTTCATGTCGACCAACCACAAGGATATCGGGACGCTGTACCTGATCTTCGCGATCGTCGCGGGGATCATCGGCGGCGCGATTTCGGGGCTGATGCGCCTCGAACTCGCCGAACCGGGCATCCAGTGGCTGCCATGGCTGTCGGGCCATGAAGGCGATCAGGCGCTCCATTTCTGGAACGTGCTCATCACCGCGCACGGGCTGATCATGGTGTTCTTCATGGTCATGCCGGCGATGATCGGCGGCTTCGGCAACTGGTTCGTGCCGATCATGATCGGCGCGCCGGACATGGCGTTCCCGCGCATGAACAACATCTCGTTCTGGCTGCTGATCCCCGCTTTCGCGCTGCTGCTGGGCAGCACGATGTTCGGCGGCGGCGCGGGTACCGGCTGGACGGTCTATGCCCCGCTGTCGACCTATGGCGAACCGGGGCCGAGCGTCGACATGGCGATCCTGTCGCTGCACCTTGCCGGTGCATCGTCGATCCTGGGCGCGATCAACTTCATCACGACCATCTTCAACATGCGCGCGCCGGGCATGACCCTGCACAAGATGCCGCTGTTCGTGTGGTCGGTGCTGGTCACCGCGTTCCTGCTGCTGCTGGCGCTGCCGGTGCTGGCCGCGGCGATCACGATGTTGCTGACCGACCGCAAGTTCGGCACGACCTTCTTCGATCCGGCAGGCGGCGGCGATCCGATCCTATACCAGCATCTGTTCTGGTTCTTCGGCCATCCCGAAGTGTACATCATGATCCTGCCGGGCTTCGGCATCATCAGCCACATCGTCGCGACGTTCAGCCGCAAGCCGGTGTTCGGCTATCTCGGCATGGCCTATGCCATGGTCGCGATCGGTGCGGTCGGCTTCGTCGTGTGGGCGCACCACATGTTCACCACCGGCCTGAGCGTGAACACCAAGATGTACTTCACCGCCGCGACGATGATCATCGCGGTGCCGACCGGCATCAAAATCTTCTCGTGGATCGCGACGATGTGGGGCGGGTCGTTGCGCTTCCCCACGCCGATGCTGTGGGCGATCGGGTTCATCTTCATGTTCACCGTCGGCGGCGTGACCGGCGTGGTGCTTGCCAATGGCGGCGTCGACGACGTGCTGCACGACACCTATTATGTCGTCGCGCATTTCCACTACGTCCTGTCGCTGGGGGCGGTGTTCGCGCTGTTCGCCGGCTTCTACTACTGGTTCCCGAAAATGTCGGGGAAGATGTACAACGAACTGCTCGGCAAGCTGCACTTCTGGGTGTTCTTCATCGGCGTGAACGTAATGTTCTTCCCGATGCATTTCCTCGGTGCGCAGGGCATGCCGCGGCGCTACCCGGACTATCCGGACGCCTATGCCTTCTACAACCACATCGCCTCGGCCGGATATGGCATCATGGCGGTCGGCATGGTGTTCTTCTTCGTCAACGTCGTCATCTCGCTGATGGCCGGACGCAAGGCGGCGGACAATCCATGGGGCGACGGTGCGACGACGCTGGAATGGACCTTGTCCTCGCCGCCGCCGTTCCACCAGTTCGAAACGCTGCCCAAGGTCGACTGACCGGGACGCCGCCGAGAAAAAAACACAAACGCCCCGGAGCGATCCGGGGCGTTTTTTTACGCGGTTCTGCAAGGATCGGTACGAGTTCGAAACCGTCCCTCGAAACCTTCGGTTAACCATGTTTCAGCTTAAAAATCCGTACGTTAAACATTCCCCAACCATAGGTCTTTATCCCCGGCGTCAGCGTACGGGGGATTGCCATGTTGGGCGACGAAACGATCATCGACACTGCTGATCGGACACGGATTTCGGAACAGACGGTGCAGGCCTTGCCCGTCGATGCGGTGCCGGCCACGGGACTTGCCGCGAGACACGGCGTCATCGCCGCCGCCGCGCTGCTGGCGGCGTGCGATTCGGGCGGCGGCACCGGTCCTGGCACGGTTACCGTCGCCGGACCCAACCCGACCCCGACACCGACGCCGACCCCCAGCCCGACGCCGACGGTCGCGGCATTGAACGCCCGCAGCGCCAGCCGCTTCCTTGCCCAGGCGACGATGGGCGCGACCCGCACCGGCATCGATTCGGTGCTGAACACCGGCATCGCCGGATGGATCGAGGCGCAGTTCGCGATCCCGCGCCAGACCGGCCACTGGGACTGGATGGTCGCCAACGGCTATGCCGAGTCGAACAAGGTCAACGTCCAGAGCGGATACGATGCCAGCGTCTGGCGACAGGTCATCGCCGGTCCCGATGCATTGCGGCAGCGGGTCACGGTCGCGCTGCTCGACTATCTGGTCGTCGGCATGAACGCGCTGACCATCGACTGGCGCGCCCTGTCGATGGCGGCCTATACCGACATTCTGGCCGACAACGCCTTCGGCAATTACCGCGACCTGCTCGGCGCGATCGCGCGCAATGCGACGATGGGCGTGTTCCTGACGTTCGTGAACAGCAAGAAGGCCAATCCGTCGACCGGCAGCCTGCCCGACGAAAACTTCGCGCGCGAGCTGATGCAACTCTTCACGCTGGGGGTAAGCCAGCTCGAACAGGACGGCACCGTGCGCACGTCGAACGGACAGGTGCTGGAAACCTATACGCTCGACGACGTGTCGCAACTGGCGCGGGTGTTCACCGGGCTGCAACTGGCGACCAGCGACCGGACGACGGCCGACCGGATGCGCCAGCCGCTGATCCTGAACGACGCCAACAACGAAACCGGATCGGCGACCTTCCTCGGCGGGACGGTGTCGGGCGGCGGCTGGGCAGCGGTCGACGCCGCGCTCGACATCATCTTCCGCCATCCGAACATCGCGCCGTTCGTGTCGAAGCAGCTGATCCAGCGGATGGTCACCTCCAACCCCAGCCCGGCCTATGTCGGGCGCGTCGCCGCCGCCTTCGCCAATAACGGCAGCGGCGTGCGCGGCGACATGAAGGCGATCATCCGCGCGGTCCTGCTCGACCCCGAAGCACGCGACGAGGCCGCGGCGCTGGCCAGCCCCACCGCCGGCCGCCTGCGCGAACCGGTGCTGCGCCTGACCAACTGGGCGCGCGCATTCGGCGTGACCTCGCCCAGCGACGCATGGGCGATCGGCGACACGACCAGCACCACCACCCGGCTGGGCCAGGGCATCGGCCGGGCGTCGAGCGTGTTCGGCTTCGTCCGTCCGGGCTTCAGCCCCCCGGGAACGCCGCTGGTACAGGCCGGCCTGACCGCGCCCGAATTCCTGATGGCCAGCGAACAGACCAACATCGCCTATATCAACTATATGCAGTCGCTGGTCGGTGGCGGCACCGGCGATACCAAGGCGGATTATGCTCCGATGATGGCGCTGGCATCGGACAGCGCGGAGCTGGTCGACGAGGTCAATCTGATCCTCGCCGCCGGGCAATTGCGCGCATCGACCGTCGCCACGATCCGCACCGCCGTCGACAGCATCCCGCTGACCGCGAACAACGCCACGCTCAACCGAACCGGGGTCGCGATCCTGCTGACCCTCGCGTCGCCCGATTATCTGGTGCTCAAATGAACGCTCCAACCATCCTGACCGACGTTTCCCGCCGCGCGTTCCTGCAACGCTCCGCCTTGTTCGGGGTGGCGGGAGTCGCGGCCCCGTTCGTCACCAGCCTCGGCGCGATCGGTGAGGCGGCAGCGGCCACCGCCAGCGACTACAAGGCGCTGGTGTGCATCTTCCTTGCCGGCGGCAACGACCATTTCAACACGCTGGTCCCCTATGATCCGACCAGCCACGCCAAATATACGTCGCTGCGCAGTTCGCTCGCCTTCTCGCGCGAAGCGCTGGCGCCGACCGTCCTGCTGCCGACCGCGGACCTGGGCGGGCGCGCCTATGCGCTGGCCCCGGCAATGGCGCCGCTCAGCCCGCTGTTCGATGCCGGGCGGCTGGCGGTGGCGATGAACGTCGGCACGCTGATCCAGCCGACGACCAAGGCGCAATATCAGAACAAGTCGGTACGCCTGCCGCCCAAGCTGTTCAGCCACAACGACCAGCAAAGCTTCTTCCAGGCTTCGAGCCCCGAAGGCGCCGGTTCGGGCTGGGGCGGGCGGATCGGCGATCTGTTCCAGTCGGGCAACGGCACCGCGGCGACCACCTGCATCAACGCATCGGGCAACGCCGTCTTCCTGTCGGGCCGCAATGCGATTCAGTACAATGTCGGCACCGGTGGTCCGGTCCCGCTGCTGCGTAACGCAACGTCGCTCTACGGGTCGAGCGTTGCGGCCCAGACGTTGCGTCAGATGATGACCGAGACCAATCCGCACATGTTCGGCACCGAATATGCGCGGATCAACAAACGGGCAATGGAGACGCAGGCACAACTGGCCAACAGCCTGGCCGGCGTACCAGAATCGAATTTCCCGCTTTTTCCCTCCGACAACGGCCTTGCCGACCAGCTGCGCATGGTCGCGCGGATGATCGCCATCTCGGGCGATCTGGGCACGAAACGGCAGGTCTTCTTCGTGTCGATGGGCGGGTTCGACCTGCACGACAATCTTGCGGGGAACCAGCCGCGGCTGCTGACCAAATTGTCGGAGGCGATGCGCGCCTTCCACGACACGACGGTGGCGCTGGGCGTGGCGGACAAGGTCACGACCTTTACCGGATCGGATTTCGGCCGGACGCTGCCGTCGAACGGCAATGGTTGCGACCATGGCTGGGGATCGATGCACTTCGTCATGGGCGGGGCGGTCAACGGCAAGCGGCTCTACGGCACCGCGCCGCTGGTCGGCACCAACACGCCCGACGATGTGAGGCAAGGCCGCCTGATCCCGACCATGTCGGTCGACCAATATGCCTCGACACTGGCGCGCTGGTTCGGCGTGTCCGACGGCGACATGTCGAACGTGCTGCCCAATATCGGCAATTACGACAAATCGAGCTGGGGACAGGGGTTCGTGTGATCGGTCGGGGGACTGCCGCAACGCTTTCCCCCGCCCCCACAACCCGATATAGGGCGGCGATGACCGCGCAGACGATCACCCTGCCCGCCGAGTGGCGCGATTTCCTTGCCCTTACCAAGCCGCGGGTGATGACGCTGGTCGTCTTTACCGGGCTGTGCGGCATGCTCGCCGCGCCGGTCGCGATCCATCCGGTGATCGGCTTCACCGCCGTGCTGTGCATCGCCCTCGGCGCGGGTGCGGCGGGCGCGCTCAACCAATGGTATGAGGCCGACCTCGACGCCAAGATGAAGCGGACCCAGGGTCGTCCGCTCCCCGCCGGCCGCATGGACCGGCAATCGGCGCTGCATTTCGGTGTCGGCCTGTCGATCTTTTCGGTCGTGCTGATGGGGCTGGCGGTGAACCTCGCCGCCGCCGCGATCCTGACCGTATCGATCCTGTTCTACGTGCTGGTCTATACCGTGTGGCTCAAGCGCCGGACGCCGCAGAACATCGTCATCGGCGGGGCGGCGGGCGCGTTTCCGCCGCTGATCGGCTGGGCGGCGGCGACCGGTGACGTCGCGCTGCTGCCGTTCCTGCTGTTCTGCCTCGTCTTCCTGTGGACGCCGCCGCATTTCTGGGCGCTCGCGCTGTTCGTGAAAACCGATTACGCCAATGCCGGCGTGCCGATGCTGCCGGTGGTGGCGGGCGAGCGGACGACGCGGACGCAGATCGGGTTGTACACCATCCCCATGGCGGCGGTCGCGGTGGCGCCGTGGCCGCTGGGGCTGACCGGTGCGATCTATGGCATCGCCGCCTGCCTGCTGACCGCGACCTTCGGGTTGCTGGCGGTACAGGTCGCGCTGCGTTCGACGGGACAAGATGACAAGATGAAGCCCGAAAAGCGGCTGTTCGCCTTCTCGATCCTGTATCTCTTTGCGATGTTCGGCGCGCTGGTCGCCGACCGGTGGATGTTGGCATGAGCGAACAGGACGACCGCATCCGCGCGCGGCAGCGCGAACGGGCGAAGGTGATGGCATGGTTGCTCGGCGGGTTCGTCGTGCTGCTGTTCGCGATCACCATCGTGAAGATTCAGGCGGGAATGGGCGCATGACCCGTAATCTGCGGGTCGCGTTGCTGGCGGTGGCGGGTGTGGTCGGCATGACCGGAGTCGGTTTTGCCAGCGTGCCGCTCTACCGCATGTTCTGTCAGGTGACCGGGTTCAACGGCACCACCCAGCGCGGGGAACAGGCGCCCGGCGGCATCGGCGACAGGGTCGTGGTGCGCTTCGACACGAACGTCAATCCGGCGCTCGGCTGGGAGTTCAGACCCGAACGCGCCTCCGAAACCGTCGATATCGGCGCGCGCGACATGGCGTTCTTCACCGCTAAGAACGTGTCGGGTCGCCCGGTCACCGGCACCGCGACCTTCAACGTGACGCCATCCCAAGCGGGAAAATATTTTACCAAGATCCAGTGCTTCTGCTTCACCCAGCAGACGCTGCAACCGGGCGAGAAGGTGCGCATGCCGGTCATCTTCTTCGTCGATCCCAAGATCCACGACGACCCGGATGCGAAGGACATTCGCGCGATCACCCTATCCTACACATTTTACCCGGTGGATTCGGGCGCGACGAAGAGCTAGGATCGCGCGCAAACACGCTCCGCAAAAGGCGCGAACAGCTTAGGGACGGATGATGGCAGGCGCGAAGAACCACGATTTTCATATCCTGCCCCCCAGCATCTGGCCGCTTGCCAGTTCGATGGCCGCCTTCATGATGGCGGCGGGCGGCGTCATGTATCTGAACGAAGCGCCGCTTGGCGGCTTCGTGTTCGGCGCCGGCCTGATCGCGACGCTGGCCTGCATGGGCTTCTGGTGGGCCGATGTGATCCGCGAATCGAAGGCGGGCGACCATACGCCGGTGGTGCAGTTGCATCTGCGCTACGGCATGATCCTGTTCATCGCTTCCGAAGTGATGTTCTTCGTCGGCTGGTTCTGGTCGTGGTTCGACTTCTCTCTCTTCCCCGCCGCGATCCAGTATAATCACGAGGACGGCGTCTCGCTGATCGAGGCGGGCAATACCGCCGTCGCCGCGCAATGGCCGCCCGCCGGCCTCGAAGTGCTCAACGCCTTTGAACTGCCGCTCCTCAACACCTTCATCCTGCTGCTGTCGGGCACCACCGTCACCTGGGCGCACCATGCGCTGATCCACAACCAGCGCGGCGGTGCGCTGAAGGGCCTGTGGGGCGCGATCGGCGTGGGGGAGAATGACGGCGTCAAGAAGGGGCTGTGGCTGACCGTCCTCCTCGGCGCGCTGTTCTCCTGCATCCAGGCCTATGAGTACATCCACGCGCCGATGCCGTTCAAAGGCCTGAACTACGGCGCGTCCTTTTACATGGCGACCGGGTTCCACGGCTTCCACGTGCTGGTCGGCACCATCTTCCTCGCGGTCAACCTGATCCGCGCCTATCAGGGCGACTTCACCCCGAAGCAGCATTTCGGCTTCGAAGCGGCCGCATGGTATTGGCACTTCGTCGACGTGGTGTGGCTGTTCCTGTTCGTCGTCATCTATGTATGGGGCGGCTGGGGCGCGCCGATCCACGGCGGCTGATGTCCGACCAACCGGGCGCAGGGGGTCCCGCGCCCTTCGATTGCGGCGTGCGCGGCCTGTGCCCGCGCTGCGCCGCGCCGACCCTGTTCCGCAGTCCCGTCGCCTTTGCCGATCGCTGTCGGACATGCGGACTGGACTTCGGTGCGTTCAACGTCGGCGACGGCCCGGCGGCGTTCCTGACGCTCGGCATCGGCACGATCATCACCATCCTCGCCATCTGGCTGGAGCTTGCCGTCAGCCCGCCATGGTGGTTGCATGTGCTGCTCTGGGTACCGCTGACCATCGTCGGCGTGGTCGGCAGCCTGCGCATCGCCAAGGGCATGTTGATCGCGCTCGAATATAAGCGCGGCGCTCATGAAGGTCGGATCGACCCGCGCCCGTGAAACGCATGCCGATCCTGCCGACGCTGATCGTGCTGCTGGCGGTCGCGGCGATGGTCGCGCTGGGCGTATGGCAGTTGCAGCGCCGCGCGGAAAAGGCGGCGCTGATCGCGCACGCCCGCGCCAATCTCGATCGGCCCGTGCAACCGCTGCCGACGCGGATCACCGACGATCTGTTGTTCGCGCGCGTCACCGCCCATTGCGCACGGGTCGGCGACTGGACGATGGGTGCCGGCCGCGCGGTCGACGGCAGTTCGGGCTATCGCCACATTGCCGCCTGCACCGGCCCGAACGGCCAGCGCTTCCGGGTCGACCTCGGCGTCGCACCCGATCCGAAGCTACGGCCGGTCTGGGCCGGCGGCGCGGTGGCAGGCACGCTCAGCCAGGCACCGGGCGGGCCGACCTTGCTCGACCGGATGACCGGTCGCGTCACGCCGCCCGCACCGATGATCGTGTCGGACACCCCCGCCCCCGGTCTGAAACCCAGCCACCGCCCCGATCCTGCCAGCCTGCCCGACAATCACCTCGCCTATGCGATCCAATGGTTCGCCTTCGCCTTGGCCGCGGTCATCATATACTTGCTGGCACTTCGCCGTCGCAGCCGCTAACCGCACGCCCATGCGGTATGTCAGCACCAGGGGCCATGCGCCCGATCTCGACTTCGCCGGCGCGACGCTGGCCGGTTTGGCCAGCGATGGCGGCCTGTATCTGCCCGACGCATGGCCGACCCTGACGCGCGAAGAGATTAGCGCGCTGGCCGGGCTCAGCTATGCCGAGACCGCCGCCAAGGTCATGGCCCCGTTCGTCGGCGACGCGCTGAGCGAGGCCGAGCTGCTCGACCTGTGCGAGGCCGCCTATGGCAGGTTCAGCCACAAGGCGGTGACCCCGCTGGTGCAGATCGATCATGACCAGTGGCTGCTCGAACTGTTCCACGGCCCCACGCTGGCGTTCAAGGACGTGGCGCTGCAACTGCTCGGGCTGTTCTTCGAACGCTTCCTGACCGGCACGACCGAGCGGCTGACGATCATCGGCGCGACCAGTGGCGATACCGGATCGGCAGCGATCGACGCGGTGGCGGGTCGCGAGCATATCGACATCTTCATGCTGCACCCCGCCGGCCGCGTCTCCGACGTGCAGCGGCGGCAGATGACGACCGTCCTGTCGCCCAACGTCCACAACATCGCGATCGAAGGGGATTTCGATACCGCGCAAGCGCTGGTCAAGGCGATGTTCAACGACGCCGCCTTCTCCGGCCGTTTCCGCCTGTCGGCGGTGAACTCGATCAACTGGGCGCGGTTGATGGCGCAGGTCGTCTATTATTTCTATGCCGCCGTGCGGCTGGGCGGACCGGACAAGGCGATCGCCTTCTCGGTGCCGACCGGAAATTTTGGCGATGTGTTCGCGGGCTTCGTCGCGGCGCAGATGGGGCTGCCGATCGCCAGGCTGATCGTCGCGACCAACGTCAACGACATCCTCCACCGCGCGCTGACCAACGGCGATTATTCGAGCGCACAGGTCACCCCGACCGCGACCCCGTCGATGGATATCCAGGTCAGCTCGAACTTCGAACGGCTCCTCTATGACCTTGGCGGGCGCGACGGCGTGGCGCTGGGTGAGCAGATGCGCGGGTTCGAAGCCAGCCGGGCGATGCGGCTGACCAATGCGCAGCAGCAGGGCGCGGCGTCGCTGTTCGTCAGCGCGCGCGTCGATGGCGATCGCATGGCACAGGCGATGCGCTGGGCGTACGATCATGCCGCGCAGACGATCGACCCGCATACCGCGATCGCGCTGGCTGCCGCCCTCGACAGCGGCATCGACGCGCCGATGGTGACGCTGGCCACCGCGCATCCGGCCAAATTCCCCGAAGCGGTCGAACGCGCGGTCGGCACCCGCGCCGCGCTGCCGCCGCGCGTCGGCGACCTGTTCGATCGCGAGGAGCGCTATGTCACCCTCCCGGCGACGTTCGACGCCGTAACCGCGTGGATCGCCGAACGGGCGACGCCCCGCGCATAATGGACCCGATCGCACTTATCGGCGAACCCTGGGGCGATTACGGGCTGGTCGATTGTGGCCATGGTCGCAAGCTCGAACGCTATGGCCCGTATCGCTTCATCCGGCCCGAACCGCAGGCGATGTGGGCGCCGGCGCTGGACCATTGGGATGCGCATGGCGAATTCGTGCCCGGATCGGACGAGGATGGCGGGGGGCGCTGGCAGTTCTTCAAGCAACCCCCGCGCGACTGGCCGCTGACGTGGCGCGAGGTGCGGTTTTCGGCGAGCAACACGCCGTTCCGGCATCTCGGCTTCTTCCCCGACATGGCGCCGGTCTGGGACTGGATGCGCGGGCGGCTGGACGGCGCAAGCGACCCGGAATGTTTGAACCTGTTCGGCTATACCGGCGTCGGATCGCTGGCGCTGGCGGCGGCGGGGGCACGCGTCGTCCATGTCGATGCGTCGAAGAAATCGGTCGAACAGGCGCGCGCCAATGCCGCGCTGTCGGACATGACCGACAAGCCGGTCCGCTGGCTGGTCGAGGATGCGGCGAAATTCGTCGCGCGTGAGGTCCGGCGTGGACGGCGCTATGACGGCATCATCCTCGATCCGCCGAAATGGGGGCGTGGCCCCAATGGCGAAGTGTGGAAGCTGGAGGAGCATCTGCCCGGCCTGATCGCCGATTGCCGGCAATTGCTCGACAACGAGTCGCGCTTCCTGTTCCTTACGGTGTACGCGGTGCGGATGTCGGCGCTGGCGATCGGTGAATTGCTGCGCCAGTCGCTCGGCGATCTGGGCGGCACGGTCGAGTGCGGCGAACTGGGCGTGCGCGAGGAAACGCGCGGGCTGACCCTGCCGACCGCGATCTTCGCGCGGTGGCGTAACACTTAAGAATCCTCCCCGCTCCGCGGGGAGGGGGACCAGCCGCAGGCTGGTGGAGGGGGATCGCCGCGAAGCGCAACATGCGCGGATACCCCCCTCCACCATGCTGCGCATGGTCCCCATCCCCGTGCCGGGGAGGATTTTTAGCTCCGCCCGATCCGCATCGCCGCTCCCGCCACGATCGGTCCGCCGGCACATAGCAAGAGGCTGGTCGCCGCGAGCAGCTTCATCGCGCCCGCGCCCCCGTCCAGCGCCCCCGCCCCGAAGATCACGATCGGCAACGCCAGCGGCAGCATCACCAGTCCCGCCACCGCACCCCCGCCGCGCAGTCCCGCGACCAGCGCCGCCGTCGCGACGCTCAGCGCCGCCAGCCCCGGCGTACCGATCAGCAACCCCGCCTCCAGCAGCAGCAGCGTCGGCGCATCGATCCCCAGCAACGCTGCCGACAGCCCCGCCGCCAGCATCACCGCCGGCGCAAAACCCAGCCAGTGGCCGATCGTCTTGGCCAGCGCGATGCCGCTGTCGCTCCACCCGCGCACGACCAGTTGATCGACCACCCCGCTATCGACATCGGGCGCGACCAGCCGCTCGATCGGCAGCAGCGCCGCCAGCAACGCCGCCGCCCATGCCACCCCGCCGCCGATCCGCGCGAGCAGCGCCGCATCCGGTCCGATCGCGAAGGGAAACAGCGTCGCGACCAGCAGGAAGAACGCGACCGGCAGCAGCAGCCCGCCCCCGCTCCACGCGATCCGCAATTCACGGACGATGAGCGCGATCACAACGTCACCACCCGGGCGTCCGGCAGCGCGACCGGCACATGACTGGCGACTAGCACCGCCCCGCCCCCGGCGCGCCGTGTGGCGATCGCCGCCTCCAGCCGTTCGAGCGACGCCGCATCGAGGCCATTGGCCGGCTCGTCGAGCAACCAGATCGGGGCGTCGGCCGCCACCACGCGTGCGATCGCCGCGCGACGGCGCTGCCCGGTCGACAACATGCGCACCGGCACTTCGGCCAGCGATCCGATTCCCATCGCCGCCAGCGCCGCATCCACCCGGTCGCGTGCGCCATCCAGCCCGGCCCAGAATCCCAGCGCCTTCGTTAGCGGCAATTGCGGGTCGAGCGCCGCCGCCTCGCTCAGCAGCGCCACCGCCCCGCCGCGGGTGACGCTGCCGTCGACGGGTGGCAGCAGCCCGGCGGCGATCCGCACCAGCGTCGACTTGCCGACCCCGTTCGGCCCCTGCACCAGCAGCGCGTCACCGGTCCCCAGATCGAACGACAGGTCGGCGAACAGCGTCCGCCGTCCCCGCGCGCCGCTCACCCGATCGAACGTCAGCAGGCTCAATCCGCCGCTTCCAGCGCATGCATATCGTCGTCGGACAGGCCGAAATGATGGCCGACCTCATGCACCACGACATGCAGGATCAGGTCGCCCAGATCGACGCCGGTCTCGCACCATTCGGCGAGCAGCGGCTGGCGATACAGATGGATGCGATCGGGCAGCCGCATCCCGTCGAACATCGATTTCTCGCCGATCGGGCTGCCATGATACAGGCCGGTCAGCTCGTACGGCTCCATCTCCATCGCCGCCAGCGTCTCGTCATCGGCGAATTCCTCGACCAGCAGGACGATGTCGGACAGGTGGCTGGCGAACGGTTCGGGAATGCGGGCGAGCGCCGCGCGCGCGAGCATTTCCATCTCGGCGGCACTCGGGGCGGTTCGCGCTTGATCGGACATGGCCCAAGCAATAGGCCTTCGCCATCAGGAGACAAGGGAGGGACGATGGAACCGCTGAGCCAAGCCGAACGCGCCGATGCGCTGGATGGCCTGCCCGACTGGGACCATGATGCGGGTCGCGACGCGATCGTGCGCAGCTTCACCTTCGACAATTTCTCGCAGGCGTTCGCGTTCATGACGCAGGTCGCGTTGCTCGCCGAAAAGGCTGATCACCATCCCGAATGGTCGAACGTCTACAACCGCGTCGACATTCTGCTGACCACGCATGACGCGGGCGGGCTGTCCGACCGCGATATCGACATGGCGCAGGCGATCGACGCGCTGGTGGAGTAGGCGAACGCCGCAACGTAACTTCGAACGGTTGGAAATTACCGCCGCCGCATCTGCTGCCGCAGCTTCCCGGGCATCCACCGTGCGGCGAAGCGCATTCGCTTGGCGGTCGGGCCGACCGGCGTGTGGACGGCGTCGCCATGGACCGCATCCCATGCCGCCTGCGCCACCACCTCGACGGGCGTGAACTCCAGCCCCGCCGCGCGCACCTGTTGCCGAACGTTGAGATTGCTTCCGGCCAGCGAGGCGTCGAGCAGCGGCGTGTCGATGAACCCCGGCATCAGCGAGCGCACGCGAATGCCGTCCGCCGCCCATTCGCCGTCGAGCGCTTCGGTCAGCCCGCGCACCCCGAACTTGGTCGCCGAATAGACCGCCGCGCCCGCCGTCCCGTAAATCCCCGCCGCCGACGCGGTGTTCAGCAGGCACCCCCCGCTCGCCTTCAGAAAGCCGTGCGCCGCATGGGCACCATGGATCACCCCGGTCAGGTTGACGGCGATGGTCCGTTCGATCGCGGCGGGCGTCATGTCGGCAAAGACGCCACCTGCCGCGATACCGGCATTGTTGAACAGCGCGTCGATCCCCCCGTCCCCGGCAAAACGCCCAAGCGGCGCATCCCATGCGACGCGGTCGGTCACGTCGAACACGAAGGTCGCCGCGCCGCCGGGCAGCGACGCCGCCGTCTCCGCCAGCCCGGCCGCATTCAAATCCGCCAGCCCGATCCGCCAGCCGCGCGCGGCGAACAACTGCGCCACCGCCCGCCCGATGCCCGACCCGCCGCCGGTGATGAAGACCGTTTTCATCCCCGCAACATCCGACAGGAACGGGGCCGACGCCAGCGGTTTCAGGCGGCCACCGTCTCCAGCACGTCGCGCACCTTCGCCAACCGCTCGCCGGCATCGTCGATTCGCGCCGGCACGATCCAGCGCCCGTTCTTCTCGGTCAGCCCGTCGACATCGGGCAACGCGCTACTGCCCTGCGGCGTCAGCGCGATCGCCGCCGGCCCGGCATCGACCTTGGCCACCGCCGCCGCCTGCGCCAGCAACCGGATCCGCGCCAGATCGATCAGCAACTGCGCTTCTTCGGGCAAGGCGCCGAATCGATCCTCCAGTTCCTCCTCGAACGCTTCGAGCACGCCCTCCTCCTCGATTCGTGCCAGACGGCCGTAGAGGACCAGGCGCACCTCGGTTTCCGGGATCCACGTCTCGGGCAACCGCCCGGCAATGCCCAGATGCAGTTCGGGCACCACCCGGTCGACCACCTCGCCCCGCGCCGCGCGCAGCGCGCGACCGAGCAGATACTGGTACAGGTCGATGCCGATTAGCTTCATATGGCCGGCCTGCGCCTCCCCCACCAGATCGCCCGCGCCGCGCAGGTCGAGGTCGCGCGCGCTGATCGCGAAGCCCGCGCCCAGCCGGTCGAACGCCTGCAACGTCCGCAGCCGCTTCAGCGTCGCCTCGGCGATCGCATGGTCGGGATCGGTCAGCAGCAATATCTGCCCGCGCCGCCCGCCGCGCCCGACCCGCCCGCGCAACTGGTGCAGCTGCGACAGGCCGAACCGGTCGGCATGATGGACGATCATCGTATTGGCGCGCGGCACGTCCAGCCCCGCCTCGATGATGTTGGTCGCGAGCAGCACGTCGCCCTCGCCATGGGCGAAGCCGACCATCGCCGCGTCGATCTCCGCCGCCGGCATCTTGCCATGCGCGACGGTCAGCGTCAGTTCGGGCGCGAGCTTGCGCAGCCGTGCCTCGAGCGGTGCAATATCCTCGATCCGCGGCACGACGACGAAGCTCTGCCCGCCGCGCGTCCGTTCGCGCAGCAATGCGGTGCGCACCGTCACCTCGTCGAATTCGGTCACCGCGGTGCGGATCGGCTGGCGCAGCGCCGGCGGTGTGGCGAGAACCGAGAGTTGCTGCAACCCGATCAGCGCGCTTTGCAGCGTGCGCGGGATCGGCGTCGCCGACAGCGTCATGACATGGTCGGACAGCTCGCGCAGCTTCGCCTTGTCCTTCGCGCCAAAGCGCTGCTCCTCGTCGATCACCACCAGCGCAAGGTCACGATACTCGACACCCTTGCCCGCCACCGCCTGCGTTCCGATGACCACGCCGATCGATCCGTCGGCCAGCCCCGCCTTGACCCGCTTCTTCTCCGCCGCATCGGACAGGCGCGAGAGCCCGGCGACCTCGATTCCCGTCCCTTCGAACCGGCGACGGAAGGTTTCGACATGCTGGCGCACCAGCACCGTGGTCGGCGCGGCGATGGCAACCTGCCGCCCCGCCAGCGCGACGATCGCGGCCGCACGCAACGCGACCTCGGTCTTGCCATAGCCGACATCGCCGATCACCAGCCGGTCCATCGGCCGCCCCGCCGCCAGATCGGCGCGGGCAGCGGCAATGGCGCGCGCCTGATCGGGGGTCTCGGTGAACGGAAATCCCGCCGCGAACCGTTCATAGGCGGCGATATCGGCCTCGATCGGCGCCACCTCGATCGCATCGCGTGCCGCCGCGATCGCCGCCAGTTCGCGCGCGCTTTCGGCGATCGCCGCGTCGATCGCGCCGCGACGCTTCTGCCAGCTCGATCCGTCGAGCGCGTCGAGCGTCACCGCATCGCCATCCGCGCCATAGCGCCAGATGCGGTCGGCCTCCGTCACCGGCACCAGCCGCCGCGCACCCTTCGCATATTCCAGCACGATCGCGTCGCCGGCCTCTTCGCCCGGCAACTGCTCCAGCCCGACGATGCGGCCGATGCCGAACTCCTCATGCACGATCACGTCGCCCACCCGCAGCTCGCCCGCTTCAGCGAACAGCGGATTGGCGCTCGCAGCCGCCAGCTCGTCGCCACGCGCCCGTCCGCCCAGCAGGTCGCCGCCGGTGACCACCGTCACCCCGTCCGCCACGAAACCGCGATCGATCGGCGCGGTCAGCAGCATCGCCGTTCCGGGTTCGGCGCGCACCGCCTCGTCCCACGCCTCGATCGTCACCGGCTCGGTCCGGCCGAGCGTCGCCAGCCGCTTGCGCAGGAACCGCAGGTCGCGCGGACTGCCCGCCAGTACCAGCCGCCCGCCGTCGAGTATCTCGCGCGCGAACTTGCCGAACGCGCGGGCCGGCGCCCGGTGGGTGACGAAGCGCGGCGGCGGCGCGGCGTCCTCCGGCAAGTCGATCCGGTCGCGTGCCTTGAGCAGATCCTCCCAAGCCTGCCGATCGACCAGCGTCGCCGCATCGCGTCGCCGCCGCCGCGTCGCATCCTCTGCCAGATCGAGGAACCGGGCCCGCCGCCGCTCGGCGTCGGGGTCCATCGCCACCGCTGCACCCGGCAGATGATCGAGCAGCGAAACGCCCTTGGTCGTCACCGGCTCTGCGGCGCGACCGATCGTCACCTCGCCCAGATCGGCGTCGCCGCGCTGCGTCACGGGATCATAGCTGCGGATCGTGGTGATCGCGCCATCGGTCACCATCACCCGGATCGGGCAGATCGCATCGGCGGGGAAGATATCGACCACGCCGCCGCGTACCGCGACCTCGCCCGGTTCGTCGACCCGGTCGTCGACCACATAGCCCAGCTCGACCGCGCGTTCGGCGAAGTCGGCCATGTCGATCGCGTCGCCGATCCGCAGCACCGGCGGCGCGGCATCGAAATCCTCGGGCGTCGCGATGCGCAGCGCCGTCGCCTCGGGTGCGGTGATGCAGGCGACGCGCCGCTTGGTCGCCGACGCCATCCGCAACCACCGGAGCGCCGCGACGCGCGCGCCGGCATTGCCGGGCGAAGCGGGCGCATCGTCCCCGGGCAGCGCGTCGCTGGCGGGCAGGTGCACGACATCCGCCCCCGGCGCGAACGCGGCCAATGCCGCCGCGATCGCTGCGGCGCGCGTCTCGTCGCTCGCCACGAACAGTATCGGGCGTTTGCTGAGCTCCACCGCCAGACGTGCCGCGATCGGCCCGATCGCATGCTCCCCCCGGTCAGGACGATCGGGGGCGGCGGTGGTGTTCGGCATAGCGGAGTTCCCGGCAAGGCCCTGATATCGGGCGGACAGGAACGTTGAACGAAGCGTCGGTCGCGTCCGTTCCTGCGGCCTGTCGCATGGCGAACGCCGCTGCTATGCAGGCGCCACCGCCGGTCCGCCGGCCCTGTGGAGACGCCGATGTCCTCGATCCTGCTGCGCTTCGGCGCCGCGTTCAGCCTGATGACCGCCCTGCCCGCCATGGCGCAGACCGCACCGGCCCCGGTTGCCGAAACCCCCGCCGCGGACACCGCCGCCGCGACTCCGCGCGAAGCCGATCCGGCGCTGTGGGTCGTCAAGGACAAGGACACGACCATCTATCTGTTCGGGACGATCCACGTCCTGAAACCCGGCCTGTCGTGGTTCGACGAGGCGGTGAAGACCGCTTTCGACAAATCGAACGAGGTCGTGCTCGAAATCCCGATGCCAACCCCCGAACAGGCGCAGGCGGCGGTGATGAAGTCGGCGGTCAACGTGACCGGCCCGAAGCTGAGCGAAAAACTCCCCGCCGCCGAACGCGACGCCTATGCCAAGGCGGTCGCCGATGCCGGGCTGCCGGCGGGGGCGCTCGAACAGCTCGACCCGTGGTTCGCCGCCTCGACGCTGACGCTGGTGATGCTGCAGAAGCAGGGCTATGACCCGCAAAGCGGCGCCGAACAGACGATTTCGCAGGCGGCCAAGGTCGCGGGCAAGCCGATCACCGGGCTCGAGACGCTCGAACAGCAATTCGGCTTCTTCGACACCCTGTCCGACGCCGCGCAGGTCACGTTTCTTAGCGAAACGATCAAGGAACTGCCGACCGCGGGCGAACAGATCGACAAGATGGTCGACCAATGGGCAAAGGGCGATCCCGCCGCGCTCGCCGCGACGATGAACGAGGACATGACCGTCTCGCCCGAACTGCGCCGCGTTCTGCTGACCGACCGCAACGCCCGCTGGGCCAAGTGGATCGAGGAACGGATGAAGCGCCCCGGCACCGTCTTCGTCGCGGTCGGCGCGGGGCACCTTGCCGGCACCGGCAGCGTGCAGGATGCGCTCAAGCGGTACAAGCTGCGCGCAACGCGGGTGAAATATTGAGGATAGCGTCGGCCGGCGCCTTACACCCCGTCGCAACGAAACGTCGCCCCAGCGAAGGCTGGGGCCTCGCGCGGCGCCTGCCCCGCGCTATCACCCGGAGATCCCAGCCTTCGCTGGGATGACGGTCGGCGCGGCACGGGGTGGACGAAGACCACAAAGCTGATCGCGCGCGGTGCACCCCCACAAGAAAACGGCCGGCGGATCGCTCCGCCGGCCGTCAGGCACATGTCACGACGACGGCCCGGAAGGGAGCCGCCATCGGTAATCGGATCAGGCGTTGCAGGCCTGCGCGCCCTTGCCCGGCTGGGTCAGGGTGATCGACTTCGGGGTGCCGGTCAGGCTGTACCCGCCCTCGGCGGTAAGCGGCTTGCCCTTTTCCTCGGCCTTCAGACGGACGGGCATCTCGCCCTGCTTCGTCCGGAAATTCGCCTGCGTGTCGCCTTCGAAGAAGTCGACATAGACGAGGCTGTTGTCCTTGCAGCGGAACGTCACGCTCGCCTTGACGGGCGGGGGCAGTTCCACCGGGGCACGGTTGGCGAGCTGCGATGCCAGCGGATCGGGCGCGCGCGTGTCGAGCTGCTCCGGCTGCGACTGACCGCAGGCCGAAAGGGCGAAGGCCGCAGCGGTGGCGGCGAGGAGAAGGGGGTGCTTCATAGGATTAAGGTCGTTCGCAAACGCAAACGTTTTCGTCAAGCGCGCTTGTGCGCCGCGCAACAAAGGTTCGTCGCGGTGCGGCACAAACATTCAACCCACGGAGAACGCAAATCGTATAATGCTGTTCCACGCTTGCCCCGGATCGAGCCGGGCGGAGGGAAATTCCGGCCGGTTCGGCGTGTCGGGATAGGCTTGCGGCTCCAGACACACGGCATCGCCCTGTCGGTATAGCCGTCCACCCTTGCCCGGCTCCGCCCCGCCAAGGAAATTGCCCGAATAGAGTTGCAGCCCCGGTGCCGTGATCGACAGCGTCATCGTCCGGCCCGACTGCGGGTCGGCCAGCACCGCCGCCGGACGCAGTGTCCCCGGCTCTCCACGCACGATGAAATTATGGTCGTAGCCGCGCCCGATCGCGATCTGGTCGTCGCGCCCGTCGCGCACCCGCTCGCCGATCGCATGGGGGGTGCGGAAATCGAACGGCGTCCCCGCCACCGCGCGCTGCTCCCCCGTCGGGATCGACGTCGCATCGACCGGCAGAATTGCATCCGCCTCGATCGTCAGCAGATGGCGTAGCGCCTCGCCACGCCCGCTCAGGTCGAAAAAGGCATGGTTGGTCAGATTGACGATCGTCGGCGCATCGGTCGTAGCGTCATATTCGATGGTCAGCGCGTCATTAGTCAGGCGATAGGTCGCGCCTGCCTCCACCGTCCCTGGATAGCCGGCATCGCCATCGGGGCTGGTCAGTGTCAGGCGCACCCATGCCGCGTCGGCATCGCTGCCGATCTCCGCCACGTCCCACAGCCGCTGATCGAACCCGTCCGATCCGCCGTGCAGATGGTTGGGCGCATTGTTCGTTTCGAGCGTGTAGCTCTGCCCGTCGAGGCTGAACCGCCCACCCGCGATCCGGTTGGCATAGCGCCCGACCGTCACCCCGAACCAGGACGGCCGGTCGCGATAGGATTGGACGTCGTCGAACCCCAGCACGATATCGGCCACCGCCCCATCACGGTCGGGCCCGCACAGCGATTGCAACGTCGCCCCGAACGGCAGGATGCGCGCCGACAGCTTGCCGGCATCAAGTTCGATCGCCTCGGCGGGAGCGCCGTCCAGCGTCCCGAATGCCACCCGCTTTGCGTCCGCCATACAACCTCTCCACCAACATTCGCCACCGTACCCCCGCGTAGGCGGGGGCCCAGAGCCAAGCAATGCACCGTTGGCGCTTGGAACCCTGAATCCCCGCCTGCGCGGGGATACGGACGTTACCGAAGCGGCACCTTCGTCTCCCGCCCGTCATACACGAACGCCGTCGCCGCATTGTCGGCAAAGTCGGGCGCCACCGCCGACCCCGGCGTGTGGAAGCGCACCGACATCGCCCGCTTCGCCGCCATGCCCGGGAAACTGCCCTTGCGCGCGCCGATCGTCAGCGTTTTCGTCGCCTCGTTCCATGTCAGCGGGATTTGCGACGACTGGCCCTTGCGATAGCCTTCGCTAAGGCCGTCGTCCTCGAACAGCGTGTAGGCGCCGTCCTTGCCGGTAAAGACATGCAGCACATAGGGCGCGTCGAGCTTCTCGGCGGTCGACTGCACCGCAGCCCCGGTCGGTACGATCGATCCGGCACGGACATAGAGCGGCAGCACCGCCAACGGCGCGGCGGCGGTGATCGTCTGCCCACCCTTCAGATAGGCACCGGTCGTGAAGTCGTACCAGTCCGCCCCGGCCGGCAGATAGACCGACCGGCTGGTCGCACGATACTGCGTGACCGGCGCCACCAGGAACGCCGAGCCGAACATATATTCGTCGTCGACGCCCCAACTCTTGCGGTCGCCGGTAAAATCCATCGCCAGTCCGCGCATCATCGTCCCGTCGCGATGCCACGTCTCGGCCGCCAGCGAGGTGATATAGGGCAACAGCCGGTAGCGCAGCCGGTCATACTTGGCGAGCGCATCGTACAGCGCCGGAGCGCTCGCCCCCAGTTCGTAGATTTCGCGATACGGCGTCTCGCCATGGCTGCGGAACAGCGGGCTGAACGCGCCGAACTGGAACCAGCGCAGGTTCAGTTCCTTCCATTCGGCCACATGCGCCGGGTCCTTCTTCGCATAGCGATCCTCGACCGCGAAGCCGCCGATATCGTGCGTCCAGTTGGGCACGCCCGACATCGACAGGTTGACGCCTGCCGAAATCTGGTCGCGCAGATCGTCCCAGCGCGACGCGACGTCGCCCGACCAGAGCGCCGCACTGGCACGCTGGATGCCGCCATAGCCCGAGCGGGTCAGGATGAAGGGCCGCACATCGGGCTTGGCGACGCGCAGCCCGTCGGCGACCCCCTCGGCATGGACCAGCGGATAGCTGTTGAAGAATTCCTCCGCTGGCCCTTGCGCGGTCGGCCCCATCCGCTCGATGCGCTGTTCGATCGACAGGTTCGAATGGATGTCCGGTTCGGTCGCGTCCATCCACCATGCGTCGAAGCCCTTGTCGACCAGCGCGTCCTTCATCTGCCGGAAATAGATCGCGCGTGCTTCAGGGGCATAGGGGTCGTAGAAGGTGTTGAAATAGCCCTTGCCGACCCAATCGCGTTCCTTCGCGATCAGATTACCCTGATACAGATAGCCCTTGGCGTTCAGTTCCTCGGCATTCTTGGTGTTCGGATAGAATTTTGGCCACACCGAAATCATGATCCGCGCCTGTTGGCCATGGACGGTATCGACCATCTTCTGCGGCTGCGGAAAGCGCGCCGGGTCGAAGCAGTGGCAGCCCCATTGATCCTCGGGCCAATAGAACCAGTCCTGCACGACGTTGTCGAGCGGCAGGCCGCGCTTGCGATATTCGGCGACGACGCCCTCGACCTCGGCCTGGCTATTGTAGCGCTGGCGGCTCTGCCAGAAGCCATAGGCCCAGCGCGGCATCAGCGCCGCCTTGCCGGTCAGCGCGCGATATCCGGCGATGACGCCGTCCATGTTCTGGCCGCCGACATAATAATAATCGAGCGCATGGGCGACGTCGGACGACCACCACAGCGAATGGCGATCGGCTTGCGGCAGCGGATCATTCTGGAACAGCGCGATATAGCCGGCATTCGGCTCCCATTCGATCCGAACCTCCGCCGCCTTGCCCGCAGTCATCGGCAGGTCGAAATTATGGAACCACGGATTCCAGTTCTGCCGCCAGCGGTTCAGGACTTCCTTGCCGTCGACGAACACCTTGACGTAGCTCGACGAATAGAGGCGGAATTTCTGGACGCCGGTCGTGCTCGGCGTGACGGTGCCGGTCCACACCACCTTCTGCGTCTGCACCGCATTGCCGGCGGTATTCTGTCCGGTGGTCGCGGCGACCGTCTGCGCCTTCGCTTCCGCCGGCCAGTTCGCCTGATCCTTGATGAACTGATAGTTGATCGTGCGCTCGCGCCGCGTCACCGCCAGCCGGTCGCCCAGATAATATTGCGCCTGCCACCCGGCCTGCCCGCCGGAGCTGACCTGCATCCCTTCGCCGACCAGCTTGTAGGGCTGCGGATTGCCGAAGCGGGTGATGCCATTATTGTCCCACAGCACGCCATAGTTCTTCGTCGACACGACGAACGGGATGCCGATGTCCATATTGTGCTGGGCGAGTTCGACATCCTCGCCATTGTAATTCATCTGCCGGTTCTGATGCTGGCCCAGGCCGTAGAATCCTTCGTCGGTCCCGCGGTTGAACTGCTGGCGGATCGACACGAACCGCTCGCCCCCGGCGTTGCGTGGGGTAAAGGCGGCGCGCGGGGCTTCCTCCAGCGTCAGCTTGCCGGCGGCATCGCGAAAGCGGACCTGCCCGTCATCGGTATCGATCTCGGCCGATCCACCGGCGGTCTTGACCACGACCAGCTTCGTCGTCTGCCGCACGGTGAAGTCGCCCGCGGGCTTCGCGGTCACCATCAGGCTGTCGGGCGTGTCGAGGCTGGCGTCGGGCACCGCCGTCACCCGGAACCGGTCGGGACCATAGACCAGCACCCGCACCCGCTTAGCCGACCCCGCATCGGGGGTCACCACCACCCCGCCCGGCACCTTCGCCACTTCGGCGGCAAGTGCCTGGGTCGAAACCGACAGGGCCAGCGACAACAGCGTCCAGCGAAGCGTCTTCATCAGCGATACGTCCCCATCGTTACGCGCAGCAGCATCGGCTGCGCGGTGAAATTCAATCCGTAATCGGTCTGGTCGCCGTTCAGCACGCGACGCATGACGAAGCTGCCGTCATCGGCCAGCGTCCCCTCCTCGACCTTCAGCAACATCGCGGTCTCGCCCTTGCTCTTGTCGGCGAGGTCGATGTTGACGCGGATGTCGGTGCCGGTGACCAGAAACTGGTCGGGGGCGAGGTGCAGGACGGCCATGCCGCCGACCGGCTGTGCGGCATGCGGCGGCGGCGCGGCCTTCAGCCATGGCGAATCCATCGATCCGAATTGCCATTCGCCATATTTGGCCGATAGCTGCCACCGACCCATCGTCCGGGACTGTTCGGCGTCGGGCGCACCCTTGGCCGTCCCCCAGCCGGGATGGGCATAGGCCAGCTTCGCCCAGCCGCGCGCCATGGGTTTCAGCAACGCATAGGGCCGCGCAAACGCATCCAGCGTCGCCGCGTCCAGCGTCACCGCGCCCAGCGGATGGTTGGAATAGCCGGTATCGTCCATCCCGAACGGCGCCCAGCCGATTCCGCCCCGCCCCAACGTCGGCCACAGGAAGCGCGCGAAATCCATGGCATTGCCGGTCTCCGGCACCAGCAGCGCATTGTCGCGGCGCGCATAATGGTCGAGGAATTTCAGGTAGTTCTTGCCGTCACGGCCATAGAGGTCGGGCGCGACCGCATCGATATGCGGCGCCGCCGCCTTCCACACGTCGATCACCTGCCAGTCGGGGCCACCACTCGCCCCGCCCGACTTGCCCGGCGCGGCAAAGGGGTCGCCGACCGCCGCATTGACGTACATCGGTACCGGCTTGATCGCCTTTCCCGCCGCCGCGATCGCGTCGATATAGCGCGCGGTGTACCAGGCGTTGAACGCCGCCTCGGCCCCCACGCCATAGGCCTGCTCCCAGGTGCCCTTCTTCCCAAGCTTCGACGGCACTGGTCCGGCGAACAGCCGGTTGGCCTCTGGCGAATAATCGCGCCCCTGCTGGTACACCCCGACCTCGTTCTCGGGCTGGACCATGATGACGCTGTTGTCGGTATCCTTGTCCTTCAGATAGCGCATCAGCGCGACGAACGCCTTGCGGTCCGCCGCCAGCGTCGCGGGCGCATGCGGCGACAGCGCATAATGCGTCTTGCCGTCCTTCGTCCGCATCCGCGGGAACCGCGCATTGTCGCGCTTCACCCATGCCGGGACATAGCCGGGCGAAGTGTTCTTCCACGTCCCGAACCACAGCAGCACCAGCTTGACACCCCGCTCGCGCGCCTGCGGCAACAGCGCGTCGAGATAGCTGAAGTCGAACTGCCCCTCGACCGGTTCGATCTGCTCCCATGCGACCGGGATCTCCAGCGTATTGGCGTGGAGCCGTTCGACCACCGGCCACACCTGCGGCAGCATGGCGGGATAGTTGCTCGAATTATTGGCCTGTACGCCCAGCATCAGGAACGGCGCACCATCGACCATCAGCGCGTGGCGGCCATTGCGGCTTTCGATCCGGGGCACCTCGCCCGGCGCTGCCGACGCCGCCGCGCCTGCGACCAGCGCCCATGAAGCCAGTGCCACCGCCCATCCGCGCATCGCCGCCCCCTCCGGTCGTCGTCGGCTTGCTGCCGACAACGTTGTCACGCCCTTACCGCGGGACGACATGTCAGACAATTGTCTTCTTTATTTGGGCGGGCAGGCAGCGGGGTCAGGCGGGGGGCTGCTTCCCGCGTCGACGCCCCGCAAACGCCTTCTGCCCGATCCTGCCAACGACCCCGTCGCCCCAGCGCAGGCAAGCCCTGTACGAAACTACTCTTACCGTACCCCGGCGAAGACCGGGGCCCAGTTGGGGGGACGTTCGTACATCACGGAAAGGACATGCCAACTGGACCCCGGCCTCCGCCGGGGTACGATGAATTTTACGGTCAGAACGTTACGTTCACACAAGCGTCCCCTGCGTACCGGCACAAGGACGGGCGTATCTAGACGCCCCGCGACATCACTCCCCGCAACCCTACCGCCCGCTCACCTTCGGCAGCAGCGCCGCCGCCGCCGCCTGTTCGGGCGTTTCGAACGGCCCCTTCGCCACCGGCAACAACGTGCTACGCGCCTCGTCGTCGATATCGCGCGCGACCAGTTCCTCGCCCAGCTTCAGTCGCGGCTCCGGCGCGGCGGGCACTGCCTGCACCACCTTGTACAGCCCGCCCACCGCGACATCGGTGGCGCGGTCGCCGGCCACCGCGAAACTATTGTAGTAGGCGATCAGCGGCAGGATGCCGTCGGGGTCCTGCCGGTTGGCCTTGACGATATAGCCGCGTGCCTCGTCCAGCCGCTGGCGTCGTTCGCCTGCGGGCGCGCGCATCGCCAATTGCGTCAGCGCGGTCCCCTTCCACACCATCGCATTGGGTTCGGCAGGCGACTGCGCCAGCGCACGGTCGGCGGCACGCAGGCATTCGGCCGGATTGCCCGCGCGACACTCGGCCTCTGCCAGCAGGAGTTGATTTTCGATCAGATCGGGAAAGCGGGCCGCATTGCCGCGCAGCCGTTCCAGCCATGCGGTGCGCCGCGCCAGCGCCGCGTCGCGGTTCGGCCCGCTGTCTGGCACATCGATCCGCGCGCCCATTTCCAGCCGCCCGCGGATCAGCCCCGCCTCGGCACGAGTCAGGCGGCGGATGGTCGGTTCGGGAATGCGATCGGCGGGAAAGGTGACGCGGTCGAACGGCGCCTTGCTCCCGCGAAACAGCATGACCGCGCGTTGCAGGTCGGCGGGCTTGCCGAACACGCTCGCCGCGCGCTTCGGATCGGTCCCGGCTGCGACAGCGGCAAGATATTGCTCAAGCCGTGGTTTCCACGTGTCGGAAAAATACAGAAAATGAACCATCCGCCATGCGTGATAGGGGGTCCACGCCCGCCCCTCGCCGGTCAGGTAGCGGCCGTCGAAGACATGCTTGATCGGATATTCGCCGAACCGGTCCATGACCTTGAAGAAGCCTTCGGGACGCCGGCCGTAATCGATCGAGGTTTCTCCGGCGACGATGGTCGAGAAGAGTTCGCCGAACCCCTGCACGAACCAGCGCGGATAGGCGGCGGGGAAGTAGGTCATCAAATAGTTTTGGGCGAAGCCGCTATAGAGCCGCGAGTTGGCCGACTGGCAGACCACGATCTCGTTCGCCGGGAATTGCGAAAGATATTCGGCGGTTTCCCCGTTGGAGATCGGATCGGGGCGAACGACCGGAAAGTTATCGACCAACGGACTGTCTTCCCCGGCACTGCAATTGCGGCTGCTCGGACGCCCCCGCGACGGTTGCAGGATTAGGTTGAGGTCGGTTTCGGTGGTCGCCAGCACCGGCCCTTCCGGGCGCGGATCGTAATAGATCGTCTGCGCGAACTCGTGCGGGTACGGACCATATTGCCAGCGCGAGTCGGTCAGCCGCAGGTGCTCGAACTCCGCCGCATCGCCGATGATCGTCACGGCGACCTTGATCGTATCGTCGGGCTGGTCGACCCGGCCCAGCAGCGCCGACAGCAGGAAATGCAGCTTTTCCAAATTGTGCGCGGTCGCGCGCAGCCGCTTCTCATCACCCTGGCTAAAGACCGCGACGTGCGGCGTTTCCGCCATCCGCCACCCGCTCATCTCGATCTTCTTCCCGTCGACCGTCTGCTTGGTGGTACTGCGGCCGGTTACGGTGATGGTCGTGTCGCCATTGCGGACCGGCGCGGTCAACTGGGCATGAGCGGGGGCAGCGGCAGCGATCGCCGCACCGGCACAAGCAACGAACAGTAAACAGCGTTTCATATTGCTATGCTCCACTTGCCCGTGCAACGGGATCGATCGACATCAGGCGCGCTAAACTTGCGGAATGCAAGTCGTTCGATGGCGATATTGCGGCTGATCTGGATGTGATCGCTACCAAACCACCGTAAACCGGGATCGGCGGGACGCGAGTAATATAATTGCCGCATTGCGAAATTTTGTTCGCATGTGCCACAAGGGTTGAGCCAGCCAACAAGGAGTCGCATAGCCCGGGCATGACACCAAAAGCCAAGCTTGCCCGCCCCCTGGAAACGATGCTGGTCGACAGTGCGCTCCCCGGCGAAATCGAAGGTCTGGACGGCGCGGCCCGCGCCGATGCCGCGCAGTTCGTGGCGGCGACCGCCGCGCACCGATCACCCGGCACGGTCAGCGTCGCACTGGAGACGCTCAGCCGGGGTGAAGCGCGGCGGATGCGGCTGGCGGTCATCAATGACGACATGCCGTTCCTGGTCGATTCGATCGCCAGCACGATCGTCGCCCACGACATAGCCATCGACCGCATTCTCCACCCGGTCGTGCCGGTCACGCGCGACGCGGCGGGGACGCTCACCGATCTGGCGGGCGAGGGTCGCCGCGAATCGATGATCTACATCGAAATGGAGCGCGCCGATGCCCGCGTGCGCCACGCGCTGGTCGCCGAGATCGAACGCAATCTCGACCATGTCCGCGCCGCCGTCGCCGACTGGCGGGCGATGCAGGCGGCGATGCAGGCCGATGCCGCCCGGCTGACCGCGCACGCCGACACCGCCGAGGATGCGGCGCTGCTGAACTGGTTCGTGGCGGGCAATCTGACCCAGCTGGCGCACGAAACCTGGTCGCGCGACGGGGTGGTCGGCGAACGGCTGGGCCTGTCGCGCGCGCGGCTTGAGGTGCCGTTACTCGCCGATGCATCGCGCCAGCGCGCGATCGGATGGTTCGATGCCGGCAACCGCCAGCCGCTGCTGCTGAAGTCCAACTGCATCTCGACCGTCCATCGCCGCGCGCCGATCGATCTGGTGCTGGTGCCGGTGGTCGAGGGCGATCAGGTGACCGGCGTATCGATCCATGGCGGGCTGTGGACCAGCGCCGCGTTGCAAGCCGACCCGGCCGACGTCCCCGTGCTGCGCCGGAACTTGGCGGCGCTGCGCACCAAATTCGGCTTCGACCCGTCGGGCCATGCGGGGAAGGCGTTGAACCACGCCATCTCGACGCTGCCGCACGACCTGACCACCGCCTTCGATCCGGAGGCGCTCGAGCAGCTGGCGCTGACGGCCATGTCGGTCGCCGACCGTCCGCGCTCGCGGCTGGTGCTGATCCGCTCGGCGCTGGGCCGGCATCTTTTCGCCTTCGTCTGGCTCGGCCGCGACGACGTGACGACGCAGCGTCGCCTCGCGATCGGCGACATGCTGGCACAGGCGGCCAATGCGTCGATCCTCAACTGGTCGATCGCTATGGAGGATGGCGAGGCGGCGCTGATCCGTTACGTCCTCGACCTGCGCCAGGACGGGCGCATGCCCGAAGCGGGCGAACTCGACCAGCGGATCGAACGCATGGTGCGCGGCTGGCGCCCGGCAGTCGAGGGGGCGTTGGCCGAACTCGCGCCCGAGGGGGCGACGCGCATGGCGCTGCGCTTCGCCAACGCCTTCCCCAACAACTATCGCAACTCGAACCTCCCCGACGAAGCGGCGCGCGATATCGTCCGTGTGGCGGGTCTGACCGATGCCGGGTCGCGCTCGGTGCGCATCCTGTCGGCGCCGGGCGAACGGACGCGGATCAAAGTCTATCGCCGCGGCGGCGCGCTGCCTTTGTCGGATGCGGTGCCGGTGTTCGAGAATTTCGGCTTCCGCGTGATCGAGGAACTGCCGACCCGGCTGGAGGATGACGAAAAGAGCTTCATCCACGATTTCGAGGTCGAGATCGCCTCGGGCAACGCCCCCCGATTCGATGTGCCGACCGTCGAGCGCGCGATCGAGGCGGTGCTGGAGAACCGCGCCGAAAACGACGCCTTCAACCGCCTGACCGTCGAGGCCGGCATCGCCCCCGTCGCGGTCGTGCTGCTGCGCGCCTGGTTCCGCTATCTGCGCCAGACGGGGCTGAGCTACAGCCTCGCCACTGCCGTCGACGCGCTGCGCCGGGCGCCGGGCGTCGCGACCGCGCTGATCGAGCGGTTCAACGCCGCGCACGATCCATCGCGCACGGATCGGGACGCCGGCATCGCTGCCGCCGATGCCGCGATCGAAACCGGTCTCGACGCGGTGTCGGCGATCGACGACGACCGTATCCTGCGCAGCTATCGGGGGGTCGTTGCCGCCACGCTGCGCACCAACGCCTTCGCCCCCGCCGCCAACGAGGCCCTCGCCTTCAAGCTCGACAGCGCGACGGTCCCCGGCCTGCCCAAGCCGCTGCCGTGGCGTGAGGTCTTCGTCTATTCCCCGCGGGTTGAGGGCATCCATCTGCGCGCCGGCCCGGTCGCGCGCGGCGGCCTGCGCTGGTCCGACCGCCGCGACGATTTCCGCACCGAAATCCTGGGACTGATGAAGGCGCAGCGCGTCAAAAACGCGGTGATCGTACCGACCGGGGCCAAGGGCGGCTTCTATCCCAAGCAGCTGCCCGCCCCGTCGAACCGCGACGCATGGCTCGCCGAGGGGACCGAGAGCTACCGCATCTTCATCCGTTCGCTGCTGTCGATCACCGACAATATCGTCGACGGCAAGGTCGTCCATCCCCACGGCGTCACCATCCATGACGGCGAAGACCCCTATTTCGTCGTCGCCGCCGACAAGGGCACGGCCACGTTCAGCGACGTCGCCAACGCGCTCGCGCTCGAACGCCATTTCTGGCTCGGCGATGCCTTCGCCAGCGGCGGCAGCGTCGGCTATGATCACAAGGCGATGGGCATCACCGCCAAAGGTGCGTGGATATCGGTCCAGCGCCATTTCCTCGAACTGGGCGTCGACGTGCAGACGCAGCCGATCGACGTCGTCGGGTGCGGCGACATGTCGGGCGACGTGTTCGGCAACGGGATGCTGCTGTCCAAGGCGATCCGGCTGAAGGCCGCGTTCGACCACCGCCACATCTTCCTCGATCCCGAACCCGATGCGGCGGCCAGCTGGACCGAACGCGACCGACTGTTCGCACTGCCCCGGTCGAGCTGGGCCGATTACGATCCCTCGCTGATTTCGGCGGGCGGCGGCGTGTTTCCGCGCACCGCCAAGACCATCGCGCTCACCGATCCGGTCCGCGCGATGCTCGGCGTGACCGAGCGCGAGATGGAGCCGAGCGCGCTGATCTCCGCGATCCTCAAGGCGCCGGTCGACCTGATCTGGTTCGGCGGCATCGGCACCTATGTGAAAGACCGTGCCGAAAGCCATCTCGACGTCGGCGATCCCGCCAACGACCGCATCCGCGTCGATGCGCAGAGCCTGCGTGCCAAGGCGATCGGCGAAGGCGCGAACCTGGGCGTGACGCAGGCGGCGCGCATCGCGTTCAGCATGGCCGGTGGGCGGATCAACACCGACTTCATCGACAATTCGGCAGGCGTCGATTGTTCGGACAACGAGGTGAACATCAAGATCGCGCTGAACCGCGAAGTGATCGAAGGACGCCTCGCGATCGACGATCGCAACGCGCTGCTCGCCCGCATGACCGACGATGTCGCGCATCTGGTGCTGGAGGATAACCGGCTGCAGACGCTGGCGCTGTCGGTGATGGAGAATGACGGTCCCGTCGCGGTGCCGAGCTATGTCCGCGTCATCGAACTGCTCGAAGCCGCCGGCAAGCTCGACCGCGTGGTCGAGGGGCTGGCGACCAGCGACGACTATGTCCGCCGCGCCCAGGACGGCCGCGGCCTCACCCGCCCCGAACTGGCGGTGCTGCTCGCCAGCGTCAAGCTGGCGTTGCAAGAGGCGATCGAACACGCCCCGATCGCGACCGACGCCGACATGGCCGGCGACCTGTTGGCGGCGTTCCCGAAGGAGATGCAGGAGACGCACAAACAGGCGATCCTCGACCATCGCCTGCGCGGCGAAATCGTCGCGACCAAGCTTGCCAACCGCATCGTCAACCGGCTGGGCGTGCTCCACGTCTATGAACTGGCGGAGGAAGAGGGCGAGGCGCTGGCCGATATCGCCGCGATGTTCGTCGCCGCCGAACGGCTGTTCGACATCGACGCGCTCTACGACCGGATCGAGGGTGCCGACATTTCGGAACGCGCCCGCATCGCCCTGCTCGACGAGGTTGCGGTCGGGGTGCGGTCGCAGATCGCCGACCTGCTGCGCGCCTTCCCCGCCGGCACCATGCCGGCCCATGCCGTCGCGCATCTGCAAAAGGGGGTGGCGAGCCTTGCCGGACAGACCAGTTCGCTGCTCCGTGCCGAGGCGGCGCAACAGCGCGACCGCATCGCTGGCGTGTTGCAGGATGCCGGCGCACCGCAGGAACTGGCCGGGCAGGTCGTGCGCCTGTTCGAACTCGACGGCGCGGTCGGCCTTGCCGATCTCGGCCGCCGGCTGAAGCTCGACGAGACGAGACTGACGCTCGCCTTCACGCATCTCGGCTTTGCGCTGGGGCTCGACTGGGCACAGGCGGTCGCCGCGCGGATTCAGACCGGCGATCCGTGGGAGCGGCTGCTCATCGCCGGCCTCGCCCGCGATTTCCAGCAGTTGCGCTTCGACTTCCTGAACCGCAACGCCGGCAAGGACCCGCAGGCGGCGGTGGAGGCATGGCTGGAGGCGAACCGCGACCGCGTCGCCCAGTTCGCCGCCCTGGTCCACCGCGCCCGTCAGGCCCCGGTCGCCAGCGCGGCGATGCTGGCACAGATTGCCGGACAGGCACGGGTGCTGCTGGCGCGGTAGGGCATACCGTCCGCTACCGCCCCACTCTCCCGGGCCGGCCCCGGGGTCCCGCTTCGTCTGCGACTGCAGTACGGCGGGACCCGGCGCAAGGCGAGCCTCCGATTGGAAACGTCGCCTCGGCGAGGCTGGCACCGTTGGCGGCTCCTGCCGCGCGCTATCGCCGACCGGTTCCGGCCTGCGCCGGAGTGACGTCCGGTTCGACGTGGATGGGCCAGACGCCAGATGCGAGCTTTCGGAGGTTGCTCAGGCCCGCTCGATCCGGACGCGCCGGATCGACGATTACAACACCGAGCGACCGGACTTGTCCGCCGGCTACTTTACCCCCGCCCCGTCAATCTCCGCCGTCGTTACGACGGTATACGCTGGCAGTAACTGCTTGGCCGCGTCGCGGTCCTCCGTCTCGAGCGAGATTGCCCAGTCCATACGACGCGCGCCGATTTTTTGTCGGAATGAATGGTGGGTATTCAGCCGGTACAGCCCGATGCAAATACGTACACATCGTCGGACGGCATATCACAAATGTAACAGGCGGATCGTCAAAACTAACTGAGAACTTGTAAGCGTGGCCAGCAGGCCGCCTTGCGGCAGCACCGGTAGCCGGAATGCTTGTCGCCTTTGACGAGGGCGCGGACGGTGCGGGAAGTTATCAGTTTTACGACGAGTCATACGAGCACTCGTATGACTCGTCGGATCGAGGTGGTCGGGGCGATGCCGCCGCTGCCAGCATTTGCCGAGGTACAGGTGGCGGAACTGACGCTGCCAGCGCCACAGCTGGCGCCATATCCATCGGAGGCTCATCCAGATCGAATTGCCGGGCGGCTTTCGGGTGAGCGTGGATGCCGCGGTGGATGCAGGCGCGCTGGCACGGGTGCTGTCGGTGCTGCGGTCAACCTGATGCTGCTGCCGACGCGGGTGTTTCTGGCGTACAGTACCTGCCGCAACAGCGGTACGGCATGCGGCTGCTTCATCTTCATGCGCTCGGCCGGCACGCGCCAGTCCTTTTCGGCGAAGTCGATCTCGCTCTACTTCGCCTGCCGCAGCTCACCCAGGCGCAGGAAGACATGCGGCGCGATCCTGAGTGCATGCAGGGTCTCGGGCCGCCCATGTACCCGCCAATTGCGCGTAGCAGGTCGCCGACCTTCGTGGGCTCGACGATCGCCGCATGATGCTTAACCCGCGGAACAGTAAGGGCGCCGCGCAGAATGTCGGCCGGATTACGCTCGGTGCACAGGGTCGCGAAACCATAGCGGAAGACACGGCCGGCGAAGGAGCGTAGCCGAAGCGCCGTCTCATGATGCCCGCGGCGCTCGACCCGCTTCAGCACGTCGAGAAGCTCATGCGGGGTGATCGCCGCGATCGGACGCTTGGCGATGCCATCGAGGAGTTCGAGGAACCAGCGCGCTTTCTTGATGGTGGCGGGGGAGCGGCCCTCACGCTCCATCTTCTCGATATATTCCCCGGCGACGAGCGCGAACGTCGTCTGCGCCGCCAGTTCGGCCTTCAGCCGCCGCTGGCGCTTTTCCTCGACGGGATCGATCCCGTCATCGAGTTCGGCCTTGGCCTCGTCGCGCTTCCTGCGCGCCTGCACCAAGGTGACATCGGGGAAACTGCCCAGCGACAATTTGCGCTCGATGCCGCAGCATCGATAGCGAAAACGCCATAGCAGGGGGCCGGATGGCTGCACCGTAGATACAGGCCGTCCGAATCGGCCACCTTGTAAGGACGCTCTGCCGGTTTCAGCGCCCGGATCTGCACAACCGTAAGCATGGGGCCACGCCTCCTGCAACGTTCGTGGCCCCATGATTCGTGGCCCCTTTCGAGTGGGCCACGGCGGAACATAATGAGATTTCACGGGACCGCCGAGAGGCATTTTACCGCAGATTTCTGCGGTTTTCCAGGTTTGTTCCGGGGACGTGATGGTGCCGCTTACAGGACTCGAACCTGTGACCCCCGCATTACGAATGCGATGCTCTACCAACTGAGCTAAAGCGGCCCGGGACGGTTTGCCGTCTGGACGCGGGCGATTAGCAGCGGGGGCCGGGGGTGGCAAGTGGATTTACACCGGAACGGGTAGCCACGCGCTTTACCGGACGTTTACCACGCGTGGTACACAAGGCGAGCGATCGGGCAGAAGGCCCATGGGGATCTGAATATGGATATCGTGGGTGGGCCTTCGGAGCGGGGGGATGGGGACCGGGAGGGCGTTGGTAGCGAAGTGGTCTCCGTCGGGACCGACGAGCGGCGGATGCACGTCCGGGCGTACAACTACTGGGTGTCGCTGCTGAACGGACGGCCGTGCCCGTTGATCGAGTCGCTCGACCCCGCGGGCATCGCCGATTTCGGCCCGAACAGCGTGCTGCTCGACTTCACCGGCGGGCAGGACGATGCCGAAATCCGCTTCCTCGGCCACGCCCTGCGCGAGGAAAGCGGTACCGATTCGTCGATCGTCCGCCTGTCGCAGGTGCCGTCGCGATCGCTGCTGTCGCGGCTGACCGACCATTATCTGCAGATCATCGCCAACCGCGCGCCGATCGGCTTCGAAGCCGAATTCGTCGGCCATCGCGGCTTTCCGATGCTGTATCGCGGCATCCTGATGCCGTTTTCGTCGGACGGCGAGGCGATCGATTACCTGTACGGCGTCATCAACTGGAAGGAAGTGGTCGACGCCAGCGTCCAGTCGCAGCTCGCCGCCGAGCTGACCGAGGCGCGCCGCACCAGCGCCCCGCGCCGCACCCCCGCGCTCGCCACCGCCACCGCATGGGCCGACGGCCCGAGCGCACCGATCGCCCCCAGCACCCCCACGACCCCGGCCGCGAAGCCGGCCCCGACGCTGGCCGAGCAGCTGGTCGCGACGCGCCGGACGATCGAGGCGGCACCGGCATCGCCCGAGGCGCTGGCCACGGCCTATGACTTTCTGGTCGCGAGCGATCGCGACGCGGCGGGCTATGCGGCGATGCTGGCGGGTGCCGGACTGACCGTCGATCCGCGCGCGCCGGTGGAGACGCTGGTCCGCCTGCTGTTCGGCACGCCGCACGAAGGCCATGCCCGCCTGCTCGCCCGCGCCAATCGCGCCGGGGTGGGCGAAGGCGAGTTCGCCGAATGGATCGAGCGCACCGGCGCCCGCCCCGCCGCGACGCCGAACGTGGTCGTGCCCGTCGCGCCGGGCGACGAACCCTATGTCGTGCTGCTGGCGCGTGCGGTCGATGCCGGATCGGTCGAGATCATCGGCCGGGTGCAGGCGGATGCGGCGTTCGTCGAGACCGCGCTGCGCGATCTGGGATATTGAGGCAAGCGCGGGCGGCGATTGCCGTCCTGTCCCGACAGCCAATCGGTCCGGTGCGCCATCGAAACACCCGCGCGGATGCCGCAGCGGAACGCGGGGTCAGCCGCGCACTGGACCGGTGCGCTGCGCCACCGCCCATGTCGCGGCAGCGTCGAGTGCGGGATCGCGTCCCGTCGCGATTGCTTCGACCGTCACCGGAACGACGACGTCCGGTTCGATCCCGGCATCGGGCTGCGGCGTCGTCGGGAAATAGCCGATCAGCGGCAGGTCGAACTCGATCCCGCTGCCCGGCAGCTTGGTGAAGAAGAAGCCGCCGCCATTGATTCCGCGCCGGTTGCCGCCGGTCGGTTCACCGAACAGCCTTACCCGGCCACTGCGCCGTGCCGCATTGATGAAACCGAAGGTCGCCGAACTGTTCGCGGGGCCGATCAGCGCCGCAACGGGCACGTCGAGGCGTTTTGCATCCGGCCGGATCGGCAACGATTTTGCCCCGTCGGGCAGACCGTACCAGCCGCCGCCCAGATCGGCGCCACCCAGCCCGATGCGTCGGAAACCGTCATCCCAGGTGGAAACATGCGGCGCGAGCGTCGCCGGCACCTCGCGAAACCGCACCTTCGGTTCGAACGTCCAGCCGATCAGATCGCGACGGATCAATCGCGCCAGAATCGGGTCACCGCAATCGTCGCCACCCTCGTTCCGACGAAGGTCGACCACCAGGCCATGGGTGGTCGCCGCATCGTCGAGGCGATCCGACAGCCAGCGTTTCCAGTCCCATTTCGAATTCCACATCGCCCAACCGGGCATGTCCAGCACGGCGACCCCGTCCGGCCGGACATGATAGGTCCAGCGCGGGGCGTCGCTGTCCTCGCGCACGCGGGTCATCGTCGCCTGCCGGGCGGCCAGTCCGATCGCCGGCACTTCGACCCGGGTTGCCCGACCGTCGGGCTGCACCAAGGCCAAGCGATGCACGCCCCCGATCGGCGGCAGCAGCAATCCGTGGAAGACGTCGAAATATTCGATATCCTCGGCCCCGCGCACCCCCAGCAGCGACCGGCGCTTGCCGTCATTATGCCCGTCGCCGCGCGTATAGGGCATCAGCGTATCGAGAATGTCGCCGACATCGCGTCCGTCGACCGCGGTGATGCGGGACCCGCGTGGCAGGGCGTTCGTGCCGCTGTGATCGGCGGTGACAATCATCGACCGACCGATCCATTCGAAATCGAACGGCAACCGGGTCGGCCGGTCGAACAGGGCCTTCGCCGCCGGATCGGTCTGGTTGAAGAAATTGGGATAGCTGTGTCCGCAGCGGATGGTGGTCAGGAAGCGGGACAAAGCGAGGTAGCAACGATCGTACGATGCCGCGCGTGCGCCGGCGGCATAGTCCGATTCGAATACCGCGAGATTACGGGCCAATTCGCCCGGCGACAGATAGCGGTGCGCCCCGGGATGGATCGCCATCGCCGCGCGCAGCACCGCGAAATCCGCGTCGATGCCGGAAGCGTCCGGCGCGGCAACGACGCGACCGGAAGCGACCAGCGGGAGCGCGGCGAGGGCACGGAGGAGATCGCGTCGGTCCATGCGTCGCATAGTAAACGCAAAGTATCGCGCGGTCGCTCTATTTTCTGCGTAGCGACGTGATTTGGGCAGGTAGAGATGCGGCCGGCGTTTTCACTACCCCGGATCGAGCCGAGGCTTTTGCGAACGTCGCTCGCGTGGGCGAGACTGCGCAGTGCCGTCGTGCAGGCCGGGCCTGCATTGACGACGATGCCCGCAACGTCTTCAGCCCCATATGCCCGATGAAAAGAAGGGCATCGACAGACCGCGCTCCGGTTGTCGTCGCGGACTGACCGCGTTTCGATGCGGTTCCGCGGCGCTGGTCCTATCGGGACTGTGCAGGGCAAGGCAGGTCGGCCCGCACGCAGACAAACACACAAAAAACGCCCCGGCTTTCACCGGGGCGTTTTCGAACCATCGAACCCGCGGGATGCCCGCGGGACCACGATCAATACATATGCTGGCCGCCGTTGATGCTCAGCGTCGAGCCGGTCACGAACCCGCCTTCTTCCGAACACAGGAACGCGACGCCGCGCGCGATTTCGCTGGCCTGGCCCAGACGACCGACCGGAATCTTCGCCACGATTTTTTCGAGGACATCGGCCGGGACCGCCGCGACCATGTCGGTGTCGATATAGCCCGGTGCGATCGCGTTGACGGTCACGCCGAACCGCGCACCTTCCTGTGCCAGCGCCTTGGTGAAGCCATGGATGCCCGATTTGGCGGCGGCATAGTTGACCTGACCATATTGGCCCGCCTGCCCGTTGATCGAGCCGATATTGACGATACGGCCCCATTTACGGTCGCGCATGCCGGGGAAGGTCGCCTTGGCGAGGTTGAAGCAGCCGCCGAGATTGGTGCGGATCACGTCTTCCCACATCTCGTACGTCATCTTCAGCAGCGTGCCGTCGCGGGTGATGCCGGCATTGTTGACGACGATGTCGACCGGACCGATCGCTTCCTCGACCTGCTTGACGCCGGCCTGGGTCGCTTCGAAATCGCCCACGTCCCATTTGAACGCGGCGATGCCGGTGCGTTCGGTGAACGCCTTCGCCTTTTCGTCATTGCCGGCATAGTTGGCGGCAACGGTCACGCCCATGTCCTTGAGCGCGAGGCTGATCGCCTCGCCGATACCGCGCGTGCCGCCGGTGACGATCGCTACCCGTGCCATGCATTCTCTCCTGGTCAATTTCCGTTACTGCTAGGCGGGGTCGATCCAGCCCGCAAGTTCGCGCGCGATAATGTTGCGCAACATTTTATTGCCTGTCGGCTCGGCGTTCAGGCAAGGAAGATAGGCGAAATCGGTACCGCCCGCTTCTTCGAAGCTTTCCTTGCCGCGGATGGCCAGTTCCTCCAGCGTCTCCAGACAGTCCGCCGAGAATCCGGGCGCGAAGATCGCGACGCGGCGCTTGCCGGCCTTCGCCAGTTCGATCAGCGTTTCGTCGGTGGCGGGACCGAGCCATTTGGCTGGGCCGAAGCGCGACTGGAACGCAACGGTCAGCGGCCGGCCAAGCGCCTCTTGCACCAGCCGTGCGGTCTTCTGGCAATGGCAGTGATAGGGGTCGCCGAGTTCGAGCGTGCGTCGCGGCATGCCGTGAAAGCTCGCGACGATCGCATCGGGTTCGAAGGCCAGCTTCGCCAGATCCTCGCGCAGCGTCGTCGCCAGGGCGTCGATATAGAGCGGGTCGTCATAATAGGGCGGCAGGGTCCGGATCGCCGGCTGCCAGCGCAATTTCGCAAGATGCGCGAACGCCTTGTCATTGGCGGTTGCGGTCGTTGCTGCGCAATATTGCGGGTAAAGCGGCGCGAGCAGGATGCGCTCGCACCCCTGTTGCCGCAGCGTTTCGATCCGGCTGGCGATCGACGGATTGCCGTAGCGCATCGCCCAGTCGATCACGACCCCGTCCCCAAACTGGCCCTGCATCGCCTCCGACTGCGCACGGGTGATCGCGGCGAGCGGGGAGCCCCGGTCGCTCCACACCTGCTGATAGGCATGGGCGGATTTCTTTGGCCGGATGTTGAGGATGATGCCGCGCAGGATCGGTTGCCACGCGATCGGCGGGATTTCGACCACGCGGCGGTCGGACAGGAATTCGGCGAGATAGCGTTTCACCGATCGCGGCGAGGGATCGTCGGGCGTGCCGAGGTTCATCAGCAACACGCCGACGCGGCGCTTCGGGATGGCGGGGTGATTCGGCGGCAGGTCCATGGCGCGGTGTAACGCGCGAGCTTCGGCTTTGGTGCAAGGGGATTTGGTCCATGCGAAGGTGCCGGGACGAAGAAGGTTTGTTATCGCGCAGAGGCGCAAAGGGCGCAGAGGGGTTGCGTTATTGGCCGGCGTTTCGCGACCGGGAGACCGCTTGGGCCGCTGCAACCGAATACAGAAGGCGCTGATGCGCGAAGCATTTCCAAGCGCACCTCATTCTCTGCGTCCTTTGCGCCTCTGCGCGAAAACACACTTCTTCCTTCACCCGAGCAGCGGCAGCGTGCGATAGCGCCGTCCGGTCGCGGCGTGCAGGGCATTGGCGATGGCGGGGGCGACGACCGGCACCGCCAATTCGCTGACCCCGCCCGGATCGGCATCCGATTCGATCAGTTCGATCATGATCTCGGGACTGTCGGCCAGCCGTGGCAGGTTCAGTCCCCCGAACCCCCGCACGCCGGGCAGGTTCGCATCGAACCCGGTCGCCGCGCCGACCGCCTGCGCCATGCCGAAGAGCAGCCCGCCCTCGACCTGTTGACGCACCAGATCGGGGTTGATGACCCGCCCGCAATCGACCGCGACGACCAACCGGTCGACCTTGACCCGCCCCCCGTCGAGATGCGCCTCCGCCATGCAGGCAATCGCCGATCCGCGCATCCGGTGACAGGCGATGCCCTGTGCGCTGCCCGGCACCCCGCCCTGCCAGCCGCCCATCGTCGCGACCGTCGACAGGCAGCGGGCGAGCGCGACGTCACCGCCCAGCATCGCGATGCGGAACGAATGCGCCTCCATTCCCGCAAAGCCGGCCAGTTCGTCGAGGAAACATTCGGTGAAGAAGGCGGTGTAGCTATGTGCCCCCGACCGCCACCAGCCGGCGGGCAGGCCCAGGTCGGCGGGATGGTGATCGACCGCGACGTTCGGCACGCCATAGGCTGGCACCGCGCCCTCGGTCGCCAGCGCATCGCCGCGGTCGCCGGGCAGTGCCATGCCGAGCGATGCCGCGACGTCACCGCCCAGCAGCAACCGCGCCAGATCGCGCCCCGTGCGCGGCGCCGCGATCTGCGCCCGCCAGCCGAGGATGCTGCCGCCCCGCCCCAGCCGCGCCGTCATCCGCGCGGCGGCAGGGGTGCGGTAGCGATCGGCAAGGCAATCCTCGCCGCGCGACCAGGTCAGTTGCACCGGCCGCTCCAGCCGTCGCGCCAGCACCGCGACCTGTTCGGCGACGCGGTGGTCGAGATTGGCACCGAACGATCCGCCGGCGATGGTCGGGTGGAGGATCACCCGGTCCTCGCCGATACCGATCGCGCGCGCGGCGGCGGCGCGGGCCAGCGTCGGCGCCTGCGTCGGCATCCACAGCGTCAGCGTGCCGTCATTCCATTCGGCGGTGGCGCTGGTCGGCTCGATCGCGGCATGGAGCGCGGCACGCACGCGATAGGTCGCGGTCTGGGTCCGCCCGCCCGCGAACGCGGCGTCGACATCGCCCGCGTCATGGACGCGCGCCCCCTCCCCCGCGAGCGCGGCATCGAGCGCGGAGGCGATCGAGCGGTCGTCGACCAGCCCATGCGTCTCGAAACGCGGCGCCATCGCATCGACCGCGCGATTGGCCGCCCACCATGTCGTTGCCGCCGCCGCGACCCAGCGATCGGTCTCGATCACGCTGACCACGCCCGGCACCGCTTCGGCCGCCGCCTTGTCGACGCTCAGCAGCTTCGCCTCGCCGATCGGCCCCTGCCGGATCGAGGCGAAGACCATGCCGGGCTTGCGGACGTCGCCGGCGAAGGTCGCGCTGCCATCGACCTTGGCGGGCGCGTCGAGCCGGGGGGCGGGCGTGCCGACCAGCCGCTTGTCGTCGCCGGTCCTGAGCGGCAGTTCGCCGCCGGGCAGGCTCTCGCGCACCGCGCGTTCGGCCAGCACGCCGAACCGTTCGCGCCGTTCCCCCATCACCACGAAGCCATCGGCGGTGCCGCAACTGCGCCAGTCGCCGCCCCAGCCGCGCGCCGCCGCCTTGCACAGCAACACCCGCGCCGCAGCACCCGCCGCGCGCAGCGGTGCCTCGAACCGGCGGACCGAGGTCGACCCGGCGGTCAGCATCAGCGCGGTCCGCTCGGCATGGGTCGCGCGCGTCGCTTGCGGAAGCAGCGCCAGCGCATCGCCGAACAGGATGCCGGCGGCCAGCGGATTGGCATAGAGCGGGTTGATCGGCGCCGCCTCCACCGCGACCGTGCGCCAGTCGGCACCCAGTTCGTCGGCGACGATCTGCGGCAAGGCGGTATAGACGCCCTGGCCATGTTCGGTCTGCGGCACCGCGACGGTCACCTGCCCGTCGCTGCCGATCTTCAGATAGGCGCCGAACACGCTCTCGCCCTCGGCCGCCGCCAGATTGACGCCGTAGCGGCGCGGCCACAGGCCCCATGCGACGATCAACCCGACCCCCGCCCCGCCGCCGATCAGCAGGTTGCGGCGGGTGATGCGGGGCGTGGAAGGTCCGGGCATTACCGTGCCCTAGCAAATCCTCCCCGGCACGGGGAGGGGGACCGTCCGCGTAGCGGATGGTGGAGGGGGGGCATCCGCGAATGCAGCGGTTCCGTATTCGGACACCCCCCTCCACCATGCTGCGCATGGTCCCCCTCCCCGTGCCGGGGAGGATCTTCTGTTCCATCCCGCGCGCTTCCCCGATATTACCCGCCGCCACACAGCCGGAGCGTTCCCCTTGATCCTTTCCACCCTTGCCGCCGCCACCGGCGAACTCGGCATGGCCGCGGGCCATATCCGCTACAGCGACCTCGGGCTGGATCCGGTCGCGCTGAACCTCGGCTTCTTTCAGCTCAAATGGTATTCGCTGGCCTATATCGCCGGGATCCTGATCGGCTGGTGGTATCTGCTCAAGCTGCTCGACCAGCCGGGTGCGCCGATGGCGCGGCGTCATGCCGACGATTTCGTCTTCTACGCGACGCTCGGCATCATCCTCGGCGGGCGGATCGGCTATGTGCTGTTCTACGCGCCCGAAATGATCCTCGACCCGATCAAGATCCTGCGGCTGTGGGACGGCGGCATGTCGTTCCATGGCGGCGCCATCGGCACCATGGTCGGCATCATCCTGCTGTCGCGCAAGCACGGCCTGAACTGGCTGCGCGTGCATGATTATGTCGCGTGCTGTGCCCCGTTCGGACTGTTCTTCGGCCGGCTGGCCAATTTCGTGAACGGCGAGCTGTGGGGCCGGCCGAGCGACGTGCCATGGGCGATCGTCTTTCCCCGCACCGTCGCCGGCGGCCTCGACCCGGCGCGCCACCCCAGCCAGCTGTACGAAGCGGGCCTCGAAGGGTTGCTGCTCGGCCTCGTCCTGTGGTTCCTGTTCTGGAAGACCGATGCCCGCTACCAGCCGGGCAAGCTGGTGGGCGCGTTCCTGCTCGGTTACGGCCTGTCGCGCTTCTTCGTCGAATTCTGGCGCGAACCCGATGCGCAGCTGGTCGCATTCGCGCAGGCGACCGGGCTTCACATGGGCCAATGGCTGACGCTGCCGATGATCGCGGGCGGCATCTACCTGATCGCGACCGCGAAGAAGCGCCGCGTGCGGGTGGAACCGATCGCCGGCACGGAGAGCGTGGCATGAAGCTCCTGAAATTCCTCCCCACCCTGTGGGGAGGGGGACCAGCCGCAGGCTGGTGGAGGGGGATTGCCCCGGGCGCCACGTCGGCGTTTGCGGCATTGCCCCTCCACCACGCCCTGCAGGCGCGGTCCCCCTCCCCGCACTGCGGGGAGGATTTGGCGTGACCGATCCCGTCGTTACCGCAGCCGACCCCGCCCTTCCCGAACGGCTCGCCCGTGCGATCACGCTGGCCGGGCCGATCAGCCTCGCCCAGTTCATGGGCGCGGCCAATGCGCATTATTACGCGACCCGCGACCCGCTGGGCGCGAACGGCGATTTCACCACCGCGCCCGAAATCAGCCAGATGTTCGGCGAGCTGATCGGCCTGTCGCTGGCCGACCAATGGGATCGCGCCGGGCGTCCGGCGGCGCGCTATGTCGAGTTCGGTCCCGGCCGCGGTACGCTCGCCGCCGACGCGCTGCGCGCCATGGCGGCCGCCGGCTGCACCCCCAGCGTCCATTTCGTCGAAACCTCCCCCACGCTGCGCGCCGAGCAGGCGAAGCGCGTGCCGCAGGCCGAATGGGCGATGGACAGTGTCGGCCTGCCCGAGGACGGCCCGCTGCTGGTCGTCGCCAACGAATTCTTCGACGCGCTGCCGATCCGGCAACTGGTCAAGACGGCGGAGGGCTGGCGCGAGCGGCTGGTCGCGTGCCAGGACACGCTGTTCCTGCCGATCGTGGGACAGCGCGGATTCGACCCGATCATTCCGCCGCACCTGCGCGACGCGCCGGTCGGATCGGTCCTCGAAACCGCGCCGGCATCGGTCGCCATTATGCGCCAGCTTGCCAAGCGGCTCGTCGCGCAGGGCGGCTGCGCGATCGTCATCGACTATGGCTATAGCGGCCCGGCGATCGGGGATACGTTGCAGGCGGTGCGTGGTCACGGCTTCGTCAACCCGTACGACCAGTCGGGCGAACAGGATCTGACTGCGCATGTCGATTTCGCGACGCTGGTCGAGGCGGCGCGTGCCGAGGATGCCGTCGCCTACGGCCCGGTCGAACAGGGCGCGCTGCTGAAGGCGCTCGGCATCGACGCGCGGGTGCAGGCGCTGTCAGCCAAGTCGCCGGACCGGGCGGAGGGGCTGCGCGCCGATCGCGACCGGTTGGTGGAGGACGAACAAATGGGCAGCCTGTTCAAGGCGATCGCGATCACCAGCCCCGGCTGGCCGGTCCCGGCGGGGTTCGCATGACCCCGGTGCTGCGCCGCGCGACGATCGCCGATGCCGCGCTGCTGGCGAGGATCGGGGCGGAGACCTTTACCGAGACGTTCGGCCATCTCTACGACCCCGCCGATCTCGCCGCCTTTCTGACCAACCACACGCCCGACAAGTGGACGGCCGAACTGGACGATCCGCGCTATCACGTCGTGCTGGCGCTGGCGGGGGAGGACGCCGCCGGCTATGCCAAGCTCGGCCCGCCCTCGCTGCCGTTCACGCCGCAGGGTAAGCCGATCGAACTGCGCCAATTCTATGTGTGCCGGCCGTGGCAGGGCAGCGGCCTTGCCGCGCGGATGATGGAGCATATGCTGGAACAGGCGCGCGCGACCGGCGCGGACGAATGCTATCTGTCGGTGTTCGTCGACAATCATCGCGCCCGGCGCTTCTATCAACGCTATGGCTTCGAACGGGTCGGTACCTACGACTTCATGGTCGGCAATCATCGGGATGTGGATGACGTGATGCGGGTAGCCCTTTGAGCGAGGTTGAGGTGATCCGTGCCGCCGCACTCGACGGCGTGGCGCATGGCTTTCTTGGGCGGCGGGGCGGCGTGTCGCGCGGGGTCGTTGCCGGGTTGAATGTCGGGCTCGGCTCGGCCGACGATCCGGCGGCGGTGGCGGAGAACCGCGCGCGCGCCGTGGCGGCGGTGCTGCCGGGCGCGGCGCTGTGCGGGCTGTACCAGACGCATTCGGCATCGGTCGTCCGCGTGCTGACCGCCTTTCCCGACACCGACCGGCCGCAGGGCGACGCGATGGTCACCGAACGGCCCGACATATTGCTCGGCATCGTCACCGCCGATTGCGCGCCGGTGCTGCTCGCCGACCGCGAGGCCGGGGTGGTCGGCGCGGCCCATGCCGGGTGGAAGGGGGCGCTGGGGGGCATCACCGACGCGACCATCGCGCAGATGGAAAAGCTGGGCGCCCGCGCCGACCGCATCGCCGCGGCGGTCGGCCCCTGCATCGCGCGGGCCAGCTATGAGGTCGATATGGGCTTCGTCGAACGCTTTTGCGCGACCGATCCGGCGAACGAGCGCTTCTTCGCAGAAAACCGTCCCGGTCATGCCCGGTTCGACCTCGAAGCCTATGTCGTCCACCGGCTGGCGGCGGCGGGCGTGCGGCGGATCGAGGCGCTGGGGCAGGACACCTATGCGCAGGAAGACCGCTTCTTCAGCTTCCGCCGTGCGACGCATCGCGGCGAACCGGATTATGGGCGGCAATTGTCGGTAATCGGGATCGCGCGGGACTGATCCACCGCTTCAACCGTCACCCCAGCGAAGGCTGGGGTCTCGCCGCCAATAGCACGACCATAGCTTTCCATTTCCGTCACCCCAGCGCAGGCTGGGGTCTCCTGGTGGCCGGGCGCGACGCTGGAACCGCGAGAGCCCCCAGCCTGCGCTGGGGTGACGTTCGTGATCGATCGGCCCATTTGGTTTCTCCCGTAACTATCGCTACCCTCTCCGAAAAAGCAGGAGAGATTCGCAATGTCCGACGAAACCGAAGCCGATCTGACCGGCGTGCCGCCGCGCCGCCGTCCCAAACCGCCGGTCGACACCGTCGGCGGGCGGCGGCTGAAGCCGGCGACGCTGATGATGGGCCATGGCTATGACCCGGTGCTGTCCGAAGGATCGCTGAAACCGCCGATCTTCGCGACCTCGACCTATGTCTTTCCCAATGCCGCCGCGGGCAAGCGCCATTTCGAGGGCGTGACCGGCAAGCGTCCCGGCGGGGCCGAAGGGCTGGTCTATTCGCGCTTCAACGGTCCGAACCAGGAAATCCTCGAGGATCGGCTGGGCGTGTGGGAAGCGGCGGAGGACGCGCTGGTCTTCTCCAGCGGCATGTCGGCGATCGCCACGCTTTTCCTGTCGATGGTCCAGCCGGGCGACACCATCATCCATTCCGGTCCGCTCTATGCCGCGACCGAGACGCTCATCGGCCGCGTGCTCGGACGCTTCGGGGTGAACTATCTCGACTTTCCGGCGGGCGCGACGCAGGACGAGATCGAGGCCGTGCTGCGCAAGGCGACAGGCCGCGTACCGCTGATCTATCTCGAAAGCCCGGCCAACCCGACCAACGCACTGGTCGATATCGAAGCGGTGGCGGCGGCGCGCGATGCGGTGTTCGGCGAGCATGCCGAAAAACCGCCGATCGCGATCGATAACACGTTCCTCGGGCCACTTTGGCAGCAACCGCTGCAACACGGCGCCGACCTCGTCGTCTATTCGCTCACCAAATATGCGGGCGGACACAGCGACTTGGTCGCCGGCGGCGTGCTGGGATCGAAGGCACACATCAACACCATCCGCTCGATGCGCAACACCATCGGCACCATCTGCGACCCCAATACCGCGTGGATGCTGTTGCGGTCGCTGGAGACGCTCGAATTGCGGATGAGCCGGGCGGGTGAGAATGCCGCGAAGGTCTGCGCCTTCCTGCGCGATCATCCGAAGGTCGAGCGGGTCGGCTATCTCGGCTTCCTGAAGGACGCCAAGGGAATGGAGCGCCAGGCGGACATCTATCACCGCCATTGCACCGGCGGCGGATCGACCTTCTCGCTCTATCTGAAGGGCGGCGAGCGCGAGGCGTTCGCGTTCCTCGACGCGCTGACCATCGCCAAGTTGGCGGTCAGCCTCGGCGGGACCGAGACGCTGGCGAGCCATCCGGCGGGGATGACGCATCTGTCGGTGCCCGATGCGCGCAAGGCGGCGCTGGGGATCACCGACAATCTGGTGCGCATCTCGATCGGGGTCGAGGATGCCGACGATCTGATCGCCGACTTCGAACAGGCGCTGGCGGCGATCTAAATCCTCCCCGGCACGGGGAGGGGGACCGCCGCAAAGCGGTGGTGGAGGGGGGCTTCCTCAAACGTACCACTTGCGGACTTCCCCCTCCACCAGCTTCGCTGGTCCCCCTCCCCGTGCCGGGGAGGATTTATGCGCCGCCAATGCCCTCGATCACCTTCCCCGTACCGCCGCAATTCTGGCACTCGCCGCCTTCGATCATACCCTTGCCGCCGCAACGGGGGCAGATGTCCTCGCCGGTGCCGGGCGTGCCGGGGGCGGCGTCGTCGCCGGGATTGAGCGGTTCGGGCATGGCGTCTCTCCTATCGCGAAGCCGCAACAACGGTCGACAGCGCGGGTAAGGTCCGGCATGACGCGACCCCTTATGCCGCCCCGTTTCGCCTTTACCGTCACCGCCACCTCCGGCCGCGCCCGCACCGGGACCATTGCCATGCAGCGTGGCGAGATCCGCACCCCCGCCTTCATGCCGGTCGGCACCGCCGCCACGGTCAAGGCGGTCAAGCCGCAAGACGTGCGCGCCGCCGGTGCCGACATCCTGCTCGGCAATACCTATCACCTGATGCTGCGTCCTAGCGCCGAGCGGGTCGCGCGGCTGGGCGGGTTGCATGCCTTCATGGGCTGGGACCGCCCGATCCTGACCGACAGCGGCGGCTATCAGGTGATGAGCCTGTCCGAACTGACCAAGCGGTCCGAGGACGGCGTCGAGTTCAAGAGCCATCTCGACGGTACCCGCCATCTGATGAGCCCCGAACGGTCGATGGAAATCCAGCGGCTGCTCGGCAGCGACATCGTCATGGCGTTCGACGAGCTGGTGCCGACCACCTCGACCCGCGACGTGCAGGCGCGCGCGATGGAACGATCGATGCGCTGGGCGCGCCGCAGCCGGGCGGGCTTCGATTCGGGCGAGGACCATGCGTCGCGCGCCGCGCTGTTCGGCATCCAGCAGGGTGCGCTCGACGAAAAGCTGCGGAAAGCGTCCGCCGATGCGCTGATCGATATCGGCTTCGATGGCTATGCGGTCGGCGGTCTTGCGGTCGGCGAGGGGCAGGAGGCGATGTTCGGCGTGCTCGATTATGCGCCGCAGCAGTTGCCGGTCGACAAGCCGCGCTACCTTATGGGGGTCGGCAAGCCCGACGATATCGTCGGCGCGGTCGAACGCGGCATTGACATGTTCGATTGCGTGCTGCCGACGCGGTCGGGCCGCACCGGACAGGCGTTCACGCGGACCGGCCCGATCAACATCCGCAACGCCAAATTCGCGGAAGATTTGGGCCCGCTCGACCCCGACTGCGCCTGCCCGACCTGCGGCAATTTCAGCCGCGCCTATCTCCATCATCTGGTGCGCGCGGGGGAAATCCTCGGCGCGATGCTGATGACCGAGCATAATCTTTATTTCTATCAGGCGCTGATGGCCGATCTGCGCGCCGCCATCGCCAGCGATACGCTGACCGTTTTTGCCGACGATTTCCGGGCACGCTACCGCGCCGAGAAGCGTTAGAGCCATAAGAGGGAGAGGAACATGACCGAGAAGACTGAACTGAACGAGGTCGCCGCTGCCGCCAAGGAAGCCAAACGTGTCGCCGACGCGGCTGCCGACACGAAGCAGCCTTCCAAGGGGCAGCCATGGCCGCTGATGCCGATCGGCGTCGGCATCGGCATCGGTTCGGCGGCCCTCGCCGCCGCGCTGCTCTATGCCAATGCGGGGCGCAAGAAGGGCTGAACCAGCGGTCGCAGCGTCACGCCGGCCGATCCGGTGTGACGCTGGTAACCGATGATACGTTGACACCTGCCGCCCCTGCGGCCCACACCTCCGGCACCAATCCTGCCGGAGTTTCCTGATGCGTCTCGGCCTTGCGCTGCTGCTTTCGACCGCCCTGTTCGCCCCCGCCCAGGCGCAACAGCGCCCCGCCGCCGCTGCCCAAGCGACGGTCCCGCCGATCGCCTATACCGAACGCACCCTGCCCAACGGCCTGCGCGTCTATGCCATTCGCGACACGTCGAGCGCGAACGTCTCGGTGCAGGTCTGGTACGATGTCGGGTCGAAGGACGATCCCGCCGGGCGGTCGGGGTTCGCGCACATGTTCGAGCATCTGATGTTCAAGGCGACGCGCAACCTCGTCCCCGAACAGCTCGACCGGCTGACCGAGGATGTCGGCGGGTACAACAACGCGTCGACGGCAGACGATTACACCAATTATTACGAGGTGGTGCCGGCCAACCACCTGCAGCGGCTGCTGTTCGCCGAGGCCGACCGGATGGCGACGTTGGTCGTCGATCCCAAGACCTTCGCGTCGGAACGCGAGGTGGTGAAGGAGGAATTGCGCAGTCGCATCCTTGCCCAGCCCTATGGCAAGCTGTTCGGCCTCTACGCGCCGATGGTGTCCTATAGCCGCCATCCCTATGCCCGGCCGGGTATCGGGTCGATCGCCGATCTGGATGCGGCGACGATCGACGATATCCGCGCCTTCCACGCGACCTATTACCGGCCCGACAATGCGGTGCTGGTGGTCGCGGGCAATTTCGATCCCGCACAGCTCAACCGCTGGGTCGACCAGTATTTCGGCCCCATCGCCAAGCCCGGCCGCCCGATCCCGCGCGTGACCACCGACGAACCTGTCCGCCAGCAACCGGTGACGAAGACGGTGTACGAGGCGAACACGCCGCTGCCCGCTATCCTCATCAGCTATCCGCTGCCGCCCGCCAGCCATCCCGATCAGGCGGCACTGGAAGTGCTCGACGCCATCCTGTCGAGCGGCGACAATTCCCGGCTGCACCAGTCGCTGGTCTATCGCGATCAGATCGCGCAGGACGTCGGCGTGCAGCTCGACGCCAAGCAGGGGCCGGGCACGTTGTCGCTCTACGCCATCCTTGCCGGCGGCAAGTCGGTCGCGGAGGGCGAGGCGGCGCTGAAGCGCGAGGTCGCCCGCCTGATCGCGACCCCGCCCACGCCCGCCGAACTGGCCGAGGCCAAGAACGAGATCACCACCGCCGAACTGCTGTCGCGCGAAACGGCGGAAGGGAAAGCGTCGGCACTGGCGCAGGGCGTGATCGTCGAGCGCGATCCGCAGGCGGCGGACAAGGGGCTTGCCGCGATCGGCCGCGTCACTGCCGCCGACGTCCAGCGCGTCGCGAAGACGTGGCTGGCGGCCAATCGTGCCGCGACGATCCGCTATCTGCCCGACACCGCCAAGCCGGCGAATGCGACCAGCGATACGATCGCCATCGCCGACAGCGTCGTCACCGCGTCGCTGGCGGTGCCGCCCGGCATCGCCATCCACACGCCCGCGCCCGAAGGGCAGCGCATCCTGCCCCCCGCCCCCGCCGCGCCGGTACAGGTCGCGATTCCCGTGCCGGTCGAACGTCGCCTGCCCAACGGCATGCGCGTCGTCGTGGTCGAGAAGCGCGGGCTTCCGGTCGTGACCGCCGCGCTGGTCGGCGGCGGCGGTGCGGTCGCCGACCCGCAAGGACGCGCGGGCGTCGGCGAACTGACTGCCGGATTGTTGACGCAGGGGACAAAGACCCGGTCGGCGACCGAGATCGCGCGCGCGGTCGAATCGCTCGGCGGCAGCATCGGCAGCGGCGCGGGCTGGGATTCGCAGAGCGTGACGCTGACCGTCGGTTCGGCACAGGCCGCGCCCGCGCTCGCCATCCTCGCCGATGTCGCGCGCAACCCCGCCTTTGCTCAGGAAGAGATCGACCGGCTGCGCACGCGGACCATCGACGGCGTGTCGGTGGCGCTGACCGATCCGGGACAGTTGGCGGGTCTGGTCGCCGATCGCGCGGTGTTCGGCGCGTCGCCCTATGGCCATCCGGCAACCGGCACGCCCGCTTCGCTGAAGGCGATCACGCGCGACGATGTGGTGTCCGCCTATCGCCGCGCATGGCAACCGGACGAGGCGACGCTGATCCTGGTCGGCGATCTGACCGCCGATGCCGGAACGGCGCTGGCCACGCGCCTGTTCGGCGACTGGACGGCCGATCGGGGCACGGCCCCTCCTCCCCCGCCGGTCTATGCCGCGCCCCAACCGCGCGTGATCGTCGTCGACATGCCGGGTGCCGGACAGGCCGGCGTGGTCGTTGCGCGTCCCGGCATCGCGCGTGATGACAAGGACTATTTCCCCGCCGCTGTCGCCAATGCGACGCTGGGCGTCGGCTTCTCCTCGCGGCTCAACCAGGAAATCCGGATCAAGCGCGGGCTTGCCTATGGCGCACGTTCCGAGCTCGATGCGCGTCGCGCGAACGGGCTGATCGGCGCGTCGACCCAGACCAAGAACCCCTCGGCACCCGAGGTCGTCAAGATCATCACCGACGAATTCCGCCGGCTGGGCAGCGAACCGGCACCGGAAGCCGAACTGGCGACGCGCAAGGCGGTGCTGACCGGCAATTTCGGGCGGACGATCGAACGGACCAGCGGCATTGCCGGCACCATCGCCACCTATGTCGCCGATGGCGTCCCGCTCGCCCGGATCGCGACCTTCCTCCCTTCGGTCGAAGCGGTCGGGCCGGCGGCGGTCCAGTCGGTCGCGGCGCGGGTAATGGACCCCAAGGCGGCGAGCATCGTCGTGGTCGGCGACGCCAAGCAGTTCCTCGAACCGTTGCGCGCGGCGTATCCGGGGTTGGTGGTGATCCCGGCGGCATCGGTCGATCTGGGGAGCGCGGATCTGCGATAACCAGATCCTCCCCGCTCCGCGGGGAGGGGGACCGCCTTGCGACTGTCCAGTTCGGATTTCACCAAATCCTCCCCGGCACGGGGAGGGGGACCGCCGCGTAGCGGTGGTGGAGGGGGGTGTCCGCAGGCGGTGCGTTCGTGGAAATCCCCCTCCACCAGCCTGCGGCTGGTCCCCCTCCCCGTGCCGGGGAGGATTTGTTCACGAAGCGGGCGGATATTTAGGGTAGAGCGCTCGGCCATGGCCAGCCTTGTTCGGAACCGGTGGATCGCAGGCGGCGTCGCCCTTCTGCTCACCGGTACCGTGGTGGTGCAGTTCCAACCAACTGAACCGCAACCGGCACCCCCGCCGACCCGCTTCGGCTATGAAGCCGACGACCATTTCCCCGGCGCGGCGCTCCTGCTGGTCGACGCCCCCGTCCGCCGGGGCGAGACCGGCACGACCGCCCTGCCCCCGTCGCCCGTCCCGAACGACACTACCGACACCTCGATCCGCGCCGCCCAACCCTTCGTCCTGCGCGGCACCCAGCTTGACCGTGCCCCGCGCGCTGCAATGCCTGACCAGCGCGGTCTATTACGAAGCCGGCAACGAACCCGATGCCGGGCAGCGCGCCGTGGCGCAGGTCGTGCTCAACCGCGTGCGGCATCCCGCCTTTCCGGCGACGGTGTGCGGCGTCGTGTTTCAGGGATCGGACCATCCGCGCTGCCAGTTCAGCTTTGCCTGCGACGGAGCGATGGCACGGACGCCGGCACCCGCGGTCTGGCTGCGCGCCCGGCGGGTCGCGGCGCGCGCCTTGACCGGCGAAGTGTTCGCACCGGTCGGGCTGGCGACGCATTACCACACCTATGCGGTCACGCCGTCGTGGAACCGGGGGCTGGTGATGACCGGGGTGTTCGGCGCGCATTTCTTCCACCGGTGGAAGGGGTGGTGGGGCACCCCCGCCGCGTTTCGCGACCGCTATATGGGTGGCGAGCCGCTGCCCGGGCCGTTGCAGCCCCCGGCGCTACCCGCCGCCGCCATCCCGAGCGTGACGATACCGATCGCAGCGCCACCCCCGCCCGCGCCCGCCGCCATGGCGACACCCGCGGCACCCGCGGCACCTGCGCTGCCGGCCGACTCGCAGATCCTCGATCGCTGGAAGGATTCGGGCCAGCCGCTACGCTGACGTGACATTCGCGGCACCCGCGCCTACCTGAACCGCGAACCACCGGAGATACCCTATGTCGCTGACCGTCGCCGTCCAGATGGACCCCATATCGGGCATCAACATCGCGGGCGATTCGACCTTTGCGCTGATGCTGTCGGCGCAGGCGCGCGGGCACCGGCTGTTCCATTACGCGCCCGAGGACCTGAACCAGTCGGGCGACCGGGTGTGGACGCGGGCCTTTCCGGTGACGGTGCAGCGGGTGGTCGGCGATCACTTCACGCTCGGCGATCCGGTGTCGCTCGATCTCGGCGAGCAGGCCGATGTCGTGCTGATGCGGCAGGACCCGCCCTTCGACCTCGGCTATATCACCGCGACGCATCTGCTGGAGCGGATCAGCGACCGGACGCTGGTGGTCAACGATCCGGCATCGGTGCGCAACGCGCCCGAAAAGCTGTTCGTGCTCGATTATCAGCGCTTCATGCCGCCGACGCTCATCACCCGATCGGTCGACGAGGCGCGTGCGTTCCTCGCCGAGCACGGTTCGATCGTGGTCAAGCCGCTGCACGGCAATGGCGGCAAGGCGATCTTCAAGATCGACGGCGATGCGCAGAACCTGTCGTCGCTGATCGAGGTGTTCAACACCGCCTATCGCGAGCCGCATATGGTGCAGGCGTTCCTGCCGGCGGTGGCGCAGGGCGACAAGCGGATCGTGCTGGTCGATGGCGCGGTCGCGGGCGCGGTCAACCGCCTGCCCGGTGCCGGCGAAATCCGCTCCAACCTCGCGGTCGGCGGCACTGCGGCCAAGACCGAACTGACCGAGCGCGAACGCGAGATTTGCGCCGCGCTGGGGCCGGAATTGAAGCGGCGCGGGCTGATCTTCGTCGGGATCGACGTGATCGGCGGCGAATGGCTGACCGAGATCAACGTCACCTCCCCCACCGGCATCGTCGCGATCGAGAAGTTCGACGGCACCGACGTCGCGGGCATGATCTGGGACGCGATCGAGGCACGGGTGGCGGCGCGGTAACGGCACGAAAGCCGGCGCCGCACGTTCCGCACTCCCATGACGACCTTCATCCTCGATGCCATCGCGCGTGGCGGTTATCTCGGCATCTTCCTGCTGATGGCGCTGGAGAATGTCGTTCCGCCGATCCCGTCGGAGGTCATCATGGGCCTGGGCGGGATGGCGGTGGCGCGCGGCGACATGGCGATGGTGCCGCTACTGCTCTGGGGTACGGCGGGCACCACCGCCGGCAATTACTTCTGGTACGCGATCGGGCGGCGCTTCGGCTATCACGGGCTGAAGCCGTTCGTCGATCGCTGGGGCCGGTGGCTGACGGTCGAATGGGAGGATGTCGAGAAGCTGCACCGCTTCTTCCGCAAACATGGCGGCAAGACGGTGTTCGTGTTCCGCTTCATGCCGACCTTTCGGACGATGATCTCGCTACCCGCCGGCATGGCGTGCATGCCGCGCTGGCGCTTCTTCCTCGCGACCTTCACCGGCAGCATCGTGTGGAACGCGGTGCTGGCCTATGCCGGACTGTGGCTGGGATCGAATTTCGAACAGCTCGACCATTATGTCGGCCCGGTCGCGATCGGCATGTCGGTCGCGATCGTGCTGTTCTATCTCTACCGCGTCGTCACCTGGAAACCACGCGCGCAGCGTTGAGGCCGACAAGAAAAACGCCCCGGTTTGACCCGGGGCGCTTTCGTTTTCAGCGATCATGCATCTGATCAGGCAGCCGGCGGTACGGCCTCTTCCTCGGTACGGACACGGCGACGGCGACGCGGACGCTCGGCGGTATCGTCGCCGGCCGACAGCGCCGGCGGCAGGCGATCCGCTTCGATCGACGGTGCCGCTTCCTCGACCGGCGCGGGCGCTGCTTCGACGCGCGCGCGCGGGGTGCGGCGACGAACCGGCTTAGCCTCCGGCGCTTCGGCAGCGACCGGTGCCGGGGCGGGCGCAGGCGCCGCTACCGGAGCAGCCTCGACCTGTTGCGTGCCGACTTCGCCTTCGACGCCGCGCTGCTCGCCAAGATCGGCGGCAGGCTGCTGCATCCGGCCACTGTCACGACGCAGCCGCTCGCGGGGCTGACGCTCTTCACGCGGCTGACGCTCCTCGCGCGGCGCGCGATCTTCGCGGGCCTGACGCTCTTCGCGCGGGGCGCGATCGTCGCGCTGGCTACGGTCTTCGCGCGGCTGGCGGTCGTCACGGGCATAGCGGTCCTCACGCTGCGCACGCGGCTGACGATCGTCGCGATTGCCGCGATCTTCGCGATTGCCACGGTCGTCGCGCTGGTTGCCACGATCGTTGCCGGTCTCGTTGTCGTCGAGATCGAAATCCTCGTCCTCGGCGCCGTCGAACTCGTCGCGGGCGCGGCGCTGTTCCTCGACGCGCGAGCGGCCGGCTTCGAGCACGCGGAAATAATGGTCGGCGAACTGGAGATAATATTCGGTGTTCACCCGGTCGCCGGCGCGTTGGGCGTCGGCGGCGAGGTTCTTATACTTCTCCAGCAACTGCGCGGCGTTGCCGCGGGCGCGATTGTCGATGCGATTGCCGTTGTCGCGCGGGTTGCCGCCGCCGCTTCCCGGCTGACGCTGGCCACCGCGACCGCGACGGCGGCCGGCCTGACGATTGTTCATCAAGGGTTGGTTGTCCTGTCCTTACCTGTCCGTCGATCTACCGATCCCGGATGCGAGCAAATCCGCAAGGCGATGCATGGGCACCGTCCGCCTGCCATGACCACCGGACGACAGTGGTACACATGACGATGGAAGGAGCCACGCCCCGCAATCAACGACCTGGTCGATGGTGCCTGCCCCAAGCCGGTCTTAGCGGCTGCGCACGGCTTATCCAAGGGAAAATATGTGTCCGATCCGGTGCATTTCAACCGGCAATCACACAACGCGGCCGCCCGCCCAGATCGCGCACCAGCCGCGCGGACAGACCGGCCCCCTCGACCAGCGCCATGACCGCGTCGCCCTGCTCATGGCCGATCTCGATCGCGGCGATCCCGGCGGGGGCAAGCAGGCGCGGCAGATCGGGGACGATCCGCCGGTAATCGTCGAGCCCGTCGGCCCCGGCGAACAGCGCCGCTGCGGGCTCGTGGCCGACCACCTCCTGTGGCAGCACCTCCGCCGTCCCGATATAGGGCGGGTTGGCGAGGATCAGGTCGAAGCGTTCATCGATGCCGGCGGTCCAGTCGCCGGTGCGCAGGACGGCGCGATCCGCCATCCCCAGCGCCGCCGCATTGCGGCGGGCATAATCGAGCGCCGCATCCGACGCATCGATGCCCAGCCCGCTCGCCCGCGGCCATTCGGTCAGCGCCGCCAGCAGCAGCGTGCCGGGTCCGGTACCGAGGTCGAGGATCCGTGCGGGCGCACCGCCCGCGAAATGCGCGACCGCCGCCTCGATCAGCGTCTCGCTGTCGGCGCGCGGCACCAGCACGCCGGGGCCGACCATCAGGTCGATCGTCCAGAAGGCGCGGGTGCCGGTGATATAGGCGACCGGTTCATGGGTGAGGCGGCGTTCGACCAGCGCGTCGAACGCGGCCGGGACCGGATCGTCGAGCCGGGCGAGCAGCATCGCCTCGCGCGTGCAGCCCAGTGCGTGGGCGGCGAGCAGTTCGGCATCGAGACGGGGGGAGTTGGAGACAGCGGCAATGCGTGCCGTTGCTGCGGTCAGCGCGTGGCGCAGCGTGGTCATGGGTTCACGCGAAGGCGCGAAGGCGCGAAGAGAAGAAGAGGGATTTCGCGCAGAGGCGCAGAGGCGCGGAGAAGGTGCGCTCCGGGCAATCGTCCGCGCCGAAAGGCGCTTTCCGACTGGATTGCGAGGACGGTTGAGAGGGATCGCTGCGCGATCAGCCTTCGCAACCTCTCTGCGCCTCTGCGCCTCTGCGCGAAATCAATCCTTCTTCGCGTCTTCGCGCCTTCGCGTGAACCGAATTCAAGCATCCAGCGTCGCCAGCCGCTCCGCTTCGTCCTGTGCGATCAGCGCGCCGATCAGTTCCTCCATCTCGCCTTCGAGAATTTCGGGCAGGCGATGCAGCGTCAGGTTGATACGGTGGTCGGTCACCCGCCCCTGCGGGAAATTGTAGGTTCGGATGCGCTCCGACCGGTCGCCCGAGCCGACCATCGATCGGCGCGTCCCCGCGCGTTCGTCGGCCAGCCGCTGGCGCTCCGCCTCGTACAGACGGGTGCGCAGGACCTTGAGCGCCTTGGCCTTGTTCTTGTGCTGCGACTTTTCGTCCTGCTGGATCACGACCAGCCCGGTCGGCAAATGGGTGATGCGCACCGCCGAATCGGTGGTGTTGACCGACTGGCCGCCCGGCCCCGACGAACGATAGACGTCGATGCGCAGGTCCTTGTCATCGATCTGCACGTCGACATCCTCCGCTTCGGGCAGGACGGCGACGGTGGCGGCGCTGGTATGGATCCGCCCGCCGCTCTCGGTCGCGGGCACGCGCTGGACGCGGTGGACGCCGGACTCGAATTTGAGGCGCGCGAAGACGCCCGCGCCGGTGACGCTGGCGACGACTTCCTTGTACCCGCCCGCATCCGACACCGATGCCGAGATCAGCTCGACCCGCCAGCCGCGATTGTCGGCATAGCGCTGATACATGCGGAACAGGTCGCCCGCGAACAGCGCCGCCTCGTCGCCGCCGGTGCCGGCGCGGATTTCGAGCATCGCCGCACGTTCGTCGGCTGCGTCGCGCGGCAGCAGCGCGAGCGCCAGCGCGCGTTCGGCGGCATCGAGCTGCTGACGGTTGGCGTGGAGTTCCTCCACCGCCATCGCGCGCAGATCGTCATCGGCGTCCTGCGTCATATAGGCCAGGCTCTCGCTCTCGGCGCGCAGCCGCCGCACCTCGCCCGCCGCCTGTGCGACGGGTTCGAGTTCGGCATATTCCTTCGACACCGCGACGAACCGGTCGCCCGGCAGGTCGCCGGTCGCCATCTGCGCCGCCAGTTCGTCGCGCCGCGCCTCGATCTGGGCGATGCGTTCGGGGGCGATGGTCATTCGCTATCCGATACCTGCCAGAGCCCTTCGCGCCATTCGCCGATCATTTCGTCCAACACCGATTCGCCATCGACTTCCCCATCGGTCAGTCCCGATGAATAAAGCGTGGCGGCATGCAGGAATGCGTCACGATCCTCGGCAGACAGATCGATCTGACGACCGGTGGCGAGCAATTTGACCGTCACCGCCCCGTCGGCCCCGACCAGCGCAACCATCGATGCGCCCTGCGTATCGGCCTTGGCCATGCGGCGCTTCAGGTTGCCGCGATACGCCATGTCGGCGACCGCGCCCGCGCCCCGCAACTCCTGCAGCAACGCCATGGCCGGCGTGTCTGCTCCGGCCTCGCGCGGGATAACGCAGACGGCGGCGCGCGGCGCTTCCGGCTCCTCCAGCAGCATCGCCAGCCGCTCGATCCCGGCGGCCCAGCCGACACCCGGCGTCGCGGGACCACCAAGGCTTTCGATCAGCCCGTCATAGCGCCCGCCGGCGAGCACCGTGCCCTGCGCGCCCAGCCGGTCGGTGACGAATTCGAACGCGGTGTGGCGATAATAATCGAGCCCTCGGACCAGCCGGTCGTTGCGGGTCCACTTCACCCCCGCCGCGTCGAGACCACCGGTCACCGCCGCGAAGAAGTTCGCCGCCTCCGCCGTCAGATACGTGTCGATCCCCGGTGCCGCATCGGCGATCGGGCGGTCGCGCGGGTCCTTCGAATCGAGGATGCGCATCGGGTTCTTGTCGAGCCGCTTGAGGCTGTCTTCCGACAGGTCGCCGCGATGCGCCTCGAAATGCTCGACCAGCGCGGTGCGCCATGCGTCGCGCGTCGCGGCGTCCCCGAGCGTATTGAGCTGCAGCGTCACGCCATCGGCGATGCCCAATTCGTGGAGCAGTTGATCGGCCATCGCCAGCAATTCGACATCGGCCATCGGCTCGGCCGCGCCGATGACTTCGGCGTCGATCTGGTGGAACTGGCGATAGCGGCCCTTTTGCGGGCGTTCGTAGCGGAAGACCGGGCCGTGGGTCGCGAGCTTCAAGGGTGCATATTGCTGCCACCCTTCGGTCAGGTACGCGCGGGCGATGCCGGCGGTGAATTCGGGGCGCAGCGTCAGCGAATCGCCGCCGCGATCCTCGAACGAATACATTTCCTTCGACACGACGTCGGTCGTCTCGCCCAGCGAGCGCGCGAACACCGCGGTCGATTCGAAGACCGGCACCTCGACCCGCGAGAAACAGTAAAGGCGGCGGACGCGTTCGAACGTTTCGGCGACATGGGTAAAGCGCCGCTCGAAATCGCCGAATATGTCCTGCGTACCCCGGACGGGGCGTGGTGTCGTGATCTTGGCCATTGGGCGGCGGTATTTATGGCCTCCGCCGTCCGAACGCCAGCGATTAGCGCCGGGGGTACGGCGTTCGATCCTGCCCGGTTCGGCGCAACTGCCGCCAACGCGCACCATTGACCATGTCCGCCCGACTGTGGCAGGGGCAATGCCTCCACGCCGCAGCGTGCGGGCGGGTATAGCACAATGGTAGTGCAGCAGCCTTCCAAGCTGAATACACGGGTTCGATTCCCGTTACCCGCTCCAATTTCCTATCGCGGACCGAACAGGATCACGGCGCAGCCGCCGACGCACAGCGCTGCGCCGGTCAGGTCGAACCGGTCGGGCACCAGCCCTTCGACCGCCCAGCCCCATAGCACCGCACTGAGGACATAGATGCCGCCATAGGCCGCATAGGCGCGCCCCGCCCCGGCGGCATCGCTCTGCGCCAGCACCCAGGCGAACGCCGCCAGCGCGGCGAGGCCGGGCAGCAGCCACCATGGCGACCGGTCGAGGCGCCACCATGCCCAGAAGGCGAAGCAACCGCCGATTTCGAGCAGCGCGGCGATGGCGAAGAGGATGGGGGTCGGGATCGTCTTGCTTCCCGCGAAGCACCGCCGCGCTTGCCTAGCGCGGGCGGTGGTGGACAGGGCTGGATTCGAACCAGCGTACGGGAAACCCGGGCAGATTTACAGTCTGCTGCCTTTAACCACTCGGCCACCTGTCCAGCCGCCGCTGGGACGGGCTGGCCGTCCGAGCGAGCGCGCCCATTGCCGTCCCCGGACGGCGCTGTCAACGCCTTGCGCCACTTTGTCGGGCAACTTAGCGTCGTCGGCACATATTTTTCGACGCGAGGACCCCGAATTGCGCGCAATCCTGCTGGCCACCACCCTGATCGCCGCACCGCTGGCGGCGCAAAGCGTCGATCGCGACGCCGTGAACCGGATCATCGACGAAGGCACCAGCCATACGCAGGTCATGCCGATCGCCCAGCATCTGACCGACGTGATCGGTCCGCGCCTGCCCAATTCGCCGGCGATGCGCGACGCCGAGCGCTGGACCGAGGCGAAGTTTCGCGAATGGGGGCTGAATGCCAGCCGCGAGGGCTTCGAATTCGGACGCGGCTGGACGATCGAGCGCTCCAGCGTCCGCATGGTCACGCCCCGGCCCGTCCAGCTGACCGCGATCCCGATCGCGTGGACGCCGGGCACCAATGGCCGCATCACCGCGCCGGTGATCGTCGCGCCGATCGCCGAGGAGGCCGACTTTGCCGACTGGCGCGGCAAGCTGTCGGGCAAGGTGGTGATGGTATCGCGGCCGGGCGAGGGATCGGAACCGGGCGAGGCACCGTTCCGTCGCCTGACCGGCGAGGATCTGGCCAAGGCCGATAGCTGGAAGGAACCGGTGTATGATCCGGCCGATACCGATCGCCGCGCCAAGCGGCTCGACTTCGCGCGCAAGCTCGATGCGTTCCTGAAGGCCGAGGGTGCGGTGGCGATGGCGACCATGTCGTCGCGCGACGGCAAGCTGCTGCACGGATCGGGCTATCTGTTCACGCGCGCGGTCGCGCCCGCCGTGCCGGGGATCGAGATCGCGGCGGAGGATTATCGCCGGCTCGCGCGGCTGTCGGTCAGCGGGGCGGCGCCGACGATCGAGATCGACAGCCAGGTCCGCTTCGACGACAGCGACGCGACCGCCTACAACATCATCGCCGACCTGCCCGGCACCGATCCCAAGGCGGGCTATGTCATGGCCGGCGCGCATTTCGACAGCTGGGTCGCGGGCGACGGTGCCGCCGACAATGCATCGGGCACCGCGGTGGTGATGGAGGCGGCGCGCATCCTGTCGGCGCTGAAGGTCCGACCGAAGCGGACGATCCGCTTTGCGCTGTGGAATGCCGAGGAACAGGGGCTGCTCGGCAGTCTCGCCTATGTCGAGCGACATATCGCGACGCGGCCCGAACCGGCGGGCGGCAAGGATGGTGGCCTCGCCCGCTTCTATGGCTGGACCAACCGCTTCCCGATCACGAAGAAGCCCGGCTATGACGCGATGACCGCGTACTTCAACATCGACAATGGCTCGGGCAGGATTCGCGGGATCAACGCCGAGAACAACGTTGCCGCGGTGCCGAGCTTACGCGAATGGCTCAGCCCCTTCGCGTCTATGGGCGCGACCACCGTCGCCAACCGGCGGACCGGGTCGACCGATCACTATTTCTTCCAGTCGGTCGGGTTGCAGGGCTACCAGTTCATTCAGGACCCGCTCGACTATGGCAGCCGCTTGCACCATAGCAGCATCGATACCTTCGATCACCTCAAGGGCCCCGACATGCGGCAGAACGCGATCATCCTCGCGTCGCTGCTGCTGAGCGCGGCCAATGCCGAACGGCCGCTGCCGCGTCCGCCCCTGCCCACCCAGCCGGTCGCTACCGACCCCTACGCTACCCCTGAGAAAGACTGACATGGCCCGCAAAGGACACCGCCCCAGCAAGGCTTCGCCGCAGCGTCCGCGCTTCTGGGGCCGGCATGCCGCCTTCGCCGCGCTCGACAATCCGGAGCGGGTGATCCGCAAGATCTGGTGCACGCGCGAAATGGGGTCGCAGCTGGTCCTGCCCGAAGGCGTGCCGGTGGTGTTCGCCGAGGCCGCCGACCTCGCCCGCTTCGTGCCGCCCGATGCGCCGCACCAGGGGATCGTGGTCGAGGCCGATCCGCTGGAGGATATCTGGCTGGCCGACCTGATCGAACAGGGGCGCGACGACGACCGGCCGATCCTGCTGCTCGATCAGGTGACCGACCCGCATAATGTCGGCGCGATCCTGCGCTCGGCAGCCGCGTTCGACGCGCTGGGGATCGTGACGCAGGACCGGCACGCGCCGCCCGAATCGGGGGTGGTCGCGCGATCGGCGTCGGGCGCGCTGGAGAGCGTGCCGTGGGTGCGCGTCGTCAACCTGTCGCGGGCGCTGGTCGAGCTGGGCGAGGCCGGTTACTGGCGCGTCGGGCTGACGGGGCATACCGACACGACGCTGGCGCAGGCGCTGGGCCCGAAGCGAGTCGCGCTGGTGCTGGGCGCCGAGGGCGAGGGCATGCGGCAGAATACCGAGGCGCATTGCGACATCCTCGCCAAGCTGCCGATTTCGGACCGGGTGGAGAGTCTGAACGTGTCGAATGCGGCGGCGATCGCGCTGTATGCGGTGGCGACGGCGGGCTGACGAATTAGCGGCGCTAATTCGCACCCCGCCTAGCCCGGCCGGCGGGGCGTAGCCCCGTTCGACGACATGGGCTTTGCCCATGGCGGGCTTGTGGGGGCAACCGGGTTCTCGACGGACGCTTCTCGACAAGCTCGAAGCTGCTCGAACTGAACGGATTTGGGGTAATGGCGTGCCCCTAACCCCCACCCACCGCGTTCGGTTCGAGTAGGGATCGAGCGTAGTCGAGAGCCCGTATCGAGAACGGGGTTCCGCATAAGCAGCACGACATGGGCAAAGCCCATGTCGTCGGACGGGCCGATAACCCGCCGGCCGGGCGGGGCATGTCCCGCCAAAGGCTGGACCCGGTCTGCGGCTTCAGTCTTCGTCCGCTATGGTCACGATAAGCCCATCCAGCCCCGCCTCAAACGGCACCTGACAAGACAACCGCGACGTCGCCCGCCGGTCGTCGACCGCATCGAGCAGATCGTCCTCGTCCTCGCTCATCGGCGGCAGGCGGTCGAGGAACGCCGGGTCGACATAGACATGGCAGGTCGCGCACGAACAGCAGCCGCCGCACAGCGCGAGCAGTTCGTCGAAGCCATTGACCTTGAGCACTTCCATCACCGACAGCCCGGCCTCGCCGTCCACGGTTCGTTCTTCCCCGGCGCGGGTGACGACGGTAAGCTTGGGCATCGTGCATTCTCCTGTCGCCGCCCCATGCCGGGACGGCCGAAGCTTTTCAAGGACCGGTCATGGGGCTTTCCGCCGAACAATTGCGCAGCTCGCTCGACGCGCTGGCGCGGATCGAGCCGGCGTTCGGGGCGGCGCTGGCCTATGCCGGCTATCCCGAGCCGCGCATCCGCGAGCGCGGCTATGCGACGCTGCTCAGGACCATCGTCGGGCAGCAGGTGAGCTACAAGGCGGCCGATGCGGTGTGGCGAAAGCTGGAGGCGACGCTGGGCGATGCGACCGATCCCACACGGATCGCGGGGACCAGCGACGAGGAACTGCGCGCCGCCGGGCTGTCGCGGCAGAAGACCGGCTATGCCCGCAGCCTTGCCGACGAAGTGCTGAGCGGGCGGCTCGACCTTGCCAACCTGCCCGCCGATGACGAGGAAGCGATCGCGCAGCTGGTACGGATCAAGGGCATCGGGCGATGGTCGGCCGAAATCTATCTGCTGTTCGCCGAAGGACGGACCGATGTCTGGCCGGCGGGCGACCTGGCGGTGCAGGTCGAGATCGGGCGGATATTGGGCCTGCCCGAACGGCCGAGCGAAAAGGCGATCCGCGAACTGGCCGAGAAATGGCGTCCGCATCGCAGCGCCGCGACGGTATTCGCATGGCATCATTATATGTTCGACCCGGCGACGCAGGCGGCGAAGAATAGTGCGATTTAGGCGGCGGCCAAAGCACCGGCCGACGCCGGCTTTGCCTGTGGCGGGACACTGAAAACAAAGCGAAAATCCGCATAAGTTCACAAAGTTCACACTCGCCGCGTTGTGCGCGCTTCGCCTGACGTTGCGGCGGTCGAGCAGCAAATGCGGTTATCAACGGGCGTCGGCAAATATGACAGAGCGGGCCGCTGTAGGACAGCGGTTCCGGTCTGGCGTCGAACTGGGCGATCTTCGGTCATCCTCGCCCTATCGCGGCTGCGCCGCTCCCCCCTCGCCCACCGGGAGAGCGAAAGACGCCGGTGGCGGGCCATGGGCAATACCGGATTTCAGCGTTAGTCTGCCGCCGACTTCCGGGGGACTGCCATGCGTCGGATGCTGCTGCTTGCCATCGCCTGTGCCGCGCCGCTTACCGCTGCCGAGCCGGCCAACCCGCTGGCCGGGCGCTGGGTCGTCGATTTGTCGACCGATCCGGCCAAGCCCTATCGGAAAACGATGGAATTGCAGCTGGCGGCCGATGGGTCGGTCACCGGCAGCTTTTACGACAGCGTGATCGAAGGCGGGCGGTGGAAGACCGATCGGGGACGGACCTGCGTCAGCTTCCGAACCAGCGACGGCGTCGGGCCGTATCACAGCAGCGGGTGCCTGCGCGGCGCGGTGGTCGAAGGGCAGACCTGGGCCGAGCATCGCAAGTTCCTGTTCAACTGGAATGCGACCCGGGAATAGCTGCGATCTATTCCCGGCATCCGACATATTTTCCATAGGCAGGGCGATAGCGTGCAACAGTTCGTGTCGAGACGACAGGAGCCCTTTATCGGCATGGTCATTTGCGGCCTAGCTGCGGCATTTCTCGCTAAATTATTCTTCTATTTTCTGACGGCGTCTGCAGGGCATATCGAACTGGCAGTGACGATATTGGTGTTTGCGGTGATGGCGTACGGGACGATCGATTTCGCCATCCGGTTTGTCAGACCCACGAAAATCAGTCTCGAGGAACGCCGGTTGGTCGTCGAAACGCCGTTCGGCACCCGCTATTTCGAGCGGGACCGGATCGTTCGCGTTGCGGGGATCGGAAGCCTTCTCCTTTTCGTGAAGCAGCCGGACGGAACGGAAACAGCCCTGGCGATCGGCCATTGGCCCAAGGAACTGGGGCCGGCGGTCAAAGCCTATGCCGCGGGCCGACAAGTGTAGCGCTGGCCGATCCGCGACGAAGTTCGTGGTTGAGCGGAACCACAGGATCGGGCGTAGCAACCGACAGCAAAGGCAGCACCGGACCCCGATACGGCGCGGTGTTCGAGACGTTACCGCCCTGCCCACCAACCGGCATAGGGCGTGTTCTCGACCTTCCGCCGGTTATAGTCGGGCGCGCGGTCGTCCCACCAGACCGGGCCGCGTTCGCCGAGCGCCACCTTGGCCGCATCGACCGCCTTGCGCGCCGCTGCCACCGCGGCGTCGTCGCCCGCGCGCTTCCCCGCACCGACCGCGCGGCGGGCGTCCATCAGGTCGTGGACCAGCCGTTCGCGTTCCGCCTCCGACAGGTCCGGCCGGGTCGCACGCCACAGCACGCCGTCGACCACGATATAGCGGCCGTCGGGCGTACGCGGCGGGTGGGTCATGCCGGCTCGATCAGTCGCCGGGCCTGGGCGCGCGCCTCGTCGGTGATCTCGGCGCCCGACAGCATCCGCGCGATTTCCTCGCGGCGTTCGTCGCTCGACAGGGGCCGCACGCCGGTTCGGGTGACGATGCCGTCATGCGCCTTGGCGATCAGCAGGTGGCGGTCGCCACGCGCCGCGACCTGCGGACTGTGGGTGACGACCAGCAACTGCGTCGCGCGCGACAGGCGGGCGAGGCGGTCGCCGATCGCCGAGGCGACCGCCCCACCGACGCCGCGATCGATTTCGTCGAAGATCATCGTCGCCGCCCCGCCCTCTTCGGCCAGCGCGACCTTCAGCGCGAGGATGAAGCGCGACAATTCGCCGCCGCTCGCGATCTTGGCGAGCGGGGCGAAGGGGGCGCCGGGGTTGGTCGAGATTTCGAATTCCACCCGGTCGCGACCTGAGGACGACCATTGCCCCTCGTCGAGATCGGCGACGACGGTGCGGAAGCGCGCGGCGTCGAGCTTCAGCGGCGCGAGTTCGCCCGCGACGGCGGCGTCGAGGCGGGTCGCGGCTTCGGTGCGCGCGGCGTGGACGCGGTCGGCTTCCTTGGCAAAGGCGGCACGGGTGGTCGCGACCGTCGCTTCCAGCTTGCCGATGCCGGCCTCGCCCGATTCGAGCAGTGCCAGCCGGGCGGCGAGGTCGCCGGCGAGCGTGGCGAGGTCGTCGGGCTGGACGCGGTGCTTGCGGGCCATGGCGCGGAGCGCGAAGAGCCGCGCCTCGTCCTCCTCCAGCGCGCCGGCATCGAAGGCGAGCGCATCGGCGGCATCGCGCAGTGCGGTCTCGGCGGCCTCGGCCTCGACCAGCGCGCGGTCGACGGCGGCGAGCGATTCGGTGAGCGCGGGATGCGCCTCGGCGATGCGTTCGAGCGCGCGCGCCGCCTGTCGCAGCGCCGACAGCGCGCCATTGGGACCGTCGAGCCGTTCCTCGACCTGGGTCAGGTCGCCCGCGACCTTCTCGGCGCGCTGCATTGAACGGCGGCGTTCGGCGAGCGCCTCTTCCTCGCCCGCTTCGGGGGCGAGCGCGGTCAGTTCGCCGACGGCATGTTCGAGCCAGTCGCGGTCGCGCTGCGCCACCTCGATCTCGGCCAGCGCCACGCCCAGCGCAGCTTCGGCATCGCGCCAGTCGCGATAGGTGCGGGTCAGTGGCGCGGTGTCGATCCGGCCGAAACCGTCGAGCAACGCGCGGTGGCCGCGCGGGTTGAGCAGGCCGCGATCGTCATGCTGGCCGTGAATCTCGACCAGATAGGCGGCAAGGTCGCGCAGCAATCCGGCGGACGCTGGCTGGTCGTTTACGAAGCCGCGGCTGCCGCCATCGGCCTTGACGATGCGGCGGATGATGAGCGGCTCGCCGGGTTCGAGGTCGAGGCCGTTATCGTCGAACAGCCGCGCGACCGGGCCGTCGGGCGCGGGCGCGGTAAAGATCGCGGTCACCGCCGCCTGTTTGGCGCCGTGGCGGACCAACGCGGTATCGCCGCGCGCGCCGAGTGCGAGGCCCAGTGCATCGAGCAGGATCGATTTGCCCGCGCCGGTCTCCCCGGTCAGCACGCCGAGACCGGCGGCGAAATCGAGGTCGAGCGCCTCGATCAGCACCACGTCACGAATGGAAAGCGCCGTCAGCATCGCGCCCTCCTTACCCGCGGAACAGCCGGAGAACAAACCCCTTCGTGCGGCGCGGCGCGGGTTTTGGGGGATGGAGGCGGTTCCAGTCGACTACGCGACAAGCGCAATGCCACCGCATTCAAACTGGGTAGTCGACGAGAACCCCGTTACCGCGCCAACGGATCCCTTGCCGACGCTTGCGCGCATCTTATTGCACCCCGGCGCAGGCCGGGGTCCAGTCGGGTGACGTCGGCAACTTACCGAAAGGCTATCCCAACTGGACCCCGGCCTTCGCCGGGGTACGACTTGGTTACTCTCGGAACGAATCGTCCTTCGTCTGGATGCCGCCGCTGCAAGCGTGTCGAAGCGAAACGCCGGCCTCAGTTGCCCGGATTGCCGACCGATCCGCCCGAACCGCTGGTGGTCGTGCCGTCGGTCGGGCCGGTCGGCGATCCGGTGACCGGGGGCGGCGTGGTGGCGGGCGGGGTCGGCGCGCCGGCCGGGTTGAGCGACGCTTCGGGCGTGTCCTCGGCCGGCTCGACCGTCACCGTGCCGACCGGCGGCGGAGCGGGCTTGGCATAGGTGACCGGGATCGGCTTGGGCGGCGGCGGGCTCTTGTCCTTGATGAGGTCATAGGCGCGCTGATACCAGTCGGTGCCCGGATAGTTGGCGCCGAGTACCGCCGCCGACTTCTTCGCCTCTTCGGGCACGCCCAGCGCCAGATAGGTTTCGGTCAGGCGCATCAGCGCCTCGGGCGCGTGGGTCGTCGTCTGATACTGGTCGATGACCGCGCGGAAACGCATCGCCGCGCCCAGCCACTGGCCGCGCTGCTGATAGAAGCGGCCGATCTCCATTTCCTTGCCCGCAAGGTGATCGCGCACGAGGTCGAGCTTCAGCCGGGCGTCGGCGGCATAGGGCGTGTTGGGATAGCGGCGCGACAATTCGCCCAGCGCGTCCATCGCCTGCATCGTGATCTTCTGGTCGCGCGTCACGTCGCTGATCTGCTCGTAATAGGAGAGCGCGATCAGATAATAGGCATAGGGCGCGTCGCGGTTGCCCGGATGGACCGACAGGAAGCGCTGCGCCCCGGCGATCGCCTTGGTATAGTCGCCGTCGAGATAATAGCTGAACGCGCCCATCAGCTGCGCGCGGCGCGCCCAGATCGAATAGGGGTGCTGGCGCTCCACCTCGTCGAACAGGGCGGCGGCGACCTTGTATTGCTGGCGGTCGAGCCTGCTCTTGGCGGCGGTGTAGAGCGTGCCCACGTCGCGGGCGACATAGGGCAGATCGCGGCCGGCCCCCGCGCCGCCACGGGCACAGGCGGAAAGGCCGACGCCGGCGAGAGCGACGAGGATGAGCGCGGATGCGCGGGTCGATACGGTACGCATGGGCGACGCTTCTACTGCGCAAGGGGTATCGCGAACAGTCCCTTTCGCGCGAGGGTAAGGGGTAGCGCTAACCATGGGTTTCGCGCATGGGAGCCGCGACCTGTTCAACGCCCAATCGGAGTGCGTTCATGCCCGTCACCAAGCTCGAAATGCACCGCGTCGAAAAACCATGGGGGCGCCACAGCCTCGGCTTCGGTTTCGAAGACCAACCGGCGGACCGCGATCCGGTCGGCGAAATCTGGTACAAGACGCCGGGCGACGATACCCCCGACCTGCTGGTCAAGTACCTGTTTACGTCGGAGAAACTGTCGGTGCAGGTCCATCCCGACGATCGTCAGGCGCAGGCGCGCGGGCTGCCGCGCGGCAAGGACGAATGCTGGACGCTGCTGGCCGCCGAGCCCGATTCGACGATCGCGCTGGGTACGCTCGAACCGATGACCGCCGAACAGCTGCGCGACGCCGCGCTCGACGGGTCGATCGAGACGAAGCTCGACTGGAAGCCGGTGAAGGCAGGCGATTTCTTCTATGCGAAGTCGGGCACGGTCCATGCGATCGGCGCGGGGATCACGCTGATCGAGATCCAGCAGAATTCGGAAACGACCTACCGGCTGTACGATTATGGCCGTCCGCGCGAACTACATCTGGACGACGGGGTCGCGGTGTCGGACGCGCGGCCGTTCGTGGCGCCGCACGCACCGGGCAAGATCGCCGAGGACCGCGCCATCCTGGTCGACGGGCCGAAATTCGTGCTGGAACGCTGGACCGGCGGAGAGCGGACGGTGACGGTGCCCGCGGGCGTCAAGGGCTGGTTCGTGCCGGTTACCGGATCGGGCAGCGCCGACGGCGTCGCATGGGCGGCGGGCGACTGCCTGACCTTCGAAGGGCAAGTTACCGTCCGGTCGAACGAAGATGCCGACCTGTTGTTCGCCTATCCGGGCGAAAAATATAGCTGACCCAAAAGTGAACGGAACGTAGTTTTCCGTTCACGCAACTTGGAACGGGGCGCGCCGTTCTACTTGCCATCCTCACGGAGTGGAGAAGTAAGATGCGTACCCCGATCCTTGCCACGCTGGTCGCGGCGATTGCTCTGCCGACCATGGCCGCCGCGCCGGCGATGGCGCAGACGCCGCGCCAGGAATATCGCGAAGACCTGCGCGATGCGCGCCGCGACTACCGCCGCGACGTCCGCCGGGCCGACGACCGCCGCGACCTGCGCCGCGCCGAGAACGAATATCGCCGCGACGTGCGCGACGCGCGCCGCGACCCGCGCCAGAACCAGCGCGACTGGCGCGGCTATCGCAACTATGACTACAACCGGTTCGAACCGGGCCGGAACCGCTATTATGCCGATCGCTATTATCGCGACGGCCAATATTACCGGACCCGCGCGCTGACCCGCAACGACCGCATCTATCGCGGGCAGGATAACCGCTATTATTGCCGACGCAGCGACGGCACGACCGGCCTCATCATCGGCGGCCTCGGCGGCGGTGTGCTCGGCAATGTGATCGCGGGCGGCGATTCGCGGCTGCTCGGCACGCTGATCGGTGGCGGTGCGGGTGCGCTGCTCGGCCGGTCGGTCGATCGCGGACAGGTGGTCTGCCGCTGATCGGTTAGCGGGTGGCCGGGGCGGTGGAGCGCCGCCCCGGTTGACGCCCGCCGACGATATAGACCGCAAGGCCCGCCCAGATCAGCCCGAAACAGGCCAGTCGGGTCGGCGTCAGCGTCTCGCCGAACACCGCGATCGCCAGCAGGAATTGCAGCGACGGGGCGATGAATTGCAACATGCCCATCGTCGCGAGGCGCAACCGGCGTGCGGCAGCGGAAAACAGCAGTAGCGGCGCGGTGGTCACCGCGCCGGCCAGCACCAGAAGGCCCGCCATGCCCGGCCCCTGTTCGAACGCCATGGGCTGTTTGCTGCCCAGCCACAGCAGATAGCCGAGCGCGACCGGGGCGAGCAGCGTGGTTTCGACCATCAACCCTTCGAGCGCGCCGACCGACACCGTCTTGCGGATCAGGCCGTAGAGCGCGAAGCTGATCGCGAGGCTGAGGCTGATGCCCAGCGCGATCCATGACGATCCGAAGGCGAACAGCGCGACCCCCGCCCCGGCCAGCGCGACCGCGACCCCCTGCGTACGGTTCATGCGTTCGCCGAGCAAGACGACGCCGAGCAGCACGTTGAGCAGCGGGTTGAGGAAATAGGCGAGGCTGGCGGCCAGCACCTGTCCGTGGAGCACCGCCCAGACATAGACCAGCCAGTTGATCGCGATGAAACCGGCGCTGGCGACCAGATTGGCCAGCGCCTTCGGGTCGGTGAACGCCGCGCGCAACAGCGCCCCGCGCCGGACCGCGATGACGATGCCAGCGACCAGCAGCGCCGACCACAGCACGCGCTGCGCAACGATCTCGCCCGCGTCGATCGGCCCCAACAGCCGGAAATACAGGGGCAACAGGCCCCACAGGACATAGGCGCCGACGCCGAACGCCAGCCCCTGCCGGTCCGCCCCCTCGCTCATGTCGTCAGATCAGGCCGCCGGTCAGGAAGAGGCGCAGGCCGCTGACGATCAGGATGATGAGGTTCAGGTTGCGGCCCGACGTCTTCGACGACAACAGCCCGACGACGAAGCCGACCAGCGCGATCGGGAACACGATCCAGTTCATCAGCGAGATGACGGGGATCAATGCCGGGATGGCCAGCACCAGTGCGACAAGGCCGATCAGGATCGAAAATATGTTCAGCATGGGACAGGACATGGCCCCCCGTCCGCCGTCGAGCAATGGCAGCAATGGTTTTTTACGGTACGATGGAATCTTAAGGCGCGGTCCATAGGGTCGCCGCCGACCGACCACCGGAGCCGCAAGTCGATGATTCGTGCCCTGCCCCTCGCGATCCTGTTGCTGTTGGGCGGATGCGGCGGCGGAGGCGCGCCCGACAACGGCGTCGACACGCTCGACGCGCAACTCGCCCGGGCGAATGCGACCGATCCGGCGGTGACCGCGGCGTTGCAGGACCAGATCATGGTCGACCCGACGCTGACCGCCCAGGCCAATGGCGATGCGGTGCGCCCGCCCGACCGCCCCTACAGCGCCGCCGCCCCCGCCCCGACGATCGCGGCGGGCAGCGCCGCGCCGGAGGAATCGCTGCGATCCGCCCCCGCCCCCGGCGCCTGTCCGTCGTGCAAGGGCGGGCGCGAGGCGCTGACGCTGGGCGAACTGGCCAGCGTCCAGCGTAGCGGCAACCGGCAATGCGCGACCAAGGTCGGCTATTCGGCGGGCTGGGCCAATCGCCTGCCCGCCGCCTTCGCGCTGCATCCCGATGCGCGGGTGACCGAAGCGGCGGGGACCGACGCCGATGGCTGCCGGTTGCGCGTGGTCAGCTTCGTGATCGCGCAGCCGGTCGGGCGCATGGTCGACTGGTATTATACCCGCGCGACCAAAAGCGGCTATTCGGCCGAGCATCAGGCCGATGGCGACCAGCATGTGCTGGGCGGGACGCGCGGCAATGCGGCCTATGCGGTGTTCCTGTCGCCCGAGGGACAGGGCACGTCGGTCGATTTGATCGTCGACGGCGGCTGATCTTTACGCGCGTCGGCCGGCTTCCCATCTCGTTACGGAGGGGAAATATATGCTGATCGTCGGTGCCGTTCTTATTGCCTGTATCGTCATCTTGCGGTGGTGGCCCGAGCTGCCCCTCGCGCGCGCGTTGGCGGCGGTGCTGGTCGTGCCGGCGGCGCGAAAGTTGGCTGGGCTGACGCCGGGGCATTGGCTGTTGTTCGTTATCGTATCGGCGGCGACCGGCACGGTGCTGTGGATGGGCGGCGACATGATGATCGTGTCGGCATTGGGTGCGCCCGAGCTGGCCGGCGTTTTGGCGGTGATCGATGTCGCGGCGTATCTCGACGCGATGCTGGCGGCGTTCGCGGTGGCGGGCGCGGTGCGCGGGACGGCGGTGCGGCTGTGGGTCGCGCGGTTGCTGCCGCGGTCGCGCAGGCGGCGGACGCGGCGGGTGCGCGTGGCGCGGAAGGCGGCGAATGATGATGGGCCGGCAGGGGTCTGGCTGGCGGCGTGATGGCCGCACGCATTCCCACTCGTCATTTGAACAGGCGGGAGCTCACAACGGTCCCAAGCAGCCCGTAGTCCTACCGTACCCCGGCGGAGGCCGGGGTCCAGTTGGGCAGGCTTTCCCGCATGTCACCGGCGTCCCCCAAACTGGGGCCCGGCCTTCGCCGGGGTACGTCGATGGTTTATCGGTTCAGAGAGCGGGCGTAGCCGTCGGCACCACCGGCACCGGCCCGTTCGGTCCCGCTTCCAGCAGCGAATCGCCGCCCAGCGTCCGGTACAGGGTCACCCGGTTCGTGGCCGCAACCAGTTGCGTCGCGACCAGCCGGCGTTGCGCGGTGTAATAGGAGCGCTGCGCGTCGAGGCTGGACAGGAAGTTATCGATCCCGCCGCGATAGCGGGCCTCGGTCAGGCGGAAGGTGTCCTGTGCCGCATCGAGGTTGGCGCGGTCGGCGCGGGTCTGTTCGGTGATCGTCCCCTGCCGGGCGAGCGCGTCGGATACTTCGCGGAACGCCGACTGGATGGTGCGTTCATAGGTGGCGAGCAGCGCGTCGCGCTGCGCCTGGCTGAATTCCACCCCGGCCCGGCCCGCCCCGGCGCGGAAGATCGGGTAGCTGAGCGAGGGGGCCACCGAATAGTTGAACGCACCGCCGGTAAAGAGCGTGCGCAGGGCATCGCTGGCGAAGCCGACCAGCCCGGTCAGCGACAGTCGCGGGAACAGCGCCGCGCGCGCCGCACCGATATCGGCATTGGCGGCGAGCAGTTCATATTCGGCCTGCACCACATCGGGCCGCCGCAGCAGGATGCCCGAATCGACCCCGGCCGGCAGGTTGGCGATGGTCGGCAGCACGCGGTCGATCGACGCGGGCAGCAGCGCCGGATCGATCGGGGCACCGACCAGCAATTGCAGCGCATTGACGTCCTCCGCCAGTTGCGTGCGCTGTTCGGCGAGGTCGCTTTCGGCGGTGGCGAGGATCTGTTCGGCCTGGCGCAGGTCGGTGCGCGGGGCGACGCCGCCCTGCAGCCGCGCGCGGGTCAGGGTGACGCTGCGCCGGGCGCTCGCCGCCGTCGCTTCGGATATCGCCATCAGGCTGCGGTCGGCGCCGTACGCCGCCCAAGCCTCGGCGATGTCGCCGACCAACGTCAGCCGGGTGGCGCGCGCGCCGGCTTCGGTCGCGAAATAGCGATTCTGTTCGGCCTCGGTCAGCGAGCGGATTCGGCCGAACAGGTCGATTTCGAACGCGGTCGCGCCGAGATCGAGCGAGAAGCTGCTTGGCGACCGGCTGCTGGTGACGATCGTCCCGCCGGTACCGGTGCCGGCCCCGCCATTGCCGGTCCCCGTTCCGGTGCCGCCGGTTCCCGTACCGGTCCCGGGAATGGTCGTCGTGGTCGCGCCGTTGCCGGTGCCGCGATAGCTGTAACGGCCCGATGCATCGACCTGCGGCAACAGGTCGGCGCGCTGGATGCGATATTGCGCGCGCGCCGCACGGATATTGGCGGCGGCGATGCGCAGGTCGCGGTTGTTGACCAGCGCCTGCCCGACCAGCGTGCGCAGCCGCGGATCGGTGAACACCTGTTCGAAGGTCAGCGCGGGCAGCGTCGCCTCGCTCTGCCGCAGATAGGCGTCGCCGACCGGCCAGGACGGCGGCACCACCGCCTGCGGCCGTTCATAGGCCGGCGTCATCGAACAGCCCGCCAGCAACAGCGCCGGCAGCGCGAGGGTCAGCCGCTTCATGCCGGCACCTCCGCCTGCTTGCGGCCGCGCAGCTTGGCGAGACCGTCGCGCACGCCGCGCCGGACCAACACGAAGAAGAGCGGGATGTAGAAGATCGCCAGCACCGTCGCGGTAAACATGCCCCCGATCACCGCCGTGCCGATGGCGATGCGGCTGTTCGCGCCCGCCCCGGTCGAGATGGCGAGCGGCAACACGCCGAAGATGAAGGCGAGCGACGTCATCAGGATCGGGCGCAGGCGGATGCGCGCCGCCTCCAGCGCGGCATCGATGACGCGCGCGCCCTTCTTCTCCGCCTGTTCAGCGAATTCGATCATCAGGATCGCGTTCTTGGCGGCAAGGCCCATCGTCGTCAGCAACCCGATCTGAAGATAGACGTCGTTTTCCAGCCCGCGCAGCGTGACGAACGCGATCGCGCCGATCAGGCCGAGCGGAATGACGAGCAGCACCGCGATCGGGATCGACCAGCTTTCATAGAGCGCGGCGAGGCACAGGAACACGACGAGGATCGACAGGCCGTACAGGAGCGGCGCCTGTCCCGACGACAGCCGTTCCTGAAAGGACAGCCCGGCCCATGCGACGCTGGTTCCCGGAATCTGTCCGGCGAGTTCGGCGATGCGGTCCATCGCCTCGCCCGAGCTGACGCCGCGCGCCGCCTGTCCCTGAAATTCGAACGAGGGCAGGCCCTGAAAGCGCGACAGGGTGGTCGGCGCGACGGTCCAGCCGGTGCGCGAGAAGGAGGAGAAGGGCACCATCTGTCCGTTCGAGCCGCGCACGAACCATTGCGACAGATCGCCGGGTTCGCTGCGATAGGGGGCGTCGCCCTGTACGAACACACGCTTCACCCGGCCACGATCGATGAAGTCGTTGACGTAGCGCCCGCCCCATGCGGTCGACAGCGTGTTGTTGACGTCGCCCTGGCTCAGCCCCAGCGTCGACAAACGCTGCTGGTCGATATCGACGTTCAGCGTCGCGATATCGGGCAGTTCGGACAGGCGCACCCCGGTCAGCATCGGATCGGCGTTGGCGGCGGCGAGCAGCTTGTCGCGCGCCTCCGCGAACTGCGCCGCGCTCATGCCGCTGGCATTCTGCAGCTCCATGGTGAAGCCGTTCGACTGCCCCAGCCCGCGGATGGCGGCGGGCAGCAGCGCGAAGACCTGTGCATCGCGGAAGTTGCGGAAGGCGGACGAGGCGCGGTCGACGATCGCGTCGGCGCCATTCTCCTTGCCCTTGCGATCGGCCCAGTCGGTGAAGTTGATGAAGCCCTGCCCGGTATTCTGACCCGAGCTGCCGCCACCCCCGCCGGCGACGGTCAGGATCGTGCGGATATTGTTCTTCTCATGGGTCAGCAGATATTGTTCGACCGAGCGCTGCACCTCCTCGGTACGACCGCGCGTCGAACCGGCGGGCAGCTGGAAGCGGATCTGCGCCGCGCCCTGATCCTCGGTCGGCAGGAAGCTGGTCGGCAGGCGGACGAACAGCAGGACGAGGATGGCGAGGACCGCCGCATAAAGCAGCAGGTACAGCCATTTGCGGTCGATGACATGGACGACGCCGCGTTCATATTTCTCGACCCCGCGATCGAACCGGGTGTTGAAGCCGTTGCGCAGCCGTTCGCCGACATGGGCGACGCGCGGCAATTTGCGCTCCAGCCAGCCGCCCTCCAGACTGCCGTCCTCGCCCCGCTTCTTCTGCTTGAGCAGCGTTGCGGTCAGCGCGGGCGACAGGATCAGCGCGACCAGCACCGACAGGATCATCGCCGCGACGATCGTCACCGAAAACTGGCGGTAGATGACGCCGGTCGACCCGCCGAAAAACGCCATTGGCAGGAACACCGCCGACAGGACGATGCCGATCGCGATCAGCGCGACCTGAATCTCCTCCATCGACTGGATGGTGGCTTCGCGGGGGGTGAGGTCGGGATTCTCCTCCATCAACCGCTCGACATTCTCGACGACGACGATCGCGTCGTCGACCAGCAGGCCGATGGCGAGGACGAGGCCGAACAGGGTCAGCGTGTTGATCGAAAAGCCGGCGAGATAGAAGACGCCGAAGGTGCCGAGCAGCACGACCGGCACCGCGATCGTCGGAATCAGCGTCGCGCGCCAGCTTTGCAGGAACACGAACATGACGATGACGACGAGAATGACCGCCTCGACCAGCGTCTTGACCACTTCCTCGATCGACAGCTCGATGAAGGCGGTGGTGTCGTTGGCATAGGCAAAGGTCAGGCCGGCGGGGAAGTTGGCCGATTGCCGCTCGACCTCGGCCTTGACCAGCTCGGCGGTTTCCAATGCGTCCGCACCCGGCGCGAGGCTGATGGCGAGGCCCGCGCCGGGATGGGCGTTGACCCGGCTCAGCGCCGCATAATTTTCCTGACCCAATTCGATCCGCCCGACGTCGGACAGGCGGACGGTCGATCCGTCGGGCAGCGTCTTCAGGATGATCGCCTTGAACTGCGCCGGGGTCTGCAGCCGCGACTGGGCGGTGACGGTGGCGTTCAACTGCTGTTCGGGGCCGGACGGCTGCCCGCCCAGTTCGCCCGCGGCGACTTCGGTATTCTGGTTCTGGATCGCGGTGATGACGTCGCCGGGCATCAGCGAGAAGGAAGCGAGCTTCGCCGGATCGAGCCAGATGCGCATCGCATATTGCGACCCGAACACGTTGGTTTCGCCGACGCCGTTGATCCGCGCCAGCGGCTCGACGAGGTTCGCCTCCATATAGTCCGACACGTCGCCATTGGTGCGCTGGTCGGTTTCGTCATAGATGCCGACGATCATCAGAAAGTCGGGGTTCGACTTGGTGACGCGAATGCCCTGTTGCTGAACCTGTTGCGGCAGGCGCGACAGGGCCTGCTGCACCTGGTTCTGGACCTGCACCTGCGCGATGTCGGGGTCGACGCCCTTGTCGAACGTCGCGCTGATCGTCACCTGCCCGCGCGACGAGCTTTGCGAGCTGAAATAGAGCAGCCCGTCGATGCCGGTCAGCTGTTGCTCGATGATCTGCGTCACCGAATTCTGGATCGTCTCGGCATTGGCGCCCGGATAGGTGGCGCGGATATTGACCTGTGGCGGGGCGACGTCGGGATATTGCGCGATCGGCAGCGACAGGATCGCGCCCAGCCCGGCCAGCATGGTGATGATCGCGATCACCCAAGCGAAGATCGGGCGGTCGATGAAGATGCGGGACATGGCTTATCCGCCCTTGGCAGGCGCGGACGCGGTGTCGCCGGCGGGTTTGGGGGCGATCCGTTGCGGCACATTCGCCGGCACCGGCTTGATCTTCGCGTTCGGGCGCAGGTTCGCGGTCCCCTGCGTAATCACCTTGTCGCCGGGGTTGAGGCCGCCGGTCACGACCCAGAACTGGCCCTGCGTCCGGTCGGCCTGCACCGTCTTCTGCACGGCGCTATCGTTCGGGCCGACGACGAAGACGGTCGCCTGTCCCCGGGGATCGCGCTTCACCGCCTGTTGCGGCACGAGGATCGCGCGCTGATCGATCGCCTGCGCGAATTTGGCGCGGACGAACATGCCGGGCAGCAATATCCCCTGCGGATTGGGGAAGCGCGCGCGCAGCGTCACCGTGCCGGTCTGGGCATTGACCATCACCTCGGCGAACTGGACGGTGCCGGTCTGGCCGAAATCGCTGCCGTCCTCGAGGGTCAGGCGCACCGCCGCCGAAGCGGGCACCGCCCCGCCGCTCGCCAGTTGCCGGCGCAGCGCCAGCAGGTCGGCGGCCGATTGCTGGATATCGACGAAGATCGGGTCGAGCCGCTGGATCACCGCCAGCGGATCGGTCTGGTTGGTGGTGACCAGCGCGCCTTCGGTGAAATAGCTGCGCCCGATCCGCCCGGTGATCGGCGCGGGAACGTTGGTGAAGGACAGGTTGACGCGAGCGGTTTCGAGCTGCGCTCGGCTCTGTTCGACGGCGGCGGCGGCCTGGCGCGCCTGTGCGGCGGCGTCGGTATAGTCCTGGCGGCTCACCGCCTCGATCTCGGCCAGCGGGCGGAAGCGTTCGGCGCGGACCCGGGTCGCCTCGGCATTGGCCTGTGCGCTGTTCAGGTTCGCGACCGCTTCGTTGGCCTGTGCGCGATAGAGGCGCGGGTCGATCTGGTAGAGCGTCTGTCCGGCACGGACCAACGCGCCTTCGGTAAAGAAGCGGCGGCGGATGATGCCGGCGACCTGCGGGCGGACTTCGGATTGCTGGAAGGCGACGACGCGGGCGGCAAGGTCGGCGGTCTGCGCGACGCTGGTCGGCTGGACCACGACGAAGCCGACCTGGGCCGGGCCCTGATTGCCCTTGCCGTTCTTGCCCTTCTCCTCCGCCGCACCGCCGCCGCAACTCGACAGGAGCAGCACGGAGGACAGCAGCAACAGGCACGGGCGAGCACGCGACGACGCGGATCGGATCAAGGCGGCAACCTTTACGACGGGATACGGCGCGGATGCGCCGGCCGCATAACCGGCCGGCCACCCGAAAGTTTCGTGAACCGTTTTCATACGCCCGGCGTCAAGCGACGCAATGCGCGAGTTGTCGCAATTTGTCGCGGGGCCGTACCAATCGTCATCCCAGCGAAGGCTGGGATCTCCCGGTGACAAGGCGCGACAGGAACCGCCTGAGACCCCAGCCTTCGCTGGGGTGACGTTCGAGGGACTAAGACGGAGCGCCGCCCGTCCAGCGATACGCTTCGCGCGATTCCGGCTTCATCTCGATCGAATAGCCCGGCCGGGTCGGTGCGCGATACGCCCCCTTCTCGACGATGCATGGGTCGACGAAATGTTCGTGCAGGTGATCGACGAACTCGGCGGCGCGATCGTGCTTCACGCCCGAAAAGCATAGATAGTCGATCATCGACAGGTGCTGGACATATTCGCACAGTCCCACGCCCCCGGCATGCGGCCAGACGGCAAGGTTGAAGCGGGCGGCCATCAGCAGCACCGCCAGCACCTCGTTCACCCCACCCAGCCGGCACGCGTCGATCTGCACCACGTCGAGCGCGTGGCGCATGATGAACTGTTTGAAGACGATGCGGTTCTGGCACATCTCGCCGGTCGCGACCTGCACCGGCCGCACCCCCTCGCGGATCGCGCGATGCCCCTCGACATCGTCGGGCGAGGTCGGCTCCTCGATGAAGCGCGGTTTGGCGAAGGCGAGCGCGTTGACGCGGGCGATGGCGTCGGACACTTCCCACACCTGATTGGCGTCGATCATCAGGTCGATGTCCGGCCCGATCGTCTCGCGCGCCAATGCCACGCGGCGCCGGTCGTTCTCGGGATCGCCGCCGACCTTCAGCTTGATGTGGGTGAAGCCGTCGGCCACCGCCTCACGGCACAGGCGGACCAGCTTCTCATCCGAATAGCCGAGCCAGCCCGGCGAGGTGGTATAGGCCGGATAGCCCTCTGCCAGCAGCGTGGCGCGCCGCTCCGCCTTGCCGATCGCGCGTTCCTCGAGCAGCGCGACCGCCTCTTCGGGGGTGATGCAGTCGGTGATGTAGCGGAAGTCGATCAGCCCGACGATCTCGCTCGCCGACATCGACCCGATATAGTCCCATAGCGGCAGGCCCGCCGCCTTGGCGAGCAGATCCCATACCGCATTGACGACAGCGCCGGTGGCGAGGTGGATGATCCCCTTTTCCGGGCCGACCCAGCGCAGCTGGCTGTCGCCGGTCATCCGCCGCCAGAAACCGGCACCGTCGCTGCGGATCGCGTCGAGCGACAGTCCCTCGACCAACGGCGCCAGCGTCGCGATCGCCGCACAGCACAGGTCGTTGCCGCGCCCGATGGTGAAGGTCAGGCCGTGCCCTTCCAGACCGGGCGTATCGGTTTCGAGGATGCAATAGGCCGCCGAATAATCCGGCTCCGGGTTCATCGCGTCCGACCCGTCGAGGAAGGTCGAGGTCGGAAACCGGATGTCGTGGACCGATAGCCGGGTGATGATCGTCATGCGCAGCCCCCATGGGGCATCGGTGGTGATGATCGATCCGCCCCGTCCCGGTCACCGCCCGTCGGGTGCCGATGACGTTTTCATATGTGAACAGATTTTTGCTTGCAACTGGAAAGCGGTTGTTCGCAGCGGACCGAACGCAACACCGGCGCCATCCCCCCGACGAAGGGGATGTGGATTGACGATCGTTGCCGAAGGTCGATCGACCCCGGCTCTCAGGGATGGTGGTCGTCGTCCACCAGTTGCGCCGAGATCCGCGCCGCCGCCGCCTGCACCGCCGCGGCCGCCGCATCGATGGCATCGGGTTCGCCGAGCTTGGCCAGATAGGGCATGGTCAATGCCGCCGCGGCCGCGCCACCGCGCAGGATCGGTGCCGACAGGTCGGTCACGCCGCTGACGAAGCGGCTGGGGGTGCGTTCGACCGCGCGCTGGCGGACGTCCTCGGCATGGGCGCGAAAGGCGGCCAGCGTCTCCGCATCGGGCTGCGGGTCGAGCAGCTTTTCCCAGCGGGCGCGGACATCGTCGGGCTGAAAGGCATAGAGCACCGCGCCCGACGCCGCCTGCAACAGCGGCCGACGATAGCCGACCCGCACCGAAAAGCCGAGCTGCTCGGCCGATTCCATCCGCGCGACCACGGCCATGTCGCCCATGGTATGCACCGCGACGTGGCAGGACTGTCCGGTCTCCTGCGCCAGCCGCCGCATTTCGGGCAGTGCGACCTCGATCAGATAGCGGGTGCGCGGCTGGTTCATGCCGAGCGAGAACAGCCGGTCGCTGAGCGTATAGCCCTCGCCCCCCGCCTCGGTCGTCAGATAGCCGCGATATTCCAGCACCTGTACCATGCGGAACAATTCGCCATGCGACCGCCCCAGCCGCTGCACGATCTGCGTCAGCGTCAGCGGCGTCGCGCAGCCGGCGAGCAGTTCGAGGATATCCAGCCCCTTTTCGAGCGCAGGCGCGCGATAGCGGCGATCGTCGTCGGTATCGGCGGCGGGGTCGGCGGCGTCGGTGGTCATGGCGACGACCTTCGTCGCAAATGCGATGCCGTGCAAGCCGATGCCGGGACGGCGTCCGGTCAGCTGCGGTAGCGGGCCATCGCGATCCGCGGATAGAATTTCTGAAAGGCGCGAATGGCAAGCCGGCGCCCCCGCGACGGAGCGATGGCCCGGTCGAGCGCTTCCAGACCATCGGTCCGACGTTGCGACCGACCGTTGGCCGATGTCGCGATCGCCCCGACGCACAGGCTCCAATGCCCCTTGGGATGGGGATACAGGTCGATCGCGCAGCGAACGACGTCATAGCCGGCGGCTTGCAACAGATTGTGCAAGCTGGCGGGGGTGAAGAAGTTCACATGGGTCACCGGTTCGGCCCTTGCCGGCAATTGCCGGTACATTTCATAGGGAACCTCGACATACAGGACGCCGTCGGGTGCGAGCGAGCGTCGAAGCTCCTGCAGCGTTTCCAACGGATCGGGCAGATGCTCGACGACGTGGCTGCACAGGATCGCATCGTAGCGATCCTGCCGGGGGATGCCGCGTTCGGTATCGGCGATCTTGCGTACGCCCGGAACGGGACGATCCGCATAGTCGACAAGGGCGCAATCGAACCCCCGATCCACGAATTTCTGCAGCAGGCGCCCGTCACCCCCGCCGAAATCAAGCGCCGTCCGCGCCCCGTGCGAAAGGTGGCGCGACATCAGGCCAAATACCCGCCGGGCGCGCAGGGCCGTTCGTTCGGGACGTTCCGACTTGCTGGGCGTCGCGTCACCCAAACCCCCGACATAGCTGTATTTTTCCGCGATATCCTGCGTGGTCGGCCTGGGTTCGTAGATCATCAGGCCACAATTGCTGCACGCGAGGAATTCGAACTGCGCCTCCGCTACGTCGGGCATCCACCGTTCGAACAATATCTGCAAGGCGGTCTTCGTCCAGCCCCGCGACCGTTCGATAGCATCACGACCGTAACGCCGATGTCCAAAGGAACGAAAATCACGGACTTTACAAGTAGGACATATTGCAGGACTTTGCATCGAACCGCCCCGAAACGTTTCGGCAAGTAGAAAGGCAGGATCGACAGAGTCCATACTTAATAAGGTGTAGCGGATCCTGCTTCGGAACAGGGCAATACGGGTGTCGGCGAGCTGCACGCAGGTCCGGCCGCCTCCATGCCGCAAAGACGCTGCATCGCACAAAGCACTTGATACGTTGTATCATATTACGGTAGCGGCACGGTTCACTGTACTTCGGAGTCGTAGCAAATGGTCCGTGCCGCCCTGTGGTTGTCGAGCGCCGCCCTGATCCTTCCCGCCGCCGCCTTTGCCCAGAGCGCGCCCGGGCCGGCGACCGGCGACGACTATCATCGCGATGCCCCGCCCGAGATCATCATCACCGCCCCCTATGCCCGCAACCAGGCCGATATCCTGTCGGGCACCAGCGTGCTGAGCGGCGAGGAACTGACCCGCGAACTGCGCCCGACCATCGGCGAGACGCTGGCGCGCCAGCCGGGCGTGTCGGCGACCAGCTTTGGCCCCAACGCCTCGCGCCCGGTGCTGCGCGGTCTGCAGGGCGAACGGGTGCGCGTGCTGACCGACGGCATCGGCAGCTTCGACGTGTCGAACACCTCGGTCGACCATGCCGTCGCGATCAACCCGCTGACCGCCGACCGGATCGAGGTGCTGCGCGGGCCGTCGGCGCTGCTGTTCGGGTCGTCGGCGATCGGCGGCGTGGTCAACGTCATCGACAGCCGCATCCCGCGCCGGGTGCCGACCGAACCGATCCATGTCGATGCGATCGGCACCTATGGCACCGCCGCCAACGAACGGAGCGGCGCGGCGGCGGTCGATGTGCCGGTGACCGATAAGGTCGTGTTCCACCTCGACGGCACCTTCGGTCAGACCGACGATCTGCGCACCGGCGGCTATCTGCTGTCGCGGCCCTTGCGCGAACAGGCGGCGGCGAGCGATGAGGCAGAGGTGCGCGAACTTGCCGACCTGCGCGGGCGGCTGCCCAATTCGCAGTCGAAGATGTGGGAGGTCGCGGGCGGCGCCGCGATCGTGACCGACACCGGCAATCTCGGCTTTTCGGTCAGCCATCTCGACAATCGCTACGGCGTGCCCGAGCGGTTCGACGTCGCCGATCACGACCATGAAGGCGAAGCAGAGGGCGAGGAAGAGGGCCATGCCCATGAACAGGTGACGCTGCACGTCCGCCAGACCCGCGCCGACATGCGCGCTGAGGTGAATACCGGCGACGGCTTCGTCGAAAAGCTGCGCGTGCGCGGCGGCATCGCCAATTATCGCCATGACGAGATCGAGGACACCGGCGAGATCGGCACCAGCTTCTACAATCGCGGGCTGGAGGCGCGCGTCGAGGCGGTGCAGGCGGCACAGGGCGCATGGCGCGGCGCGTTCGGCGGGCAGATGTATATCCGCGACTTGAACATCGTCGGCGAAGAGAAATTCATTCCCAAGAGCGAGACGCAGCAATTCGGCCTGTTCACGCTCCAGTCGTTCGATCTGGGCGCGTTCCGGGCCGAGGCGGGCGGCCGCTACGAATATTCCACCGCCCGCGCCGCCGCCGATATCGACCTGGGCAACGACAATATCCGCCGTCGCTTCAACAGCTTTTCGGGCTCGCTCGGCGCCAGTGTCGGGCTGGCCGACAATGTCCGCTTCGGGTTGAACGCCAGCCATACCGAACGCGCGCCATCGGCCGAGGAACTGTTCGCCAACGGCCCGCATGCCGGGACGCAGGCGTTCGAGATCGGCAATCCCGGCTTTGCCAAGGAAATCAGCGACGGCCTCGAAGCGACGCTGAAGGGGTCGGGCGACGGCTACAGCTTCGGCCTGTCGGCCTATCACAACTGGTTCCGCAACTTCATCTACGAGAATCCGACCGGGGCCGAGCAGGACGAACTGCCGGTGTTCCAGTATCAACAGGCCGATGCCCGGCTATGGGGCTTCGAGGCGGAAGCGTCGGCGCGACTGGGGAAGATCGGAGAAACCGCGATCAATATCGACGGCCTTGCCGACTATACCCGCGCGACGATCGTCGATCGCGGCCCCGCCCCGCGCATCCCGCCGCTGCGCGTGCTGGGTGGTGTCGAGGCGCAGGGCCGGCTGGTGCAGCTGCGCGGCGAGGTCGAGCATGTGACCGCACAGGACCGTGTCGCCGATCTGGAGACGACGACGCCGGCCTATACGATGGTCAACGCGTCGGTATCGCTGCGGCCGTTCGGGCAGGACAGCAAGACGACGCTGATGGTGTCGGCGAACAACCTCTTCGACGTCGAGGCGCGCCGCCATGCGAGCTTCCTGAAGGACTATGCGCCGCTCGCCGGGCGCGACATCCGGGTGACCGCGCGGCTGGCGCTGTAACCGCCTCCCCGCTTGCGGACGGGGCGTGATGGATTTCCATCCGCCCCCGCCCACCCTATCTAGCGCGCCATGTCCCGTGCCCGCGTACTCCTGCTCAATGCCGCGCTCGGGCCGCTCGACTATCGCGTGCCGCATGGCATGACCGTCGAGCCCGGCTCGATCGTCACCGCCCCGTTGGGGCCGCGCCAGTTGCTGGGCGTGGTGTGGGATGCCGAGCGGCTGGCGACCGAAGAGGTCGGCGACAATCGCCTGCGCCCGTTGCTGGGCGTCGCCGACGTGCCGCCGATCGCCGCGCCCTTGCGCCGGCTGGTCGAGTGGACGGCGGGCTATTATCTCGCCGCCCCCGCATCGGTCCTGCGCATGTGCCTCGCGTCGAACTCCGCGCTGGAGGGGGCGAAGCTCGCCATCGAATATCGCGCGACCGGCGAGGTGCCCGACCGCATGACCCCGCAGCGGCAACAGGCGCTGGAGCGGATCGGCGAGCGGCGGGGGCTGGTGCGCGAGCTCGCCGCCATCGCCGACGTGTCCGACGCGGTGATCCGCGGCCTCGTCAAGCTGGGCGCGATCGAGGCGGTGTCGGTCGATATCGACCAGCCCTATCCGACACCCGACCCCGACCATCACCGCCCCGAATTGTCCACCGACCAGCGCGCGGCGGCGGACATGCTGACGGGGGCGGTCGAGGCCGACGCCTTCCACCCCTTCCTGCTCGACGGCGTCACCGGATCGGGCAAGACCGAAGTCTATTTCGAAGCGGTGGCGGCAGCGATCGCGGCGGGGCGACAGGTACTGGTGCTGCTGCCCGAAATCGCACTGACCGAACCGTTTCTGAAGCGCTTCACCGCGCGCTTCGGCTGCGAGCCGGTGCCCTGGCACAGCGACCTGCGATCGACGCAGCGCCGCCGGGCATGGCGCGCCATCGCGAGCGGTCAGGCGAAGGTCGTGGTCGGCGCGCGCTCGGCGCTGTTCCTGCCCTATGCCGATCTCGGGCTGATCGTCGTCGACGAGGCGCACGAAACCAGCTTCAAGCAGGAAGAGGGCGTGCATTATCACGCCCGCGACGTGGCAGTGATGCGCGGCCTGTTCGAGAAATGCCCGGTGATCCTCGCCAGCGCGACCCCGGCGATCGAGACGCGGCAACAGGTCGCGCAAGGCCGCTATACCGAGGTCAAGCTGCCCGGCCGCTATGGCAAGGCGCAACTGCCGACGATCGAGGCGATCGACCTGATCGAACAGCCGCCCGAACGCGGCCGCTGGATCGCCGCGCCGCTGGTCAAGGCGATCGACGAGACGCTGGCGCGCCGCGAACAGGCGTTGCTGTTCCTCAACCGGCGCGGCTATGCGCCGCTGACCTTGTGCCGGTCGTGCGGGCACCGCTTCCAATGTCCCAATTGCACCGCATGGATGGTCGAGCACCGGCTGATCCATCGGCTGTCCTGCCATCATTGCGGCCATGTCATCCCCACCCCGCGCGCCTGCCCCGAATGCCAGGCGGAGGACGCGCTGGTCGCCTGCGGCCCCGGGGTCGAGCGCATTGCCGACGAAGCCGCCGCGCTGTGGCCGACGGCAAAGATCGCGATCGTCACCTCCGACACCATCTGGTCCCCGGCCAAGGCGGCGGAGTTTGTGGGCCGCATGGAAGCGGGCGATATCGACATCGTCGTCGGTACGCAGCTGGTGACCAAGGGCTATCACTTTCCCAACCTGACCTGTGTCGGGGTGATCGACGCGGATCTCGGGTTGCAGGGCGGCGACCTGCGCGCGTCCGAACGCACCTTTCAACAGATCGCGCAGGTCGCGGGCCGGGCCGGACGCGGCACCAAGCCCGGCCATGTCTATATCCAGACGACCCAGCCCAATGCTTCGGTGATGCAGGCGCTGATCTCGGGCGATGCCGACAGCTTCTATGCCGCCGAGACCGAAGCGCGGCGCGAGGCGGAGGTGCCGCCCTTCGGCCGCTATGCCGCGATCATCGTGTCGTCGGAGGACAAGGCCGCCGCCGAGGCGACCGCCCGCGCGATCGGCCGCGCCGCGCCGCAGGTCGATGGCTGCCACGTCTATGGCCCCGCCCCCGCCCCGCTGGCGATGCTGCGCGGCCGGCATCGGTTCCGCCTGCTGGTCCACGCCACCCGCGCGCTCGACGTGCAGGATGTGCTGCGCGACTGGCTGGACGGCGTCGAATGGGGGCCGAAGGTCCGCGTCGCGGTCGACGTCGATCCGTACAGTTTCGTTTAGAGCGGTTTCCGACCAGGTTGGATCACCGGCACGGAAATGATTTTGGTTCGGGGCGAGGCGCAAGGAGGGAGCGATGCCGAAGCATCGTGACCGACGAAGCAACGCTGCCCCGAGCCGAAATCACCCCGCCGCGTCAGCGGTCGCCCGTAGGGCGATGACGGTGGTTCAAGCTGGTCGGAAACCGCTCTAGGACACCGAGCCGCGGCCATTCCGTACCCCCGCGCAGGCGGGGGGTCCAGAGCCAGGCAGAACAGCGGCTTGCCTATGTGGTTCTGGATCTCCGCCTGCGCGGGGATACGGCCTGTGAAGTCGACGCGCCGCACCCCCTTGCCCCCGGCACCGGTTTCGCCGAAACGGCGGCGGTCATGGTTACCAACGCGAACCCGCTCCCGCGATTGCTGACGCTCTGGCTGGCGGCGCTTGCCGCTTTGCTGGTCCTGTCCGCCCCCGCCCGCGCCGACGACGTGTCGGCGGCGGCACGCGGGGTCGTGCGCGTCGTCGTCATCGCCACGGTCGATGGCGAGATGGTCGATGTCGAGCACGGCACCGGCTTTGCGGTCGCGCCCAATCGCGTCGTCACCAACGCGCACGTCGTCGAACTGATGGAACGCTATCCCGGCGACACCGTCGTCGGCGTCGTCCCGTCCGAAGGCGACCGGTCGTTCGAAGGGCGCGTGGTGCGCATCGACAAGTCGCGCGACCTTGCGCTGATCGAGGTAAGCGGCGTCCGCCTGCCGCCGCTCACCCTCTATACCGGCGGCGTCGGCGAAGGCGACGCGGCGATCGCGCTCGGCTATCCCGGCAATGTCGATCTCGCCACCGCACGGTCGGTCGACGATTTCGTCACGCCGACCGCGCCGGTCCGGTCGCAGGGCGTGCTGTCGGGCAATCGCCGGCTGGAGGGGACAGCGGTGCTGGTCCACACCGCCAACATCGCGCGCGGCAATTCGGGCGGGCCGCTGCTCGACGCTTGCGGCCGGGTGCTCGGCGTCAATTCGGCGCTGACCCGTGGCGAGGAGGGCGATGCCAGCTTCGCCTTCGCCATTTCGGACGGCGAACTGATCGCATTCCTGCGCGAGGCCGAACAACCGGTATCCACCATCGCCACCCCCTGCCTGACGCTGGCCGATGCCGATGCTCGCGACCGCGCCGATGCCGAACGCCAGAGCGTCGAGGATCGTGAACGCGCCCGCGCCGCGGCGGAGCGTGCGCGCGAGGAACGCGCTACCGCGCTCGAACAGGCACGCGCCGACAATGCCGAGACGCGCGAAAACATGATCGCCGCCGCCGCGTTGCTGCTGGCGCTATCGGTGCTGGCGACGGGCGGGGCCGGGCTGTTGCTGACGCGCGGGCAGAAACGCGAGGCGAAGTTCGCGGCGATCGGTGGTGCCGTGCTGTTCGTCGGTGCGATCGCGACCTTCGTGCTGCGGCCCGATTTCGATCCGGCCTCGATCACGTCCGCCGACGAATCGGGCAATACCGCCGCGACCCGCGTCACGCCGCTGTCGGGTCCGCTCGAATGTACGCTGGTCCCCGAACGCAGCCGGATCATCCTGTCGCCGGTCGAAACCGTTCGCTTCGACTGGCGCGCCGATGGCTGCATGAACGGCCGCACCCAATATGCCGAGGCGCCGGGCGGCGGCTGGGAACGCATCCTCGTCCCCAATGAGGACGCGACCGTGTCGGTGCTGCGCTTCGATCCGGTCAGCGGCAGCTACACCAACAGCCGCTATCTGCTTTCAGCCGAATCGATGGACCGCGCCCGCACGCTGCGCGGACAGGTCCAGCAAAAGGCATGTGCCGCCGACACTGGCGCACGCGCCGCGCTGGCCACGCAGCAATCGGCGATTCGCACTTCGCTGCCACAGCAGGTCAACGAACGGCTGGTCTATCGCTGCACGGCGGCGAAGTAGACTAAGGGGGTTTCATGCGAAGGCGCGGAGCGGTCGCATCGCGGGTGGTACTTGGTCGCCACAACGTCACCCCAGTGAAGGCTGGGGTCTCCCTCGGTTAACGCTACGTGCCATTACCATGAGATCCCAGCCTTCGCTGGGATGACGTTTGTTGCGAACAGGAAGGATCAGATCCTCATTCGGCTCTTCGCGCCTTCGCGTGAACCGGGTCTGCCTTTTTCTTCGGCTGCATCACCCCCCGTTCAGCTTCGGTACGAATCGCCATTCGCCGCATCCTTGCCGCAAAGCTTGCGAAATCGTGACACCGATGCTAGCGGCCCCACGACCCATCGGGGGCGCATGGGCCGGTCAGCGGCGCGACACTTGGTCGCGACGGCGGTTGGGAATGCGGCCCCCTTTCATGCATGGGACGATGAATTGACCCCTGACAAGGACGCGCGCGTGGAGACATCCAGCGGAACTACTGGCGGCGGCATGATCCAGGCGAGCCTGGGTGGCCGCTATGCGACCGCGCTGTTTGGCCTCGCCCAGCAACAGGGCCAGCTTATCGCGGTCGAATCGAGCCTCAAGACGCTGTCGCAGGGCATCGCCGAATCGGCCGATCTCGCCGCGCTGGTGAAGAGCCCGCTGATCGGTCGTGCCGATGCCGCGCGGACCATCGCCGCGCTGGTGCCGGTGCTGGGCCTCGACCCGCTGACCGCCAATTTCCTCGGCGTGCTCGCGCAGAACCGTCGTCTGGGCGATCTGCCCGCGATCATCCGCGCCTTTCGCGAACTGGCGGCGCGCAGCCGTGGCGAGACCAACGCAGAGGTCGTCTCGGCGCATCCGCTCGACGATTCGCAAGTCGACGCGCTGCGCCAGCAGCTGCGCCACCGGGTCGGTCGCGACGTCGCGATCGACCTGAAGGTCGACCCCTCTCTCCTTGGCGGACTGGTCGTGAAGATCGGCAGCCAGATGATCGATAGCTCGATCAAGACCCGACTGAACACGCTCGCGCACGCGATGAAAGGCTGAACATGGATATCCGCGCCGCAGAAATCTCGAAGGTCATCCGCGACCAGATCGCCAATTTCGGCACCGAAGCGCAGGTTTCGGAAGTCGGACAGGTGCTGTCGGTCGGTGACGGCATCGCCCGCATCCACGGGCTCGACAACGTCCAGGCGGGCGAAATGGTCGAGTTCGGTGGCGGCATCCAGGGCATGGCGCTGAACCTCGAAGCCGACAATGTCGGCGTCGTGATCTTCGGCTCGGACTCGTCGATCAAGGAAGGCGACACCGTCAAGCGCACCGGCACCATCGTCGACGTGCCCGTCGGCAAGGGCCTGCTGGGTCGCGTCGTCGACGGTCTCGGCAACCCGATCGACGGCAAGGGCCCGATCGTGTCCGAACGTCGCGCCCGCGTCGACGTGAAGGCGCCGGGCATCATCCCGCGCCAGTCGGTTTCGGAGCCGATGCAGTCCGGCCTGAAGGCGATCGACGCGCTCGTGCCGGTCGGCCGTGGCCAGCGCGAACTGATCATCGGCGATCGTCAGACCGGCAAGTCGGCGGTGGCGATCGACACCTTCATCAACCAGAAGACGGCGAACGCCGGCTCGGATGAATCGAAGAAGCTGTACTGCGTCTATGTCGCGGTCGGCCAGAAGCGCTCGACCGTCGCGCAGCTGGTGCGCACGCTCGAAGAAAATGGCGCGATGGAATATTCGATCGTCGTCGCCGCGACCGCATCGGACCCCGCCCCGCTCCAGTATCTGGCGCCCTATACCGGCACCGCGATGGGCGAATATTTCCGCGACAACGGCATGCACGGCCTGATCGTGTTCGACGATCTGTCGAAGCAGGCGGTCGCCTATCGCCAGATGTCGCTGCTGCTGCGCCGTCCGCCGGGCCGCGAAGCCTATCCGGGCGACGTGTTCTATCTGCACAGCCGCCTGCTCGAGCGCGCCGCCAAGATGTCGGACGCCAATGGCGGCGGCTCGCTGACCGCGCTGCCGATCATCGAAACCCAGGCTGGCGACGTCTCGGCCTATATCCCGACCAACGTGATCTCGATCACCGACGGCCAGATCTTCCTCGAAACCGACCTGTTCTTCGCCGGCATCCGCCCCGCGATCAACGTCGGCCTCTCGGTCAGCCGCGTCGGTTCGGCCGCGCAGACCAAGGCGATGAAGAAGGTCGCGGGCAGCATCAAGCTGGAGCTGGCCCAGTATCGCGAAATGGCTGCCTTCGCGCAGTTCGGCTCGGACCTCGACGCGTCGACGCAGAAGCTGCTGAACCGCGGCGCGCGCCTGACCGAACTGCTCAAGCAGGCGCAGTTCTCGCCGATGCCGTTCGAGGAACAGGTCGCGTCGATCTTCGCCGGTACGCAGGGCTATCTCGATCAGGTCGCGGTCAACGACGTGACCCGCTACGAGCAGGCGATGCTCGCCGACCTGAAGGCGAACCACCCGCAGGTGCTCGCCAAGATCCGCGATACCAAGGATCTGGGCGACGAGGCGAAGTCGGGCCTGAAGGCCGCGCTCGACCAGTTCGCAAAGAACTTCGCATAAAGTCACTAGCCCTCTCCCCTTCAGGGGAGAGGGTTGGGAGAGGGGAAGCGCGGGCCGTTCGGTAACGAAGCCCTCTCTCCCCGACCCTCTCCCCGCCAAGCGGGGAGAGGGAGCAGGAAGAAGAACATGGCGTCACTCAAGGCCCTGAAACTGCGCATCGGCTCGGTGAAGTCGACGCAGAAGATCACCAAGGCGATGAAGATGGTCGCCGCCGCCAAGCTGCGCCGTGCGCAGGAAGCGGCCGAGGCCGGTCGTCCCTATGCGAGCCGCGTCGAACAGGTCGTCGCCAGCCTCGCCAGCAAGGTGCAGGTCACCGAAGGTAGCTCGCCGCTGCTGGCCGGCACCGGCAGCGATCAGGTCCATCTGTTCGTCGTCGCGACCTCGGACAAGGGGCTGGCCGGCGCGTTCAATTCGAACATCGCCCGCCTGGCCCGCCGCCGTGCGCTCGAGCTTCAGGAGCAGGGCAAGACCGTCAAGTTCCTGACGATCGGTCGCAAGGGCCGCGCGGTGCTGGCACGCCAGTTCCGCGACGGTTTCGTCCATGCCGTCGAACCGGGCGATCTGGGCAAGCTGACCTTCGCCGATGCGAAGGGCTATGCTGACGACCTGATCCGCCGCTTCGAAGCGGGCGAATTCGACGTCGCGCACCTGTTCTATGCAACCTTCAAGACGGTGCTGACGCAGGAACCCACGGAACAGCAACTGATTCCGGTCAAGGTTCCGACCCCCGCCGTGGCAACTTCGCAACCTTCCGCCGACGCGGTCGTCGAATATGAGCCGAGCGAGGAAGCGATCCTCGACAGCCTGCTGCCGACCAATATTGCGGTGCAGATCTACCGCGCGATCCGCGAAAACGCGGCGTCGGAACAGGGTTCGAAGATGACGGCGATGGACAACGCCACGCGCAATGCCGGCGACCTCATCAACCGCCTGACCATCGAATATAACCGCACCCGTCAGGCCGCGATCACGACCGAGCTGGTCGAAATCATCTCGGGCGCCGAAGCGCTGTGATCCGCGCCGCCGTCCTGCTGGCGCTCGTCGCCATGCTGGCCGGCTGTGGTCAGCCCGCTGCCGACAAGGCGGCGGAGCGTCCGCGCGCGACGCCGACGCCCTTCGTCACCGGTGGCTGGGCAACGGTGTTCGGCGATGCGCCGAAGACGATCGAGCTGCTGAACGGCATGGGCTTCCGCCTGTCGCCCTATGCAGCGGTCGAGGGCGGCATGGAGGCGACGGCACAGCCGACGCCGATGGCCGATCCGTCGATCAAGCCGGTCAACACCGCCAATCTGACGGTGACCGGCGATGCGCAGCGCATCGGGAAGCTCGCCTTCGCGCTCGATATCGTGAACCTCGATTCCAGCCCCTTTGCGAAGGAACAGTTCGCGCGCTGGGTCGACCGCCCGCTCGCCAGCCTCGGCCTGCCCGGCCGCGAGGAAGTGAAGCGCGGCATCATGACCGAGAGCCCGACATCGGCTAAGGTCGCCGGTGCCGATTATCAGATTACCCGTACTCCGATCGACGGCGGACGCCGCCTGATCGTGACCTTTACCCGCCCCGCGACGGGGACCGAACCGAGGAAGCAGTGATGGCAACCGCCGCAGACACCTACGCGCCCCAGGGCAGCACCAACAATACCGGACGGATCGCGCAGGTCATCGGCGCGGTCGTCGACGTCGCGTTCGACGGCGAACTGCCCGCCATCCTGTCGGCGCTCGAAACCGACAATAACGGCAACCGCCTCGTCCTCGAAGTCGCGCAGCATCTGGGCGAGAACACCGTGCGCACGATCGCGATGGACGCCACCGAAGGTCTGACCCGCGGTCAGGCGGTGCGCGACACCGGATCGCAGATCCGCGTGCCGGTGGGGCCCAAGACGCTCGGCCGCATCCTGAACGTCGTCGGCGAACCCATCGACGAGCGTGGCCCGGTTGGCGCCGAAACCACCGCCCCGATTCACGCATCGGCGCCGCTGTTCGTCGACCAGTCGACCGAGAGCGCGATCCTCGTCACCGGCATCAAGGTCATCGACCTGCTCGCCCCCTATGCCAAGGGCGGCAAGATCGGCCTGTTCGGCGGCGCGGGCGTCGGCAAGACGGTGCTTATTCAGGAACTGATCAACAACATCGCCAAGGGCCATGGCGGCACCTCGGTGTTCGCGGGCGTGGGTGAGCGCACCCGTGAGGGCAACGACCTCTATCACGAATTCCTTGACGCCGGCGTCATCGCCAAGGATGCCGACGGCAATCCGACCAGCGAGGGTTCGAAGGTCGCGCTGGTCTATGGCCAGATGAACGAGCCGCCGGGCGCGCGTGCCCGCGTCGCGCTGTCGGGCCTGACGATCGCCGAATATTTCCGCGACGTCGAAGGGCAGGACGTCCTGTTCTTCGTCGACAACATCTTCCGCTTTACCCAGGCGGGTTCGGAAGTGTCGGCGCTGCTCGGCCGCATCCCGTCGGCGGTGGGCTATCAGCCGACGCTGTCGACCGACATGGGCGCGCTGCAGGAACGCATCACCTCGACCAACAAGGGGTCGATCACCTCGGTGCAGGCGATCTACGTCCCCGCCGACGACTTGACCGATCCGGCGCCGGCGACCTCGTTCGCCCACTTGGACGCGACGACCGTGCTCAACCGCGCGATCTCGGAACTCGGCATCTATCCGGCGGTCGATCCGCTCGATTCGACCAGCCGCGTTCTCGAACCGCGCACCGTCGGCCAGGAGCATTACGACACGGCGCGCGCCGTGCAGTCGCTGCTCCAGCGCTACAAGTCGCTGCAGGACATCATCGCCATCCTCGGCATGGACGAGCTGAGTGAAGAGGATAAGGTCACGGTCGCCCGCGCCCGCAAGATCCAGAAGTTCCTTTCGCAGCCGTTCCACGTCGCCGAAGTGTTCACTGGCATCAGCGGCAAGTTCGTCGCGCTGGAAGACACGGTGAAGTCGTTCAAGGCGGTCGTCGAAGGCGAATACGACCATCTGCCCGAGTCGGCCTTCTACATGGTCGGCGGCATCGACGAAGTCGTCGCCAAGGCGCAGAAGATGGCGCAGGACGCCTGATGACGGCGCTGCGCCGCGAAGATGCCGTGAACGACGTCTGTCCCTGGTCGGCCAAGCCGATCAGCGACGACGCCCTGACGGTGTATCGCGGCGCGGTGGTCGGCTTCTGTAATCCCGGCTGCCGGGACAAGTTCGATGCGGCCACCGCCGCGTTCGACCGCGCGATTGAAACGAGACCCTGACATGCTGCACTTCGAACTCGTGACCCCCGAAAAGCTGGTGCGGTCGGAATCGGTCTACATGGTCACCGTACCGGGCACCGAAGGCGACTTCGGCGTGCTGGAGGGCCATGCGCCGTTCATGTCGACGATCCGCGACGGCGACCTGCTGGTCCAGCGGAGCGAAAAGGGCGAGGCCGAGCGGATCGCGATCCGTGGCGGATTCGCCGAGGTAACGCCCAAGGGGCTGACGATCCTCGCCGAACAGGCCGGCTGACCGCTCCGCCCCTTGCGTTCCACAAGACGCCGCGCCGGACCGAGGTTCGGCGCGGCGTTTTTGTTTCGCGACAAGTAGGTATTCCCGTCACCCCGGACTCGATCGGGAACTCTGCGAACGTCGCTCCTTGTACCCCGGCGAAGGCCGGGGCCCAGTTGGGAAGGTTTTGCCGTATCTCACTAACGTCGCCCAACTGGACCCCGGCCTTCGCCGGGGTACGGAAGGCTTCAGGCAATCACGCGACTTTCTCGGAGATCTCGATCAAGTCCGGGGTGATGTCGGAAGGGGGAAGCGCAACCACGTCACCCTACCCATGCGGGTGCGCATTCCGGTACACGTCGAGCAGATGCGCCGCATCGACCGCCGTATAGATCTGCGTCGAGGACAGGCTGGCATGACCGAGCAGCGCCTGAAGCGAGCGCAGATCGGCACCGCGCCCGAGCAGATGCGTGGCAAAGCTGTGGCGCAGCGCATGCGGCGTAGTGCGGTCGCCGAGCCCGAGCCGTGCCCGCGCCATGCGGACCGATCGGCGGATCACGCCGGCCGACAATGGCCCACCCTTGGCCCCGCGAAACAACGGGGCATCGCGCGCCGTGCCCCAGGGTTGCTGCGCGACATAGGCGTCGATCGCGGCGCGGACCGGGGACAGCAGCGGCACGACCCGCGTCTTGTCGCGCTTGCCGGTGACCATGATCGTCTCGCCCAGCGGCAGGATCGCTCCGGTCAGCGACAGTGCCTCGCCGATACGCAGCCCCGCGCCATAGAGCAGCAGCAAGACGGCCCAGTCGCGTGCGCCGATCCATGGTTCGGCGGCCTCGTCGGCGACGTCCTCGGCCAGCGCCACTGCTTCGTCGGGGGATATCGGCCGCGGTATGCCCTTGCCGGTGCGCGGTCCGCGCAGGCGGGGCGCGTCGATGCCGAGAAAGTCGAGAAACGCGCGCACCGCCGACAGTTCGCGCGCGGCGGACGTATTGGCGAGGCCATCTTCCCGCCGACGCGCTAGGAAGGCGCGCAGGTCGGCTGCGCCGATCCGACCCAAGGCAGCGGCATCGACCGCGCCGCCCCAATGGCCTTGGAGAAATGCGATCAGCCGTTCGGCGGTCGCCGCATAGGCGCGCACGGTATGCGCCGATCGCCGCCGGTCGCGCGACAGAAAGGTGGCGAAGGCGAGCGGCAGGGGCTGCGTGGTTTCCAAGACAGCCCCTGCCCCCCGATCAGCCGATCGTCTGGCCCGACTTGGCCCAATCGGCCATGAAGCCTTCGATCCCCTTGTCGGTCAGCGGATGCTTGACCAGCGCGCGGATGACCGATGGCGGCGCGGTCATCACGTCGGCGCCAAGCTTGGCCGATTCGAGGACATGGACCGGGTGGCGGACGCTGGCGACGAGGATTTCGGTGCCGAAGTCGTAATTGTCGTAGATCAGCCGGATATCGCTGATGAGCCCCATGCCGTCGAAGCCGATATCGTCGTGGCGGCCGACGAAGGGCGAGACGAAGGTCGCGCCGGCCTTTGCCGCCAGCAGCGCCTGATTGGCGGAGAAGCACAGGGTGACGTTGACCATCGTGCCGTCGTCGGTCAGCGCCTTGCAGGTCTTCAGGCCATCGATCGTCAACGGCACCTTCACCGCGACATTGTCGGCCAGTTTGCGCAGGATCTCCGCCTCGCGCATCATGCCCGCATGGTCGAGCGCCACGACCTCGGCCGAAACCGGTCCCGGCGTGATCGAACAGATTTCGCGCACGACCTCAAGGAAGTCGCGGCCCGACTTGTGGATCAGCGACGGGTTGGTGGTGACGCCGTCGAGCAGGCCGGTTTCGGCCAGTTCGCGAATGTCGTTGGTATCGGCGGTATCGACGAAGAATTTCATGGGACTCGGTTCCTGCGCGGGCCGTGAAAGCAATGCCGCCCCATCGCCCATCGGGACGGCGGGGGCAAGATCGCGGGTCTTTTCCTGTGGGCCGTGATCCATTATCTGCGCGCGCATGACTGCGCCGCAACCCGAATGGGCTCCCCACGCCGCCGTATGGATCGGCTATCCCAGCCATGCCGACCTATGGCTGGAAGACCTCGACCCCGCCCGCGACGAAGTCGTCGCCTTTGCGAGGGCCGTCCATGCCGAGGGACGCGGCGAGACGGTGATCCTCGTCGCCGCGACCGTCGAGGCGGCCGACGACGCGCGCGCGCGTGCGCCCTTTGCCGAGGTCACGATGGAGCCGTTCGGTGACATCTGGCTGCGCGACACCGGTCCGATCATCGGCGGCGACGGTACGGCGCATCGGTTCGGCTTCAACGGCTGGGGCGGCAAATACGACCTGCCCGGCGACGACGATATCGGCCTGCGCCTCGCGCGCGGACATGGGCTGGGGGTCGCCGAACATGACTGGATCGTCGAGGGCGGCGCGATCGACGGCGACGGCACCGGGCTGGTGGTGACGACCGAGCAATGCCTGCTCAACCCCAATCGCAACACCGGCTTCTACAAGACGGCGGCGGAAACGCGGCTGCGCGAGGATCTGGGCTATGACCGCGTCCTGTGGCTGGGCGACGGGCTGCTCAACGACCATACCGACGGCCATGTCGACAACCTCGCCCGCTTCGTCGGGCCGAACCGGCTGGCGATCCCGCAGGCGGCCGAGAACGATCCGAACTGGCGCATCTATCAGGATGCGGCGGCACGGGCGAAGGCGTTTGGCGTCGAGGTCGTGCTGGTCCCCTCCCCCGGTCGCGTGCTGTCGCCCGAGGAAGAGATCATTCCCGGCAGCCATATGAATTTCTATATCGGCAATGCGGCGGTCGTCGTGCCGCTGTACGGCACCGGCACCGACGATGCGGCCATCGCCGCCTTCGCCGAAATCTTCCCCGATCGTCAGGTCGTGGGGCTGCGCGCCGATCATATCCTGACCGGCGGCGGCAGCTTCCACTGCATCAGCCAGCAGATTCCGGCGGCTTGATCGCGTTCGTCGTCCGCGCCGCGCTGTCGGGGCTGATCGTCGCGGCGGTCGCGCTGATCGCAAGGCGTAATCCGGCGGCGGGGGCGCTCGTCGCGTCGCTGCCTTTGGTGTCGCTGCTTGGCATGATCTGGCTATGGCGCGATACCGGCGACGCGATGCGGCTGGCCGATCATGCGGAGGCGACCTTCTGGTATGTGCTGCCCTCGCTGCCCATGTTCCTGATCGTGCCGGCGCTGCTGCGCCATGGCCTCCCCTTCTGGTGGGCGTTGCTGGCGGGTTGCGGTGTCACGATCCTGCTGTATCTGGCCACTAACCCCGTCGCCGCCCGCTTCGGCGTAACGCTGTAGGACTGTTCATGACCGAGATCACCGTCGCCGCGCTCCAGCTCGGCTTCTCGAACGATATCGACCGCAACATCGCCAATGTCGCGCGACTGGTGCGTGAGGCGGCGGCACGGGGGGCGCAGGTCATCCTGCCGCCCGAATTGTTCGAAGGCGAGTATTTCTGCCGCGTCGAGGACGAAGGGCTGTTCGCCAATGCCAAGCCGGTGGCCGAGCACAGGGCGGTGCTGGCGATGCAGGCGCTGGCCAGCGAGCTGAAGGTGCATATCCCGACCAGCTTCTTCGAAGCCGATGGTCCGCATCACTACAACAGCCTCGCGATGATCGACCCCGATGGCCGCATCCAGGGCGTGTATCGCAAGAGCCATATCCCCGACGGTCCGGGATATGAGGAGAAATTCTATTTCCGCCCCGGCAATACCGGGTTCAAGGTGTGGGACGGGCCCGCCAAGCTGGGCGTCGGCGTCTGCTGGGACCAATGGTATCCCGAAACCGCGCGCGCACTGATGCTGATGGGCGCGGAAGTGTTGTTCTATCCGACCGCGATCGGCAGCGAACCGCACGATACCAGCCTCGACACCGCGCGGCTGTGGCGGCGGGCGATGGTCGGCCATGCCGTGTCGAACGTCGTGCCGGTGGTCGCCGCCAACCGCGTCGGCACTGAACATGGCCAGACCTTCTACGGCACGTCGTTCATCGTCGATGAGCGGGGTGACGTGCTGGCCGAACTCGACCGCGAGGAAGAGGGCGTCATCACCGCGACGCTCGACCTCGACCGGGTAAAGCGCCACCGCGCCGCCTTCGGCTTCTTCCGCGACCGCCGGCCCGAGCTGTACGGGCGGCTGGTGCAGGATATCTAACGGAAATCGGGCGCACGCCGCTCCATGCCGGCGCGGACCGCCTCGACCTGATTGGCGGTGCCGAGCAGCGCGATCTGTTCGGCGCTTTCGGTGGCGAGGATCGTCGCGGCATCGGCATCGTCGGCAAGGTTGGCGAGGCGCTTGGCCGCGCGGACCGCATCGGGGCTGCGTCCGGCGATGCCGCGGGCGATTACCATCGCCGTGTCGACCGGATGGTCGGCGATGCGCGTCACGAACCCCGCCGCCTGCGCCTCGACCGCGTCGAACTCGCGCGCGGTGAACGCCAGTTCGCGCAAGACGTCGCCCCGCACGTCGCGCCACAGCGCGAAGCCGGCCATGTCGGCAACCAGCCCCCATTTCGCCTCGAGGATCGCGAACCGGGTGTCGGGCGCGGCGATCCGCACATCGGCCCCCGCCATGATCTGCAATCCGCCGCCGAACGCCAGCCCGTGGACCGCCGCGATCACCGGCATCGGCAGCGTCCGCCAGCCCCACGCCACCTGCTGCACCCGGTTGGCCAGCCCATGCGTCCGGCTCGCTAGGTCGAGGCCCGCCGCCCCCGCCGCCATGCTCGCCATGTCGAGCCCGGCGCAAAAGGCCCGCCCCTCCCCCGACAGCACGACGCAGCGCGCCGGGGACGTGCGCAGCGTTCCGATCGTGTCGAGAAGCGCGTCGAACATCGCCGGATCGATCGCGTTCATCTTGTCGGCGCGAGTCAGGCGGACCTGCGCCACCCCGTCCGCGATCGTGGTCGTCACCCGCATCCGTCCCGCTCCCCAACTTCCCCCTTTTCAACGGGCCATGGCGGCGTAGCATGGGGGTAGCCGGACGATACCGGCAGGGGAGAGGAGAGGAAAGATGCGTCCATGGTGGTTGGCCCTGGCGGTGGTGGCGACTCCGGTCGTCGCGCAGGATGTCGGTTCGGGCAATATCTATGGCACTGCGCTCAGCAACGGCTGGGAGAATCGCAGTACGGCGACGGTCGAGCTGTCGACCGAGATTCAGGGGTCGCAGCGCAAGCCGATCTGGGTGGAGGCCGGCCCCTATCAGGCGCTGTCGCTCTACCATGCGCCGTTCGACACCACGCCGTACAAGTCGGTGGCGATGCTGATCCAGGGCATGGACGGCGGCGCGCAGCAATTGCGGATCGTCGCGGTGGTCGATGGCAAACCGCTGGAGGCGCAGGCCTATCCGGTGACCTTGCCCGCCAGTGGTTGGAAGAAGGTCGAACTGCCGCTTGCCAAGATCGGTGCCGACAAGAAGCGGATCGATGGCCTGCTGGTGCAGAACGCGACCGACAAGGCGATCGCGCCCTTCGTCGTCACCGAGATCGCGCTGCACTGACCGCCGGCCAGTCTTCGCCTTCAACCGGCGGGCGATCCGTTCTACAGGAACCGGCGATGACTGGCTTTCCGCTCCCGCCCGGCTTCGATCCGGCCCGCTTCTTTTCGGCGCGGGTCGGCGGCCATGGGTCGCGGCTGGGGATCGGCTATCAGGCGCATGGCGCGGACTGGTGCGAGTTGCTGCTGCCGTTCCGATCCGACCTGATCGGCGATCCGGCGCGCGGCGTGCTGGCGTCGGGGCCGATCCTGACGCTGATGGACATGGCGACCAGCGTCGGCGTCTGGCTGAAGCGCGGTGCGTTCCTGCCGCATGCGACGCTCGACCTGCGGCTCGACTATCTCCGCCCGGCGACGCCCGGGCGGACGGTGATCGGGCGCGGCGAATGCTACCGCGTCGCGCGGCAGGTCGCGTTCGTGCGCGGCATCGCCCATGATGGCGATCCGGGCGATCCGGTGGCGCATGTCGCGGGCACCTTCATGCTCTTGGACGCCGCATGACCCTGCCGCCCTATGCCGAACTGCTTGGGCTGACGCTCGACACCGACGATGCCGGCCATCCGATCGTAGCGATGGCGTTTGCCGACGACCTGCTCGGCCGCCCCGGCTTCGTCCATGGCGGCGCGATCGGCGGCATGCTGGAGATGGCGGCGTGGATCGCGCTGCGCCATGCCCTGGGCAGCGACGCGGCGACGATCAAGCCGATCAACGTCACGATCGACTATATGCGCGGCGGCCGCGAGCGGACGATCTGGGCGGCGGGCAGCGTCACCCGGCTGGGCGCGCGCATCGCCAATGTGGCCGCGATCGCATGGCAGGACGATCGCGACCGGCCGATCGCGGCGGCGCGGCTGAACTATCTGCTACGGCGCTGACCCGGCCCGGATATTTTCAAGACCTGCGATAGTTGTGCGACATTCGGGACGTAGCAACCCTCGACCGCGACAATGCGGCTTTGGTTTCAAAAGGGTTTCGCATGGCGCGGTGGACATTGGCGGTTTTGGCATTGGGGACGGCACCGGCGGCGCTGGCGGCACAGACTGCCCCAACCGCCCCGGTGGCAGGGACCACCCAGACTCCGGCCGCGCAGGCGCCGACGACGCCGCAGCCGGGTGAACCGGCCGATCCGGCGGGCGCGGGCGGCACCGATATCGAAAGCGAAGCCGAAGAGATCGTCGTAACCGGCCGCCCGCCCCCCGGATCGGTGCCCGGCGACATCAAGCCCGAACTGCAATTGTCGCCGGCCGATATCCGCTCCTACGGCGTCAGCTCGGTCGCGGAACTGGTCGCCGAACTCGCCCCGCAGCTGCAATCGGTGCGCGGCGGACAGCCGGTGTTCCTCGTCAACGGCCGGCGATCGGCGGGTTTTCAGGAAATCCGCGACCTGCCGACCGAGGCGATCCTGCGCGTCGACATCCTGCCCGAGGAAGTCGCGCTGAAATATGGCTATCGCTCGGACCAGAAGGTCATCAACTTCGTCCTGCGCCCGCGTTTCCGCAGCTATACCGGCGAATTGCAGGGCAGCGTGCCCACGCAAGGCGGGTCGAGCAATGTCGAGGTCGAGGGCGGGCTGGTCCGCATCGACCGCGATAAGCGCTTCAACCTGAATCTGCAGGCGGAAACGACCAGCAATTTGCTGGAAAGCGAACGCGGCATCATTCCCAACACCTCCGGCACGCCCTACGACCTGATCGGCAACGTCACCGGCATCACCAATGGCGCGGCGATCGATCCGGCGCTGAGCGCCCTGGCGGGCACGCCGGTCACCGTCGCGGCGGTGCCGGACGGCACGCCGACGCTGACCGGGTTCGCCGCCGGGGCCAACACGCCGCGCGTCACCGACACGACGCCGTACCGGACGCTGTCGGGCGCGGTCGACCGCTTTTCCGCCAATGGCGTCTATGCGCGCAGCATCTTCGGCAATGTCGCGGCGACGGTCACCGGGCGCGTCGAGCATAATCGTACCGAATCGCTGCTCGGCCTGCCCGCCATCTCGCTGACATTGCCGGGCAACACGCCCTTCTCGCCCTTTGCCAGCGACGTGATCGTCCGCCGCTATGCCGAGGCAAGCCCGCTGGTGCAGAATGGCGAGACGACCACCGCCAATCTCGGCTTTGCGCTGAACGGCGATATCGGCCGGTGGCGCTGGACGGTGAACGGCAATTACGACCGGATCGACACCAGCACCCGCACCGAACGCGGCGTCGACGTAACCGATATCCAGACGGCGGTCGGCGCGGGCACGTTCAGCCCGTTCGGCGATCTCGGCAATCTGATCCGCACCACCGATCGTGCGAAGTCGGTATCAAGCATTGCCGGCATCAACGCGCTGGTCGCCGGGTCGCCCTTCTCGCTGCCCGCCGGCGACGCCAGCACCAGCATCCGCATCGCCGGGACGACCAGCGATTTCAGCAGCGATTCGGTCCGCGCGGGACTGGCCAGCGCCGCCGATCTGGGTCGCGACAGCGGATCGGTGCGTGCCAATATCGACCTGCCGATCGCCAATGCCGCGCGCGAAGTCCTGTCGGCACTCGGGCGGCTGTCGCTGAACGGCAATGCCGAGGTCGAACAATTGTCGGACTTCGGCACGCTCACCTCCTATGGCTACGGCCTCAACTGGCAGCCGATCACGCCGCTGCGCATCCTTGCGTCGGTCAGCCACGAACAGAATGCGCCATCGCAACAGCAGCTTGGCAACCCGCTCATCACCACCCCCTTCGTCCGCCGCTTCGACTATGTGCTGGGGCAGACGGTCGACGTGACCTCGATCAGCGGCGGCAACCCGGACCTGGTGCAAAGCGACAGCCGCGTGCTGAAGCTGGGCGTCAACCTGAAGCCGTGGAGCGAGCGCGATATCTCGTTCCAGTTCGATTACACGAACAATCATACCGACAACCCGATCCGCACCTTCCCGACGATCACCGCCGAGATTCAGGACGCCTTCCCCGACCGCTTTACCCGCGATCCGGCGACCGGCGTGCTGACCCGCGTCGACAACCGCCCGGTCAATTTCGCCCGCGCCGACAGCAGCGTGCTGCGCTACGGCATCAACTTCGCCAAGCGGATCACCACCGCGCGCTCGCGTGCGGCGGAGGCGGCGCGGCAGGCCTTCATGGAACGGCGTCGCGCCGAACGCGAAGCGGCGGAAGCCGCCGGCACGCCGCCGCCCCCGCCCGGCGAGGGTCGCGGCCCCGGCGCCGACCGTGGTCCCGGCGGCGGTGGCGGTGGCGGTGGACGCGGGTTCGGCGGACCGGGCGGCGGGCGCGGCGGCTTCGGCGGGGGTGGTGGTGGCGGCGGCCGGCTGTGGTTCGGCGTGTATCACAGCGTGAACCTGACCGACACGATCGTGATCCGCGACGGGCTGCCGCAACTGAACCTGCTCGATGGCGACGCGGTCGACGACAATGGCGGGACACCGCGCCATCAGATCGATTTCAATGGCGGCTATGTCCGCGACGGACTGGGCGCACGCGTCACCGTCAACTGGCGATCGGCGACCGAGGTCAATGGCGGCGCCAGCGGCACCGGCCAGACGCTGAATTTCGGCGGGCTGGCACGCGTCGGGCTGCGCTCCTGGATCGAACTCGGGCAACAGCCGGGGCTGGTGCGCGACAATCGCTGGCTGCGCGGCGCGCGGATCAGCCTGGGCGTCGACAATCTGTTCAATGCGCGGCAGCGGGTGACCGACGCCAATGGCACGGTGCCGATCAATTATCAGCCCGGCTATCTCGATCCGACGGGGCGGGTCGTGCGGCTGACCTTCCGCAAGCTGTTCTTCTGACCCGGCCGATCAGTGCGCTTCCGAACGCTCCTCGCCGGAGCGTTCGGCACCGGGCCGCGGCACGTCGGCGCGCTCCGGTGCGTCGCTGTCGGTGCTGGCCATGCGGCGGCCGCCAAAGCCTGCCGTCTCCTGATACAACAGGGTGATGGCGACGCGGCGGTTGCGCGGGTCGAACGGGTCCTTGGCCACCATCGGCTCGCGATCGGCCACGCCCTCAATCCGTTCGAAGCGGCGCTCGCCGACCCCTGCCATCGCGAGGCGGCGGCGCGTCGCCTCCGCCCGGCCCGAGGAGAGCATCCAGTTGTTCATTGTCTCGCGCCGGCCATAGGCGACCGAATCGGTGTGCCCCCGGATCATGATCGTGTTGGGCAGGTCCTTCACCGTATCGGCGATCAGCGCCATCAGCTTCGACGCTTCGGGCGCGAGCGCGGTGGTGCCGAGCGCAAACATCGAATAATCGGCATTGTCGACCAGGTCGATGCGCACCCCGTCATGTGTCGGCACGATGCGGACGTTCTTGGCCAGTTTGCGCAGCTCGAGGCTCGATTCCAGCTTCTGCCGCAACTCGCGCTTGATCCGCTCGAACGCCTTGCGATCGGCCTCGGCCATTTCGGCCTTGTTCTTCAACCGGCCCTTCTCGCCCGATCCGACCTGTGCGCCGCCATTGGCGTCGACGGGGATGGTCAGCGACCGCGTCCCCGTCTGCGCGGCGCGGTGCGGATAGCTGTCCTTGTCGACGATCGATTCGCCGCCGAACAGCCCGTTCGATCCCGCCGACCCCGCCTTCACCTCGACCAGCGACGGCGTGAAATAATCGGCCAGCCCCTTGCGCTGCTTCTCGGTCGTGGCGCCGAGCAGCCACATCAGCAGGAAGAACGCCATCATCGCCGTCACGAAGTCGGCATAGGCGACCTTCCACGCACCACCGTGATGGCCGCCATGGCCCTCGGCGATGATCTTCTTGACGATGATGACGGGCGGCGGCTGGTTATTGCCGTGCGGTGCCTTCGCCATGGGATCAGCGTCCGCGCAGGCCGTCGAAGACTTCGGCGAATCCGGGCTGGTTGTGGTGCGGGATGCCCGAACGTGCGGCTTCGATCACCAGCGGCTGGGGATGGCCGTGGAGCGAGGCGATGATGATCTGCTTGACGGTGTGATAGATGGCGGCGTCGACATCGATCACCTGCTGCAACCGCCCGGCAAGCGGCCCGACCAGCCCGTAGGCGAGCAGAATGCCGAGGAAGGTGCCCACCAGCGCCGACCCGATCATGCCGCCCAGGATCGACGGCGGCTTGTCGATCGATCCCATGGTCTTGACCACGCCGAGCACCGCCGCGACGATGCCGAGCGCGGGCAGCGCGTCGGCGAGGCCCTGCAGCGTCGCCTGCGGCCCCTGTTCCTCATGGTGATGGGTCTTGATGGCGTTATCCATGACCTCCTCGACCGCATGCACGTCGAGCGTCCCCGACGACACGACGACGAGGCGCAACGTATCGGCAATTAAGTTTACCAACGTGTGATCTTTCATCAACCGCGGATACTCCCCGAACACCGACGAGGATTTCGGATCCTCGACATGCGGTTCGAGCGCGATCGGCCCTTCGGCACGGAGCATCTTCATCAGCTTGGACACGAGGAAGATCGCGTCGAGATAATCCTGCTTCTTGTACTTCGGCCCTTTCAGGACCTTCATGAAGCCGCCGCCCATGCCCTTCAGCTCTCGGCCCGAATTGCCGATGATGAGCGCGCCCACCGCCGCACCGCCGATGATGAGCATTTCGTGCGGGAGCGCGTGCAGCACGGGGCCGAGGTCGCCGCCGGTAAAGGCGAACCCGCCGAACACCATGGCAATGAGAACGACGAAGCCGATGGCGGGAAACATATGGCGCTTGCCCCTGGGTTACGAACCGTTGCGGCGCTGTCCGCGTCGCATCACCCGTCCCTTTTCGCCGATAGACGTCGAGAAATCGTTACCGCCCGCCAATTTACCAAGAGACCGGGCGGCCAGCGTCACTTCAGATAGTTAAACAGCGACATGCCTGCCAGTTTGGAAATGCTGGCCTGGGTCGCGCTCAGAATCGTCAGCGTCTTCTGAAATTCGACCATCGTCGTCGAGATATCGGTATCTTCGAGCGCGCTGCGCGCTTCCTCACGGTCGATACCGATATTGTCGAGCTGGCTCGATTCGATCTCCAGCCGCGCGGCGCGGGCGCCGTTGGCGGCACGCGCCGACGTCACCTGCGCTTCGGCGGTATCGAGCTTGCCGAGCGCGGTGTTGATCTTGGCGGTATAGGCCTTGCGCGCGGCATCGACGTCGAAGGGAGGAGCGTCGGGGTCGACCGGTACCGCCGGGTCGACCGCCGGCGCTTCGGTCGGCATCTCCATCGCCGCCTTCAGATCGTCGATCAGCGCGAAGATATCGACGCCGCCATTGGCACCGCTGAACACCCGGCTGCCGTCGATGCCGACCTGCATCTGGCTCGCATCGCCGATGCGGACGTTCGCGACCGATGCGTTGCCGGTATAGGTGATCGCGCCGGTCGTATCGTCCTTGGTGAAGGCGACGTCGCCGGTTCCGCCGAACACCGGATGGTTGCGCACGTCGCGGCTGTTGGCGATCGCCAGCAGTCCTTCGCGGATCTGGTCGAGTTCGTTGGCGATCGCGACCTTGTCCTCGGCGTTCAGCGTGTCGGTGCCGGCCCGCACGGTCAGCTCGCGCACGCGCACCAGCCGTTCGTCGACATTGCCGAGCGCGGTATCGGCTTGCGCCAGCAGACCGCGCGACAAGGTGATGTTGGAGCGGAAGGCGTTCGAATCCGCCTCGTCCTTCTTGATGCCGCCCAGCATCATCCACGATGCCGAATCCTGCGACGCGACCTTCAGATGCTTCTGCGTCGACAATTCGGTGTTCAACCGATTGAGGTCGGCGTTCAGCCGCGTCATCTGGTTCGTCGCGCGATTGTAGAAGTTGGCCGTGGAAATCTGCATGGCTGGTCCTATCGGATCGCGAACAGCGTATCGAAGGTCTCACGCGCGACCTGGATCACGCGGCTCGACGCCTGATAGGCCTGCTGGAAACGCATCAGGTTCACCGCCTCCTGGTCTAGGTTCACGCCCGCCGACGAATCGCGTGCGTCGACCGCCGAATCGCGGATCGCGCCCTGCGCCTCGGCAATGGTCTTGCGCGCGTTGAGCGCCGACCCGTTGCTCGATTGCAGCGCGACGACGCGCTGTTCGAACAGGCCGTTGCGACGCGCATCGAACAGGTTGGACAGGTTACCGCTGTCGCGCGGCCCCTCGCCGGGCGTTGCCGCTGCGATCTTGGCAGGATCGCCCAGCGTGCGGGTGACGCGGCCGGTCGGCTCCATCGCGAACATCGCGGCGCCCGCCTCGCCGTTCAGATCCTCGCCAAGGGCAAAGGCGCCGTTGACGTCGAGCACGAAATCGCTGGCGACAGCGACCACTTCCTTGCGCATGTCGCTGATCCGCTTGGCACCGTCGACCATGCCGGCCAGCGAACCTCCGCGCGGGATCAAGATGGTTTCGGTGCCGCCACGCATCGTCGTGAACACCGGCGCGCCGTCCTCGTCGCGTTCGAACCGGACGGTCGACGCCTCGATCCCATGGACCAGCAGCGGGCCGTCGGCGCCGCCCGCGCGCACCGTCACGCGACCGGTCGTATCGAAGTTGACGTCGATATCGGTCATCTCGCTCATTTCGTCGAGCATGCGGTCGCGCTGGTCGAGCAGCTGCGCCTCGCCTGCCGACCCTTTCGACACGCGCGACAGGCCGTCGTTGATGCGCGCCAGCACGGCCGCGTTGTTGCTGAGCTTGCTCACCGCATTATCGGCGTTGAGGGCGAGATTGGCGGCCGTTTCGTCAAGCGCGCCGATCGTGCCCGAAAATGCCTGGGCGACACTTTCCGCCGCTTCCAGCATCGACCGGCGCGGAGCATCGGCCGACGGATCGGCGGACAGGGTAGTGGCGCTGTTGAAGAAGGCGGTCATGCGATCGGTCAGCGCGCGGCTGGTCAGCGCGTCCTCGATCCGCGCCATCCACACGATGCCGCCATCGCTGCGTGATACGTCGGAGTTCGACTGGCGAACCTCCTGCGACCGGTAGATATCTGCCGAACGCGCAACCCCGGTCACGGTCACGCCGCTGCCCGTGATCTGCCGCGACGAACCCACGCCGACCTCGGCAAGCGACGTCGTCCGCCGAACGTACCCGGTGGTGCCGGCGTTCGCGATATTGTCCGACGTCGTGGTCAGGGCCGACTGATAGGCCCTGACTCCGCTTGCCCCGATCGACAGCAGGTCGCTCATCCGCTCTTCCCTTCACCCGGGGTAACGGCCGAATCGGTCCGGGCTTGAGCGGGATTATTGGCATCGGTCCCGTTAACCATCTGTGACCGAGCCAGAAACTCGGTCATCGCCTTGCCGATTCCAAGCGGGGTGGACACCGACATATTCTCGGCGACCTTCTGATCCCACATGTCGCGGAACTGGCCGGCGGCCTTGTTGTCGAACAGCGTGTCGGCCAGCTTCGCCTGCCGCATCGATTTGAGCATCATGCCGGTGAAGACCGATTCGAACCGCTCCCCGGCAGCCTTCAGATTGTCCTTGTTGCCGATGCGGCTGGTGTCGACCCCGATGCCGGTCGTCGCGCCGATCACGCTCACAGCACCACCAGCTCGGCCTTGAGCGCGCCCGATTCCTTCAGCGCCTCGAGGATTGCGACCAGATCGGCGGGCGATGCGCCAATGGCGTTGATCGCCTTCACCACATCGGCAAGCTTCGGCCCGGGCGCGAGCACGAACATCGGCTTGACCTCCTGCTCGATGGTCACGCCGCTCTTCTGCTCGACCGCGGTCTGGCCCTGGCTGAAGGGTGCGGGCTGACTGACGCGCTGATTCTCGTCGATCTTCACGGTCAGCTTGCCATGCGTCACGGCCGAGGGCGCGACGCGGACGGCCGAGTTAATGACGACCGTTCCGGTGCGGGCGTTGACAATGACGCGCGCGGCGGTCTCGGCCGGATCGACCGAGAGGTTCTCGACCTCGCTCATCAGCATCGCACGCGTGTCGGCGCCGGGCGCGGCACGCAACGCGACCGATACCGCGTCGATCGCGGTCGCGGTACCGGCACCGAAGCGGCGGTTGATCGCGCCGGCGACATTCTGTGCGGTGGTGAAGTCGGCCTGCGCCAGATTGAAGGTCAGCGTCGGCGCGGTCGCGAAACCGGTATCGACCATGCGCTCGACCGTCGCCCCTTCAGGAATACGGCCGGTCGAGGGGATGTTGACGACGATCTTCGACCCGTCGGCACCCTCGGCCCCGAGACCGCCGACCGCGAGATTTCCCTGCGCCATGGCGTAGATCTGGCCATCGGCCCCGAGCAACGGCGTCATGATGAGCGCACCGCCGCGCAGCGACTTGGCCTTGCCCATCGAAGCGACCGTCACGTCGAGCCGCTGGCCGGGTTTGGCGAAGGGCGGCAACTCGGCGGTGATGAGGACGACTGCCGCGTTCTTCAGCCCCGGATTGGCACCGGGCGGCAGTTGCAGCCCCATGCGCGAGGCGATCGCCTTCACCGACTGCACGGTATATTCGAGATTGTCGTCGCCGGTGCCGGGCAGGCCGACGACAATGCCGTAGCCGGTCAGCTGGTTCGACCGGATACCCTGAAAGCGACCGAGATCCTTGACCCGCTCCGCCGAGGCGGGCGCGATCATCAGGACGGCGGCGAGGATGGCGAGCAGGAAGCGCATGGGCGGAACCTAGAACGGGCTGACGACCTGGAAGAAGCGGCTGAGCCACCCCTGCCGGCTGGCGCGGGCGACATCGCCCTTGCCGGTGTAGGAAATGCGGGCATCGGCGACGCGGGTCGACGGCACGCGGTTGTTCGCATCGACATCGGCGGTGCGCACGATGCCCTTGATCGCGACGACCTCGTCCCCGCGGCTCAAGGTCACGCGCTTCTGCCCCTGCACCAGCATCGTGCCATTGGGATAGACTTCGGCGACGGTGACCGAGAGTTCGCCCGACAGCGCATTGGTCTGATCGGCCGATCCGGTGCCACCGAAATTGCGGCCGCCCGATGCCTTGGCGATGTTCGGGTCGAACGACAGCGGCCCGACCGAGGGCGGCGTGATCGAGAAGCCGCCATTGCTGTCGAGCTTCGATCCCGCCGATTTCGACGCACTGGTGCGTTCGACCAGGGTGATGGTCAGCGGATCGCCGACCTTGCGCGCGCGCCAGCCCTCATAGAGCGCGGCATAGCCCTGTTCGACCTGAAAGATCGCGCCGGTGGCGACGACGGGCATGACCGGAGCGGCGGCCGGCGTCGCGGCATAGGATTCGCGCGGCGCCTTCCGGCCGAACAGCGGGCGGGCGTCGGCGGGCATCGCTGCCAGTACCACCAGAGCGAACGCGACGACGCGTGTGGCGTCAGATGTTCTGATTGACATACTTCAGCATTTCGTCGGTGGCAGAGATCATCTTCGAATTGACCTCATAGGCGCGCTGCGTCTCGATCATGTCGACGAGTTCCTCGACGACGTTGACGTTCGAGCTTTCGAGCATCCCCTGCCGGATGCGGGCGCGCCCTTCGAGGCCGGCGACGCCGAGCTGCGGCGCGCCCGATGCGGCGGTTTCGGTCAGGAAATTGTCGCCGGCCGGCATCAGCCCCGCCGGGTTGGCGAACAGCGCGACCGGGATCTGGCCGATCGCGGTCGCTTCGGTCTGGTTGGGAATGGTCGCGCTGACGGTGCCGTCATTGCCGATGGTGATCGACGTCGCGCCCTCGGGCAAAGTGATGCCCGGCATCACCTGATAGCCTTCGGTCGTGACCAGCAGCCCTTCGGCCGAACGGGTGAAGTTGCCGGCACGGGTATAGCCGAGCTGACCTCCGGGCATCTGCACCTGAAAGAAGCCGTCGCCTTCCATCGCCATGTCGAGCGCATTGCCCGTGGTCGCAAGCGAACCCTGCGTCTGGATGCTCGCCGTACCCTGGATACGGACGCCGGTGCCGAGGTTGAGGCCGGTCGCATAACGCGATTCCTGCGTCGAGGCGGCACCCTGCGCGGTGATGATCTGGTAGCTCATCGCCTCGAACGAGGCGCGGTCGCGCTTGAACCCGGTCGTGTTGACGTTCGCCAGGTTATTCGAGATGACGCGCATCCGCGTGTCCTGGGCATCCAGCCCGGTGCGCGCGATATGCAGTGCGGCGTTTGCCATGTCCTGTTCCCCTTAACTCTGGACGCGCATCAGGTTGGCGGAGGATTCATCCATCTCCTTCGCCTGCTTGAGCATGCCTGCCTGCACTTCGTACGACCGCTGGTTCTCGATCATGTCGACCAGCGCCTGCGTCATGTTGACATTCGATTGTTCGAGCGCGCCGCCGCGCACCTTGGCGGTCATGTCGCCCGGCAGCGCGCCGCCGCCGCGGACGTGCAGCAGATTGTCGATGCCCTTGACCGTGTCGCTGCCGGCGGTGCTGACCAGCTTGATCTGGCCGACCTCCTGATCGGGCGTGCCGGGGGGCGATCCCTGCGGCACGACCATCACCCGGCCATCGGCGGTGATGTTGATCGACTGGGCCGGCGGTATCGTGATCGGACCGCCGACGCCCATGACCGGCAAGCGATCGCCGGTCTCCAGCGTGCCGGCGGCAGTGATTTGCAGGTCGCCGCGACGCGTATAGGCTTCGGTGCCGTCGGGGCCCTGGACCGCGATCCACGCGTCGCCCTCTACCGCGATGTCGAGCGGACGGCCGGTGGCAAGGATCGCCCCGGCACGGCGATCCATGTCGCGCACTTCCTCCGAAGAAGGCGAGCGCGATTCGAGCTCGCCGTTCTTGCCCTTCAGCAACAACTGCTCGAAATCGACCTTGTCGGCGCGGTAGCCGATCGTCGACCCGTTCGCGATGTTGTTCGCGATCGTCGCCTGCGACGCCATGTGCCCGCGCAGTCCCGACATCGCAGTATAGACCAGCCGGTCCATCCAAGCCTCCGTGTTATGACCCCTGCTTCACAGCAAGGGCCATGCCAGTTCGATCAGGCGCGCAGGTCGAGGATCGAGCGCGTGATCTGGTTCGAGGTGTCGAGCGCCTTCGAATTCGCCTGGAAATTGCGCTGGGCGGCGATCAGGCCGACCAGTTCCTCGGTAATGTCGACGTTCGACCCTTCGATCATGCCCGACATCAGCGAGCCCGCACCGTTCTCGCCCGAGCTGGCGAAGGTCGGATCGCCCGACAAGCCCGTCGCCTGCCAGTTGCTGTTGCCCATCTGGCGCAGGCCCGCCGCGTTCGAGAAGTTGACGATCGCGACCTGGCCGAGCGGCTTGGTATCGCCGTTCGAATAGCTGGCGGTGACGATGCCCTTTTCGTTGATGGTCACACCCTGCAGGCGGCCGACCTCGACGCCGTCCTGCAGCTGGGTCGACACCTTGAACGGCTTGGTCGTCGAGACCGTGGTCGTCGGGATGGTCAGCTTGATCTGCTGCTGGGCGATGCCGCTGGCGGGCATGAACGAGTTGAAATCTTGCTCGACCGCCGTGGCAAGTTCGCCGGCCGCGTTGAACTGGACCGTTACCGAGGGCGTATTGTTGGCGCCGTACGTCATCGCCTGGTCACCGACGAAGCTGTGTGCCTCCCACGTGCTCGTAAGGTTCGTTGCATCGGTATTCGGGGCGGTGGTCCGCACCATGTAGGTGGTCATGGTCATCGGATTGCCCGCGCCGTCATAGACGGTGGTCGAAATGGCTTCGTTGTAGCTGCTCGAGTCGAAACGGCTGAACGGGGTGGTCGAAGGCACGATCGACCGGGCGTTCATGTTCATGCCGAGCGTGACTTCGTCGGTGCCCTTGGGCTTGCCCGAGGTGCCGTTGAGCACGAGGTCGGTCAGCGACGCGCGCGTCGTGGCGATGACGTTGCCGTTGCCGTCGACCGGATAGACCTGCAGCCGCGCGCCCTGCGCATCGGTGACGAACTGGTTGGCGTCGACGCGCAGCGAACCGTTGCGGGTGAAGGCCAGGCCCTGCTTGTTGGGATCGGGCTTCAGCGCGAAGAAGCCGTCACCGGCGATCGCGATGTCGAGCGACGAGGACGACTGGACGAGATTGCCTTCGCCGAACTGCTGGCGATTGCCCTTCACCACCGTACCCGAACCGACCATCTGCGTCGGCGCGACGGCGAGGTTCGACGCGATCACGTCGGCGAATTCGGCGCGGCTCTTCTTGAAACCGGTGGTGCCGACATTGGCGAGGTTGTGCGAGATCGACGCCATGTCGACCTGCGAGGCCTTGAGACCGGAGAGCGAGGTATAGAAGGACATGCTAGGCTCCTGCGGGAATTCTTGAGAAGAGGGTTCAGGCGATCTTGCGGACGGTGTCGGCCGCGACCTGCGACCCGTTCGACAGCGTCAGCGTCGGCTTGCCGCCATTGGGCATCACCGAGGACACGCCCGCCCAGGCGAGGTTGCGTGCCTTGACCACGACGCCGGTCGAATCCGACGCGGCGACCGAGATGGTGTAGGGGCCGGTGCCGGCGGGAAGGCCGCTGTCGGTCGTGCCGTCCCATTGATAGTCGACCATGCCCTTGGGCTGTGCGCCCATCGACACGGTGCGCGCGATCGCGCCGCTGGCGTCGCGGATTTCGAGATCGACCTTGGCGGCATCGCCGTCGAGTTCGACCGCGCCATTGACGTTGCCGTTGTTGTCGGCGCTGGCAGTCGGGCTGTCGGTCAGCACCGCCTTGCCGATCCACGACACGGCGTCGCTGGTGCCGTTGCCGCCCAGCTTCGCCGCCAGCGTCTTCAGCGTCGAGCTCATTTCGGTGATGCCCGACAGCGACGAGAATTGCGCCATCTGCGCGACCATCTGGCCGTTGTCGGTCGGGTTGAACGGGTCCTGATATTGCAGCTGCGCGGTCATCAGGCGGAGGAAATCGTCCTGGCCCAGCGAGCGCTGACCCAGCTTCGACTTCGCCGCCGCCTGGTTCGTTGCGCTTAGCTGCGGCAGGTTCTGGACAGACGTAGTGGCCATGATCAGCGTCCCAGACGGAGGGTTTCGGTGATGAGCGACTTGGCGGTCGACATCACCTCGACATTGTTCTGATAGGTGCGGGCGGCATCGAGCATGTCGACCAGCTCGCGCGGTTCGTCGACGGCGGCTTCCCAGACATTGCCCTCGGGATCGGCGAGCGGATTGCTCGGGTCGTAGCGCTTGGCCGGCGCCTCCCCCGCCTTCACCACTTCGCGGGCGTCGACGGTGGCGAGGCCCGACGCCGCGTCGAAGCTGGTGCGAAACACCGGCTTCATCGTGCGATAGGCGGTGTCCTGCGTCGTCGCGACCGCGCCGGCATTGGCGAGGTTCGACGCGGTGGTGTTCATCCGCACGAGCTGCGCCGACATGGCGCGGCCCGATACTTCGAAGATGCTCATCGGCGCAGGCATCGTTTATTCCCCCTTCAGCGCGCGGGTGATGGTGGAGATGCGGCCGTTCAGGAACGCCAGCGTCGTCTGATACGCGACGGCGTTCTCGGCGAAGGCGGTCTGTTCGGTCACCAGTTCGACGGTGTTGCCGTCCATCGAGGGCTGCACCGGCAGGCGATAGAGCGTGTTGCGATCGATCGCGCCATCGACATTGCCGCCGCGCTCCGCCCCGGCCAGCGCCGCGCGGAAGTCGACGTCCTTCGCCTTGAACCCGGGCGTGGACGCATTGGCGATGTTCGACGCCAGCATCCCCATGCGCTGCGCCCGCACCTCCAGCGCGGCCCCATGTATCCCGAACAGAGCGTTGTCGGCCATCGGCCCGAAATCTCCTGAGCGGCGCGCCGGATGCGCGTCCCCATGGAACACAGCAAAGCGCGTGCCAAATTCGTCCGGCCGGGGTGAGCGATCGGAATACGTGCGACCTTAACCATGATCGCGGCAACCGCCCGCCGCGGCCCGGCAAGCGCTTGCCGCCGCCAAACTGGCATCGCCCTTGCAGCAAGGCGGGCATGAACCTGTCGCTGCTTGCCCCCTATGCCGATCCGCTGGCTGCGCTGTTCGTGATCGGCGGGACCATCCTGACCATCGCGATCCGCACGCCGCCTGCCGATCTGGGTCGCGCCATCCGCGCGCTCGCCACCCTGCCGCGTCGCCCGTTTTCGGCCGATGCCGGCATCGAACAGATTGCCGCGCTGGCGCGGATCGCGCGGCGGCACGGGGTGCTGACGCTCGACCGGTCGCAGATCGCCGATCCCGATATCGCCGAAGCGATCGCCGCGATCGTCGACGGCGCCGGGCCGGATGCGGTCGGCGAGACGCTGAGCCACCGCAACGCCGCGCGCGCCGAACGCCACCTCGCCGCCGCCGACATGTGGGCGGCGGTCGCCGAGCTGGCCCCGGCGCTGGGTATGATCGGCACGCTGGTCGGGCTGGTGCAGATGTTCATGGCGATGACCGATCCGACCGCGATCGGCAAGGCGATGGCGGTCGCGCTGCTGTCGACGCTGTACGGCGCGATCGTCGCCGCGTTGATCGGCATGCCGATCGCCGGGCGGCTGCGCCAGATGGCACGGATCGAGGCGTTCGAACGCAGCCGCTTCGAAGGCCCGCTGGTCGCGCTCGCCCGGCGCGAACGGCCGCATTTCCGGGAGGCGGCGGAATGAAGTTGTCGCGTTTCGACGTCGCGCCGGGACGACCGCTCTGGCTGACGACGCTGGCCGATCTGTCGCTGCTGCTGGTCGGGTTCTTCGTGTTTTTGCAAGCGTCGCAGATGGTCGACCGGCAGGCGCTGGCCGCCGGCATCCGTGCGGGCTTCGATGCGGATGCCGCGCCGATGACGCTGGATCGCGGGATCGTCGACGGGTTCGCGACCGGGTCGGCGGCAATGCCGGCAGGCTATGGCCGGACGCTCGACTTCGTCCGCGCCGCTGCTGCCGATCCCCGGGTCAAGGTCACCCTGACCGGTGGCACCGACGGCGATGTCGACCCGCTGACCGGCAGCGCCGCGATCCTCGCCAGCGACCGCGCGCGGACCGTCGCCACGGCGCTGGTCGCCGATGGTGCGGTACAGCCCGACCAGCTCGCCTTCGCCCCGCCCGCCACCGGCAGCCGGGGCGTCCAGATCGACCTGGGCTTTGCCGGCGACCGGCAAGCCGTTGCCGACCGGCAGGCGCCGGTTGCCGCCCCCGTCCATGGAGCCGACCAATGATCCGTCCGATCCTGACCATCCTGTCGCTGACCGCCGCCCCCGCCGTCGCGGCGCAGAATTTCCAGTCGACCGCGCAGCTCGATGAAGCGGTCGTGCAGTTCACCGGTGCCAGCATCGGCATGGACGGCGGCGCACAGATGCCGGTCGATCCGCGGCTGAAGCTGGCGAAATGCGCGATGCCGCAATTCAACTGGCTGTCCGAACGGCAGGATGCGGTGGTCATCAGCTGCATGGCGCCGGCCTGGAAAGTCTATGTCCCGGTCCGCCGCCTGACCCGTATCGTCCCCGAGCGCGCCGCCCCGGCAGTCGCCGCCGCCACCGCCAAGCCCGAACCGGTGATCCGCCGCGGCGACCCGATCATGATCGAAGCCGGGGCGGAAGGCTTTTCGATCACCCGCGACGGCGTGGCGATGAGCGACGCGCCGGTCGGCGGGCGGCTGATGGTCAAGGTCGACCCCGCCAAGCCGCCGATCCAGGCGATCGCGATGGAATCGGGTCGTGCCGCCCTGCCCGGCTTCGGGCGGTAGAGCGGCGGCATCGAAAAAAATCGATCCGCAGTAATTTTTGCTAAAGAAGTTCGGGAAGGCGTCGTTTCTCCTCATGTCAGCAGTTCGCGAAGGACGGGGACATGGTGGATTCAGTCGGTTCAAGGCCGGTAACGTCGATCGGGCAGCGTGCCATCGCACGCACCGACGGACAGACGCGCGCCGCGGCGACACCGCCGGCGGAGGGCACGCCCAAGACCGGCGTCGCCCTCCTGTCGGGGGGCACGACCGCCGCCGCCATGTCGGCATCGCCGCCGGTCGATACCGACCGGGTCGCGACGATCCGCAAGGCGATCGCCGAAGGCCGCTTCCCCCTGTCGCCCGCCACCATCGCCGACCGGCTCATCGCCCTGAAACTCGATTGGAACAGCAATGAACCGGCGTGATGCGCTGATCCAGATCATCGACAGCCTGCATGCGGAGATCGCCGCGATGCAGGCGAACGACGTCACCGCGCTGGAAACCGCGACGGCGATGAAGCTGCAGGGGATCGAGGCGGTTGCCGCCAATGACGACGTGCCGCTCGACGCCGAGCTGGAAACGCTGGCGCGCGAAGCGCAGCGGCTGAACGAGACCGCGCGGATCTATGTCAACCTGATGTCGGCCAATGTCCGGCGCCGGATCGAGCAGCTGACCGGCGGCGGTTTGCCGGCCTACCGGCCGGGGATTGCCGCCTCGGCGCAGCGCTCGGCGGCTGCGGCGTATCGGTGATCGCTGCACCAGCAGTCTGGCACGTCACCCCAGCGCAGGCTGGGGTCCCATGCGGCGCTTGCTGCGCGCTATAACCCCAAGATCCCAGCCTGCGCTGGGATGACGTTCGGGGCGGGGCGGATGGTGCGTGCTTCGCAGCGCGGAAGCAGCAAATGCAAAACTGGCACGTCGCTTGCTGTGTGGCTCCCCGAACAGGGGAAGCGAAGCACAGCCCGATGAATGTCGTTCCGGTAGAAGCAAGGTCCAACGTCCATAGCGCGATCGCGACGGCGAGCGCGCGGACCGGTATCGATTTCAATTACCTGCTGGGTCAGGCACAGGTCGAGAGCGGCCTGCACGCCAATGCGCGCGCCGCGACCTCGTCCGCCACCGGCCTGTACCAGTTCGTCGAGCAAAGCTGGCTGGGCGTGGTCAAGGCGCATGGCGCCGAGCACGGCATGGGCTGGGCATCGGACAGCATCCGCCAGGGCAGCAACGGCCGCTATTATGTCGCCGACCCCGCCACCCGCCGCGCGATCCTGAACCTGCGCAGCGATCCGCAGGCATCGTCGCTGATGGCCGCCGAACATGCCGCCGACAACAAGTCCGCGCTCGAAGGCGCGCTGGGCCGTAATGCGACCGGTACCGACCTGTATATGGCGCATTTCCTGGGGCTGGGCGGCGCGCGCCAGTTCCTGACGTCGATGCAGGCCAATCCCGACCGGTCGGCCGCCGCGATGTTCCCCGCCGCCGCCCGTGCCAACCGGTCGATCTTCTTCGCGCCCGGCGGCCAGCCGCGCTCGCTCGGCGAAATCTACGAACGGATGAGTGCGAAGCTCGACCGCGGGGCGAAGGCCGTCGGCGGCAGCGGCGTGGAGGATGGCGGCTTCCCGGTCAACCGGATGCAGCAACCGGCGGTAATGCTGAACGGCTTTGGCGGCGACGTCATCATGGGCAACGAGGCACAGGGCGGCGACGAGGCTTGGCTGGCATCGACCATCGCCAATCTGAACGTCGTGCGCAGCCGTGGCGGCGACGTGACGGCAAACCCGGCGCAGATGGCGTCGCTGTATCGCCCGACCCCTGAATCGGCGCGGCTCGCCTATTCGATCCTCGCCAATCTGGGAGCCGCATGATGCAGGCGATCCTGAGCAATCCCAAGAGCATCCTGCCCGCCTTGCGCGGGTCGGCGCTGCCCGCCGCGATCCTGCTGCTCGTCCTGCTGATGGTCGTGCCGATCCCGGCGTTCATGCTCGACATCTTCTTCGTCATGAACATCATGATCTCGATCGCGGTGCTCATGGTGGCGCTCAACGCGCAGAAGCCGCTCGACTTCTCCGCCTTTCCGACCGTGCTGCTGTTCGCGACGCTGTTCCGCCTCGGCCTCAACGTCGCATCGACCCGCGTCGTGCTGGTCCATGGCCATGAGGGCGAAGCGGCGGCGGGCCATGTCATCGAGGCGTTCGGCACCTTCCTGATCGGCGGCGACTATGTCGTCGGTCTCTTCGTCTTCTCGATCCTGATCATCATCAACATGATCGTGGTGACCAAGGGTGCCGGTCGCGTGTCCGAAGTGTCGGCGCGCTTCACCCTCGACGCCCTGCCCGGCAAGCAGATGGCGATCGACGCCGACCTGAACGCCGGCCTGATCACCCCCGACGAAGCGCGTGCCAAGCGGATCGAGACTGGCGCCGAAGCCGATTTCTACGGCGCGATGGACGGTTCGTCGAAGTTCGTGAAGGGCGACGCGGTCGCCGGCCTGCTGATCCTTGCCATCAACATCGTCGGCGGCCTGATCCTCGGTGTGGTCAGCCACCAGATGGCGGTCGGCCAGGCGGCGCAGACCTATGTGCTGCTCGCGATCGGCGACGCGCTGGTCGCGCAGGTGCCCTCGCTGCTGCTGTCGATCGCCGCCGCCGCCATCGTCACCCGCGTTACCTCGACCTCTTCGCAGGACCTTGCCGGGCAGATCGGGACGCAGTTCGCGTCGCACCGTACCTGGGCGCCGGTCGCCGGCATCCTCGGCCTGCTGGCGATGCTGCCGGGCATGCCGTTCCTCGTGCTGGCGCCCGCCGCCGGCATTGCGGGCTTCGCGTCGTGGAAGCTCGGCAAGATGAAGAACGCGCCGCCCCCCGCCCCGCCGGTCGAGGCGCTGCCCGAACCGGCCGACCTGTCGAAGATCGGCTGGGACGAGGTCAACGACAATTGCCACATCATGCTCGACATCGGCTACGGCCTCGTGCCGCTGGTCGACGAGCGCAAGGGCGCGCCGCTGATGAGCCGGATCACCGGCGTCCGCCGCCAGCTGTCCAAGGATCTGGGTTTCGTCGTGCCGCAGGTGAAGGTGCGCGACGACATCAACCTCGCCCCCTATACCTATCGCATCTCGATCGGCGGCGTGGTCGTCGGCGAGGACATGGCGTCGGCGACCGAGATGCTGGCGCTCGACACCGGCCAGGCGGTCGGCGGGTTCCTCGAGGGGAAGACCGCCAAGGACCCGACCTTCGGATTGGACGCGATCTGGATCCAGCCGGGCGATGCCGATGCCGCGACCGGTGCCGGCTATCTGGTGGTCGATGCCGGCACGGTGATCGCGACGCACCTGAACCATGTGCTGACCGTCAATGCGACCGAGCTGCTGGGCCCGGACGAGGTGCAGGCGCTGCTCGACGGCCTGAAGGACCGTGCCGCGAGCCTGGTGGCGGCGCTGTGCCCGCAGCCGCTGACGCTCACCACGCTGACGCAGGTGCTGCGCGCGCTGCTGGCCGAGAATATCCCGCTCAAGGAATTCCGCCGCATCGCCGCCGCCATCGCCGTCACCGCGCAGCGGACGCAGGATGCCGACGAGATCGTCGAGCTGATCCGGCCCGAGCTGGGCGCGCTGATCATCCAGAAGCTGTGCGGGGTGCGCGAGCCGCTGCGCGTGATGACGCTCGAAGGGCAGCTGGAGGCGCTGCTGGGACAGGCGATGCGCGGCGATCCGTCGCGGCGCAACGCGATCGAGCCCGATCTGGGCCGCCGCATCGTCGACGCGCTGACCCATGCCGCCCAGCCGCTGATGGCCGAGGCCAAGCCGTTCGCGCTGGTCGTGCAGCCGTCGATCCGGGTCGCGGTGCGCAAGCTGGTCAAGTCGTGCCTGCCCGACACCCCGGTCATGAGCTTCTTCGAAGTTCCCGAAGACAAGGCAGTCGAAGTCGTCGCCGTCATCGGCGCCCCGGAGGCCATCCCCGCATGAACGCCCCCTTCTTTCCCCAGCCCGAGCTGAACGCCGCGACCTATACGCGCCGTGCCCGACCGAACGATGCCGACGCGCTGGTCCGCAAGCATCTGCCGCTGGTCCGGCGGATCGCATGGCATGTCCATGGCCATATGAGCAGTATGGTCGATGTCGAGGATCTGGTGCAGGTCGGACTGGTCGCGCTGGTCGAAGCGGTGCCGATGTTCGAGGATCGCGGATCGGTCACGTTCGAACAATATCTCGCCACCCGGCTGCGCGGGGCGATGATCGACGAACTGCGGCGGCAGGCGACGATCAGCCGCGGCGCGATGAAGCGGCGGCGCGACTATGTGAAGGCGGTGTCGGTGCTGACGCAGGAACTGGGCCGCGCGCCGGTGCCGGCCGAGATCGCCGCGCGGCTGGACGTGCCGCTCTCCAAGCTGCGCACCGACTATGCCGATGTCCAGTCGGTGCAGTTCGATTCGATCGACGACGTCTATACCGACGAAGCGCCGTGGTTCATGGACGATGGCCCCGATGCGTTCGAGGCGCTGGCGGAGGGCGAGCTGCGCGAGGCGCTGATCGCCGCGATCACCGCGCTTCCGACACGCGAGGCGCAGGTCATCCAGCTTTATTATGTCGAGGAACTGAACCTCGAGGAAATCGGGCAGGTGCTGGGCGTCGGTGCGGCGCGGATCTGCCAGATCAAGAAATCGGCGCATGAGAAGCTGAAAAAGGCGCTGGCGCGCGCGGCGGGGTAACAAGCTGTAATTGCTGCGGTTTGGGCGGGGTCGGACTTGGGTCCGGCCCCGTCCTGGCGTCCAAAGTTCACGAAGTTCACACTCGTGCGCAGTACGCGCGGCGGGTGCGGCTGGTCGGTCGTCCCCTCCGAAAGCACGCCCCCGGGTCGAGCTCGGTATGGCATCGGGGTTTGGCGATGGGAAAGAGCGGGCGGATGATAGCGTAGCGGCTGTACTGTAGGAAAGCGGCGGTCTGCGCCGTTCCCTCCCCGGTGCGGGCAATGCCACAGCGAAAGCTCGCACATCGTTTGTCGCGGGGGTGACGGCGGGGCACCGAGCAGCGTGGCGCACGCGGCAAAGCGCTTCCAAAACTTCCTCCTCCCGGCCTAGAAGGCTGCGATCTTTCCCCGGGGGAGCCTCCATGGTCCGTTCGCTGTTCGCCGCCCTGCTCGCTTCCTCGATCGCGCTCCCCGCGCTGGCGCAGACCGCGCCGGTGCATCCTGCCCCCGCCCCCGGCCAGCGCGATCCGGGCATGGCGGCGAAGGTGCGCTACGACGTGTCGTTCCCGCAGGTCGCGCATCACCGCGCACGGATTACCGCGACCTGGACCGGGGTGCCCGCTGGCCCCTTGCGCGTGCAGATGTCGCGGTCGTCGCCGGGGCGCTATGCGATCCATGAGTTCGCCAAGAACGTCTATGACGTCATCGCCACCGACGGCGCCGGACGGCCGCTGAAGCTGACGCGCAGCGACCCCTATGGCTGGAGCGTCGCGGGGCATGACGGCACGGTCGTGGTCACCTACACGTTGTTCGCCGATCATGGCGACGGCACATATGCGCAGATCGACACCAGCCATGCGCACCTGAACATGCCGGCGACCTTCCTGTGGGCGAGCGGTTACGATGCGCAACCGATCCGCGTGCGCTTCCAGCGCCCCGACCCGAAATGGAAGGTCGCGACGCAGCTGCCCGAAAGCGATGCGGCGGACACCTATTGGGCGCCGAACCTGCAATATTTCATGGACAGCCCGACCGAGCTGTCGGACCATATGGTCCGCGAATGGCAGGAGGGCGGCAAGACCTATCGCCTCGCGCTGCATCATGACGGCAGCGCCGCCGACATGGACCGCTATACCGAGAAGGCGAAGCGGGTGGTGCGCGAGCAGATCCGCATCTTCGGCGCGCCCGCGCCCTATGATTTCGGCCGCTATACCTTCATCGCCGATTACCGCCCGTCGATCACCGGCGACGGGATGGAGCATCGCAACTCGACGATCATCACCAACGCGCAGTCGCTCGCCGAGGCGAAGGACGACCAGCTGGGCACGCTGGCGCACGAATTCTTCCATAGCTGGAACGTCGAGCGCATCCGTCCGGCCGAACTCGAGCCGTTCGACTTCTCCCGCGCCAATCCCACGCCGTCGCTGTGGCTGGCCGAGGGGTTCACCAGCTATTACGGGCCGCTGTCGATCCGGCGCGCGGGGCTGTCCAGCGTCGACGAATATCTGGACGAGATGGGGCCGATGCTGAGCGGCATCGTCAACAATCCGGCGCGGATTGCGGCGCGGATCAATGCGTCACCGCAGGAGATGAGCCTGCGCGCGCCGTTCGTCGATGCCGCGCGCTCGATCGATCCGGTCGATCCCAATATCTTCGTGTCCTATTACCCCTATGGCGCGATCATCGGCATGGCACTCGACCTCGAACTGCGGCAGCGTTTCGCGGGCAAGAGCCTCGACGATTTCATGCGGACCTTGTGGGCGCGGCATGGCCGGAACGAACAGGCCTATACCCCCGCCGATCTGCGCGCGGCGCTGGCCGCGACGACGGGGGACCAGGGCTTTGCCGATGCGTTCTTCGCACGGTCGATCGATGGCAGCGGCCTGCCCGATTTCGCGCCGTTGCTGGCCCAGGCCGGGCTGGTGCTGCGGCCTGCCGCGCCGACGCGTGGCTGGATCGGGCGGACGGCGGCGAGCGACGAGGCGGAGGGGGTGACGCTGACCTTCCCACCCGCGCAGAATTCGCCCTTGTTCGCCGCCGGGCTCGACCGGGGTGACGTGATCGTCGCGGTCGGTGGGCAGGCGATCGCCAATGGCGCGGCGTGGAATGCGGCGGTCGCGGCGCTGAAGCCGGGCGCGCCGGTCGAACTACGCTATCGCCGGTTCGGCACCGAACATAGCGTGACGCTGACCCCGGCGGCTGATCCGACGCTGGAGGTGGTGCGCGGCGAGACGGTCGGCCAGGCGCCGACCGCGCGGCAGAAGGCGTTCCGCAAGGCCTGGCTGGGCGCGTAGCATGCGACTCTGCGCCGATGTCGGCGGGTCATTCGTCGACATCGCCGCGTTCGACGATGCAGGCACGATCGGCGGGCGACGGAAGCTGCCGACGCCGGTCGACGACTGGACTGCGTTCGTTGGCATATTTGCCGATGCGCTGGCGGCGGTGGCGTGCGACCGGGTGTCGATCGCGACCGCCGGGCTGGTCGATCCACATTCGGGCATCGTCACCAGCGCCAATATCCGCTGCATCGACGGGCGCGTGCTGGGCGAGGAACTGTCCGCCGCGCTGGGGGTGCCGGTGCGGGTGGTGAACGATGCGGATGCCTTCGTCCTGGCGGAGGCGGCGCGCGGCGTCGCGGCCGGGCATGCGCGGGTGTTCGGCATCATCCTCGGCACCGGAGTCGGCGGCGGACTGGTCGAGCACGGCCGGATCGTCAGCGGTGCCGGTGGGATCGGCGGCGAATGGGGCCATGGGCAGGTCGTGCCGGAAAGCCGCATCGCGCCGGGGGCCAATCCGGTGTTCGCCTGTGGCTGCGGGCTGAAGGGATGTCTCGACACGATCGGCAGCGCGCGCGGGCTGGAACGGCTGCACCGATTTCTGCACGGGGTCGATGCCGACAGTATCACGATCACGCGCGGTGCGGAGGGTGGTGACGCGCAGTCGGTGGCGACAGTCGATTACTGGTGCGATCTGGTCGGCGGACCGCTGGCGATGCTGCTCCATGCCGTGTCGGCGACGATCGTGCCGGTCGGGGGCGGGCTGGCCAATGCGACCGCGCTGATCGCGGCGCTCGACGCGCGGGTGCGGGCGAACTTGCTGACCCCGATGACGACGGCAGTGGTGGTGCCGGGGCTGCTGGGTGAGGATGCCGGGCTGATAGGGGCGTTCGTCGCGGGGGGATAGGTGACGTACCCGTACCCCCGCCTGCGCGGGGATACGGTCCTGGTTTCGATCCTTACCGGCGATAACCCGGGCGGTTGTTGCGGTCGCGCTTGTCGACGCGGACCTTGTACGCCAGCGCGTCGAAACGGCGGTCGAGATCGCGGCGTTCCTGCATCGACAGGCCGTTCGACCGGCGATAGCGCTGTTCGAGCTGCGCGATCTGGCGGAATTCGACGCGCAGGTTGGTCGCTTCGCGGCGGCTGAGCGCGCCGCTGCGGATGCCCTGATCGATGCGGCGCTCGATCTGCGCCTGACGCTGGTTGACCGACTGCCACGGCTGGGCGGCGGCGGGCAGCGCGGTCATGGCGACGCCGAGGCCGGCGAGCATCAGTGCGAACTTCTTCATGAACTTTCTCCTGTTCGAACCCCTTGGGCTGAACAGAAAATGGGGATCGCGTGTCGCAAGGGTTTGTCGCCAACCCGCGAAAATTGTGTCGGAATGTCGCGGCGGCGGCGGGTCCGTTCAGCTTGTCAGACGGCCAGGCGCTTCGCACGCAGGATGGGCGTCAGCACCGCCTCCATCGCGGCATAGCCGGCGGCGGTCGGGTGGACGCCGTCATCGGCGAAGCCAGGCTTCATCGCGCCGCCGGGCGTCGCCAGCACCGGCGTATAGTCGACAAAGGTCGCGCCCGTCTGTGCGGCATAGGTTTTGATCCAGGCATTGAGCGCGCGGATCGGCGCGACGGTGGCGAGACCGGGGCGCCATGGAAAGCCGTCCGCCGGGGGCACGCTGGCAAGGAGCACGCCGATCTTCGCAGCCTGCGCGAGCATCGCCATCATCGCCAGATTGTCGTGCGTCTGCTGCGGCGTCATTGGCCCGGTATTGCCGGCGATGTCGTTGGTGCCGGCCATGATGTGGACGAATTTCGGGCGGTGGGCGATGACGTCGGCCATCATCCGCAGCACCATTTGCGGCGTCGTCTGCCCGCTGATCCCGCGCCCGACCCGGCCGGCGCGGAAGAATTCGGGGCGCTTGCCGACCCAGCCTTCGGTGATCGAATCGCCCATGAAGACGATGTCGGTCGGCTTGCCCGACGCGGCGAGCGCGGCATTGTCGGCGGCGTAGCGGCCGAGCCACGGCCAGTCGGTCGCGAGTTGCCGCTGGCGCTTGACCTCATAGCTTTCCTCCTGCGCGCAGGCGGTGGCGGGAAGCAGCGCGACACCGGCGGCGAGGCCGAGGAAATGACGGCGATCGGGAGTCATAGCGATCCCGCCAGGCGGCAGATTTCGGGGCGAATGTCGCCGTCGCGCGCAGTGGCGCCGCGGGCGTCGAACAGGATATTGGCGGGCTTGCCCTTGGTCGTGCGCGGCCATGCCGGGCGACCCTCGCCATTGGGGTCGCCGGTCGCGGCGAAGGCAAGCCAATAGTCCTGCATCGACACCGGCCCGACGCGGCGATCGGCGAAGATATAGCCGATCTCGGCGGCATGGGCGGTGCGGCCCGACCCGCCATCGCCCGCCATGTCGAATTCATAGCGCCAGACCGGCCAGTTGCGGCCGGCGAGGAGGTTGGCGAGCGTGCCCGCCGGGCAGCGGAAGGTGGCGTCGGTGGCGATCTGCTGGTCGCGGCTGCCCATGCGCGGATGGGCGACGGGATCGGGGTCGTCGAGGCGGTAGAAGGTGCGCGCGCCTTCCGCATTGTTCCCGAACGACAGGTCGACAAAGCCGTCGCGCGCCGGGCGACCGCCGGGCAGGTCGAGTTCCAGCATGTTGCTGCCAAGCAGGACCGGGCGCTTCGGCGCGGTGACGAACAACCGGTCGGGCGTGTCGGGCAGCACCGCGCCGTCGATCGTCGTGCGCAGGTACAGATAGTCGTCGGCGGTCAGCTTCGCATCGTGCAGCTTCAGGTCGGCCGCCAGCAGCGCGGCGGGCGAGGCGCTGCGCAGCGCCGCCGTCCCCCGGGTGCCGAGCAGCACGTCGAGCTGGTCGCCGATGCGGAACGCTTCCTTCAGCGGGCGCCATGGCAGGCCGAAGCCGGGGGTGCCCGACTCCATCGCCGCCCTGGCGAACAGGCCGCGCGCGAGCGGCGAGGCGAGCAACAGCGACACGTCCTGCGACCCGGCGCTTTCGCCGGCGATGGTGACATTGTCGGGGTCGCCGCCGAACTTGGCGATATTGTCGCGGACCCAGCGCAGCGCCGCGATCTGGTCCATCAGCCCGTAATTGCCGCCGGTCCCGTTCGCCTCCGCCGCCAGCGCACGGTGGGGCAGGAAGCCGAAGATGCCGAGCCGATACTGGATGGCGACGACCACGACGTCGCGCTTGCCGATCGCCGACAGCGCCATGTCGCCCGCCGATCCCGCGCGGTTGCTGCCGCCATGGATCCACACGATCACCGGGCGCTTGCCGGTCAGCGCGGGGGTGCCGACATCGAGCGTCAGGCAATCCTCGGCGGCATAGACATGGTCGGCATGGTTCCAGCCATAGTCGTTCTGGAGACAGGCGGGCGCCTGTGCGGTGGTGGTGCGAATGCCGAGCCATTCGACCACCGGCTGCGGTTCGCGCCAGCGGTTGGCGCCGAGCGGCGGGGCGGCAAAGGGAATGCCGCGAAAGAGGATGCGGTCGGGCTCGGCCTTGCCCTCGACGATGCCGCCCGAGACCGAGACGCGCGGGGGAACGGGCGCGGCGGGCGGCGTGGCTTCCTGTGCGACGGCGGGGGTCGCCGCGGCGAGGAAGAGAGATGCCCAGATTGCCTTCATCGCCGATGCCCCTGTGTGTCGTCGCTGATGCGCGGTTAGCAAATCCTCCCCGGCACGGGGAGGGGGACCAGCGAAGCTGGTGGAGGGGGTGTCCGCATACGGAACCGTTGCGTTGCGGGGCGAACCCCCTCCACCATGCTGCGCATGGTCCCCCTCCCCGCGGAGCGGGGAGGATCGTTACTTTGCGCAGGTCACCTTCACGTCCGCCGTCGTACCCAGCGCCACGCGCGCCACGCTGACCGTCAGCTTGCCGTCGGTCGAAAGCACGAAGGGCGTATCAACCTTCGCCATGTTCACATTGCCGCCGAAGCATTTGAGCGGCACGCCCAGCGTCTTCCACTGGCCGACCGGCAGCTGCTGCAACTGACCAAGCGCCACCTGTCCGCCGCCGGGGCCGCTGCGTAGCGACAGGGTGACCGGCCGGGTCGGGGCGGCGTCGACGCGCATCGTCGATACCAGCATGACGTCGCCATTGGTCTGGCGCGTCAGGTCGACCGGCGATTGGGTGCTCAGCACGATCTGCGCCGGGCCGCTGCCGTCGATGGCGAAGCGGCGCGCGCCCTCCTGAACACCGTGATCGGTCGCGGTGACCTTGACCCGGCCCGCCCCCGATTGGGCGGGAACGGTGGTGATGCGGGTGTTGCCGCCGGTGCCGGCGCCGCCGACCTCGAGCGACCAGGCAGTTGCGGGCAAGCCCTTGTCCATGAACACGTCGCCGGCATCGGCTTCGGCGACCTTCGCGTCTTCGGACAGCGTCGGCACCGTCGTCCTGCTGGCGGCGGTCAGGCCATAGCCGATCGGGAATTGCGTCGGGCCGGTCGCGTCCGCCGTCGCCGGCCAGGGGAAGGACAAGGTACCGGTAAAGTCGCGCTTCGGCTTGCCCCCCTGCCCCGCGAGCAGCACGTCGGCGACGCCCGCCCCTTCCGATCCCGGCAGCCAGCCGACGACGAACGCATCGGCGGCGTTGATCGCGGCGTTCACGAACAGCGGCCGTCCGGTCAGCATTAGCGCGACGACCGGAATCCCCTGCGCCTTCAGCTTCTTCATCGTCTCGATGGGTGCGCGCAATTCGGGGCGCAGCTGGAGCGTCTTGATGTCGCCCTGGAACTCGGCATAGGGCGTCTCGCCGAACACCACGATCGCGGCATCGGGCTTTTGGCCCGTGAAGCTGCCATCGGCTGACAGCGTCGCCGTGCCGCCCACCGCCTTGGCCGCCGCATCGATCCCTTGCCAGATCGAGGTCGCGCCGGGGAAATATTTCGGGTCGATCCCCGTCCCCTGCCATGTCAGCGTCCAGCCGCCCGACTGGCGCGCGACGTCGTTCGCGCCATCGCCGGCGACCAGCACCCGCGCGCCGGCCTTGATCGGCAGGACCGAGCCGTTGTTCTTGAGCAGCACCAGCGACTTCGCCACCGCCTCGCGCGCGATGGCGCGGTGTTCGGGGCTGCCGAGCAGGTCGAACTTGCCCGACAGCGGACGCGACGACGGCTTGCCCGCCTCGAACAGCCCGGCGCGAAGTTTGACACGCAGGATGTTGGATACCGCGTCGTCGAGGCGCGCCATCGGCACTTCACCCGACTTGACCTGCTTGACGAGGTTTTCCCAGATCGGCTTCCAGCTGTCGGGCGCCATGTACATGTCCAGCCCGGCGTTGATCGCGCGCGGGCAGGACGCATTGGTGCAGCCGGCAACCTGGCCATGCGCGTTCCAGTCGCTGACGATGAACCCGCCGAAACCCATGCGCTTCTTCAGCACATCGGTCAGCAGCCCCTTGTGCCCGGTCACCTTTTCACCGTTCCAGCTCGAAAAGCTGGCCATGACCGTCTGCACCCCGGCATTGATCGCCGAGACATAGGGCGTGCCGTGAATGTCGCGCAGCGTCGTTTCGGGGATCTTCGCATCACCCTGATCCTGCCCGCCGAAGGTGCCGCCGTCCGCCAGGAAATGCTTTGTCGAGGCGAGGACGTACGGCCCCTTCAGCTGGTTGGTCGATCCGGGCGCGCCCTGCAGCCCTTCGATGAACTGGGTGACGTAGCTGGCGACCAGCTTGGGATCGGACGAATAGCCTTCATAGGCGCGGCCCCAGCGCAGGTCCTGCGGCACGGTGATCGTCGGGGCAAAGGTCCATTCGATGCCGGTCGCGCGGATTTCGGCCGCCGTCGCCTGCGCGATCTTCCGCATCAGCGCCGGGTCGTGCATCGCGCCCAAGCCGACATTGTGCGGGAAGAGCGTCGCGCCCACGATATTGCTGTGGCCGTGCACCGCATCGGTGCCCCAGATGACCGGAATGCCGACGCCGCCGTCGCTCTTGTCGACCGATGCCTCGTAGAACCGATCGGCGAGCTTCAGCCATTCGGATGCCGGCGCGAATTCGTCGTTGTTCGGCGCGGAATTGCCGCCGTTCAGCACCGATCCCAGATGATAGCGCTTTACGTCCTCGGGCGTCAGGCTGGCGATATCGCCCTGCACGACCTGTCCGACCTTTTCCTCGACCGTCATCTTCTTGAGCAAATCGGCGATGCGCCGTTCGACCGCTGGATCGGCCTTGTACGGCCAATTGGCGCGTGGCCAGATGTCGGGGTGGACGGTCGCGGCCGGCGCGGGGGCCGGCACGGTCTGCGCGGCGGCGGGCAGCGCGAACGCCATGCCGGCCAGCATCGTGCCCATCAGAAATTGCGGTACCGGTTTCATCGCATCGCTCTCCCTCTGCCCGCGATTCCACCGCGTGCGATCCTTTGCGTCCCCGTTCGCCAATTCCGACAACGGTGTCAATCGTCCGACAGGGGTTTCGCCAACACGGTTTCCGATTGAACTGGCCTGTCCACTGGTCCACGCTCTGCCAAAAGAACGAACGGCGCCGCCGTGATTGGGAGATAGTGCGTGTCCTGCCCCCTACCCGCCCGGGATCTCCGCGCGTGACCGATCGTGCACCGATTCGCCTGTCGGGGACCAACCTCGAACGTGCCGCCGACCATAACCAGCGAATCACGCTGCACGCCATCCGGGTGTCGGGGTCGCTGACCCGCATCGACCTGGCCAACATCACCGGCCTCACCCCGCCGGCGATCGCCAACATCACCCGCCGGCTGCTGGGCGAGGGGCTGATCCTCGAGGCCGGGCAGCGGCGCGGCGGACGCGGCCAGCCGCCGACCAAGCTGGTGGTCAATCCCGCCGCCTGCTACGCGATCGGCATCAATATCGACCGCGATCACGTGACGATCGTGCTAGTCGACTTCACCGGGCAGACGCTGGCGCGCGCCACCCGCGACGTCGATTTCGCGCTGCCGGACGACGTCGCCGGTTTCTATCGATCGGTCATCACCGGACTGGTCGCCGAGGCGCAGGTCGATGCCGAACGGATCGTCGGCATCGGCGTGGCGCGGCCCGACGATCTGGGCACCGTCGACCTGCCCGGCCGCCCGGCCAGCTATACCGAATGGGAAAGCGTCGACATGGCGACGCTGTTCGCAGCGCCGATCGACCGGCCGGTGTTCGTCGAGAACGACGCGGCGGCAGCGGCGATGGGCGAGCTGCAACTGGGCCATGGCCAGCATCAGGCGAGCTTCTTCTATGTCCTGATCTCGTCGGCGCTGGGCGGCGGGCTGGTGATCGACGGCAGCTATTTCCGGGGGGCAAGCGGGCGATCGGGCGAACTCGGCTTCCTGCTGGGCAGCGACGGCAAGGGCGGGCAGACCCAGATCCAGCACACCGTATCGCTTTCGGGCCTGTCGCATCCGCTGCGTTGCGCGGGCTTCACGCTCGGCGATATCCGGGGCGAGCGCGATCCGGCCGAGCTGCTGACGATCGTCGATGCATGGATCGACGCCTCGGTCGAGCGGCTGATCGAACCGATGATCGCGATCAATTGCCTCATCAATCCGGCGGCGATCTTCGTCGGCGGACGGCTGCCGGGGCGGCATGTCGAGACGTTGGCCGCGCGGCTGAACGAACGGTTGCGGGTGAAGGCCACCAATGTTCCCGCCCTCGCGTCGGTGCGCCGCGCGATGCTGGCCGAGGATGCGCCGGCGGTGGGTGCGGCGATCCTGCCGTTCAGCCACTTCCTGCTGCCGAGCGCGACCGCTCTGTGGAAGGCGGTGGACGCCGGTTAAGGCCTTGCGAAGTCGAGCAGGCGGCGCAGCGAACGATAGGCCGCCGAGGATTTCGGTTCAAACACCGCATCGAGATGCGCCAGCCGCTCGCGGGCCTGTGCGGCGAAATCCATCTTGATGTCGGCGGCGGGCGTCCCGTCGGTCGCGATCAGTTCGCGGCGGAAGCGGTGCAGCGTATGGATGTCGATCGCGCCTTCCGCGAACAGGTGAAAGCCGTACTCGGCCATTTCGCGCGGGGTCATGTCCCGGATATCGGGCGGCGACATGGTGGACGCCGGCTGGGCGGCACTCCCCTTGAACTGCGCCGCGAATGCCAGTTCGAACCGTCCGGCCGCCCCCGCCGCCGCATCCTTCGCATTCGCCCGCATCGCCGACTCCATTTCCAGCAGACAGCTTTGGCACGGCGGTCCTTGCCGTTCGGTTAGCGAGCGGACGAACATTATACGAAACGCGGCGTCGCCGGAGGACCTGTCCCCCGGGACGATCGATTTTATTAAACAAACCGATTTTCCTAATTGCACTTGGCCGACAAGGCTGCGACGTTGCAAACTTTCACCGGTGACAGGATTTTCGCGAATGAACATGACGATCGATCCCCCGTCGGCGCGCGACCGGAGCGACCTGCCGCTGGCCGGGATCGAACTGGGCGGGACCAAGTGCGTGTGCACGCTGGCCTATGGCCCGGACCGGATCCTGGCGCAGGAAACGGTGCCGACCGAGCATCCCGACGTCACCCTGCCCGCCATAGCCGCCGTGCTACAGCGCTGGTGGAACACGACCGGGTTCGCGGCGCTCGGCATTGCCAGCTTCGGCCCGGTCGATCTCGACCCCGCATCGCCGACCTGGGGGCATATCCTCGCCACGACCAAGCCCGACTGGCCGATGGCCGATGTCGCCGGCCGGCTGTCGGCACCGTTCGCCGTTCCCCACGCGTTCGATACCGACGTCAATGGCGCGGCCTTCGCCGAAACGCTATGGGGCTGTGCGCAGGGGCTGGACGATTTCGCCTATGTGACGATCGGCACCGGGGTCGGCGTGGGGCTGCTGGTCAACGGCCAGCCGACGCGCGGGATCGGCCATGCCGAGATCGGCCATCTGCGCACCCCGCGCCTGCCGGGCGATACGCTGCCGAGCGGTTGCCCGTTCCATGACGATTGCGTCGAGGGGCTGGCATCGGGCACGGGTATCAAGGCCGCGCTGGGCGACGTCCATGTATCGACGCTGTTGCCCAACCATCCGGTCTGGGACCGCGTCGCCGCGTCGATCGTCGCCATGTGCCATGCGATGGTGTGCACCACCGGGCCGAAGCGGATCGCGATCGGCGGCGGAGTGATGAACAAGCAGCCGCATCTGCTGGCGCGGATCGAACCGGCGCTGCGGGAAAGCATCAACGGCTATCTGCCGCTGCCGGCACGCGACTATGTCGTCGCCCCGGCGCTCGGCGATCAGGCGGGGCCGCTCGGCTCGATCGCGCTGGCGCAGAATGCGTTGCGGGCGCGCGTCGCGGCTTGAAACAGGGGCGGGCAGCGACGCCCGCCCCGTCCGGTCAGTGCAGGCTCTTCGCCGCAGCGGCGTTGCGCGTCGCGGTGCGTCCGGCGGCGACGGCGAAGCCGCACAGCGCCGCATAGCAGATCGCCGGCACGAGGAACGCCGGCCCATGGCCGACCGCGCCCGACACCAGCCCCACGACCGGCGGGATCACCGCCCCGCCGAAGATCGCGGTGCACAGCAGGCCGGAGGTCGCCGCCTCGCTGGCGGTCGAGCGTTCGAGCGTCAGGGTAAAGATGACGGGGAACATGATCGAGTTGAACAGCCCCATCGACAGCGCGACGAACCCGGCGGTGACCCCGCCCACGCCCGCGACATAAAGGCACATGCCGACCGCGATCGCGGTGAACAGCGCCATCAGCTTCCACGCCTTCACCTGCGACAGCAGCACCGATCCGATCAGCCGACCGACCATCGCCCCGCCCCAATAGAAGGCGACGGCCTTGCCCGCTTCCTGCAACGACACGCCGGGCACGCCGTCGCTGCCCATCGCGAAGCCGAGCAGCGGCACGCCGAACGGCGCGTCCGACGCGCCCCAGACGCCATCGGCGTTGAGGAACAGCGCCATCTGCGTCCCGATCGCGACCTCGGCCCCGACATAGACGAAGATCGCGCTCGCCCCGAGCAGTGCCCAGCGCGACGAAAAGGCATCGGCGAGCAATGCCCCCGGCCCCGGCACCTTGGCCGGCGCGGCGGGGACCGCCGCCGACACGACCCGGCGGCTGAGGAAGAAGAAGATCGCCAGCGCCGCGATCAGCCCGGCGATCCAGAAATAGGCGCGGTCGATCCCGGCCAGCGCACCGGCGCGCACCGCGTCCGTCAACACCGTGCCGTCCTTTACCTCGACCCCTTCAAGGAACAGGCTGGCGCCGAGCAGCGGCCCGAGAAAGGTACCGAACGAGTTGAACGTCTGGCTGAGCGTCAGGCGGAAATGGCTGAGCTTCGGATCGCCGAGCGCGGCAGCCAGCGGGTTCGCCGCGACCTGCAACACGGTGATGCCGGCGGCGAGGACGAACAGGCCGAGCAGCACCAGCGGAAACACCGCAAGGTTCGCCGCAACCAGCATCGTCAGGCAGCCGATGATCATCGTCCCCAGCGCGAACAGGATCGACGGCACCGCGCGCAACCGGCCGAGCAGGATCGCGGCCGGCATCGAGATCAGGCCATAGGCGAGGAAGAAGGCCGAAGCGGCCAACTGCGCCTCGAAATCGGTCAGGGTGAAGATGCCCTTCACCGCCGCGACCAGCGGGTCGATGAGCGAGGTGATGAATCCCCAGGCGAAGAACAGGGTCGTCACGGCGGCGAAGGCCAGCCCGGTGGTGGCGGAACCCGCCTGTTTGTCAGCCAATGCGGCGCTCCCCTTAGTCGGACTAATTCGACTATTTGCTTATGATATTGGTGCGCTCGCCGAGGGCGGGGGGAATTTCAAGGCGGGGGCGGTTGCGATGTGCCAGTCCCGGACCGGTCCCCCTTCGTCGTCCCGGACTCGAGCGAAGCTTCTGGAAAGTCCCGAACGGAGCCAAGCCGAACTGTACCCCGGCGGAGGCCGGGGTACAGTTGGGAAGGTTCCTCCGTAGCCGACCCCGTCACCCAACTGGGCCCCGGCCTTCGCCGGGGCACGGTCCACGGATTCTCGCAGAGGTCTCGAGTACATCCGGGGTAACGGAACGCCCCTACCCCAGCATCGCCAGCATCTGCGCTGCCAGTTCGGACAGCGTATCGTCGCGCGCGCCCATCACCACGATCCGGTCGCCGTCACGCGCCTGCGCCACCAGATGCGCCGCCGCCGCCGCACGGTCGGGGATATGCCGTGCCGGAGCACCCTGCACGGTCAGGTCGCCGACGATATCGGCGCTGGTGACCTCGCGCGTCACCGTGCCGCCGCGATAGACCGGATCGGGCAGCACCAGCAGGTCGTCGCCGTGCAGTTCGCGCGCGAACATCGTCACCAGTTCGCGGCGCATCACCTTGAGCGGACCATAGCCATGCGGCTGGAAGAACAGCAGCAGCCGCCCCGGTTGGGTGCGCAGCGTGGCGATGGTCGCGGCGATCTTGTCGGGATTGTGCCCGAAATCGTCGATGACGCTGACCCCGCGCGCCGTGCCGACCCATTCGAAACGCCGCTTCAGGCCCGAAAAGCCGGCAATGGCCGCGACCGCATCGGCGACCGGCACCCCGGCGGCAACGACCGCGCCGATCGCCGCCAGCGCATTGGCGACATTGTGCCGCCCCGGCACCGCCAGCCGCACGTCGTGGACCTGCCCGTCCGCGACCAGTTCGAAGCGGCTGGCAAAGGGGTCGAGCACCAGCGCGCGGGCAACCAGATCGGCCTCGCCCTCGACCGCAAAGGTCGTGCGCTTGGCCGCCGGCACCGCCGCCGCCAGCGCCGCCGCCTCGCCATCGCCGACATTGACGACGACGTGGCGCGCGCGGTCGGCGAACCCGCCGAACAGGTCGCGCAACTCCGCCAACGTCTTGTGGTCGAGGCTGACATTGTTCAGCACCGCGACCTGTGGGCGGTAATAGGCGATCGACCCGTCGCTTTCGTCGACCTCGCTGACGAACGCATCGCCCTGCCCGACCAATGCGCTGGCGAAGGGGCGGTCGGGGGCAACGAAATCCTTCATCACCGCGCCGTTCATCACGGTCGGATCGCGGCCGAGCGCGTGCAGCACAGTGCCGATCATGCCGGTGACCGTCGACTTGCCGCTGGTCCCTGCCACCCCGATCGACAGCGGCGCGGCGTTGAACAGTATCGCGAGCAATTCGGCGCGGCCCATCCGCTTCGCGCCGACTGCCTCGGCAGCGACGATATCGGCGACGGTCGGTTCGATCGCGGCGGAGGCGACGACGATCTGGTCGGCCGAGACGATGCCGCTGCCGTCCTGTGGGAACAGCGCAATGCCGGCGGCGCGCAGCGCGTCGAACTTCGCGGGCAGGCTCGCCTGGTCGAGCGATCGGTCCGATCCGGCCACGGTCGCGCCGCGCCCGGCAAGGATCATGGCGAGCGGCAACATGCCCGAACCGCCGATCCCGACGAGGAAGAAGGATTTGCCGTACAGCATCGCGCGGGGCTATCGACCTTGTCCTTAAGTGGCAAGCGGGGTTGCAGGATGCGGATCGGTGTGGTGGCCCCGGCGCGGCGCGTGGATGAGGAGCAGATGGCCCGGACACAGGGCTATGCCGCGCTGACCTACCCCTCGGTCGATCTGGTGGTGCATCCGCAATGTTTTCTCGACGCCGGGCATTTCGCCGGCACCGACGAACAGCGCGCCGCCGCCTTCCTCGAATTCGCCAACGATCCGGGCTTCGACGCGATCTGGTTCGCGCGCGGCGGCTATGGGTCGAACCGCATCCTCGACATGGTCATGCCGCAGCTGAACCGCGCGGCGGCGGCGAAGAGCTATGTCGGCTTTTCGGACATGGGGTTCCTGCTCGGCGCGCTCTACGCCCGGCGGATCGGCCGGCCGGTCCACGGTCCGATGGCGGCACAGGTCGGCAAGGCGGGCGGCACCAACAGCGCGGCGCGCTCGCTCGCATGGCTGGTCAACCGCGACCGCTCGGTACTGGCACCCGAACTCGACGGGCGCCCGAGTGTCGCGTTCAACCTCGTGATCCTCTGCGCGCTGATCGGCACGCCATGGCTGCCCGACCTGACCGACCATGTCGTGATCGTCGAGGAGGTCGGCGAGGACCTGTACCGCATCGACCGTCTGTTCTGGCAATTGCGCGAGGCGACGCAGCTGAAGGGCATCGCCGGTATCCGCCTCGGCGCGGTGACCGATCGCAGCCCCGACGACACCGGCTTCGGCGAGACCGAGGAAGCGATCGTCACCCGCTGGGCGGGCGCGATGGGCGTGCCCTATCTGGGGCGCGCGCATGTCGGGCATTATGCCGACAATATGGTGGTGCCGTTCGGGGTGGCGTGAAGCGTAAAAGTCGCCCCAGCGAAGGCTGGGGCCGCAAGCGGCTCTTGTCCCGTTCCATAACCGGAAGATCCCAGCCTTCGCTGGGATGACGTCAGTTTCCGGCAGATGAAATGGACCGAAGCCCCCTCAGTCTCCGAACGTCCGCGGGGCCGGGCTGACCGTTACCGCGCCGCCGGTGCGCACTTCCTGTACCTCCAGCGCGCGTTCGGCGATGCCGTCGCGACCGAAGCGGAAGGCGCCGTCCAGCCCGGCAAAGCCGTCGTCCCCGCGCAACCGGCTTTCGGGAAAGTCGCGGCCGACGGGCCAGTCGCGGGCGATGCGCACGGTCAGCAGCACCGAATCATAGCCGAGGCTCGACAGGCGGTAGGGCGCGGCGTTGAAGCGCGCGCGATATTTGGTCGCGAACTGGCGATAGAGCGTGTTCGACACGCTCGCATACCATGCGCCGTTGAGCGCCGGCATCGACCCCAACCCGGTCTCGGTATTCCACAGCTCGGTGCCGAGCACCTTGGCGCTGCGGCTGGGCGACTTGCGGATCGCGGGGACCGCCAGCGCCGCCGTGCCCGCCTGATCGGCGATCAGCACCGCTTCATAGGGCGAGGTGCGCGACAGGCGGGTGACCGCAGCCGCCACCTGTCCGCTGCCGCGATCATAGGTCTGGATCGACACGACCTGTCCGCCCGCCTGTTCGACTGCGCGCAGGAAGCTGGTCGAGGCGCGCTGGCCATAGACGCCCGCCGGCACCAGCCCGGCGAACTTGCTGATCCCGCTGGTCCGCGCGAAGCCGACGACGCGCTCGATCGATTGCGCCGGGGTATAGCCTAGCAGATAGGCGCCGTTGCCCGCGACCGACACGTCGTTCGAATAGCTGATGACCGGCACCTTCGCACCGCGCGCGATCGGCGCGACCGCGCGGACATCGTCGGCGAGCAGCGGGCCGAGGATCAGCCGATTGCCTTCCGCGATCGCGCGCTGCGCGGCGGCGGCGGCACCGGTGGCGGTGTCATAGGTGGTGATTCGCACCCGTTCGCTGCGGGTGTCGAGCAGCGCGAGCTGCGTCGCATTGGCGATCGATCGGCCGACGCCGCCATTGGGACCGGTCATCGGCACCAGCAGCGCGACGCGGTGGCGCTGCGTGTCCTCGGGAATGCCGCCGGTCACCGGCGCGGGGCGGGTCGGTTGCGGACGGGTGGTCGTGGGCGGCGCCTGTTCGACCGGCCCCTTGGGCACCAGCGTGGCGCACCCCGCCAGCAATGCCGCGCCCAGCAGCGCCGTGGCGCGCGCGAAATGGTGCCGCCATTGCCGGGGCGCTATCGTCTCTGCCATGACCCTATCCCTGATGACCGAAAAACTTGAGCCCGGCCTCTACATCGTCGCGACCCCGATCGGCAATCTCGCAGACCTAAGTCCGCGCGCTGCCGATATTTTATCGCGCGCCGACATTATCGCGGTGGAGGACAGCCGGGTGACCGCCGGGCTGCTGCGCCATATCGGCGTCAAGCGGCCGATGATCCCCTATCACGACCATAATGCCGAGGGGATGCGCCCCGGCCTGATCGCGCGGATGGCGTCCGAAGCGGTGGCGCTGGTGTCGGACGCGGGCACGCCGCTGATTTCCGATCCGGGATACAAGCTGGTCCGCGATGCCCGCGCGGCGGGCCATGCGGTGGTGACGATTCCCGGCCCCTGCGCGGCGGTGGCGGCGCTGACGCTCGCCGGACTGCCGACCGACCGGTTCCTGTTCGCCGGCTTCCTGCCGCCCAAGGCGCATGCCCGCGCCGAATCGATCGCCGAGATCGCCGCCATCCGCGCGACGCTGATCTTCTACGAAAGCGGGCCGCGCCTGTCGGCGACGCTGGCGGCGCTGGCCGAGGGGCTGGGCGACCGGGACGCGGGCGTCGCGCGCGAAATCACCAAGAAGTTCGAGGAATGCGTGACCGGCAGCCTGTCGATGCTCGCCGCGCGCTATGCCGATGCGCCGCCGAAGGGCGAGATCGTGATCGTGGTCGCCCCACCCGGCGCGCCGCCCCCCGCGACCGAGGCCGACGCCGATACGGCGCTCCGCGAAGCACTGACCCGGCTACCCGCGTCGAAGGCGGCGGGCGAGGTCGCCAAGGCGCTGGGGCTGGACCGGCGCGAACTCTATGCGCGGGCGATGGCGCTGAAAGGGGAATGAATCAGGCGGCGATGATGCCGAACGCCTGGGTCTGCAACGGGCGGACGGCGGCGTTGATCGGCAGCGTATCGCCGCAACAGGCGCATTCGGCGATGATCCGTCCGACAAACCATTGCGAGGCACCGCAGCTTGGGCAGTTGTTGCGCCCGTGCAGCGCGTAGAGCGGCACCCGCGTATGGAATTGGACGGATCGTTCCATGGCATTCTCCCTGTCGAAAAGGGAACGCCACCACCGCTGCGCAGTTCCGTGCCGAAGCCGCTGAAAAATAGACGAAGCCACCAAAGGTTCCGAACACTGTGCCACGGTTGGACGGTTACGCGAACCGGCTCGCCGCACTTCCGGTTACGCGGGCGTCCGTTCGTCCAGCAGGCTTTGCGCGTCAAGTCCCAGCAGCGCGATATGCGCACGAATCCGGGGCCAGTGCCCGGTCAGGAACCGCTCGCGCTCCGCCACGCGCAGCCGCTCGACCGCACCGGGCAGCACGAACATGCCGACGCCGCGCCGCACCTCGACATAGCCATCGTCCTGAAATGTCTGGTACGCCTTGGCCACGGTCAGCGGATTGGCACCATGTTCGGCCGCGAAGGCCCGGACCGAGGGTAGCTGGTCGCCCGCCCGATATTCCCCACGCAGGATCGCCGCCGCGATTAGCGCGCGCAGGCGAAGATAGACGGGCGTGTCCTCATGGTCGATCGCTGTCATGCTGACTTAATACAGCAACGGCCGGGAAAGTCCACCGCTCACCCGGCCCAAACCGTACGGATGCGCGCCAGATCGGGACGCGGCCGTTCGTCGAGCGGCCGCCCCGGCGACCCGATATAGACGAAGCCCGCAATCGCTTCGTCCCCCGAACCGAACGCGTCGCGAACCCGGGGGCTGAACGCCGCCCATCCCGTCAGCCAGCTCGCGACATAGCCCATGGCGTGCGCGGCGTGGAGCAGGTTCATCGTCGCCGCCCCCGTCGACATCAGTTGCTCCCATAGCGGGATATGGCTGTCGACCGGCGCGGACAGGACGACGATCAACGCCTCCCCCTCGTGCGCGAAGCGGTCGCAGGCGTCGAGTTGCGCTTCGGTCGCACCCGGATTGTCCGCGGCAAAGGCGTCGCGCAGCAGTGCCGCGAACGCCGCACGACGCTCGCGCGGGATCACCACGAACCGCCACGGCGCCAGCTTGCCATGATCGGGCGTGCGCGCGGCGATCGCGATCATCGCATCGATCTCGGCCTCGCTCGGCCCCGGCGCGACCATGTCGCGCGGCTTGCCCGAACGGCGGGTTTGCAGATAGCGGAGCAGCGTCGAGCGGTCGTTGAACGTCATGGCCCGGGACGTAGGGCGCCGCCTGCCTCCGCACAATGCGCTTGGCATTGCCGTTTCTTGCGTTACGAATTGGCGACAGGAGACGGGCGCAGCGCGACCCGGTCATGATACCCCAAGACAAGGGACAACAGCGTGCCTGAATTCAAGGCTTTTGCATTGTGGAACGAGGCCGACTGGATCGCGGCGATCGCGACCTTCATCCTCGCCGCGTTCCTCGCGGGTGGGTTGGCGGTGGGGTTCAGCCGCAAACCCGAATTCGCCGGCCATCCGCGCGGCCTCTACATGCTGTTCTTTGCGGAGATGTGGGAGCGGTTTTCCTATTACGGGATGCGCGCCATCCTGATCTTCTACCTGACGCAGCACTGGCTGTTCAGCGACGGCAAGGCGAACTTGATCTATGGCGGATATACCGCGCTGGTCTATATCACCCCGGTGCTCGGGGGCTATCTCGCCGACCGGTATCTGGGACAGCGCAAGGCGGTGTTGTTCGGCGGCGTCCTGCTCGCCTTCGGCCATCTGTTCATGGCGTTCGAGGGGATGGAGGGCGTCACCGACGCCGCGATCAAGCAGGCCGATCCCGCGATCAACGTCTTCTGGCTGGCGCTCGCGCTCATCATCGTCGGATCGGGCTTTCTGAAGGCCAATATCTCGGTGATGGTCGGGCAACTCTACAAGCTGACCGATATCCGCCGCGATTCGGCCTACACCGTCTTCTATATCGGCATTAACCTCGGCGGGGCGGCGGGTTCGATCCTTGTCGGCTATCTGGGGCAGACGATCGGCTGGGCGTTCGGCTTCGGTCTGGCGGGCATCGGCATGGTCGCCGGGCTGCTGGTGTTCGTGGTCGGCAAGGGGCTGCTCGGCGGCAAGGGCGAGGCGCCCGACCCCGCGGCACTCAAGCGGCGCGTGGCCGGCATGCCGTTCGAATGGCTGCTCTATGGCACCGGCATCGTCGCGGTCGCGGTGATGTGGGGGCTGATCCAGTATCAGGACGTCATCCAGACGCTGCTGATTCTTTCCGGTCTTGGCCTGCTCGGCTATATCTTCTTCACCGCAACATTTGTGTTGCCCTACGGCAGCATAGCCGCCGCTCCGCGCCAAAACGTGATTTTAATGGCGCTTGGGCTTGCCGTGATGCTCGTTGCCGGGATCGCTTCCATTTCGATGGGCTTCACAACGGCCTTACAGGTGGTTTCGGCGCTCGGCTTCGTGTTTGTGATCGCAGCTGCGGCTCGAGAAAAATTCGCTTTGCACGATGCTCCACGCGATCGAATGTTCGCGATCATTTTTCTGATCGGCCTCAACCCGATCTTCTGGGGCCTGTTCGAACAGGCGGGGGGCAGCTTCAACCTCTACACCGACCGCTATGTCGATCGCGGCGGTGTGCCGGCGGCGCTGTTCCAGTCGATCAACTCGATCTACATCATCCTGCTCGGCGCGATCTTCGCCGGCATCTGGGCGTTCCTCGCCAAGCGCGGGCGCGAGCCGTCGGCGCCGGCCAAGTTCGCGCTGGCGCTGATGCAGGTCGGCCTCGCCTTCCTCGCCTTCGTCTGGGGCGCGAACAGCGTCGGACCGGAAGTCGCGACGCCGGTCGCGTTCGTCTTCCTGTTCTATTTCTTCCAGACCACCGGCGAACTGTGCCTGTCGCCGGTCGGACTGTCGGCGATGAACCGGCTGGCGCCCAAGCACCTCGCCTCGCTCATCATGGGTGCGTGGTTCTACATGACCGCGGTCGGCAATTTCGTCGCCGGCAAGATCGGCGAGGCGACCGGCGGCCATGACGGCGAGATGACCAAGGAGGGCACGCTGTCGGTCTATACCACCATCGGCCTGTGGACGATCGGCATCGGCGTGGTCGTGCTGCTGCTCTCCCCGATCGTGAAGCGGTGGATGCACCTCGACACGCTCAAGGACGATGTCGACCACAGCCTCGCCGGCGAGGCCGCGATCGGCGAGCCGAAGGCGGCGGGCGTCGACGTGTGGAAGGAACAGCGCTGACCGGATCGCGATGCGGGACGGTCCTCGACGACCGTTCCGCATCGCATCGGACACCCGCAGAACATGATGACAACCAGTTGAGCCGTTCGTGCTGAGTAGGGGCTGAGCTTGCCGAAGACCCGTATCGAAGCACCCGCACCGGACGATCCTTCGATACGCCATTTCGACATGCGCAATGGTTACGCAGGACGAACGGATGATGGGGTTGGCGCAACGTCATCGCGCTCTGGCCGCGCCCCATGATCCGGTATCGCTACGACATTGACGGGCTGCGCGCGGTCGCCGCGCTGCTGGTCGTCGCCTTCCACTGCGGCTTTGCGAAATTCGTCCCCGGCGGGTTCGTCGGGGTCGATATCTTCTTCGTCATTTCGGGCTATCTCATCACCGGCATCGTCCATGGCGAGATGCAGGCCGGGCGCTTCTCGCTCTGGCACTTCTACGAACGGCGGGTGCGGCGCATCTTCCCCGCACTGATCGCGGTCTATGTCGCGGTGCTGCTGGCGTCGTTCGTGCTGCTGTTTCCCGGCGAAACCGCGCAACAGGCGAAGAACGCCACGGCGTCGATCCTGTTCGTCTCGAACGTCTATTTCTACCTCGGCACCGATTATTTCGATTCGGCATCGCGCTTCAACGCGCTGCTCCACACCTGGTCGATCTCGGTCGAGGAGCAATATTATCTGTTCTTCCCGCCGCTGCTGGCGCTGGCGTATCGGCGGTTCCGTGCCGGTTTGAAGCCGCTGGTCGCGGTCCTGCTGATCGGATCGTTGGCGCTGGCGCAGTGGCGCGTCGCCGACGATGCGTCCGCCGCCTTCTATCTGGTCCAGTATCGCGCATGGGCGTTGATGATCGGCGCCGCGCTCGCGCTCGGCATGGTGCCGGCGGTGCGGCACCGCGGGGCGGCGGAACTGGTCGCCGTGATCGGCGTCGCGCTGATCGTCGGCAGCACCTTGCTGCTCACCGGCGACAGCGTGTTTCCGGGGCTGGCCGCCGCGCCGGCCTGTCTCGGCGCCGCCTGCCTGATCTGGTCGGGCATTGCCGGGCCGACGCTGGTCGGCCGGACCCTCGGCATGGCACCAGCGCGGTTCGTCGGCAGGATCTCCTATTCGCTCTATCTGTGGCACTGGCCGCTGTGGGTGCTGGGCGGGCAGGTGCGCGAGATCAAATCGCTTGCCGGATCGGCGGCGTTCCTGCTGCTGTCGCTGCTGGTCGCGGCGGTCTCGTGGCGGTGGATCGAACAACCCTTTCGCCGGCGCGACCCGGCGACCCCGCCACGGCGCGCCGTGCTGATCGGGGTCGCAGCGATGCTGGCGACGCTCGGCGTGGTTGTGGCGATCCCGTTCGCGGCGCGGGCCTATTGGCAGGTACCGGCTGCGGTCGAGCGGGTCGCGCAGTTCGTCCGCTACCGCGCCGCGCCCAATTCGCGCGCCGGGCAATGTTTCCTGACCACGCATGACCGCTTCGCGACGTTCGATCGCGACCATTGCCTGCGTCTGTCGCCGGACAAGCCCAACGTCCTGCTGCTCGGCGACAGCCATGCCGCGCACTTCTATCGCGGCCTTTCCGTCCTGCCCGGCATCAACCTGCTGCAGGCCAATGCCTCGGGCTGCCGCCCCGTCGCCGATCCGGTGGGGGAGGCGCGCTGCACCGCGCTGATGCGCTATGTGACCGACGATTTCCTGCCGAAACACCACGTCGATACGGTGATCCTGTCGGCGCTGTGGCGCGACGACGACTGGCCGGCGCTGCAACGGCAGATCGCACTGCTGCGGCAATATGTTGACCAAGTCGTGATCTTCGGCCCGATCCCCGAATACAACCACCCCCTGCCCCGCATCCTTGCCGAGGCGCTGTACCGCCGCGATCCCGCGATCGTCGCCCGCCACCGCGTCGCCGCGCGCCGGCGGCTGGACGCGGCGTTCGCCGCGCGGGTGCCGGCGACCGGCGCGACCTATGTTTCGACCTATCGGGCGCTGTGCCCCGCGGATCGCTGCACCTTGTGGACCGACGACGGCAATCCGATCCAGTTCGACTATGGCCATCTGACCGCGCGCGGATCGCGGTTGATGATCGCGCGCATCCGCCCGCAACTGCCCTTCGCCACCCGCTGACCGGCCGGGCACACGAAAACCCTGTTGCACTTGGCCGAAACCACGGTATGCCGGCCGCTCCCCGATCGGGGGCGCTTAGCTCAGTTGGTAGAGCATCTCGTTTACACCGAGAGGGTCGGCGGTTCGAGCCCGTCAGCGCCCACCACCGCCGAAGCGGCGATCGCGCGACCATCACGCTGCTGGACGACCAACGGCAATCGGAACGTTTCCGTACCGATTATTCGATTGGCCCTGTTTTCAGGGATCGCGCATTTGGTGAACATAACGCGTTAACGAATCCGCCATAATGGATGGACATGCGGTTCGTTCAGGCCAATTACCTGCTGATTTTACAGCTTTTTATCGCCCCGATGGCCTTTGCGTCGTTCAGCCTCTGGCCGCCTGTGTCGGGACGGATGCTGCTGGTCGCGCTCGACGGGTCCAGCCGCAGCGACGTCGCCAGGACCGCACTTGCGGGCGGGGCCGCGCTGCTGCGCGCCGGCGTGCTGCCCGGATCGATGGTGGTATCGGGCAACCGCGCGGACATCGCGGCGCAGCGTCGGGGGCGACCGATCCTGATCCTCGCCGCCTCCAGTGTGACCTGCGGGAGCGGCGTTCGTGGCGAATAGCGTGGGAGAAGACAGGGTGCTGGCACGGCTGAAGGCGTCGGTCCTGCGCGAACCGACCGAATCGCTCGGGTCGCTCGACCGGCTGCGCTACCATGGCATCCGGGCCTGGGCGGTGCTCGGCTGGGTGACGCTGATCCTGCTGCTGATCGGCAATGCGATGATGGGAAGCGGGATCGCACCGCCGCTGTTCGTGATCGGCGTCCTGCTCAACATCGCGCCGACGGCGGTCGCGTTGCAAGGGCGCTACGACGCGACCGCGCGCGCGCTGATGGGGACGCTCGCCGCATCGATTCCGGCGATGCTGGTCTTCCTGTTGCGTGGCCATGCGTGGCAGATGGACGCGCACATGTATTTCTTCGTCGGCATGGCGGCGCTGGTCGTGCTGGCCGACTGGCGACCGATCGCGGTGGCGACGGTGCTGACGGCGCTGCACCATGTCCTGCTCGAATGGCTGGCCCCGGATTATGTCTTTACCGGCGACGGCAATATCGGCCGGATCGCGTTCCACGTCGTTGCGGTCGGGCTGCAATCCGGGTTGCTGACGGTGGTGACGATCCAGCTGTACCGGCTGTTCGACGCACAGGATCGCGCCATGCGCCACGCCTGCGACCTCGCCGAGGCCGCCGCCGACGGGCAGCGACGGGCGGAGGCGGCGATGCAGCTGGCGCGCACCGCCGAACGCGATGCGGCGGACCAGCGGCGGCGGCGCGAGGAACAGGCCGCGCGCATCGCGGGCGACCGCCACCGCGAACTGATCGAACTGGCGCAGCAATTCGAACGATCGGTGACGACCGTCGTCCGCAGCATCAGCGACACCACCGACCGGCTGGAAGGGGCGGCGGCATCGCTGGAGGACGGCACCGGCGTCGCCCGGACGGAAGCGGTCGAGGCATCGGCCGGCGCCCATCGCGCCACCGACGAAATCGTCGCGGTCGCCGCGTCGATCCGCGACCTGTCGACCTCGATCTGGACGATCGCCGCCGCCGCCGAACAGCAGAACGATTTGACCGGTACGGCGAGCGGACAGGCGGCGCGCAGCGTGCGGACCGTCGCGATGCTGGAGGAACAGGCGATCCAGATCGAGGGGTTTCTTGGCGATATCCGCGCGATCGCGTCGAAGACGAACCTGCTGGCGCTGAACGCGACGATCGAGGCCGCGCGCGCCGGCGAGGCGGGCCGCGGCTTCGGCGTCGTCGCCGGAGAGGTAAAGGCGCTGTCGGCCGATACGCGGCGGGCGAGCGACCGGATCAGTGCGCTGATCGCCGGGATTCGCGGCGGCGTCGCCGATACCGGCGACAAGCTGCGATCGGTGCATCAGTCGATCGAGGAGGTTGCCGCCGCCGCCAGCGGCATCGCTGCCGCCGTCCGCGATCAAAGCAATACCTCGCGCGCGGTCGACGATGGCGCGACGCGGGTGGCGACGGCGGCGGCCGAGGCCGGACAGCAGATCGACAGCGTCGCCAATGCCGCCGGCGCCGCATCGTCGCTATCGGCGGCGGTCCGCATCAGCGTCGGGCAACTGGTTGGCAGCGCAGGCGATCTGCGCCGCTCGACCGACCAGTTCGTTGCGTATCTGCGTTCCGATCAGGCCCAGCCCAACCCCGCCCGCCCCACCGCCTCGGCATAGCCCTGCATCCCGGCGACCCCGCGCGCGGTCAGCACGATGAACGCACGACGCTTGTCGGCCGGGTCTTCCTGCCGTCCGACCAGTCCCGCATCGGTCAGCGTCGTGATCCAGCGCAACGCGGTAGTCGGCGGCACGGCGGAGGCGATGCACAGGCTGGAGACCGAGACGTTGCCGCCTTCCAGCCGCGCGGCGAACAGGTCGAGCAGCATGTCCCATGCCGGATCGGCGAACAGGTCGGGTGCGAAGAACTGGTCGCGCAGCCGCCGCGCCCGGATCGCGCCGCGCACGCTCGCCGCCGAGACCGCGGGCACCGGTCTGTCACCGACATCGGGCGCGGCGAAATCGTCGGTGCGGTCGCGCACGCCCTCCCCCGTTTCGCCGTCGCGGGCGAGTCTTGCCAGCGCCTCGGCGATACGCGCGACCTCGGCATTCAGCCGCCGCAACCGCTCGGCGTCGCGTTCGGGAGCGCTGAACCCCGCACCGCTGCCCGCGCCCAACACGATCGCGGCGATCCGCTCCTCGGGCCGCGCCTCGCACAGCAGCGTCGCGGGACCGCCCAGCAGGTGCAGCGACACCATGTCGATCGCCTCGACGCCGAAGCTGACCACCAGCTGCGCCCGGTCGCGCCCGGCCCTTGCGGCAAGGATCGGCAGCGCGCCATCAAGCGTCTCGATCGCCACCCCGGTCGCATCGACCAGCAACAGGTCGGCATGGGTGATGTCGTCCAGCGCCTGTGCCAGCCCGGCAAAGCCGATCGTCGCGGCGACTACGATCCCGGCATGGCGCGCCATCGCCTGCGCATCGGCCGCCGCCAGCGCGTCATCGGCGACGATCACCCCCCGCCGTGCCGCCGTCGATTGCTGCTCGAATCCTTCGAACTCCGTCACCCGCCTGCCCCTTCGCTTCAGCCGCGCACCCTACGCCGCGACCGTTGCGATGAAGCAACGAACCAGGTCAGTCCATCGCCTTGACGATCTCCTCGACCATCTTCTTGGCATCTGCCAGCAACATCATGGTGTTATCGCGGTAAAAAACTTCGTTATCGACCCCTGCATAGCCGACGCCGCCCATCGACCGCTTGATGAACAGCACCGTTTTCGCCTTTTCGACGTCGAGGACAGGCATGCCATAGATGGGTGAGCTCTTGTCGGTCTTCGCCGCCGGGTTGGTCACGTCATTGGCGCCGATGACGAAGGCGACATCGGTCTGCGCGAATTCGCTATTGATGTCCTCCAGCTCGAACACATCGTCATAGGGCACGTTCGCCTCGGCGAGCAGCACGTTCATATGCCCCGGCATCCGCCCCGCGACCGGGTGGATCGCATATTTCACGCGGACGCCATGTTCCTTCAGCTTGTCGCCCATTTCGCGCAGGGCATGTTGCGCCTGCGCCACCGCCATGCCGTAGCCGGGGACGATGATGACCTGTTCGGCCTGTTGCATCAGGAAGGCGGCATCCTCGGCCGAGCCGCGCTTCCACGGCCGGTCGATCGCGGCCGCGCCACCTCCGCCGCTGTCGGTCGCGCCGAACCCGCCGGCGATCACGCTGATGAAGCTGCGGTTCATCGCGCGGCACATGATGTAGCTGAGGATCGCGCCCGACGAACCGACCAGCGCGCCGGTGATGATCATCGCGGTGTTGCCGAGCGTGAAGCCCATCGCCGCCGCCGCCCAGCCCGAATAGCTGTTGAGCATGCTGACGACGACCGGCATGTCGGCCCCGCCGATCGGGATGATGAGCAGGAACCCGATCGCGAACGACAGAACGACCACCGCCCAGAACGGCCACGCATCCTGCGTATGGGCGAACTGCGCGACCAGCAGCAGGATCGCCGCCAGCGTGGCGAGGTTGATGACGTGGCGGCCGGGCAGCAGGATCGGCTTGCCCGACATGCTGCCGTTCAGCTTCAGGAAGGCGATGACCGATCCCGAAAAGGTGATCGCGCCGATCGCGACGCCAAGGCCCATCTCGACCTTGCTGACGGGATTGATGACGTTGAACGGCTCGCCGATCATCGGCACGACGACCGACGAAATGCCGAACGCGCCCGGATTGAGATAGGCGGCGATCCCGACCAGCACCGCCGCCAGCCCGACCAGCGAGTGGAAAGCGGCGACCAGTTGCGGCATCGCGGTCATGGCGATGCGCCTGGCGGTGGTCAGGCCGATGATCGCGCCGATGGCGATGGCGGCGAGGATTTCGGCGGCACTCGCCCAATCGATCGCGATCGGCAGGGAGCTTGCCGGTGCGTAGACCGTCCAGCCTTCGGGTGCTGCCTGCGGCAGATGCGTCAGGATCGTGGTCAATACCGCGATCCCCATGCCGATCATGCCGAGGCGATTCCCCCGCCGGCTGGTCGCGGGCGACGACAATCCGCGCAGCGCGAGGATGAAACACACCCCCGCCACCAGATAGGCGAAGGCGACCCATGGATTGACCGGTGCGGCCTCGTGCATGCCCCTCACCCCTTCTTCTTGTACATGGCGAGCATCCGTTCGGTGACGGCAAAGCCGCCGAAGATGTTGATGCTGGCCAGCACCACGCCCAGCAGCCCCAGCCACTTCGCGCCCGGCACCCCGGCGGCAGCGGCGGCGATCAGCGCGCCGACGATGATGACCGACGAGATCGCGTTGGTGACCGCCATCAACGGCGTGTGCAGCGCGGGCGTCACCGACCACACGACATAATAGCCGACGAAGCAGGCGAGGACGAAGATCGACAGGATCGAGAGGAAGTCCATCGGTTACTCCGTTGGGTGGGCGAGGTTCAAATTCTCCCCAAGCTCGCTTGGGGAGGGGGACCGCCGGCGCAGCCGGTGGTGGAGGGGTAGCGCGGCTGCCACGATCGCTTCGGCCGCCGCATCAACGTCCGCCAGCACATGACGCGCAGGTACGCGCAAGACGGTCAGGCCATGCGCCGCCAGCACCACGTCGCGCTCGCTATCCCGCGCCGGGCGATCGCCGCGATCATGCGCCTCGCCGTCGATCTCCACCGCCAGTTTGGCGCGGGCGCAGTAGAAGTCGACGACGTACCCGAGCATCGGGTGCTGCCGACGAAACTTCACGCCATGCGGTTCCAGTCGCAGCCGTTGCCACAACAGCACTTCAGGCAAGCTCATCGCTTGCCTTAGCTGCCGCGCTCGCGCGACCGTCGCTACCCCTCCACCACGCTTCGCGTGGTCCCCCTCCCCATGCGGAGCATGGGGAGGATTTGGGGGCAGCGCCTCTCTCACCGCTTCGCCAGCACCAGTTCCGCGAGCAGCCGCTGGATCGCCGCCGGATCGGCATTGCGGCTGACCTTCAGCGACAGCGGCATCGCCTCGCCGGTCACCCACAGCTTCAGGTCGCTGTCGAGATCGAACGTCCCCGCGCTTTCGACCGAAAAACTCTGGATCGATCGATAGGGCACGCTGCGGAACGAGATTTTCGAGCCGGTAAGCCCCTGCACATCGACCAGCACGAAGCGGTAATTGGTCAGGAACGCGGTGTCGCGCAGCGAGCGGAACGCGGCGAGCACCTCTTCGCCGCCGATCAGCGCATGGCCGTATTTCTCGCGGATTTCCGCCGGGTCGACTTCGTGGCTGCTGAACAAACCCATGGCGTTTCCCTTTGTAGAATCAGTCGGTCAGGCGCGGACTTACGATCTGGCCGTCGCGGGTCAGCACGATCGCCTGGGTCACTTCGTCATCGGGCGGCAGGACGGGACGGCCCGCGCCCTTGTCCCAATAGGCCGACAGAAAGTTGTAAAGGTTGCGCGCAAAGAGGGCCGATGCGTCCGCAGCCAGCCGGCTCGCCACGTTGCGATGGCCGACGATGTTGACACCGTGACGCTGCACGACCTCGCCCGCGACCGATCCTTCGACATTGCCGCCCTGTTCGACCGCGAGATCGACGATGACGCTGCCCGGCCGCATCGACGCCACCTGTGCGTCGCTGATCAGGCGCGGCGCAGGCTTGCCGGGGATCAAAGCGGTGGTGATGACGATGTCCTGTTTGGCGATGTGACCGGAGACCAGTTCGGCCTGCGCCGCCTGATATTCCGCGCTCATCTCGCCGGCATAGCCGCCCGCGCCCTCGCCCTCGATCCCCGCCACCTTCTCGACGAAGATCGGCTTGGCGCCGAGCGACAGTATCTGTTCCTTCGTCGCCGAGCGGACGTCGGTCGCGCTGACCTGCGCACCCAGCCGCCGCGCGGTCGCGATCGCCTGCAGCCCGGCGACGCCGACGCCCATCACGAACACCCGCGCCGCGCTGATCGTGCCGGCGGCGGTCATCATCATCGGAAAGGCGCGGCCATATTCGGACGCGGCGTCGAGCACCGCCTTGTACCCCGCCAGATTGGCCTGCGACGACAATATGTCCATCGACTGGGCACGGGTGATGCGCGGCATCCACTCCATCGCCAGCGCCTCCAGCCCCAGCGCGGCATAGCCGTCGATCCGCGCGCGGTCGGCAAAGGGGTTCAGCCCGGCGACCAGCCACGCGCCGCGCTTCGCCCCCGCCAGACTGTCGGGCGCGGGCGGGGCCACGCCGAGCAGGATATCGGCACCGGCAATCGCCTCCGCCCGCCCGAAAGGGGTTGCGCCCGCAGCGGCATAGGCGGCATCGTCGATCGACGCGCCGGTCCCCGCCCCCTGCTCGACCAAGACGGTCGCGCCCAGTGCGATCAGCTTCTTGACGGTTTCGGGGGTCGCGGCGACCCGGCGCTCGCCGGCGGCCTGTTCGGCGAGAACCGCGATCCGCATGTCAGCCCGCGATCAGCCAGATGACCAATGCGGCAAGCAGGGCACAGATCACCGTGCCCCAGGCGAACCAGCGGATGAAGCTGTTGTATGTCCCGGCATGGGCCGGGGTGTGGCCGTCGCTCGCCATCGATGAACCTCTCCATACAGCGTCGTTCAGGCAACTCTAACGCAGGTTGGACCAAGAACAACCCCCGCACCGCCTCCGACGGATTTCATTACCGTCTTAAGGCGAATTTTACGCCCCTCGGCGCAAGACGGTGTCGATCCGGGACGACAGGGACGTGGGAACAGCAATGACGCGAGACGGACAGCGAGTGCTGATGGTGATCGACGACGAACCGGCCCAGCGCCGGCTGGTCGGTGCGATCGCGGGGCGGCGCGGCTGGCGGACGGTGTTCGCGAACGATGCGCGGGCGGCCTTGGCCATGCTGAATACGCCCGACGGGCTGGCGCTGGATGCGGTGCTGCTCGACCATTGGTCGCCCGACGCCGATGCGCTGACGCTGATCGCCGATCTGCGCGCCGCGCGGCCGACATTGGCAATCCTGATGTTGACTGCAAACGAGTCGGTTGCCGGCGCGGTGGCGGCGATGCGGGCCGGGGCGAGCGACTTTCTGGTCAAGCCGCTGGCCGCCGAACGGCTGCTCGCCGCGCTCGAAGCGGCGGCGGGGGCAAGCGGCGACGGCGAATTGCGTCCGCTGACCGAGAAGCTGTCGATGACGCTGGCGTTCGACGAGATCGTCGGATCGGCCCCGCAATTCCGCGCCGCGCTGGCGATCGCGGCAAAGGCAGCGCGCGCCCGCGTGCCGGTGCTGATCGAAGGGGAAAGCGGCGTCGGCAAGGAAGTCGTCGCCGAGGCGATCCACGCCGCCTCCCCGCGCGCCCGCAAGCCGATGGTGCGCGTCAATTGCGGCGCGATCGCCGCCAACCTGGTCGAAAGCGAGCTGTTCGGCCATGAGAAAGGCGCGTTCACCGGCGCGTTCGAACGCAAGGCCGGCCGGTTCCAGGAGGCGGACGGCGGCACCATCTTCCTCGACGAGATCGGCGAGATGCCGTTCGAGACGCAAGTCAAGCTGCTGCGGGTGCTGCAATCGGGCGAGATCCAGTCGGTCGGCGCGCGCACCACGCGCGAAGTCGATGTCCGCGTGATCGCCGCGACCAACAAGACGCTGATGGCCGAGGTCGAGGCGGGCCGGTTCCGCGAGGACCTGTATTACCGGCTGAACGTCGTGCAGGTGACGATCCCGCCGCTTCGCGAACGGCGCGGCGACATTCCCGCGCTTGCCCGCCATCTGCTGGCGCGGATCGCGCAGCAGCCGGGCTTGCGGCAGTTGGGCATCACCGACGATGCGATCACGCTGCTCGACAGCTATGGCTGGCCGGGCAATGTCCGACAGTTGCAGAACGCGCTGTTCCGTGCGGCGGTGCTGTGCGAGGGCGACGCGCTGACCCGGAGCGACTTCCCGCAGATCGCCCAGATCGCGCAGGGCGAGGCGCCGCCGCCGGTGACGCTGGTCCAGCGCCACGACATGGCGGGCGGGGTGACGTTGTTCCGCCCCGACGGCAATCTGCGCATGCTGGAGGAGATCGAGGCCGACGTCATCCGGCTCGCCATCGGCCATTATCGCGGCCGCATGACCGAAGTCGCCCGGCGGCTGGGGATCGGGCGCTCGACGCTGTATCGCAAGCTGGGCGAACTGGGGATCGACCAGAGCGCGGCTTGAGATTCGAGACCGCACGACCTGCATCCCGTCGCCCCGGGCTTGACCGAGATATTTGCGAAAGCCCCTTCTCGTGCCCCGGCGAAGGCCGGGGCCCAGTTGGGGGACGTCAGCAACCTATCGGAAAACCCTACCAACTGGACCCCGGCCTTCGCCGGGGTACGGGCTGGCTTTGGCTCCGTCCCGGACGATCGCAGCGGCTTCGGTGACGTCCGGATGACGTGGAATCGGGCGTGGTGCATGGATATTGACGGTGGGACCCAACGCAACGGCTAAACCGACACCTCGCGCCATTCCCCCGGGGCCAGCCCCTCGACCGTCCACTCGCCCACCCGCCAGCGCACCAGCCGCAGCGTCGGCAGGCCGACCGCGGCGGTCATCCGCCGCACCTGCCGGTTGCGGCCTTCGCGGATGGTGATCGACAGCCAGTGATCGGGCACGGTCTTGCGAAAGCGCACCGGCGGCACCCGCTCCCACAATGCGGGCGGATCGATCGCGGCGACCTCCGCCGGGCGGGTCGGTCCGTCGTTCAGCGTCACCCCGCGCCGCAGCCGGTCGAGCGCCGCGTCGTCGCGCGCGCCCTCGACCTGCACCCAATAGGTCTTGGCCAGCTTGAACCGCGGATCGGCGATGCGCGCCTGCAGTCCGCCATCGTCGGTCAGCAACAGCAACCCTTCACTGTCGCGGTCGAGCCGCCCGGCGGGATAGACGCCCGGCACCGCGACATGGTCCGACAGCGTCGCGCGCGCCCCTTCGGTCCCGCGATCGGTAAATTGCGACAGCACGCCATAGGGTTTGTTGAGCAGGATCAGGCGCGCCATGCCACCCTGTCGGCGATCCGCCCCGCGCTGTCGAGGGGAACCGGATGTTGCCGCGAACCGTCCCTATCCTGTAGCCCCTGCGCACCATCGGTGGAGAACCCCATGAAGACCGTTTCGACCGCGCGCGCCCATGGCGGCACGCAGGGCGTCTATTCCCACGAATCGACCGCGACCGGCACGACCATGACCTTTTCGGTGTTCGTGCCGCCGCTCGAGCCGGGGCAGCGGGCGCCGGTGCTCTGGTACCTGTCGGGGCTGACCTGCACCCATGCCAATGTCACCGACAAGGGCGAATATCGCGCGGCGTGCGCCGAGGCGGGCATCGCCTTCATCGCGCCCGACACCTCGCCACGCGGCGAAGACGTACCCGACGATCCGGAGGGCGCATGGGATTTCGGCCTCGGCGCGGGCTTCTATGTCGATGCGACCGAGGATCCATGGGCGCAACATTATCGGATGCGCTCCTATATCGAGGACGAACTGCCCGCGCTGGTCACCGCCGAATTCCCGATGCTCGATTGCAGTCGGCAGTCGATCACCGGCCATTCGATGGGCGGGCATGGCGCGCTGACCATCGGCTTGCGCAATCCCGACCGCTTCCGCTCGATCTCCGCCTTCGCGCCGATCGTCGCGCCGTCGCAGGTGCCATGGGGGGAAAAGGCGCTGGGCGGCTATCTCGGCGACGATCGCTCGGCATGGCGCGCGGCGGATGCGGTCGCGCTGATCGAGGATGGCGCGCGGGTGAAGGAAATCCTGATCGATCAGGGGGCTGCCGACAATTTCCTGTCCGAACAACTACGCCCGGAATTGCTGGCCAAAGCATGCGCGGACGCCGGCATCGACTGCACGCTGCGGATGCAGCCGGGATACGACCATAGCTATCATTTCATCTCGACCTTCATGGCCGATCATGTGCGGTGGCATGGCGCGCGGTTGGTGGACCGGTAACCCGTTGTCATTCCCGCGCAGGCGGGAATGGCGATAGAGGCGCTACCATCGACCCGTCGCTTGGCAGGATAGCGCTGCGAAAGCCGTTCGATAAGCTCGAAACTCCGGTACCCCGGCGAAGGCCGGGGTCCAGTTGGGAAGGCTTCTCCGTACCTTACCCCCGTCCCCCAACTGGGCCCCGGCCTTCGCCGGGGTACGTGGAGAAACTTTCGCAGAGGTCACCTCGTAAGGCAGGCGAGAAAATCAAACCGCCCCCCGCGCGTCGATCAGGTCGAGCACGTCGCCGATCAGCGCGCGCATCGCGCTTCGCGCCGCCACGGAATCGCGCGCGGCGATCGCCTCCGCCACCGCCGCATGCTGTTCGACGCTGGCCGAGCGGCCGACGATGGTGTTGGTGAAGCGGATCGAGGTGTTGAGCGCGGTCGCCACCATCTCGCGGAACTGCGCGTAGAAGGGGTTCTTGGCGGCGAGCAGGATCGCGACGTGAAAGTCGATATCGGCCTCCAGCGGATCGTCCTCGCCGCGTTCCGCCGCCGCCATCCGCGCAAGGCCATCGGCGATCCGCGCCTGATCGTCATCGTCCGCCGCGACCGCCGCCAGCGCCGCCGCTTCGGGCTCGATCGCGACGCGGAGTTGATTGAACTGGCGCAGCAGCTCGACCGAGAATTTGCGGTCGAGCAGCCAGTGCAGCACATCGGGGTCGAACAAATTCCATGCCGCCGCCGGGCGCACCACCGTCCCCTGGCGCGGGCGGGCGCTGACCAGTCCCTTGGCGGTCAGCATCTTCACCGCCTCACGGGTCACCGACCGGCTGATGCCATGCGCCTTGCCGATCTCCGCCTCGGTCGGGAACGGCGTTTCGTCATATTCGCCGGTAACGATCGCGCGGCCGAGCGTGTCGAGCGTCGTGCGGGTCAAATTGCCGCCGGGCATTCCGGTCATCCGCGCCGCCATCCCGTCTCCTTTCGGTTCGTCCGTACCGCTTGGCACTGGACACATTGCATTCGTCGTATAATTGTCCGCCTCCAAAAGCCAGTGGGCGGGGAGGACATCATGCGTCTGTCGACGATCGATCTGATCGTCGTGGTCATCTATGCGATCGGCATTTTCGGCCTCGCGCAATGGGTGAGCCGCGACAAGGGGGGGCATCAGAAGGACAGCTCCGATTACTTCCTTGCGTCCAAATCGCTCCCTTGGTGGGCGATCGGCGCGTCGCTGATCGCGGCCAACATCTCGGCCGAACAGATCGTCGGCATGGCGGGCTCTGGCTATGCGATCGGCCTCGCCATCGCCTCGTACGAATGGATGGCGGCGCTGACGCTGCTGATCGTCGGCAAATTCTTCCTGCCGATCTTCCTGCGCAACGAAATCTACACGATGCCCCAGTTCCTCGAACAGCGGTACGGCCCGTCGATCCGCACGCTGATGGCGGTATTCTGGCTGGCGCTGTACGTGTTCGTCAACCTGACCAGCATCATCTGGCTCGGCTCGATCGCGGTGACGCAGGTCGCGGGCGTCGACCAGACGGTGGCGCTGATCGGCCTCGGCCTGTTCGCCTTGCTCTACCAGCTGCGCGGCGGGCTGAAGGCGGTGGCGCTGACCGACATCGTGCAGGTCACGCTGCTGGTGTTCGGCGGCCTCACCATCTCCTACCTGACGCTGTCGCAGATCGGTGGCGATGCCGGGGTGCTGGGCGGGTTCGCCGAGTTGAGCCGCCGTGCGCCCGAGAAGTTCGACATGATCCTGAGCGCCGACAATCCGTTCTACAAGGATCTGCCGGGCCTGTCGGTGCTGATCGGCGGCATGTGGATCGCGAACCTGAGCTATTGGGGGTTCAACCAATATATCATCCAGCGCGCGCTGGCGGCCAAGTCGCTGCCCGAAGCGCAGAAGGGCATCGTCTTCGCCGCGTACCTAAAGCTGTTGATGCCGCTGGTGATCGTCGTGCCCGGCATCGCCGCGGTGCTGCTCGCGCCCGACCTCGCCAAGCCCGACGAAGCCTATCCGACGATGATGCGGCTGCTGCCCTCGGGGCTGCTCGGGCTGGTCTTCGCCGCGCTGATCGCCGCGATCATCGCCTCGACCGCATCCAAGATCAATTCGATCGCGACGATCTTCACCCTCGACCTCTATGCCAAGCGCACCAGCGAGAGCGGGCAGATGGATGCCGGGCAGGAACGCAAGCTGGTCCGCATCGGCCGCATCGCCGCGACCATCGCCATCCTGATCGCGATCGTCGCCGCCCGCCCGTTGCTCGGTGGCGCGGATCAGGCGTTCCAGTTCATCCAGGAATTTTCGGGCTTCTTCACGCCGGGGATCACCGTGATCTTCCTGCTGGGCCTGTTCTGGAAACGTGCGACCGAAGCCGGCGCGATCGGCGCGGCGATCGCCTCGGTCGTGCTGTCCTATCTGTTCCGGGAGTTCGCGCCGGGCATCCCGTTCATGGACCGGATGGGCATCGTCTTCCTGCTCAGCCTCGGCCTCGCCATCCTGTTGTCGCTGGCGGTGAAGGGGCGCGGTGACGCCAACCGCATCACGATGCAGGGCGTGTCGTTCGGCACCTCGACCGGGTTCAACGTCGCCGGTCTGGGCGTCATCCTGATCCTCATCGCGCTGTACGCGACATGGTGGTGAGCCCGTTCATCGCCCTCGACTGGGGCACCACCAACCGCCGCGCCTATCGCATCGAAGACGGGCGCATCGCCGCGACCGCCAAGTCGCCGAAGGGCGTGTCGGCGATGGCGGCGGACGAATACCCGCAAGAAATGGCGGCGATCCGGGTGGAACTGGGCGACCTGCCGGTGCTGATGGCGGGCATGGTCGGGTCGACGATCGGCTGGCGGGTCGCGCCCTATGTCGCGGTCCCCGCCGATATCGCCGACATCGCCGCGCACCTCACCTGGATCGACGATCGGACCGCGATCGTCCCCGGCCTGTCCTTCACCGACGGCAGTCACGGCGACGTGATGCGGGGCGAGGAAGTGCAGTTGCTCGGCGCGGCGCTGGCCGGACAGGTACCGGCGGACGCGCTGCTCTGCCAGCCCGGCACGCACTGCAAATGGGTCGAGCTGACCGGGGGCAAGGTCACCGCCTTCACCACCGCGATGACCGGCGAGCTGTTCGCGCTGCTGAAGGGCGGCGGCGTGCTGGCGCCCCAACTTGCCGCGCCGGTCATCGCTGGCGATTCGTTTCGCGAAGGCGTCCGCGAAGGGGCGAAGCGCGACCTTGCCGCCAGCCTGTTCGGCATCCGCGCGTCGCACGTCCTCGGTCTCCGCGACGAAGCGCAGGCGGCGTCCTATGCCAGCGGCGTGCTGATCGGCAGCGACGTCGCCGCACGCATCGGTGGCGGCCGCGACGTCCATCTGGTCGCCGACGGCGATCTCGCCACCCTGTACGCGACCGCGATCGAGACGCTGGGCGGCCGCGCCATTGTCAGCGGGTGCGAGCATGCCTTTATCGCCGGTATCACCCATATCCGAAAGTTGTCCGCATGAGCCATTTGTCCGCCTTCGACGCCGCCTTCGCCCGCTGCCCGCTGGTCGCGATCCTGCGCGGGGTCCAGCCGCATGAGGTGGAAGGGATCGGCGACGCGCTGATCGATGCCGGCTTCACCATCGTCGAAGTGCCGCTCAACTCGCCCGACCCGTATGAAAGCATCACCCGCCTGTCGAAGAAGCTTGAGGGGTACGCGGCAGTAGGCGCGGGCACCGTGCTGACCGTCGAGCAGGTCGAACGGGTCGAGGCGGCGGGCGGCACGCTCATCATCTCGCCCAATGCCAATAGCGCGGTGATTTCGGCAGCGGCCGAACGGGGACTGGTGGCGATGCCCGGCATCGCGACCCCGACCGAAGCCTTTGCCGCGCTGGAAGCCGGTGCCGCCGCGCTCAAACTCTTCCCTGCCGAAGCGGCCAGCCCGGCAGTGATGAAGGCGATGCGCGCCGTGCTCCCTCGCGACGTGCGGATGCTGCCGGTCGGCGGCATCGTGCCATCGGTGCTGGTCGATTGGCACAAGGCGGGGGCGGCGGGCTATGGCCTTGGTTCGGCGCTCTACGTGCCGGGCATGAACGCGGACACGGTCGGCGAGCGCGCGCGGGCGTTCGTCGCGGCGTGGAGCGCGCTGGAGAAGTAAGCGCCGTCCGAAACCGTATCCGCGCGCAGGCGAGACCTTTGCAAAAGTCTCTCGATTACCTGTAAACGCCTCGTACCCCGGCGAAGGCCGGGGTCCAGTTGGGAAGGCTTTTGCGCACCTTACCGACGTGCCCCAACTGGGCCCCGGCCTTCGCCGGGGTACAAGAAGGTTGGTTTCGCAAAGGTCTCGCGCAGGCAGGGGTCCACAGCCAAACAGCGCACCGTCTGCGGCGCTGGATTCCCGCCCGCGCGGAGATATGCCGTTCCGTACGGACGTGGGACTTAAGGGAAACCCCCGCCCCCTCGACCGTTTGCCTTGCTCCCCCCTTGTCGGAGCACCGCCCATGTCGCACCCCCGCCCCGTCCTCGGCCTGTTCGCCGGGATCGCCGCCGGCCTGATCGCCTCCGCCGCGATGGCCGCGTTCCAGTCGGTCGCCGCCAAGCCAATGGGACAGGACCAGGGCGACGACGATCCCGCGACGGTGAAGGCTGCGGACAAGGTCGCACTCGCCACCACCGGCACGTGCGTGCCCGACGCCTATCGCGCGCCCGCGGGACAGGCGGTGCATTATCTGACCGGCGCGGCGTTGGGCGGGCTGTACGGCGTGCTCACCGAATATCGGCCGGGCGCAGCGAGCGGCTTCGGCAGCCTGTACGGCATCGCCACCTCTGCCCTGCTCGACGAAGCGGCGGTACCGGCGGCGGGGCTGGGATCGGCACCATGGGACACGTCCGCCGCGACCCACGCCTATGGTGCGCTGGCGCATTTGGTGTTCGGCGTGTCGCTGGAGGGGGCACGGTCGTTGCTGGGCGGGCGGCAAGGCTAGGCCCCTTCCGCCCCCCTTCCGTTCGGTTCGAGCCCCCCCCAGCCGTTTGCTTCGAGCGCAGGTTCGAGCCTGTCGAGAACCGAAGTTGAGAAGGGGTTGCCCCAAGCGGAGCGTTCTCGACGAGGGGCAGGTCGGATTGTCCCCCGGACAATCCTGAACCATGCGGGGCATGGTTCACCTGTCCCTCTTCTCGACTTCGCTCGAAGCTGCTCGAACCGAACGGGTAAGTAGGACAGGTAAGTGCTACCTACCGCCCGACCAACTCGACCATCCCGACCTCGATCACTGGTATCTCCCAGGGATGCACCGCCGCGATCGCCGCCAGTTCGGCATCGATATTCATATCCATCGCCGCATAGGTCTTCACCACCACCGTCGGCACGACCGCCGCCTCGCCGGCTCGCCCGGTGGTCGGCAACGCCTCAGCGCCGGGCACGAAGCTTTCCAGCCCGAAGCCCAGTTCGAACACCCCGCTATACGGCCCGATCGCGCCCAGCACGTCGCTGCCCCGGATCACGCCGACCACCCCGGCCAGCACCGGATCGTCGCCAAGCGCCGCCGCCTCGCCCGCCTGCAACCGCGCGAGGACATTGCCCGTCACCGGACAATGCACCCGCACCACCTGCATGGCGGTCCGCATCACAGCAGCAGCCAGTCGTTGCGACTGCGCGGCTTGATCTCGCCGCCGCCCTGCCGCCGCGCTAGTTCGGTTTCGGCGGTGAAGCGGACATCCTCGTCGCGGTCGGTCAGGAAGCCATCGAGCGAATCATCGTCGATCTCGGTCCAGGCGCGCCCGCGATCGGGGCCATAGCGCACCCGCGGCAACAGTCCCGGCAGACGAGACCATTCGAGCAGCTGCGCGATCGACGCCTCGTTCAGCATGTCGCGCAGGTGGAAGGCGGTGACATAGGCATCGGGAAACGCCCGATGCGCCGGCAGCCCGCGTTCATGCTCCATGCCCTGCGGCTTGCGCCAGTAGCGCAGCATCTGGTTCGAAAAGCCCGGGCTGTCCGGCCACAACCGCAGCGCGCATTTCCACGTGCAGATCCAGTCGGCCCCGTGCGTCAGTTGCGCGGTACAGAATTTCTGTTCGAAATCCGCACGATGTGCCGCCAGTGCTACGCGACGGGGGTAGGGGTCGAGCACGCGGCGGGCAATATCCTGCCACCACGGCGCATCGGCGACCTGTTCGTCGAGGATGTGATGCACCGCCTGCGTCACCGGCGGGATCGGGCGGCCGGGATTGACGAAATGCTGCCCGCCCTCGCCCAGCAATTCCCAGCGGCCGTCCTCGCCCAGCGCCACGTCCTGCCAGCCGACCTCGCACACGCCATGCGCGGGGGGAGCCTGCCCGGTGGTTTCGAGGTCGACGACACGGATGATCTGCGGTTGCGCCATGGGGCACAAATGGCGCTTTGGGGCCGAAAATGCCACCCCGGGGGCGGTGAGGGTCCGGTTTGAAAGAAGGAAGCGCTGGTTCGCGCAAAGGCGCAAAGGACGCCAAGGGGTTACGTGCGCGGCACGGCCGGCGCGAACGGCAGACAGTTCCGCTCGTGGAAATTGCGATACCGTGCCGTTACGCGAAACCCCTTTGCGGCCTTCGCGCCGTCGCGCGAACTAGGTAGCTACCCCCGAACAATCCCGGACGCCGCGAGTTGCGCGTCGACCTCACCCAATAACCGCGCCAACCCTTCCTCGGTCCACGCCTCCGCCCGCGCGGTCAGCACGTCCTGCGTGTTCGAGGCGCGCAGCAGCCACCATCCGTCGGCCGTCGTCACCCGCGCGCCATCGGTCGTGTTCACCTGCGCCCCCGCCGCCGCCAGCCGCGCGAGCACTTCGTCGACCACCGCGAACTTGCGCGTCTCGTCGACCTTGAAGCGCAGTTCGGGCGTGGTCGCCATTTCGGGCATCGCATCGCGCAATTCGGTCAGCGACCGCCCGCTCAGATGGATCGCGCGGATCAGCCGCACCGCCGCATAGGGCGCGTCGTCGAACCCGTAATCGTCGCCGCCGAAAAACACATGCCCCGACATTTCGGCAGCCAGCGGCGCGCCGGTTTCCAGCAGCTTGGTCTTCATCGGGCTGTGCCCGGTCTTCCACATCAGCGGCTTGCCACCCAGTTCAGTGATGCGGTCGAACAGCAGCTGGCTGGCCTTAACGTCCGCAATGATCGTCGCGCCGGGCGTCTCGCGCAGTTGCGGCTCGGCGAGCAGCATCAGCAACTGATCACCCCACAGCGTCCGCCCCCGTCCGTCGACCGCCCCGATCCGATCGCCATCGCCGTCGAACGCCAACCCGAAATCGAGCCCCTTGTCGGCGACCAGCCGCTTCAGGTCGACCAGATTGGCCTCCTCGGTCGGATCGGGATGATGATGCGGGAAACGGCCATCGACTTCGGTGAACAGCAGGTGATGTTCGCCGGGCAGCAGCGCGACCAACCGCTCGATCACCGGCCCCGCCGCCCCGCTGCCGGTATCCCAGCCGATGCGGTAGCTGCCCCCGGCATAGCCGGCCATCAGCCGTCCGACATAGGCATCGACATGGTCATGGTCGGTGACGTTCCCCGCACCCTCGTCCCAGTCGCCCGTCGCCGCCATCGCGCCCAGCCGCTGGATATCGTCGCCAAAGAACGGGCGGTGCTGCAACACCATCTTGAAGCCGTTGTGATCGGCCGGATTGTGGCTGCCGGTGACCTGAATGCCGCCATCGACCTCCAGCATCGCTTCGGCATGATAGAGCATCGGCGTGGGGCCAAGGCCGATGCGCACGACGTCCACCCCGCTGGCGATCAGCCCGGCGACCAGCGCCGCCTCCAGCTCGGGCGACGACAACCGCCCGTCGCGCCCGACCACGACCCGCGTACCGCCCGCGCGCCGCACCAGCGTCGCGAAGCCGCGCCCGATCGCATTCGCGTCGACCGCGCCCAGCGTCCGCCCGACGACCCCGCGAATGTCGTATTCGCGTAGCGAACTGGGGTGGAATCGGTGGGTCATGTCACGTTCCTCGCCATTACAAGGCGGACGGGTTTAGGTCGAAGCGGCAACGGAAAGTAGGGAAAAGAAGCGGTTCGCGCAGAGGCGCAAAGGCGCAGAGAGGTTGCACCTGCCGCGAACCGCCCGCGACCGGGAGACCTTCTGCACGGTTCAGACCGGACGAAAGGCCCGCCGTCGCGGGTACCGTTGCCCCTGGCGCAACCTCTCCGCGCCTCTGCGCCTCTGCGCGAAAACTACTTTCTTCTTATCTTCGAACAGCGGCTCAATGCCGCAACCGCCCCAACAGCACATCCCGCGCCGCATTGATCCGCCGCGCCAGATCGGCCGACCCGCCGCGATCGGGATGGACCGCCTGCATCAGCCGCCGGTGCGCGGCGCGGATTTCGCCCGCCTTCGCATCCTTGCCGACGCCGAGGATGGCTCGCGCCTCGGCCTCGCCGCCCACTTTCTTCGGCTTGGCGCGCAGCCACAACCAGAAGGCGAGGATCATCGCGACGATCAGGACGAACTTGAGCATCGCGCCGGGAACGTCAGATCGCGGTCGGCGCGCCGAGCGGTTCGGGCAGTTGCAGCCCGCCCATCATCTCGCGCAATTCCTGCCGCGCCGCGACATGCGACAGCCCCATCTCGCCGAATTCGTTGCGGTCGAGCATGGTCAGCCCCGACGGGAACAGTTCGCGATAGACGACGCGTTCGGACAGGCCCGGCGTCACGCGAAAGCCGACGCGCTTCGACAGCGAATTGATCGCCTCCGACACGCGGCGCATGTTGCGCGCCTCGATATGCTGCAGCCGGTTGCGCAGCACGACCCAGTCGATCGTCGACCCGTCGATCTTCGCGCGGTGCTTGCGCGTTTCCCAGATCAGTTCGGAATAGAAGCTCGGCCGCGTCACCTTGAACGTGTCGGGATCGACCTGTCCGATCAGGTCGAAATCGACGAAGCTGTCGTTCATCGGCGTGACCAGCGTATCGGCATTGGTCACCGCGATCCGTGCGAAGCGGTCGTCGCGACCCGGCGTGTCGATGACGAGGAATTCGGCATTCTCGCCCAACCGGCCGAGCGCGTCGTTGAAGCGCGTCATGCTCTCGCCGTCATGCGTGTCGTAGATCGGCATCGGCAGGTTGCGGCCGGTGCGCTTGATCGTCTCCGCCCGGTTGTCGAGATAGCGGCCCAGCGTCCGCTGGCGATGGTCGAGGTCGAAGCACGCGACGCGCGCGCCCTTCGCCGCCAATGCGATGGCGACATGCACTGCCGTCGTCGACTTGCCGGTGCCGCCCTTCTCGTTGGCGAACACGATGACGTGCAACCGATCCGAACCTTCGTCCAAGCGCGCAACCCAACCTTGTTGATCCCGGACGGCCTGATCCAGTACAGCCGCCTCCCCCACCCATATCGAAGGGCCATCGGCCGTGCAAATTATACGTCGGTTGGAGGTGCTTCGCGAAGCGCTCGACCAGTTTACCCAGGCGGGGGAAGGCGTTGCGCTGGTCCCGACGATGGGCGCGCTCCATGCCGGCCATATGGCGCTGGTCGATGCCGCGCGCCGCCGCGCAGCCCGGGTCGTCGTGTCGATCTTCGTCAATCCCAAGCAGTTCGGCCCGAACGAGGATCTGGCGCGCTATCCCAGGCGTGAGGCCGCCGATGCGCAGATGCTGTCCGAAGCGGGCGTCGACATCCTCTGGGCGCCCGAGGTCGAGGAAATGTATCCGGCGGGCTTTGCCACCAATGTCAGCGTCGCGGGCGTCAGCGAGGTGCTCGACGGCGCACACCGCCCCGGCCATTTCGATGGCGTCGCAACGGTCGTCAGCAAATTGTTCGGACAGGTCCGCCCGGCGGTCGCGCTGTTCGGCGAAAAGGATTTCCAGCAACTGGCGGTCATCCGCCGCATGACCGCCGACCTGCATCTGACGCCCGAGATCGTCGGCGTACCGACGCAGCGCGAGGATGACGGCCTCGCTTTGTCGTCGCGCAACATCTATCTCGACGAAACCGAACGCGCCCGCGCCGTCGCCCTGCCGCGCGCACTGGGCGAGGCGAAGCGCGGCATCGAACGCGGCGACGATCCAGCGACCGCGCTGGCGGCGGCGATCGCGACACTGACCCGCGCCGGCTTCGATCCCGATTACGTGACGCTGGTCGACGCCGAAACGCTGACCGCCCCCATTCGCGGCCGCCCCGCCCGGCTGCTGGCGGCCGCGCGGATCGGCACGACGCGGCTGATCGACAATATCGCGGTGACGTTCGAGTAGACGCTGCATGCAGACCAAGTGATTGTTCGCGCAGAGGCGCAAAGGGCGCAAAGGGGTCGCGTTCTGCGCAATGTTCCCCGCGGCAGCGGCTTTCCAAACCGGTTGCCGCCGCTCGCGAGGTCTACCGGTCGCGGTCCAGTTGCCAGAAACACAACCCTTTGCGCCCTTCGCGCCTCTGCGCGATCAAACCCTTCTTCCTCTTAAACCTGAACCAGCATCCACACGGCCATCGCGACCATCAGCAGATTCTCGGTCAGCGACACGAAGCCCAGCGGCACATTGCTGTTGCCGCCGACGCACGCGCATTTGAGCGAGCGTTTGTCGATATAGACCGCCTTCACCACCGACACCGCCCCGACCGTCCCGATCACCAACGCAACGGGAATCGCGATCCACAACAGCGCGCCGGCGATCATCAGCACGCCCGCCAGCCCCTCCGCCCATGGATAGACCCATGCATAGCGCACCACCCGCTGCGCCAGCAGGTCATAGCCCAGGAAGCCATTGGCGAACCCGTCAATATCGCGCAGCTTCTGCAAGGATAACAAGCACATGGCGATACCGACGAACCATTCCCCCGCCCGCATGGTCAGCGCGTCGCCGAACGCCGAATGACTTGCCGCCAGCGCGATCGCCGCCGCCATGCCAAAGATCGCCACGACCGGGGCATAGGTCGTCGCCTTTGGATCGCGGACCTTCAGCCCGAAATGGCGGCGCAAATCGTCATGGCCGCCAATCCGCTGTCCGTCGATGAAGGTCTGCGGCGTGGTCCTGACGTCATGCTCGGCCTTGAACGCATCGACCTCGGCGCGCGTCGTCAGATGCCGGTCGTCGACCGTAAATCCATGCCGCCGCAACAGATCGAGCGCCCGCCGCCCGAACGGGCAGACATGGTCGGGCATCACCATGCGGTAGAGGGTAGCGGTCCTGGCCATCACGGCTCCTTTCACCCGCTATATGGGGAGGCGCGGCGACCGCTGCACGCCCGGCTTTCCTACAGCGGGAGCGGATGCCATGCTCGGCAGGTTCTTTGACATGGTCGCGTTCTCGCCCGCCCCGAACGTCGCCCCAGCGCAGGCTGGGGCCTCGGGCGGCTCCTGCCTCGCGCCATGACCGGAAGATGCCAGCCTTCGCTGGAATGACGTCCGGCGGAACGGAGAAACCCGACCGCGCACAAACAGCGCGCAAGTGTGAACTTCGTGAACTTTGGCCTAGCCGCTGTTGCGCAACGCCGTGGCGATCGCATTGATCGACAACAGGATTCCCTCGCCGATCCGCGCATCGGCCTCGCCCGCGCGGTGGCGCTTGAGCAGTTCGATCTGGAGCAGGTTGAGCGGTTCGATATAGGGCGTGCGCAGCCGGATCGATGCTTCCAGCGCCGGGCTCCTTTCGAGCAGCCGCGTCTGGCGGGTGACCGACAACAGTCCATCATGCGTCGCCTGCCAGCCATCGCGGATCCGGCCGAAGATCGCTTCCGACAGCGCCTTGTTCTCGACCAGCCCCGCATAGCGCGCCGCGACGTCCATGTCGGACTTGGCGAGCACCATTTCCATATTGGCCAGCGTCGCGGCGAACAGCGGCCATGCGCTCGCCATCTCGCGCAGCAACCCCTTGTCCTCGAAGGATTGCAACGCCGCGCCGACCCCGTACCAGCCCGGCAGCATGATCCGCGCCTGCGCCCAGCTGAACACCCACGGGATGGCACGCAGATCCTCGATCGCGTCGGACTTCTTCCGGCTCGCTGGGCGCGATCCGATCTTCAGGCCGGCGATCTCGGCGATCGGCGTCGCCTGTCGGAAGAAGGTCGTGAAGCCGTCGGTGCCGTAGACCAGCCCGCGATAGGTCCTGAACGCGGTGTCCGACAACGCGTCCATGGCGGCGGCGAACCGCGCCGCATCGGCCGGGTTCAGCGAGTCGGGTTCGAGACTGGCGAGCAGCGTCGCCGACGTCATCGCCTCCAGATTCGTCACCGCACTGTCGCGCGTGCCGTATTTCGCCGCGATCACCTCACCCTGTTCGGTGATGCGGATGCGGCCCTGCACCGTGTCGTGCGGCTGCGCGCGGATCGCGGCGAAGGACGACCCGCCGCCCCGGCCCACCGCGCCGCCGCGCCCGTGGAACAGCTGCATGCCGATGCATGCTTCCTCGAACACCGGCGCCAGCGCCGTCGACCCCTTCGACAATTGCCAGGTCGAGGTGAGGTAGCCGCCATCCTTGTTCGAATCGGAATAGCCGATCATCACTTCCTGATGGCCGCGCGCCTGCGCGATGGCCGCGACTTCGGGCAGCGCCAGCCAGCGGGTCATGATCGCGGGCGCGGCCTCCAGATCGGCAACCGTCTCGAACAGCGGGATCGCCATGATATGCGCCTGCGGCGGCTCGCCCGGGACGTACAGCCCCGATTCCTTGAGCAGCAGATGCACTTCGAGCAGGTCGGACACCGACTGCGCCATCGACACGATATAGTGGCGGATGCATTCGCGACCGTAGCGGGCATGGGCGTCGGCGGCGGCACGCAGGATCGCCAGTTCGGACGCGGTCTGCTCCGAATAATCGGCATAGGGGCTGGTCAGCGGACGCGGGCTTTGCAGCTCGCGGCGCAGCAGGTCGACGCGCGCATCCTCGTCCAGCGCCTTGTAATCGGCCTCGACCCCGGCGACCTTCAGCAGCTCGGCGACGACGCTTTCATGGATCACGCTGTTCTGGCGCATGTCGAGCGTGGCGAGATGGAAGCCGAAGGTCTCGACCGCGCGGATCAGCCGTCCAAGCGCGCCGCCGGTCGACAGCGGGCCATTGCCCTCCTGCACCAGCCCGCGCGCCAATGCGGCAAGGTCGGCCCGGAACGCCGCCGGATCGGCATAAGGTTCGCCGGTCAGATTGCCGGGGCGCGGTGCGACCTTGCCGGTCAGCTTCTGATAGGTCGCGGCAAGACGCGCATAGATGCCGCTGATCGCGCGGCGGAACGGTTCGTCGGCGCGGCTCGGCGCATTGTCGCCGCTCTGCTCGGCCAGCGCGGCGATCGCGTCGTCGACGGCGACATGCTCGGTCGAGATCGACAGTTCGGCGCCCAGGCTGTGGAGCTGGTCGAGATAATAGCCGAGCACCGCCTCGGCCGCCTTGGCCAGCGCCAGCCGCATCGCGTCGGCATCGACGAACGGATTGCCGTCGCGGTCGCCGCCGATCCAGCTGCCGGGCTTCAGGAACGATGGCGGCCGCTGGCCCAGCACCCGCTCCCACCGTGCATAGAGCGCAGGCAGCGTCGGCAGGAACACGTCGCGCAGATAGCTCAAAGCGGTCTCAACCTCGTCGGCGACGTACAGCCGCTCGCGGCGCAGGACGCGGGTCTGCCACAGCAGCGCGATCTGACGCAGGATCGCTTCGTCGACCCGGTCGCCCTCCGGCGTCTCATCGGCGCCCTGATCCTTCAGCAGCATCAGGTCGGCGATGCGGTTCTTGTGGTCGATCATCGACTTGCGCCGCACCTCGGTCGGGTGCGCAGTCAGCACCGGCGCGATCAGCGCATGGTCGAGCAACGCCAGCACCGCGTCGCGGCCGATCCCTTCGCCCGCCAGCTTCTCGATCGCGGTGGCGACGTCGGCGCCCGGTTCGGCGGCGATGCCCTGCCGGTCTTCGGCCAGATTGGCGAGCATCGAGAACATCATGAACCCGCGCACGAACGCGATGGTGTCGTCTAGGCTGAGGCTGTCGAGCCCGAGGTCGATCGTATCGGCCCCCGCCACCCCGCGATGCCGGTCGACCGAGGTCGATCGGATATGCTCGATCCGCTTGAACAACGCCTCCCCGCCATAGGTGCGGATGACGTCACCGAGCAGCCGGCCGAGAAAGCGGATGTCGGGATTGTTCGTGATCGGGGGCAGAGTCGTCATGGGCACACTTGCTGCAATGCGGCAGGATGCGGGTCAAGGCACGATAAGCGACATGGCGCAAAGATCACCCATCGCGTACAGCGGCGCCGCTGCAATCGATCCGCGGCGGACCGTTCGAAGGAAATACCGATGACGACGCCGATGACCCTGTGGTGGCAGATGTGGACCGATGCCGCGCAGACCGGGCTGCGCCTGTGGGAAACGATGGCCGCCTCCGCTGTGGTCATCGACCGGCGCATGCCGATGATCGATGCCGGGATGCGCAATCCATGGACCGCCGATCATGTCGAACTGACCGGCATGGTCACCGAAAAGGCGCAAGCCTTTTCGAAGGCCGGCGATTCGCTGGCGAAGGACATGGCAGCGATGCAGGGGCTGTGGATGCAGGCGATGCAGGACGCATGGTCGCTCGGCACCGCCGGCCGCGTGCCCTCCGCACGCCGGATCGCCGCCGGACAGGATCGGGCGATGCGGCTGACGGCGGGCATGATCGGCGCGGGCGGGCGGGCGCTGACCCCGATCCATGCGAAGGCGACCGCCAACGCCAAGCGGCTGGGCAGTCCGAAAAGATAGTCCGTACGCAATCGGCGTTGAACCGTTCGCCGCGCGTAACGTTTATCCCGGCGAACCGTCTTTCAGGACCTCCGCCGTCATCTTGACCCAGCCCGCCCCCGCGTCAGTCGCGCCAGTCGAGCACCGGCCAGCCTTTCTTGCGCGCCAACGCCTTCAGCGGGGCATGGGCGTTGACCGGGAACGGTTCGTCGGCCCAGTCGAACACCGGCGCGTCGGACACATGGTCGCTGTAGAACCGCACCGCGACGTCGCTACGTGCGATTCCCTGTTCGGCGGCCCATGCCTCGATCGCACGCAGCTTGGCGGCGCCATAGCAATTCTCGCCATCGATCCGCGCCAGCACATTGCCGCCGGTCTCCTCGGCGCAATTGGTGGCGATGACCGCATCGAAGCCGAGCAGCGCGGCGATCTCCTGCGCGTAGAATCGATAGGATGCCGTGGCGAGCACCAGCATCCGCCCCTCGGCCCGGTCGGCCTCGATCCGCGCGCGAGCGCCGTCGAGCAGTCCGGTGGCGACCGTCGCCCGGGCAAAGGCACGCGCCGTATCGGCCAGCCGCTCGCCCGACACCGCGCGACCCAGCACCAGCCGGTGGGTCATCTCCTTCAACCGGTCGCGGCCATAGAGGCGCAGGGCATAGCCGGTGACGGCGATCCCCGCGATCGGCAGCAGCCACAAAGCCCCCCGCCCCCGTTCCTTCAACGCATGGCGCAGGAACGGCGTCCACGTCGCGACGCGGGTGATGGTCTTGTCCATGTCGTAGATGGCGAGATCGCGGTGGCGCATGCGAAAGGCGCGTACCACCTTGCCGCGACGCGGCAAATCGCCGATGGATGGTGGCGATGAGCGCTTCCGCCGATTTTTCGCACGACCGGGCCGATGGCGGCGACGTGCTGCGCTTCACCGGCAATCTGTCGCTCGCCCATGTCGGCGACCTGCCCGAACGATTGGGCGCGTTCGACGGCCAGGTGAGTCGCATCGATCTGTCGCAGGTCGATCGCATCGACACGGTCGGCGCATGGGTCGTACACCGCTTCGCGCGCGACCGCGACGTCGCGATCGAAGGGCTGAACGATGACAGCCGGCATCTGTTCGATCAGGTCGCCGCCGCCGACGATCCCGTCGTCCGCAAGGAAAAGGCGCTCAGCCCGCCGCTGCGCGTGCTTGAGGAAATCGGGGAGGCGGTCAGCGGCAGCGCGCGGCAGCTGCTCGGCCTGCTTGGCTTCATGGGCGCGACCGTCCTCGCCTTTCTGAACGTGCTGCGCCATCCCAAGCGGTTCCGTTTCAACGCGACGGTGCAGCGCTTCGAGGTCGTCGGCGTCTCGGCGCTCGGCATCATCGGGCTGATGAGTTTCCTGATCGGCATGGTCATCGCGCAGCAGGGCGCGGTGCAGCTTCGCCAGTTCGGTGCGGAGGTGTTCACGATCAACCTGATCGGACGGCTGACCTTCCGCGAACTGGGCGTGCTGATGACCGCGATCATGGTCGCGGGACGCTCCGGTTCGGCCTTCGCCGCGCAGCTCGGCACGATGAAGCTGACCGAGGAAATCGACGCGATGCGCACCATCGGCGTGTCGCCGATGGAGGCGCTGGTCCTGCCGCGCGTCATCGCCGCGATCGTGATGATGCTGCTGCTCGGCTTCTATGCCTCGATCATCGCGATCATCGGGGGCGGCCTGCTCAGCTGGGCGCAGCTCGGCATCCCGCCGATCACCTTCGTCACGCGGATCCGCGAAGTGGTGCCGATCACCGACCTCTATATCGGTCTCATCAAGGCCCCGGTCTTCGGCGCGATCATCGGCATATCGGGCTGTTTCCACGGGATGCAGGTCGAAAGCGACGCCGAACAGGTGGGCGGTCGCACCACCGCCGCCGTGGTGCAGGCGATCTTCCTCGTGATCGTGCTCGACGCCTTCTTCGCCATCTTCTTCGCATGGATCGGCTGGATATGAGCGACGACGACGACGCCATCATCCGCGTGCGCGGCCTGAAGAACCAGTTCGGCGATCAGGTCATTCACGACAATCTTGACCTCGACGTGCGCCGCGGCGAAATCCTCGGCGTGGTCGGCGGCTCGGGGACCGGCAAGTCCGTGCTGATGCGCTCGATCATCGGGCTACAGACGCCTGCCGCCGGCACGATCGAGGTCTTCGGCGAGAACACGATCGGCCGCGAGGAAACCGAGGCGACCGAGATCCGCAAGAAATGGGGCGTGCTGTTCCAGGGTGGCGCGCTGTTCTCGACGCTGACCGTCGCCGAGAATGTGCAGGTGCCGCTCAAGGAATTCTACCCGAAGCTCAAGCCCGCACTGCTCGACGAGATCGCCGGGTACAAGGTCGTGATGACCGGCCTGCCCGCCAATGCCGGGCCGAAATACCCCTCCGAACTGTCGGGCGGCATGAAGAAGCGCGCCGGCCTCGCCCGCGCGCTGGCGCTCGACCCGCAGCTGCTGTTCCTCGACGAACCGACCGCCGGGCTCGACCCGATCGGCGCGGCGGCGTTCGACGACCTGACCGCGTCGCTGCAAAAGACGCTGGGGCTGACCGTCTTCATCATCACCCACGACCTCGACACGCTGTACGCCATTTGCGACCGCGTGGCGGTGCTTGCCGACAAGAAGGTCATCGCCGTCGGCACGATCGACGAACTGCTCGCGCTGGACCATCCATGGATCCAGGAATATTTCAACGGACCCCGTGGCCGCGCCGCGACCGATGCGCAGGAACGCATCGCCGCCCGTGACCACGACCGCGACGCCGGGCACGACCCGGCCTCGCTGCAAGCCCAGAGGCGCTGATGGAAACCCGGTCGAACCATGTCCTTGTCGGCGCGGTGGTGCTGATCCTGCTGGTCATGCTGGCGCTGTTCACCGTGTGGCTGGCCCGCGTCGGCGGCGGCCGCGAAAAGGAATATGACGTCTTCTTCAAACAGGCCGTCGATGGCCTGGCCAAGGGGTCGCCGGTATCCTTTTCGGGCGTACCCTCGGGCCAGGTCGAGGATATCGCGCTGTGGCCGAAGGACCCGCAATTCGTCCGCGTCCGTATCAAGGTGAAGGACGAGACCCCGGTCCTGCTCGGCACGACCGCGACGATCGTCGGCAGCTTCACCGGCGTGTCGACGATCACGCTCGACGGCGCAGTCAAGGGTGCGCCGCCGATCACTTGTCCCGAGACGAACGCCGAACAGTCGTGCCCGATGGGCGTGCCGGTCATCCCGCCCAAGGCGGGCGGCGTCGCCGCGCTGCTCAGCTCGGCGCCGCAATTGCTCGAGCGCGTCACGACGCTGACCGAGCGGCTGGCCGACGTCCTGTCCGACCGCAACCAGAATTCGATCGCGGCGATCCTCGACAGCACCAACCGGCTGACCGACGCGCTCGCCGATCGCGGCCCTGAAATCGCCGCGACGCTGGCCGAAACGCGCGTCGCGATCCAGCGTGCGGGCATCGCGTCGCAACAGATCGGCGAACTGGCGGCGACGACCAACGGCGTGCTGGCCAACGACATCCAGCCGACGATCCAGCAATTGAACCGCACCATCGCCAGCGCGCAAAAGAGCGCCGACACGCTGAACGAAGCGATCGGCGACGCGAAGCCGGGGCTGCAGGCGTTCAGCAAGCAGACGATTCCGCAGGTCAACCAGCTGGTCGGCGACCTGCGCGCGATGACCGGTGCGCTCGCCTCGGTCGCGGAAAAGGTCGATCAGGGTGGCGCGACCGCGTTGGTCGGCCGCTCGAAGCTGCCCGACTACGACCCCAAGAAGTGATGCGGAAGACGAGGATGCGCCCCATGAAGAAGCTGTCGGTTCTGCTGCTCCTGCCGCTTGCCGGGTGCATCCGCTTCGGCGCCGAGCCGCCGCCCGCGCTGCTGACGCTGGCCCCCGCCGCCCCGATCGCGGCCGGTGCGACGCAAAGCTCGGCGCAGGCGCGTTCGATCACCGTGCAGGTGCCGGTCGTGCCGCAGGAACTGGCGGTGACCCGCGTGCCGGTGCAATCGAGCGCGACCAGCATCGCCTATGTCAAGGAAGCGCAATGGGTCGAACCGCCTGCGCGCCTCTTCGCCCGGTTGCTATCGGATACGTTGACATCGCGGGCGAACATGGTGGTGCTCAGCACGCGGCAGGGCTTTGCCGATCCGGGTGCCCAGCTGACCGGTGAGCTGCGCGAATTCGGCATCGACGCCGGTCGCAGCGAAGCCGTCGTCGTCTATGACGCCACCCTGCAACGTGCCGGATCGACCGCCTTCGAAAAGCGCCGCTTCGAAGCCCGCGCGCCGGTCGCGACGATCGACGCGAACAGCGTCGGCCCGGCGATCAATCAGGCCGCGAACACTGTCGCCACCGCCGTCGCCGACTGGGTCCGGGGCTGATCCCGCACCGCCATGGCGCTGCATAGCTGGCTGTTGTTCGTCGCCGCGGTGGTCGTGCTGTGTGGCACCCCCGGCCCAAACATGCTGCACGTCCTGACCCGCAGCGTCTCGCTCGGCTGGCGCGGCGCGCTGCCGGCGATGGCCGGCTGCCTGACCGCGCTGGTCGGGGTGCTTGCGGCATCGGCGGCGGGATTGGCGGCGCTGCTGACGGCGGTGCCGGGCCTGTTCGACGTGCTGCGCTATGCCGGTGCCGCCTATCTGGCATGGCTGGGCTTTCGCGCGATCACCGCGCGATCGGCACCGATCGATGTCGCTGCTGACGCCATCCCGTCGCGCCACCTGTTCCGGGGCGGCTTTCTGGTCGGAATCAGCAACCCCAAGCTGTTGCTGTTCGCCACCGCCTTCCTCCCGCAATTCGTCGATCCGGACGGTTCGCAGCCGGTGCAGTTCGCGATCCTCGTCGCGACCTTCGCGGTGGTCGAATGCCTGTGGTACGCGGCCTATGCCATCGGCGGACGGTCGCTCGCCCGCCATCTGACCCGCCCGCGCGTCCGCCGCTGGTTCGACCGCGCGACCGGTGGCATCTTCATCGGCTTCGGTGCGGCGCTGCTCGTCGCGCGGACCTGATCCTTACTTTGCGGGCGTCCGCCGGACCGGCGGCATCGCGTTGCAGATATCCGCGCCGCCCGCCGGCACTTCGAAAAAGGGCGGCTCGCGATTCTCGCGCCCCTTCACCCATGCGGCGTAGCGGGCATTGTCGGCGGCCCGGACCTGGAAATGCGGTCGTTCGGTCGCGGGGATCTCGCTAGCCAGCCGCACCGACAGGATCGGGGTGGGCGTCTGATCGGGCGCATAGAAGCCCATCGTGCCGGTACCGCGCGGCAGCGACGACAGATACTCGATCCCCTCCACCACGCGACCGACCAGCGCGATGTTGCGGTCGAGATGGCGGGGGCCATGGCCGATCACCGCATAGAGTTCGGCGCCGCTGCCAGTGCTCGGCGCCATGTCGCGCCCGACGCCGACCATCGCATAGCAATGGGTCAGCCACGCCGCCTTGCCGTCGCTCGCCACCGGCCAGCCATCGGCGCTGTGCCCGCTCTTCGCCGCATAGGGATCGCGCCGTGTCATCTGCGTCACCGCGTCATAGCGGCCGGTGACATATTCGGCGGGCGGATTGGTGACGACCCCGGCGGGCAGCGGCTTCTTCTCGGTCACATCGCCCCATTGCGCGACATAATTGTCCTGCACCCGATAGACCGAACTGCCGTCCCACCAATGCGCCCGCGCCAGCTTGCGCAAATTGTCGACATGGACCGGCGCGTAACGCGGCGCCAGCCGGATCACGACCCGCCTGTCCCCCGCCAGCGTCATCACCAGCAATTCGTCGTCGGGAATCGTTCGCCAGTCGCTCTCGATCGGATCGGCCGGCGTCGGCGGAGGGGCGGGAGCAGCGGGAGTAGCGGCCTGAAGCAGCGCCGCGATCAGCGAGACGAAATGCATGCGACCATCCTGCCACGCGCCACGCCGCCCCCGCAACTCCCGCTTGCACGAAACCCCGCCGCGCCCTAGGGAACCCACCTTCCGGCAATGCGGAGCGGTGGCCGAGTGGTCGAAGGCGCTCGCCTGGAAAGTGAGTATACGGCAAAACCGTATCGAGGGTTCGAATCCCTCCCGCTCCGCCACCTGGTCCCCCGACACATGCTTTCGTGGCAGATGTCGGCAAATCCGCCCGGTCGCAACCCGAGATGCCTTGCCGGCGAACGTTTGCATCCGGATGGCAGCCGGCAGGATATGGGGATCATCCCGCCGGTCCGCTCGGGTCAAAAGCCGCGGCGCAGCGTCACGAACCACTGGCGCGGCGCGCCGGCGAGCAGCGTCTGATTGTCGCCCCGCGCGGTGTAGCCGTTGGTGCCGATGGTCGCGATATACCGCCGGTTGGTCAAATTGTTGACGCTACCCTCAATCGCCAGTCCGTCGAGTACGCCACCCATGCCGGTCAGGCGATAGCCGATGCTGGCATCGACCAGCAGCCGGGCACCGACCGACTGGTCGTTCAGGTAGGTGAAGTAGCGCTTCGACATATAGTCGCCGCCGACCCGGGCGAAGAAGCGGTCGTCGTCATAGGCGACCTCCCCCTTCGCCATATGCTCGGGCGTATCGACCACGGTCTTGCCCGCCGTCGGTTGCAGCACCACGCCCGCCGCGTTGCGGACGTCGTCACGATAGGTCGCCTTGTTGTACGAATAGCTGCCGAACAGCGTCAGCGGACGCGCCACGCGATAGGTCGCGGCGAGTTCGGCGCCATAGCTTTCGACACTGCCGGCATTGTTCAGCGTCGGCGGGTTGCCGATGATCCCGGCGCCATTGGCGAAGCTCAGCAGCCGGTTCGCGAAATCGACATGATAGGCGACCGCCGACAATTGCAGCCCGCCCGAGCGCAGGCGCGCGCCGCCCTCGATCGTCTTCGAGGTTTCGGGCTTCAGCGTCGCGCGGATCGCGTTGAACCCGTTCTGCGTGGTCGCGAACGGACCGGTGGTCGCCGAGGAGACGAAGGCCCGCAGATTCTCGGTATAGCTGGCGAACAGTTCCGCCCCGCCACCAAGGCGGAACAGCGCCGATGCCTGTGGCAGGAACCAGTCGCGCGCCTTGATCTCACCGACGACCAGCGTGCCGGTCCGCAGATTGGCAGCGTTGTTCACGCGCAGCCCCTTCCACCCGCCATTCAGCGTCAGCGCGCCGAGGTAGAGCGTATCCGCGACGTGATATTGCAGCGTCTCGGTGTCGTACTTGCCGTCCCATTGGGTGCGATAGGCATTGGCCTGGAAATCGCGCGCGTTGCGGTTGGGCGACGCGGCGTCGTTCATTCCGTAGAAGCGGCGCGCCTGCTGGAAGGTGTTGGTTTCGTACCACAGCCCGATCTCGATCCGGTTGGCGCCGGTGGTCAGCGCCATGCGCGTCTGGTTGCCGGCACGGTCGATGCCATATTCGGTGGTACGGAAGCCGAGCGGCGAGGCAAGGCCGGTGGTCGAGGTCGCCGACGCCGGCAGCGCGGTGCCATTGGGGCCGAGTGCGCCCGCAGGGGTCGGCGAATAGGGTGTGATCCACGATCCCTGCCCCTTGTTGTGATGATAATAGCTGGTCGAGGTCAGCGACAGGTCGGGGGTCAGCTTCGCATCGACGGTCAGCCCGCCCAGCCAGTCGCGGCGCAGACCGGCGGCGTCGTAATAGGCATCGTCGACGGTGCCGAACCCGGTCGGGAAGGTGAAGCCCGCTCCGGTCCAGGGTGCGACGAAGCCGACCGTCGAGCCGCCATTGGCAGCGGCATAGGCGCTCTGCGCCGCCTGATTCTGATACACGCGGCCGATCTGCAGCGCGGTCGGATAGTCGTTCGAGATATTGTCGGCACGCAGGCCGCGACGGGCGATGATGTCGTAGCTCAGATCCTGATAGTCGTTTTCGCGCCGGTCGGAGAAATTGACGAACGCGGTGATGCTGCCACGCGTATCGATTTCCTTGACCAGCTTGGCATTGGCCTGGTGCTGGCGCTGCACGCCGAAGCCCTTCCACTTGTCGGTGCCGAGATAACCGTAAGACAGATAGCCCATCAGCCCGCCGCCCAGGTCGCCGCTGTCGATCCGGGCGAAGGCGCGGACGGTATCGTTGCTGCCATAGGTGGCCGACGCGACGACATCGGCGGTGTCGGACGGCTTGCGGCTGACGAACTCGAGCGTCCCGCCCAGATTGCTGGTCGAGGTGGTGCCGAGCGCACCGGCACCCTGCGCGACGGTCGTCGTTGCGATATTTTCTGACAGGATCGCACGGCTGATGTGCAGGCCGTTGACGTTGCCATAGCTCATGTCGCCGAGCGGCACGCCGTCGAGGGTGAAGCCCAGCTGGTTCTGATTGAAGCCGCGCAGCGAGATGCGGGTCGACCATTCATAGGCACCGAACGCGTCGGCGGACTGGAAATTGACACCGGGCAGCTTGGCCGCCGCCTTCAGCGGCGACGTACCGGGGGTCAGGCGCTCCATGTCGGCCGCCGAGATCGTCTGCACCTGTCGGGTCTGGCCAAAGCCGAGGACGACGATCTCATCGCCCTCGACCGGGGCCGCTTCGTCGACATCGGGTGCGGCAGCCGCTGCCACGACGACGGGTTCCTGCGCATGCGCGGAAGATGCGATAAGTGCGATGGGCGCGGTGCCGAGCAGCCACAGGCGTGCAGTCATGATATTCCCCCCGGACGTGCTGAACTGCCGTCCTTTCGGAGCGCGCCCTGCGGTGCGTTGGTTAAGCCTGCGCGACGGATCGATGACCTGTCGGTGACAATCTCCGTCGGTACGCCGGCGTCCCGGTGAACCGGGCGGGAATAGTCCCCGCCCGGTTTCCCGTCACGCGGTGACAATCCCCTTCGACCGGTCGGTCGTCACCCGATGGCGCGCGGCGACGGTGCGGGTGAACGGTTTCGCCATGACGCTCGACACCGCGACATGCTCGGTCACGACCGCATCGGGGGTCAGCGTCAGCAGCGAATAGCCCTTGTGATCCTGATCGCAGAACAGGACCTCGCGGTTCGTTTCGGCCACCAGCTTGCCGATACCGGGTAGCAGCGCGCCATAGGACGGGCTGGTAATCGCCGTACAGCCGAACTCGACCGCGGCCAGCCGCCCGCCTGCATCATACAGGTCGTTCGACCATGCGGCGTGGCTGTCGCCCGACAACACCACCGGTCGACTGCCGGCCCGGGCAAAGGCGGCATAGAGCCGCTCGCGCGCCGCCGGATAGCCGTCCCACGAATCGAGGCTGAACGGCACCCCCGCACGATAGCCCGCGACCAGTGCCGGCAGGCGCTGGCGGAAGGAAGCGGGCATCGTGGTCAGTGCCGCTTCATAGCGCTCCCGGCCCATCAGTACCGGCAGATCGGGTCCGGCGACGCGCGCCATCACCACCTGATTGCCCAGCAACTGCCACGGTTTTCCCGCCGCGACCGATCGCGAAAGCACCTGTTCGAGCCAGCGCTGCTGCCCGGCACCCAGCATTTCGCGATCGGGTCGGGCGCGCGTCGCCAGCACGGCGGCGACCTCGTCAGGGTCGGGTGCGTCCCCCTTGAACGCGGCCTGTTGCGACCGGGCCAGCAACCGCGTCTCGACCATCGCCAGCGTCGCGAGATCGCCGAATTCGAAGCTGCGATAAATCGCTTCGCGTCCCAGTCCGCGCCGGGTTTCGCGGATCGGCATCCATTCGAAATAGGCCTGCATCGCCGCCGCCTTGCGCGCGCTCCAGTCGCCCTCGGTCACGGGATCATGGTTTTCGGCACCGCCCACCCAGTCGTCATTGGCGACCTCATGATCGTCCCAGACACAGATGAATGCCGCGCGGGCATGCGCCGCCTGCATATCGGGATCGGACTTCACCTGCGCATGGCGGCGGCGATAATCGTCGAGCGCGACGATCTCGTGCGGCGGATCGGGTAGCCGACCCAGCGTGCGACCAATGTCCGCGCCATAACCGTCGGCACCATATTCATAGATATAGTCGCCGAGATGCAGCACCGCGTCGAGCTGCGGCAGCGCGGCCATGTCGGCATAGGCGTTGAACAGTCCGCCGGGATAGAGCTGGCAGGAGGCGATGGCGATCACCAGCCGGTCGACCTTGCCACGCGGCAGCGTGCGGAACCGCCCGACCGGCGAGCGCGTCCCGTCGGGCGCGGTGAACCAGAAATGATAGTCGCGACCGGGGGCGAGACCGGTCGCCTCGACCTTCGCCGTATGGTCCGCCGCCGCCCGCGCCGTCACCCGTCCCGAACGGCAGGGCCTGGCATCGGGCGCTTCGGCGACGTGCCAGTCGAGCGCGACGTCCCCCGCCCCCGTATCGACGGTCGCGCGGGTCCACAGCACCGCGCCGTCCGTCGCCGGATCGCCGCTGGCGACCCCGTGGTCGAACCGCGCCGTCCGCGCCGTCGCTGCGGTGGCCGCCGCTCCCGGCACCAGCATCCCCGCCCCGCCGCCGATCAGCGCCAATGCGCCGCGGCGTCCGATCATCGTCATCGTCATGATCCTTTCAGAAACGGGCGGTCTGCTGCGCGCCATCGATGCGCGGCCCGCCGGGGAGGAAGGTCGGAATGTGGAAGCCGCCGCCGGTATTCCCGGCGCCGAGCAGATCAGCCCGGTCGAACGCGTTGCGCAGGAACCCGGCCGAAATCGTGATCGGCACGTCGCTGGCCCGCTGTTCGATGTGCTGTGCGGTGACGATGATGTCGTTGCCGCTTGCGTCCCCGGCGTCCGCGTCGGGCTGTGCCGATGCCTGCGCCGACGCGGCCGGCATGGCGAGGCAGGATGCCGACACCAGCAGGATAGAGGAAAATGCGATACGCGTAACCATGCTTGCCCCTTTGCGATACCGGACAACCCACTGGCGACGCATGATGAACGCCACGCGACGATGGCGTGACGCGGCGGTTACACTCCGGGACGTATTCCATCGCGATCGGTGGTGCGCTGTACCGCTTAGCGCTGGCATATACCGTAACCGACGCGCCGCATTTTGCGGATTGACGGTGCGGACGATTTCTTGTGCGTTGCACAACGACCTAGCAGGAGGCCGTGTGTACGATGGAGGAACCGCTCGCGCTCGACCAAACCGATTATCGGCTTTTGCAGGAAATAACCGCGGACGGACGCATATCCGACGTCGCTCTGGGCGAACGTGTTCACCTATCGAGTACCGCGGCGGCACGGCGGCGCAAGTTCCTCGAAGAACGCGGCGCGATCAACAGCTACACGACCAATCTCGACATGGAGCGATTGGGATTCGGCGTGACCGTGCTGGTGTCGATCGAATTGCGGTCACAGGCGGAGGACGTGCTGAACGAGTTCGAGGAGGCGGTGGTACGCTGCCCATCGATGAGCTTTTGCAGTTTCGTGTCGGGCGACACCGATTTCGTGATGATGGTCCATGTGCGCTCGTTCGGCGATTACGACCGGGTCTATCGCAGCGAGTTGTCGAAACTGCCGCATGTCGCGCGGATCCGCAGCAGTTTCGTCATGCGGCAGGTCGCGGATCGCAACGCGCCGCCGGTACTGTTCGGGAATCGCGACCGGTGATCGCCGGATCACGGCACATGGTGCCGGTAACGGGCGCAAAATCCTGCGTCGATCGCGCATTCGGCGCCGTATTCCGAAGGGACGGCCGCAATATAAGCGACATTTTGCCGGGATCATGCGCGCGACTTCGTGCAATATTCGCTTCACGAAAAGGATCAGGGGGAAACATCCTGTCTTAGGGTCAGGACCCATTGATGTGAGCGTCACGATCTGATTCAGGCTCCGCGAGGAGACCGGAATGAGTGACCTGTTTTGGCTGACGGATGAGCAGATTGAGCGGCTGCGGCCGTTCTTTCCCAAGAGCCACGGCCGGCCGCGGGTGGACGACCGACGGGTTCTGAGCGGCATCGTCTTCGTCAACCGCAATGGGCTGCGCTGGCGAGATGCGCCCAGCGCCTATGGGCCACACAAGACGCTCTACAACCGGTGGAAGCGCTGGGGTGAGGCAGGCGTGTTCACGCGGATGATGGAAGGGCTGGCGGCGGCAGGCGCCGAGCCGAAGACGCTTATGATCGACGCCACCTACCTGAAGGCGCACCGCACGGCATCGAGCCTGCGGGTAAAACGTATGGCTCGCCCCGTCGGCAAGCGGTTTGTTTCTGACGATCTGAGCAGTCTGCGAAAACGTATCCGGCCTTTCAGCATGGAGCCGTTGGCCAAGATGGAGATCCGCGCGTCCTGGTCCTCAT
>NZ_JAKRET010000079.1 GCF_022664395.1 Sphingomonas lacusdianchii | reverse complement strand
CCTCACGCTTGAGAGTCCACACCACCAACGACAACACTGGATCGTCACCCGCAGGCAACGACACGAAACTCGGCAGAGCAGTGTATCGCGGTTTGTATCGGTGTGGTTGAAATCGCTCAGCCTTGATGTGATGAACGTTCGTTCGTTTTGGTCGGCACAGCCTTGCAGCTACGCTTCCCTTTCCGAACCAACGCCTCACGGCATCGATTTGAAAAAACCATTCACAATGTCAAATATCGGAAAGCGCGCCTTAACGGCCTCCCTCCTCGTGTCAACCACGAGGATCTCGGTTCTCTTCATCAATACAGGTTAGTCTTGCTCGCTTCGCTTCGCAGGAGTGCGTGGTGGAGCCTATCGGGATCGAACCGATGACCTGATGCTTGCAAAGCAACCGCTCTCCCAGCTGAGCTAAGGCCCCAATGCGCCAGCGACGAGACAGAATAGCAATGCTATTCTGCACAGTCGCAAGAACGGCCGGCGTAGCGTCAGCTACGACCGACGACACGGGCTTTGCCCGTGGCGCTGGCTAGAACCATCCGCACTAACTGGTGGGCCGAGTAGGAGTTGAACCTACGACCTCACGCTTATCAGGCGTGCGCTCTAACCACCTGAGCTACCGGCCCGTACCCGCTGCGCCGTCAGTCGCGGCAAAGCCGCGCCTTATGGCGCAGCTCAGCCGCGCTGGCCGAGCTTGTCTGCGTGCAGAATAGCTGAACGCTATTCCGTCTCGCAGACTAACCTATTGATGAAGGGACATGAGGACGGCGGCTTAATGTTCTGCGGAAGGTACGAAGCTCTTCCCCGCATAAAGCGAGGCGCTTTCGGACCATACCTTAGAAAGGAGGTGATCCAGCCGCAGGTTCCCCTACG
>NZ_JAKRET010000078.1 GCF_022664395.1 Sphingomonas lacusdianchii | reverse complement strand
CTAGGCGGCGTGGACAAATTGGTGACGGTCAGCTTTCGCGTGTGTAACCTCAGTTCGTGAACCGTAAAGCGCACTTGATCGCGGCCATATTGGTTGGCCTTGCTACGCCCTCTGCCGCTTTGGCCGAGCCAGCGTGCTATGATGCGAAGGTTCGCGCGCTACCCGTTGACCAAGTACCGAGCGAGATCGGCGATTGCGGGAGTGATTGCATCATCATGTCGTGGCCGTGGTTCGTCGATTTGCAAGTGAAGCGCGTCATCGATGGCGCTCTTCCCGGCAAGATGGTCCGGGCGCTGACGATACAGCATACCTATCATGTGTCGCGCGAAGGAATTTGGCTGCTTCGTAGGAATACTGCAGGCGGTTACAACGTCGTAGTGCCGGAAGACGGGGCTGCGCTGCCTCGGTGTTCTGCTGGGGGTGCGTCAGTCGAGCCATATATTCGACCTGGCGATGGACAGACGCTGGATGATCTTCGCGACGCTGGCATTCGTCGATATGGCCATCGCACCAACTGAATGACCGGGCTCTGGAGAGCCAAGCACGTTGACGCGATGTGTAAGGGTTGATTCAAGGCTGCTTTTTGGAGGCAGGTTTGAGCAGGGGCGATCTCACCGAAGCGGAATGGCGCATTTTGAAGGATTTGCTGCCAATCGAGCCTGAGAACCGTAGCCGAGGCAGGCCGCCTGAGCAGAACCGCTCCATCATCAATGGCATTCTCTGGCGGCTCCGCTGCGGAGCGCCATGGCGGGACGTCCCGCCCAAATATGGGAGCTGGAACACCATCTATCGACGGTTCCGGCGATGGAGTGAGGCCGGGGTCTGGGAGACTGTGGCCGTAACGCTAGCTGAGGTCATGGCTGACAGCGGCCATTACAGCATCGATAGCACCACCGTCCGCGCCCACGTCTCGGCAGCGGGCGGAAA
>NZ_JAKRET010000077.1 GCF_022664395.1 Sphingomonas lacusdianchii | reverse complement strand
CGTCGAGGTCGGGGGCAGGCATCTCCTGTCGGGCGGGCTGCTGTCGTTCCCGATGGAGGCGGCCGACGATCTAGTGCGGGGTCTCCGCCGGGCGGAGAGAAAGCGCAGTCCGCGCACCCCGCTCATGCTCGACGATGAAAAGCTGCGCGCGTTGCCCGTCCTGATCACTACTGCCTGGCTTTTCGACATCGTTCCCCGCACCCTGGAACCGGAGGGTATCCCGGTCCTGCACAACAGTGACGGTGAGGAAGTGGTGTTCCACCGCGTGCGCTTCCCCTTCGCGCGCGGTGCCACCCACGCCCTGATCGGGGAGCGGCTCGACACGTTGCCCGCGCTTCAGCGTGAAACCAGCCATTTCTGGAACTGGCTGGGCGACAAGCCCGGCAAGACCACGAGAGCCACCGGCAAGATGAGCTGGGGCGTGACGATGGAAGACGGCACCCCGGTGCTCGGCAACATCGAGCTGAAGGGCCGCGCCCTTATCCTTGCCGTCACCTCCGCCGAGCGTGCCGGGCGCGGCACCGCTATCATCGCCGATGCATTGGCCGGACTGGTCGGTACCCCGCTCACCACCATCGAAACCGTCGAGCAGGCCATGGCGGCGCGGGTGGAAGGGCTGGCCGCCTCCGAACCCGCCCCGAGTGTTCCGCCGGAGGTCGCAACCCCGCTCGTCCACACCATGCTCGACCGCCAGTACCGCGCCACCCTCGACGAACCGATCGGCATGCTCGGCGACATCACCCCACGCGCGGCCGCCAAGACCGCGGCCGGCCGCGACCGATTGACGACATGGCTCAAGCACCTCGAAAACCGCAGCGGCGCAAAACACGACTCCAACGATCCGATGGCGACCTACGACTTCACATGGATGTGGCACGAACTCGGGATCGAGAACCTGCGAAAATAGGTCGCCCGATGACGACGACGCCTACCGTGAATCTGCGTCCCTACAATGTACAGGGGCC
>NZ_JAKRET010000076.1 GCF_022664395.1 Sphingomonas lacusdianchii | reverse complement strand
GCCAACCTAGCAATAGGAAGCAGGCGACCACGGTGGGTTCAGCGACTGGGGTGAAGTCGTAACAAGGTAGCCGTAGGGGAACCTGCGGCTGGATCACCTCCTTTCTAAGGTATGGTCCGAAAGCGCCTCGCTTTATGCGGGGAAGAGCTTCGTACCTTCCGCAGAACATTAAGCCGCCGTCCTCATGTCCCTTCATCACTGGAAACGCAGTCAGCGAGACGAAATAGCGTAAGCTATTTTGCACGCTGACAAGTCCGGCCGGCGCTGCGAAGCGCGCCCACAGGGCGCAGCTTTGCTGCGACCGACGGGCGTGCGGGCACGTTTGGGCCGGTAGCTCAGGTGGTTAGAGCGCACGCCTGATAAGCGTGAGGTCGTAGGTTCAACTCCTACTCGGCCCACCATTCAGGCTGGTGCCTGACAAGCGCCATGGGCAAAGCCCATGTCGTCGGTCGTAGCTGAAGCTACGCCGGCCGCGCTTGCAGTCCCGTGAAATAGCTTTCGCTATTTCATCGTGACGCTGCGCGATGGGGCCTTAGCTCAGCTGGGAGAGCGGTTGCTTTGCAAGCATCAGGTCATCGGTTCGATCCCGATAGGCTCCACCAAGCATTTTGCGAAGCGAAGCGAGCTTCTCCCACATGTGTGTTTTTCCAGAGATGAAGAGAACCGAGATCCTCGTGGTTGACACGAGGAGGGAGGCCGTTAAGGCGCGCTTTCCGATATTTGACATTGTGAATGGTTTTTCAAATCGATGCCGTGAGGCGTTGGTTCGGAAGGGGAGCGTAGCCGCAAGGCGAAGCAATCCAAACGAAGCAGCGTTCATCACATGGGTCCCATCAAAATATTATTTTGATGGGTGCCCAATCAAGGCTGAGCGATTTCAACCACACCGATACAAACCGCGATACACTGCTCTGCCGAGTTTCGTGTCGTTGCCTGCGGGTGACGATCCAGTGTTGTCGTTGGTGGTGTGGACTCTCAAGCGTGAGG
>NZ_JAKRET010000075.1 GCF_022664395.1 Sphingomonas lacusdianchii | reverse complement strand
AAGCTGCCGGACTTTCGTTCTACAGTGCCCGGAGCGGAGAGCCGGATGCAGTGAAAGTTGCACGTCCGGTTCGGAGGGGGGCAGTGGGGTGTTCTCTCGTAGACGCCACCCTGCCTACCCTACGGTATGACGCCGGCACCTTCGTTCGCGTGATCGGCTTCTTTCTGGACGAGGCCGCGGCCGTACGGGCGCAGCAGCGCGCCAACCGCCTGCTCGATCGGTTGCAGCAGCACCGAACGCCGGTTTCGTCGGTGACCTACACGGGAGGGCGCTACCGCGCGCTCACCTTCACCGGCCTGCCGCCCGCGCACTACCCGGCCGAGCGCCCTTCCTACTCCTGACGGCGCGCGCGTCGCCACTCCTGAGCATCAGAAAGGAACGGTCATGCACCGCGTCCATCATTTCACCTCGACCCGGCTCGCCTATGATGCGTGCTTCGATGATCCCCACGTCCGCGAGGGCGACGTGCTCGTTATCGCGCGCGAACAGATCGTCGGCCTCGCCTCAAGCGATCCCATCGCCGTCACTACCGGCCACGGCTACCTGCGCACGATCCCGGCCATGAGCCGCGACACGCTGCTGGGCGAACTGGCGCACGACACCGCCCAGCTCAGCCACGCCGTGGATGAGGCGCTCCGCCACCATTATCCGGTCGCGGCGCACTACCTCAGCTTCGCCACGTCGCAGCACCGACTCCTGGCAGGCGAGACGATCGCCGTCCTGACCGCCGACGACCTGCTGGTGACCTCCGACGCGATCGAGCGGCGTATCGCCGATCTGCGCGAGCGCATGAAAGGCAAAGAGCAGGAGTCCGAGGGCCTGTTCCTGGCGGACGCGATCCGCAGGCTCGAGACAGCACGCGGCAAGCTCGCGAACCCGGCTCGGACACACCCGGTCGCCCCCACCCGATAGGGTGCCTCCCGTCACCCAGTACGTCCCCGCTGGACGCCCATCGCCGCGCGAAGAGCGCGCCGATGAGTGGGCGCTGACGCGCCCTGCTCGGCCCTGAAGGGGGCCGAGGAGGAGAGAGGGATGGAGAGTGGTGTCGAGGACAAGGGGTCCG
>NZ_JAKRET010000074.1 GCF_022664395.1 Sphingomonas lacusdianchii | reverse complement strand
CCCCGCAAGCGTCGACACCGCCATTGCCGGTCTCCGGCTCCGCTTCGCTCCACCTCCGCCCGGCAATGGCGGCGGACACAACAATGCACTAACAATCACCCCGGACCACCCGGTGGGGGCTGCTCACCACCTTTGCGGTCGTAGCAGGCGCGGGATCAAACCCGATAACCCATTTGGGGTAGCCTTCCGGTGTCATGATAATGTCCGGATGGCCGATAGGATCGTTTCCAGTTTCGATCCAGCCTGCACCATAGCACCGTTCGCAAATGACCCGCTTACATCGGAAACTCACAAGGTCGATTTCAGCATTCCATTGCCCATGCCCGTGACAGACTGGACAGAGTGCGTCGAGAGCACCGTTTCTTGGCTGAAGCGGAATGATGTCAAACGCGTGGGGACTATCCGGCCCTGCGCAAACGACGACATGGGTGGCGTGCGGTATATCCGGTCTCCAGATGATTAGGCCGGTCCGCAGGCGCCATGCGATTGCGTACCGCCTTTCGTGTCCTTGCCTCACATAGCTGATCGCTTTCGTCAGCATGGGCCGTTCTGCGACTTACACAACTGTACGATGCATGGTTTCGATCCTGATCGGGTCCTTTTCGGCGGGGGATCGTTATGCGAGCTTCACCACCGGAGCCTTCCATGACCAATGATAAAGACGTATCCGTCCTGAACGGCCTTATCGAGACTACCCTTGATAGCATGAAGGGCTATGAGGACGCCGCCAAGGATGCGGAAAGCACACAGTATGCGACCATGTTCGCCGATTTCGCACGCGACCGCGCAAAGGTTGCAACGGATTTGCAGAATCAGGTACGCGATCTTGGCGGTGATCCCGAACTGAACTCGAGCGTGCTCGCTGCTGCGCATCGTACGTTCATGGATCTGAAGCAGGCGATCACCGGGAAGGATGACAAGGCGATCATCCAAGAGGTCGAGCGTGGCGAAGATCATATCAAAGCCAAGTTCGAAGACGCGTTAAAGCAGGACGATCTTTCCCCAGCCACGCTTACCGCAATTACGACGGCGTTTGCGTCGGTCCGCGAGGGTCACGATAAAATGAGCGCGCTGAAGCATAGCGTAGCGTAAATCGCTGAGGGCGGCGCTTATTCCGCCGCCCTCACTTGCAAGCTCCGCAACGCCCTACGGTGGAGTTGGCGTTACGTGCGAAGGCGATGATAGGTCGCATCACGCACCCAAGCCTGCCCATTGACCGTTAGGCACGGATGCAAAGCCTATCACCTGATCCGTACATCCTTATCCTGACCG
>NZ_JAKRET010000073.1 GCF_022664395.1 Sphingomonas lacusdianchii | reverse complement strand
GTGAACCACATGGCGTAATCAGGAGCGGTGCTCGTTGGGATAGCCTGTCGTCCCCTGAAGAGGAGGACGGAAGATGACCTGCTATGTTGGCCTAGATGTGTCGATGAAGGAGACCGCGATCTGCGTCGTGGACGAAACGGGCGATCGCATATGGGACGGTAAGTCGCGAACGGACCCGGACGCTATTGCGGCCGTGCTGGCGCGGAGGGCCGCAGGAGCCGTGAGGATCGGTATCGAGACGGGCCCGATGACCGTGTGGTTGTGGCACGCATTGACCGAGCGAGAGCTGCCGGTGGTGTGTCTTCATGCCAGGCATGCTGCGGCAGCGCTGAAGCTGCAGATGAACAAGACGGACCGCAACGACGCGTTTGGGTTGGCACGGCTGGTCCGCTCGGGCTGGTACCGGCCGGTCGCTGTTCGCTCGATGGATACGCACCGGTTGCGTGCGCTCCTGATCACGCGAGACCAGCTGGTCGGCATGAGCACCGCGCTCATCAACAAGATACGCGGCCTGGCGAAGACTTTCGGCATTCTGGTCGGACCCGGGAAGGGTGGCACCTTCGAACGTCAGGTCCGGGCAACGCTGCCGGACGATCCGGTGGTCGCCGCACTGTTCGAGAGCCTACTGGCGATGCTGAGCACATTGCGGGAGCAACAGCTTGCCATTGCCAAGCAGCTCGCCCGGGTTGCCCGGCAAAGCGGCGCCTGCCGCTTGATGATGACGATGCCCGGCGTCGGACCGCTGACGGCCGTCAGCTTTATGACCACCATCGAGGATCCTCACCGGTTCCGACGCTCGCAGGATGTCGGCGCCTATCTCGGTCTCACTCCGCGTCGCTACCAGTCGGGCGAGGTCGACATCAACGGCCGCATCTCCAAGTGCGGAGATCGTCTCACCCGCAAGCTGCTGTTCGAAGCGGCCAATGTCATGCTGTCGCGGACCTCGCAGGCGTCGGCGCTGAAGGACTGGGCTGCCGCCATCGGCCGGAGATCGGGCTTCTGGAAGGCGCGCGTTGCGCTGGCCCGCAAGCTGGCGGTGATCCTCCACCGGATGTGGATCGACGGGCGAGGCTTTGACCCAAAGGTGACTGCCATGGCCTGATATCTGCTTTCCGAGCTGCCGCCCCGCCAGGGTGCGGCCACGGCCATCTCGTGACCCGCTTCGTGACCATCTGGAACACGGGAACCACATCGAGAGGCCGGCGATCTGGCGCCATGCTGAGGCTGGACCCGTCCTGACCTCGAAGACGACAACGATGCGCAAAAGAAGATCGACTACGAGCACCTTGGCAAACGGCTTGACCGATTAGACGACAAGCG
>NZ_JAKRET010000072.1 GCF_022664395.1 Sphingomonas lacusdianchii | reverse complement strand
AAACGTATGGCTCGCCCCGTCGGCAAGCGGTTTGTTTCTGACGATCTGAGCAGTCTGCGAAAACGTATCCGGCCTTTCAGCATGGAGCCGTTGGCCAAGATGGAGATCCGCGCGTCCTGGTCCTCATAAAGGGGCCGGCATCAAGTGCCATTTTACGCCGTAGGGTTCCAGGACACCGGTCGACTGTCAGGCCATCTGTCACTCACCTCCCGCAGACATCATCCGGCCGGTGCACGCCGCATCAGCCGATCTCGCTCACGCCGCTTGCGCGACTGGTTCGTAGGTGCGTTCGTGACGCAGCAGCGCCCAGACGATGCGCGCCATCTTGGCCGCCAGCGCCACGACGACGGTGTTGGGGTGGGAGCGCGACAGCAAGCCCCGCAGCCAAGCGCCGAGCCGCGTATCGCTCTTGCTCATCGTCGGCAGCGACGAACGGGCGCCCTGGATCAAGTTCTTGCGCAAGTATCGGCTGCCGCGCTTGGTGATTCCGAGCAGCCGCGGTTTGCCTCCGGTGGTCGCCTGCCGTGGCACCAATCCCAACCAGGCGGCAAGATCGCGACCACGCCCGAAGGTCCGGGCGTCTCCGACAGCTGCCACCAGCGCGGTCGCGTTGAGTGCACCAATACCGGGTATGCTCAGCAGACGCCGCATCCGCTCATCTGAGCGAGCAGCCTCGGTGAACTCGGCATCCAGATCTGCAATCCGCTTATCGAGGGCGATCCAACGCAGACGCATATCGCTGACGAGCCGGTGAATGCGAGGACCAAGCACTGGCTCGTCGTCGTCCAGCATCTCGCCAAGGCGCGCGGCAAGCTTTGCGCGCCCTTGTGGAACGATATAGCCGCGCTCGAGGAGAAGACTTCTGATCTGGTTCATCAGCGAGGTGCGGTCGCCGACCAGCTGGTCGCGAATGCGGTGCAGCGTCTGCATGTCGAGTTGCTCTTCGGTCTTCAGCTCCACGAACCGCATCGTCGGGCGTGTTGCCGCTTCCGCGATCGCCTCGGCATCGCGATCGTCGTTCTTCTGCGCCTTGACGTACGGACGGACATATTCCGGCGACATCAACCGCACCGCATGGCCTTGTCGTGCCAGCGCCCGGCCCATGTGATGAGCGCCGCAGCAAGCCTCCATCGCCACGACGCAGGCCGGGAGGCTCGCCGCATAGGTAATAACCGTCTCGCGCCGCATCCGTCGTCGCACAACGACCTTGCCCGTTACATCCAGCCCAACCACGCTGCAGCTGTTCTTGCCCAGATCAATCCCGAGAACCGATATGTCCATGACCCTTGCTCCTTCCGCAAACGGCCTGCTGCCGTGAGGCAACAACGCTCAGTTAAGGGGCGAGCCATCCATAAAGGGGG
>NZ_JAKRET010000071.1 GCF_022664395.1 Sphingomonas lacusdianchii | reverse complement strand
CGTATGATGCCGGACCGGCACCGGGAGGTGCCAAGCGAAGGAGGAGCAGATGACCGACGTCCACATCCTCGCCATCGACCTGGCGAAGCGCAGCTTCCAGATCTGCGCGACAGCGCCGGGAGGGGCGGTTCTATTTAACCGGACCGTGTCGCGGGCCAAGCTCGAGACGCATCTGCGCGAGCAGGCGCCATGCATCGTCGCGATGGAAGCCTGTGCCACGAGCCACTTCTGGGGCCGGTTTGCGCAAGCGCTGGGGCATGACGTTCGCCTAATCCCGCCGATCTACGTAAAGCCGTTCGTCAAACGGCAGAAGAACGATGCAGCGGACGCCGCAGCGATCGCAGAAGCGGCTGTTCGACCGAACCTGCATTATGTGGCGGTGAAGAGCGCCGAGCATCAAGCCCGTGCCGTCGCCTTTCGAACGCATCAATCCTTCGTCGGTCAGCGCACGCAGTTGATCAATGCGCTCCGTGGCCACCTGGCCGAGTTCGGCCTGGTCGTGGCGCAAGGGCCTGCGAACCTGAAGTCAGTCGTCGGGATGATTGACGACGGCGCGATCGACCTTCCCGACGCGGTTCGCGATGTCGCACGCCTCTACCTGGACCAGATCGCGTTGCTCACGAACAAGATCGAGGAGCTGCACTCGAAGCTCGTTCACTCGACCAAGGTTGACGACGCCATGCGTCGGCTGTGTACGGTGCCGGGGGTCGGCCCCGTGACCGCAGGCGCGATCATGGCCTTCGCGCCGGATCTGCGGACCTTTGCAAGCGGCAGGAACTTCGCCGCGTGGCTGGGCCTGGTCCCGCGACAGCGATCCACCGGCGGCAAAACGCGGCTCGGCTCGGTCAGCAAGATGGGGCAGGCCGATATCCGCAAGCTGCTGATCGTCGGCGCGATGAGCCGGATCAGATGGATCGTCCGCAAAGGCGTCCTGCCCGACAACTGGCTCGGCCATGTGCTCGGTCGCAAGCCGCGAATGGTGGCTGCGGTCGCCTTGGCCAACAAGATGGCGCGCATGATCTGGGCGATGATGACGCGAGAAGAGAATTATCGGATGGCGTAAGCCGGTCGTCTTCCTCTGAAGCGAACCGGTAAGCGCCTGGGGGCTTCGCGGCCCTCGCAAGGAGATCGACTGACGATTATGCGGCAAGGACTTCAATGTTCAGGACGTGGAAACCAGTCCCGGGGCGCGAGCATCGTAGCTCTCTGAACCGATGTGGACCGCGTTCTTCGAACTGCATACCGGCCAGTGGCAAACGATGAGCCACGCGAACAGGCCTGACACACGAACGATATAAGCGCCGAGCCGCCAGAACGTCGGAAAATCGCCTTGCAAAACCGGGGGCATCCACACACGCCCC
>NZ_JAKRET010000070.1 GCF_022664395.1 Sphingomonas lacusdianchii | reverse complement strand
ACTATGACGAGGAGGTCGTGGTGACGGGAGCATCGATCGAGGCGACGCTGGAGCTTTGGGCGTCATCGCTGCGCGAGGTGAAAGCGCGGATGCGGCCCTTGTTCAGCCAGGCGCGTGTGGCGGCATCGGCGAACAGTTTTCTAGATGGCTTGCTGGGGGACGAGCGCCGCAAGACCGGGTGGATGCGCGCCGAGGCGGCGGGCGATGCCGGACCATGGCGGCAGCAGGCGATCCTGGGGCGCGGGCGGTGGGATGCGGATGCGCTGCGCGACATCGTGCGCGACTATGCCGTCGAACATCTTGGCACCGATGATGCGGTGCTGGTCATCGACGAGAACGGGTTCCTGAAACAGGGCAAGGCGTCATGCGGCGTGGGGCGCCAGTACACCGGGTCGGCCGGCAAGGTGACCAACTGCCAGATCGGCGTATTCGCCGCTTATGTCTCGACCAGGGGCCATGCTTTCGTTGACCGGGCGCTTTACCTGCCTAAAAGCTGGACGGCTGACCCGGCCCGCCTGGCGGCCGCGCATGTGCCGGAGGGCACGGTATTCGCCACCAAGCCGGCGCTGGCGGTGCAAATGATCGAGCGCGCGATAGCCGCCGACATGCCGTTTGCCTGGGTCGCGGCGGATGCGGTCTACGGCGTTGGCGACATCGAGCAGACCTTGCGCCGTGCCGGCAAGGGCTATGTGCTGGGCGTGAAGGGCGACCATCGCTTCGGCTCATGGGGCGACAAGCCGGTCGTCGCGGGCACCGCCGCGCTGATCGCGGGCGAACTCGATCCTGCTGCCTGGCAGCGTCTGTCCGCAGGTCAGGGCACCAAGGGCGAGCGCTTTCACGACTGGGCCTATTTCGAGCTCGCCGACCTCGAAGCCGACGAGTACGTCGATGGCGCAATCGGGACATGGACCAGGGGCCTGTTGATACGCCGCTACATTGCCAGTGATGACCTTGCCTTCTTCACCACCTGGTGCCCTGCCGGTACGACCATCGAAACCCTCGTCGGCGTGGAAGGGCATCGCTGGGCCATCGAGGACAGCTTCGAGACCGCCAAGAACGAACTGGGCCTCGACCACAACGAAACCCGCTCCTGGCATGGCTGGCACCGGCACGTCTCGCTCGTCATGCTTGCCTTCGCGATGCTGGCGGCCATCCGTACCCGCGCCAATGCCGCGCCCCCAAAAAGACCTTCGACGAGGCCACAGACCTGATCCACTGGTCTGTCCAGGAAATCTGCCGTATCGTCATCAGGCTGGCACAGCGGCGCATCGAGCCTCGTCGCGTTATCGCTTGGTCATGCTGGCGGCGCGCCCATCAAGCCGCCGCTCGACGGTCACATGTCCGATCAAGAACGCAACTGTAATG
>NZ_JAKRET010000007.1 GCF_022664395.1 Sphingomonas lacusdianchii | reverse complement strand
AATATGGTGGTTGTAATAAGACATATGAGCCAGCTTAAACTTTAAACGATCCCACAGCACCTTGAATGCCATAGACCGCAAGCCGCCGCCCACATGTCCCTTCATCTAAACTACAATGTCAAATAGCGGACAAAGAAACCGGCGTCGCTTCGCTACCCCTTTTTTTAGGAGGGGCGGTTTGCGTCGCCTGCGTTTCGCTGTCCCGGTGGAAGCGATTGGCTCGCCCCGTCCGGTGAACAGCCCTCTACGGGCGATGTTGGAAACGGTCAACGGCTTTTTGCAATTTTGTTTCGAGAAAGTTGCAGATTGACGGATTTCCGCGGGTTTACGCGGTTTCAATCGCTTGGCGTACAAGCTGCCAGCATGGACTCCTCTGCCGAATCGCCCCCTGCCCCGACCGAATCGCTGCGCGGACAGGTGCGCCGTGCCGTGATCTGGCGCTCGGGCAGCCAGATCGTCGGGCAGATCGTGTCATGGGCATCGACCTTCCTCGTCATCCGCATGCTGACGCCGGGGGATTATGGGTTGGTGGCGATGACCGGGGTCGTGTTGCTGTTGCTCAACATGCTCAACGGGCATGGGCTGGCCAACGCCTTGATCCAGCATGGCGAGGTATCGCAGCGACAGCAGCGGCAGGTACTGGGGATGCTGTTGCTGCTCAACCTGATACTGGGCGGTGTGCAGTTCGTGATCGCGCCGCTCGCCGCCGCTTATTATCACGAGCCGTTCGTCGCCGACCTGCTGCGGGTGCAGGCGCTGCTCTATGTGACCACGCCGTTCAGTTCGTTCGCCTATGCCCTGCTGGCGCGGCGGATGGATTTCCATCGGCAGGCACAGGTCAATCTGCTGTCCTCCTTCCTCGGCGCGCTCGCCGCGATCGGCGGTGCCTATGCCGGACTGGGCGTATGGACGCTGGTGCTGGCACCGGGGGTATTGTTCGCGACCCGTGCCATCGGACTGACCATCGCCGCCCGCGCATGGATGTGGCCGAGTTTCGACTTTCGCGGCGCAGGGCATCTCGCCCGCTATGGCGGGGTCGTCGCCGGATCGAGCCTGCTGAGCTTCGCGCAGAGCCAGGCGGATATCCTCGTCGCCGGGCGCTGGTTCGATGCCCATGTCGTCGGCATCTATACCACCGCGCTGTTCCTGACGCAGATATTCACCAACAAGGTCGTGCCGCCGCTCAACGAGGTCGCCTTTTCGGCTTATGCGCGGATGCAGCATAATCGGGCGGCGGTAGCGGACGGCTTCGTCCGGTCGGTGAGCCTCGTGATGCTGGTCGCGGTCCCTTTTTTCCTTGGACTTGCGGTCACCGCCGGGCCGGTGGTCACGATCGCGCTGGGCGAGCAATGGCGCGAGGCGGCGCCGCTGGTCGCCCTGCTCGGCATCGCCATGCCGTTCATGGCGCTGCAGACGCTGTTCCTGCCGGTGGTCGATGCGCTGGGGCGGCCGGGGATCACCGCGCGGACGACGGCGATCGGCGCGATGCTGCTGCCGGTCGCGTTCCTCGTCGGCGTGCGCTTCGGCATAAGCGGACTGGCGGCGGCATGGATCGTCGCGCACCCGATCCTGCTCGGCATCGTGCTCCGCCGCGCGCTGCCGGTAATCGGCCTGTCGCTCGGCAGTTTCGGCGCCGCGGTCCGCCCGGCCTTTGCCGCCGGAGTGGCGATGGTGGGTGCGGTGCTGCTGGCGCGCGCGGTCATCGCGCCGGGGTCCCCGGTCGCGACGCTGGCGCTGTCGGTCGCGGTCGGCGGCGGCGTCTATGCCGGCATGTTGTGGTGCTTCGCCCGATCGGCGGTCACCGATGCGATCGCCATGGTCCGGCGGCGCTAGAGCGGTTTCCGACCAGCTTGAACCACCGTCATCGCCCTACAGGCGACCGCTGACGCGGCGGGGTGATTTCGGCTCGGGGCAGCGTTGCTTCGTCGGTCACGATGCTTCGGCATCGCTCCCTCCTTGCGCCTCGCCCCGAACCAAAATCACCTCCGTGCCGGTGATCCAATCTGATCGGAAACCGCTCTAACCCTGCAATTGCCGGATCGCGTCGCGGGTTGCGCGCAGATAGGCGGTGCCGTGAAAGCGATAGGTGCCGATGAAGTGCGCGAACGCCGCGCCGCGCGGCACGCCCGCATTCCAGAAATTAAAATAGCGGTTATAGGGCAGCAGCACCGGTTCGGCATCGTTGGCGACGACGAAATTGGCCGCGACCTGCTCGCTGCCCCAGCGGCGCCATTGCCGTTCCCCGAGGATCCGATCCATCGCCAGCGACAGCGTTTCGGCGACGGCGCGCCCGTCCTCGCTGCGCGTGAAACCGGCGAAGCCGGCACAGCCCCGCACATATCGGAGCGACTCGCGCCCCGGCACGGCGACCCGGTCGAGCACCGCTTCCGAAGCGTCCTGGACATGGGTGGCGCTCGCCAACGGATCGACCGCGCGTCGCGTCGCGACAAAGGCATCGACCGGCAGCAGCCGTGCGTCGCCCTCCCCCAACAGGGTGAAGCTGCGCCCCGCATCGATCGCCGCCGCGACCTCGGGCACCGGGCCCAGCGTCACCGTGTCCGAATCGAGCTGGATCACATAATCCTGCGCGCGCAGGTCGAGGATCGTCAGCAGCCGTTCCCACACGTCGCGCCGCGGGCAGGGATCGGTCGCAATCGTATCGATCGCGATGATCCGCGGGTCGCCGAGCTGCGCGGCCAGCACCGCCTTGTCCGCCGCGGTCAGCGTCCCGTCGTCGAGGATCACCACCCGCCCGCGCCGCAAATGATGCAGCAGCGATTTGACCGCGACCAGATAGGGCAACAGCACCGCGCTGCCGATCATCGAGAAGACGATTACCCCGTCGTCGCGAATCGTCGCCGGCGGCGTGACAAGAATGGCGCGCGCCAGCCGGCGGTGCCGCCATTGCTTCCAGTGCCAGTTGAGATGTTCGCCGAGCGAGGCCATGCCGCCTGCTTATCGACCGCCGGTTAAACGGGCGTCAACCGGCGCGCCTAACCCTGCTGGATATAGGCACGCATCGCCTCCGCCTCGGCCTCGATCCCGTCGATGCGATATTTGACGAGGTCGCCGATCGACACGAATCCGACCAGCCGCTCGCCGTCGATCACCGGCAGATGCCGGATGCGCCGCTGCGTCATCAGCGACAGCGCGCCCAGCACCGACGCGCCCGGATCGACGGTGATCGCGGGGCTGGTCATCCGATCGCCGACCGGCAGGTCGAGCGCCGCCGCGCCGCGTTCGACCAGCGTGTGGATCATGTCGCGTTCGGAAAAGATGCCGACGACCCGGGTCCCCTCAAGCACCGGTACCGCGCCGATGCGATGTTCGTCCAGCAGCGCCACGACGTCCCGCACGCGCGCATCGGCCCCGACCGACACGATCGCACGCTTGCCCAACAGTTTCGCGATGGTCATCGCCCTCTCCTCCCACCGGTGCCCCGGTCCGACGCGACAGGGGCATCCATGGGTTGAGAATTCCACGCTTCGCCACCATTGAAAAGCCATGGCGAACGATCTCGACGACCCCGTATATGCTGCGTTCGCCTGGAGCCGGTTTCGCTGGCTGCTCAAGGTGATGGCCGCGATCTCGGCCGTCGCCGCGCTGCTGGCGCTGGGGGGCATCTGGTGGTGGATCGGGTCGATGAACTGGGTGATTGCCGCCGCGACGCTGGCCGGAGTCGGGCTGTCGGTGATGCTGGGCGGTGCGCTGATGGCGCTGGTGTTCCTGAGCAACGGATCGGGGCATGACGCGGCGGTCGATGCCTTCAACCCCGATCGCGATCCGGGACGCGATCAGCGGGGATGACGCGCTGCGCGATTCCCGGTCGAGACGCCCAAAACCGGAAGACGCCCGATTACCGGGTCACGCCGCCGCCAGTTCCAGCGCCGCCGCCTGTGCCAGGCTGGTCCCGTCGAGAATGCGCGCCGTCTCGTCGCGCACCCGCGCCATGGCGTGGCGGATCGCGCAGCTCGCCTCGTCCTTGCAATCGCCGCACGGGCGATAAGCGGTACGGCTGACGCAGGGGACCAGCGCCAGCGGGCCTTCGATCACGCGGATGATCTCGCCGAGCGAAATCAGATGCGCCGGGCGCGCAAGGTGATAGCCGCCCGCCTTGCCCCTGGTCGACAACAGGAATCCCGCCTCGCGCAGATCGGCGAGGATCAGTTCGAGGAACTTGCGCGGCACGTTGGCGGCGGTGGCGATGCGGTGCATCGGCATGGGCGCTTCGCCCGCGGGTTGTTCGGCAAGGAACAGCATCGCGCGCAACGCATAGCGGGAACGCTGGGTCAACATCGTTCAACGCCCATGCCACTTGCGATACGGCAAGGGAAGTACGCTTCTTTTCAAAGCCGGGACAAGCGCCTATATCCCAATCGTCGGCTTCCAGCCGGCTATGACGATAAACTGCGGCGTGCAATAGACGCAGCGGACCCGGGGGCAGTACCCGGCGGCTCCACCATAAGGTGGTGTTTCTGGACACCGTTTCTGACGGGGCCGAACCAGGATCGACGTGTGTTGAAAAGCGCTGTTTTCGTTCGGAATGGGACCACCGCAACGGCCCATACACACAAGTGCCAACGATAACGAAGCACTCGCGATTGCGGCGTAACTAAGGGCCTCACGGCCTGAAGTTACTCCAAAATAGCGCGGTCGGACCGAACCGGGCAACAGAATCGGATTCCAGCGGTACGGGGAGCACCGGGCAACAGAAGCTCCCCACTTCCTTTCGCAACACGCCCTTGCCCGCTACGGCCGCGCGCATGGACATCGACCTCATCGCCCTGCTCATGCTCGTCGCGTTCGGCGCAGCCGCGCTGGATGCGATGGCGGGTGGCGGCGGGCTCATCACCCTGCCCGCGCTGCTCGCCGCGGGCGTCCCGCCGGTCGTCGCCCTCGGTACCAACAAGCTGCAAAGTTCGTGCGGCACCGCCGGCGCGACCTTCGCCTTCTGGCGCAAGGGGCATATCGACCTGCGGCGGTTCGCCCTGCCCGCGCTCGCCTCGTTCGGCGGGGCGGCGGCCGGCGCGGCGCTGGTGCAGGCGATCGATCCGCATTTCCTGTCGGGCGTGCTGCCGGTCCTGCTGGTCGCGATGGCGCTGTATTTCCTGTTCGGTCCGCGCCTGTCCGACGTCGATACCCATACCCGCCTCGCCCCGGCCGGGCTGTTGCTCGCGGTCGCGGCGATCGGCGCCTATGACGGGTTCTTCGGCCCCGGCACCGGATCCTTCTTCACGCTGTTGCTGGTCACCGCCGCCGGCATGGGCGCGACGCGAGCGGTGGCGCATACCAAGCTGCTGAATCTCGCCAGCAATCTGGCCGGCGTTTCCGTGCTGGTCGCGGGCGGGCATGTGTGGTGGACGCTCGGCCTCGCCATGGCGCTCGCCAGCCTTGCGGGCGGACAGGTCGGCGCGGCGCTCGCCATCCGGTTCGGCGGGCGCGCGATCCGGCCGCTGCTGGTCGTCATCTCGCTGGCACTGACGGTGAAGCTGATGGCCGACCCGGCCAACCCGTTGCGGATGTGGCTGGGGGTCTAGCGCCTTCCCCTTCATCCCACCAAACGGGTTGGATGGGGAACCAGGCTAATCCAGCCGCCGCCCCTCGATCCGCGTCAGCCGGCATGCCAGATCCGCCTCGCCCGACGCCACGATCCAGTCGTCGCCATCGCGCACGATCCCGGTCGTGAACACCACCGGCTGCGGCAGATAGGCCTGGTGCGCGATCGGCGCGATCAGGTCCGACGCCGCCTCCAGTACCGGTCGCGACTCGTCGCGCTCAAGCACGCAGCGCGCCTCCGCATCGATCAGCGCGCGATAGGTGCGATACACCCCCACCGCGCCCTGTTTCTCGACGCCGTGATAGAGCAGCATCCACCCGCGCGCCGTCCGCACCGGCGGCGTCCCGCCGCCCAGCTTGTACGCCGCCGCCCCCTTGCGCGGGCGCAGCGCCGGTTCGGACAGCGGCCGCCAGTGCAGCATGTCGGGCGAGGTGGCGAGGTTGATACTCGGCCCGCTCGTTTCCGCCCCGTCCGGCGCGGCCACGAACCATGCATCCGACAAGGGCCGGGTCAGCGACACATAGCGCTCCCCCACCCGCCCCTCGAACGGCACCATGTCCTTGTTGCCATGGTCGAGCACCATGCCCTGCGACCGCCAGTCGAACCCGTCGTCGGACCGGTACATCACCGTACACAGCCGCCCGCCCGACACGCCGCATACCGTCATCCAGTACACGCCGTCGATGCGGACGATGCGCGGATCCTCGACGCCATATTGGGCATAGTCCGCCGACGGTTCGACCGCGCAGTCGTAATGCACCGCCACCACCCGCTGCCCATCGGCCGACAATTCGACCGGCAACAACCATGACAGCGAAGTCAGCCCCAGAAACGGATAGGCCCCGCCGGTCAGCGCGAAGAATCGCGGATCGCGCACGTCCGCCGCATCGGCGGCGAACCCGTCGAGCACATAGCCCCGTGGCGTCCAGCGGATCGAACGCACCTGCCCGCCCCGCACCGGTTCGCGCAGCGCCTCGGCAATCCGCACCAGCAGCAACAAATTGCCGTTCGGTAACCGCGTCAGCGCCGGATTGAACGCGCCCAGTACATAGGTCGGCTCGGCTATGTCGCGGCGGAGCGGCGATCGCGTCAGATCGACATCGTCGGGAGCGAAGACGATCCGGTCGTCGCTCACGCCGCGTCGCCATCCTGCATCGACCGGTGATGGCGAATCACTTCGTCGATGATGAAGCGCAGGAACTTCTCGGAAAATTCGGGGTCGAGATCGGCGTCGCGCGCCAGCGACCGCAGCCGCGCGATCTGCGCCTCCTCGCGCCCCGGATCGGCGGCGGGCAGTCCTTCGTCGGCCTTGTACCGGCCGACCGCCTGCGTCACCTTGAACCGTTCGGCGAGCAGAAAGACCAGAGCGGCATCGATATTGTCGATGCTCTGGCGAAAGCGTTGCAGCGTCGCATCGGACATGGCGATCCTTCCTGAACGGCGGGGCGTGCCGGGGGTCCGCCCCTTTCGCGCGACCGGGCGTATCGCGCAACCCCGCCTTTCCCTTGCGTTCGCTTGTCCGAACCGCCACATCGCTGGGACATGACGGCTACCCTGCACCGCCTCGACAAGCGGACCGAACCCTCGCTCGATCCGCTGATGGCGCTGGTCGCCGACGACATGAATCGCGTCAATGCGGTCATCCTCGACCGGATGCAGTCGAAGATTCCGCTGATCCCCGAGCTCGCCGGCCATCTGATCGCCGGCGGGGGCAAGCGGATGCGGCCGATGCTGACGCTCGCCTGTGCGAAGCTGATCGGCTATGGCGGCACGCGCCATCACCTGCTGTCCGCCGCGGTCGAATTCATCCACACCGCGACGCTGCTCCACGACGACGTCGTCGACGGATCCGACCTGCGCCGCGGCAAGCGCACCGCCAACATCATCTGGGGTAATCCGGCCAGCGTCCTGGTCGGCGACTTCCTGTTTTCCAAGAGCTTCGAACTGATGGTCGAGGCCGAAAGCCTGAAGGCGCTGCGCGTCCTGTCGGGTGCCTCGGCGATCATCGCCGAGGGCGAGGTCAACCAGCTGACCGCGATCCGCCGCATCGACACGCCCGAGGACCGCTATCTCGACATCATCGGTGCCAAGACCGCCGCGTTGTTCGCCGCCGCGTGCCGCATCGCCGCGATCGTCGCCGAACGCTCCGACGCCGACGAAGCCGCGCTCGATGCCTATGGCCGCAATCTCGGCATCGCCTTCCAGCTGGTCGACGACGCGATCGATTACGTGTCCGACGCCGATACCATGGGCAAGGATGCCGGCGACGATTTCCGCGAAGGCAAGATGACGCTGCCCGTCATCCTCGCTTATGCCCGTGGCAATGAAACCGCGCGCAGCTTCTGGCGCGACGCGGTGTCGGGCAAGCGTGCGAGCGATGCCGATTTCGCGCATGCGATCACCCTGGTCCAATCGTCGCGCGCGGTCGACGATACGCTCGCCCGCGCCCGCCATTACGGGCAGCGCGCGATCGACGCGATCGGCCGTTTCCCCGACGGTCCGGCCAAGGACGCGATGGTCGAGGCGGTCGAATTCGCGGTGCGTCGCGCCTATTGATCGACATCGGCGGCGTTCGGTTGCGTAAGAACCGCCGATAGCGGAATAGGTTACGATGCCCGATTCGCTGAAGATCGACGATGCCGCCTTCACCATCCGGATCGATCCGGCGCGCAGGATGCTCGACATTGACCTGCGCGGGCTGTGGGATCCGGCGATCGTGCTGCGCTTCCGCGACGCGCTGGCCACGACGCTCGGCCGCCTGCCGACGCTCGGCTGTCCGCTGGGTCAGCAGGTCACGTTGTTCGACATGACGCAATTCGCGGTCCAGCCGCGCGACGTGCTGCCGCTGCTCGAACAGATCGCCGCCAATCCCAATGTCACGTCGCGTCGCATCGCGATCATCGCCAACAGTACGCTGCTGAAGATGCAGGCCAAGCGCCTCGCCCCCAACATCGCCCTGTTCGAAGCGCGCGAATCGGCGCTGGCATGGCTGGCCGAGGACGGGCCGATGGGGCGGTAACGTTGCCCCGCATCCTTACGTCATCCGGACCCGATCGAAAACGCGGCGAACGTCGCCCGTCACTCGAAAACTCCCCGTACCCCGGCGCAGGCCGGGGTGCAGTTGGGAAGGCTTTTCCGTAGCTTACTGCCGTCCCCCAACTGGGCCCCGGCCTTCGCCGGGGTACGGAAAGGGACTTTCGCAAAGGTCTCGACCCGATCCCGGTCCTTCCTACCCCCCGACGACCGAGCAGGTCACCCTCATCCGCAACCGACCGGCGCTTTCCTACACCGCAAAGCCGTGACAGGCTCGCCCCACGCTCTGTCGCACCGTCCGTATCTCCACCCGCGCGGCCCAAAAACCGCAGGTGCGTCAGCCCACCGACGTCAACGATACAAAGCCTGCACAAGTGTGAACTTTGTGAACTTTGGGCTCAAACCGCCCGCTTCTCCAGCGCTTGCGCCGCCTCAGCCATCAGCGTCGCGATGATCTCCGCCGCCGGCTCTTCCCTGGTCACCATGCCGACCGACTGGCCGGCCATCAGGCTGCCATGCTCGACATCGCCGTCGATCACCGCCCGGCGCAGCGCGCCCGCCCAATAATGTTCGATCTGCAACTGCGCCTCGGCCATCGCCACGCCGCCCTCGTCGAGCATCTGCGCGACCTCGCGCTGCTTGGCGGTGAACAACTCGCCCCCGGCATTCTTCAGCGCGCGCACCGGAATCACCGGCAGGCGCGGGTCGATCTGGACGCTGGCGACGGCGTCCCGCGCCGATGCGCGCAGAAACGCCTTCTTGAACGCCGGATGCGCGATCGATTCGGTCGCGCAGACGAAGCGGGTGCCGAGCTGCACGCCCGCCGCACCCATGTCGAGGTAACCGGCGATCGCCTCGCCCCGGCCGATCCCGCCCGCGACGAACACCGGCACCTGATCCGCCACCTCGGGCAGCATTTCCTGCGCGAGCACACTGGTGGAGACGGGGCCGATATGGCCGCCGGCCTCCATCCCCTCGATCACCAGCGCATCGGCGCCCGAGCGGATCAGCTTTTTCGCCAGCGCCAGTGCCGGGGCAAAGGCGATGACCTTGGCCCCGGTCGCCTTGATCGCCTCCAGCGACCCCTTGGGCGGCAGGCCGCCGGCCAGCACGACATGGGTCACGCCGTGCCGTCCGCAGACGTCGATCAGGTCGAACAGCGCCGGATGCATGGTGATCAGGTTCACGCCGAACGGCTTGGTCGTCAGCTTTTTGGTCCCCGCAATTTCGGCATCGAGCAGTTCGGGGGTCATCGCCCCGCACGCGATCACCCCGAAGCCGCCGGCATTGGAGATGGCGGCGACGAGGTTGCGCTCGCTCACCCACGACATCGCGCCGCATAGGATCGCGGTCTCGGTACCCAGAAAGTCACAGCCACGCGCCATCCGGCGCTCAAGGCGCTCGGCGCCGATCGAAGCGTTGGTCATTGCCCCGCCTAGCGCGGGCGGACGGCTTCGGGCAAGCAGGGACGATGATGCGACAGGAACATGGCGAGCTGGTCGTCACCACCAATGGACAGGGGCTGGTGCTGATCACCGGACAGGTCCGGCACTGGGTCGATGCGACGGGCATCGCCAGCGGGCTGCTGACCCTGTTCTGCCGCCACACCTCGGCCTCGTTGCTGGTGCAGGAGAATGCGAGCGAAGCGGCACGCGACGACCTCGAACGCTATTTCCGCCACATCGCGCCTGAAAGCGACCGCTATGCCCATGACGAGGAAGGGCCCGACGACATGCCCGCGCATCTGCGCACCGCATTGACCAACACGTCGCTGTCGATCCCGGTGATCGGCCACCGCCCGGTGCTCGGCACGTGGCAGGGCATCTATTTGTTCGAACACCGCCGCGCGGCGCATCGCAGAAGGATCGCGGTGCACCTCATCGGCGAATAAATCCTCCCCGCTCCGCGGGGAGGGGGACCAGCCGCAGGCTGATGGAGGGGGGTGTCGGCATCCACAACGGTTGCGTTGCGTGGCTCGCCCCCTCCACCACCGCTGCGCGGCGGTCCCCCTCCCCGTACCGGGGAGGATCTGGTTACCCCTCTGCGTCCAGCCCGTACGCCGTGTGCAGCACGCGCACCGCCAGTTCGGTATAATCCTCTTCGATCAGCACGCTGACCTTGATCTCCGACGTGGTGATCGCCTGGATGTTGATGCCGCGATCACCCAGCGTCTGAAACATGGTCGACGCCACGCCCGCATGGCTGCGCATGCCGACGCCGACGATCGAGATCTTGGCGACCCGCGTGTCGTGCAACAGCTTGGCGAAGCCGATATCAGTGCTCGCCTTTTCCAGCGTGTCGAGCGCGCGGGCCAGTTCGGCGGCGGGCACGGTGAAGGTCACGTCGGTCGATCCCGCCGAATGGGCGATATTCTGGACGATCATGTCGACGTTGATGCCGGCGGCGGCCAGCGGGCCAAAGATCGATCCGACCGCGCCGGGGCGATCGGGCACCGCGACCAGCGTGATCTTCGCCTCGTTCTTGTCGTGCGCGATGCCGGTGATGAGCTGCCGTTCCATGTCCGTCACTTCCTCTTCGCCGACGATCAGCGTTCCACGATATCCATCCTCGTCGCGCGTATCGTCGAACGACGACAGCACGCGGACGCGGACCTGTTCCTTCATCGCCAGCCCGACCGACCGGGTCTGGAGCACCTTCGCCCCCACCGAGGCGAGTTCGAGCATTTCCTCATACGTCACCCGCGCCAGCTTGCGCGCGCGCGGTACGATGCGCGGGTCGGTGGTATAGACGCCGTCGACATCGGTGTAGATGTCGCAGCGATCGGCCTGCATCGCCGCCGCCATCGCCACCGCCGACGTGTCCGACCCGCCGCGCCCCAGCGTGGTGATGCGATGATCGTCAGTCACCCCCTGGAACCCGGGAATGACCGCCACCTCGCCGCGCGCCAGCGATTCGTCGAGCGCGGTCGTGTCGATCGACTCGATCCGCGCGGTCGCATGGGCGTCGGTGGTGCGGATCGGCAATTGCCAGCCCAGCCACGACCGCGCCGGCACGCCGATCGCCTGCAATGCGATCGCCAGCAGTCCGCTGGTCACCTGCTCGCCCGACGACACCACCGCATCATATTCGCGCGGGTCGTACAGCGCCGATGCTTCGCGGCAGAAGCCGACCAGCCGGTCGGTATCGCCGGCCATCGCCGACACGACCACCGCGACCTGATTGCCCGATTCGACCTCGCGCTTGACGCGCTGGGCGACGTTGCGAATGCGTTCGATCCCCGCCATCGAGGTGCCACCGAACTTCATCACGATCCGCGCCATGCGTTTTGCCATTCATCCTTGGGGGGAATGGCGGCGGCTGATAGGAGAGCGCCATGACGAACGCAAGCGAAGCAATCTTTATGTCTAAAAAAGCCGCGCCCGCGCAATCAAGCGTCGTCGCGCGCGAGGCGGCGCATTTCGGCGAGCTCGCCGCCGACTGGTGGAACCCGCATGGCAGCTCGGCAATGCTCCACCGGCTGAACCCGGTACGCCTCGCCTTCGTCCGCGCCGCGATCGATTCGCACTGGGGCGGTGACGGGCTCGGCTTCACCCCGCTGGCCGGCAGGACGGTGCTCGACGTCGGCTGTGGCGCCGGACTGCTCGCCGAGCCGCTCGCCCGGCTCGGCGGACAGGTGACCGGCGTCGACGCCGCGCCTGAAAATATCGGTGCCGCCAGCGCCCATGCCGCCCAGTCCGGCCTTTCGATCGAGTATTTGGCCGGCGGTGTCGAAGCGGTCGCCGGGCGGCAATTCGACCTCGTCACCTCGCTGGAGGTGATTGAGCATGTCGCCGACCCCGCCGTCTTCGCCCACGCGCTGACGCAGGCGGTGGCACCCGGGGGACTGCTGATCGTGTCGACACCCAACCGCACCCCGCTCTCGCGCCTCGCCATGATTTCGGTCGGCGAAGGGATCGGGCTGATCCCGCGCGGCACCCATGACTGGGACCGGTTCCTGACCCCCGACGAACTGACCGCGCATCTGCGCGCAAGCGGCATGACCGTCTCGCCGCCGACCGGCCTCGCCTTCTCCGCCGCACACGGGTTCAAGCTGTCCGACGATGTCTCGCTCGACTATTTCCTGACGGCGACTGCCGGATGAGCAATCCGCTCGACCGCTTCACCGACGCCCAGCGCGACAGCTACCCGCAAGCGCTCGCCGAACTCCGCGCCGGGGCCAAGCGCAGCCATTGGATGTGGTTCGTCTTTCCGCAGATCGCCGGCCTCGGTCAAAGCCCGACCGCGCGCCACTTTGCGATTCGTGATCTCGCCGAGGCGCGCGCCTATCTCGACCATCCGCTGCTAGGGGGACGGCTGCGCGAATCGGCACAGGCGCTGCTGCCGCACCATGGGCAGGATATCGGCCGCATCCTCGGATCGATCGACGCGATCAAGCTTCGCTCGTCGATGACGCTGTTCGAGGCGGCGGCGGACGGCAGCGAACCACTGTTCGCCGATATCCTCGACGCCTTTTATGGCGGCGAGCGCGACCCGGCCACGCTCGGCCGCCTGTGATCAGCCGCGCGGCGTCAGCTTCAGCAGCTTGGCATTTGCGCCGTCCTGCAACACCCAGAGCGCGCCGTCGGGCCCCTCCTCGACCTCGCGGATGCGGGCGTTCATCGGCCATTGGTCGCCCTTCGCGGCATTGGTGCCGTTGACGTCGACCCGGACCAGCGCCTCGCTCGACAGGCCGCCGATGAACAGGTCGCCGGCATATTGCGGGAACAGCTTGCCCGAATAGACGATCAGCCCGCCCGGCGAGATCACCGGGTTCCACGCGACCTTGGGCGCTTCCAGATCGGGGCGGGTGCTGTGGCGCGGGATCGGGCGGCCGTCATAATGATCGCCCTCCGACACCAGAGGATAGCCGTAATTGCGCCCGGCGACGATCAGGTTGACCTCGTCCCCGCCCTTCGGCCCCATTTCCTGTTCCCACAAATTGCCCTGCGCATCGAAGGCGATGCCGAGCAGGTTCCGGTGCCCGTACGACCACACCGCCGGATGGAAGCCCTTCGCCGCCAGCCCCGGATCGCCCGCCGGCTGCCCGTCGAGCGTCAGGCGCAGCACCTTGCCCAGCGTCGCCTTGGGGTCCTGTGCCGGATCGAATTTCTGCCGCTCGCCATTGGTGAAGAACAGGTGCCGGCCATCGGGGGCGAAGGCGATACGCCCCGAATAATGGCCGTCGCCACTCACGAACGGCGTCGCGCGAAACAGTTCGGTGATGCCGGTCATCCGGTTGCCGTCGAGCACCCCGCGCGCCAGCACCACACCCTTGCCGCCATCGCCTGCGACCGAATAGCTGAGATAGACGCGGCGGCTGGTCGCGAAATCGGGGGCGAGGACCACGTCCATCAGCCCGCCTTGCCCGGCCGAATCGACCGGAATCGTCGCGGCGGTCGTCTTCTGGCTGCCATCCGCGCTGACCAGCAACAGGTTGCCGCGCTTTTCGGTTACCAGCATCCGCCCGTCGGGCAGGAAGGTCATCGCCCAGGGCGCGTCGAACGTTGCCACCTCGCGCGTCGCGAACGGCACGCCGCCGGTGGTCGGGCTGGGGGTCGGCGCTGGAGTCGCGGTGGCGGTCGGCGCGGGCGAGACCACGACCGGGGCCGCATCGACATCGCTGCCGGCATTGCACGCCGCCAGCAGGGCGGCGGCGGGGATCAGCGAACGGAACGGCAGCATCGGCGACATCCTCTCGAAACGACAAATTTGCCCGTGGCAACGCGGTGCCGGGCGCGACGATCCTGCGCCCCTTGCCGAGACACGCAATTTTACATATATGGACGTTGCTTCCTCGACATCGTCAACGTGCCGAGGCCGGTTCCGACAGGGACCGGCAGCGAAGCGGCGTAGCTGATGGAGACGGCATGGCGGATATCGCCGAACTGACGCGATTGATCGAACCGGAGGCTAGGGCCTTGGGTTTCGCGCTGGTGCGCGTGAAGATGATGGGCGGCAAGTCGGACCCGACGCTGCAGATCATGGCCGAGCGCCCCGACACCCGCCAGCTGACCATCGACGATTGCGCCGAACTGTCGCGCCGCATCTCCGACCTGTTCGACGAGAAGGACCCGATCGAGGAGGCCTATCGGCTGGAGGTTTCGTCGCCCGGCATCGACCGGCCGCTGACGCGCCTCGCCGACTATGCCGACTGGAAGGGGTTCGAGGCGCGCGTGACCCTCGATGCGCCGATCGACAATCGCAAGCAGCTGACCGGCATCCTGCTCGGCACCGAGGGCGGGCAGGTCAGCATCGACGTGCGCAAGCACAAGGCGATGACCGTGCCCTTCGCCGCGATCGTCGATGCCAAGCTCCTGATTACCGATGCGCTCCTGAAGGCGACGGCACCGCTGTCGACCGAGGGCGCCGACGAATATGAAGACGAACCTGCCGACGACGAACCGGCTGACGCAGAAGGACTGAACTGACATGGCCACCGCCGTCACCGCCAACCGGGCGGAACTGATCGCGATCGCGAATTCGGTCGCATCGGAAAAGATGATCGACAAGGCCATCGTGATCGAGGCGATGGAAGACGCGATTCAGCGCGCCGCCAAGACGCGCTATGGCTCGGAAAACGACATCCGTGCAAAGCTCGACCCGAACACCGGCGACCTGCGCCTGTGGCGCGTGCTCGAAGTCGTCGAACTGGTCGACGATCACTTCAAGCAGATCGGCGAGAAGGACGCGCAGAAGCTGCAGAAGGGCGCCGGCATCGGCGACTATATCGTCGATCCGCTGCCCCCGATCGAATTCGGTCGCATCCAGGCGCAGGCATCGAAGCAGGTCATCCTGCAAAAGGTCCGCGACGCCGAGCGCGAGCGCCAGTTCGAGGAATTCAAGGATCGCCAGGGTGAGATCATCACCGGCGTCGTCAAGCGCGTCGAATTCGGTCACGTCGTGGTCGATCTCGGCCGCGCCGAGGGCGTCATCCGCCGCGACCAGCAGATCCCGCGCGAGGCGGTTCGCGTCGGCGACCGCGTCCGCTCGCTGATCCTGAACGTGCGTCGCGAGAATCGCGGGCCTCAGATCTTCCTCAGCCGCGCGCATCCCGACTTCATGAAGAAACTGTTCGCGCAGGAAGTGCCCGAAATCTACGACGGCATCATCGAGATCAAGGCCGCGGCCCGTGACCCCGGCTCGCGCGCCAAGATCGGCGTCATCAGCCATGACGGCTCGATCGATCCGGTCGGCGCGTGCGTCGGCATGAAGGGCAGCCGCGTGCAGGCCGTCGTGCAGGAAATGCAGGGTGAGAAGATCGACATCATTCCGTGGTCGCCCGACACCGCGACCTTCGTCGTCAACGCGCTGCAGCCGGCCAACGTCGCCCGCGTCGTGCTCGACGAGGAAGAGGACCGCATCGAGGTCGTCGTTCCTGACGATCAGCTCAGCCTCGCCATCGGCCGTCGCGGCCAGAATGTCCGCCTCGCCAGCCAGCTGACCGGCAAGGCGATCGACATCCTGACCGAAGCCGATGCGTCGGAAAAGCGGCAGAAGGAATTCATCGAACGCTCGGGCATGTTCGAGAAGGAACTCGACGTCGACGAGACGCTGGCGCAGCTGCTGGTCGCCGAAGGCTTTGGCGAACTCGAAGAAGTCGCCTATGTCGAGATCGAGGAACTGGCGAGCATCGAAGGCTTTGACGAGGACCTCGCGCAGGAGCTGCAAAGCCGTGCGCAGGAAGCGATCGAGCGCCGCGAACAGGCCGCCCGCGAGGAGCGCACCGCGCTGGGCGTCGAGGACGATCTGGCTGAACTGCCCTATTTGACCGAAGCGATGCTGGTCACGCTGGGCAAGGCGGGCATCAAGACGCTCGACGACCTCGCCGACCTCGCCACCGACGAACTGGTCGAAAAGAAGAAGGCCGAACCGCGTCGTCGTGGCGACGATGCCCCGAAGCGCGAAGCGCCCAAGGGCGGCATTCTCGCCGAATATGGCCTGACCGACGAACAGGGCAACGAGATCATCATGGCCGCCCGCGCCCATTGGTTCGCCGATGAGGACGCCGTGGTCGAAGAGTCGGAGGACGCAGTTGCGGAATCCGAACAATGACACCGCGCGGCTAACCGACAGCCCCGAGCGCAGCTGCATCCTGTCGCGTGAGCATGGCTCGCGTGACGGGCTGGTGCGACTCGCGCTCTCGCCCGATGGCGACGTGCTGCCCGATGTTCGTGCCAAGGCTCCCGGCCGTGGCGCATGGATCGGGGTGACGCGCGCCGAGCTGGAAGTCGCGATCGCCAAGGGGCGGTTGCGTGGCGCACTGGCGCGCGCGTTCAAGGGTGCGGCGCTGACGATCCCCGCCGACCTGCCGCAACTGGTCGAGGAGGCGCTGCGGCGTCATGCGCTCGACCGGTTGGGGCTGGAGACGAAGTCGGGCTTCGTCGTGATCGGCGGTACCGCGATCGACAAGGCGGCGCGCAGCGGCAAGCTGTACGGCCTGTACCATGCGTCCGATGCCGCTCCCGACGGCGCGGCGAAACTCGCGCAGGCATGGCGCGTCGGCAATGACGAAGAAGGTTCGGGTTTGAAGGGATTGGCATTGCCGGTCCCACGCACCATATTGTCGTTGGCGCTTGGGCGCGAAAATGTGGTACATGTCGGCCTGACCGACGCACGGGCGGCACAGCGAGCCAATGACGCGCTGTCCCGCTGGCTGCACTTTATCGGACCCGAACCTATCCCTGCGGCTTGCGAAACGTCTTCGCAGGGCGCATCGACGGCGCAATTTTCCGGCACGGACGTTGTCGGACACATTGGCGTCGACCAATTGAAGCAGGAACCTGAGTAACCGGATGAGCGACATCGACAACGACAAGCCGAAGCTGGGCACCCGCGCGCCGCTCGGCCTCAAGCGCACCGTGGAAACCGGCAAGGTGAAGCAGAGCTTCAGCCATGGCCGCTCCAACACGGTGGTCGTGGAGGTGAAGCGCCGCCGTGTGCTTGGCCGTCCCGGCGAAGAACAGCAGCCTGTAGAACAGGCAGCACCCGAAGCGGCGCCTGCGCCGCAGCGTCCGGCGCCCGCGCCGGCGGCCCCCGCCCCGCGTCCGGCAGCCAGCAGCAATGCCGGCCTGTCGCGGCACGAACTGCAGGCCAAGCTGCTGCGCGAAGCCGAGGAAGCGCGGATGAACGCGGCCGAGGAACATCGTCGTCGCGACGAACGCCTCGCCCGTGAAGCAGCGGAAGCAGAGCGCGCCCGTGTCGAGGAAAAGGCCCGCGCCGCCGCCGAGCCGACGCCCGCGCCGGAACCGACGCCTCCGCCCGCTCCCGAACCGGTCGCCGCACCGACGCCGGCGCCCGAGCCGACGCCCGCACCGGTCGAGGCAGCGCCCGCGCCCGCCCCGGCACCTGCGCCCGCTCCGGAACCGGTCGCCCAGACCCCGGCACCGACGCCGACGCCCGCTCCTGCGCCCGCACCGGTCGCGCCGAAGCCTGCGCCGGTTCAGGCCAAGCCTGCGCCGCGCCCGGCTCCTGCGCCCGCGCCGGCACCGCAGCCCATCGTCCTCACCGCCGACCCCAACCGGCCGGCACCGCGTCGCTTCACCCCGGTGCAGCGTCCGGAAATCCCGAAGCCGCAGCCCAAGCCCGAGCCGGCCCCCGCGCCTGCGCCGACGGCAGCCGCGACGCCGGCCGCACGTCCCGCCGCCGGCGGCCAGACCGCCCGTCCGACGCCGTCGGGTACCGGCCAGGCGACCCCGCGTCGCAATGAGCCGGCACGTCCCGCGCCGTCGCGCGACCGCAAGGGCGACGATCGTCGTCAGTCGGGCAAGCTGACCGTAACTCGTGCGCTCGGTGACGATGGTGCGCGTTCGCGCAGCCTCGCCGCGCTGAAGCGTGCGCGCGAAAAGGAAAAGCGTGGCTTCGGCGGCCCGCGCGAACCGCAGATCAAGCAGGTCCGCGACGTGCAGGTGCCTGAGGCGATCACGGTGCAGGAACTCGCCAACCGCATGGCGGAAAAGGGTGCCGATCTGGTCAAGACGCTCTTCAAGATGGGCATGCCCGTCACGATGACCCAGACGATCGATCAGGACACCGCCGAATTGCTGGTGACCGAATTCGGCCACAACATCGTGCGCGTCAGCGATTCGGACGTCGATCTGGCGCTCGATACCGCCGAGGATTCGGCCGAGGCGCTGCAGCCGCGTCCGCCGGTCGTCACGATCATGGGTCACGTCGATCACGGCAAGACGTCGCTGCTCGACGCGTTGCGCGGTACCGACGTGGTGCGCGGCGAGGCCGGCGGCATCACCCAGCATATCGGCGCCTATCAGGTCACGCTGAAGGACAAGTCGCGGATCACCTTCCTCGACACGCCCGGCCACGAAGCGTTCAGCGAAATGCGCGCGCGCGGTGCCGACGTCACCGACATCGTCATCCTCGCGGTGGCGGCCGATGACGGGCTGATGCCGCAGACGATCGAGGCGATCCATCACACCCGCGCCGCGGGCAAGCCGATGATCGTGGCGATCAACAAGGTCGACAAGCACGAGGCGAACCCGCAGCGTATCCGCGAACGCCTGCTCGAACATGACGTGCAGGTCGAGGAAATGGGCGGCGAGACCCAGGACGTCGAAGTGTCGGCGCTCAAGAAGACCGGTCTCGACCAGCTGATCGAGAAGATCCAGCTGCAGGCCGAACTGCTCGAACTGCAGGCCAATCCCGATCGCCCGGCCGAAGCCAGCGTGATCGAGGCGAAGCTCGACAAGGGTCGTGGTCCGGTCGCGACCGTGCTGGTCCGTCGTGGTACGTTGAAGGTCGGCGATGTGTTCGTCGTCGGCGCGGAAAGCGGCAAGGTCCGCGCGCTGATCGACGACAAGGGGCGTCAGGTGAAGGAAGCCGGTCCGTCGACTCCGGTCGAGGTCCTGGGCCTGTCGGGCGTGCCGATGGCGGGCGATCCGCTGCAGGTCGTCGAGAGCGAGGCGCGTGCCCGCGAGGTCGCCGAATATCGTCAGGGCGTGCTGCTCCAGAAGCGCACGACCCAGGCGCCGGCCAGCCTCGAGAGCATGTTCTCGGCCTTGAAGTCGAAGCAGGCGATCGAATATCCGCTGGTGGTCAAGGCCGATACCCAAGGATCGGTCGAAGCCATTGTCGGGTCGCTCAACAAGATCTCGACCGACGATATCCGGGTGCGCATCCTGCATTCGGGCGTCGGCGGCATCACCGAGAGCGACGTGACGCTGGCCGCGGCATCGGGAGCGCCGATCATCGGCTTCAACACCCGTCCCAATGCCAAGGCGCGCGAGATCGCCGAGCGGAACAAGGTGGCGCTCAAATATTATGACGTCATCTACACGCTGACCGACGATATCCGTGCGGGCATGGCGGGTACGCTCGGGCCGGAAGCGTTCGAAACCGTCGTCGGTCGTGCCGAAATCCGCGAGGTCTTCTCGGCGGGCAAGCATGGCCGGGCCGCCGGTCTGCTGGTTGTCGAAGGCGTCATCCGCAAGGCGCTCAAGGCCCGCATCACCCGCAACGACGTCATCATCTACCAGGGTGAGATCGCGTCGCTGCGTCGCTTCAAGGACGATGTCCCCGAAGTGCGTGCCGGTCTGGAATGCGGTGTGACGTTCACGCAGAACTTCACCGACATCAAGGCGGGCGACTTCCTTGAAACCTACGAAGTCGAACTGCGCGACCGCACGCTGTGAGTGAAGGGCGGCAGGGGGCAACCCTTGCCGCCACCCTCCGCCCCCGGCTGCGGTTCGCCGCTGCATGGGTGATCGGCGGGGCGGCGGCGTTGTTCGTCGCCAACCTTCTTTCCTATTGGGCGATACCGGTTGTCGTAGTGCTGCTGGCGCTGTGCTGGCTGGGACTGTTCGTCGACGGATTGGTGCGGAGTTGGCGGTGGCGCGCGGCAGGAATGCCGGCACTGTTGCCGACCTTCATCCCGATCTTCGCTCTCCCCTTCGCCGCGTTCCTCGCAAGCCACGCGCTCTATTGGTCGCATGTCGCGCCGTCATGGTGGCGGTTGCGATCGGAGCGTAGCGCGTTCGATCGAGCGATTGTCGGTGGCCCGGTGCCAGGCGGCGTCGCCGGTATCGAACGATCGGGATCGCGTATCGCCTTTCCCACCGTAATGGCTGCGACCGGCACTTGGGCCGCCATCGTCCACGACCCGACCGACCGCATGGCCGCTGCGCGCGGCTGGAACGGCGGACCGGTCGCCGCCGACATCGCACGGGTGTTCGGCAACCACACCATCTGGTGCCAGCGACTCGACAGCCACTGGTTCCACTGTCAATTCGGTTAGATCATGTCAGACTCCACGCAAGAAACCCGCTCGGTCCGCCTGCTCCGTGTCGGCGAGCAGGTCCGCCACATCCTCTCGGACATTCTCGCGCGCAGCGACGTGCATGACGACGTGCTGGCCAGCCATTTCGTCTCGGTCACCGAAGTCCGCATGTCGCCCGACCTGCGCCACGCGACGGTGTTTGTGAAACCGTTCCTCGGCAAGGACGAGGAGGTGGTGCTGAAGGCGCTGCGCACCAACACCGCCTATCTCCAGTCGGAGGTCGCGCGGCGGGTGAACCTGAAATATGCCGCCAAGCTCAAATTCCTGATCGACGAAAGCTTCGACGAAGGCACCCGTATCGACCAGCTGCTGCGCGATCCCAAGGTCGCGCGCGATCTGGAGCCGGGCGACACCGAGGACTGAGTGGCCAAGCTCTATTTCTATTATGCGTCGATGAACGCAGGCAAATCGACGACGCTGCTCCAGGCCGATTTCAACTATCGCGAGCGCGGGCTGACCACGAAACTGTTCACCGCCGCGATCGACACGCGTGAGGGCATGGGAGTGATCGGATCGCGCATCGGCCTGTCGGCGCCCGCGATCCCGTTCGATGAGAGCAGCGACCTGTACGCCTGTATCGCCGCCGAACCGGTCGGATGCGTGCTGGTCGACGAAGCGCAGTTCCTGACCGAGGGCCAAGTCGACCAGCTCGCACGCATCGCCGACGAACTCGGCGTGCCGGTGCTGGCCTATGGCCTGCGCACCGATTTCCTCGGACACCTGTTCCCCGGATCGGCGCGGCTGCTGGCGATCGCCGACGCGCTGATCGAGTTGAAGTCGGTTTGCACTTGCGGGCGCAAGGCGACGATGAACCTGCGTGTCGATGCCGAAGGCAATGCCGTGCGCGACGGGCAGCAGACCGAAATCGGCGGCAATGACCGCTATGTCGCGCTGTGCCGCCGCCATTTCTGCGAGGCGATGCGCTGATGCACGGCTGGATCATCATCGACAAGCCACTCGGCCCCGGCTCGACCCAGATCGTGTCGGCGGTCAAGCGCGCGCTGCGCGAGGGCGGCTATGGCAAGCACAAGGTCGGCCATGGCGGCACGCTCGACCCGCTGGCGACCGGCGTGCTGCCGGTCGCGATCGGCGAGGCGACCAAGCTCGCCGGGCGGATGCTCGATGCGTCGAAGCGCTACGATTTCACCATCCGGTTCGGGGCGCAGACCGATACGCTGGACCTCGAGGGGAAGGTGATCGCCGAGTCGCCCGTGCGGCCGACGCTGGCCGGTGTCGAATCGGTGCTGGCGCAATTTACCGGACCGATCGAGCAGGTGCCGCCGGCCTATTCAGCGCTCAAGGTCGATGGCGAGCGTGCCTATGACCTCGCCCGCAAGGGCGAGGAGGTGGTGCTCGCGACTCGCAAGGTGACGGTGTTCGAACTTCAAATCCTCCCCGGCACGGGGAGGGGGACCGCGCGAAGCGTGGTGGAGGGGGGTGGCGACATCCACAACGGTTGCGTTTCGGCGCAATCCCCCTCCACCAGCTTCGCTGGTCCCCCTCCCCGTCCCGGGGAGGAGCTTGAGGAAATCACCCTTTCGGCCTTCGTCTCGAAGGGCACCTATATCCGCAGCCTCGCCCGCGACATCGCGCTGGCGCTCGGCACAGTGGGTCATGTCACCATGCTCCGCCGCACCAAGGCCGGCCCCTTCACCCTCGCCCTGGCCATTTCGCTGGACAAACTGACGGAATTGGGTAAGGGCCACGCGCTTGAAGAAACGCTCCTGCCACTGGGGGCGGGGCTGGACGACATCCCGGCTCTGTCCCTCGACCCCGATCAGGCAGGGCGGCTCCGCAAGGGGCTTCGACTGATCGGGTTTGCAGCGGACGATGGTCTGGGCTTTGCGACACTGGACGATGTGCCGGTGGCGCTGGTCGAGACCCAAGGCGGGGAAACCCGTGTCGTCCGCGGCTTCAACCTCGAATAGAAAGGACGACGATGTCGATCACTGCTGAAAACCGTCAGGCCCTCATCCAGGAACATGCCCGCGCCGAAGGCGACACCGGCAGCCCGGAAGTGCAGGTCGCGATCCTGACCACCCGCATCCAGAACCTGACCGAGCATTTCAAGACCCATGCGAAGGACAATCATTCGCGTCGCGGTCTGCTGATGCTGGTTAACAAGCGGCGTTCGTTGCTCGACTATCTGAAGAAGAAGGACGCGGAGCGCTACAGCGCGCTGATCGCGAAGCTCGGCCTTCGGAAGTAACGAAGAAAGGGCGGTCCGACGGGCCGCCCTTTTTCCATGGGGGGCGGCCAACTCCGCCCACGAAATTCCCCGCAAAACGGGGTATAGGCTTGGCGACCGGATTTCCGGCCAAGCCGTCCCGTCGCAATCCGGCGATACGGGACACCGGGCCGAAACGGTCCGATACTCGGGATGGACCTCCATCCAAGCTGCCCCGGCGCGCATAGGGCCGCCGGTGTAAAGGAAACGCAATGTTCGATATCAAGAAAAGCACCATGGACCTGGGCGGCAAGACGCTGACCCTCGAAACGGGCCGCGTGGCGCGCCAGGCCGACGGCGCGGTCATCGCGACGTTGGGCGAGACGGTGGTGCTGTGCGCGGTCACCGCCGCACGCTCGGTCAAGGAGGGGCAGGACTTCTTCCCGCTGACGGTTCACTATCAGGAAAAATATTCGGCGGCGGGCCGCATCCCCGGCGGCTTCTTCAAGCGCGAACGCGGTGCCACCGAAAAGGAAACGCTGGTCAGCCGTCTGATCGACCGTCCGATCCGCCCGCTGTTCCCCGAAGGCTTCTACAACGAAATCAACGTTATCGCTCAGGTGCTGAGCTATGACGGCGAGAACGAGCCCGACATCCTCGCGATGATCGCGGCGTCGGCGGCGCTGACGATTTCGGGCGTGCCGTTCATGGGCCCGATCGGCGCGGCGCGCGTCGGCTATGTCGATGGCGCGTACGTCCTGAACCCGACGCTGGATCAGGTGAAGGAAGGCGATCTCGACCTGGTCGTCGCCGCCACCGGCGATGCGGTGATGATGGTCGAATCCGAAGCCAAGGAGCTGTCGGAAGAGGTCATGCTCGGCGCCGTCGTGTTCGCGCACGACGCGTCGAAGAAGATCGTCGACTGCATCATCGACCTCGCCGAACAGGCTGCCAAGGACCCGTGGGAACTGGCCCCGGTCGCCGACCAGTCGGCCGCGAAGAAGAAGCTGAAGTCGCTGATCGGCAAGGACCTGACCGCGGCCTATAAGCTGACCGACAAGCAGGCGCGCCAGAACGCGATCAACGACGCCCGTACGAAGGCGCGCGAGGCGTTCGCCGACCTCAAGGAAAGCGATCCGGCCCAGTATCTCGGCACGCTGAAGCTCGTGAAGAAGCTGGAAGCCGAGATCGTCCGCACCGCCATCCTGAAGGACGGCCGCCGCATCGACGGTCGCGACACGAAGACGGTCCGCCCGATCGAGGCGATGGTCCACTTCCTGCCGCGCGCGCACGGTTCGGCGCTGTTCACCCGTGGCGAGACGCAGGCGATCTGCACCACCACGCTCGGCACCAAGGACGCCGAGCAGATGATCGACGGCCTGAACGGCCTGCATTATGAACGCTTCATGCTGCACTATAACTTCCCGCCCTATTCGGTCGGTGAAGTCGGCCGCTTCGGTGCGCCGGGCCGCCGCGAAGTCGGTCACGGCAAGCTGGCATGGCGTGCGCTGAACCCGGTGCTGCCGTCGAAGGAGGAATTCCCCTACACGATCCGCGTCCTGTCGGACATCACCGAGTCGAACGGCTCGTCGTCGATGGCGACGGTGTGCGGCGGGTCGCTGTCGATGATGGACGCGGGCGTTCCGCTCAAGCGTCCGGTGTCGGGCATCGCCATGGGCCTGATCCTCGAAGGCAAGGATTATGCGGTCATCAGCGACATCCTCGGCGACGAGGATCACCTCGGCGACATGGATTTCAAGGTGGCGGGCACCAGCGCCGGCATCACCTCGCTCCAGATGGACATCAAGATCGCCGGCATCACCGAAGAGATCATGAAGGTCGCACTGGCCCAGGCCAATGAAGGCCGCGCCCACATCCTCGGCGAAATGGCGAAGGCGCTGGGCGAAACCCGCACCGAGCTGTCGGCCCACGCGCCGCGCATCGAGACCTTCTCGATCGACAAGTCGAAGATCCGCGAAGTGATCGGCACCGGCGGCAAGGTGATCCGCGAGATCGTCGCCACCACCGGCGCCAAGGTCGACATCGACGACGAGGGCGTCATCAAGGTGTCGTCGTCCGATCCGGCGCAGATCGAAGCCGCCGTCAACTGGATCAAGGGGCTGGTCGAAGAGGCCGAGGTCGGCAAGATCTACAACGGCAAGGTCGTCAACCTCGTCGATTTCGGCGCGTTCGTGAACTTCATGGGCGGCAAGGACGGCCTCGTCCACGTCAGCGAAATCCGCAACGAGCGGGTCGAGAAGGTCGCCGACGTCCTGTCCGAAGGGCAGGAAGTGAAGGTCAAGGTTCTCGAAGTCGATCCGCGCGGCAAGGTGCGCCTGTCGATGCGCGTCGTCGATCAGGAAACCGGTGCCGAGCTGGAAGACACCCGCCCGGCCCGCGAACCGCGCGAAGGCGGCGACCGTGGCCCGCGTGGTCCGCGTCGTGACGGGTCCGGTCGGGATGGCGGCGATCGCGGTCCCCGCGGCGAAGGTGGCGATCGTGGACCCCGCCGTGACGGTGGCGACCGTGGCCCCCGCCGCGACCGTGGCGATCGTCCGCGTCGCGAGGAATCGAAGGACGAAGGCGGCAATGCCGGCCTGCCGTCGTTCATCACCGACAACTGATCGTTCGCGATTGGGTTGAGGAAGGGCTCGCGGTGACGCGGGCCCTTTTTCGTTGGGCGGAACGCGGCGCATCCGGCGCGCATCACCGCACGGGGCTTGTGCCCCCCCGCCCGGAAGCGGTATCCGGCGCATCTTCATGGCACGCTCTTCCCAACGTCCGCAGAAGCGGCCCGCCGCCGCTCCCTCCCGCTGGCGGCGCATCCTGCGCTGGACGCTGGGGATCGGGTTCGGCCTCGCGCTGATGGCGGCGATCGCGCTGGTCGTCGCGGTCTATAACGCGAAATCGAACATCCCGTCGTTCAACCAGCTGAAATCGTCACCCAATGGGCAGATGATTCGCGTGCGTGCCGCCGACGGATCGATCCTCGTGTCGCTCGGGCCGAGCTATGGCGAGTGGATCCCCTATTCGCAGATCCCGGCGCCGATGCGCGAGGCGATGGTCGCGGTCGAGGATCGCCGGTTCCGGTCGCACTGGGGCGTCGATCCGGTGGCACTGGCGCGAATCACCAAATTCGCGATCGAGACGCGCGGTACCGGCCGGCGGTTGCAGGGTGCATCGACGATCACGCAGCAGGTCGCGCGCACCATCTTCCTGTCGAACAGCTACACGGTCGGGCGCAAGTTCCGCGAGATCATCCTGGCCCTTGCGTTGGAGCGAAAGTTTACCAAGAACCAGATCCTCGAACTGTATCTGAACAAGGTCTATTTCGGCGGTGGCGCGTACGGCATCGACGCGGCGTCGCGGCGGTTCTTCAACCATCCCGGCACCAGCCTGTCGCTGTCCGAAGCGGCGGTCATAGCGGGGCTGGTCAAGGCGCCGTCACGCTATTCCCCCACCGCCGATGCCGAGGCGGCGGTCGGCCGCGCGGGGGTGGTGCTGAAGCTGATGCAGGAAACCGGCGCGATCACCGCGGCGCAGGCGATGGACGCCGATCCGCAGGCGATCAAGCTGGCCCCCGAGCCGCAACAGAACAGCGTCCGCTATTTCACCGACTGGGCGCTGCCGCAGCTCGAAACGCTGATCGACGAGACCGAGGCCCCGCTCGACGTGTGGACCACGCTCGACCCGGCGATGCAGCAAAGCGCCGATACTGCGATCCGCGCCAACGCCCCGGCGGGGGTGCAGGGCGCGCTGGTCGCGCTCGACCGCGACGGCGCGGTGCGGGCGATGGTCGGCGGCAAGGATTATGTGTCGTCGATCTACAATCGCGCGACGCAGGCGACGCGCCAGCCCGGTTCGGCATGGAAGCTGTTCGTCTATCTCGCCGCGCTCGAAGCCGGCATGAACCCCGACAGCCAGGTCAACGACGCGCCGATCACGATCGACGGTTGGACGCCGCGCAACGCCTCGCGCCGCTATAGCGGGCAGGTATCGCTGCGCACCGCCTTCGCCTATTCGCTCAACACCGTGTCAGCGCGGCTGGGGCAGGAGGTCGGCTTCGCGACCGTCGCCGACATGGCGCGACGCTTCGGCATCACCACCCCGATCAATACCCGGCCCGCCATGGTGCTCGGCACCTCCGACGTGCGGCTGATCGACCTGACGCGCGCCTATGCGTCGGTGGCGAGCGGTGGGACGGCGGTCGTCCCCTATGGCATTACCCGGGTCACCGCCAACGGATCGGTCATCTACCAGCATCAGGTCGACAGCTCGCGGGTGCTGGTCGCCCCCTATGTCGCGCAGCAGATGACCGATCTGCTGCAGACCGCCGTCAACACCGGCACCGGTCGCGCGGCACAGATCGGCCGCCCGGTCGCGGGCAAGACCGGCACGACCACGTCGTACAAGGACGGCTGGTTCATGGGCTTCTCGTCCGGCATCACCACCGGCGTGTGGATGGGCCGCGACGATGCGAAGGCGGTGGCGGGACTACAGGGCGGCACCGCGCCCGCGCGCGCCTTCGCCGCGTTCATGCGCCAGGCGGTAGCCAGCCGGCCGGTCGAGGAGTTCAATACCAAGGTGACGCTGCCCGAATGGCAGGAGGAGCCTGACGCGGAGAGCTATTACGGCGCGCCCGACGACCGGGTCTATGTCGATCCCGACGGCAATCCGATCGAGCAGCCGCGCTCCGGCGACGATCAGGGCGATGTCGACCAGGGCGACGATGCGCCATTACAGCCGCGCGTGCCCGACGAACAGCTCGATCAAGACTGGATCGACCGCGCGCTCGGCCGCGGGCCGCGCTCCGATCAGCCGGCCCCGGTCCAGCGCCGGCCGCTGCCCGATCGCCGCCAGCCGGTGCCGCAGCCGGGTTATCCGGACGAGGACGCCCGCCCGAACCAGTGAAGCCCCGCCCCTTCCGCCCGCAACCAGCGGCGGGCGGCGTCGGGATCGCCTTCGAACAGCTCGGCGACCAGCGCGTGAAAGGCAGGGCCGTGATGCATATGCACCCGGTGCGCGACCTCATGCGCGACGGTCGCGCGGCGGACATGGCCGGGGGCGAGCAACAGCCGCCAGCTGTAGCGGATCGTCCCGGTCGAACTGCAACTGCCCCAGCGCGCCTTGGGATCGCCGATCGCGACCTGCGCGACGGTGACACCGGCCTTGGCGGCATAGTAAGCGGTATCCTCGGCCAGTACGCGCAGCGCCTCGCGCTTGAGCCAGCGTTCGATGCGAACGGGGAATTGTTCGATCGGACCGCCACAGGTGAGGATGAAGGTGTCCGCTTGATCGTCACCCCAGCGCAGGCTGGGGTCTTCCGGTAATGGAGCGTCGCACCTCGCCGCAGGAGACCCCAGCCTGCGCTGGGGTGACGTAGTCGTGGCAAGTTGCCTCGAAGAATCTGCATCGTGCCGTGACCATGGACCCCGGCCTTCGCCGGGGTGACGATCCGTTACGAGGGTCACCGTCCGCGATGCCCCTGCTTCCCACCGCAGACGCACCTGCCGATCCGCGACCGGCACCGCCGCGCCGTCGACGAACGGCCGGCCCTGTGGCAACTTCGCCCGCTGCGCCGCGATCCAGTCGGCCTTCTCGCCCGCCCATGCCACCGCCTTGGCCAGCGCCATCCGCTTCGGCACGGTCAGCCGCACCCGCCCGGTCGCCGGATCGACCGACAGCCGAGCGACGCGCGCGCGCGGATGGCGGACGACCTCGACGCCCTCGATCACAGCGTCCGGTCGGTCAGGTGATGTTCGAGGTCGCCGACGTCATTCTCCGACACCGTCCAGCCGCGGGTCGACTGACCGGCGGCATGCACGCTCTCCCGGTCGCCGCTGTTCAGATAATGCCAGTCGGGGAGCGGCTTGCCCTCGTTGCGCAAGCGATAGGCACAGGTCGAGGGCAGCCATTCGATCTCGCCGACATTGCGTGCGTTCAATCTGACGCATTCGGGAACGTAAGCATGGCGGTGGCGATAGTCGCTGCACTGGCCCATGCGCCGGTCGAGCAGCTTGCACGCGACATTGGTCGCATGGATCTCACCGCTATCCTCATCCTCCAGCTTGTGCAGGCAGCATTTGCCGCAGCCGTCGCACAGCGCCTCCCATTGCGCGCGGTCGAGCGCGGCGAGCGGCAGCTCGTCCCAGAAACGCCCGCTCACCGGACCCACTTCTTGAGCTCGGCGGCGACCGCCGGCCCGCCTTCGTCCTGCGGCAGCAACGCGACCGGGCGGCCCTGCGGGTCCATCAGGATCGCCGTACGGCTATGGTCCACCAGATATTCGCTGGCCCCGGGCGGCTGCGACTTGGCATAGGTGACGCCATAGGCGCGCGCGGCGTCGGCGATCGCCTGCGCACTGCCGGTCAGGCCGACCATGCGCGGGTGGAAGGCGGAGACGAACTTGCCGACCACCGCCGGCGTATCGCGTTCTGGATCGACCGTGACGAAGATCGGCACGACCTTCGCCCCCAATTCGGGCGATTCGTCCTCGAACGCCTTCACGCCCGCCGCGATATTCTGGACATCGACCGGGCAGACATCGGGGCAATAGGTATAGCCGAAATACATGATCCGCCATTTTCCGGCGAAATCGGTGTCACGCACCACCTTGCCGGACGAATCGGTCAGGACGAACGGCCCGCCGATACGCGCCCCGGCCAAAGGCGGGGTGCCCGGCGATTCGACCTGTCCGCCACAGGCGGCAAGGGCCAGCGCGAGCGCTGGCGCGAGGATGCGGACGATGCTGTTCATGGTGTTGCCAGCCATGATCTGATAGGCGACGCCTTGCAAGCCGCGTAACGTCCTTTCGGAGCCTGTTCCATGCCCGCCATCCGCCTTCTCCTCGCCGCCGCGCTGATGCTGCCCGCCGCCGCGCAGGCCCAGCAGATGTCGCCAAGCTATGTGTTCCTGAAGGCGATCCGCGAAGAGGACGGGAACAAGGTCAACGACATCCTCGGCCAGCCGGGCCAGACGATCATCAATACCAAGGACCGCTCGACCGGCGAAGGCGCGCTGCACATCGTCGCCAAGAACGGCAACCTGACCTATCTCCGCTTCCTCCTCGCCAAGGGGGCCAACCCGAATATTCAGGACAATCGCGGCAATACGCCCGCATTGCTGGCGGTCGAGGCAGGATCGGTCGAGGCGATCAACGCGCTGGCAGCGCGCAAGGCGAATCTGAACCTCGGCAACAGCAGCGGCGAGACCCCGCTGATCCGCGCGGTACAACTGCGCAATGTCGACATGGTCCGCACGCTGATCGCCGCCGGTGCCAATCCCGACCAGCCCGACGTGATCGCCGGCATGTCGGCGCGCGACTATGCCAAGCGCGATACGCGCACGCCGGTGCTGCTCAAGACGATCGACGACAAGCCCGCCGCAGTCGAAAAGGCCCCCGTCGCCGGTCCGCGGTTGTAAGCTCAGCCCGCCAGCGCGACGTCGACGGGCGCGGTCCGCTCGGCCAGCAGCCCTTCGCGCTTGGCGACGATCGTCGGCACCAGCATCTGCCCGGCGACATTGACGGCGGTGCGCCCCATGTCGAGGATCGGGTCGATCGCCAGCAACAGCCCCGCCCCTTCGAGCGGCAGGCCGAGCGTGGTGAGGGTCAGCGTCAGCATCACGGTCGCGCCGGTCAGCCCGGCGGTCGCGGCCGATCCCAGCACCGATACCATCACGATCAGCGCATAGTCGGCGGCGTGCAGCGTCAGTCCGAAGAATTGCGCGACGAAGATCGCCGCCACCGCCGGATAGATGGCGGCGCACCCGTCCATCTTGGTCGTCGATCCCAGCGGCACGGCAAAGGCGGCATAAGCGGTGGGCACGCCCAGCGCACGCTCGGTCAGTTCCTGCGTCACCGGCAGCGTACCCACCGATGAGCGGGTGACGAAGCCAAGCTGGATCGCCGGCCATGCCCGGCGGAAGAACCAGCGCGGGTCGATGCGATGCACCGCCAGCAACAGCGGATAGACGACCAGCAGCACAATGCCGAGGCCGAGATAGACCGTGCCTGCGAACGCGCCGAGCGACGACAGCGTGCTCCAGCCATAGCGGACGATCGCATCGCCGATCAGCGCCGCCGATCCGATCGGGGTCAGTGCGATCACCCAGCGCAGCAGCCGGCGCAGGATCATCAGCGCCGAGGTGTTGAAGGCGAGGAACGGCTCACCCGCCGCCCCGACCCGGACCGCGGCGGCGCCGACCGCGATCGCGACGACGATGATCTGCAGGACGTTGAAACCCAGGGCGGTGGTCGCCGCGCCGTCGGCAACCTTCGTCGTCGCGGTCAGGCCGAGCAGATTGGCCGGCACCAGCCCTTTCAGGAAATCGAGCCAGCTACCCACGGTCGTCGGCGCGGCGGCGGTGGCGACGGCCGCGCTGCTGTGCAGGCCAGGCTGGATGACCGATGCCAGCACGATGCCGATCGACACCGCGATCAGCGCGGTGATCGCGAACCATAACAGCGTCTGCCCGACCAGCCGCGCGGCATTGGGCAGGTCGCGCAGCGCCGCGATCGATCCGACGATCGCGGTGAACACCAGTGCCGGGACCAGCACCTTCAGCAATTGTACGAAAATCTGCCCGATCGTGTGCAGGGTCGTCCCGATCGTGCCATCGGCGCCACCGGCCTGCGCGGCGAGGAACCCCAGACCGACACCCACGGCCATGCCGATCGCAACCTGGACTCCGAAGGACGGCCGAACTGTGAATTTCTGCATGATGGGCATGTTGGGAACCGGTTCGTCGACGACAACCAAGCAATTCTAGCATCGCCGCAACGCAACATTACAAGCCTTCGCCACCGACCCAGTGCGCATTCGATAAATAGCGTGCAACGTCCCATACTTGGCGACGCAGGTCGGGGACGGCGACGATCTCCCAAAAGGCACCCCGGGTCATCGGACCGATCGCGAACAGCGAATCGTCAGTTTCACCATCGGTGCGCCGCACGCGGCCGGTCGATTCGACCTCGACGCCCAGATGCTCCGGATCGGGGCGGATGCTGCCCCGTGCATGCAGCCGGCGAAGCAACGGATCGTCGGTCCGGGCCAGATCGCCTTGCGGCCCGGTGCAGCAGATGATGCGGGCGACGTGCAGCGTCTGGCAGGCTTCGGCACCGCGCGGTCGCCACCGGACGTCGATGCCATCGCCGGTCGGCACCGCATCGCAGGTCTTGCCCGCCAGCACGGTCAGCCGCCCGCTATCGACCAACGCCGCGATCCGGTCGGCAACGGCGGGGGCCAGCCGGTGGCGATGAATGTCCCACCACGGCCGCAAATGGCGCAGGAACCGGCGACGTTCGTCGCCATCCGCCGCCGCCCAGATGCCCTGGGTAAAGGGGCGCAGTTCGTCGATCGCGCTGCGCCAGCCGATCGCTTCCCCGCGCGCGCGCACCTCGCGCACCAATGCCGACAGCGGCGGACGCGGGCGTTCGGACCGCGGCGGATCGCCGGGCATGGCGGGCGCATGGCGGTGCGGCAACAGCCCGCGCCGCGACAGCGCGACCATCCGTCCGGCGAACCCCCGCGCCTCCAGCGTCAGCACGACATCGACCATGGTCAGCCCGGTGCCGACCAGCAGCACGCCATCGTCGTCGCCCAGTCCCGCCGTCCCGCGCGCATCCCATGGATTGCCGACATAGGCCGGCGATCCGGCCACCGCCGCCAGCCCCGGCGGCACCTGCGGCGCGAGATTGCCGACCGCCAGCACCGCGACATTGGCGGCGACGCTTCGTCCGTCGCGCAACGTCACATGGCCGCCGTCGCAGTCGATCGCCTCGCCATCGACGATCGTCAGGCGATCGGGCGCCGCTGCCTGCGCGTCGGCGAGCAGGTCGCGCAGATAGGCGCCATAGGTCGCGCGCGGCACGAAATCGCCGGCGCCCTGCGTGTCGCCGCGTTCGGCCAGCCAGCGGACGAAATGGTCGGGCCGGTCGGGAAAGGCGCTCATATTGGCGGCGCGGACGTTGAGGAGATGGTCGGGCTGCGCCATGCCGTACGCGACCCCCTGCCCCGCCGCCCCGCCGCGCTCGATCAGCGTCGCGCGCGGCCCGTCATGGCGCAGCAGGTTGATGGCGAGCAGCGTTCCCGAAAAGCCCGCACCGACGATCGCGACGTGATCGATCATGCCGCATCGCCTTCGCGGCGGCGGAAGCTGCTGGCGTCGATGCCGTGGCGCTGCAACCGGTCGTACAGGCTGCGACGCGGCAGGCCCAGCGCCTCGGCGGTCGCGGTCACGTCGCCACCGGCCTGTTGCAGCGCCTCCCCGATCATCGCCGCCTCGAGCCGGGCGAGGCGTTCGGTCAGCGACAGCCCCGCCTCGCCCGGATCGTCGCGGGTCAGCGCAAGCACGGTCTGCACCGCGAAGTTGCGCAGCGCGCGGACATTGCCGCGCCACGGATCGGTCATCAGCCGCGCCTCGACCTCGGCGGTGATCGCGGGCACCGGCCGGTCATATTGCGCGGCCACGTCGCGCAGGAACCATGCGAACAGCATCGGCACGTCGGCGCGGCGTTCGCGAAGCGGCGGGATGCGCAGCCGGATCGTCTCCAGCCGATAGAGCAGATCCTCGCGGAACCGCCCGCTCGCGACCTCTTGCGCCAGGTTCGCCTTGGCGGCGGCGATCACGCGCAGATTGACGACGCGCGGCGGTTCGCGGCCATTGGCGGGCAGTTCGCGCTCCTCGATCACGCGCAGCAGCTTGCCCTGTACCGCGCTCGACATGCTGTCGATCTCGTCGAGGAACAGCGTGCCGCGATCCGCCTCGGCAATTCGCCCGCCGCTGCCGCGCGTGCCGAACAATATCTCGTCGACCAGCGGGTCTGGCAGCGCCGCGCAGTCGACCGACACGAAGCCGTGGTTGCGCCGCTTGCTCCAGCGATGCAGTTGCCGCGCCGCCAGCTCCTTGCCGGTGCCGGTCTCCCCCTCGATCAGCACGTCGACGTCGATCTGCGCCAGTTGCCGCAGCTTGTCGCGCAGCGCATCCATCGCCGGCGTCGTCCCGATCAACGGATAATCGTCCTCCGCCGCCGCATCGACCGAGGCGCGCAGCCGCCGGTTTTCGAGCACCAGCCGCCGGACCTCCAACGCGCGGCGGACGCTGGCGATCAGGTGGTCGGCGGCAAAGGGCTTGGCGATGAAGTCGAACGCCCCGTCGCGAATCGCCGCCACCGCCATCGCGACATCGCCATGGCCAGTCATCAGCAACACCGGAATTTCGCCGTCGCGCGCGCTGACCGCCTCGAACACGGCATGGCCATCCATCTTCGGCATGCGGATGTCGGTGACGACGATGCCCGGAAAGTCGGGCGTGACGCGCGCCAGCGCGGCGGTCGCGTCGGCAAAGTCCGCCACCTCCAGCCCGGCAATGGCGAAGGAATCGACCAGCGCCGTCCGCAGCGCATCGTCGTCATCGATCAGCAGGATCATCGCCCGTCTCCTTCTGCAATGTCACCCGGAACGTCGCGCCCGACGACGACGGCATCACCGTCACCACGCCGCCGAATTCGGTGACGATGTCGCGCACGATTCCCAGCCCCAGCCCCAGCCCATCGGCCTTGCCGGTAACGAAGGGTTGGAAGATGTCGTCGGCGATCGCCGGATCGATTCCGGGGCCGTTATCGGCAACGGTCAGCAACAGCCGATCGCCGGCCGGTTCGACCTGCACCGCGACACGCGGATCGGGCGTCCCCTGCACCGCCTCCAGCGCGTTGATCAGCAGGTTGACCAGCACCTGTTCGAGCCGCACCCGCCCGGCGCGCACCATCGGCTGCCCGGCGGGCGGCAGGTCGAGCGCCACCCCGGCCATGCGAAACCGGTCGCCGACCAGCAACAATGCCCCCGCGATCACGGCATCGAGCGGCACCGGGCCGACCGTTCCCTTTCCCCGCCGGGCGAAGCGCCGCATCTCCTGCGTGATCGCGCCGATCCGCGCGGTCAGGTCGACGGTCGTCGCCAGGTTCGCCGCGACGCGGTCGATCCGCCCGCTCGCCAGATGATGTTGCGCATTCTCCGACAGCGTACGGATCGTCGCCACCGGCTGGTTGATCTCGTGGACGAGGCCGGCGGTGATCGACCCCAGCGACCCCAACCGATTGGCCTGCGCCAGTTCCTCGCGCGCCTCGCGAAAGCGACGGTCGATCGCGGTCCGCTCGGCAATCTCCGCGCGTAACGCGGCGGTCCGCTCCGCCACCGCCTTTTCCAGCGACGCGCGATAGCGGGCCGCCTGCGCCGCCCGGGCCGAACGCCACAGGAACAGCGCGAGCAGCGCGGCGATCGCCAGCGACGCGGCGATCGTCGTCAACCGCGCCAGCGCCGCCGCATCGCGCAGCGTCCGCTGCGTGGGCACGACATGCAGCAATTGCCACCCGCTCAGCGGCATGGCGACCCGCGCGAGCAGCAGGTCGTCGCCGCCCGGCCCCCGCGCCATATCGGCGCCGAAGCGATAGCGACTGGGCGACAGCGGTGCATTGCCGAACTGACCGCTGCGGGCGATGTCGGCCCGAATATCGGCGGACAACGGTCGGGTGATCCGGAATCGTTCCTCGGCATCGGTCGCGAACAGCACGATGCCCCGCCCGTCGCTCACCAGCGTCTGTCCCGGGTCGCTCGACCATGCCCGGGTCAGGTCGTCGAACTCGACCTTGACGACGATCGCGCCCGCCGGGTCGCCGGCAGTGCCGATCCGGCGCGCGAGGAACAGGCCCGGCCGGCCGCTGACATTGCCGACCGCGAAATATTCGGCCGCGCCCTGCCGCATCGCCCGGACGAAATAGGGTCGAAAGCGATAGTCGCGCCCGACAAAGCTTTCCGCCGTGCCGGCATTCGACGCCGACACCGTCATCCCGTCGCGATCCAAGAGGTAGATGACCGGCGCTCCGGTCCGCTGTGCCAGCATCGCCAGCTTGCCGTTCATGCGGTCGGTCGCCCCCGGATCGCGCCGCCGCAGCGTATCGAGCAGATCGGTGTACTCGCCGAGCACGATCGGCAGCAGCCGGAATTTGGCGAGGTCGCTGGCGAACAGTCGCGCCTGTTGCCGCGCCGTCCGGGCGGTATCGTCCCGTAGCTCGGCAAGGCCCGATCGTTCGAACCAGATGAACGCCGCCAGCCAGATCATCCCGATCGTGGCGATCGCCGCGATGATCCCCGCGAGCAGCGTCGTCCTGCGGTACAGCCAGCCCATGCGTGCAGTTTACCGCACGACGCCGGGCGGCGCCATGCGGATTTTTGCGCGGATTCGGCGTACATCGCAGCTACCAAGACCATATATTGTTATTTTACAGTAGCTTATGCCTGCACGAAAAATGGTTCATAGAATGCCCAGCATGGGCCATTGTTTGGTCCGTAGTGCGGCATCAATGTCCGCACGGGCAATCTTGGGAGAGATGCTGTGGCCTCCATACCCCATCCATCGGTCGCGACCGGTCCGTCGACCAATTCGCGCCTGAAATCGATCATCGGCGGATCGACCGGCAATCTGGTCGAATGGTTCGACTGGTATGTCTATTCCGCCTTCACCCTGTATTTCGCACCGCACTTCTTTCCGGCGAGCAGCCAGACCGCGCAGTTGCTGAGTGCCGCGGCCGTCTTTGCGATCGGTTTCGTCATGCGCCCGATCGGCGCGTGGATCATGGGCATCTATGCCGACCGCCATGGCCGCAAGGCCGGGCTGACGCTGTCGGTAACGCTGATGTGCGCCGGCTCGCTCATCATCGCCTGTACCCCGGTCTATGAATCGATCGGCCTGATCGCGCCTGCGCTGCTGGTGCTCGCGCGGCTGATGCAGGGGCTGTCGGTCGGCGGCGAATATGGTGCCAGCGCGACCTATCTGTCGGAAATGGCGGGCAAGGACCGGCGCGGCTTCTTCTCGTCCTTCCAATATGTCACGCTGATCTCGGGCCAATTGCTGGCGATCCTCCTGCTGCTCCTGCTGCAATCGGTAATGCCGAAGGCCGAACTGGAAGCATGGGGCTGGCGCATTCCGTTCTTCGTCGGTGCGGTGCTCGCCGTCGTCGTCTTCTATCTGCGGCGCGGCCTTGCCGAGACCGAAAGCTACAAGAACGCCAAGAAGACCGATGCGCCCAAGTCGGGCTTCCTGATGCTGCTGCGCAACCATCCGAAGGAAACCGCGCTGGTCATGCTGCTGACCGCCGGCGGTACGCTCGCCTTCTACGCCTATTCGATCTACATGCAGAAGTTCCTGGTCAACACCTCGGGCTTTTCCAAGGAGACCGCGACCCAGATCAACGCGATCACCCTGTTCGTGTTCATGCTGTTGCAGCCGATCGCGGGCGGCCTGTCGGACCGGATCGGGCGCAAGCCGTTGATGATTGCCTTTGGCATTGCCGGCGTGCTGTTCACCTATCCGATCTTCAGCGCGCTCGAACAGACCCGCGACGCCACGACCGCCGGGCTGCTGGTAATGGCCGCGCTCATCATCGTCACCGGCTATACCTCGATCAACGCGGTGGTGAAGGCCGAACTGTTCCCGGCGCATATCCGTGCGCTCGGCGTGGCGCTGCCCTATGCACTCGCCAACACCATCTTCGGCGGCACGGCGGAATTCGTCGCGCTGAAGTTCAAGGATGCCGGCTGGGAACGCGGCTTCTACTGGTATGTCACCGCGATGATCGGCATCTCGCTGGTCGTTTATCTGCGGATGCGTGACTCCGGAAAGAACAGCCTTATCCAGGAGGATTGATCGGCTTTCCCGATCTCCTTCCACCTTCGACGAGCGGCAGGGCAACCTGCCGCCCGACTTGTATGTGGCCGCCGACCGCCGACATGGGGGACCATGCGCGCGCTACTCCCCTGCCTGTTGCTACTGACCGCCGCCTGTGACGGCGGTGCTACGCCCCCGCCGCAACCTGCCGCGACGCCGGCGACGCGCGGGCTGGATGCCGCCGCGATGCGGGCGACCATCGCCGACGCCGAACGGCTTCCCCGCTTGCGGTCGCTGCTGGTGCTGCGCGACGGCCAGCCGCTGACCGAACGCGTGTTCAACGGCGGCCCGCCGCTCGACCGGCCGGTCAATATCAAGTCGGCGTCGAAGTCGGTGATGTCGGCGCTGATCGGTATCGCCATCGAACGCGGTGTGTTTACCGGCGTCGACCAGCCGGTGCTGCCAATCCTGCGCGGCGACGCGCCCGCCGATCCCGATCCCCGGCTCGCGCGGGTGACGATCGGCAATTTGTTGTCGATGCAAGCCGGGCTGGAGCGGACCTCGGGCGAATATTATGGCCGCTGGGTTTCCAGTCCCAATTGGGTCCGCTTCGCGCTGTCGCGACCGTTCGTCGCCGATCCGGGGACGGCGATGCTCTATTCGACCGGATCAACGCATTTGTTGTCGGCGGCGCTGACTAGGGCGAGCGGGCGCACCACGCTCGCCAATGCGCGCGACTGGCTGGGCGAACCGCTCGGGATCACCATTCCGGTCTGGCCCGCCGACCCGCAGGGCATTTACTTCGGCGGCAACGAGATGCGGCTGTCGCCGCGCGCGCTGGCCCGGTTCGGCGAACTCTATCGGCTCGACGGGGTGGTAGGTGGCAAGCGCATCCTGCCGACCGACTGGGTGCGGACCAGCTGGACGCCGCGCGCGGTATCACCATGGAGCGGGCAGGCCTATGGCTATGGCTGGTTCCTGACCGAGATGCGCGGTCACCCGGTGCGCTTCGCCTGGGGCTATGGCGGGCAGATGGTCTATGTCGTTCCCGACCTGCGGCTGACCATCGTCATGACCTCGGTCGCCGATGCCGCACGCGACAACGGCCATATCGATGCGCTGCACCGGCTGGTGGCGGACGGGGTGATCCCGGCGGCGGAGGCGGGGGCTACAGGCTGACGATCGCTTTCAGCACGCTGTCCGCCTCGTCGATCAGCTGCGGCACCCGCGTGGGCGCCTCGTCGATCGACAGGTGATGCGTGGCGATGCGATCGGTCGCGATTTGGCCGCTGCGGATGCTGTCGATGACATGGTCGAAATCGACCGACAGCGCGTTGCGGCTGGCGCGCAGCGTCGTCTCGCGCTTGTGGAATTCGGGATCGGCGAAGACCAGATCGTCCTTGCACACCCCGACCAGCGTATAGTCGCCGCCATGCGCGACATAGGCGAGGCCGGCGCGCATCGCCGCGATATTGCCGGTGGCGTCGAACACCTGGTCGAACATTTCACCATCGGTCATCACCGCCAGCGTTTCGGCCAGCGCCGCGTCGGCAACCACCGCCTCCTCGAACCCGAATTGGCTGCGGGCATAGTCGAGCCGTTGCGGCCGCGTATCGGCCAGCACGATCCTCCCGGCTCCGGCGATGCGCGCGAACAATGCTGTGCCCACGCCGATCGGCCCGGCGCCGACCACCAGCACCCAGTCGCCCGCGCCGACCTCCGCCCGCCGGACCGCATGTGCCCCGATCGCGAGGAATTCGACCATCGCCGCCTGTTCGAGGGTCAGGCCGGTCGCATCGACCACCGCCGCCTCGGGCACGGTCAGCCATTCGCACAGTCCGCCATCGACATGCACGCCCAGCACGCGAATTGCTGCGCAGCAATTGGGTTTGCTGCGCCGGCACGCGCGGCAGGTGCCGCACGGCAGATAGGGATTGACCGTCACCACCTGCCCGATTGCAAGGCGGCTGCCGGCCGGCGCCTCGACGACCTCGCCCGCCAGTTCGTGACCGATCAGCCGGGGATAGTCGAGGAACGGATGCTTGCCGGCATAGATATGATAGTCGGTGCCGCACAGGCCGACCCGCCGCATGCGCAGCAGCACTTCGCCCGCCGCCGGACGCGGCGGTTCGCGGGTTTCGAGGCGCAGGTCGAACGGCTCGGCACAGACCAGCGCCTTCATACGGTCAGTCCCCTGCCCGACAGGATCAGCGCGATACCGATGGGATGGCGCGCGGCGGCGGGCAGCGTCACCTCCAGCGCATCGCCGGTGCGCCGGAACGCCAGCGGCGCGGCGTCGCCGGCCAGGGTCACGCGGCGCACCTCGCCGGTCAGCGTCGGGTCGTCGCTGCCGAGCAGCGTCAGTCGCACGACATTATCCTCGGGCCAGCCGAGCACCAGCGCGTGGAGATCGTCGCCGCGCGTCGCATAGCGAATGTCCCTGGCACCATAGGGCGACTTCGGGCCGCCTTCCGAAAACAGCCCTTGGCCTGCCCGGGTCGGTCCCTCGCCGAACCGCTTCCACGGTCGCGTCGCATAGATCGCGCTGCCGAAGCGCTGCATCCAGTCGCCGATCTCACCGACGATCCGCTCTTCCTTGTCGTCGATCGTGCCGTCGCCGCGCATCGGCACCGACAGCATCAGATTGCCGTTTTTCGACACGACATCGCACAAAGTATGGATGACGGTGGCCGCGGACTTGTATCCGTCGCGCGCGGCCAGATCGGCGTCATAGTGCCAATTGCCCAGGCAAGTATCTGTCTGCCAAGGGAAACGCTCGATATAGCTTTTGCCGCCACGTTCAACGTCATCGACAATTCCCATACGCCGCTGCGGCGGCGTCGTCTTGGCGGTAACCACGGCTTCCAACCGGCCGCCATTCCACGCCATCGACTGATTGTAATACCATGCGGTCAGGTCGAGCCCGTGCTGTTCGAGCGGCAGGTCGAAATTGTCGAAATAGACCATGTCCGGGCGGTGCTGCTCGATCAGGTCGCGGCAGCGCAGTTCCCAGTTGCGGGCGAAGTCGCTGTTGGCCGGCACGCCCTCGGTCCATAGCCGGTCGGTCGCCTCGTGCCATAGATCGGCTTCCGCGGGGGTGCGGATGCCGTCGGGCATCGGCATGTGCCGCCCGGTATAGAGTTGCTGCGGGTCGAGCCCGTCCCACCATTTGCCGCGCCCCTGTGCCGCGGTCAGCTTGTAGGCGTCGTAGCGCTGGCCGGCACGCGGTCCGTCGGGGTCATAGCCATAGGCCGGCTGGTTCCAGTGCCACGCATGCGCCGAATGGTTCGACACGCCGAAGCGAAGCCCGCGTTCGCGCGCCAGTTTCGCCCAGGTGCCGACGATATCGCGCTTCGGCCCGACCCGCGTCGTGTTCCATGGGTGATGGCGCGAGGCATAGGCGTCGAGATTGTCGTGGTGATTGGCGAGGGCCATGAAATAGCGGGCGCCGGCTTTCTTGTAGATGTCGAGTAAGCGGGCGGGGTCCCAGCGGTCGGCCTTCCACAGATTCTGGATCTCCATGAAGCCGCGATCGGCGGGGTGGCCATAGGTTTTCAGGTGATGCGTATAGGCGCGGCTGCCCGGCAGATACATATCGCGGGCATACCAGTCGCCCGCCTCCGGCACGCATTGCGCGGTCCAGTGCGCCCAGATGCCGAACTTCGCATCGCGGAACCAGTCGGGGACGCTGTAGCCAGAGGTCAGCGATTGCCAGTCGGGAGTGAAGCGTGCCGGCGGCGGCACCTTCAGCGCACGGCCCGCGCCCATCGGCGTCGGCTGGGTCGTCACCGCCGACGCCACCGCCGGTGCCATCGCGGTCGCAGCGAGGCTGCCGCCGATCATCTCGCGCCGTGTCGCCTTCATCATTCTCTCCTACAGATCGAGGTCCAGCCGATAGAAGCGACCGGCACTTCGTCCCCACACCGCCCGCCGTTCGTCGTCGGACAGGTCCGACAACAGCGCCGCATAGGTCGACAATGTGGCATCGAGCCCCGCCGCCAGCCGGTCGGTCGGGAAATTGGTCGCGATCATCACTCGGTCGGGGCCGAAGCGGTCGATCACCTCGCGGACGATCGGCGCGAGCACCGCAGGGTCGAGCGCGGGGTCGATGAAACCCGCCCCCGACAGCTTGATCGCGGCATGCGGCAGTTCGGCAAAGGCGATCAGCCCGCGCCGCCAATCGTCCAGCCCATCGGACAGGATCGGCAGCGCGAGGTGGTTGAGCACCACCGGCACGTCGGGATGCGCGCGCGCCAGTTCGACCAGCCCCGCCAGTTGCGGCGGAAAGCCGTGAAAATCGAAGCTCAGCCCATATTTGCCGAGCAGCGCATAGCCTCGTGCCCAGTCCGGATCGCGGGTCAGATCGCGGTCACAGGCGCGGCGCGCGGCATCGCGCGGATGCCAGTTGATGAGGTGGCGGATACCGCGCACGCCCGGTTGCGCCGTCTGCCATGCCAGTTCGCCCTCGACATCCGACCGGTCGAGCGCGACGCGGGCGACGATCGCACTCGGGAGGCCATCCGCCGCCGCGACCCCGGCGAGCCAGTCGGTCTCCGCCCGCCCCTGACCGGGATGCGCTCCGGCATCGACATGCACCGCGCCGACCAGGTTCCACGGCGCCGTCTCACGCCGATAGTCGTCGATCCGGTAATCGGGCGCGATCGCCGCCTGCGCCGGATCGTCAAGCCACGGATAGCGCAGCACGTCATGGTCCCACAGGTGGAAATGCGCGTCGACGAACGGCGGGCGATGGTCGTCGCCTGCGGTCACCGCCGTCCCTGTCGCTGCCGACGCATCGATGCCGCCTCACCCACAGGCCGCTTGCCGATGCGCGACCTTTTTATGGGTGCGATCCTAATTCGCGAAACGGCCCGGTGGCAAGCGATCAGTGATCGGTCGGCGGCAGCGCTGCGGCGCGATCTTCGTATAGGCGCTGGAACCGGGCGTGAAGCGACTTGCTGGCATCGTCGCATCGTTCGCCCTGCCGCCGATGCTGGTCGGCGCGCTTGAGCAGATAGTCGCGATCCTCGGGCTCGGGGACGGCATGCGGCGGGGGCGGGGGCTGGTTGGGCATGGCCGATCCTACCGCCGCCACCGGGTCCGCCATATCGTGCAGAACTACCGCCCGCCGGGTAGATTTGCGTCAGCTACCGACACGAAACAGCTTCGGCGCGAACTGGTTGAGATAGCTGCGCCAATTGCCCCACTCATGCCCGCCTTCGCTTTCGACATAGGTGTAGCGGATGCCATATTTGTCGAGCATCGCCCGCGTCGGCGCGACCGTGCCGTACAGGAAATCGGTCTTGCCCATGCCGTACCAGACGAGCTTCATGTCCTTTGCCGAACGACGCAACCCGGCAGCGTTGCGCGTTTCATAGTCGTCGATCTCCTTCGCCGGATCCTGGAATCCCAGTCCCATCGAGAAGATGCCGGCATAGCGGAACAGGTCGGAGCGCGGCAGGCCGAAGTTCAGCGTATGCGCGCCACCCATCGACAACCCCGCCATCGCGCGCATTTCGGGCTTCGCAACGGTACGATAGCTGCGATCGATCAGCGGGATCAGATCGGTGGTCAGGTCGCTGCCGAAATCGGTGTTGACCAGCATATTCTGGTTCGGCCGCATCGGCGTATGGCCGGCGGGCATGACGACGATCATCGGTACCGCCTGTCCGGCGGCGATCAGATTGTCGAGGATGTACTGAGCATGGCCGATGCTGGTCCAGCTATCGTCGCTGTCGCCGGCACCATGCACCAGATACAGCACCGGATAGCGCCGCGCATCGCCGGTATAGCCCGGCGGCGTATAGACATGCGCCCGCCGTTTCCGTCCCAGGGCATTCGACCAATATTCGATCGTGCCGACCACGCCGTGCGCGACGTCCTTGCGATATTCCTGAAACGCGGCGGCCGGGCCGGGAACCTCGAACACGCTGGTCACGCCGGTCAGCCGTTCCGACACCATCGTCCCCTGCGGATCGGGTACCGGGGCGCCATCGACCTGAAAGCTGAAGCGATAGGGAGACGCCGGCACCGGGCGGCCGGTCGTGCCGGTCCACAGCCCGGTCGCATCGCGGGTCAGCGCCAGCCCGTTGGCGACGCCATTGGTCGCGCCGCCGGGGATCAGGTCGCCCAGATCGGGGCTGATGACCTTCGCCTCGCGCGCGAGCGGAGCGCACAACCGGAACGTTACCCGTCCGTCGGGCAGGACCTCGACCGACTTGTACGGCGGCTGCATGTCGAGCCAGCTTTTCGGCAGGCAATTGGCAACCGGCGCGGTCGGTGCCGACGTTTGGGCCGACGCGACCGCCGGCCAGAGCGCAGATGCCGATATCGCGAGCAAAACCCGTGTCTTCATCGATCCCTCCCCCTTGTTCGTTGCGACCATGGTTGGGGAAAGTCGGCGGTCGCGCAACGGGAAATTGGCGGTGGGGACGGTGACAGGCAGAACGGTTCATGCTGAAGGGGCGCGAACGCGGCCGGCGGCGATCCCCCTCACCCTTCCGCGGCTGCGCCGCTCCTTCCCTCTCCCGTCGGCAGAGGGAAAAGACGCGCATCTTCGTGCGGCATGCCGTCTCTTTTCGCCGCGTCACGGCGGTGGCATCGGTGGTTCACCGCAGCACGGCGTACTACACTACCGCAGCGTCCACTCCCACACGCCGGCATCGGCCGGCACCTGCAAGCGCAGATAGCGGACTTGGGCCGGGTGGCTGAGGTCGATCGGTGATCCGGTCGCCTGGTCCACCGTCGCCAGCTTTTGCCAGATCCGCCCGTCGCGCGATCCTTCCACCGACAGCGTGTAGCGCTGCGTCGGGAAACGCATGCGCAGCGCGCTACCCTTGACCGGCCGTACGGCGCCAAGGTCGGCGGTCAGTTGCGGGGCCGCCCCCTTGGCCGGTGCCCACCACGTCGCATAATTATCGTCGGCCGCGCGCTCGGGTCCGTGCAGCTTGTCGCTGCCCTGCCCGCTCGCCCGCCAGCGCAAGCCGGCGTCGCGCCGTGCGGCGAAGCCGCTTACCATGCTGCCATGGCTCGGCACCACCTTCGCGATACTGCCATCGGCACGGATCGTGAGCGGATCGACCGCGATCTGCCGCAGGACGGCGTCACCGGGCGGCGGAAAGGGCAGGCCGTGGCGGTGATAGAGGATATAGGGCTGCCCCCCCGAACGGAACACGGCATGGTGGCCGGGGCTGATGACCGACCGCGCGGCATCGGTCGACAGGATCGGGCTGTCCGGTCCTTCGCGGAACGGTCCGAACGGCGTGTCGCCGATCGCATAGCGGACCTTGTAGGTGTCGGTCGTCGTCTTCCCGTCGCTATAGGTCAGCAGATAGTGTTTCCCCTGCCGGACCATGAACGGCCCTTCGAAATAATTGGGCGGGGTCACGTCGCGCGGGGTGCCGTCGAACGTCACCATGTCGGGCTTCAGCTTCACGACGAAGCAATGACCGTTGACCCAGTTCAGCCCCGATCCCCAATAGAGATAGGCCTGCCCGTCCTCGTCGATGAACGCTTCGGCATCGATCATGTGATAGCGCAGGTCGAAATTCTTGTTGATCAGCGGCTTGCCGCCATTTGCATCGGCCCAGGGGCCGGCGGGCGACGTGGCACTGCCGACCCACACTTCGCTGCCGACCGAGACATACATGTACCAGCGACCATTGGCGGCCTTCACCACCGACGGTGCCCAGACCTTCGAATCGCCCGAGGTCGGGCTGGTCGCCGCCGCCTTGGTCGGCCAGTTGGGCAGCGAGAAGCGCCAGTCGCGGCCATTGTCCGACGTCCACAGCCCCAGCCGGTCGTCGCCCCATGGATCGATGGTCGCGAAGATATACCAGCGGTTGCCGTCGCGCACGATCGAGGGATCGGCGAAATAGCCCAGCAGCAGCGGGTTGGCCGCCCCGGAACTATCCCAGCGCGGCGCAGGGGCGGCGGCGGCGACCAGCAGCCCCGCCGTCACTACGATGGCGACACCGGCGCCGCGCATCACTGCGCCTCGGTCGCGCGGGCCGGACGTGCCTTGTCGGGCGTCGTCCCCTCGCCGCTGAACGGTTCGAGACGGAAGGCGATGCGGGTCGGCACCAGCTTCGTGCGATATTCCATGTGCGGCTGGCCGACATGGCTCCACGTCGTATCGCCGCCCACACCCCATTGGGCGGCGTCGATGTTCAGCGACACCTGATCGTGCGGCACGATATCGCTCGACTTCCACGTACCCGGCTCGCGCCGGTCGAGGTCGCTATAGGGAAAGGCCAGCGCCTGCATCATCAACGGCGTGTCGCCGACAACGCGGACTCCGCGCCCCGCCCCGCTCAACTCCATCCAGCGGACATCGACCTTGTTGCCGGTATCCTGTGGCCGCATGTAATCGTGATTCTGGTCGGCGATGGCGCCCCGCCACAGCCCGATCGCGGCGCTGGTCTTGCGATCGACATAGCTTTCGTGCGGGCCGCGGCCATACCATTCGACGGTCTTCAGCGACGTTGGCAGCGTATAGGCCATGCTGATGCGGATCGGCGCGGTCAGATCGCTTTTCAGCGGCACGAAGTCGCCCACCACCGCCACCGAACCGTCGCCAGCCATGGTGTAGGTGGTGACGAACGACGCCGCGCCCGCGCCCATTTCGTAATCGACGCGCACGCTGGCTGTCCCGTCCGCGCCGCGCTGCGTCGTCACCGACCGCAGCTGGCGGTTGGCGGCGATCGGGTCCCATGCGGCCGTATCGGCGAGGTTGCCGTTGGCGAGATCATTGTCGGTCGGTGCGCGGTGGAAGTTCGGTGCGCCCCCTTCGATCAGGGTGGTGCCGCCGCTGCGATAGCCTTCGAGCAAGCCGGTCTTGCGATCGATCGACAGCGATGCGCCGTTCGCCGACAGCCGGACCGCTTCGGCGCTGTCGGCAACCGTCACATTCCCCTTGCGCACCGCGACCGGCGCCACCGACTTGCCGAGCGCGAACTGTTCCCAGCCGACGATGTAGTTGGCCGGGACCATCGGCACCGCGCCCTGCTTGGCGCGGGCGCGGACCGTCACGAAATATTCGGCACCGGGTTTGCGCTGTAGCGCGGTCATCGGCACGGTGACCGCCTCGGTACCATGGGCGACGGTGGTCAGCGGCGGCAATTGCCCGGTCGCTACGGCCACCCCGTCCTCCTCGATCACCCAGTCGAAGGCGAAGCCCGACAGGTCGCGGAAATCATGGCGGTTGCGCACGGTCAAGCGACCCGTCGCGGGATCGAACCCCTCGAACTGGATCGGCGAGAGGACCTTCTGCACCTCGTAAAGCTGCGGATTGGGGGTGCGGTCGGGCTGGTTCAGCCCGTCGCCGAACTCGATATCGCCGCCGGGATTGGGGCCATATTCGCCGCCGTCACCCCAGTAGCGCTTGCCGTCCTTGTTGGTGCGAACCATCGACTGGTCGACCCAGTCCCAGATGAAGCCGCCCTGCAGCTTGTCGGGATAGCGGTAGATGGTGTCCCAATATTCCTTGAAGTTGCCGCCCGAATTGCCCTGCATATGGGCATATTCGCACTGGATCATCGGCTGCTTGCGCGTCGGATCCTTGGCCCAGTCGACCATCTTTTCGACGTCGTCGTACATCGGCGCATAGATATCGACGTAAGGGTTGGGCGCGTGGTTCCAGTCGAGCGTGCCCCAGCCGAGATACGAGACCAGCCGGCCACTGTCGCGCTTGCGGATCGCCGCCGCCGCCTTCTCGAAATTGGGGCCGATGCCAGCCTCGTTGCCGAGCGACCAGAAGATGACCGACGGGTGGTTCTTGTCGCGCTCGACCATATTCATCACGCGGCTGACATGCGCCCCTTCCCATGCGGGATCGAAGCCGATCTGGAGCTTCGGGCGCAATTCCGGATGCTTGTTCGCATAGTCCATGTACGCGTGGCTCTCGATATTGGCCTCGTCCATCACATACATGCCCATCTCGTCGGCCAACGCATACCAGCGCGGGTCATTGGGATAGTGCGAGGTGCGGATCGCGTTGAAGTTGTTGCGCTTCATCAACTCCATGTCGCGGCGCATCGATTCGTCGGAAATGACGTGGAACGTCACCGGGTCGTGCTCGTGGCGGTTGATGCCGCGGATCACGATCGGGCGGCCATTGACCGTCACCTTGCCGTTCAGCATCCGCACGTCGCGGAACCCGATCCGCTGCGGGGTCGACTGGATCACGCGGCCCTGCGCATCGACCAGTTCGACCAGCAGCGTGTAGAGATTGGGCGTCTCCGCGCTCCACTGCCGCACCCCCGGCACATCGGCCTTCAGCGTGACCGCACGCGCATCACTGCGCCCGCCGACCGCCGCCTCGCGCGACAGGACTTCGCGCGTGCCGTCGAGCAGGACGATGCGCGCCCTGGCCGCACCCGTCCCCTTCACCGCGACGTCGACCGCCAGCCGACCGTCGCGAAATTGCGGGTCCAGCCCGGCATGCACGAAGAAATCGGCAATCCGCGTTTTCGGCACCGCCGCGACATAGACTTCGCGTTCGATCCCCGACACGCGCCAGAAATCCTGATCCTCCAGATACGACCCGTCGGACCAGCGGATGACCTGTACCGCCACGGTGTTGCGGCCGGGCTTCACGACGCGGGTCACGTCGAATTCGGACGGCAGCTTGCTGTCCTCCGAATAGCCGACTTCCTGTCCGTTGACCCAGACGCGATAGGCCGATCCCGCCGCCCCGATATGCAGGATCACATCGTCGCCGCTCCACGTCGCGGGCATGTCAAAATCGCGGCGGTAGGAGCCGGTTTCGTTGGTGTCGTGCGGCACGAGCGGGCGGTTGGCGGGAAACGGATAGGTGATGTTGTTGTATTTGGGCTGGCCATAGCCCTGCGCCTGCCACATCGCCGGCACGGGAATCGTCTTCCACCCCGACACGTCGTAGTTCGGCGCCTGAAACCCCTTGGGTGCGCCGTCGACCGACGGGCTGAAGTTGAAGCGCCAGTCGCCGTTCAGCGACAGGAAACGGCTCGACCGGGCGCGATCGCCGGCCACTGCCTGTTCGCGGGTCTCGTACGCGAAGCCGGTCGCATGGGCCGGCATCTTGCCCCGAGCATAGACCGCCGGATTTTCCCAGTCGGGCCGGCCGGGATCGACCTGCACCGGATCGACCCGCGGCGCCTGTGCCATTGCCGGCATCGCCATTGCCATCACGCCGGCCCCGACCAGCATCCTGCTCAGCTTCACGTTACTCTCCCCGAACGCTAGTTTTGTCTGACAATATACAATCAGGCCGGCGATGCAATTGGCGCAGCGCAATGCGCGGCGATGAAAGCGCCATGCGGCGACATCCGTCCCGCCGCCGCCGCCGTCACCGCCGCGATCCGTGCCAGCCGTTCGCGCGCCTCGTCGATCGGCATCGCCATGGCCAGTGGATCATGCCCAGCCGTGCGCACCCCCTGTCCATCGAGTACCGCCAGCCAACTGGTCCGGGTGAACAGATCGTCCGCCTCGCGATACACGCGCCCGGTCGCGCGATATTCGGCGATGCGGTCCGCCAGCGTGTCAGGCACGGTCATCGTCCGGACCTGGTTCCAATAGGGCGTATCGTCGCGCGCGGTGGCGTGAAAATGCAGGATGATGAAGTCGCGGATGCCGTCGAACTCGGCCGCCATCAACCGGTTGTAGCGCCGCACCATCGCCGGATCGGGATCGCGCCCCGGCAGCATTTCGAGCAGCCGCGCGATCCCCGCCTGGATCAGATGGATGCTGGTCGACTCGAGCGGTTCGAGAAAGCCGGTCGACAGCCCCAGCCCGACGCAATTGCCGATCCAGCATTGCTGCCGCCGCCCGGTGCGGAAACGCAGCATGCGCGGATCGGCGAGCGGCGCGCCGTCGAGATTGGCCAGCAGCGTCGCGGTCGCTTCGTCCTCCGAACAATGCGCGCTCGAAAAGACATAGCCATTGCCGGTGCGATGCTGGAGCGGGATGCGCCATTGCCAGCCGGCGACGCGCGCGGTCGATCGGGTATAGGGGGTCGGCGGTCCGACATTGGCGCTGGGTACGGCGACCGCCCGGTCGTTGGGCAGCCAGTGCGACCAGTCCTGAAACACACTGCCCAGCGTTTCGCCGAGCAGCAGCGAGCGGAAGCCCGAACAGTCGATGAAGAAATCGGCGGCGACCTCCCCGCCATCGGCGAGCTTGACGTACTCGATCCGGCCGTCGCCGACGCCCTGCACCACATCGACCACCTGCCCCTCGCGCCGGACCACGCCCGCCGCCTCGGCCAGCCGGCGCAGATAGGCGGCGTAGAGCGCGGCGTCGAAGTGGAACGCATAGCCGATATGATGGAGCGGGGTGTTGCCGGGCGGGTCGAGCGGCCGCTGGAACCGGTTGCCCCGCGCCGCCGCCGCACAGATCGAATAGGCATCGAGCGGCCCCGCCGCCCCGGCCGCGCGCAGCCGGTGCCACATCGCCTCGAACGGGATCGGTCCGAAATCGATGCCGTACACGCCGAACGGATGGAAATAGCGTTCGCCCTTCGCCCCCCAATCGACGAATTCGATGCCGAGCTTGAAGCTGCCCTGCGTCGCGCGGACGAAATCATCCTCGTCGATGCCGAGCAGTGCGTTGAACGCCTGGATCGGCGGGATCGTCGCCTCCCCCACCCCGACCGTGCCGATCGCTTCGGATTCGACCAGGGTGATCGCGACCGATCGGCCGAGCACCCGCGACAGCGCGGCGGCGGCCATCCAGCCGGCGGTACCGCCGCCGATGATGGCGATACTGGTCAGCGGCGCGTTCATGCCGCGACCGCACACTGCAGGAAGAGATTGCCGGTCAGCCGCCCGCGACGCGGATCGTCGGCATGGTCGGGTACCCGCGCGATCAGCCCCGAATGAAGCAGCGCCGCGCGGTACAGCACGATCCGGTCGCGTACCGCCCGGCACTGGGCGATCGGGGCGAAGGCTGGATCGTCGCCCTGTCCGGGATAGCCATTGCCGGAGCGTCCCTCCTCCACGCGCCGGGCGGCGTCATAGGCGGGGAGACGATCGGGATCGATGGTTTCGAAACCGGTCGCATTGTGGCGGAAGAAGCCGGTGCCGCCCTGATCACCGGCGCACAGATAATGGACCGCCGCGAATTGCAGCCGGTCGGCGGCATCGACATGCGGTGCGCGCTGTTCGACCGACAAATCGCCCGGATCGGTCGTCACCAGCGAGAAATTGCCGCGTGCCCGGACCGGGCGCAGTGCCTGTCCGCCGAAATGGCGGGAAAGCAGGGGCAGGACGTCGCGGACCAGCCCGTCGATATAGGCGGTCGGTGCGGTGCCGAGCAGGCCGGGATAGTGGCTGCCGACGCTGGCCGCCGGCGCGAAGGTGGCGCGGGTCGCGGCATGATCGACCAACGCATCGGCCGCGCCGGTCGCAACATCGATCACCAGAACGGGTTCGCGTTCGTTCCCGACATGATGGACGGTCACCCGATCCAGTGCGATCCGCATGGTAACATGTCCCCGAAAAAATTGCCGGCGTGGCGGACGTCACCACGCCGGCAGGTGGGGATCAATAGGTCGCGCGGACCGACAGGCCGAAACGACGGTCGTTGAGCTGATATTGCAGCGGTGCCGACGGCGTGCCGATATAGAGGACGTTCATGCGGTTGTTCAGGTTCACGACATCGGCCGATACCGCGATCTTGTCGGTCAGGTTGTAGCTGATCGACGCGTCGAGCGAGGCATAGGGCTTGGCGAACTGGCCCTGTCCGTTTGCGCCGCTGCCGGTGGTCTGTTCGAGATAGCTCGACCGCCAGTTCCACGCGACGCGGGCGGTGATCGGACCCTTTTCGTACAGCCCGATCAGATTGTAGCTATGCTTCGACAGTTTCTCGAGCGGCAGCGACGAGGGCAGGTTGTTGGCCGACGACGAGAAGGGGTTTTCCACGTTCGAGTCGACATAGGTGTAGTTGGCCTGCACACCGAGGCCGCTCAGCAGCCCCGGCAGGAAGTCGAAGAACTGCTGATAGCCGGCCTCCAGCCCCTTGACCGTGCCGTCGCCCGAATTGACCGACGAATTCACATTGTACGACCGGCCGCCATAGGTGCCGATGAACCGGCCGCTCGACAGGAAGCCATTGACCGACTTGTAGAACAGGCCGGCGGTCAGCGATCCGGTCGGCGCGAAATACCATTCGGCGGTCAGGTCGAGATTGTCCGATTTGATCGGGCGCAGATACGGGTTGCCCGAATTGGCGAAGGGCAGCCCGTTGCTGGGATCGACCTGGTTCGGGTTCTGCAGCGTGACGTTGGTCGACAGCACGTCGAAGTTCGGCCGCGCAACCCCCTTCGAATAGGCGAAGCGCATCTGGAACTGGTCGGTGAAGCGGGCGCGGATGTTCACGCTGGGCAGGACGTTGGTATAGTCGTTGCCGACCGACAGCGGCGAGACGCTGCCATCGTTGTTGAACTGCGTGCCGATCGACGTCGTCTTGGTCTTGACGATGCGAACGCCCAGACCGCCGTCGAACCGCACGCCGCCGGCGTCGAACGCGTAATCGGCGATGCCCCACGCGGTGTAGGTCTTTTCGGTCTGGGTATTGAGGTCACCCGGCGTGAACGCGTCTTTGGTCTGCGCCCCGAACAGCGCGTAGAGTGCCTTGGTCTGTTCCCAAACACCATCGCCGGCGGGGAAGGCGGGATAGAGGATGCCGCCGGTCACGGTATTGCCGTCAAACCAGTTCTTCGACGGACCCTTCATCGCCAGCTGCGGGAAATTGGTGAGCGGGATCAGCGGCGTACCCTGCGGCACGTCGCGACAGCCCGGCGCGATCCCCTGATACAGACAGACGCCGTTCCAGGTACCGCGCAGCTCGATCGAATTGTCGGCATAGCGCGCACCGCCGCGCAGCTTCTTCAGGAAGCCGCCCTCGACCTCATATTCGAGGTCATAGGCGAGCGCGAGCGTATCGGCGTCGTTGCGCTGGAGCGAATCGGCGATGAACGGCAACGAGTAGTTCGCGGGATTGTTGAGCACCGACGGATCGGTCACGTCCCAGCGCGGATATTTGCCGCGCAGGTCGAAGATGACGGTCGAGGGGTGCGGCGCGAGCGTGCTGCCATATTGGCCGGTCGCATTCTGTCCGGTGCGGCTGTAGAGCGACAGGACGTGGCCGTTGCGATCGGCATTGTAATAGGACGTCAGATACTGGACGTCGAAGCTGACCTTTGCGCGGTCGGTCGCCTGCCATGCGGCGTTGAAGGTCAGGTTCTGCGACGCGCTCCACAATTCCTGATCGAAGCGACCGGTCTCGAAGGTCTGCGGCGACAGCGAACCGCTGGTCGCATAGCCATCGTCGTTGAAGGTGAAGGCGGCACCCGGCGTCGGCAGCGTGTTGTACTGCGTCACCCGACCCTGCGAATCATACTGGTTACCGGGCAGATTGTTGAAGTCGTAGTAATAGGCGCCGGTGCGGTTGAACCAGTATTTGGTCCCCTGATATTGCGCGGTCAGCAGCAGGTCGTCGCTCGCCTGCCACTGGACGGCGGCGGCGATGCCGAAGCGCTTGCGGTCGCCGGTATCGTCATACACTTCGAAACCATAGGGGATCTGCGCGTTGGACGGCGCATTGGCGATCGATCCGGGGCGCGCTTCGCCGAACGGGCCGGCGAGCAGGCCGTCCTGACGATATTGGCTCTTCGAATAGACCGCGTTCACCAACAGGCCGATCTCGCCGATGCTGGTGTCGTAGCGGTTGGAATAGAGGCCGGAAAAGGCATAGCCCGGCTTGTCGACGCGGTCGTAATAATTGCCGCGTGCCGTGACGCTGATGACTTCCTTGTTCGAATCGAACGGCCGACGTGTGCGCAGATTGACCGCGCCGCCGACGCCGCCTTCGATGATGTTGGCGGGCGCGTTCTTGTACACGTCGATGCCCGAGAGCAGTTCGGGCGGAATCCCTTCGAGGTCGAAGGCGCGACCGCCCGACGCCGAATAGACCGCGCGGCCATCGAGGAAATTCTGCACCTGGGTCAGGCCGCGGACGGTGATCGCCGGCTGGGTCCGGTGGTCGAAATCGGTGGCGCCTTCGCCATAGCGGCGCTGGATCTGCACACCGGTGATTCGCTGCAACGCTTCGGTGGTGTTGACGTCGGGCAGCTTGCCGATGTCCTGCGCGCTGACCGAATCGACGATCTGGTCGGAGTTACGCTTGATCGCCTGGGCGGTGCGAAGGCTCTCGCGCACGCCGGTCACGACGATATCGTCGCCATCGACACCCTGTTCGGCGGCCTGTGCAGCATTCAGCGAACCGCGCGTCGGTGCGTTCTGCGCCACCGCGACCTGCGCCAGTCCGGCGATCCCCATCGCGGTCAGCGATGCGCCGAAACGGAACGAACTACGCAAAGAAGCCATCGTCATCCTCCCCTTTACCGGGCGGTCGCCGCGCATGATCGCGTCGTGACGCCGTCCAGTTGTCCGACTTAATAACCGTATCCTATTTGTTAAACAATATACCGTGTTGACGATTTTTCGGATTGCTTCAGGGTAGCGGTGCATGAGCGAGGCACAGCATTGACGAACGACCGGAACACGGCATCGGCGCACGCGCAGACGGCACGCGATATCGGCATCGCCATCGTCACCGGGCGCTATCCGCCTGGGTCGATCCTGCCCGGCGAATATGATCTAGCCGAACAGCGCGGCATTTCGCGCGGTGTGGTGCGCGAAGCGCTGCGGATGTTGTCGGGCAAGGGACTGATCGTCAGCAAGCCGAAGACCGGCACCCGCATATGCGACCGCGCGCGGTGGAACCTGCTCGATCCCGACGTGCTGGCATGGATGTTCGAAGGGGAGCCGCCCGCCGGTTTCGTCGACAATCTCTTCCAATTGCGGATGATCGTCGAACCCGCCGCTGCAGAACTGGCGGCGCAACTGCGTACCGGCGAGCAATTGTCACAAATGGGCCATGCGCTGGAGGAAATGGCGCGCCATGGCCTTGCCAGCGCGACCGGACAGGCCGCCGATCAACGTTTCCACCACATCATCCTCGAGGCGACCGCGAACGAACTGCTGGTCAGTCTGGCGGGGAGTATTGGGGCGGCAGTGCGGTGGACGACGATGTTCAAGCACCGCAAGAGCCGGCAGCCGCGCGATTCGATCCCGCAGCATCGGCAGCTGTTCGGGGCGATCGCCGGCGGGGATGCGGCGGGCGCGCGCGAAGCGACGGTCGCGCTGTTGCAACAGGCGCGCGAGGATACGCAGTCATCGATCGGATGACGTTTCAGTAAATGGACCGGCCGTCCACCATGTGATACTTGTCCGACAATAGAGGAATGATGATGGCGGTACGGCAGCGGACGATGCGAAAACTGGCGGCGGCGCTGCTTCTGGCCGGCATGACCGTGCCGGCAGCGGCGCAGGCGCCGACCAAGGCGGCACCGGCAACGGTCGCGATCAGGTTGCATGTCGCAACCGACCGGCCCGGCACGACCTTCGAAGGCTGGGGCACGGCGCTTGCCTGGTTCGCGAACGTCACCGGCGGTTATCCCGATGCGACGCGCGAGCGGCTGGCCGATCTGTTCTATGGACCGGACGGGCTCGGCTGGACGATCGCGCGCTACAATATCGGCGGGGGCAATGCCGCCGATACGCCGCCCTATCTGCGCACCGGTGCCGCCGTGCCAGGGTTCTGGCGGCGACCGGCCGGCGCTACGGGTACCGATTGGTGGCGTCCCGACGATCCGGCGATGTGGGGCTGGTCGGCCGATGCCCGTCAGCGCTGGTGGCTGGATGCGATCCGCAGCCGCGTCCGCCAGCCGATCTTCGAGGCATTCTCCAACTCACCGCCCTGGTTCATGACCGTCAGCGGGCGGGTATCGGGCGCGACCAAGGGGACCGACGACAATCTGCGCCCCGGTGCCGAGCCACAGTTCGCGGCCTATCTGGCGCGCGTGGTCGACGAATTGCAGCGCCGCCACCGCATCACCTTCCGCACGCTATCGCCGGTCAACGAGCCGAATACCGATTACTGGTTCGCCGCCAATACGCAGGAAGGCGCGCATTGGAGCCCGGCGCGACAGGGACAAATGATCGACGCCGCCGACGTGGCGCTGAAGGCACGTGGGCTGAAGACGGTGATCGCCGCCCCCGACGAAACCAATTCGACGCTGTTCGTCGCCGACTGGGCGGGCTGGAGCGCGGCGACGCGGGCGCGGGTCGGGCAGTTGAACGTCCATAGCTATGGCAACACGCACCAGAGCGCCGTCCGCGACATCGCGCGTGCCGCCAACATCCGGTTGTGGATGAGCGAGCACGACATGAGCGCCGACAAGGACCTCGAAAATTTCGAGAGCATGACGACGCCGCTCGCCTTCGCCGAGCATCTGGTCGGTGATTTCCGGCGGCTGGAACCGGCGGCCTGGGTGTTCTGGCAGGCGGTCGAGACGCTGAGCGGGCGCAACGGCAAGCCGGGATCGAACTGGGGATTGATCAAGATGGACCTGGCCGCATCCGCGCCGGGTCCGCAGGCGATCCACATCACCCGCAAATATTGGGCGATGGCCAATTTCAGCCGCTATGTCCGGCCCGGTTACCGGCTGGTGCCGATCGACGATATCGACAGCATCGCCGCGCTGTCGCCCGATGGCGCGACACTGGTGGTAGTGCATGTGAACGCCGGTGTCGTCCGCCGCGACCTGTCGCTGGCCACTGCCGGTTATCGCCTGTCGGAAACGGTGGTGACTGACGCGACGCATAATGCCGCGCCGGTCGCGGGGAGCATGATGGTCGCGCAACCCCGGTCGGTCACGACCTTCGTCCTGCGCCGCTGATCGATGCCGTTCGTCCTCCGTAGCGGTTGAGCTTGCCGAAACAGCGTATCGAAGGACCGTTCAACGACGGATGCTTCGATACGGATCTTCGACAAGCTCGGCTGCTACGCAGCACGAACGGAGCCGAGCCATTGCCCGATCAGAACGGAACGTCGTCGTCGAGATCGTCGCCGAAGCCGCCGCCGAAATTGCCGCCCTTGTTACCGCCCGAGTTGTAACCGCCCCCGCTGCCACCGCCACGCGATCCGCCGCTCTGGCCACCGCCATAGCCGCCGCCTGCGCCGCCGCCGAAATCGTCACCGCCGCCAAAGTCGCCACCGCCACTGCGCGCACCGCCGCCGCCCTGACCACCGCCGGGACCGTCGAGCATCGTCAGCACGCTGTTGAAGCCCTGCAACACGATTTCGGTGCTGTACTTGTCCTGACCGTTCTGGTCCTGCCACTTCCGCGTCTGGAGCTGGCCTTCGATATAGACTTTCGAGCCCTTGCGCAGGAAGCGTTCGGCGACGTTGGCCAGCCCTTCGTTGAAGATCGCGACCGAATGCCATTCGGTCTTTTCCTTGCGCTCGCCGGAATTGCGGTCCTTCCACGATTCCGACGTGGCAATGCGCAGGTTCACCACCTTGCCGCCATTCTGGAACGAGCGCGACTCGGGGTCGCGGCCCAGATTGCCCACCAGAATGACCTTGTTGACGCTACCAGCCATCGCTGAAATTCCTCGTTCGAAACCTGATCGTCGCTGTTATGCGAGTGCGCCGCGCATTGCCAGAGCGTCAGTCACCGTCGCAGCTGAACCGGAACCGATTGTCGAGTTCGACCGGCAGCACCAGCGTGCGCAACCCCTGCGCCCGCGACGATGCGCATAGCGTGTCGCGCGCCCCGCCGCTGTTGGTGCGATAGGCGTCCTTATACTCCGCCACCAACACCGCCTTGCCGGCGGTCAGGAACGGGGCCAGCCGGTCGCATTCGGCATATTCATGGCATTGTTCGTTGATGGCGAAGTCGAACGCCGGGGCGAGCACCGCCACCTGATCGAGATCGTTCTTCAGGGCGATCGACAGGCCGCGCCGATGCGCTTCGGTGGCGAGGAAACGGTTATAGTCGAGCTGCTGGTCGGCGGTGATGTCGAGGCCGTTGCGATTGGCATAGGCATCGACATTGTCCGGCTCGACCGCGTCACAGCCCTTGGCCTTCGCCAGGTCGAGCCGCAGCGCCATCACCCTGCGGACATTGGTCGAAGTGACCGCCAGCCAGCGCTCCCCCGCCCAGCCGTCGAGCGCCGCGCCGCGATCGGCAGCGGTGAACTCGCCATCGTCGCTGCGCCAGTTTTCGGACGATCCGGCGGAGAAGTAACAGATCACGCGGCGTCCCGCGGCGTGCAGCGCGGCGATCGTCGCGGGCGGCGTGTCGAACAGGTCGATGTCATAGGCGTCGACGGCGTAGCGGGTATCGATCGTTCCGCTCAGCTGCCATTGCCAGGTCGTGGCCACCGTCGGCCGCCACCAGCCGGTCGCGGCCGGGCCGGGCGTCGGCGTCGGCGTCGGCGTCGGCGTCGGCGTCGGGGTTGGCGAAGGTGCGGGCGTCGGTGTCGGATTCGGGGCGATCACCGTGCCGCCCTCCGCCGTGCCGCCGCCACCACATGCGGTCGCCAAAAGCGCGAGCGCCAGTGCTGCCGTCCTGCCTGTTCCCATCCGCCTATCGCCCTTCCCCGGCTGCGCCCGCTACGCCGTGGCATCATTTGCGGCAACATGCGTTTCGGACTGGTCAATCCGGCGGTCGCGCGGCAGATTTCACGTCGAAAGGAACCGCGATGGGCGACGTCATCAACCTCAACCGTTTCCGCAAGGCCCCCGCCAAGGCGGAACGTGCCCATGAAGCCGACGCCAACCGCGCAAAGTTCGGACGGACCGCCGTCGAGAAGGCACGCGACGACGCCGATGCCGCGCGGCGTAAGGCGTTGCTGGATGGGGTGAAGCGGGAAGAGTAATCCCGATCATCAACGACGCCGTTCGTCCTGAGTAGCCGTTGAGCCTGTCGAAACGGCGTATCGAAGGACCGTCTGCGGCCAAGTGCTTCGATACGGGTCTTCGACTGCGCTCAGCCCCTACTCAGCACGAACGGGCTTGATTGCATCAATCACCCCAACCCGAAGGCGACCGCCGTCCAATAGGTCGCGCCCGCCGCGATATAGGCCAGCGCGAAGAGATAGCCGATCATCACCAGCGGCCATTTCCAGCCATTGGTCTCGCGCCGCGCGACCGCGATGGTCGACAGGCATTGCGGCGCGAACACGAACCACGCGAGGAAGGCGAGCGCGGTGGCAAGGCTCCAGCGCCCGGCCAGCCGCCCGCCCAGTTCCTGCGCACCCTGTTCTTCATCCGCCGCGTCGATGGCGTAGACGGTCTGGAGCGCCGACACCGCGACTTCGCGCGCGGCCATCGCAGGGATCACCGCCAGCGACATTTCATGGTTGAAGCCGATCGGCCGCAGCACGACCTCCAGCCCCGACGCGATCCGCCCGGCGATCGAATATTCGGACTGCTTCACCCCCGCCGGTGCGACCGGGTAGGAGGTGAGCAGCCACAAGGCGACCGTGACCTGCAGGATGATCGTGCCGGCGCGGCGCAGGAAGACATAGGCACGCTGCCACAGCCCGATCGCGATGTCGCGGATCGAGGGCAGCTGATAGCGCGGCATTTCCATCAGGAAACCGCCGCCCACGCCCTTGGTCGCGGTCCGGCGCAGGACGAAGGCCGCGATGACCGCGCCCAATATGCCGGTCAGGTACAGCACCAGCAGCACCAGCCCCTGCAACCCCACGCCCGGCAGCACCTGCCGCGCCGGGATGAACGCGCCGATGATCACCGCATAGACCGGCAGCCGCGCCGAACAGGTCATCAGCGGCGCGATCAGGATCGTGGTCAGCCGTTCCTTCGGATCGTCGATCGAGCGCGTCGCCATGATGCCGGGAATCGCGCAGGCGAAGGACGACAGCAGCGGGATGAAGGCGCGGCCCGACAGGCCGACCCCGCTCATCAATCGGTCCATCAGGAAGGCGGCGCGGACCATATATCCCGATGCCTCGAGCAGCAGGATGAACACGAACAGGATCAGGATCTGCGGCAGGAACACAACGACCGATCCGACGCCGTTGATGACCCCTTCGACCAGCAGGTCACGCAGGAAATTGTCGGGCAGCGTCGCCACTGTGGTGTCGGCCAACCAGCCCTGCGCGCCCTCGATCCAGCCGATCGGCGCTTCGGACCAGCTGAACACCGCCTGGAACATGACGAACAGGATGGCGAGCAGCAGGATCGGGCCGGCGACCGGGTGCAGCGCGATGCGGTCGACGCCGCGGGTCACCGCGCGCGAGCGGGGCTGTTCGACCACCGCGGTGCGGGCGATGCGGCGCGCCTCGCGCTGGAAATGGCGGATATCGGCGTCGACCTCGTCGATCGGTGCCGATCGCGCACCCCCCGACAGCGCGGCAGCCAGCGCTGCGCGCAATTCGTCGAGCCCGCGCTTGCGCACGGCCACGGTCGCCACGACCGGCAGGTCGAGTTCGGCGGACAGCACGGCCAGGTCGATCTTCAACCCGTCGCGCGCCGCCATGTCGATCATGTTGAGCGCCAGCACCATCGGCCGCCCGAGCGACTTCAGCTGGAGGACGAAGCGGAGGTGATTGTCGAGATTGGTCGCATCGGCGACGACGATCATCGCATCGGGCACCCGCTCGCCCGCCTGCCGCCCGAGCACGACGTCGCGCGTGACCGCTTCATCGGGGCTGGAGGGATCGAGGCTGTAGGTACCAGGCAGGTCGACCAACTCGACCGGTCGCCCGTCGTCGAGCGCGAGGCGACCCGAATGGCGTTCGACGGTAACGCCGGGATAGTTGCCGACCTTTTGCCGGGCACCGGTCAGCGCGTTGAACAGCGCGGTCTTGCCGGCATTGGGATTGCCGACAAGTGCTACCAGAGGTGCGGGGTTCACGTCGGGTCCGGTCAGCCTGCCAACGGTGCGACGCGGATCGCGCCGGCGACATGGGCACGCAACGCAACGGTCATCCGCCCGATCCGGCAGGCAAGCGGTCCGCCGGCCAACATCGCACGGTGGAGCAGTTCGATATCGACGCCCTCATCCAGACCGAATTCGCGCAGGCGTCGCGCCTCGGTCGGCGACATCCGCTCCCATTCGATCGACGCGACCGTCGCCTGCTGGGTGCGCGGCAACTGGGCGAGATTGAGGTTGGGAGCAAGCATTGCGACTAATTAGCAATAAGCGCCGCCCAAGGAAAGCGGATTCTTTCGCCGTCACACAGCGGGATAGCGCAATCGCCCGACGAACCGCGACAAGCTCAGCCGCCGTTCGGGATCGCGCGATGCCAGCATGCGCCCCTTGAACTTCTCGAAGCGCATGATGCCGTCGATCCGCCGCGCGAGGAAGGCGCGGGTATCGGCATGGCCGCCGCTTTCATCGTCGAGGAAGACGGTGACGGTCGCGGCATAGACCGCACCGAGCATCGCCCGCTTGGTATAATGGTTGTAGTCGGTCGCGCTGTCGCCGGCCAGCCGCCACATCAGGTCGACCGTCCGCCAGCCGAGCCTCGCGGCGCGTGCGACATTCTGTGGCATGGCGAGGATCGCCATCGCCCGGCGCAGCGCCTCGCGCTCGCCCGCTACCGCCGCCAGCCGCGCCTCGACCAGCGCGGTGATGCGTTGGCGGATCTTCATCGCCGACAGACGGTCGGCGGGCAGCGCCTCGATCATCCGCCGGTCGATCTCGCCGAACCATGCGTCGATCATGTCGACGGCGCCACCGGCATAGGCGAGGCGCGCGACGTCGCCATCGGCGCCGAAGGTCTGCGCCGCCGCCGCGACCGCCTTGTCGTTCCAGCCGTCGAACGCAGCATTGGCCGCGACCAGCGGCGCGAGCGCGGCGCGCAGTTCGTCGAGCGTCAAATCGGCAGGTGCCAGCGGGGCCATCGCATCCTCCATCATCACTCCTAGCTAGGGCGTGGCGCCGGAAACGGCAACGGCGGAACCGGGGGACGGTCCGGACGCTGTGCCGGTGACTGTCTGTTCCAGAAGGATTTCACCATGGCCGAGACGTTGAACGCCACCCTCTATCGCATGGTCCTGCCCGATCACATCTGTCCGTTCGGCGTCCATGCCAAGCAGTTGCTGCAATCGGCCGGCTATAGCGTCGACGACCGGATCCTGCGATCGCGCGAGGAGGTCGACGCGTTCAAGGCCGAACAGGGCGTCGATACGACCCCGCAGATATTCATCGATGGCGAACGCATCGGCGGCAGCGACGATCTCGAACGCTATCTGGCCGGGCAAGAAGGGTAATCGTCCGAAAGGTGTAACGCCGCTTTTTCCTGCCTTCGCCGCATCGATCGGCCTATAGGCGCGGCGTTACCGCCATTTCGGGGATGTTCATGCCGTTTCGTTCGCTCGTCGCCCAGCCCGCCGATTCCCTGTTGCGCCTGATCGGCGCGTTCCGGGCCGATCCGCGTGCCCACAAGATCGACCTGGGCGTCGGCGTGTTTCGCGACGATCACGGCCATACCCCGGTGATGCAGGCGGTGAAGCAGGCCGAAATGCGGCTGATCGCGACGCAGGACAGCAAGGCGTATCTGGGGCCGGAGGGCGACAAGGGTTTTGTCGCGCTGCTCGAACCGCTGGTGTTCGGCCCCGCCCCGACGGCCGATCGCCGCTGCGGATTGCAGACGCCGGGCGGCACCGGTGCGCTGCGGCTGGGCGCGGAACTGCTGGCCAAGGCGGGGGTGCGCCGCATCCTGATCGGGCAGCCGAGCTGGGCCAATCATGCGCCGGTATTTGCCGCCGCCGGGATCGTCGTCGTTCCCCACGCCATGTTCGACATGGATGCGCAGTCGGTCGACCTGCCCGCCGTGCAGGCCGCGATCGGACAGGCGGAGGCAGGCGACGCGATCCTGCTGCACGGTTGCTGCCACAATCCGACCGGCATCGATCCGACGCCCGACGATTGGCGGGCGATCGCCGCCGCCATCGCCGACAGCCGGCTCGTGCCGTTCATCGACCTCGCCTATCAGGGGCTAAGCGACGACATGACGACCGACGCGGCGGGGACGCGCGCGGTGCTGGACGCCGTGCCGTTCGCGCTGGTCGCCTATTCCTGCGACAAGAATTTCGGGCTGTATCGCGAACGCACCGGCGCATTGTGGGCGACCGTGCCCGATGCGGAAGCGCGCAATATCGTCCTGTCGAACCTGCTGGCGCTGGCACGTGCCAACTGGTCGATGCCGCCCGATCATGGCGCGGCGGCGGTGCGGATCGTGCTGGAGGACGAACAGCTCGCCGCCGACTGGCGCCGCGAACTCGATGCGTTGCGCAGCCGGTTGCAGGGGCTGCGCGCCGAACTGGCCGCGATCGGACGGGCGGGATCGATCGATCTGGCGCCGCTTGGCCGGGGCAAGGGCATGTTCGCCACGCTGCCGCTGTCGCCGTCGCAGATCGAATGGCTGCGCGCGACGCACGGCATCTACATGGCGGGATCGGGCCGGATCAATATCGCCGGCTTCGCACCGGGCGACATCGCCCGCTTCGGCGAAGCGCTGGTCGATCTGGGGCGCGCCGGTATCGTCTGACCGACCGCACCGAAACGGAGCGGTCTGCCCGCCGCCACCGGCTTGCGGAGCGCCGGTCGCGGCGATATCGTCGACCGTATATCGAGCTGGGGGGCTTCATGTACGTTGGTCGAATGCTGGCCGTCGCGGTTGCGGCGGTGTTGTCGTTGGCGGTCGTGGACGCGCGTGCGCAGGAACGCACCGCGGCAAAGGCCGGGTTCGAACTGCCCGCCGGCAGCGGCAAGACGATCCTCGTCTTCCGCCCGACCGTATCGGTCGGTGCGCAGTCGACCGGCGGCATGTTCGAACCCAATGGCGACTGGACCGAACAGGCGCGCAAGAACCTCGAAGCCGCACTTGCCGAACAGCAGCAGCGGCTGGGCAACAAGGTGATTTCCGCCCCTGAAAGCTATGGCGCCGATGCGCAGCTGGTTGCGGAATATGCCGGCCTGTTCGCGGCGGTGTCGCAGTCGGTCATCAACTACCAGTTCTTCCCCGGCAACCGCCTGCCGACCAAGAAGCGCGACAACAAGTCGAGCGTGTTCGACTGGACGCTGGGCAGCGGCATCGCCGCGCTGCCCGGCGCCAAGGACGCCGACTATGCGCTGTTCCTGTACAACAAGGACGCGTACGGATCGACCGGGCGCAAGATCCTGCAGGTCATGGCGCTGCTCGGGCCTGGCATCAACGTCAAGTCCGGCGAACATGCCGGCTATGCCGGGCTGGTCGACCTGAAGACCGGCGAGCTGGTCTGGCTGAACGCCGACAATGCGATGGGCGGCGACGTGCGGACACCGGAGGGTGCGCAGAAGCGGATCAGCCAGTTGCTCGAAGGAATTCCGGGCAGCACGGCGGCACCGGCCGCAGCAGCGACACCGGTCAAGACCGCGGCGCGATGATTGCGTTCGCGCGCGGCGCCGCGGCGCTGGTCGCGCTGCTCGCCATCGCGGCAGCCCCGATCGGCAAGGCGCCGCCCCCGCCCCCCTATGCCGGCATCTACCAGCCGCAGGGCGTTGACGAGATCGGCGCGTGGCGCGAGGCCGATGAGGACGAACGCGCGCTGGCCAACGCCCCCGAGGTGATCCGCGACGAGGCGCTGAACGGTTATGTGCGCGGAGTGCTGTGCGCGACGGTCGGCAAGGACCGCTGCGCCGCGACCCGCATCTACGTCCTGCGAGTGCCGGTCTTCAACGCCAGCATGTCTCCGAACGGCACGATGCGAGTGTATAGCGGCCTGTTGCTCCGCGTTCGTAACGAGGCGGAACTGGGCGCGATCCTCGGCCATGAGTTCGGCCATTTCGAACGCCGCCATTCGCTGGAACGGTTCAAGGCGCAGCGGACCGGCACCGACCTGCTGAGCTGGGCAGCGGTGCTGGCGTCGATGGCACCGGGTTATCAGGCGCGCGCCGGGTACAACACCATGCGCTGGTCGGTGTACGGCCAACTCTATCACTATGGCCGCGATCAGGAGCGCGAGGCCGATCTGCTAGGGCTCGGCTATCTGAACGGCGGCACCCTTCGACCGCAAGCTGCCGCCAGCGTGTGGCACAACGTCATGGCCGAGGTCGAGGCCTCGTCGCGTGCGCGCGGGCTGTCCAAGCCGCGCTACGACCTGTTCGCCTTTTCGGCGTCGCATCCGCCGAGCGCCGAACGGGCCGCAACGATGGAAGCGCTCGCCGATCCGCAGGGAGATGGCCGCGACGATGGCGCGGATCGCTATGCGAAGGCGCTGGCGCCATGGCTGCCGACCTTTCTCGACGATCAGATCAAGCTCAACGATTTCGGCGCCAGCGACTATCTGATCGCGATGCTGGCCGAACCGGGCTGGACCCCGCGGCTGTGGCTGGCACGGGGCGATTTGTACCGGACGCGTGGCAATCCGCGCGACCTGGTCAACGCCGCCGAATTCTATGCCAATGCGATCGCGGCCGACGCCACGCTGGCCGATGCCTATCGCGGCCTGGGTCTGTCGCTGATGAAGACCGGCCGGCCGAGCGAGGGGCGCACCGCGCTGCGTCGCTATCTGCACCTGAAACCCGATGCGCCGGATGCGGGCATGATTGCCATGCTTGCCCCGGCCGAACCCGTGGAGCCATGACCATGTCCGTCCGCCGCCTGCGCCGTAGCGCGCTGCTGTTCGCCGCCGTCACGATGATCGCGACCCCGGTCGCCGCCAATGGCTATCGCGAGAAGGGAAAGCAGGTCGTGATCGCCGGATCGACGCTGCGGGTGACGCCGCCGCGCGACTGGAACCTGTTGTCGATCCGCCCGGGCAAGAAGGCGGAGACGTGGACGCTGGACGGCGAACAACTCAACGACGTCACCTGGTATGCTGGCATCGCGGCCGACGAGCCGCTGGTCCGCGAAATTAGCCGCAAGCAGAAACCGCTGCCGAAACTGAAGCAATCGACGCTGCTGGTCGAAATCCCCGAACTGCTCGAGACCACCTATCGCACCGAACGGCAGATCGGCGATTTCCAGGTCACCGGTTCGGCACCCGACCCGTTTCTCGGCCAGCCGGGTATCCGCTTCAGCTACAGCTATGTCGACAGCGATCATCTTCCCCGCCGGGGCGAGGCACGCGCGACGCTGATCGGTGGCAAGCTGTATATGGCGACCTTCGACGCGCCGCGGACGCATTTCTTCGACCGGTCGCTAAGCGATTTCCGCGCGCTGACCGATACGGCGACTTTGTCCTGATCAGAGCGGTTTCCGATCAGGTTGGATCACCGGCACGGAGGTGATTTCGGTTCGGGGCGAGGCGCAAGGAGGGAGCGATGCCGAAGCATCGTGACCGACGAAGCAACGCTGCCCCGAGCCGAAATCACCCCGCCGCGTCAGCGGTCGCCCATAGGGCGATGACGGTGGTTCAAGCTGGTCGAAAACCGCTCTAGGGCGTCGGTGCCCGCCGCGCGCTGACCATCGCCAGCGCGGCGGCAACCAGCACCGCACCGACCGCGTCGAGCATCGTCAGCCGCTCGCCATAGGCGGCCCAGCCGATCGTCGCGCCGACCAGTGGCTGGACCAGCAGCGCGAGGCCGACGACCAGCGGGCTGAGATGGCCGAGCGCATAGATCATCAGCCCCTGCCCGGCGATCTGGCTGACCAGGGCCAGCGCCAGCAGCGGCCCCCATTTGGTCGGCAGGATCGTTTCGCCCAGCGCCATCGCCAGAAGCAGCAGCGGCAGCACGCTCGCGATGCTCGACAGCGCCAGTGCGGGCACCGGTGCCATGCTCTGGCGTACACGGCGCATCGCGATGAAATAGACCGCGTACAGCACGCCGGCGAGCACGCAGAACAGGTCGCCGGCCAGATGGCGCGACGACAATTCGGCCGAACGGCCGAGCAGCAGCACCCCACCGACCGCCGCCAGCAGCAGCGCCCCGCCCTGCGCCCGCGTCGGCCAGCGGCGCATCGCGAAGAAGCCGTAGATCGGGAAGATCAGCACCGCGCAATTGCCGAACAGCGTCGCGTTGGCGAGAGTGGTGCGCAGGATGCCGATATGCCATGCGCCGAGATCGACGGCGAAGGCGATGCCGCCGATCAGCAGCGGCACCAATATCGATCCCGCCCGCTCCAACGCACGGCGATCATTCCATAAGGCGGCGACCAGCAGCACCGGCAACGCCAGCGCGATCCGCCAGAAGGCGGCGGCCACCGGCCCGGTATCGGCAAGCCGCACGAACCACGGCCCGAATGCCAGCGCGACATTGGCGGCAATGACGGCGGCAATTGCGCGACGCGGTGATCTTGGGTGCGGCATAATTTTTGTTTCAGGCGTTACCGGCTGCATGCCGCCCCCTACTGCCCTATTTTTGCGGCGTCGCCTGATTTCCAAGTTTTGTGGAGTTTACCCTATGCCGACTCTGTTCGATCCGATCACGCTGGGCGATATCGAAGCGCCCAACCGCGTGCTGATGGCGCCGCTGACCCGTGGCCGGGCTACGCGTGAGCATGTGCCGACCGCGATCATGGCCGATTATTATGCGCAGCGCGCCTCGGCGGGGCTGCTGATTTCGGAAGGGACCGGCATCAGCCGCGAAGGGCTGGGCTGGCCGTTCGCGCCGGGGCTGTGGACCGACGAGCAGGTCGAGGCGTGGAAGCCCGTCACCGACGCCGTTCACCGCGTCGGCGGCCGGATCGTCACCCAGCTATGGCATATGGGCCGGGTGGTGCATCCCGACTTTCTGGGCGGTGCCGCCCCGCTGTCGTCGTCGGCGACGACCGCACCGGGACAGGCGCATACCTATGACGGGAAGAAGCCGTACGAGGCCGCGCGCGCCGCGACGCTCGACGATATCGCCCGGGTGCTCGACGATTATTCGCGCGCCGCGCGCAATGCCAAGGCCGCCGGGTTCGATGGGGTGCAGCTGCATGCCGCCAATGGCTATCTGATCGACCAGTTCCTGCGCGACGGGGCCAACCACCGCGACGATGCCTATGGCGGATCGCCCGAGAACCGCATCCGCCTGCTCGACGAAGTCGTCGACCGGTTGATCGCCGAAGTCGGTGCCGGGCGGACGTCGGTGCGCTTCTCGCCCAATGGCGATACGCAGGGGGTCATCGACAGCGATCCGGCAGCGGTGTTCGTCCCCGCCGCGAAGCTGCTGTCGGACAAGGGCATTGCCTTTCTCGAACTGCGCGAACCTGGCCCCAATGGTACCTTCGGCAGCGCCACCCAGCCGCGCGTGTCGCCCGAGATCCGCAAGGTCTTTGCCGGTCCGCTGGTGCTGAACCAGGATTATCGCGGCGACAATGCGCAGGCCGAACTCGATGCCGGCATTGCCGACGCGATCGCCTTCGGCCGGCCGTTCCTTGCCAATCCCGATCTGCCGCAGCGGTTGCAGGCCGGGGCCAAGCTCAATGCCGACAATATGGCGACGTGGTATTCGCGCGGGCCGGAAGGCTATACCGACTATCCGACGCTGGCGCGCGAAGCGGCGTAACTCAGCCGCAACGGATCGTCGCGGTGCCGCGCGTGCGGCATTGCGGCGATCCCGCGACGGTGACGGCGCCGGCCCCGGTTGCAGTCACGTCGGCGGTGTAGCGCGCACGATAGCGCCCGCCGCCGCTTCCTTCGCTGCGAACCTGCAGCGCATCGATCGTCAGGGCATCGGCATCGATCGTACCGGGGCCGTTGATCGTGAACCGGCCCTGCCCGCCCTTGCCGGCGAGGCTCATCGATCCGGCACCGATCAGCGTCGCCTGGACCGATCCGCTGTCCAGCGATCCGATCCGGATCGTGCCGTCGCCGGTCAGCGTCAGATCGACGCGGGGTGCGGTGGTCCGTTCGACCTCGATCCTTCCCGCCCCACGCAGCGCCACGGCAGCAAGTCGGTCGTTGCGTAACTCGATCACCGGCGCGGCGCCGGTAGATTCAATCGGTCGCCCCCGATCGTCGCGTGCCGGCACAACGACCAGCGTCTGCCCCTCGACCCGAACCTCGACCGTCGCGATCGCTGCCGGCTCTCCGACGATACGGTTGGTCGCGGACGGCTCTGCCACGACCCGGACGGTGAAAGGACCGTCGACGCGGACGCGATCATATCCGGTCAGCATCAGGCGGGTCTCGGCAGGCGGGATGACCGGCAACGCCAGCAGCGATGCTATCAACGGGACGAACATGGCACCAATATTCAGCACTGTCGCCGGGCGGGCAAGCCGGTCAGCCGCAATCGACGGTCCCCATACCCACCCGGTTCACCACACAGCGCGCATCGGGGCCGAGCGTCGCCGATCCGGTGCCGACCAGCGACACGTCGGCCGGGCCGTTGATATCGGCGCCGATATCGCCCGTTCCTGCGATCGAGACGGTCGCTTCGCCGGCCTTGACCTGTTTCGCGTCAATGTCTCCGGTGCCTGCGACCGATAGCGTCAGGTGACGCACCGCGCCTGCCGCTGCGATCGTACCGGTGCCGGTCACGGTCAAGGCGGCGCGGTCGCCGCGCAACTGGCCGATCGTCATGTCGCCCGATCCGCTCAGGGTCGCGGCAAAGTTTTCACCGGTCCGGTCGATGCTGATATCGCCCGATCCCGCCAGCGCCGCCGCAGCGATGGTCGGCATGGTGACGCGGATGCGTGCGCCGTCATCGCCTTTGCTCCAGAAAGTGCCGCTCTTTCGGCCGATCTTCAGCATGTCGCCGTCGCGACGAATCTCCAAGACATCCTGTGCGGCCCGGGTCCCCTCCACCCGTACGGCGAAGGCTGGTCCCTGAACGATTTCGACCCGGTCGCTGCTCGCCAAGGTCACGCCGGTGAAGTCGCGGAGGGCAGCATCGTTGCGGGGCGGGGCGGCGCGCTCGCCGCTATCGCCCGCGCTACAGGCCGCCAATCCCAATGTCGCTGCCAGCATCCACCGCATCATCGCCTCCCGTGTATTGGTGATACGATACACCAAGGCGGCTCAAAGTGCCAGCATGACCAACGAAAAAGGGCGGCCGTTGCCGGCCGCCCCCGTTCGATCGGACCGATCGGCCGTTCAGGCCGCAGTCTTTTCCTTGTTATAGATCGCCGCCGCATCGCGCAGGATCTCGATAATCCGCTCCAGTGCCTTCGGCTCGTCGACCTGTTCCATCGCCGCGAGTTCACGGGCGAGGCGGCTGGCCGCCGCTTCGAAGATCTGGCGTTCGGAATAGCTCTGCTCAGGCTGGTCGTCGGCACGGAACAGGTCGCGGACCACTTCGGCGATCGACACCAGGTCGCCCGAATTGATCTTCGCTTCATATTCCTGCGCGCGGCGCGACCACATGGTCCGCTTAACCTTGGGCTTGCCCTTCAGCGTTTCCATCGCCTCGCGCATCGTCTTGTCCGACGACAGCTTGCGCATGCCGACGCTTTCCGCCTTGTTGGTCGGAACGCGCAGGGTCATCCGCTCCTTTTCAAAGCGCAGCACATAGAGTTCGAGTTGCATGCCAGCGATTTCGCTACGCTGGAGTTCGATCACACGGCCGACGCCGTGCTTGGGGTAAACGACATAATCGCCGACATCGAAGGACAATGCCTTGGCAGCCATTGGTAACCTTTCCGTGGTCGTCGTTCCGGTGCCATCGTCCTCCGCCAATCGCTGTTCGAACGGCGGATGGCGGAGTGGTCAGGGAACGTTGCTAAAGGTGATCTCCGGGCGGGGCATGAATTTTTGCCTCCGTCTCGTCAGTCTATAACATCTTGGTAAGAAAATTACCAGTGCAAAGCCGCGCGGCCGGAACCGCATGTGCGGACCGGCCGTGGTTCCACGTGAAACGATTTGGGACAGCCGGTTCAACCGGCCGATCGATCAGTCGCCCGCGCCGGGTTCGGGCGAGAAATGCTCGATCTTGTTCTCGACGCCCTTCCACTTGTCGGCGTCGGGCGGGGTCTGGTTGGCGTTGCGGGTGACGTTAGGCCACTGCGCCGAATAGGTATTGTTCAACTCCAGCCACTGTTCCAGCCCGCTTTCGGTGTCGGGCAGAATCGCTTCGGCCGGACATTCGGGTTCGCAGACGCCGCAGTCGATGCATTCGCTGGGATTGATGACGAGCATGTTCTCGCCCTCATAGAAGCAGTCGACCGGGCACACTTCGACGCAGTCCATATATTTGCAGCGGATGCAGGCGTCGGTGACGACGTAGGTCATGGGTCGAACAAGCTCCGGGAAAATCGAATCGAACCCGCGTTATGCCGGGTCTTCGCCTCCGTCAACGGGGGCGGCACCCGTCGGTTCCAGCCGGGTGTAGAGTGTCGCCGCTTCGGCGGGTGGTCCGCGTCGATGCGGCAGCGCGTCGACGCGCAGGATCTGCACCCGGCCGTTGAGCGGAAAGGCGATGACCATGCCGACCCGGACCGGGCAGTGAGCGCGATCGATGCGACGCCCGTCGATCCGCAACAGGCCCTTGACCGCGATCGCCTGTGCCGCGCTGCGGGTCTTGGCGAAGCGGGCATACCACAGGAACATGTCGAGCCGCATCTGGGGGGCGTGCTCGACCGCCTGCGTCGCCATCAACGGCGAAACTCAATTTCGGCCAGCGCAGCGAAGGCGTTGCCGGGACGCGGACGGGGTGGCTGGACCGGCGGCGGACCACGCCGGCGCGGCGGATGCCAGCGCCATTGCGGCGCGTCGCCTTCGCCGGTGATCGGCCGAAAGCCGAGATGCGCCATCATCCGGGCGATCGTCTCCGCCTTCAGTCCGATCGAGGTCGCCAGCGCCGGATCGGGCGCGAACGGCGCATTGCCCTGTCGCGCATCATGCGCGGCGCGCGCAAGCCGTTCGACCAGATCGACGCGCACCGCCTGCGGACCGAACCGGCGATAGCCCCACGCCCCCTGCCCCGCCGGCAGCACCGTCGCCGCATTGGGGGCGAGCGGTTCGATCGCGTGGCCATCGCGAGCGGCCAGCAATGCCGCCCGCCACCGCGCCGCCGCCGGTTTGAACAGACGTGCGTCGAACAGGTCGAGCGTCCCGATCGCCACCCCCGCCTTGCGCAAGCGTCGCCGGTCGTCACCGGTCAGGGGGACCAACATCGCCTCGAACCCGTCGCGGGGCGCGATGCCGCCGACTTCGGTCAGCGCCGCCGCCACCGCGCGCAACGCCCCGCCCGCCGCCGGATCGCGTGCCAGCGCGGCAAGCGCGCCCAGCGTCGGGGCGCGCTTCGTCAGTTCGCCCTGTATCCACGCCGCCAGCCGATCACGCACCTGCCCCTGCGCCGCGCGATCAAGTACCTGCAGGCTGCGGTCGAGCGTCACGACCGGTCGGTCGAGCGTCGTCCCGCCGGTCAGCGTCGCCACCTCCAGCCCGTTCCATGTCAGCACCGGCGCCGTACCGGGCTCGGCAAGCAGCGCCAGTTCGGCGTCGCCCGCGACCGCCAGTTCGGCACCCCGCTTGCGCAATTCGGCGGCCAGCCCCTTTTCGGCGGCGGCGATCAACAGGCGTTTGTCGGCGACCCTTGTGTCGGGCGACACCTCGAACCGGAACCCGGTCAGCCGGCCGAGAAGGTGACCATCGACGCTGACCGCACCATCGACGGCGACATCGACCGGCAGGTCGGCCGCCCCCGCCCCGATCCGCCGAAGCAGCAAGGTCGTCCGCTGATCGACGAAGCGTTGGCGCAACCGGTCGTGCAGCGCATCCGACAGCTTCTCTTCGACACCCCGGGTGCGGGCTGCCCAATGTTCGGGGTCGAGCAGCCAGTCGGCGCGGTGGGCGATATAGGCCCAGCTGCGCGCCGCCGCGATTCGTCCGGCGATCGTCTCGACGTCGCCATTCATCTGATCGAGCCGCTGCAATTCGTCGGCGAACCATTGGTGCGGGATATGCCCCGCCCCCTCGCTCAGATGGCCGAAGATGCGCCCGACGAAGCGGCTATGCGGGTCGGACCCAAGCTTGCGGAAATCGGGCACGCCGCACGCCGCCCAGAGCCGGCGGACCATGACCGGCGAGCGGGTCCGCGACCGGACCCAATCTTCCTCTGCAAGCCGCTTCAGCACGATCAGATCGATCGCCTCCGGCGCGGCGGTCAGCACCGGATCGGTCGGCCGTTCGGACAGACTGTCGATCAGTGCGTCGATGCTGGAGAAATCGGGCTCGCCGCGCCGCCAGTACAGGCGTTCGAGCGGGGGGACGTGATGCCCCTCGATCGCGATCACTTCTTCGGGGGTAAAGGCATTCGGCCCTTCCTCGACCAGCGCGCCGAACGTCCCGTCGCGATGGTGGCGCCCCGCCCGGCCGGCGATCTGCGCCATTTCGGCGATGGTCAGCCGCCGCTGCCGCCGCCCGTCGAACTTGCGCAGCGAGGCAAAGGCGACATGCGCGACATCGAGGTTCAGCCCCATACCGATCGCATCGGTCGCCACGAGGTAATCGACCTCGCCCGACTGGAACATCTCGACCTGCGCATTGCGGGTCCGTGGCGACAGCGCGCCCATCACCACCGCTGCGCCCCCGCGCATCCGGCGGATCGCCTCGGCCACGGCATAGACTTCTTCCGAAGAGAAGGCGACGATCGCCGACCGGCGTGGCAGGCGCGACAGTTTCCGCGCGCCGGCATAGCTCAGCGTAGAGAAACGCGGGCGCGAGATGATCTCGGCATCCTTGACCAGTGCCCGGACCATCGGCCGCAGCGAGTCGGACCCGAGGATCATCGTCTCCTCCCGTCCGCGTGCGCGCAGCAGCCGGTCGGTGAAGACATGGCCACGTTCGGGATCGGCGCCCAATTGCGCCTCGTCGAGCGCGACGAACGCCGTCTCGCGCTCCAGCGGCATCGATTCGGCGGTACACAGGAACCAGCGCGCCTTGGGCGGGACGATGCGTTCCTCGCCCGTGACCAGCGCGACATTCTCGACGCCCTTCAGCGCGACGACCCGGTCGTAATTCTCGCGCGCCAGCAGCCGCAGCGGAAATCCGATCATCCCCGACGCATGACCACACATCCGCTCGATCGCGAGATAGGTCTTGCCGGTATTGGTCGGCCCCAGCACAGCAGTGACCGGGCTACGCGCGAACTGGCTCATCCCCTGCAACATCGGGGCTGTCGCGGCACGACGCAACGGCTTTCGACGGTTCCGCAATCCGCTTTCGTCCCGGCGCTGGCCGACCACGCCCTGCCGCAGCCGTGGCACGTATCGTCAATGGTTCATTTGACTTTAAATCTTTGCCTTCACAGGGGGATCGGAACGGGCCGGGTCGGGCGGCCGAAACTGGGGGCTACAGGTGTTCCTGCGTACCGATGAAGGACTGGAACTCGCCGGCGGCACCAGTGCGCTGCGCTTCGGTCGTGCGCCGGTCCTCGCCGCCCCCGCAGCCGCATGGCGCGGCCGGATCGATTCGTTCGACTGGACCCCCGATCTCGGCGCCGACATCGGATCGCGCGACTGGTGGCGCGGACTGGCCAGCTGTACCGCCCTGTGCGGTGCGGTGTGGATGTTGTCGCCCGGCTTCGACCGTCCGATCTACAGCGCCGTCCCCGCCGCACTCGATGGCAGCGCACTCGACGAAGCCCGCAGCCTCTCCTTCGGCGCCAGCGCGCTCGGCGGCACGAGCGGCATGCGCCTTGCCGCGACGTCGCGGGTCCGCCCGCTGGCCAACACCCCCGAACGGCCGATCGTGGAAGCGACCGCGACGCTCGGCAGCGGCGTGGCCGGCGCATTGCAGCGCACCGGCGTCGGCGCGAGCGAAGCGCAGCACGTTGCGAAGATGATCGCCAGCCGTGTCGATCCTGCCGAACTGATGCCCGGCACCCGGCTCGACATCACGCTCGGACGACGCGAGACGCCGAGCCTGCCGCGCCCGCTCGAACGACTCGCCTTCCGCGCCAAATTTGATCTGGCGCTCGAAGTCGTCCGTGAAGGCGGCACCTTGCGTCTTGATGCCCGGCCGATCGCCATCGACCATACGCCGCTGCGTATTCAAGGGCGCGTCGGTGCCAGCTTGTATCGTGCCGCGCGCGCCGCCGGGGCGCCGGCCAAGGCGGTCGAATCCTATATCCGCACCGTTTCCGGCCTCGTGCCGATGGGTCAGGTCGGACAGGAGGATCGTTTCGACCTGATCGTCGAACAGGCCCGCGCCGCCACCGGCGAGGTCCAGCTCGGCCAGCTCCTCTATGCCGGGCTCGAAGGACGCCGCGACGTCCGCCTTGTCCGCTGGCAGGATGGCAGCCGCACCGAATGGCTCGATTCCAAGGGGGTGGGCGAGCGCAAGGGGTCGATGATCTGGCCAGTCGCCGCGCGCATCTCCTCGAATTTTGGCTGGCGCGTCCATCCGGTGCTCGGCTTCAAACGCCTGCACAAGGGCATGGACTTTGCCGCCGCCTATGGCAGCCCGATCCGCGCCACCACCGATGGCCGTGTCGCGATCGCCGGACGGCATGGCGGCTATGGCAATTTCGTAAAGCTCGACCATGGCGGCGGCCTCGCCACCGGCTATGGCCATATGAGCCGGATCGTCGTAGCGCCCGGTACCCGCGTCGCCCGCGGTCAGGTGATCGGCTATGTCGGGTCGACCGGCCTGTCGACCGGGCCGCATCTTCATTACGAATTGTGGAAGAACGGCGTGGCGGTCAACCCGCGCTCGGTCGCCTTCGCCACGGTGCAGCGGTTGCAGGGCGAGGAACTCGGACGCTTCCGGGCGCTGGTCAATCGCCTGATGGGCGTCACCGCGCGCTGATCAACGTCCGGTTCGCCAGCGGCGGATGGTGCGTTCGACCATTGCCTCCTCGCCCCCCGATTCCTGCCACAGCGACGTGAACGACGGCGAACCCGATGCCGGGCAACGTTCGGCCTCCAGCGGATCGAACGCGACGCGGATCGGCGTCGTAACGCCTTCGCCGACGATGATGCATTCGCGGTTGCGCAGCGCCGGGATCGCGTCGAGAAAGCCGCGCGCATCTTCCGGCATCGCCGCACGCACGAACGCCTGATCGCGTTCGTTGTTGAGCCGCATGGTCAGGATCGTGCCGCATTGCGACAACACCCCTTCGGCAAGGTCCGAGGGTCGCTGCGTAATCAGACCCAGCGAGACGCCATATTTGCGCCCCTCCTTCGCGATCCGGCTGAGGATGTTCGCCGCCGCCGAATTGGTTCCCGACCGTTCGTTCGGCACGTACCGATGCGCTTCCTCGCAGACGAGCAGGACCGGTCGTGACGCTTCGCCGCGCGACCATAGCGCGAAATCGAACACGAGCCGGCTCAGCACCGCGACCACGACCGAGGTTATCTCGGACGGCACGCCCGACACGTCGATGATCGAGATCGGCTTGCCCTGCGCCGGCAGGCGGAACACGCGCTTGACGAACGCCGCCATCGTGTCGGCGACCAGCATGCCCGAAAACATGAAGCTGTAGCGGGGGTCGCCGCGCAGTTCCTCGATCCGGGCCTTCAGCCGCAGGAACGGTGCATTGTCGCTGGCACGGTCGAGCCGTGCCATTTCCGCCTGAACGATGTTCGACAGGTCGGTCAGCAGATAGGGGATCGGCGTATCGACGGTCAGGCGCGCGACCTCCTGCGCCATGCGACTCTTGCCCTTGGCGGCGAGCAGGCAACGGGCGAGAATATCCGCCTCCACCTGGCGCGCGGCGCCGCCGGGTGACAGCAGGATATCGCAATGTTCCTGGAAATTGAGCAGCCAATAGGGAAGCTGCAGGTTCGTCACGTCGAGCAGTTCGCCGGTACCGACGAACGCCGCGCCATATTCGCCGTGCGGGTCGATCACGACGATATGTCCGTGCGGACTGGCCTCACAGATCCGGTGCAGGATCAGCGCCGCCGAGGTCGACTTGCCGGTGCCGGTCGATCCGACCAGTGCGAAATGCTTGCCGAGCAGCGCGTCGACATACAGGGCGGCATGCATGTCCGGCGCCATATGAACGCGGCCGACGGTGATGTGCGGCCGATCCTGCTTGGCATAGATCTGCCGCAGCGCGTCGCGCGTCACCGGATAGACCGGACTTCCCGGCAGCGGATAGCGCGTCACCCCGCGTCGAAACCCGCGCAGTCCCTGCGTCGGTTCGGGCTGATAGGCTTCCCCCATCAGGTCGACATTCGCGACCAGATTGATACCGTCATCGGCCAGCCGGATCGACCGGATGGCGGCAATGATCCACATCCGCCCGACCTGCATCGTCACCAGCGAACCCACCTGTCCGACCTGTCCGACCGGGTCTTCGGGGTCGCTCGCCAGCGCCTGTAGCGTCGGCAGGTCGAGCAGCAGGCGGCTCGACGCGCCGGCGATGTCGAGCAGAACCCCGATCGGTCCCGCCGCATCGGTCGATTCGGCCGCCATGGGAATGGACGATGGCGGGCAGGTGTGAAGCGTCATGCCCGCCAAGATATTGGCCGACCGTAAATTTTGCGTGTCAGATCCGCTCGCCGCTCAACCTTTGGCAAACCATGTCGAGCTGACCGAGCGTCGAATAATTGACGGTGATCGTCCCGCCCTTCTCACCAAAGACGATATCGACCTTCAGCCCCAGCACGTCGCCCAGTTGCCGCTCCAGCGCACGCAGATCGGCATCGCTGGCGCCATCGCCGCCACCGCCTTCGTTCGCTGGACGCGGTGAACGTTGCGGCTTGCTGTCGCGCGGTTCGCGGGCGTTACGCGCCAGTCGTTCGGCATCGCGCACCGACAGTCCCTTGGCGACGACCTTCTCGGCGATCGTCTCCGCGCCGGGCACGTTGATGAGCGCGCGGGCGTGACCCATGCTCAACCGCTGGTCGCCGACCATGTCCTGGATCGGCTTGGGCAGTTCAAGCAGGCGCAGCAAATTGGTGACATGGCTGCGCGACTTGGCGACGAGGTTGGCCAACGCCTCCTGCGTATGGCCGAATTCGTCGATCAGCCGGCGATAGCCCTCCGCCTCTTCGATCGCGGTCAGGTCGCGACGCTGGATATTCTCGACCAGCGCGATTTCCATCGTTTCGGCATCGGTGAAGTCGCGAACGACCACCGGTACTTCATGCAGCCGCGCCCGTTGCGCCGCGCGCCAGCGGCGCTCGCCCGCAACGATCTGATAGCCCTTGCCGTGCGGTCGCACGACGATCGGCTGGATGACGCCGCGAGCGGCAATCGACTCCGCCAATTCGTCGAGCGCCGATTCATCGAAGAAGCGGCGCGGCTGTCCGGGCAATGGCAACAGGGCGGTGACGGGCATCTGCCGGACACCGCTCGGCGGGCTCGACGCGCGCGGGCCCGACCCTTCGCCATCGGGTTCGCCCAACAGCGAACTGAGCCCTCGGCCCAATCCCCCGGCGCGGGGGCGACGCGGTGCAGCCTGTTCGCTCATGCCGCCTCCGCCAGACCCGGCAGCCGCGCGATCACTTCGCGAGCCAGCGCGATATAGGCTTCCGACCCGGCACAGCGATAATCATAGATCAGCGCCGGCATGCCATGGCTCGGCGCCTCCGACAGACGAACATTGCGCGGGATCACCGTATCGAACACTACTTTCCCCAACACCGCGCGTACATCGTCCGACACCTGATCGGTCAGCCGATTGCGGCGGTCATACATCGTCAGCACCACGCCGAGGATCGCCAGCCCCGGATTGAACCGTCCGCGGATCCGCTCGACGGTGGTCAGCAACTGGCTCAATCCTTCCAGCGCAAAGAACTCGCATTGCAGCGGCACCAGCAACGCATGGCTCGCGACCATCGCGTTGATCGTCAGCAGCCCCAGCGATGGCGGGCAGTCGATCAGAATGACGTCCCACTTCCCGCCGCTCGCCTCGACCACCCGGTCGAGCCGATGGGTCCGCGCTTCGAACTCGATCAGTTCGATCTCGGCCCCCGACAAATCGACCGTCGCCGGCACGATCGACAGGCGCGGCACCCGCGTCGCGACGGCCGCCTCGTTCAGCATCATGTCGCCGACCAGCAGATCATAGGTCGAATATTCGCGATCGTTGCGACCGATACCGAGGCCGGTCGAGGCGTTACCCTGCGGGTCGAGATCGAGGATCAGCACGTCCAGTCCGGTCGCCGCCAGCGCGGTGCCGACATTGATCGCGGTAGTGGTCTTGCCGACGCCCCCCTTCTGGTTCGCGATGGCGATGCAAATCATGCTCGGCGCACTCCCCTTGCGACCACGATCGACGAGGTCGGATCGGTTACGCTATGTTCCACGTGGAACGATCCGGACCATTCGGTACCGGCCTCGGCGACCTCTTCGGCGGCCGAACGTCCCTTCGGCAACACCCATATCGTATCGGAGTCGCTATGCCGATGGCCGATTGCAAACAGCGTCGAAAGTTTCGCGACCGCACGCGCACTGATGATCGCGGCGGGACGGTCGGCAGCGAGTTTCTCGATCTTCGCCTGATGCACGACGACGTTGCTTAAGCCGAGCGTCTGGGCCATCTCGGTCAGCAGCGTCGCCCGCCGGGCGCGCGGTTCGACCAGCAGCACCCGCCGATCGGTCAGAATTGCCGCGACGATCCCGGGGAAACCCGCGCCCGATCCAATATCGATCCAGTCGCCGGTCGAAGCCTTGTCAGTCAGCGGCACCAGTTGCGCCGAATCGAGCAGATGCCGGTCCCAGATATGATCGACCGTCGATGCCGCGATCAGATTCTGATGCGCGGTTTCGACGACGATGCGCTCGGCGAAACGCGCCAGCAACGCCGTCCGTTCGCTGCCGAAACGCGACTCGATCCAGTCGCGCGCCTCTGCTTCGATCATGCCGCCAGCTTGCCCGACCGATGATGAAGCAGGATCGCAACCAGTGCGGCGGGCGTCACGCCCTGGATGCGCCCCGCTGCCGCCAAGGTTTCCGGCGCTGCCGATGTCAGCCGCTCGACCATCTCGTTCGACAGCCCCGGCACCGCGCAATAGGCGAAGTCGGGTGCCAGATCGACATGATCGACCCGCGCCGCCGCCAGTTCCGCCGCCTGCCGTTCGAGATACGGCGCATAACGCGCGTCCTCGATCAGTTCGCCAAGCACGTCGTCGTTGTCCGCGATACCCAGATGCTCGGGGACGATGCCGGCGACCAACAGCCAATCAGCGCCGCTCCGCGTATCGGTGCCGCTCACCGGCGCGCCTCTGGTCGCCAGCACGTTCGCGACGTGACGCTGCGCAAGCCGCTCGCGCAACGTCGCCCGGCGCTCGGTGCGGCCTTCCTGCTGCGCCCGGCGTTCGACCGACAATAGTCCCGCCGCCGCCCCGATCGCCCCGAGCCGGGTCGCCGCATTGTCCGATCGCAGATGCAGTCGGTATTCGGCACGGGCGGTCATCATCCGATAGGGTTCGGACACGCCCTGCAGCACCAGGTCGTCGATCATCACCCCGATATAGCTCGACTCGCGCGGCAGGATCAGCGGGTCCAGCCCGAGCGCAGCACCGGCCGCATTCGCCCCGGCGACAAGCCCCTGCCCGCCGGCTTCTTCATATCCGGTCGTACCGTTAATCTGCCCGGCGAAATACAGGCCGTCCAAGGCGCGCAACGCCAGCGTCGGCGTCAACGCGCGGGGATCGATATAGTCATACTCGACCGCATAGCCGGGCGCCACGATCTCGACCCGTTCGAGGCCGGCGACACTGCGCAGCATCGCCAGCTGCACATCGGTCGGCAGCGACGTCGACACGCCATTGGGATAGACTAGATGCGTGTCGAGCCCCTCGGGTTCGAGGAAAATCTGATGCCCGTCGCGGTCACCGAAGCGATGCACCTTGTCCTCGATTGATGGGCAATAGCGCGGGCCCCGCCCCTTGATCGAACCGCTGAACAGCGGCGACCGATCCAGCCCGGCGCGAATGATATCGTGCGTTTCGGGCGTCGTCCGTGCGATCGCACAGGCCAGTTGCGGCAGCCGCCGCGCGGGATCGGTCAGCGGCGACATCGTCCAGATATCGGCGTCGGACGGCTGCTCGGGCAGCGCTGCCCAGTCGATCGTCCGCCCGTCGAGCCGTGGTGGCGTCCCGGTCTTCAACCGTGCGATCGGCAACCCCAGGTCGCGTAGCTGCGCTCCCAATCGCGTCGCCGCGCGTTCGCCGGTCCGTCCGCCGATCGCCCGTTCCTCGCCCCGGAACATCGTTCCACCGAGGAAAGTGCCGGTTGCCAGAACGACGCTCTGCCCGGCGATTGTCGTACCATCGGCGAGTTCGATACCTCGTACCCGGCTGCCCCCGACCACCAGCGCGACGGTATCGCCGGCCATCACGGTCAGCTTGGGATGCGCGAGCAACGTCCGAACTGCAGCAGAATAAAGAACGCGATCCGCCTGCACGCGCGGCCCCTGCACCGCCGATCCCTTCGATCGGTTCAGCATACGGTGATGGAGCGCCGCTGCATCGGCTGCGCGTCCCATCAGACCGTCGAGCGCATCGATCTCACGGACGATATGCCCCTTGCCCAATCCGCCGATCGCCGGATTGCACGACATCGCCCCGATCCGCGCCGGCTCGAAATCGATCAACAGCGTCGTTGCGCCGCGTCGCGCCGCTGCCGACGCCGCTTCGGTGCCGGCATGGCCGCCACCTATCACTATCACATCAAAGGTCATGCACAGGTTCCACGTGGAACATCATTTGCCGATACAGAAGCGACCAAATAGATCGTCAAGAACGGCCTCGGTCGCGCGCATCCCGGTCAGAGCTGCGAATGCCTGCACGCCATAGCGCAGTTCTTCGGCGAGCAACAGCGGGTCCTGTTGCCGGCCCGCACGCATCAGCGCAGCCGCCGCAGTACCGGCATGTGCCGCCTGTCGCCGGTTGAGCGACAGGTCGTCGACCTTGGGTAGCAACGTCGCCGCGCGATCGACCAGTTGCTGCCACAGCCGGTCGAGGCCCTGCCCGGTTGTCGCCGATACGGCGATGCGGTCTGCCGGAACGGCGATGCGGTCTGCCGGAACGGCGATGGCGTCGCGAACGTCGCAACGTGGGTGAAGCGCGATCGCCTCGACCGGCGCAGGATCGTCGCCCAGCCACAGCACGATATCCGCCGTCGCCATCGACCCAGTCGCGCGATCGATCCCGATCCGCTCGATCGGATCGCTGCTGTCCTCGCGCAGTCCGGCGGTATCCAGAAACAACCATGCAATGCCGCTGCGGGTGACCGGTATCTCGATGACATCGCGCGTCGTGCCCGCCAGCGGGGACACGATCGCCGCCTCGCGCCCGACCAGCGCGTTCAACAGCGTCGACTTGCCGGCATTGGGGGGGCCTGCCAGCACCACCCGGATGCCGTCGCGCAACCGCTCGACCGGCGGTACCGCCAAAACCGCCGTGATCGCGTCGGCCAGCGCGGTCGCCTCGCGCCGGACCGACGTCAGCACATCGTCGCCGGCATCGACATCGTCCTCATCGGCATGATCGAGCACCGCCTCGACCATCGCCGACAGCCGCGTTGCCGCCGCACTCCATTCGGCCACCGTCCGCCGCAGCCGCCCGTCGCTGTTGGCCAGTGCCATACGGCGCTGCGCATCGGTCTCCGCCGACAACAGGTCGCCCAAACCCTCGGCTTCGGTCAGATCGATCCGGCCATGCGCCAAGGCCCGCCGCGTGAACTCCCCCGGTTCGGCAGCACGCAGCCCGTCGATCGCCGCCAACGCCCGTTCGACCGCAGCAACCACCGCCCGTCCGCCATGCAGATGCAGTTCGACCAGATCCTCTCCGGTCGCCGTTGCCGGTCCCGGAAACACGAGTATCAGCGCACTGTCGAGCAATTGCCCGTCCACGGGATCATGCAGCGCACGCACGCCCGCCCGGCGCGGCGGCGGCAGCTTGCCCGCGAGGCGGGTCGCCGCGTCGATCGCAGCGGCTCCCGAAATTCGCAGTACGGCGATGGCGGCGGGCGGACGCCCGCTCGACACCGCGAAGATCGTGTCAGCCGCCACGGCCCGCCGACTCGAACATCTTGCGCCAGAAGGTCATGCCCGCCTCGCCCATCGGTGCCCAGCTTTGCATCAACTGGTTGAGCAGTTCGGGACTGGCGCCCTTCTCCATCGTCTCGGTCAACATCGCGACATAGCGTTCATGGACCGGCGTGAAGTCGGGCAAGCCCATCGCGCGGCGCGCTTCCTCGGGGGTGCAATCGACTTCGACGTGGATTTTCATGGGAGCCTTCCCGATATGGTTTGTGGGCACGATAGGCGGAAAAGCTGTGGATGGCGATAAGCGAAGGCTTGTCCGTGCGATAGCGGGTCATCGCGCCACATTGCCGTTACTCCGGCATAGCGCGGGTTCTCGTTGCGCGCTCGGCTCCATCCTCCGCGAAAATGACGATGCCGGGTAAAGCAGTCGTCTGCGTACAGGGAGTTGGATGTCGATCGGCCCTGGATAAGACAACGCCCGCCTTCTCCTATTGAAAAGACGGGCGGGTCGTTGGTGGCGGACGCGGGCGAAGCCCGCGTCGTCGGTCGGGGCGCTGCCCCGCCGGCCGGATCGAATGCGGCAGGCAACGGCACGTTGCCTGCCGCATTCGATCACTGGTTCATGCTGTCGAAGAAATCCTCGTTGGTCTTCGAATTCTTCATCTTGTCGAGCAGGAACTCCATTGCGTCGATCGTGCCCATCTGCATCAGGATGCGGCGCAGGACCCACATCTTCGACAGCTTGGTCTTGTCGACCAGCAACTCTTCCTTGCGCGTACCCGACTTGCCGACGTCCAGCGCCGGGAAGATGCGCTTGTCGGCCACCTTGCGATCGAGGACGATTTCCGAGTTACCGGTGCCCTTGAACTCTTCGAAGATCACTTCGTCCATGCGGCTGCCGGTGTCGATCAGCGCGGTGGCGATGATCGACAGCGACCCGCCTTCCTCGATGTTACGCGCCGCGCCGAAGAAGCGCTTCGGCCGCTGCAATGCATTGGCATCGACACCGCCGGTCAGCACCTTGCCCGACGACGGCACGACCGTGTTGTAGGCGCGACCCAGACGCGTGATCGAGTCGAGCAGGATCACCACGTCCTTCTTGTGCTCGACCAGCCGCTTGGCCTTCTCGATCACCATTTCGGCGACCTGGACGTGGCGCTGCGCCGGTTCGTCGAAGGTCGAGGAAATCACCTCGCCCTTCACGCTGCGCTGCATGTCGGTCACTTCTTCGGGACGTTCGTCGATCAGCAGGACGATCAGGAACACTTCGGGGTGGTTGTCGGTGATCGCCTTCGCCATGTTCTGCAACATGACGGTCTTGCCGACGCGCGGCGGGGCGACGATCAGCGTGCGCTGACCCTTGCCCTGCGGCGACACGATGTCGATCACCCGCGCCGACTTATCCTTGATCGTCGGGTCGAGCTGATCGAGCGTCAGCTTCTGTTCGGGATAGAGCGGCGTGAGATTGTCGAAATTGACCCGGTGGCGGACCGCGTCGGGATCGTCGAAATTGACCGAGACCAGCTTGCTCAGCGCGAAATAGCGCTCGCCATCCTTGGGCGCACGCACCTCGCCCTCGACCGTGTCGCCGGTGCGCAGCCCATGCTTGCGGACCTGGTTCGGCGAGACATAGATATCGTCCGGCCCGGCCAGATAATTGGCTTCCGGGCTCCGCAGGAAACCGAAGCCGTCCTGCAGCACCTCGATCGTGCCGACGCCCATGATCTGCTCGCCATTTTCGGCGCGTGCCTTCAGGATCGCGAACATCAGGTCCTGCTTGCGCATCGTCGACGCGCCTTCGACGCCCAGCTCTTCGGCCATCGAGACCAGTTCGGCAGGGGCGTGTTTCTTTAAGTCTTTGAGATGCATCGGGGGGTGGTCCAGATCAGCGATGAGGAGGCAAGGTCGGCAGGAAAGGCGGACGCAAGCGGCTGGGACGGGCGCACCGAGGACCGGGCACCACTGTCGAAAGACCTAGGTCGCGGCTGGCTTCAAGTCAAGCACTGCCGCTCAGAACGGCTTCACCACCGCCAGTACGACCGCTGCGATTGCTGCCAGCGCGGGCAGTTCGTTCGCGAGCCGCAACTGCTTCGGCGTCAGTGTCGGCCGCCCCGCCGCCAGCTTCTTCGCATAGCCGACCGCCCAGCCATGATAGCCGCTCAGCAGCACCACCACCAACAGCTTGGCATGCAGCCAGCCCAGCCCGGCCCCGCCATCGAACAGCCCGACATTGGCCGCCAGCAGCAGCCCCAGCACCCATACGATCACCATTGCCGGGGTCAGGATCATCCGCTTGAGCAACGCCTCGCGCCGGATCCAGCGCGGCGGCTCGGCGGGATCGTCCAACCCTTCCTGATGATGCACCAGATAGCGCGGCAGCATGAACAGCCCCGCCATCCAGAAGATGACGAAGACGATATGCGCCGCCTTCACCCACAGATAGGCGCCGCCGAGAAACCCGCTCATGCCCCGCGCACCCGCGCCACCAGCCGTTCGACATGCGCGATCGGCGTATCCTGCTGGATGCCATGGCCGAGGTTGAAGACATGCGGCCTGTCGGCAAATGCCGCCAGCACCCGGTCGACCCCGGCGTCGAGCGCCCCGCCACCGGCGATCAGCAGCAGCGGGTCGAGATTGCCCTGCACTGGCAGACCCGTCGGCAGTTCGCGGTTCGCCCAGACCGGATCGACCGTCTCGTCCAGCCCGATCGCATCGACCCGCGTCTCGCGCGCATAGGCGGCGAGCTTGCCCCCCGCCCCCTTGGGAAAGCCGATGATCGGCACATCGACCCGTGCCCGCAATCCTTCGACGATCGCCACCGTCGGCGCGATCACCCAGCGTTCGAATTCGGCGGGGGCAAGGCTTCCCGACCAGCTGTCGAACAACTGCACCGCCTCGACGCCCGCCTCGACCTGACCGACGAGATAGTCGATCGTCATGGCCACGATCCGGTCGACCAGCGCCTGCACCGCCGCCGGATCGCCATAGGCCATACGCCGCGCCTCCGCCTGCTCGCGGCTGCCCTTGCCCGCGATCATGTAGGTGGCGACCGTCCACGGCGATCCGGCGAAGCCAAGGAACGTCGTCGCTTCGGGCAATGCCGCCGCGACGCCGCGCACCGTCGCATAGACCGGGTCGAGGATCGCCGCATCGGGTACCAGCGCATCGATCGCCGCCCGCGTCCGCAACTCGGGCGCAAGGCGTGGCCCCTCGCCGACCTCGAACCACAATTTCTGTCCCAGCGCGTTCGGCACCATCAATATGTCGCTGAACAGGATCGCCCCGTCGAACGCGAACCGGCGCAACGGCTGCAACGTCACCTCGGTCGCTGCGGCGGGGTCGTTGACCAGATCGAGAAAGCCCCCCTTCTCCGCCCGCAGCGCGCGATATTCGGGCAGGTAGCGTCCCGCCTGTCGCATGAGCCACATCGGCGGAACGGACAGCTTCTCGCCGGCAAGCACCCGGAGCAGCGGTTTCACGGGAAGGGACACGGTCAGCCTCGTCGCTCCTCTACTAATAAGTAGAATCTAATAGGGTTGTTGGAAGTGGTTGGGCGGTGGGTAACGGGGCTTATGGTGGATTACCCGAAATGCCAACAGATTGACGGCACGAAACCCGCACGAGTCCGCCGATTCACGTCGGTACATCCCCGTTATCCACAGCCTGTGCATGGAATCGCCACCTGTGTCGGGATTGTGGATAAGTCGGGATCGATCGGGGGCTTTTCCACAGCTTGGCGGCGGGGGCGAGTTACGCTAGCCCCTGCCCCCGACTTATCCACAGGCTTGTGCCGAAAGGCCCCCGATGCGGCTGCACCTCCACCTTCTGTCCGACTCCACCGGCGAGACGCTGGAGAATATCGCCAAGGCGGCGCTGGCGCAGTTCGACGATGTCGACACGATGCGCCATTTCTGGCCGATGGTCCGTTCCGAAGCGCATCTCGAACGCATCCTGACCGAGATCGCGGTCAATCCCGGGCTGGTGCTCTACACGCTGGTCAACCCGGCGATCCGCCGCATGCTGGAGGCGCGTTGCGCCGCACTGGGCCTGCCGATCGTCGCGCCGATGGACGCGGTCAGCAACGCGTTGTCGAGCCTGCTCGGACAGGAGGCGAAGGCACGACCGGGGCGGCAGCACAGCCTCGACGCCGCCTATTTCGCCCGGGTCGATGCGATCCAATGGACCATCGCCCATGACGACGGCATCGCGTCGGAGGACTGGGAAGAGGCCGATATCGTCCTGGCCGGCGTGTCGCGTTCGTCCAAGACGCCGACCTCGATCTATCTCGCCAATCGCGGGTACAAGACCGCCAACATCCCGATCGTCGTCGAAAGCCCGCCGCCGTCGATCCTGTTTCGCCTGCAACGTCCGCTGGTCGTCGGGCTGACCACCAGTGCCGACCGGTTGATCGCGATCCGGCGCAACCGGCTGCTGTCGCTCAACCAGATGCCCGACACCGATTATGTCGAACAGGATGCGGTGGTGCGCGAGCTGTCGTTCGCGCGGCGGATGTTCGCCGATAATGGCTGGCCGGTGATCGACGTCACCCGCCGCTCGATCGAGGAAACCGCCGCGGCGATCATTACCCTGTGCAACGAACGCCAGCTGGAGGCGCGCGCATGAGCTTCGTCCTCGCATCGATGAGCGCCACCCGCCGGGCGATGCTCGACGCCGCCGGCATTGCGCATGACGCGATCCCGAGCGGTCTCGATGAGGAAGCGGCCAAGGCGGCATTGGCCGGCGAGAAGCTGAAACCCCGCGACCTTGCCGATGCGCTGGCCGAGATGAAGGCGATGCGCGCCGCCACCCGTGTCGGCGGGGCGATGGTACTGGGTGGCGATTCGGTCGTCGCGCTTGCCGACGGGACCGTCCTCGACAAGCCGGTCGACCGTGCCGATGCCGCGGCGCATCTGCGTGCCCTGTCCGGCGGACGCCACGATCTGTTCAGCGCCGCCGTCTTCGTCGAGGGCGGGCGTCCCGTCTGGCGCCACATTGGTCATGCGAAGCTGACCGTCCGGCCGCTGTCCGACGCGTTCATCGATCGCTATCTCGACGTCGAATGGCCTGCGATCGCCGGCTGTGTCGGTTGTTTCCGGATCGAGGGGCCGGGCGTGCAGTTGTTCGACCGGATCGACGGCGATCACTGGACGATCCTCGGCATGCCGCTGCTCGAAATCGCGCGCTATCTGCGCCAACGGGGAATATTGCCCGCATGAAACCCTATGCCGAGGTGATCGGCGATCCGATCGCCCATTCCAAGTCACCGCTTATCCACAGCTTCTGGCTCGACCAGCTGGGGATGGACGCCGAGTATCGAACGTTCCACGTGAAACCGGACGCACTGGCGGCGTATTTCGACGCCCGCCGCACCGACCCCGACTGGCGCGGGTGCAACGTCACCGTTCCGCACAAGCTCGCGGCACTCGACCATGTCGCCGATCCAGGCGACGTGCGCGGGTCGATCGGCGCGATCAATACCGTGTTTCGCGGCGAAGGCGGCGCGTGGATCGGCACCAACACCGACGCCGCCGGGTTTCATGCGCCGATCGCCGGCCTCGACCTGACGAAGCAACCGGTGGCGGTGATCGGCGCCGGCGGTGCTGCCCGCGCCATTCTGTTCGCGCTGTCGAAGCTCGGGGTCGGCCGGGTGACGATCCTCAACCGCAATCCGCTCAAGGCTGCCGCGCTGCTCGCAGCGCTGGGCCTGAAGGGGGACGCCCTGCCCCTTTCCGCTCCGCTACCCCCGGCGAAATTGGTGGTGAATGCCAGCACGCTCGGCATGACCGGACAACCGCCACTCGATATCGATCTGACGCCGCTGCCGCAGGATGCGGTTGTCTACGACGCGGTCTATGCCCCGATCGAAACGCCGCTGCTGGCACAGGCGCATGATCGCGGGCTCGATACCGTCGATGGTCTCGAGATGCTGGTCGGACAGGCGGCGCTGGCATTCGAACTGTTCTTCGGCGTCGCCCCGCCCCGCGACCGAGACGAGGAACTGCGCGAACGGTTGCTGGCGTGAGCGCCCCGCCCCGCGCGACCCGTATCCCGGCCTGCGCCGGGGTACGGAAGCAGTGGAGCGGACTGGATCAATGACCCATATCCTCGGCCTCACCGGATCGATCGGCATGGGCAAGTCGACCGTCGCGCAGATGTTCCGCGACCTCGGCGTGCCTGTGTTCGATGCCGACGCGACCGTCCACGCGCTGCAGGGGCCGAATGGTCCACTGCTCCCGGCGATCGAGGCGGCCTTTCCCGGAACCACCAATCAAAGCGGGGTCGATCGCAAGGCACTTCGCGACCGGATCTTCATCGACCCGACGGCACGCAAACGTCTTGAATCGATCGTCCATCCGGCGGTCGCGGCGGAGCGGCAACGCTTCCTCGACGCCCATGCCACCGCCCCGTTGGTCGTGCTCGATGTACCGTTGTTGTTCGAAACCGGTGGCGAGTCGCGCTGCGACTCCGTCGCCGTCGTCACCGCCGCTCCCGCCGTACAGCGCGCCCGGGTCCTCGCCCGCCCGACCATGACCGAGGCGGCCTTTGCCGCGATTCTCGCGTCGCAACTGCCGGACGCCGAAAAACGCGCGCGCGCCACGCATCTTATCCACACCGACACCACGCTCGACGCGACACGGGCGCAGGTCGCCGCGCTCGTCGCTTGCATGGGGGGCGGCGAAGGCGGATAAGATCACCATGCGCGAGATCGTGTTCGATACCGAAACCACCGGCTTCAAATTTTCGGAAGGGGACCGGCTGGTCGAAATCGGCTGCGTCGAACTGGTCAACCGGGTCGAGACGGGCAATGTCTATCACGCCTATTTCAACCCCGGCCGGCCGATGCCGAAGGAGGCGGAGGCGGTCCATGGCCTGTCCGATGCCTTCCTGTCCGACAAGCCCGCCTTTCATACCGCGATCGACGATCTGCTGGCGTTCATCGGCGACAGTCCGCTGATCGCGCATAACGCGACCTTCGACTTCGGCTTTCTGAACGGCGAACTCGGTGCGTGCGGGCGCGATCCCATCTGCCTCTCGCGGATGGTCGATACGCTGGCGATGGCGCGCAGCCGCCATCCCGGCGCCAAGCATACGCTCGATGCGCTGTGCGTCCGCTTCGGTATCGACCGCAGTCGCCGCGTACTGCACGGCGCGCTGCTCGACGCGCAATTGCTGGCGCAGGTCTATGTCGAGTTGATGGGCGGGCGCCAGATCGGCTTCGGTCTCGACACGTCGCCGACGATCCTTGTCGAAACGGTCGACCGGATCGCACCATCGCGCGCCCGGCCGCCGCGCCATTTCGCGCCCAGCGCCGACGAACTTGCGGTCCACGCCGCCTTCGTCGCGACTTTGAAGGACCCGTTATGGGGCCAGTCGCCGACGTGAGGCGTTGACACCACCCGCTTTCAGCGGCTCACACGATTTCACAATGACGGAGGATTACATGGACATCCGGGTTTCGGGGCACCAGGTCGACACTGGGGACGCACTGAAGGAGATGGTCCAGGAGCGTCTCCAGGGCATCGCCGACAAATATTTCCAGCGCGCGATCTCGGCGACCGCGACCTTCAGCAAGGGGCCGCACGACAATGGTTTCGTCTGCGACATCGTCTGCCACGTGACGCAGGGGCTGGTCCTCAAGGGGCATAATAGCGGACAGGAGGCGCAGGGCGCGTTCGTCGGTGCCGCCGACAAGATCGAAAAGCAGCTGCGTCGCTACACCCGTCGTTTGAAGGATCGCAACGCCGCACAGGTCGTGGCGATGAACGAGGCCGGCGGTTACGACAATGGCTTCGACAATGCCGGCTACACCGTGTTCGGCGGCAGCGAGCAGGAGGAAGAGGAGGTCGCCGACGCCCCCCTCATCATCGCCGAGACGCGGGTCGACGTGCCCGATGCCAGCGTCTCCGACGCGGTGATGATGCTCGATCTGCGCAACACCAACGCGCTGCTGTTCAAGAATAGCGGCACCGGGTCGTTCAACATGGTCTATCGCCGCCATGACGGCACGATCGGTTGGGTCGAGCCCAATCGCGCAGCCTGACTTGTACGATTTTCATGATCTTGTGACTCCCGAAACGGTGCTGGCGGACTACGCCGCCGGCACCCGCAAGGCATTGTTCACCCACATCGCTTCCGTCGCCGAAACGGTGACGGGGGTCGATGCGAAGTCGCTCGCCGATCGCATGGCCGATCGCGAGAAGCTGGGTACCACCGCCTTTGGTGGCGGCATCGCCATTCCCCATGCCCGGCTCGATCGGCCGGGTGCGGTGCGTGGCGTGTTCGTCCGGCTCGCCCGCCCGATCGATTTCGGCGCGGTCGACGAACTGCCGGTCGACCTGATCTTCGCGCTGTTCTCGCCCGCCGATGCCGGTGGCGATCATCTGAAGGCGCTGGCGCGCATCTCGCGCGCGCTGCGCGATACGGCGTTCCGCGCCAAATTGCGCGGGGCGGGATCGGCCGACGCACTCTATGCGCTGCTGTCGGGTGTCGAGGCACGTGACGCCGCCTGAGACGCCCGCCGGCGAGGCGGCGCATTTCCGGGCGTTGGAGGCGCTTTACGCCGCCGCCCCGATCAACCGCCTGTTCGATTCCCGGCTGGAAATCGTCGAGGCCGGGCTGGCGCGCATTCATTTCACCATCGACGAACGCCATTTCCATGCCGCCGGTGCCGCCCATGGTACGACCTATTTCAAGATGCTCGACGACGCCGCCTTCTACGCCGCCAACAGTCTGGTCACCGATCGCTTTCTGCTGACGACCGCCTTCAACCTGTTGCTGCAACGGCCGCTCGGTCCCGGGCGGGTGATTGCCGAGGGGCGCTGGGTCAGCGGCAAGCGGCGGGTGTTCATCGCCGACGCCCATCTGATCGATGGTGACGGCGAGGAAGCGGCACGCGGTACCGGCACCTTCATGAAGAGCCGCATTCCGCTCGCCACCCTGCCCGGCTACGCCCAGCCATGAACGATTGGCCGACGGCGCTGCGCGTCAACGCCTTCGCGCGGGCTGTGGAGCAGGCCGGCGGGAGCGCGATGATATTGGCGAAGGGCGACCGCGACTCCGGCATCATCCTGTTGCTGGCAATCGACCGCGACGGCATCGCCCGCCTGTTCGAACGCGAACGCGACCTCGACGGACGGTCGCGCATCGTCCGGCGCAAACCGGATATGGTGGGTGAAGCGGCGCTGACCGACTATTGGCAGGGGCGCCGCGCCCGCGACCCGGATTTATGGGTGGTAGAGGCGATCGTCGCAGCAGTCGAACCGTTGGCCGCTGAAACGCTGTGGGCGAATTGACCTGTTAACCTTTGGAGCCGTACCCGCGCTGCAACGAAGATCAGCGCTGGACCGGTCAGGGTTTCGATCGGTGGCGCAGTCGGGGGGCAGGCGCACGGGTTCCACGTGGAACGGGTTTGGCGTGCCGGTTCACCGCACGACAGTGACGACGGATGAAGCTGCGCTTCCCCATGGCGGTTCTCGCCGGCATGTCCCTTTTCGCCGGCTTGGGCGCACCACTATCGGCCGAGGAAACCGCCTCGCCCGGACGTGTCACCAACCTGTCGACCCCGGCAAAGGTTCCGGTGCAGTTCGCCGCTCCCGCTGAAATCGTTCAGGAAATTGCCAAGCCCGCCGTCGCTACCGATATCGATGCGGATTTCTCGACGCTCGACGCTGCTGTCGCTGCCCAGACCGCCACGATCGACGACGAAGAACTCAACTGCCTCGCCATCGGCGTCTATTACGAGTCCAAGGGTGAACCACTTGCCGGCCAACTCGCCGTCGCCGACGTCATCCTCAACCGCACGACCTCGGGCCGCTTTCCCACCTCGGTATGCGGCGTGCTGACCCAGCGCGGTCAATTTTCCTTCGTGAAGGGCGGTCGCCTGCCCGACGTCGACACGAGGCGCCCGGCGTGGAAGACCGCGGTCGCCATCGCCCGTATCGCCGCGCAGGACCTGTGGGACAGCCCTGCCGAAGGCGCGTTGTTCTTCCATGCACGCCGCGTCAGCCCGAAATGGAACCACACCCGCGTCGCATCGCTCGGCAATCACGTTTTTTATCGCTGACGGGTGATCGGTACGGCGGAAGGCGCTTCCATCGTTCGCATAATGTTCCTATGATGCGGGCATGGCCAGCCTAGCCCTCGGCGCCCTGCCGCCCGCGCCCGACTCCCATCCACTGATCGCTGCCGAGGTTGCCCGCGGCGTCACCCGCATGCTGCTGGCGCATGATCTGACCGCGATGGCCGAAGTCCCGCTCGACGGTGGACGCCGTGCCGACTTGATGGCGATCGACTCGCGCGGACAGATCGTCATCGTCGAGATCAAGGTTTCGCGCGCCGACCTGCTCGGCGACGGCAAATGGACCGATTATCTCGGGCATTGCGACCGCTATTTCTGGGCGGTCCCGGCCGGGTTCGACGTGGCGCCGCTCGGCGGGGAAGCGTTTCTGCCCGACCGCACCGGCATCATCGTCGCCGATCGCTACGAAGCGACCATCTTGCGCGAGGCGTCGACCACCCCCCTGCCCGCCCATGTCCGCAAACGCTGCACCCTCGCCTTCGCCCGCCGCGCCGCCCGCCGCCTGATCGGTGCGATCGATCCCGAGGCGATCCAGGGCTTCTGAGAACCGGCTAACGATCCGCGCATCCCCGTCGAGAACCGCTCAGAAGCGCCGCCACAGCGCCCCCGCCGCCCAGCCGAACCCGACCGACAACAACACCGCCGCCAGCCCGTACAGCACCGACGCCTGTTCCGCCGCGATCGCCACGAACCGTTCGAACCCCGATTTGCGGATATCGATGTCGCGCACCGCAGCGGCCAGTACCCGTCCGTCGCGGATCAGGAACGTCTCCGCCGTAAATTTGCCGACCGGTACGCGCGCCGGAATGGTGATGGTCGCGCGGTACAGCACGTCGTCGGTGATCTCGACCGCGCTCGGCGCCTCGACATACAGGCCGGCGCGTTCCCTGAGGGCGACGAAACCCTTGGCGAAGCGCGCCTGATCCTCCGCCGATGTGCCCGCCGATGGCGACAATTGCAGGCTGTCGAGCCCCAGTTCGTAGATCGCCCGGGTGCGGTCGTCGACGATCCGCTCGATCGGCCGGGCTGATGCGATCGCGTAGAAGGACGGCGCGGAGCGGTAGCGCATCCGGTCGGCATTGACCCAGATTCCGGCAACCTTTTCCTTCTCGCGAACGACGATCGATTCCGGCGGACCCTTCACCACCACCACGACCTCTGCCGGGGTATCGCCCTGCGGGACCCGTCCGCCCGGATAGAGGATCGCCCCGAACAGCAGCAGCTCGGCGCCGGTGAAGCTGTACGCGATCCGCACGTCGCGGGTCGACACGTCGGGGACCAGCACCGGCGCCGCCGCCGCCATCGTCAGCGGCGCGACCAGCGCGAGGGTCAGCGCCCGCTTCATGCCGGCTGTACCGTGTAGATTTCGTCGGGCCGCCATCCGAGTCCCAGCGCCATGCGGAACGCCACCGCCAGCACGATGATCGCCAGCGCCAGCCGCAGATATTCGGGCTTGGCCCGTTGCGCGAAGCGGGCGCCGATCTGCGCGCCGGTCACCGATCCGATCAGCAAGAGCACCGCCAGCACGATATCGACCGCCTTGGTCGTCAGCGCATGGACCATCGTCGCCGCTGCGGTGACGAACAGGATCTGGAACAGCGAGGTACCGACCACCACCCGCGTCCCCATGCCGAGCAGATACAGCATCGCTGGCACGAGGATGAAGCCGCCGCCCACCCCCAGCAGCACGGTCAGGATGCCCGTCGCAAACCCCAGCAGCAACGGCGCGAAAGGCGAGATATACAGCCCCGACGCATAGAAGCGCCAGCGCAGCGGCAGCGCTGCGACCAGTGGATGGTGCCGCCGCCGGGCGGCGCGCGGCGGGATCGCGCCACGCAGCACCCGCACCGCGCCGATTGCCTCCTTCAGCATCAACCCGCCGATCGACCCGAGCATCACGACATACAGGATGGCGATGACGGTATCGATTTGGCCACTCGATTGCAGCAGGCGGAAAATGCCCGCCCCGGCGATCGAGCCCAGCACGCCGCCCGCGACCAGCACCCATCCCATGCGGAAATCGACCCCGTCGCGCCGCAGATGCGCGAACACCCCCGACACGCTTGCCCCGGTCACCTGGCTGGCGGCCGATGCGGCGGCGACGGTCGGCGGAATGCCGTAGAAGATCAGCAGCGGCGTGGTCAGGAACCCGCCACCGACGCCGAACATCCCCGACAGAAACCCGACCCCGCCGCCCAGCAGGACGATGACCAGCGCATTGACCGACAGGTTGGCGATGGGAAGGTACAGATCCATGGCGGTCCCGGTTACCGCGTTCGCGGGCTGACGGCCAGTCGCTGCCCTCAAAAGTCGCTGCCGAGCGTCAGCGCCAGTCCCGACCCCGGCATTGCCTTTCCCACCACCCGCTGCCGCCAGTCGAGCGACAGCCGCACCGCCTGTTTGCCGAGCGGCAGGACCGCGACCGCCGACGGCCCGATATCGACCCGCGCCCCTTCGCGCTGTGCGACGCCCCAGCTGCCGACCCCCAGCCGCAATCGCCCCGGTCCGATGCGGTAGAGCACCCGCGCTGCGCCATCGGCATAAGGCTGCGTCCCCGACCGCAGTACGACCCCCGCCTGGCCATAGCCCTCGACGACGATCCGCTCGCCGATCGCCCGGTCCATCCCGGCAATCATCCCCAGCCCAGTCCCGTCGCCGCCCCGGTCGAGTGCGATCCGCCGCTCCGCCACAATCGCCAGCGCGCCTCCGCCCGGTCGCCATTCGACGCCGAACGCCGCCTCGCTCCCCTGCCCCGCCAAGGGCGCGGCGATCCGTCCGACCAGCGCGACCCGATCGCGTGCATTGACCGGCAGCCGCAGCCGCACCCCCGCCTGCCCGCCGCCCAGTTGCACCGGTCCGCCGGTCGCCGATCCGCCGCGAACCGCGATCCACGCGCTGCCCCGCAGCCCCGGGCGCGCCGCCCCCGGCGGCAGATCGGGTCGCGGCAAAACGGGATCGCCTGCAGCCGCCCCGCCCGGCTTCGATACCGCCGGCCCGACCGGTGCGACCAACGCGAATTCCACCCGGTCCATCGGCGCCGCGGCGGGCCGGGTAATTGGCCGTTGTGGATAAACCTGTCGAAAAACCGGTGGAAAAGCAGTGCGAAGTTTCTCGTGGGCGGGTACGGGCGCCGCCACGACGTTCGGCATCGCCAACCCGGCCGCTTCCCGCGTCACGATTTCGACCGCATCGGGCAACAGCAGCACGACGCGCATACCGACCCAGCCGAACAGGACGATGGCGAGAAACCGGACCGGTCGTCCCCGTCCCGGCGCCATCATGCCGGCAGGTCGGTCGGAAAATGATGCGCGGTCTTGTCCCAGCGCACCGGCTGCCCGCGCAGCAGCGCCGCATAGCGCAGCACCGCCCGCCGCGCCGCAAACAGCGCGACGAAGTTGCCGACGAACACGCGCGGGATCGATCGCAACGCCTCGCGCCGGCCATAAGCGCGCCGCACCATGGCGAACCGGACCGCCATCCGCCACGCGAACAGCGCGACATTGGCGTACAGCACCCACAGCATGTCGCGATCGATCGCCGCCGGCGCGCTGCCGCGCCACTTATGCACCGCTTCGTCCAGCCCCCACGCCACCAGTGCGACATAGGCGGTCGCCAATATCGGGATCGCGAGGATCGTCCGCCGGTCGCGCATCCGCATCCAATGGTCGCGCCAGCCACGATGCCAGCCGGTACGATCCCATCCGGCAAGGGCGATGCCGGTCATCCAGCGCGCCTTCTGCCGGATCGCGGTGGCCAGCGTCGCCGGGAAATAGGCGCGCACCGCCACCGGCGGTCCGTCCGGCGTTTCGAGCGCCCGGACGAACACCCCCCGCCCGCCCAGCGCCCGGACGGTCAGGCCCAGCTCATAATCCTCGGTCAGGCTGGCATCGTCGAACGGCAGACCGCCGCGCGCCTCGGCAATCCGCGCCAGCATCGCGATCGAGATGGCGCAGCCGACGCCCGCGAACGGCAGTCCCGCGCCCAGCGCGTGGCGCACCGGCAATTGCCGGCCATGGGCCTCGGCGAACTCGTCGATATAATGGCCCGATACCCATCGCGACGCCGGGTCGGGCAGCGGCAATACCGGGATCTGCACCGCATCGGCATGGCGCAGCATATGGTCGTACAGCCGCAATTCGCCGGGATGCACGACATCCTCGGCATCGTGGAGCACGATCGCACTGAACGCCCTGCCCTCCACCGCGCCGTCGGCCAGGACCGCGCGCCACAGCGCGTTGAGGCAGTCGGCCTTGGTGGTGGGACCGGGGCGCGGGGTCAGCACCAGCCTGACCCGGTCGTCTTCCGCCGCCACTGCCGCGATCGCGGCGATCGTCGCCGCGTCATTGGGATAGGCACCGGCATAGAGCCGCCAGTCGGGATGATCGAACCGGCCGAGCGTCGCGCGCAGCATCGCGCCGATCACCGCGGCCTCGTCCCATGCCGGCACCAGCACCGCGATCCGCCCGGTACAGGTCGCCGTCGGAAAGTCGGCCATCACCGGGACTGTGGACCCACGCCACCGCCGGCGGATCGCGCGCACGACATAGGCAAGATCGACCGCCAGGTCGTCGATGCCGCCGATCAGGAATCCGATCGCGGCGAACAACATGGTTTCGCGCGCAATGCCGTCGATCCACGCGACCGCCGCGTCCATTTCAGCCCCCGATGATGCCCCGGTGGCGACGCTAGGCAGACGGCGAACGACCCGACAAGCAGCCTCACCCTAAAGCACGAAAGGTCTGGTTAAGATTTTTGTGCGTTGCAGTTGAACCGTTGCGAGTCCCGGACGTTCGCAAAACCGGTCCTAAATCCCCTTTCGGGACTGGTGCCCCCGCGCACCGGCCGCGCCGAGCGTACCGACGGCGCGGCCGAACCGCGGGCTGGGTCTGGACCCAGCCCGTTGCTTTACCAATAGAAGTTGCGGACCACGTCTATCACCCGTCCACGCCGGGTATCGACCAGCACTACATCGTCATAATGGCGGACCCAGCGCTGCGCCCCACGGGCCGGCGGCAGGCGATAGCGGCCGGGATCGCTTACCCAGTAACGCTGTCCGTAAAAGGGACGACCGACCGCAGCGCCGGGGCGAAATGCCTGATAGCGGAACGGCGCGTTCCAGTTGCCCCGCGCATACAGGTTGCGATGCCCGTTGCGATAACCGCGCCACTCGTCGCGCCGCCATTGGCGTTCGCGCAACGTTTGCCGATAGTCCGCACGCGCCCGGTTCAGGTCGCGGCGCTCGTCGCGAATGTCGCGCCGGCTGCCATGGCGCAGGGCCTGTCGATATTCGCGCTGGGCGTCACGATAATCGGCCCGGTCGCGGCGCAGTTCGCGTGCCGATTGTGCGGCGGCGGGTGCGGCCATGGTCGGCACGGCGACCGTCGCGGCCAGCACGGCGAGGATGATCTTACGCATATACTCTCTCCCGTCCTCGGTGGATGACGACGGGATGCCCGAGTCGCGCTGAACGATCGGCGAATGCGGTTGTCAGCTTTTTGAAAGGGTTGAAGCCAGATTGCCTTCACCCCGCCGCAAAGCCGTCATTCCAGCGTAAGCTGGATCTCCCCTTGATGGTACGGGACAAGGGCCGCGAGAAGCCCCAGCCTTCGCTGGGGCGACGTATCAGCGGCAGGATCGCGACCTTGCGATCAGACAACCCTTATTGCTGGCCCGGCCCCGGTCCACCCGTACCCGGCGCGCCGACCGTGCCGATATTGCCGAACAGATCGCTGAAGAAGTTCGATTCGCGGCCCAGCGTCGGCGTCTTCTTGTCCGACGGGCTGATGCCGACGACCTGATCGATGCCGGTCCGGTCGATCTTGGTCACGTTGCCGGCCTGGTCGAAGGTGATCTTCAGCGTCGTCTGATCGACGGCGCGCGGACGGTTGAACGCGAGGTTGCGGCTGTCGCGCGACAGATAGAACCATTCGCGATCGGAAAACTGGCCGACAAAGGTGGGCGTGCCCAGCGTCTGCAACACCGACTGGCGGGTATCGACCCCCGGCTGCACCGCATTGACCAGATCGGGATCGATGACATAGCCCTGATGGCTGCGCAGCTTCGTGCAGCCTCCCAGGCCCGCCGCGGCACAGGCGATCATCAGCGCCACTGCGCCACGGGTGGGGAAGCGAACCATAAAATCTCCGTCCAGCGAACGCGCGACCGGGCCACGCCCGATTGCATCGCGCGGCCACGCGTTCAATATGACGGACCCGCGTTATCCACAAGCGCGCCCTTGTCTGCCGGAGAGTCATGCGCCTGCCACGCCTGTTCCGCCGCGCGCCGCCCCCACGGGTTGCCGCCACCCTGTACGACGCGGTCGTCGCGCGCGGGCGGCAACCGCATTGGTATCTGGACGGACAGGTGCCCGATACGCTCGACGGTCGGTTCGACATGATCGCCGCCATCCTCGCGATGGTGATGCTGCGACTGGAGGGAGAGGGGGCAGGGGCGGCGCCCGCAGCGTCGCTCGCCGAATGTTTCGTCGACGACATGGACGGGCAGCTTCGCCAGATCGGCTTTGGCGACATGGTCGTCGGCAAGCATATCGGGCGGATGATGGCGATGCTCGGCGGGCGGTTGGGCGCGTATCGCGACGGGCTGGCCGATGGATCGCTGGAGGCGGCATTGGTCCGCAACCTCTATCGCGGTGTCGAACCCGATGCCCATGCGCTCGTTTACGTGGCTGCCCATCTGCGGCGGCTGCGCGCCGCGCTCGATACCGTGTCCGTCGACGATCTTCTTGTCGGAAAGCTGCCCGAATGATCCCCGAATTCCACCGCCCCATCCGCATCGACCAGATCGGCGAGGGGGAAACCCGCCAGCATATCACGGCGGATGCCGACGAACGTCGCCGGCTGATGGGCCGATTCGGCCTGCTCGCGCTCGATTCGCTCGCGGCGGACTATAGCCTGCGCCGCGACGCCGCCGGCATCGTCGCCACCGGCCGGTTGACGGCACAGGTCGCGCAACCCTGTGTCGCCAGCGGTGAGCCGGTGCCCGAATCGGTCGACGAACCCTTCACCCTGCGTTTCCTGCCCGAAGGCAGCGTGGAAGGCGGCGAATTCGAGCTGGACGACGAAGCGATGGACACGATGTTCTACGCGGGCGCATCGATCGACCTCGGCGAAGCCGCCGCCGAAACGCTGGCGTTGGCGCTCGATCCCTATCCCCGCAGCCCGCATGCCGAGGAAGCATTGCGCGCAGCCGGCGTGCTGAAGGAGGAAGAGGCGGGGCCGCTGTCGGCGTTGGGCGGGTTGAAGGACCTGCTGAAGAAATAAGGGTTCACGCGAAGGCGCGAAGGGGGGGGCGCGCAAAGGCGCAAAGGACGCAAAGATGGTCCGCTCGCTGCGCCAGCAGCAATTACCTCCCGACCATCCAGGCGCTTCATCACCGGATCGCCATATCTCTGCCTGGCGTCCAACGCCTCTGCGTCCTTTGCGCCTTTGCGCGAATCATTCTCTCTTCTTGGGTGTCTTAGCGCGAACCAACCATCCCCCTTGCCAGCAAGGTAGCGACCGCGTCCGCCACATCCTCCGGCGCCCGGTCTTCCGCCCAAACCCCGTAGCGGAGCCCCAAGAACACGTTCATCCCCATGATCGCCCAGGCATGGACTTCGGACACCTCGCCCGACACCTCGCCCCGGTCCGCCGCCGCGCGCAGCCGCGCCGCGATCCGCTCCGCCGTCGTCGAATAATGCAGCCGGAAGCTCGCCGGATCGACGAACTCGGCCTCGTCGATGATCCGGTAGATTTCCTTGTGCGCCCGCACGAAGCGGATGAATTCGAGCAACCCGGCACGCTCCGCCGCGATCTGCCCTTCGGCCCCGCGAATCGCCGGCGCGACATGATCGCGCACCTGTGCCGACATATCGGCGACCAGCGCCCGGAACACGGCGTCCTTCGAATCGAAATAGGTGTAGAAACTGCCCAGCGCCACGCCGGCCCGCCGCGTGATCCCGCTGATCGATCCTTCGTGAAATCCCTTTTCCCCGAATTCGGCGGCAGCGGCGTCGAGGATCGTGCGGCGGGTACGGCGACCGCGTTCGGTACGCGGCATCTTGTCGTCGCCGGCGCTGCCCGCTCCCGTCTCGACCATAATCGCTCTCCCGGTCCGGGCATAAGTTGAAACCCGGTTCATCTTTCAGTATAGCCAAGCGCAACGACGTACAACCCGGCCAAACGGGTGGCGTTCATAGCAGGGAGAGGTCGATGCGTCGCACGTTCGAAATCCGCGCCGGTTTGTTGCTGGGGGCGGCACTCGCCACCGCACCGGCTTATGCCCAAACCACCGAAACGCCCCCCGAAGCCCCCGCCGGCTCGGCGTCGGTGGTCGCCGATCAGGGCGATGGCGACATCGTCGTCACCGCGCGGCGACGTGCCGAGAGCGTCATCGACGTGCCGATCGCCATGTCGGTGGTCACCGGCGACCAGCTGACCCGCACCGGCGCGGTCGACATCACGGCGCTGCAGGACAAGACGCCCAACCTGACGCTGCAGATCGCGCGCGGCTCCAACTCCACCCTGATCGCCTTCAGCCGCGGCGTCGGGCAGCAGGACCCGCTCTGGGGCTTCGAACCCGGCGTCGGCCTCTATCTCGACGATGTCTATGTCGCCCGGCCGCAGGGCGCGGTGCTCGATATCTTCGATGTCGAACGGGTCGAGGTGCTGCGCGGGCCGCAGGGCACGCTCTATGGCCGCAACACCATCGGCGGCGCGATCAAATACGTCACGAAGCGGCTGGGCAACGATTATGCCGCGACGGCGCGTGCGTCCTACGGGTCGTACAACCAGTTCGATCTGGTGGGGCAGGTGACGGTGCCGATCGGTGACAGCTTCGCGATCGGCGGCGCGATCGCCCGCTACAAGCGCGACGGTTACGGCACCAACCTGACCACCGGCGCCGATCAATATGACAAGGACGTGCTCGCCGCGCGCGTCTCGGCCGAATGGACCCCGACCGACAGCATCTTCGTCCGCCTTGCCGGCGACCGTACGCTCGACCGGTCGAACCCGCGCCACGGAACCCGGCTGCTCGGGAACGGCAACGACCCGCGCTATGCCCCGACCGGCAATGTCTACGACACCCGTGCCGGCATCGGCGACCGCAACCGGGTGGTGGCGCAGGGCGTGTCGTTGACCGGCGAGTTTCAGCTGAGCGACCTGCTGACCTTCAAATCGATCAGCGCGTATCGCGAAGGCGCCACCAACACCGTCATCGATTTCGACAACACCGCACTCCCCACGCTCGACGTGCCGGCGGAATATGACGACTGGCAATTCACCCAGGAACTGCAACTGCTGATCCAGGGCGATCGGGTGCAGGGCGTCGTCGGCCTCTATTACCTCAACGCCGACGCCTCGGGCGCGTTCGACACGGTGCTCGGTGGCCTCAACCTGACCACGCTGACCTCGGGACAGGTACGGACCAAAAGCTATGCCGCGTTCGGCGACGTCAGCTACGACCTGACCGACCGGCTCAAGGTCTCGGCGGGCCTGCGCTATACCAAGGATGACAAGACCGGCACGGTCTTCCGTCGCAACTATACCGGCATTCGTAGCCCACGCTTCGGCAACGCCGCCGCCGTGCCGGGGCTGATCCGCACCGACTACACTAACGACCGCAGCTTCGACCAGTTCACCCCGCGCGTCTCGATCAGCTACGAGCCGCGCCGGGACCTGAACCTTTATGCGTCATGGGGCAGGGGGTTCAAATCGGGCGGGTTCGACATGCGCGGCGACGCGGTGTTCACGCCGACGACGGTCAATGGCTATGACCCCGAAAAGATCACCAGCTACGAAGTCGGCATGAAGGGCGCGTTCCTCGACCGCACGCTGTTCCTCAACATGGCCGGCTATTATTCGCGCTACACCGACCAGCAGGTCACGATCCAGGTGCCCAACGTCGCCGGCGGCATCGCCAGCTTCGTCGACAATGCCGGCAAGGCCGATATCTACGGGCTGGAGATCGAGGGGCGGATGGTCCCGTCGCGCAATTTCTCGGCACAGGTCTCGTTCGGCTACACCAATGCCGACTACAAGGAATTCCTGACCTTCATCAACGGCGGCACCACGCCCGTCGATGTCGCCAACCAGCGCGTGTTCCAGAATACGCCCGAATTCACCGCTGCCGCCTCCTTCACCGCCTCGACCGATTTCGCCGGCGGCGCGCTGTCGGTGACGCCCGAAGTGACGCTGCGCAGCGATTATTCGCTGTTCGAAATCCCGACGCCGGCACTCGATCAGGACGGCTATGCGCTGGTCAACGCTTCGGCCAACTGGATTTCGGGCGATGGCCGCTACCGGATCGGCATGGCGCTGCGCAACCTGACCGATCAGCGCTACCGGGTAGGGGGCTACAACTTCCCCGGTGCGCTCTTCGGCAATTCGATCATCGGCTATTACGGCCCGCCGCGCACCGCGACCGCAACGTTCGAGGTGAAGTTCTAAATCCTCCCCGGCACGGGGAGGGGGACCGCCGCAACGCGGTGGTGGAGGGGGGTGGCCGCTTTCACCATGGTTGCGTCCGGGGCGATCCCCCTCCACCAGCTTCGCTGGTCCCCCTCCCCGTGAACGGGGAGGATTTTCGAGGAAGTGCATGAAAAACCCCCGCATCACCCTCGCCATGTTGCTGCTGGTGTACAGCTTCAACTTCCTCGACCGGCAGATCCTCTCGATCCTCGCCCAGCCGGTGCAGCGCGACCTCGGCCTCGACGACGGACAGATGGGGATGCTCGGCGGCCTCGCCTTCGCCGCGCTCTATTCGACGCTGGCGATCCCGCTGGCGCTGATCGCCGACCGCACCAGCCGCACCTGGGTCATCACGCTGAGTCTCGCCGTGTGGAGCGCCTTCACCGCGCTGTGCGGCACCGCGCAGAATTTTACCCAGATGTTCCTGTTCCGCCTCGGCGTCGGGGTAGGGGAGGCGGGCGGCGTTGCCCCGTCCTATGCGCTGATCGCCGACACCTTTCCCCCCGAACGCCGCGCCCGCGCGCTCGCCATCTATTCGCTCGGCATCCCGCTGGGCGCGGCGGGCGGCGTCCTGCTCGGCGGCTATATCGCGCAGGCGGTCGAATGGCGCACCGCCTTCTACACCGTGGGGTTGGCCGGACTGGTCATCGCGCCCTTCTTCCGCCTGATCGTCAAGGATCCGCCCCGCGCCGCCGCCAGCGCCGATCGCATTCCCGTTGGCCGCGTCTTCGGCATCCTCGCGCGCAAGCCCAGCTTCTGGCTGCTCGCGTTCGGCGCGGCGGCGGGGTCGATGTGCGGCTATGGCGTGGCCTTCTGGCTGCCCAGCCTGATGATGCGCAGCTTCGGCCTCGATCTGGTCCAGACCGGCCAGTTCTTTGGCGCGCTGCTGCTGACCGGCGGGGTGGCCGGCATCTTGCTCGGCGGCGCGCTCGGCGACCGGCTGGGCGCGCGCGACAAGCGCTGGTACGCATTGCTGCCGGCGCTCTGCTACGTTCTCGGCACGCCGCTGTTCATCGCCGGCGTCCTGTCGAGCGGCTGGGCCGCCGCCTTCGCCTTGTTCCTGCTCCCGCAGGCGCTGGTTTATGTCTGGCTCGGCCCGGTGCTGACCGCCGTCCAGCACCTTGTCCCTGCCCATATGCGCGCCACCGCCTCGGCCTGTTTTCTGCTCATCAACAACCTGATCGGCTTGGGGCTGGGCAGCTGGGTCGTGGGACAGCTGTCGAAGGGCTTGGCGCCGACCTATGGCAGCGAATCACTCCGCTATGCGATCGCCGCCGCCCTGTGCCTGTATCTGGTCGCCGGCGCACTGATGGCGCTCGCCAGCCGCCGGCTCGGGCGCGACTGGGTGGCATGATTTGATTCACGCGAAGGCGCGAAGAGGAAGAAGGTAGATTTCGCGCAGAGGCGCAGAGGCGCAGAGGAGGTCACTCACCGCGACAGCGGCTCTCAAACCAACGGCGCAGCGGACACGCGGCTTCGCCGGATCGATATCATCCGCCGCGCGCGCAACCCCTCTGCGCCTCCGCGCCTCCGCGCGAACCAATTCCTTCTTCTTCGCGCCTTCGCGTGAACCCTACCGCTCCCGCGTAGCCGCGAACGTCACCTTCGAATAGCGATCGGCGATATACCCGACCTCCCACGCGCTCTTCGCCAGGAACACCGGATTCCCATCCCGATCCTTCGCCATCGCGCTGCGATGCAGGTCGGTGAACGCCTTCAGATCCGCCGGGTCGCTTGCCGAAATCCACCGCGCCGTTTCGAACGGCGCCATTTCCAGCCCCGCCGCGACCTTGTATTCGACGTCCAGCCGACTCAGCAGCACTTCCAACTGCAACTGCCCGACCACGCCGATCACCCAGTTCGACCCGATATCGGGATAGAAGACCTGCGTGACCCCTTCCTCGGCCATGTCGTCCAGTGCTTTCCGCAACTGCTTGGTCTTGGTCGGGTCCTTCAGCACCACGCGCCGCAATATTTCCGGCGCGAAGTTCGGCAGCCCGGTGAAGCGCACATCGGCCCGCTCCGACAGCGTATCGCCGACGCGCAGCGTGCCATGGTTGGGAATGCCGATGATATCGCCCGGATAGGCTTCGTCGGCCAGTTCGCGTTCGCGCGCGAAGAACAGGATCGGCGAATGGATCGCGATCGGCTTGCCGTGCCCGGTCGGGGTCAGCTTCATGCCGCGCTTGAACGTCCCCGAACACAGCCGCATGAACGCGATCCGGTCGCGGTGATTGGGGTCCATGTTCGCCTGCACCTTGAACACGAACCCGGTCACCCGGTCGTCGGTCGGATCGACCGGGGCGGGTTCGGCCGGCTGCGGGCGGGGCGGGGGGGCATGGCGCGCGATCGCGTCGATCAGCGAATCGACGCCGAACTCCTTCAATGCCGACCCGAAATAGACCGGGGTCAGATCGCCCGCCCGGTACGCTGCGCCGTCGAAGCTCGCATAGCCACCGGTCGCCAGCTCGGCCTCCTCGCGCAGCCGCTCGGCGCCCTCCGCCGACAACACGGCATCGATCCGTTCGTCGTCGAGGCCGGTAAACTGCTCCACCTTGCCCTGAAAATCCTTGGTCCCGGCCTCGGGCTGCAACAGCCGGTTGTCGACCAGGTCGTAAATCCCCTCGAACTGCCCGCCCATGCCCGCCGGCCATGTCATAGGGCAGACGTCGAGTTGCAGCATGTCGGCGACTTCATCGAGCAGCGCGAACGGATCGCGCCCCTCGCGGTCGACCTTGTTGACGAAGGTGATGATCGGCACGCTGCGCAATCGGCACACTTCGAACAGCTTGCGGGTCTGCGGCTCGATGCCCTTCGCCGCGTCGATCACCATCACCGCCGAATCGACCGCGGTCAGCGTGCGATAGGTGTCTTCGGAAAAGTCTTCGTGGCCCGGCGTGTCGAGCAGGTTGAAGGTCAGGCCGTTCCGTTCGAACGTCATCACCGACGACGTGACCGAAATCCCGCGCTGCTGCTCGATCTTCATCCAGTCCGACCGCGCCCGCCGGGCGGCGCCACGCGCCTTGACCTCGCCCGCCAGATGGATCGCACCGCCGAACAGCAGCAGCTTTTCGGTCAGCGTGGTCTTGCCGGCGTCGGGGTGGGAAATGATCGCAAAGGTGCGGCGATCGGAAATATGGTCCATCGCCGGCCTTTAGGGCCGGGCGGGGAGGGCGGCAAGATTGGCTTCGTGTCGCGGGGGAAGAAGGCGGGTTCACGCGAAGGCGCGAAGGCGCGGAGTTTGGTTTCGCGCAAAGGCGCAAAGGCCGCAAAGAGGTTGCGTCTGTGTGGAAGCTCCGCCGCGTCAGCGGCCTTATCTTCGCTGCAACCTTAGTAGCGGTCTGCCGAAGGCACCCGGTTGCCAGGACCGCAACCCCTCTGCGTCCTTTGCGCCTTTGCGCGAAATCTACCTTCTTCGCGAACTTCGCGCCTTCGCGTGAGAATCAACCCTCCAACGTCACCGACATCGCCGCCCGATGCGACTGCCCCGGCGCGACGCGGTGGATACCCGGCTTGTCGAAGATATCGCCGGCAAACCCCTCGGGATCGGCGATCCCGTCCCACGGTTCGATACAGACGAAGCTTGCACCCGGCTTGGTCCAGATGCCCAGCTTCGGCATCCCCGGGAAATCGACCCGCAACTGCGGCCCATCCTCCGCCCCGTACCGCACCCAGGTGCTTGCGACCGGATCGAAAACCAGCGCATCGTCCGCGAACAGGTCGTCGGTCAGCGTCAGCACCCGGTCGACCACCGGATCGGGGCGACGCTCGGGCGCAATCGTCCCGTTGGCGGCAATCGCGGCGACCGTGCCAACTTCCGCGTCCGAAAACACCATCCGATGCGCCGCGCGGTCACGGCCATAGGGCAGCGGCCATGCGAAGGCCGGATGGAAGCCGATGCTCGCCGGCAGGTCGCGGTCGCCAGTATTCGTCACCGTTACAACGCTATGCAGCGTCGCGCCGTCCAACGAATGTTCCACGTGGAGCATGAACGCGAACGGATACACCTTCCGCGTTTCCGCATCGTCGACCAGTTCGAACCGGACGGACGTGTCGCTCTGTGCAACCTTCGTAAACTTCCGCCGCCGCGCAAAGCCGTGCTTGGCGAGGTGGAAGGTCTCGCCATCCGCTCGATAGCGATCGTCCTGCACCGCGCCGATGATCGGGAACAGGATCGGCGCATGCCCGGTCCAGTATGCCGGATCGGCATTGGTCATCAGCTCGCGGCCCGCCGCATCCCTGATCGAATGCAGCTCGGCCCCCAGCGGTTCGACCGCCACGGTCAGCGTGCCGTTGGTCAGGGTCACGGTCATGCGCGCAGGCTCCCGCCGATCTTGGTCGCCGCAGCGACGATCTTGTCCGATATCGCCTTCAACTCGGCATCGGTGAAGCTCTTGGCACCCGGCTGCAAGGTGACCTCGATCGCGAGGCTCTTGTGCCCCGGCTCGACGCCGGGGCCGGCGAACACGTCGAACAGGCGCGCATCTACGATCGCCGCCTTGTCGGCACCGCGCACCGCCCGCACCAGTTGATCGCCCGCCACATCGTCTGCCACCACGAACGCGAAGTCGCGGGTCACCGCCTGCAACGCCGGCGGCGCATAGGCCCCGCGCATCGCCCCGCCGCCACGCTTGGCCGGCAGCGCGTCGAGATAGAGTTCGGCCGCGACCGTGCCGGCCGGCAGGTCGAACGCCTTGGCGATGGTCGGATGCAGCACGCCGAAGCTCGCCAGCACCGTCTTCGGCCCGAGCCGCAGCGTCGCCGACTGCCCCGGATGATAGACGTCACCCGGCGCCTCCATCACCTGCAGATTGCCGACCGGCGCCCCCGCCGCCTCCAGCAGCGCCAGCAACTCGCCTTTGGCATCGAACGCATCGAAGCCTTGCGCCTTGCTCGCGCGCCAGCCGCGTGGGGACCGCTCACCGGCGAACACCATGCCCAGCGTCATCCGCTCGGCATCGGCCAGATAGCGCCGCCCGATCTCGAACAGCTTCACGCTGCTTGCCCCACGCTTCAGATTGCGCGCCGCCGCGCTCAGCAATCCGGGCAGCAGCGACGGGCGCATGATCCGCATGTCGTTGGCGATCGGGTTCACGACCTCCCACGCGCCGCCGCCGAACGGCGCCGCCTCTTCCTCGGCGATGAAGCTCCACGTGATCGCCTCGGCCAGTCCGCGCGCGGCCGCAGCACGACGGATGCGCCGCTCCAGCTTCTGCTCCGCCGTCGCGGTCGGCACCGCCACGCCCGCCGGCCGGTCGAGCGGGGTCGACGGGACCTTGTCGAGCCCCTCGATGCGGATCACTTCCTCGACCAGATCGGCGGTCCCGTCGATATCGCGCCGCCACGACGGCACGGTCACCTGCCAGCCATCGCCGACCGTGAAGCCCAGCCGCTCGAGGATATCGCGCTGCCGATCCTCGGCCACGTCCAGCCCGCCCAGCGTCGCCACCCGCGCGGGCTGATGGGTCACGATGCGCGGTTCGACCGGTGGCGATCCCGCGCGGGTCACGCCGCTGGCGGTCCCGCCGCATAGTTGCAGCACATAATCGGTCGCGATCGCCAGCCCCTGATCGAGAAACGCCGGATCGACCCCGCGTTCGAACCGGGTGCGCGCATCGCTGGTTAGCGCCAGCTTCTGCCCCGTCCGCGCAATCGCCTCCGGGGTGAAGTATGCGCATTCGATCAGCACGTCGGTGGTCGTTTCCGACACGCCCGAATGCTCGCCGCCCATGATCCCGCCAATGTCGTGAACGCCGGCATCGTCGGCGATCACCGTCTCGCCGCCGCCCAGTGTGTAGGACTTGCCGTTCAGCGCAACGACGCTCTCACCGGCCACCGCCTTGCGCGCGACCAGACCGCCGGTCAGCTTCGCCATGTCATAGACGTGCAGCGGCCGCCCCAGATCGAACATCACGTAATTGGTGATGTCGACCAGCGTCGAGATCGGCTTCTGCCCGATCGCGTTCAACCGCTTGCGCATCCAGTCGGGGGATTCGCCATTGGTCAGCCCACGCACCGCCTGTGCGTAGAAGGCCGGGCAGCCATCGGCGTCCTCGACCCGTACATCGGGGCCATCGCCCTCGCCCGCGACGACCGGCACCGCCAGCGGCTTCAGCGTGCCATAGCCCGCCGCCGCCAGATCGCGCGCGATGCCGCGCACGCCCATGCAATCCTGCCGGTTCGGGGTGACGCTGACGTCGATGACCGGATCGTCCAGCCCGGCATAGGCGGGGAAGGGGGTGCCGACCGGCGCGTCGTCGGGCAGCTCGATGATCCCGTCATGATCCTCGCCCAGTTCCAGTTCGCGGGTCGAGCACATCATGCCGTTCGATTCGACGCCGCGGATCGCCGCGACCTTCAGCACCATGCCGTTGGCCGGCACCGTCGCGCCCGGCATGCCGAACACGCCGACCAGTCCCGCACGGGCGTTCGGTGCACCGCACACCACCTGCAACGGCCCGTCGCCGGCATCGACCGACAGCACCTGCAGCTTGTCGGCCTGCGGATGCCGTTCGGCGGTGAGAACGCGGGCGACGCGGAATGCGGCCAGCTTCTCGCCCGGATTCTCGACGCCCTCGACCTCCAGCCCGATCCGGGTCAGCCCTTCTAGGATCGTGTCGAGCGTCGCATCGGTGTCGAGATGCTGCTGGAGCCAGCCATAGGTGAACTTCATGCCGTCACTCCCCCCGACAGCGTGGGAACGTCCAGCGCCGAGAATCCATAATGTTTGAGCCAGCGCAGATCGCCGTCGAAGAACGGCCGCAAATCGTCCATGCCGTATTTCAGCATCGCCAGCCGGTCGACGCCGGTGCCGAACGCAAAGCCCTGCCACTCGTTGGGGTCCAGCCCGCACGCCGCGATGACCTTGGGGTGGACCATGCCGCTGCCCAGCACCTCCATCCAGCCGCCATTGCCCTTGGCCGGATCACCGCCGACCACGCGCCGGCCCTTCTCCAGCGTATAACCGATATCGACCTCCGCCGACGGTTCGGTGAACGGGAAATAGCTGGGGCGCAGGCGCAGGACGATGTCGTCGCGCTCGAAATAGGCCTTTAGGAACGTCTCCAGCGTCCATTTGAGATGCCCCATATGGATGCCGCGATCGATCACCAGCCCTTCGATCTGGTGGAACATCGGCGTGTGGGTCGCGTCGCTGTCGCTGCGATAGACCCGGCCCGGCGCGATGATGCGGATGGGCGGCTTTTGCGCCATCATCGTGCGGATTTGCACCGGACTCGTATGCGTGCGCAGGACGTAGCGTTCGGGCGCGCCGGTGGCGGAGCCACCGTCGTCGGACGCTGCTTGGGCAGCGCCGGCCGCGCTTGCGGTTTCCTCGCCCTGCGGGCTTCGGCGCTGCGCGTAGAACGTGTCGTGCATTGCCCGCGCCGGATGCGTTTCGGGAATGTTGAGCGCGGTGAAATTGTGCCAGTCGTCCTCGATCTCCGGCCCCGTCGCCACGGCGAAGCCCAGATCGGCGAAAATCTCCGCCAGTTCGTCCATCACCTGGCTGACGGGATGGACCCCGCCCGGCGCCGGGCGGTCGACCGGCAACGTCAGGTCGACCCGCTCGCTCGCCAGCTTCGCCGCCAGCGCCTTCGCCTCCAGATCGGCCTTGCGCGCACCGATCGCGTTCGTCACCGCCTCGCGCAGCGCATGGATGCCCGGCGCCACCGTCTGGCGTTCCTCGGGCGACAGCGCGCCCAGCGTCTTCAGCAGGCCGGTAATCGCCCCCTGCTTGCCCAGCGCATGAACGCGCACCGCCTCCAGCGCGTCGACGCCGGCAGAGGCATCGATGGCGGCGAGCAGGTCGGCACGCAATTGGTCGAGATCGGGGGTCACGGTCGCTCCGCTGGTCTGGATATGGAGCGAGGCTTTATTGCGGAACGATGGCGAAGCCTAGCCCTGTGGCGAGGTCGCACCAGTGGGGGTTGTCCTGCTCGATTAGATTATGCTTCCAGTCGCGGTTCCACTTCTTGATCCGCTTCTCGCGCTGGATGGCGGTTTCCATGGTCTCGTGGCGTTCGAACCAGACCAGGCGGGTACAATGGCGTTCGCTTGAAAAACCACGGAAAGTCCCGTTGCGGTGCTGATGGACCCGTTGGATCAGGTTGCTGGTAACGCCAATATAGGTCGTCCCGTTGCGGCCGCTCGCCATGATGTACACGCACGGCTCGAAGATGCGCGTCACACCAGCCTCCACTTCGTCGTTCCCGCGAAGGCGGGAACCGATAGCCGCTGACGATGCTAATAGAGTCGGGACGGTAGCGTCTACGGATTCCCGCCTGCGCGGGGATGACGAAAAGCACGAAAAACGCCGGCGGGTTACCCCACCGGCGCTTCTCATCCCGCAAACAGGAACCGCAGCGTTACGCGGCGGCCTGTTCCGGCAGGGCGGCCTTCGCCTGCGCGACGATCGCCTTGAAGGCGGCTTCCTCGTGCATGGCGATATCGGCCAGGACCTTCCGGTCGAGTTCGATGCCGGCCAGCTTGCAGCCGTGCATGAACTGCGAATAGGTGATGCCTTCTGCGCGGACACCGGCGTTGATGCGCTGGATCCACAGACCACGGAAGGTCCGCTTCTTCACCTTGCGGTCGCGATAGGCGTACTGGCCGGCCTTTTCGACGGCCTGGCGCGCGATGCGGATCGTGTTCTTGCGACGGCCATAATAGCCCTTCGCCTGATCCAAAATCCGCTTGTGCTTCGCCTTGGTGGTCGTGCCGCGCTTGATGCGTGCCATGTCTCGTTACTCCTTAGCGAAGACCGTAGGGTGCCCATGCCTTGATGTGCGCGACATCGGCATCGGCGAGGACCGAGGTCCCCCGGTTCTGACGGATATACTTCGCGTTGTGCGAGATCAGGCGGTGGCGCTTGCCGGCGACGCCGTGCTTCACCTTGCCGGTGGCGGTGAACTTGAAGCGCTTCTTGACGCCGCTCTTGGTCTTGAGCTTGGGCATTTTGGTCTCCTCAAAAATCACGACGTGCGGATTGCCGCGGCAGCCCCAGATGGCCGGGCGAATCCCGAAAGGTCGTGGAAAGAGCGCGCCCCTAACCCGGATGCGCGCGGAACGCAACCACCGGAACTCGTTACGGCTGCGAACGGTTGAGGGGCGATGGCCGAAGTTTCCCCGACGAACGGCGCCGCCGACGCCCCCCGCCGCCGCGATTGGCGGCGGATCGCGCTGCGAACGCTGGTCGGCGTGGTCGGAACGATCTTCCTCGCATGGCTGATCCTGTTCGTCACTAGGGGCCGGTTCCTGAAAGGAACGTTCGAACGGATCGCTTCCTCCCAAAGCGGCCGCACAGTCCGCGTCGCGGGCGACTTCCAGTTCTACTTCAATCCGATCGACCTGAAGTTCCTGGCGCAAGGGCTGTCGGTATCGAACCCCGACTGGGCCGGCGGCGGCAATCTGTTCGAGGCGAAGAAGCTCGACAGCTCGACCGCGACGCTGACCTTCCTGTTCGGACGCCGCCGGGTCAACTGGCTCGAACTCGACGGTGCACGCGCCGATCTCCACTGGGACGCGGCACGCAAGCGCAACACCTGGACCTTCGGCGATCCGGACAAGCCGGGCAAGAAGCTCGAACTGCCGGTCGTGCGCAGCGGGATCTTCCGCGATACCCGCATCCGTTACCGCGACCCGCAATTCCTTCTCGACGGTACGTTCGACCTCGACACGACGATCAGCGAAGGCACGCAGTTCGCCAGCGCGATTCGCGCGACCGGACGCGGCACGGTGCGCGGCCGTTCGTTCCGCCTGACCGGGCAGCTGCAATCGCCCAACGCGACGATCCGCGGCGGGCAGAATCAACTGACCGCCCGGATCGAGGTCGCGCGATCGGTCGCGATCCTCGCCGGTACCCTGCCGGGGCCGACCGAACTCGACGGATCGAACCTCGTCGTCCGCCTGCGCGGGCGCAACCTGTCGGATGTATTCGCGGTGCTCGGCATCGTCACCCCCGATACCCGTAGCTATCGCCTGACCGGGCGGATGACGAAGGACGGGCCGGACTGGAAATTCACCCGGTTGAAGGGCGTATTCGGCGACAGCGATCTGGCCGGCAGCCTGACCGTGACCCAGCGCGAACCGCGCCTGCTGCTGACCGCCGACCTGACATCGCGCACGCTCGATATCGTCGATATGTCGGCGTTCGTCGGTTACGATCTCGAACGGGTCGAGGCGCAGGGCGCTGCAGGGGTGATCGAACGCGAAGGGGGCGCCCCCCGCCTGCTCCCCGATGCCAGGCTCAACGTCGAGGCATTGCGCAATTTCGATGCGAAGGTCCGTTACAAGGTCGGTACGGTCCGTGCGCGCAGCCTGCCGGTGTCGAACGTCGACCTCACCCTCGACCTGAACGACCGGCTGCTCAAACTGTCGCCGCTGACCTTCGCGATGGCGCGCGGCAATGTCGCATCGGACGTGGTGATCGATGCGCGTCGCCGCCCCGCCGTCACCGATTACGACATCCGCCTGTCGCCGACGCCGATGGGGCGGTTGCTCGCCGGTTGGGGCGTCGAGGAAGCGGGCACGTCGGGCACGGTCAAGGCGCGGGTGAAGCTGACCGGTACCGGCGACACGGTCCATGATTCGCTGGCCAGCTCGAACGGCCGGATCGCGATCATCCTGCCCGCCGGCAGTTTCTGGACGCGCAACGTGCAATTGTCCGAACTCGACCTCGGCACCTTTGCGCAGAAGATGTTCGAGGGGCGGTTGAAGGAACCGGTGCGCATCAATTGCGGGCTGATCGGCTTCACCGTCCGGAACGGGGTCGCGGCGGCGGACCCGATCCTGATCGATACGCAAAAGAATGTCATGGTCGGGCGCGGCGGGTTCAGCTTCCGCAACGAATCGATCGACCTCGCCGTCCGTGCCGACTCGAAACGCTTCTCGCTGTTCGCCGGCCAGTCGCCGGTCGGTATCGGCGGCTATTTCGCTTCGCCACGCTATTCGGTCATCAGCCCAGAACTGCTCGGGCGCGCCGGTGCCGGGCTGGGGCTGGCGGTGGTCGCGACGCCGCTGGCGGGGGTGCTGGCGTTCGTCGATCCGGGCGATGCGAAGGGTGCGGCGTGCGGTCCGGTCCTCGCCGGCGCGACCGCGCGCGCGCAGCGGACCAAGGACGGCGAACCGCGGGATGACGTTGGTCGAGGGACAACCGCCAAGGCCGAGAACGGCCGCTCGAACCGGGGCGAGCGCAAGGAACAGCGCAAGAAGTTTCTCGGGATTTTTTGAAGAAGAAGATCGGGGTTCGTGCGAAGGCGCAAAGGGCGCAAAGAGGGTTCTCATGCCGCGACGCGGCTCTTCCATCACTGTGCAGCGCATAAGAGGCTTCGCCGGACAGGCTACCGCCGCCGCGTACGCAACCCCTTAGCGCCCTTTGCGCCTTCGCGCGAAAATCATCCTTTCTATTTTTTCTTCGGGTCTCTGCCTTCGCGTGAAAATCACATAATCCCCGGAAACGCCCCGCCATCGATCAACAGGCTCTGCCCGGTGATGAACCCGGCCCTGTCCGAACACAGAAACGCACAGGCCGCGCCGAACTCGGCCGGGTCGCCGATCCGCTTGGCCGGGATCGCCTCCGCCCGCTTCGCTTTTTCCTCCTCGGACGTCGTCCCGTTCTTCGCCGCTGCCGCTTCGCTCATCGATGCGATGCGCGCGGTATCGAACGATCCCGGCAACAGGCCGTTTATCGTCACGTTCGACCCGGCCACCTGCCGGGCGATGCCGGCGACGAACCCGGTGAGACCGGCCCGTGCCCCGCTCGACAGGTCGAGCCCCGGCAGCGGCATCTTGACCGAACCCGAGGTGATATTGACCACCCGCCCGAACCTGCGCTCGACCATGCCCGGCAACACCGCCTGCAACAGTAGCGCCGGAGTGACGAAATTGCTTTCCAGTCCGGCGCGAATGCCGTCGGCCGCCAGTTCGGTATAGGGTTTGACCGGCGGCCCGCCATTATTGTTGATGAGGATATCGGGATCGGGACAGGCGGCGAGCAACGCGGCGCGACCTTCCTCGGTCGACAGGTCGGCGACGATCTCGGTCACCGTCACGCCGGTCTCCTCCCGGATCGCCGCTGCGGTCGCGGCGAGTTTCGCCGCGTCGCGTCCGTTGACGACGACATCGACCCCGGCCCGCGCCAGTTCCAGCGCGCACGCCCGACCCAGCCCCGCGCTCGACGCGCACACGATCGCCTTGCGGCCGGCAATTCCCAGATCCATGCGGACTCCCTTACTTCTTCAGCCGCCACCCGGTGCGGAAAATCACGGCGATCACCGTGACGCAAATGCACAGAAACCCGAAGGTCGCACCCAGGCTTGCCGCCACCGGAACATCGCCGACCCCGAAAAAGGTCCAGCGAAACCCGCTGATGAGATAGACGATCGGGTTGAACAGGCTGATCGTCCGCCAGATGCCGGGCAGCATGTCGATCGAATAGAAGGCGCCGCCGAGGAAGGTGAGCGGCGTCACCACCAGCAGCGGGATGACCTGCAACTGTTCGAACCCCTTGGCCCATAGCCCGAGGATGAAGCCGAACAGGCAGAAGGTGACCGCCACCAGCAGCAGATAGCATAGCGCCCAGAACGGGTGCGCAACCTGTACATCGACGAACAGATGCGCCGTGGCGAAGATCACCAGCGCGACGATACACGACTTGCTCGCCGCCGCCCCGACATAGCCGACCAGCGTTTCCAGCGTCGAAACCGGCGCCGACAACAGTTCATAGATGGTGCCCGACCATTTGGGCATGAAGATGCCGAAACTGGCGTTGAAGATGCTTTCGGTCAGCATCGTCAGCATCATCAGGCCGGGGACGATGAACGCACCGTACGGCACGCCGCCGACCTCGTTCATGCGGCTGCCGATCGCGGTGCCGAACACCACGAAATATAGCGAGGTCGTGATGACCGGCGTCATCAGCGAGGTCCAGATCGTCCGCCCGAACCGCGCCAGTTCGAAGCGATAGATGGCCAGCACGCCATGCCAGTTGAAAGTCATGCCCGGCCCTCCTGTTCATGCACCAGGCCGACGAAGATATCCTCGAGGCTCGACTGCTTCGTCGCGATATCCTTCCACGCGATCCCCGCCTCGTCGGCGGCGCGCAACAGTGCGCGCACGCCGTTATCCTCGGCATTGGCGTCGAACGCGAAGGTCAGCGCATGGCCTTCGTCGGTCAGCGTCAGCGGCCAGTGCGACAGCGCGCTCGGCACCTCGGCCAGCGGTTCGGACAGGGTCAGGGTCAGCGTCTTCTTGCCCAGCTTGCGCATCAGGGCGGCCTTCTCGTCGACCAGGATCAACCGGCCCTTGGCGATCACCCCCACCCGGTCGGCCATTTCCTCGGCCTCCTCGATATAATGGGTGGTCAGGATGATGGTGACGCCGCGTTCGCGTAGGTCATGGACCAGCCGCCACATATCGCGGCGCAGCTCGACATCGACGCCCGCGGTCGGTTCGTCGAGGAACAGGATGTCGGGTTCGTGGCTCAGCGCCTTGGCGATCATCACCCGCCGCTTCATGCCGCCCGACAATTCGGTCATCTTCGCATCGCGCTTGTCCCACAGGGTCAAGTCGCGCAGCAGCTTTTCGATAAAGGCCGCGTCGCCATGCCGCCCGAACAGCCGGCGCGAAAAGGTGACGGTCGCCATCACCGTCTCGAACGCGTCGGTCAGCAATTCCTGCGGCACCAGCCCGATCCGGGTCCGCGTCTCGCGGTAATCGCGCACCGTATCGAACCCGGCGGCGGTGATCGTTCCCGCGCTCGGCGTGACGATCCCGCACACGATGCTGATCAGCGTCGTCTTGCCCGCCCCGTTCGGTCCCAGCAGCGCGAAGATCTCGCCCTTGCCGATATCGAGGTCGGTCGGCTGCAACGCGACCGTGCCGGACTTGTACGTCTTGGCGACGCCCCGGATCGAAAGAATGGTTTCCATGGAGCGGCTTGTTCCATGGTTTGAGGTCGGAGAAAAGGCTCAGGCGGCGGGCGTCGTCTTCGCTTTGCGTGCCTCCGCCACCGCGGCCTGCAATGCCGGCAGCGTCTGCGCACCGCCCAGCACCTGATCGCCCACGACCCACGACGGCGTGCCGCTGAAGCCGAGCAGGCCGGCGGTCTTCATATTGCGTTCGATTTCGCCCGCAACCTGCGGCGACGCGATCGCGGCGCGCGCGGTGGTCGCGTCCAGCCCGGCCGCCTTCGCCGCCGCCCCGATCGTGGCGTCATCGACCCGCCCGGCCGCGTACAGCGCGTCGTGGAACGGCTTGAACTTGCCCTGCTGCGCCGCTGCCAGCGCCCACTCGGCGGCGGTGCGGCTGCCCTGCGACAGGATCGGCAACTCGCGATAGACGATGCGGACGTTCGGGTCGCTGGCGATCAAGCCGCTGATCGCCGGCAGGCTCGCCCGGCAGAAACCGCAGGCGTAATCTAGATACGCGACGACGCTGACATCGCCATTCGGGTTACCCGCGATCGCACCGGGAAAGGGTTCGACGATCGCGGCACGATTGGCGGCGACCGCCTTGCCCGCTTCCTTCGCCTGCAACCGTTGCATCGCTTGCGGAAGGATTTCGGGGTTGGCGAGGATATAGTCGTGCACCACCGTCTCGGTCGCGGTCCGGTCGATGGCCACGCGCTGCGCGACGATCGCCCCGCCGGCGCCGGCCAGCGCGGCAGCCGCCAGCATCGCGATATTGCCCATCCGCCCCATGGTCAGCCCCGCCGCCTGCGATTGCGCTTCTCTTCCTCGAACGCGGTCTGCGACGTCATTTGAATATCCTGTGCCCGAATCCAGTCGCTCGACCCCTGCGGCAACAGCGCCATCGCCCGTCGCGCACTGGCCAGCGCCATGCCGTTGTCGCCGATCAGCGACGTATATTCCGCCATCGCCAGCGCGACGCGCGCGGCATCGCCGCGCCGTTCGTAGAGGATGCTCAACTGATACCAGGCGAACGGGTTCTGGTTGTCGCGCGCCACCGCCTGTTTGAGCACCCGTTCGGCCTCGTCGAGCAGCGCCGGATCCTCTGCCGCGATCAGCGCATGGCCGAAACTGGCGGCGATCAGCGGCGACGACCGGGTCCGCTCGGTCGCCTCGCGCAACGCCGACAGCGCTTCCTTCGGTTTCCCCGATTCGAGCAGGATCTGCCCTTCTAGCTCGAGGAAATAGGGGTCGTCGGGCGCCGATTTGACCAGCGCCAGCGTCTCGTCCGCCGCCTGCTCGGGATAGCCCGACTTATGATAGGCGTAGGCGCGCGCGTAATGGGCGTACACGCTCTGGTCGCTGGCCGGATAGCGACGCAGCGTATCCTTGGGGTCGCTGACATAGCCGCGCAGCTTCGCCTGCACCCGCTTGAACCGGACTTCCAGCGCCGGATCGGTCGGTGTCTTGAACGAAGGCGAGGACTGCACGTCCTGCGTCAGATTGGCGATGCGCTCGCCGCTGAGCGGGTGGGTGCGCTGGTAGCTGTTGTCCTGCGGGATGGCGAGGCGATATTCCATGTTCTGGAGCTTCTTGAAGAAGTCGAGCATCCCCTGTCCCGACACGTTGGCGCTGCGCAGGAAGCGGGTACCGGCGGCATCGGCGGAACTCTCCTGCGTCCGGCTGAACGCCAGATAGCTGCTCATCGCCGCCTGCTGTCCCGCCGCGAGGATGCCGGCGCCCGCCTCGCCGGCACCCGCCGCCATCGCCGCGACGCCCAGCAACAGGCTCAGCACGGTGATGCCGGTCGCCGGGGCCATCCCGCGCCCCGCCAACGGTACGTGCCCGCCGACGATATGGCCGATTTCATGGGCGATGACGCCCTGCACTTCGTTGGCGTCGTCGGCGGCGTCGATCAGGCCCGAATGGATATAGACGGTCTGCCCGCCCGCGACGAAGGCGTTGATCGACTTGTCCTGCAGCAGCACGACGTTGAAATTGCGCGGATCGAGCCCCGCCGCGACCGCGATCGGCCGCGACATGTCGTTCAGCAGCGCCTCGGTCTCGGCATCGCGCAGCAACGACTGCGCCGCCGCCGGCTGTACGAACAGGAAAATGGCGGCAGCGATGCCGCCCAGCGCGTGCTTCATCAAAGTCCTTATCGGCCAACGGCCGGACACGGGTCAACGCCGCCTGTTGCCGAGGCGCGCTGAACCGCGGCTTAAGCGATCGCGCGCAGTTGCGACGGCGCGCCGAACAGCTTGATGCCGAGTGGCGGTTCGGACAGGTCGCCGCCGCGCGCCCGCACCGCGAAATCGACGATCCGCCCGACCGAATCATATCCGCAAGGCTTCGACACGACACCGAGCGCGCCGTCGATGCCATCGTCTAGCAAATTGGGGTTGGCGGTCAGAAAAATGACCGTCGTGCCATAGTTGCGGCCCAGCAACCGCCCGATCATCGGGCCGGTCGGCCCGTCGCGCAGATTGCAATCGACCAAGGCGACATCGGGCCGCGCCGTCGCGAGCTCCATCGCCCCTGTCATATCGGCAGCAATGCCGACGGGACGATAGCCATGTTCCTCGAGCGACGCTTCAAGGTCGATCGCGACCAGCATCTCGTCCTCGACGATCAGGACAGTGGGCGAAGAAGCGTACGCATGGGACATATTAACCGGTGGCAACGCGGCAGGGTCGCATCCGGTTCCAGTCGCCGGTTCCGGCAATGATCGTGCGCATAGTCGCCGACATTCGCAACAACATGGGTTGTATCGCGGCAACGACGCCGCTAATGCCCGCGGCGGGCCACGCTGTCCCAACGCAGCGCGTGCTCTCTGTGAGGAGAGACTGACATGACTGATCTTCCGCCTAAGCCGGCGACGACCCCTGCGCGTCCCTATTTTTCGTCCGGCCCCTGCGCCAAGCCGCCGGGCTGGTCCGCCGACCGCCTCAATCCCGTCAGCCTCGGCCGGTCGCACCGCTCGAAGATCGGCAAGCAGCGTCTGCAATATTGCATCGACCTGATGCGCGAACTGCTGAAGCTTCCCGACACCCATCGCATCGGCATCGTTCCCGGTTCCGACACCGGCGCGTTCGAAATGGCGATGTGGACGATGCTGGGCGCCCGCCCGGTCACTGCGCTGGCGTGGGAAAGCTTCGGCGAGGGCTGGGTGACCGACGCGGTCAAGCAGCTCAAGATCGATCCGACCGTCGTGCGCGCCGATTACGGCCAGCTGCCCGACCTGACCGCGATCGACTGGACCAACGACGTCCTGTTCACCTGGAACGGCACCACCAGCGGTGTGCGCGTGCCGAATGCCGATTTCATTCCCGCCGACCGCGAAGGACTGTCGTTCGCCGATGCGACCTCGGGCGTGTTCGCCTATGACATCGACTGGGCGAAGATCGACGTCGCCACGTTCAGCTGGCAGAAGGTGCTGGGCGGCGAGGGCGCGCATGGCGTGCTGATCCTCGGCCCGCGCGCCGTCGAGCGGCTCGAAACCTACACCCCCGCCTGGCCGCTGCCCAAGGTCTTCCGGCTGGTGTCGAAGGGCAAGCTGACCGAAGGCATCTTCAAGGGCGAGACGATCAATACCCCGTCGATGCTGGCTGTCGAGGATGCGATCTTCAGCCTCGAATGGGGCAAGTCGTTGGGCGAAAACGGCCTGATCGCGCGCAGCGACGCCAATGCCGCCGCGCTCGACAGGATTGTCGCCGAGCGCGACTGGCTGGGTCATCTCGCTGCCGATCCGGCGACCCGGTCGACGACCAGCGTCTGTTTGACCGTCGAGGGGGCCGACGAGGCGCTCATCAAGAAAATGGCATCGCTGCTCGAAGCCGAAGGTGCGGCATATGACGTCGCAGGATACCGCGACGCTCCGGCAGGCCTGCGCATCTGGTGCGGCGCGACCGTCGATACGGCGGATATCGAGGCGCTCGGACCATGGCTCGACTGGGCCTACGCGACCGCCAAGGCGGCATAAAGCCCTCTCCCCTTCAGGGGAGAGGGTTGGGAGAGGGGCTGTCGCCCAACCTCTCCGCCTGCTCCCCGACTTCCCCTCTCCCCGGCCCTCTCCCCTGAAGGGGAGAGGGAGGTAAGGAATCCGACATGCCTAAAGTTCTGATTTCCGACAAAATGGACCCCAAGGCCGCCCAGATCTTCCGCGAACGCGGGGTCGAGGTGGACGAAATCACCGGCAAGACCCCCGAAGAGCTGATGGCGATCATCGGCGACTATGACGGCCTCGCCATTCGCAGCTCGACCAAGGTCACCAAGGCGATCCTCGACGCCGCCAAGAACCTCAAGGTCGTCGGTCGCGCAGGTATCGGTGTCGATAACGTCGACATTCCCGCGGCATCGGCCGCCGGTGTCGTCGTGATGAACACCCCGTTCGGCAATTCGATCACCACCGCCGAACATGCCATCGCGCTGATGTTTGCGCTCGCCCGCCAGCTGCCCGAGGCCGATGCCTCGACCCAGGCGGGCAAGTGGGAAAAGAACCGCTTCATGGGCGTCGAGCTGACCGCCAAGACGCTGGGCCTGATCGGGGCCGGCAATATCGGCTCGATCGTCGCCGACCGCGCGCAGGGCCTGAAGATGAAGGTCATCGCCTTCGATCCGTTCCTGTCGCCGGAGCGCGCGATCGAGATCGGCGTCGAGAAGGTCGAGCTGGACCAACTGCTGGCGCGGGCCGACTTCATCACGCTGCACACCCCGCTGACCGACCAGACCCGCAACATCCTGTCGGCGGAAAATATCGCCAAGACCAAGAAGGGCGTGCGGATCATCAACTGCGCGCGCGGCGGGCTGATCGATGAGGTCGCGCTCAAGGCCGCGCTCGACAGCGGTCATGTCGCGGGTGCGGCGCTCGACGTGTTCGTGCAGGAACCGGCGAAGGAATCGCCGCTGTTCGGCACGCCGAACTTCATCTCGACCCCGCATCTGGGCGCGTCGACCAGCGAGGCGCAGGTCAATGTCGCGATCCAGGTCGCGGAGCAGATGGCCGACTTCCTCGTCTCGGGCGGCGTCACCAACGCGCTCAACATGCCGTCGCTGTCGGCCGAGGAGGCGCCGCGCCTCAAGCCGTACATGGCGCTCGCCGAAAAGCTCGGCTCGCTGGTCGGGCAGCTGACGACCGGCGTCATCGCCCGGGTGTCGGTGCATAGCGAAGGCGCCGCCGCCGAGCTGAACCAGAAGCCGATCGTCGGCGCGGTGCTGGCCGGGTTCCTCCGCGTCCAGTCGGACACGGTGAACATGGTCAACGCCCCGTTCCTCGCCAAGGAACGCGGCATCGAGGTGCGCGAAGTGCGCAACGACCGCGAGGGCGATTACCACACGCTGGTCCGCGTATCGCTCAAGACCGATGCGGGCGAACGGTCGGTCGCAGGCACGCTGTTCGGCAACGCGCAGCCGCGTCTGGTCGAACTGTTCGGCATCAAGGTCGAGGCCGATCTGGCCGGTCACATGCTGTACGTCGTCAACGAGGATGCGCCCGGCTTCATCGGTCGCATCGGCACGACGCTGGGCGAGGCGGGCGTCAATATCGGCACCTTCCACCTCGGTCGCCGCGATGCCGGTGGCGAAGCGGTGGTGCTGTTGTCGGTCGATGAAGCGGTGACGCCCGAACTGGTCGCGAAGGTCCGTGCCCTGCCGGGCGTGAAGACGGTGATGCCGCTCAAATTCTGATCGGTTCATAGGGTTGCAGGACGGGCTGTCGGAGCGATCCGGCGGCCCGTTTGCGTTTGTACAGTTTTACAGGCTGTCGCCCCAGCGCAGGCTGGGGCCTTTTTCGGTTCCGGCGCAGCGCGCTGTCACGGAGAGACCCCAGCCTGCGCTGGGGTGAAGGATGCGGCGGTTGGCAGTGGACAGGTTTCGCTCCGCACCGACTCACGCTAGGGGGGGGCGCATGAACGATACCGGCCTCCTGCCCGAAGGGTTTCACGACCGCCTGCCCCCCGCCGCCGATGGCCTGCGCCGTTTCGAAGGAGCGGTGCTCGGCGTCGCGCATGGCTATGGCTATGAACAGGTCGACCCGCCGCTCGCCGAGTTCGAGGCGGGACTGGCGGGGCGGCTGAAGGGAACGGCGGCGACCGACGCGGTGCGCTTCGTCGATCCGGTCAGCCAGCGCACGCTGGCGATCCGCCCCGACATCACCGCGCAGGTCGCGCGGATCGCGGCGACGCGCATGGGCCATCACCCGCGCCCGGTGCGCCTGTCCTATGCGGGGCCGGTGCTGAAGCTGCGTGCTGGCGAACTCGCCCCGCGCCGGGGCTTGCGGCAGATGGGGGCCGAACTGATCGGGCGCGACAGTGTGGCGGCGGCGACCGAGATCGTGACCGTCGCAGTCGAGGCGTTGGCGGCGGCCGGGGTCACCGACATCTCGATCGACTTCACCTTGCCCGATCTGGTCGCGACGCTGGCCGGCGATCCGCCGGGACCGCAGCATGCCGCGTTGATCGCGGCGCTCGACGCGAAGGATGCCGGGCGGGTCGCGGCGATCGATCCGGCCTATCTGCCGCTGGTCGAAGCGGCTGGACCGTTCGACGCTGCCCTCGCGCGCCTTCGGGCGACCGACCAGGCCGGGCGGCTGGCCTCGCGGCTCGACGCGATCGAGGCGGTGGCGGCGACGCTTGCGGGCCGGGTGGCGGTGACGCTTGATCCGACCGAGCGGCACGGCTTCGAATATCAGAGCTGGCTGGGCTTTTCGCTGTTCGCGCAAGGCGTGTTGGGCGAAATCGGGCGCGGCGGCAGCTATACGGTGTGCCATGCCGATGGCCAGGAGGAGCCGGCGGTCGGCTTCTCGCTCTACGCCGATGCGCTGCTCGATGCCGGTTTGGGGGCGAAGGATCGTCGGCGGCTGTTCCTACCGCTCGGCACCGATCCGGCGGTGGCGGCACGGCTGCGTAGCGAAGGCTGGGTGACGGTCGCGGCGCTCGATGCCGACGACACGCCGGCGGCGCAGCTATGCACTCATCAGTGGATGGACGGCGCGATCGCACCGCGCCCATAAGTAAAGGGGGCGGCACATCGGCCGCCCCCTTTCCAATTATTCGGCAGCCTTGGGCTTGCGGCCACGGCGGCGCGGCGCATCGCCGGCTTCGCCTTCGACGACGGCTTCACCCGCTTCGGCGCTGCGCGCCTTGCGGCCGAGGCCGATGCGCTTGGCCATGTCGCGACGGCTCTGCGAATAGGTTTCCGCGACCATCGGATAGTCCGGGCGCAGCCCGTAACGCTCGCGATAGGTCTCGGGCGTCAGGCCGTGGCCGGCAAGGTGACGACGCAGCGTCTTGTACGGCTTGCCGTCGATCATCGAGATGATGTGGTCCTTCGACGCCAGCGACTTGCGCACCGATACCGCGGCGACATGCTCCTGCTGCGGCGCGGCCTCTTCCGGTTCGACATTGCCCGATGCCAGACCGAGAACCGTCGCGTGCATGGTTTGCAGGAACGTCGGAACATCCTCTGCGGCGACGCGGTTGTTGCCATTGTTCAACCAGGCGATGGTCAATTCGGTCGCCAGTTCGATCGCGTTCAGTTCGGATCCGTCTTCGGACATGGAGTTCTCCTTTTCTGATGCCGGCTTTGCGTCGCATCAACCATCAGGTCAATGGGTCCGATCTGGTTAGATGGCAGTTTTGAAACGTTTATGCGAAATATTTTTCCTCTTTCATCAGTCCGAAGGCAATGGATTAGCACGGATTGACTTGGACAGGGCGAACAGGTCCGCGCCGTAACTGAATTGCGGTAATTACGCGGTTCGGAGCGGGAATGGGACAGTTTGAGCGCGGCAATGCTGCACCGCGAACGGTAGAAGGACTAAGGACGAATGGACGTGCCGGTGATCGAAACCAGTGATCCCGTGTGGCGCGATATCGCAGATCGGATACCGGTTCCGGCATGGACCGCCGACAGCAACGGCCGGCTCCTATGGACCAATCGTCCCTGGCAGGACGAGAACGGCGCGGTATCGTCGGGTGATCTTTGGTTCTGTTCGCTGGCCGCGGAAACACGGGGTGCGGCGGTGGACGAATGGCGGACGGGAACGGCGAGCGGCCGTCCCTTCGTCGTGCGCACCGGCGGCCGCGACACCGCAACCATCTTCTCCGTCGCACCGACACACCCCGATGCGGCCGGCAATGCCCGCTGGCTGGCGGTAGCGACCGGCGACGCCGCGCGCCGCGAGGCCGAAACCGCCCGCGCCGCCACCCGCGCCGAACTCGACACGCTGACCAACGCGATGCCGCAAATGGTGTGGGCGACGCGTCCCGATGGTCATCACGATTTCTACAATGCGCAATGGTATCGCTTCACCGGCGTGCCCGAGGGGTCGACCGACGGCGAAGGCTGGAACGGGATGTTCCATAGCGACGATCAGGAGCGGGCATGGGCGCGCTGGCGGCATAGTCTGGCGACCGGCGAGGATTACGAGATCGAATATCGGCTGCGCCATCGCAGCGGCAAATACCGATGGGTTCTGGGTCGGGCGCTGCCGGTACGCGATGGCGACGGGCGGATCGTCCGCTGGATCGGTACCTGCACCGATATCGATTCGGCCAAGCGCGCCGCCGAGCAGAACGACATCCTCAGCCGCGAGCTCAGCCACCGTATCAAGAACATTTTCGCGATCATCACCGGATTGATCCGCATGTCCGCACGGCGGATGCCGGCGATGCGCGGCTTTGCCGACGAACTGGCCGCACGCGTCGCGGCGCTGGGCGCGGCGCACGACCTTGCCCGGCCACACAGCGACATCTCGCGCCCTTCGGTCGGCGAAGCGACGTTGCATCATGTGCTGCGCGACCTGCTGGCGCCCTATGCCGAAGAACAGTGGCAGGTCGCCGGTGACGATGTGGCGATCGACGATCGCGGGGCGACGCCGGTCGCGTTGCTGTTCCACGAACTGGCGACCAACGCCGCCAAATATGGCGCGCTGTCGACGGCCGACGGACGGGTTTCGATCGATACGCGCCGTAGCGGCAACGCCCTGATGATCGACTGGCGCGAACTTGGCGGTCCGGCGATCGCCGGCGCGCCGGATACGGCAGGCTTCGGCACCCGGTTGGCGACGCTCAGCATCGAACAGCAGCTGGCCGGCACGATCATTCGCGACTGGCGACGCGAAGGGCTGGCGGTGCGGATCGAGGTCGCGTGCGATGCGCTGGTCCGCGAACCCCGGACCGACGCCGTCGGCTGACACGAAAAAGGGCGACCCGTCGGGGCCGCCCTTTCGTTCGTGACAAAGATCGCCGCGATCAGTTGCCGAAGGTGCGCTGCCACCAGCCGCGTCGCGGCGTCGGGTTCTCGCCATCGGCCGCCGCGTCCTCGGCGTTGACCGGCTCCGCAGCGACCGGTTCGGGCGCTGCCGGTTCCGGTGCAGGCGCCGCTTCCACCGCTTCCACTTCCGCTTCGACGGCCTTGCGACGCGGCGCGCGGCGCTTCTTCGGTGCGGGCGCTGCTTCGGCCTCGGCCGGTGCCGGTGCTTCCTCGGCGACGGCCGGCTCGGCATCGGCCTTGCGACGACGCGTCCGCTTCGGCTTGGGTGCCTCGGCAACCGGTTCGGCTTCGACCGCTGGCGCCTCGACCGGTTCGGGAGTCACGATCGGCGCGGCGTCGCCCGCCTCGACGGTCACCGGTTCGGCCGGTGTGGCATCGGCAATTGCCTCGACCTTGGCGCGGGCACTCGGGCGACGACGCGTCCGCTTGGGTGCGGGCGTTGGCTCGGCCGCCACTGCTTCCGCTTCGGGGGCCGGCTCGGCAGCAACGGGTTCCTCCGTCACGGCCGGTTCGACGACGTCGTCCTCGGCCGGCAGATTGGCGACGGTGCCGGCACCATCGGCGGCATCGAACGCGCCCTCGCTCCGGCGACCGCCGCGACGGCCACGACGACGACGCTTGCGCCGACCGCCCTCATCGGCGGTTTCGGCAGTTTCCGCTTCGGGAGCGGCCTCGTCGCTCGCTTCGGTATCGCTCGCTTCGGCTTCGCCCGTATCGGCATCGGCCGGTTCGTCCGCGTCGATTTCGCTGTCGGCATCGTCGCCGGCATCGCCATCGACTTCGCCTTCCTCCCGGTTGCGACCGCGACGACCGCGGCGGCGGCGGCGGCGCTTGCCGCGACCTTCGCCCTCGTCATCGCTGCGCGGCGCACGCGCGACTTCCTCGACGGCTTCGTCCTCGACCTCTTCGTCGATCTCGTCCTCGATGTCGTCATAGGCATCGTCCTCGTCGTCGATGACGACCAGCGGCTCGATCTTCGGCGGATGCGCGGGCGGCGGACCGGAGGCTTCGACCGCCATGCGCGCGCCCTCGATCTCGGCATCGGGCACGATCTCGACGGTCACGCCATAGCGATCCTCGACCTCGGCGATATCGGCGCGCTTCTTGTTGAGGACGTAGAACGCCGCTTCCTGGCTGGCGCGCAGCACGATCAGCGACCCGCGACCGCGCGCGGCCTCGTCCTCGATCAGGCGCAGCGCCGACAGGCCGGCCGACGATGCGGTGCGGACCAGTCCGGTGCCCTCGCAATGCGGGCACTGACGGGTCGATGCCTCGAGCACGCCGGTGCGCAGCCGCTGGCGGCTCATTTCCATCAGGCCGAAGGCGGAAATGCGGCCGACCTGGATGCGGGCGCGATCGTTCTTCAGCGCCTCCTTCATCGCCTTCTCGACCTTACGGACGTTCGATCCATGGTCCATGTCGATGAAGTCGATCACGACCAGACCCGCCATGTCGCGCAGCCGCAGCTGGCGCGCGATTTCCTGCGCCGCTTCGAGGTTGGTCGCGGTCGCGGTCTGTTCGATATTGTGCTCGCGGGTCGACCTCCCCGAGTTGATGTCGATCGACACCAGCGCCTCGGTCGGGTTGATGACCAGATAGCCGCCCGATTTCAGCTGCACGACCGGATTGTACATCGCGGCCAGCTGATCCTCGACATGCGCGCGCTGGAACAGCGGCACGGCGTCGGCATATTGCTTCACCCGCCGGGCATGGGCGGGCATCAGCAGCCGCATATAGTCCTTGGCGTGGCGGAAGCCGTCCTCGCCCTCGACGATCACCTCGTCGATATCCTTGTTGTAGATATCGCGGATCGCGCGCTTGATCAGGTCGCTGTCGCCATAGACCAACGCCGGCGCCGAAGAGGTCAGCGTCTGTTCGCGAATTCCGTCCCACAGGCGCGCCAGATAATCGAAGTCGCGCTTGATCTCCTGCCGGCTGCGCTGGAGCCCAGCGGTGCGGACGATGCAGCCCATCGACGCCGGCAGCGTCAGTTCGGCCATGATCGACTTCAACCGCTTGCGATCGGCGGCCGAGCTGATCTTGCGCGAAATCCCGCCGCCATGCGCGGTGTTGGGCATCAGCACGCAGTACCGGCCGGCGAGCGACAGATAGGTGGTCAGCGCCGCGCCCTTGTTGCCGCGCTCTTCCTTGACGACCTGTACCAGCAGCACCTGCCGACGGCGGATCACGTCCTGGATCTTGTAGCGGCGACGCAGGTTCAGCCGGCGCTGGCGCAGTGCCTCGACCGCAGCATCGTCGCCGCCATTCTTGCGCTTGCGCGGGGCGGGGGCGTCCTCGCCCTCCTCGTCGTCGTGATGCTCGTCTTCGTCCTCGTCGCGCTCGACGACCTCGACACCGCCCTCGGCATCGTCGTCATGATCGTGATCGTCGTAATCGACATCGTCGTCATGCTCGCCGGCACGCAGCGCGGCTTCCTCGGCGGCGTGCGCGGCTTCTTCGGCCAGCAGCGCGTCGCGGTCTTCCTTCGGGATCTGGTAATAATCGGGGTGGATTTCGGAAAAGGCGAGGAAGCCGTGGCGATTGCCGCCGTAATCGACGAACGCCGCCTGCAACGACGGTTCGACCCGCGTCACCTTGGCGAGGTAGATATTCCCTTTTAGCTGCTTGCGCTCGGCCGATTCGAAATCGAATTCCTCGATCCGGTTACCCTTGACGACGGCGACCCGGGTTTCCTCCCGGTGGCGAGCGTCGATCAACATCCGCGTGGTCATGATAGTCTCTCCGGGCGCGCGGGACGGCTGTGCCAGTCGGCGCGCCTAAACGCGCGGCGGGGTCTGTGCCCGGTGCCTGCGCGCGATTGCTGGGATATGCGTCTGCTTGCACGGGCAGTCCGGAAACCTCCGGGCGGACAACCGTCGCCCCGACGCCGGCCGCGACAGCGGCACAGGCGGTACGGGACGGAACTTGCCACATGCGAACATCAACCTGAATAAATCCCGCAGGCGGTTGCGCGCGGGATGTCGCATCGGCTCCGCCGGGACAGGCCCGGCACCGACGTGGGCATAGGCGTAGCATTCGTCACCGGGAACGGCAACAGCGCGGCCATGCTTCCTTATACGGTTAAATTGGCGGGCGTTTTAGGTTAAGTTAACCTTCACCATGATTATTAGGACCTGTTTGTCGCCGGAGCCGGTAAGGCACGGGTTCGCGAAAAGGGGGAAGTGGCGCTTCGTCATGGGTTTGCGCGGGAGCAGCTTTCGGATCGGACGGCTCGGCGCGCGGCACGCGGTCGCGCTGTCCCTGACATGTGCGGCCCTTGCGTCGCCCGCCGCCGCCCAGCGAATCGACGGGGTCAAGGTCGATGGCGACCGGATCGTCGTTGATCTCGACGCGCCGGCGCGCGCCGCGAGCAGCTTCGCCATGGCCGGCCCCGACCGCATCGTCATCGACCTCGACGGTATCCGCCCCGGCGGACGCGGCGATGCCGGCGGATCGGTCCGCACCGTACGGCAGGGCGTGCGCGGCGACGATGGCAGCCGCATCGTGCTCGACCTCGCCGAAACCGCAATGGTCACCGGCGGCGGCTTTTCCGACGGGGGACGTCGCCTTACGCTCGACCTTCGCCCGGTAACTGCGCAGCGTTTCGCGCGCGCGGCCGGTGGCGGGCGGATGCGCTTCCTGCCGCAGCCGGTGGTCGGCGCGATCGTTCCGGCGTCGTCGTCGGCGGCGATGGTCGTCGACCGCCGCCAGCGCGCGACCGCCAGCGTCGCGGTGCCGGGGGCCCGCGCCCGGCGCGGCCTGCCATTGCCGAAGGTGGACGGCGATGCCGATCGGCCGCTGGTCGTGATCGATGCCGGTCATGGCGGGCATGATCCCGGCGCGATCTCGCCGCATGGCGGGCTGCGCGAGAAGGATCTGACGCTGAAGACCGCCCGCGCGATCCGCGACGCATTGCTCGCCGGTGGCCGGGTCCGCGTCGCCATGACCCGCGATCGCGACCAGTTTCTGGTGCTGCAGGAACGCTATGCCATCGCCCGCCGGCTGGGGGCGAACCTGTTTATCTCGGTCCATTGCGATAGCGCCGACAATCCCGATGCCAGCGGCGCCAGCATCTACACGCTGTCCGAAGTTGCATCGGACCGTGAAGCCGCGCGATTGGCTGCGCGGGAGAACAAGGCGGATATTCTCGCCGGGGTCGATCTCGGCCGGCAATCGGCGGATATCTCCTCGATCCTGATCGACCTCACCCAGCGCGAAACGATGAACGAATCGGCTGGCTTCGCGCGGTTGCTCGGGCGCGAGGCGAAGGGCGTGATCCCGCTCAAATCCAACTATCACCGCATGGCGTCGCTGATGGTGCTCAAGGCGCCGGACCTGCCGTCGATCCTGTTCGAAACCGGCTATCTGTCGAACGAGGGCGATGCGAAGCGGCTCGATTCGGTCGACGGGCGCAAGGCGATTGCGAAGAGCGTGACGCAGGCGGTGGAAATCCACTTCGCGCGGCGCATGGCGGCGCGATGATCGCGCGCAGCGAACGAAACGCTGTCCCCTTGCGTCGCCCCAGCGAAGGCTGGGGCATCGTGCGGCTCTGGCCTCGCGTCACAACCGGGATACCCCAGCCTTCGCTGGGGTGACGCTGTCGCCGAAGCGGGTCGATCGTTCAATCGTGCCCCGGCCCCAGGCTCGGATCGAGATCGCGCGGCCGCACGAACGTGACCAGATGCCCGCACCCATCGCACGCGCTCGCCCAGTCGCCATCCAGTTCGAGCACCGCGACGCTGGCGGTCGGAAACTTCTCCTCGACTGCACCGCGCAACGGATTGCTCTCGGCCGACAGCAGCAGGACCAGATCCTCCAACCCGGGATTATGCCCGACCAGCAGCGCGCGATCGACCTCGGGCGGCAGCGCGCGGACGGTGTCGAGCAACGTCCCCGCCGACGCCAGATACAGCGCGCGGTTGCTCTGTTCCTCGGGCAAGGTGCCGTACCCGCGCCGGAAATGGTCGAGCGTCTCGACGACGCGCACCGCCGGGCTGGCGACCAGATGATCGAACTTGCAGCCCAGTTGCCGCAGATGCGCGCCCATCGCGGTCGCGGCGCGTGCGCCCTTCGCATTCAGCGGCCGGTCGAAATCACGCGCAATGGCATCGTCCCAGCTCGACTTGGCGTGGCGCAGCAGCGTCAGCGTCTTCATGGCAAGGGCTCCATCGGCAGGGCATGCGCCCCATGCCCCACTTCTTTACCCAAGGAAAGAGCACGCGCGACCGCTTCGTCCAGCGTGCAGCGCACGACCGGTGTCCCATCGGGGAACGCGCCCAGCAGCCGCGACGGCATCGCCGCCGACAGCAGCACGAACAACCCGCGATCGTCGGCACGGCGGATCAGCCGCCCGAACGCCTGCGCCAACCGCGCGCGCACCATCCGGTCGTCATAGGCGCTGCCACCCCCCGCCAGCCGGCGCGCGGCGTGCAGCACGCCCGGCTTCACCCACGGCACCCCCTCCATCACGACCATCCGCAGCGAATGGCCGGGGACATCGACCCCGTCGCGCAGCGCATCGGTGCCGATCAGCGACGCACGGGGATCGTCGCGGAAGATGTCGACCAGCGTACCGGTATCGATCGGATCGACATGCTGCGCGTAGAGCGGCAATCCGTCGCGCGCCAACCGGTCGGCGATGCGCGCATGGACCCCGCGCAGCCGCCGGATCGCGGTGAACAGCCCCAGCGTCCCGCCCCCCGCCGCGACGATCAGCCGGCCATAGGCATTGGCGAGTGCGGGCAGGTCGCCACGCTTCACATCGGTGACGATCAGCACCTCGGCCTGTTGCGCATAGGCGAACGGGCTGGTCGCGGCGAAATGGGTCGGCTGGCGCATCAGGTGCGGCGCCCCGACCCGCGCATCGGCCACGTCCCAGTCGCCGCCCGCGCGCAGCGTCGCCGACGTGACGAGCACGCCATGCGCGGGTTTCAGCACCGTTTCGGCGAACGGACGGCTGGGGTCGAGCCAGTGGCGGTGCAGCCCCATGTCGTACTCGCGCCCCTCGACGCGGTCGACCGCCAGCCAGTCGACGAAATCGGGATCGACCGGTCCGCCGACCCGCGCCAGCAGCCGCCCCCATGCCGCCACCGTCTCCGCCCGCCAGCCGAGCGAGGCGATCGCCCCCTCGATCCGCGCGCGCGCCGGGCCGTCCATCCAGTCCGGCCCTTCGGTCAGCACCGCCTCCAGCCGCTTGCCGAGCGCGATCAGCGGACGGAGCAGCGCGTCGAGTGCCTGTGCGGCCGGGCCGGCGGCATCGACCAGTTCGGGCGGCGGCTCGGTCAGCTCGGTCTCCAGCCCATAGCCGGCCTCGCCATCCTTCGCCCGCGCGAACACCGCGCCGCGCACGCAGGCGAGCAATTCCTCGACCGGACCGAACGCATTGCCTTCCTGCACCCGCGCCAGCCAGCCCTCGGCGGGCAATAGCCGTGCGGCATCGACCGCCGCCGCCACCGCCTCGGCCCCCGCCGAATCATAGCTGGCAACATCAGACAGCCGCGCGGCCAGCCCCCGCCGCCGCCCGCGTCCGCCGCCCTCCGGCCCCAGCACCCAGCGGCGGATCTCGATCGCCTCCATGCCGGTCAGCGCGGCGGAGAACATCGCGTCGGCGGCATCGAACAGGTGATGGCCTTCGTCGAAAACAAAGCGGGTCGGGCGCGTGCCGGTCTCGCGCCCGCGCGCTGCGTTGACCATCACCAGCGCATGGTTGGCGATGACGATATCGGCCTGTGCCGAAGCCCGCGCCGCGCGTTCGATGAAGCATTTCCGGTAATGCGGGCACCCGGCATAGATGCACTCGCCGCGCCGGTCGGTCAGCGCGGTCGATCCGTTGCGCCGGAACAAGATCGGCAGCCAGCCGGGCAGGTCGCCACCGACCATGTCGCCATCCGCACTATACGCCGCCCAGCGCGCGACCAGTTGCGCCAACACCGCCGCCCGCCCCTGAAACCCGCCTTGCAATGCATCTTCGAGGTTCAGCAGGCACAGATAATTCTCGCGCCCCTTGCGCGTCACGACGCGCGCGCGGCGTTCGACGGGATCGGGAAAGACGCGCTCGCTTTCCTGCGCCAATTGGCGTTGCAGCGCCTTGGTAAAGGTCGACACCCACACCGCGCCATCGGCCTGCGTCGACCACAAGGATGCCGGCGCGAGATAGCCGAGCGTCTTGCCGATCCCCGTTCCCGCCTCCGCCAGCACCAGATTGGGCGTGTCGCGCGCCACGCGCGGGGCGAAGGCATCGGCGGCAGCGGCGGCAAAGGCGCGCTGGCCGGGGCGCGTCTCGGCCCCCTGGCCGGTCAATGTCGTCAACCGTTCGGCAACCGCGTCGGGAGCGAGGGTGACCGTGCGCGGGTGCCCCCGTGGCGGCGCTTCCTCCCATTCGGGCAGCTTCGCGAACAGCCAGCGTTCGGCGGTCGCCGGCTTGGGCAGCACCTGTCCCAGCGCCGGCGCCCACGGCCAGCGCAGCCGAAACAGCGATTGCGCGGCGGTCCACGCGCCCTCCTGCTCCGCCCAGGGCGCCGATGCGGTGGCGATCAGTGCGGCGGCGGCATCGCGCAACAGCGCCGCGACCGCCGCTTCATCGGCGGGCGGGGACAGGTCCAGCGCCTGCGCCAGCCCCTTAGGCGTCGGCACCGCGAAGCGCGCCGGATGGACGAAGGCGTAAAGCTCGAGCAGGTCGAGCCCCGACAGCTCGGCATAGCCCAGCCGCTGCCCGATCAGCGGCGCGTTCAGGACGATGGTCGGCGTATCGGCGACACAGCTGATCGCTTCACCCCGGCTGACCTCGCGCGTGCCGTTCGCATCGGCGATCCAGACGCCCGAATGGCTGGCGTGCAGGGCGGGGTAGGGGAGCATCCTGCCCTACATAGCGCCACGAATTCGGAACGGAAGTCGAACGCGCTAAATCCTCCCCGGCACGGGGAGGAATTAGTCGTCGATCTTCTCGAGCTGGCGGTCGGCCCATTCCTTGCCTTCGTCGCCGCCCCACAACAGCCACGCGATATAGCCCGCCGACGGGTCTTCATCGTCGCCCCAGCTATGCGCCTTGCCGTCCTTGTCGACGCTGTGCCGCGCGAAATAGCTGTGCATCGACTTGATGTCGGCGTCCGACATCGGCCCGCCATCGGCGATCTGCTTGGCGCGCTTCACCCCGGCCTCGGTCCCGCCGCGATCGAATTTCTCGCGCAGCTTCAGGCCCTTTTCGGCGTTCGCCGCCATCTTCTTCGTCGGCTTGTGTTCGTCGGCCATCGTCATCCTCCGTCAACGGCCCAACCGGTTCGTTCGCGGCCGGGTTCTGTCACCACAGCACGCCCTTTTCGAGCTTCAGCGGTTCGGGCGCGGGATCGCCGATCGCCTGCAGCAGGTCGATCTCGATCGTCCGGCACATCGCGGTCAGCGGCAGGTCGTGGACGTTGTTGGCGAACGGATCGGCCAGATCCTCGCCGATTTGCAGCACCGCAAGGAACATCAACCCGGCCAGCCCCGACCCCAGCGGCGTGGCGATGCCCAGCGTCTCGACCAGCCCGATCGGCAGCACGATGCAGAACAGCCGCGTGAACAGCGACGGCAGGAACCGATATTGCACCGGCAACGGGGTGTTCTTGATCCGCTCCATGCCGCCCTGCGCATTGGCGATGTCGATCAGCACGCTTTCGAGGCTGGTCTGCTGGATGCTGTCGATCCAGTCGCGCCGCTGCGCCTCGGCGATGCGCGCGCCGGTCCCGTCGAGCAGTCCGTTGGCGACGTTGGTCCGCCCCAGCGGTTCGCCCGCCTCGTCGCGCGACAGGAAGCGGTGGACCTCGTCCTTCGAATCCTGCCGCCGCAACTGACAGCGCAGCGCATGGACATAGGCGATATGCCGCAACACGATCGAGCGCTTCAGGTCGCGCTTCTGCCCCTCATTCTCCGGCCCGATGAACGAGATCGCGCCACGCGCCAGGTTGCGCGAGGCATTGATCATCAGTCCCCATAGCGACCGCCCCTCCCACCAGCGCGCATAGGCGGAATTGACCCGGAAGCCGAGGAACAGCGCCAGCGCCGAACCGAAGATCGTCAGCGGCAGCGACGGCGCCTTGAACGGCAGCACAAAATAGACGCCGGTGACGATCACGTCCCAAATGAACAGTGCCAGCGCGGGCTTCCATACTTCGGAGACGATGCGGGACAGGCGGGGTGCGTCGGATACGATCATCGCAACAGGCTACGCCCAACCTGCATCAAGGTTGCGTCGCAACAGGTGGAAATATTGCGGCCGACCGCGTATCTGGACCGGATGATCGACGCAGAAATCCGCAATGCAGCATTGGTTTCAAAGGCTTGGCCGTATGAAGAGGCGCGCAAGCTGCTCAAGCGCTATCCCGACGGAAAACCCGGCGGCGCGCCGATCCTGTTCGAAACCGGCTATGGCCCGTCGGGCCTGCCGCATATCGGCACGTTCAACGAAGTGCTGCGCACGACGATGGTCCGCCGCGCGTTCGAGGAACTGTCGGACCAGCCGACCCGCCTGATCGCCTTTTCCGACGACATGGACGGGCTGCGCAAGGTGCCGGACAATGTCCCGAACGGCGACATGCTGCGCGAGCATCTCGGCAAGCCGCTGAGCGAAATTCCCGATCCGTTCGGCACGCATTCCAGCTTCGCCGCGCACAACAATGCCCGGCTGCGTGCGTTTCTAGACCAATATGGCTTCGACTATGAATTCGCTTCGTCGACCGACTATTATCGCGGCGGCAGGTTCGACGATGCGCTGAAGGGCGTGCTGCGCCATTATCAAGCGATCCTAGACATCATGCTGCCGACGCTGGGTGCCGAACGCCGCGCGACCTATTCGCCGGTGCTGCCGATCAGCCCGACCAGCGGCATCGTGCTGCAGGTCCCGGTCGAGGTACTCGACGCCGAGACCGGCATCGTCGCGTTCATGGACGGCGACACCCGCGTCGAGCAATCGATCCTGTCGGGCGGTGCGAAGCTGCAATGGAAGGTCGACTGGGCGATGCGCTGGGTGGCGCTGGGCGTCGATTACGAGATGGCGGGCAAGGACCTGATCGATTCGGTCACCCAGTCGTCGAAGATCGCCCGCGTGCTGGGCGCCCGCCCGCCCGAGGGCTTCAACTACGAGATGTTCCTCGACGAACATGGGCAGAAGATTTCGAAGTCGAAGGGCAATGGCCTGAGCCTCGAACAATGGCTGACCTATGGCCCGCCCGAAAGCGTCGCCTTCTACGCCTATCGCGAGCCGAAAAAGGCCAAGCAGCTCCATTTGGGCGTGATCCCGCGGGCGATCGACGAATATTGGCAGTTCCGCGGCAATTATGCCGAACAGCCGATCGAACAGAAGCTGGGCAATCCGGTCCACCACATCCATGGCGGCCCGCCGCCCGCCGAAACGCTGCCGGTCACCTTCGGGCTGTTGCTCAACCTCGTCGGGGTGATGGGGGAGGCGACCAAGCCGCAGGTCTGGGGCTATCTCGCCAACTACGTTGAACATGCGTCGCCCGAACGCTACCCGGCGCTCGACGCGCTGATCGACCATGCGCTGGCCTATGTCCGCGATGTGGCGGAAAAGCCCGAACGCCGCGCGCCGACCGACATCGAACGCGCCGCGCTCGAACGGCTCGATGCCGAACTGGCGGCGATGCCGGCGGATGCCAGCGCCGAGCAGATCCAGAATGCGGTGTACGAGATCGGCAAGACCGCCGGCTTCGAATCGCTCAGGGACTGGTTCAAGGCCTGCTACGAAACGCTGCTCGGCACGGCGCAGGGCCCGCGCATGGGCAGCTTCATCGCGCTCTACGGCATCGACAACAGTCGCAAGCTGATCGCCGAGGCACTGGCGCGGTAGGAGGCGCGAACCCGGTTATGCCGGAGCCACCGGCGTCACCCCAGCGAAGGCTGGGGTCTCCTGCGGCTCCGGCCTCGCCCTGTAACCGGGATACCCCAGCCTCCGCTCGGGTGACGCCTGTGGCAAGAGCGGCAAGCTGCCCCTATTTCCGGTCCTCGTAGAACTTCTTGACTACGTTCCACCCTTCCTCTGCCGTTTCGACGAAGGTGATCAGGTCGAGATCGCGTTCCGAAATCACGCCTTCCTCGACCAGCGCGTCCCAGTTGACCACCCGGTCCCAGAATTCGCGACCATAGAACAGCACCGGGATCGGTTCGATCTTGCCGGTCTGGATCAGCGTCAGCAACTCGAAACTTTCGTCGAACGTGCCGAAGCCACCGGGGAACACCGCCACTGCCCGCGCGCGCAGCAGGAAGTGCATCTTGCGCAGCGCGAAATAGTGGAACTGCATCGACAGCGCCGGGGTGACGTACGGGTTGGGGGCCTGTTCGTGGGGCAGGACGATGTTCAGCCCGATCGACTCGGCACCGGCTTCGTTCGCGCCGCGATTGGCGGCCTCCATGATCGACGGTCCGCCGCCCGAACAGACGACGAAGTGGCGCTTGCCGTTGACGTCGTTGGGAAACTGGCTGGCGTTGAAGGCCAGTTCGCGCGCCACGTCGTAATAATGCGACTTGGCGACGATCCGCTCGGCGATCGCGCGCGCCTTGTCGTCCTGCGCGAGGTCGAGCAGCACTTCGGCCTTTTCCGGCTCGGGAATGCGTGCCGAGCCATAGATGACGAAGGTCGAGGCGATGTTCGCCTCGTCGAGCAGCAGCGAGGGTTTGAGCAGTTCGAGCTGGAACCGCACCGGCCGCAGATCCTCGCGCAGCAGGAACTCCATGTCCTGAAACGCCAGGCGATAGGCGGGATGCTCGGTCTGCGGGGTGGAGAGCTGGGCGCGGGCCGCCTCGGCCTCCTGCTTGGCCCCGCGGAACACGCGGGACGGTACTTTTGTATCGGTCATAGGTGGCGAAGTTGTAAGCACGCCCGCAGACACCGGCAAGCGCCTTGCATCACCGGCACAGCGGCCGCCCGCCCATGTCGAAATGGAAATGGTTGGCGTGCGCCGCATTGTATTCGGGGCCGAGCGTCGTGACGAAGCGTTTGCACGCCGATCGGTGGATGATACGCAGGAATCCGCGAACCTGCGGGTCGGGACTGTTCCAGTCGCGCTCGATCGAAATACGCCGGCCGTCCGCCAGCACGAAGCTGCCGATATCGACGGCGTTGGCGAGGCCGTGTTCCGACACCCGTCCCGCCGCGCGGCTGCCCCCGCCGACGATTCCGCGACAGACATAGGTGCCGTAGCTGTCGATGCGAGTCACGTCGCTGCCCAGCAATTGCCGCGCCGCCGGGCGCACGCCGTGGCGGACCCAACCGACCAGCGCGCGTGCCGTCGGACAGCGTATCGCCTTCAGCCCGTTTACCGGCGTGCCGATATCGAGCAGCTGCACCGCCCCCAGCACGACGCAGCCCGACCCGTAATCGCGATCGGGCAGCGGGCTGAAACGGACCTCTGCGCGCGACAGATCGGCGAAACATTGCTGGGTATCGCGCGGCGTCTGCCCCGACAGGGTGACCGGACCCGATGCGCGCGGCGCGATCGGCCGTGCCGGCGGCGGGGCGGGTTCGCGCCGGTCGCCGCCGATACAGGCCGACAGCAGTAATATCGGCAACAGGGCGGTGAAACGGGGAACGGCCATGCCCATCTTGGTTCCACGTCGCCGCGGCTGCGACAAGCCGCGATGCGACCGACCGTGCTGTCGCGCCGGGAACCGGATCACCGGTAACCGCTGTCACGAAAAGATTGATTACTGGCCGGTTTTTTGAATATGTACGACTTTTGGATGTCCGGAATCCGGATATCTTCTTCGTCATCCGGTAACGGACCGCTTCGCAAAGGAATGCAGCGTGACCATCGTCGTCCGAACCCTGTCCGATCGCGTGTTCGAGATCGTCCGCGAACGAATCGTCAGCGGTGCGCTGCCGGAGACTTTTCCGATCCGTCAGGACGCGCTGGCCAGCGAACTGGGCGTCAGCAAGATCCCGCTGCGCGAGGCGCTGGCCCGGCTCGAACAGGAAGGGCTGGTCGCCGGACAGGCTAATCGCGGCTATACCGTGCGGCCGATGTCGGCGATGCAGGCCGAGGAAATCTACGAACTGCGCCTGTCGGTCGAACCGGGGGCGGCGGCCTATGCCGCGATCCATGCCGACGAGCAGCGCCGCACGGCGGTGATCGATGCGTTCGAACGACTCGACGGGGCGGCGCCGCGCGACCTGCTGGAGGCGGCGGCACGCAACCGTGCCTTCCACGCCGCGCTGGTGGCGGCGAACGGGCGTGACCTGACCATCGAACTGGTACAGCGCCTGTCGGTGCTCGCCGAACGCTATGTCGTCGCCCATCTGCGCCCGGCCGGGCGCGGCGACCGCGCCTATGTCGAGCATCGCGCGCTGCTCGATGCATGGCTGGCGCGCGACGGGGTGGCGGTACGCGAGATGCTGACCCGCCATCTGGAGGCGACGATCGAGGATCTGCGCACGCAATTCGCCGCGGCGGCGGTCGCCTGACGCCGGCGGCTGGGGTAGAAGACCGCATGATCCGTCTGCTCCTGACCCTGACCGCGCTTTCGCTCTCCGTCGCCCCGGCTTCGGCGCGCGACATCCTGTTCATCGGCAACAGCTTCACCTTCGGGGCGGGGTCGCCGGTCGAACGCTACCGCCCCGACAGCGTCACCGACCTGAACGGCGAGAAGATCGGTGGCGTCCCCGCGCTGTTCCGTACCTTCGCCGAACAGGCCGGACTCGACTGGACGGTCTCGCTCGAAACCTCGCCGGGCAAGGATCTCGCCTATCACGATGCCAACCGGCGCGCGGCGATCGACCGGCGCTGGGACGTGGTGATCCTGCAAGGCTATTCGACGCTCGACGCACGTCATCCGGGCGACGCCACCCGCCACGGCGCGGCGGCGGGCAGGCTCGCCGCGCTGTTCCATGCCCGCAACCCCCGGGCGCGGGTCGAGCTGGTCGAAACCTGGTCGCGCGCCGACCTGACCTATCGTCCCGGCAGCCGCTGGTCGGGCAAGCCGATTGCGACGATGGCCAACGATCTGGCGGCGGCCAATCGACAGGTGGCGCGGACGGTTCCGGGGATCGCCGGCACGATCCCGGTCGGTAGCGCGTGGAACGACGCGATTGCCACCGGCATCGCTGACGCCGACCCCTATGACGGGATCGATCCGGGCAAGGTCGGGCTATGGGCCGACGATCATTATCATGGCAGCACCGCCGGCTATTATCTCGAGGCGCTGACGATTTTCGGCCGGGTCACCGACTATGACGTCCGCCGGCTCGGGCCGGACGAACGCGCCGCCCGCGACCTCGGCCTGACCCCGGCGGTCGCGAAGGCGTTGCAGCGCGTCGCGTGGAAGACGCTGCGGCAGAACTGATGCGCTGGCTGTTGCTCGCGCTGCTGGTGGGGGGATGCGGCGGCGGTGATGCCGACCGCGCCGGGCGGCTGCGCGCGGCCGGGCCGAATGCCGACCTTACGACGCTGCTTGCCCATGCCGATGTCGACGCCGGTCGCCGCGCCTTCGGCCAGTGCGCGGCGTGCCATACGATCGGCAAGGGGCGGCAGGCGCTGGCCGGACCCAATCTGCACGGCATCCTCGGCCGCGCGGTCGCGAGCGATTCGCGCTTCGGCTATACCCAGGCGTTGAAGGACCATGGCGGCCGCTGGGACGCCGCGCGCATGGACGCATGGCTCGCCGCCCCGTCGCGGGTGGTACCGGGCACGCGCATGGCCTTTACCGGCGTCCGCGACCCGATGGAGCGCGCCGACCTGATCGCCTATCTCCAATCGGAGAGCCGCTGACTATAGCTGGTGCCCGGTCCGGTCGCGCTTGGTCGCCAGATAGCGTTCGTTATGCGGGTTGGCGGGCAAGTGATGCGGCACGCGCTCGACGACGGCGATCCCGGTCGCCTCCAGCCCCGCGACCTTGGCCGGATTATTGGTCAGCAACCGGATGTGCCGCTGCCCCAACAGCGCCAGCATCCGCCCCGCGACGCCAAAGTCGCGCGCATCGATTGCAAAGCCCAGGCGCGTATTGGCGTCGACCGTGTCAAACCCTTGATCCTGCAAGGCATAGGCACGCAACTTGTTGACCAGCCCGATCCCGCGCCCCTCCTGCCGCAGATAAAGCAGGATGCCCCAATTTCCATCGGCAATGGCATGGATCGCGGCGTGAAGCTGCGGCCCGCAATCGCATTTCAGGCTGCCGAGCACATCGCCCGTCAGGCATTCGCTGTGCAGCCGCACCAGTGGCGGGCGGCCATCGGGCTGGCCGATCACCAGCGCGACATGTTCGCCAGCGGCATCGGGGGTGCGGAACGCGACGATCTCGCTGTCCTCGGCCCCCGCGACCGGCAGCCTTGCGCGGGTGACGATCGCCAGCCGGTTGGCATCCTCATGTGCGTCGATCGCCGCCGGGCTGATCGTCACCTCGGCGCCGGTCCCGCCGGTCACGAAGGCGGGCAATAGACCCGCCACCCGGGCGAGGCGCAGCGCGGCACCAGCGGCGACGGGTGCCGCCAACTCGACACTGCGAAACGGCCCCTTCATCGGCGTGGCGAGGTCGAGCTGCGGATCGGCGAGCGCGGTCGCGGCGGCGAAGTCGGTCCACGCCTCGCGCCGGATCGCAACCGGGTGATCGGGCTGGGCAGCGGCGCGCTGGTTGACGATGCGCAGCGTCTCGGCCCGGCCGAACGACAACAGGATCTGGCTGGTGCCGTCGGGATCGAACCGCGCCAGCCGTTCGGGATCGGCGGTCTCGATCGGCAACAGCGTCAGCGCGGGCTCGCCCGGCGCCGCGATCGCGATCGGCCAGCCGCGGCGCAGCGCGTCGATCGCGCGCGCGACATCACGGGTCTGGCTCAAAATGCGAACTCGGTGACGATCGGGATATGGTCGCTGGGTTTCAGCCAGCTGCGGCAGGGTTCGTGGACGCGGTGCGCGGTCGCCTTGGCCGCCACATCGCGGCTGGCCCACATATGGTCGAGCCGCCGCCCGCGATCCGACGCCGCCCAGTCCTTCGCGCGGTAGCTCCACCAGGTATAGAGCCGCTGCGGCGCGGGGATGAAATGGCGGCCCAGATCGATCCAGTCGTTCGCCGCCTGCAACCGCGCCAGCGTTTCCACCTCGATAGGCGTATGGCTGACCACATCGAGCAGCTGCTTGTGGCTCCACACATCGCTTTCCAGCGGCGCGACGTTGAAATCGCCGACCAGCAGCGTCGGGATGCCCGCCAACCCCTTCGACCAGTCGATCATGCGTTCGAGGAAATCGAGCTTCTGCCCGAATTTCGGGTTCACTGCGCGGTCGGGCACGTCGCCGCCGGCGGGGATATAGACATTCTCGATCCTGAGACCATTGTCCAGCCGCACGCCCAGATGGCGCGCCTCGCCATTCGCCTGCCAGTCGAGCCGGTCGTCCTCCGCCAGCGGCACTTTCGAGATCACCGCGACGCCGTGGTGCATCCGTTGCCCGTTGATCGCGATATGGGTATAGCCCAGCCGCCGCAGCGGATCGTGCGGAAAGTCGCGATTCTCAACCTTGGTTTCCTGAAGGCACAGCACGTCGGGCTGCGCCTCGCGCAAAAATTGCTCGACGATGTCCATGCGGAACCGGACCGAGTTGATGTTCCACGAAGCGACCGAAAGCGTGTCCATGAAGCGCCTGTATCGTCGGAAAAGCACCTGCGCCAGACATGAAAAGGCCCCCGCTCCGGGGGCATGGAGCGAGGGCCGACCTAGCGTTCGTTACGCAGGCGGGCATTGGAGACCCGGGCAACAGGGGGGAAAATCCCGGACGCGCTCCAACACCGCGAGATCAGCCTTAGGGCCGCGAACCTGTCGCCAAGATGAACACATCCGGTAATTTTATAAAAATGCCGGACAGATTCATTTTCCCGGACTGGCCTTCGTCAGCGGCGGGTCCGGCGGGGTTCGTTGAACCGGAACGCGTTGTCGGCGACCGGCACGTTGAAACGCTGGTTGGTCAGCCGCACCGTTGTCCGATTCGCCTGCGCATCGAGCGCGACCCACCCCTGCAGCATCAACCCGGCGGGGGCGGAGGACTGCCGCGCGAACACCATCGTGATCCGGCCATATTCGGGGCGCTTCGGATCATAGGCCTCGACGCTGACGATGCGAGGGTCGTTCGACGGGACGACCCGCGCATATTTCGACGCATCGCGTTCCGGATTGAGCAGGATGCCGAGCGGCGAATTACCGATCGGCCAACGCTGCTTCTGCCCGACCTGATAGTCGAGGAAGTAAAGCGACTTGCCGTCCGATACGAGCAGGATCGGCACGCCCTTCTGATACTGGAAGCGGATCTTGCCCGGCTTCTTCAGCGTCAACTGCCCGGTCAGCACGCGACCGTTGCGGTCGGTCTGGCTGAAATCAGCGGTCATCGTCTGCGTCGCTGACAAATGTCGCTGGACCGCGGCAAGGTCGTTCTGCGGGGCCTGCGCATGCAGTGCGACCGGCGCGGCAAGCGCGACGGCAAAGGCGAACGGGCGGATGGTCAGTCTCCGTGTCATGGGGCCGGGATAGGATCGGCGCATTGAACGCGGCGTGAACCCGTGGGTTGCGACTGCCATCATGTGTAACGCCGATCGCGTCAAGCTGGACGACATCCGGCCAACCAATCGCTGCGTTCGCCCTCGGAGGTTGACGGGGAAAAAGGTTGGGCGGCCTCGTCCTGTATGATCCGGTCGGGGTTGCGGAGCTACGAAAGGACCGACGATGGTTTGGAATGCAGCCAATCGGGATCGGTATTGCCGGGGCAAGGGTCGGTATGCAAGCAACTGGAGTGCGGCGAAGTGGCAGCGATCGGGTCCGCTGCTGCCGCCGCCGGTTCGTGGTCGTCGGCGCCGTGCCGTCGCACAAGGCACTGGCCGAACGCTTTCCCGGCCCAGGCCATGCCCATACCGACCGCGCCAGTTGCGGCACCAAGCTGCTCGCCGCCATCGCTGATTCAAGGCCAGGGACCATCGAGCGTACCATCCGCCCGCAACCCGTCGGACACTTCGTTCGGGAACCACCGCGATGAGTCGTCGAGGGGACTTTCGCATGGCTCGGTCGAAACCGGGGTTTCGCCAACGACTATGAAGCCTCCGACCAGGCGCAGGAAGCCTGTTTGAACCTCGCTTCTGTAAAAACCCTCACATGACCAATCGCCAGAGCATAATAACGGGTCGGGCCCCCAAGCCGAACGGTCCTGTTCTTGGGTCCGGAATTGCAAACTTACAACCGATGCAGCGCCTGCGTCGCGCTCCCCAGCACCGCCGCCCGCGCCCGCAGGCTAACGACCAGGAAATCGAGCTGCTCGTGCAGGAACCGGCGCGGCGTGGTGCCAAGCACCGCATGGGCATCGCGCAGGAAATGCGATGCGCTGAAATAAGCGGGATCGATGGTCGAATAATCGATCTCGCCCCGCGATTCGATCAGCGGGATCAGCGACCGCAGGAAGCGCGCGCGGATCAGCAGCGTCTTCGGCAGGAACCCGAAATGCCGGCGGCAGATGCGGCGCAACACCTCGGGCGAAATATCCCATTCCCGCGCCGCCTGTGCCAGCCCGCCGGGGGCGTCATTGACCACCAGCCGCGCGATCTGGCGGATCAGCGCCGCGTCGGGGCCGGGTGGTCCCATTTCGGCGAGCAGGAACGCGTCGAGCGCCGCCTTCACGCCATGTTCGCTCTCGACCGCCGACAGTGTCGCCACCAGCCGTTCGGCAAAGCCCGGCGGCGCGGCATCGGCCAGCGGCACGATGCGGTCGGCATACAGGTCGGCGCTCCCTGCGAACAGGCGCGACCAGCCGAGCGCGCTTACGCCGAAGCCGATCATGATCCCGCCATTGGTGATCGTGCGCAGGGCATGGCTGCTCGGGCCGCACAGGCTGGCCTGCGGCATCGGATCGAACACGCGGTTGCCGATCCACACCGCGATCGGCCCGGCGTTCAGCGTCACCCGCACATTGGCGGTACCCGGCAGGAACCAGTTCTCCATGCCGATCGATGCCGGCCCGCTGGCGGCATAGAGGTGGTAGCCGGTCGTATAGTCGGCCAGCACCGGATCGGGCTGTTCGTAGCGGATCGCCATGCCGGGCGGCATCGCGAACAGCGCGGGCGGAATATCGGGCGTCTCGGTCCCCCCGACGACCGGCTGCATCCGGCTCAACCGCGGAACAGTCCACCAAGCACGCCGCGCAGCAATCCGCCGACGACGCCGCCGCTCCTTGCACGGCCGCCCCGGCCGGTGCCGAACACCTGCTTGCCGATTTCGTTGACGACGATCCGCCCTACCGCCGATCCGGCCGATCGCGTTGCCGATTGCGTCGCGCGCGCCCATGGATTGTTCGCAGCCTCGCGCTCGGCCGCACGTGCCGCCTTCTCCTCCTCGCGCGCTGCGCGGTCGTTGGCGCGCTGCTCGGCGATGCGCTGGCGCTCGGCCTCCTTGGCGGCACGCGCATCCTCCTTCGCCTGCAACGCCGCCTGCCTGTCGGCGGCGACCTGCGCCTTCGAAGCAGCGGCGGCGGCAGCGGCTTCCTCGGCTTTGGCTCCCAACAATTCGGCAGCCGACTCGCGGTCGATCGCGGCGTCGTAGCGGTCGCCGATCACATCGGTCTCGATCAGCACGCCGCGCTCGACCGGCAATACCGGCCCGACCCGCGATCGTGGCGGCCGGATCAGCGTGCGTTCGACCGGGCTGGGCGATCCATCGGCCTGCAACACCGACACCAGCGCCTCGCCGGTCTTCAGTTCGGTGATCGCCTGCGCGACGTCGACGCCGGGATTGGCGCGGAAGGTCTCCGCCGCCGCACGGATCGCGCGCGCTTCCTTGGGGGTGAACGCACGCAGCGCATGCTGCACCCGGTTGCCGAGCTGTCCCGCAACCGCATCGGGGATATCGATCGGGTTCTGCGTCACGAAATAGATGCCGACGCCCTTCGACCGGATCAGCCGCACGACCTGTTCGACCTTGTCGACCAGCGCGTCGGACGCATCGTCGAACAGCAGATGCGCCTCGTCGAAGAAGAAGACCAGTACCGGCTTGTCGGGGTCGCCCACCTCGGGCAGCGTCTCGAACAATTCGGACAGCATCCACAACAGGAACGTCGCATAGAGCCGCGGCGACGCCATCAGCTTGTCTGCGGCCAGCACCGACACGATGCCGCGCCCGTCATCGCTTAGGCGCCGGAAATCGGCGAGGTCGAGCGCCGGCTCGCCGAAGAAGCGATCGCCGCCCTGTGTCCGCAATTGCAGCAGCGCGCGCTGGATCGCACCCACCGACTGCTTGCTGACATTGCCATAGCGGGTGGTCAGTTCGTCGGCCCGCTCCGCGACATGCGCCAGCATGGCCTGCAGATCGTCGAGGTCGAGCAGCAGCAGCCCGTCTTCATCGGCGACGTGGAAGGCGATGCTCAGCACCCCTTCCTGCACGTCGTTCAGATTGAGCATCCGGCTGAGCAGCAGCGGCCCCATTTCGGACACGGTCGCCCGGATCGGGTGCCCCGCCTCGCCGAACAGGTCCCAGAACACGACCGGCGTGTCGCGATATTGCCAGTCGCTGTCGCCGATCGCGGCGGCACGTTCGGCAAAGGCGGCGTGCGGCTTGGCGGTGGCGCTGCCTGCCATGGCGATGCCCGACAGGTCGCCCTTCACATCCGCGACGAACACCGGCACCCCGGCGGCGGAGAAGTTTTCGGCCAGCCCCTGCAACGTCACCGTCTTGCCGGTGCCGGTCGCCCCCGCGATCAGCCCATGACGATTGGCGCGTTTGAGGACCAAAGACTGGCGGACACCCCCGGCGGTCGCGCCCAGAAACAATTCGGTCGTATCGGTCATGTCCCTGCCCTTTATCGTGGCAAGATATTACCCGCTTTGCCGCCCGCGTAAATTGCGTGATTCCAAATGAACAGAGGCGACGACTTTCGCCGCCGCCCAGTTTCATTTGCTGCCGCTTACTGGTTGTCGACGGCGATCGCGACGAACGCCGGGGGCACCGACCCACCCGGGCCGATCGGCTGGACCTGCAACAACAGCTTACGCTTGGCGGCACGCGCCGCTGCCACTGCACGGGCCAGCTCGGCCGATGACGTCACCGGTTGGCGATCCGCCGACAGGATGACGAAGCCGCGCCGCAACTGCTTGGCCGCCGCATCGCTGTCAGGATCGACCGCGAGGATCACGACGCCGCGCGTCGTCCCTTCGAGGCCGAGCTGTCGCGCGATCGACGGGTTGAGCGGCTGCACCGCGATGCCGGCGGTTGCCGACAGGCTGTCGTTCGCCGGCGGGGTCTTGGGCGCCTCGTTCGGATCGAAGCGCTCGTCCTGTGCCAGCAACTGCTCTTCCGACGGACGCGTGCCCAGCGTGACCGGGATCTGTTGGCGACGGCCGTCGCGCAGCACGTCGAGCGTGACGCGGCTGCCCGGCGACTCCAGCCCGACCAGATAGGTCAGCGACTGTTGCGGCGTGATCTCCTTGCCGTTGATGGCAAGGATCACGTCGCCAACGCGGATGCCAGCGCGTGCCGCCGGTTCGCCCGGCGAAACGCTGCGGACCAGCGCGCCGCGATCCTTGCGGATGCCCAGTGCGTTGGCGATGTCCTCGCTCACGTCCTGCGGACCGAGGCCCAGATAGCCGCGTGCGACCGACTGGCCCTTCATCAGCTTGTCGACGATCGGCTTCGCCTGTTCGGCGGGGATCGCGAAGCCGATGCCGATATTGCCGCCGGTCGGCGACAGAATCTGCGAGTTGATGCCGATGACATTGCCCTGCATGTCGAACATCGGCCCGCCCGAATTGCCGCGGTTGATCGCGGCATCGGTCTGGATGAAGCGGTCATACGGTCCCTGGCCCACGCGGTTCAGCGCCGAGATGATGCCGGCGGTCACGGTGCCCGACTGGCCGAGCGGGTTGCCGATCGTCACCACCCAGTCGCCTACCCGTGCCTGCCGCGAATCGCCGAAGCGGACGAACGGGAAGTTCGGACCGTCGATCTTGAGCACCGCGAGGTCGGACAGCGCGTCGCGCCCGATCAGCTTGGCCTTATATTCCTTCTGGTCGGCCAGCGTGACGGTGATCGATTCGACCGTGGCACCCTCTGCGCCCGCCGAGACGACATGGTTGTTGGTGACGATATAGCCGTCGTTGGAGATCAGGAAGCCTGATCCCAGCGACTGCGCCTCCTGCGTCCGGCCGCCGCCGCCACCGCCACCGCGCCCGCCGAAGAATTGTTCGAGCGGCGTACCCTGGAACGGATTCGCCTGCTGCTGCACGGTGATGCGCTGCGTGGTCGAGATGTTGACGACCGCCGGCGACAGGCGCGCGACCATGTCGGCAAAGCTCATCGGCGCGCCGGCGCGCGGGGCGGAAATGGCGTTGATCGCGCCGGGTTCGTTCTGCGCGGTCTGCGCCCCCGACGGATTGAGCGTCAGGGTCGCGGCAGCGCCGCCCAGCAACAGAGCGGAAGTAATGGCGTAGGCGTAACGCACAGTCGGATGGTCCTCTTCGAAATTGGCTCACAACCCCTTCGGGCGCGAACCTGCCATTGCCTTGCTGAACGCGGTTTGAATGTTCGGCGGACGTCTAGCGTTCCCGCCCGCCGAATTCGCGAAGATAGCCGTTTTCAGGCGACAGGATGATCGATGTCGATCCGCTCTGGTTCGGCGCCCCGGCAAAGGTCGTGCGATACGACTGCATCGCCCGCCAGAACGCATAGAAATCGGCATCCTTGCCAAAGCTTGCCGCATAGATGCGCGCCGCTTCCGCCTCGGCATTGGCGCGCACGACCTGTGCGTCGCGCTGACCCTGTGCCGCGATCGTCGCCGCTTCCTGTTCGCGGGCCGACCGCATCCGGGTCAGCGCCGATTCGAGCGGGCTGCCATCGGGCAGGTCGGCATGCTTGATCCGCACGTCGACGATCTCGGCACCATATTGCCGCGCGGTCCGCTGCAACGCATTCTGGATATTGTCCATCACTGCGCCGCGTTCGGGGCTGAGCAGCGTCGCGAACGGCCGCCGGCCGAGCTCGGCGCGCAATGCCGACGACAGCAGCGGTTCGAGCTGCGCCGCGACCCGCTCCTCGGTGTTCGACGCCGACCCGGTCGAGATCACCGCCTGCAACGGATCCACGATGCGGAACCGGGCAAAGGCGTCGACCTCCAACCGCAGCTGATCGGTCGACAGCACCGGCTGGTTGTTCAACTCGATATCGAGCACGCGCTTGTCGATCCACACCACCCGGTCGAGGAACGGGATCTTGGCGACCAGCCCCGCGCCCGTCCGGCCGAACGGCTGGTCGGCGCGATAGGGGTTGAGGGTGCCGACCGGCTGCTGGAAGCGCAGGATTACCGCCTGTCGCGTCTCCGGCACGATCACGATCGTGCTGAAGAACAGGATGACCAGCACCAGCAGCGCGATACCCGCCGCCATCGGATTGCGCAGCCACCGGGTCATCGTGCCGCTCCCGTCGGTTGCGCCTGCGGCGTCGCGGGCGCCTCGGGCTCGGGGGTCGCCTGCTGGCGGCGACGCGCCTCGGGCAGCGGCAGATAGGCCTGCACGCCCGGCTGCACGATCGTCTTGTCGGCGCGGTTCAACACCTGCTCCATGGTCTCGTAATAGAGCCGCCGGCGGGTCACGTCGGGGGCCAGACGATATTGTTCGTAGATCTTGTCGAACTCGGTCGCGTCACCCTGCGCCCGCGCGATCACCTGCTGGGCATAGGCACGCGAGCGGTTGAGGTTCGACTGCGCCTCCTGCTGCGCGGCGGTGACCGCCTTGAACGCGTCGTCGACCTCGGCCGGCGCCGCCGCCTTCTGGATGCTGATGCCCAGCACGCGCACGCCCGACTGATATTCGTCGAGCAGCGCCTGCATCCGCGTCTGCACCTCCGCCTCGATCTCGCCGCGGCCCGAACCGATCGCCTGGGTCAGGTTCTTGCCCGCCACCGCCGCGCGCATCGCGCTTTCGGCGACGGCACGCACCGTTTCCTTCGGATTCTTGATCTCGAAGACATAGTCTTCGGGCGACTTGATGTTCCAGCGGACCGAATAGGCTAGATCGACGATATTCTGGTCGCCGGTCAGCATCAGATTGGGCTGGCTGCCCTCCGGAAAGGATTCGGTGCGGGTGTTCTGCACGTCCTCGACCTGCACGCGCATGATCGGCGCGGGCAGGGTGAACTGGATGCCGGGATTCAGCGTGCCGGTATAGCGGCCGAACATCGTCACCACGCCGCGCTCCTGCGGCCCGATCGAATGGAAGCTGGTGAAGGCGATCCACACCAGCACCAGCGCCGCGACCGCCGCCAGCCACAGCTTGCCGGCATTGGCCGGGAAGGACGGCCCGCCGCCCGGACCGCCGGTGCGCGCGCGCTTTAGGAATTCATCGAGCGAGGTCGATCCGCCGACCCGTCCGCGCTTGCCGGCGGGCGGCAGCGACCATGGATTGCGTGGGCCGTCATCGCCGCCGCCGCCGCCCGATCCGTTCCCGGAATCGCCGCCGCCGCCCCATGGGCCCTTGTCGCTCATCCCCACCACTTGCGCGCGTCCGCGCCGCCCCATGATCCATCGCATCCATCCTTTATAGGGGGCCGCCTTGCGTTTTACAGTGGTAACGCGCCTTGGCGACGCTACATCGCGGCCATGACCGCACCTTCGCCCGCCGCCGCCGCGCTCGACGCACTGCTCGCCCCCGTCGCCGCCGGACGCGCCATGGTCCGCGTCGCCGGCGATCAGGCGAGTGTCATCCTCGACGTGACCGGCCTGCCCCCCGCCGCGCGCGACGCGCTGGAGGCCGATGTCCGCGCCGCCGCCCTCACCGCACCCGGCATCGCCGGCGTCCGCGTGGCGCAGACCAGCGAGCGTGTGGCACAGCGCATCGTCGCGGTCGCCAGCGGCAAGGGCGGGGTCGGCAAATCGACCCTCGCCGCCAATCTCGCCATCGCGCTGGCCCGTTCGGGCCGCCGGGTCGGCATGGTGGATGCCGACATCTATGGCCCGTCGCAGCCGCGGCTGATGGGCGTCGACGGGATCAAGGCCGAGGCGCACGACAAGAAACTGGTGCCGGTCGCGACGAAGCTCGGCGTGCCCTTGCTGTCGATGGGGCAGCTGGTCCCGGCCGGACAGGCGATCGCGTGGCGCGGGCCGATGGCGGCCGGCGCGCTGACCCAGCTGGTCGATGCGCATTGGGAGATGGCCGACACGCTGGTCGTCGACATGCCGCCGGGCACCGGCGACGTGCAGCTGACCATGATCCAGAAGCACAAGCCGGCCGGCGCCGTCATCGTCTCCACGCCGCAGGATCTTGCGCTGATCGACGCGATCCGCGCGATCGATCTGTTTACCAAGGCCGGGGTGCCGATCATCGGCCTCGTCGAAAACATGGCCGGCTATGTCTGTCCGCATTGCGGGGAAACGTCGGACCCGTTCGGCAGCGGCGGCGCGGAGGCACAGGCGGCAGCACTCGGCATCCCGTTCCTCGGCCGCGTGCCCCTGACTCTCGCCATTCGCAGCGCATCGGACGCCGGCACGCCCCCCGCCGCCGGGAACGGTGCCGAAGCCGATCCGTTCAGGGAGATCGCCGCACAGGTCGGCGACTGGCTGGCGAGAAACTGACATGCTTGACGACGACGGCATCCGCACCCTGCTGACCGAGGCAAGAACGATCGCACTGGTCGGCGCATCGGACCGGCCCGACCGCGCATCCTATGGCGTGATGGCGTATCTCCAGCGGCAGGGATATCGCGTGATCCCGGTCAATCCGCAGATCACCGGCGAGCATCTCCACGGCGAATTCGTGTTCCGCGACCTCGACCAGATCGGGGAGCCGATCGATATCGTCGACATCTTCCGCAACTCGGCAGCCGCCGGTGAAGCGGTCGATGCCGCGATCGCAGCGGGCGCGAAGGCAGTGTGGATGCAGTTGGGCGTCATCAACGAAGCCGCCGCCGCGCGCGCCGAAGCCGCCGGGCTGCAGGTGGTGATGGACCGCTGCCCGAAGATCGAGATACCGCGACTGGGGGTAGCAACGGTCGGTTAGGCTATCCCCCCGGTGAAACCCGTTCGGTTCGAGCAGCTTCGAGCCTGTCGAGAAGCGTCTGTCGAGAACAGCTTGCTTTGGGCGACCCCTTCTCGGCTACGGTTCTCAACTGCCTCAAACCTACGTCCGAAGCAAACGGATAGAGCGGGTTAGTCAGCCGTCAAATCCGCCTGCCAAGCACCCGCGCGAACATCGCCAGCATCCACCCCGTCGCGCTCACGAACAACGCCGGATCATAGCGCGGCCCCTCGTCGCGCAGAAACGCATGCTGCGCATTCACCTCATGCCACTCGTATGTGGTTCCCGCCGCCTCCAGCGCGTCGCGGATCGCCTGCCGCCCGGCATAGGGGACATGCGGGTCCTGCCGCCCCCAGACGAACAGCATCTCGGCACCGATCTCGCCGACTCTCGGCAAGCTGTCGTCGCACCGCCCTTCGCCCAGCGTGCCCGAATGAATATCGGTCGGATAGAAACACGCCGCCGCGAGCACCCGGGCGTCGAGCGCCGCGCGATAGGCAAGATGTCCACCAAGGCATACACCCGCCACGCCGATCCGCCCCGAACAGGCCGGATGCGCTTCCAGAAAATCGATCACCAGCGTCGCATCGGCATCGAACCCCGCGACCGGCTTGGTGAACTTCAAGTCGTTGCCGCGATCCGTACCCGGCTTGTCATAGGCGAGCACCGTGCCGGGCGCCTCATATTCGTGATAGACCTCCGGCACCGCGACGACATAGCCATGGCCGGCAAGGAACGCCGCCAGCCGCCGGATCGGCGCGGTCACCTGATAGATTTCCGAATAGAGCACGACGCCCGGAAACCGCCCCTCGCCTACCGGGCGAAAGACATGGGTGCGCATCACGCCACCATCGGCGCAGGGCAGGTCGGCAAATTCGTCGCTGAGCAGGATCATGGCCGCGCCGTGCCTCCACCGGGATCGGCTGGCAAGGGGGGAACGGGGTCGGAAGGCGACGCCGTCACCAATTCGAGCCGCTGCGGCACCGTGCCCATCTCGATCCCCTCGGCACGAAAGCGGGTGAGCAGTTCGAGCAGTACATTGCTGCGCGCGCCATAGGCGGCACGCGGCGATTCGACATGCGCGAAGCAGTTGAACGCGATCCGGCCGTCGATGATCGCGTCGATGAACGCCGACGGCGCCGGATCGGCCAGCACCGCTTCTTCATTGGCGAAGGCGTCGAGCACCAGCCGCCGCACGCGCGCCGCATCGGTGCCGAGCGGCACCGAAAACTGCACCTGAATCCGCCCCAATGGACTGGCCAGCGTCTTGTTGAGTACCGATTTGGTAATGAGTTCGGAATTGGGCACGATCAGCGTCGAATGATCGGCCAGCGTAATCTCGGTCGACCGCACGCTGATCCGCTTCACATCGCCTTCGTCGGTGCCGACGCGGATCAGGTCGCCGATCTTGATCGGCCGTTCGGCGAGCAGGATCAGACCCGACACGAAATTTTGGGTGATCGCCTGCAGACCGAAGCCGATGCCGACCGACAGCGCCGACAATAGCAGCGCGATCCGTTCGACCCCGATGCCGAGCGACGCCAGCGCCCAGATCACCGCCAGCGCGATGCCGACATAGCGCGCGACGAGGCTGACCGAATTGCGCCCGCTGCCGTCCAGTTCGGTCGCGGGCAGATACCGCCCCTCCAGCCAGCGCATGAAGCCGCGCACCAGCGTCAGCCCGATCGCCAGCACCGCGACCGATCGCAGGATCGCGCCGGGCGAGATCGTCACCCCGCCGACCTGGATGCCGCGCGCCAGATCGCCCAGCCTGGTGAAGATATCGGCGACGCCGCTGCCCCCGAACGGCAACAGCCACAGCGCCAGCGCCAGCACGGCCAGCAGGACGCGCAGCACGCCCGAGAGCAGCACCCCGAACTGATCGACCGTCCCGCCGCGCAGGCCGAGGCCGCGGGTCAGGGCTAGGCCGAGCGGGCTCGAGCGTTCGAACACCGTCGTCGCGACATCGTCGATGGCGGCTAGCGCCAGATAGACCGCCGCCCCCAGCACCAGCGTCCATGCCGCCATCTGCCCGACCGACAGGCCGAACCCGATATAGCCCGCCGCCAGCGCCAGCAGCGCCACAGCCGCCACACCCCATGCGAACAACGTGACGGCGGCCAGCCCGGTGCGAGCCGGCGCATCCTCGGCTCCGTTCGTTTCGGCGCGTAACCGGCCGATCGCGAACAGCGCCGCCGCAATCAGCAGGATATGCGCCAGCGCCAGCAACGCGGCCGTCGCGGTACGCGCGGCGGCGCTGGTCCCGATCGCGCTATGTCCGGCATCGATCGCGATCGCGAAGCCGGCCAATAGTGCCAGCAGGAACGAATAGGGCCGCAGCCGCGCCGCCAGCGCATCGCCGATCGGCGCGATCCGCCAGCTGGGACTGCCGCGCATCAGCACCGCGCCCAGCACCGAACTGGTGAAGGCGGTAAAGCCGATCGCCACCAGCCACTGGTCGAGCATCGCGCTCCATGTCGGTGCGACAAGTCCCGCCCAGCGCAGCCCGGCCAGTATCGCAGCGGCAGCGAGCAGGGGGGCGAGCGTCCCGACCAGCACCCGGCCCAGCGCATTGGCCGACCGTCGCACCCGCCGCCCCGGCGCCCCGTCGATCAGCAGCCGCTGCCCGACCCGCCCCGCCGCCAGCCGCGCCGGTCCCAGCAACAGGATCGCGATGGCAAGGCCCAGCAGCGCCGGCCACATCCGCCCCGGCACGGCGGTGGCGACCGTGCGCGCCTCTGCCGCGATGAAGCGTTCGATCCGGTGCGCATCGCGCGGCACCGCACGCAATATCGCGCTCCAGAATGCCGGCGTCAGCGGCGACGCACCGCGACCGAACCATTTCTGGCTGATCTCGGCCGCCTGCCCTTCTTGAATCTCATCGATAAGCTGCTGGGCCTCCACCGAAAGCAACCGCGCGCGCTTCGTCGCCGAATCGATCGTCGTGCGCTGTCGTGCCAGTGCGGTCCGCTCGCTGCGGATCGAAGCGTCCTCGCCCGAGGCCGCCGGCCCAAGTTGCGCCAGCCGCGCATCGATCTGCGCCAGATCGGCGGTCAATTGCTGCGCGGCATCCAGCGTCGTTGCCCGTACGGTCTGTGCCCGTGCGCGCAGTGCCGCGCGGTCGCTCTGTTCCAGCTTGGTGTCGAGCGCCCCGTCGACCAATCCCAACTCGCTGGCGGCGCCGTCGAGGCGGGTGGCCACATCGCCGCCCCCCTGTGCCAGCGCCGGAATCGCCGTCACCATCAGCAGCAACGACAACAGGGTTCGGAGCAATGCCATCATGCCCCCGGCCTATCGCCATCGCGCTGCGGGGACAATCGCGACGCTTTCCCGCTTCGTCGACAGGCTGTAGATGGCCGGATGCTTCGCATCACCGAACTCAAACTGCCCCTCAACCATCCCGAGGAGGCACTGACCGCCGCGATCCGCGATCGGCTGCGCATCACCCCGCGCGACCTGGTTCGATACACGATCGCGCGCAGGGCGCATGACGCGCGCGACAAGGACGATATCCAGCTCGTCTATTCGGTCGACGTCACCGTCCGCAACGAAGCGCAGGTGCTGGGACGCACGAAGCGCGACCGCAATGTCGGTCCGACGCCCGATACCGGCTATCGCTTCGTCGCCAAGGCACCGGCCGACTATGCCGGCCCGCGGCCGATCGTCGTCGGCGCAGGCCCGTGCGGGCTGTTCGCCGGGCTGATCCTTGCGCAGATGGGCTTTCGCCCGATCATCCTCGAACGCGGCAAGGTCGTGCGCCAGCGGACGCAGGACACCTGGGGCCTGTGGCGACGGAGCGAATTGAACCCCGAATCGAACGTGCAGTTCGGCGAAGGCGGCGCCGGTACCTTTTCCGACGGCAAGCTGTGGAGCCAGATCAAGGATCCGCGCCATCTCGGCCGCAAGGTGCTGACCGAATTCGTGAAGGCCGGCGCGCCCGAGGAAATACTGACCGAAGCGCATCCGCATATCGGCACCTTCCGCCTCGTTACCATGGTCGAATCGATGCGCGCGACCGTCGAGGCGCTGGGCGGCGAATATCGCTTCTCGCACCGGGTCGACGACATCGAACTGGACGAACGCCCCGACGGCACGCGTCGGCTGTCCGCGCTGAAGCTGTCGACCGGCGAGACGCTGGCCGCCGATGGCCCGGTCGTGCTGGCGCTGGGGCACAGCGCGCGCGACACCTTCCACATGCTGCACGATCGCGGCGTGTTCCTCGAACCCAAGCCGTTCTCGATCGGCGTGCGGATCGAACATCCGCAAAGCTGGATCGATCAGGCGCGCTTCGGTGCCTGCGCCGGCCATCCCGATCTGGGGGCTGCGGCCTATACGCTGTCGCATCACTGCACCAATGAACGAACGGTCTACAGCTTCTGCATGTGTCCGGGCGGTACCGTCGTCGCCGCAACCTCCGAACCGGGTCGCGTCGCAACCAACGGCATGAGCCAATATTCGCGCAACGAACGCAACGCCAATTCCGGCATCGTCGTCGGCATCGATCCGGCGCGCGACTATCCCGGCCATCCGCTGGCCGGCATCGCGCTGCAACGCCATTGGGAAGAACGCGCCTTCGCCGCGGGCGGCGGCGCCTATCGCGCTCCGGCTCAACTGCTCGGCGATTTCCTGGCGGGCCGTCCGTCGACGGCGCTGCGCAGCGTCATACCGTCCTATCGCCCCGGCGTTCACCTGACCGATTTGTCGGAATGCCTGCCCGATTTCGTCGTGGCCGCAATGCGCGAGGCGCTGGTCGCGTTCGGTCGCACCATTCCGGGCTATGACCATCCCGATGCGGTGATGACCGGTGTGGAGACCCGGACATCGTCCCCGGTGCGGATCACCCGAGGCGACGATTTCCAGAGCGTCAACACCGCCAACCTGTTCCCCGCCGGCGAAGGGGCCGGCTATGCCGGTGGCATCCTGTCGGCGGCGGTCGATGGCATCAAGGTCGCGGAGGCGGTCGGCCGCGCCCTTGTCCGATAGTTCAGGCGATCGGTACGACGGGTGCGGCGGCCGACAACAGGACGGCGGAAACGAAGAACGCGGCAAAGGCGGCGGCGAACTGCTGGCGAAGGTCGAGACGGGTCATCGAAGTTACTCCTTGCTTGGCCGTGTGAACCATTTCACCGGCGATGCGGAGCGCTTTGCAGGGGTCATGCCAAATTTGTAAGTGATTGTTTACAAACGACTTAATTCCAGAGAAGCGCCTCCTTCTCGCGATATTGGCGCAATCTCCGCCAGCAGTTAGCGCATTTCACCAACCATTCGGTTCCGCCCGCCGCGTTTCGCCGCATATAGCAGATGATCCGCCCGCGCGACGCCTTCGACGATCGTCTCATCCGAACGCAGCGTCACCAGCCCGGCCGACAGCGTGATCCCGTCGATCACCGTATCGCTTTCCCGCAACCGGTAGCGTCGCGCTCCCACCGCCCGTCGTGCGCGTTCGAGCAGGGCGCCCGCAGCCATCGGATCGATTCCGTCCAGCAGCACGGCGAATTCCTCCCCCCCATAGCGTGCGACCAGTTGCCCGGCGCACTCGCGCGTCAACGTCGCCGCAATCGCCTTGAGCACGCGGTCGCCGACCGGATGGCCATATTGGTCGTTGATCGATTTGAAATGATCGACGTCGCACAAGGCGACGTGGAACGGGCCGCCGGTCTTGCCGGCCAGCGCCGCTTCGAACGCGCGACGATTGGGCAGTTCGGTGAGCGGATCGCGCCGGGCGTCCTCGTGCGCGGCAGCCAGTTCCTCGCGTAACTCGCTCGCCTCACGCTTTGCCTGCGCCAGCCGCGACTCGGCGATCTCGACACGCGCGCGCATCGTCGCGGTGATCTTTGCCAGATCGGCGATCGTGGTCACGATGTCGATGCACGGTACCGCGCGCAACGCATCGGCGCTCGCAGCAAGGTCGCGACCGAAGTCGCGGGTTTCGTCCTGCATCGCGGTGACCGTCGATTCGAACCCGGCGACCAGGCGCTGTGTCTCGGCAACGCGTGGACCCGGTTCATCCGGGACCGTTGCGGCGGCCGGGCACGTCGGTGCCGGGCCGACATGCCCCAGAGCGGCGGCTTCGATGGCGTTGCCCAGTTCCGCGACCTCGCTGCCGCTCAACCGGACGCCGCCATCGGTCCGCCGGGCGACCTCGCGCGCAAGATCGCCCGCCGGATCGCTGAGCACATGATAGGCGAAGGTGTAGTTGACGGGCGTGGGTTCGAGCCGCTGGTTTTCGAGGAAAGCCATGATCGCACGAACCAGGCCGTTTCCGACCGGGGTCCCGCTACCGATTCTTTCCAGATACACCGCGTCTTCCCTCCGCCCCCGCGAAACTCTCGCCAACGGAGTATGCCCCGATTGCTAAGATCGCGTTGCGCCGGGATTTACCCTCTATCCACGATTAACGATGGGCGGCCCCCCCCGTTCAGCGCGGCGCGGCGAGGCCGCGTACCGCCGCCAGCGTGGTACGGACATGGTCGGCGGGGTTCATGTCGGAATGGACGAAGGCGATCCGGCCATCGCGACCAATGACATAGCTGGTGCGCGTGGTCATGGTGCGCGCCTTGCCATCGGCGCCGGCCGGACGATCGAGCGCAACGTCGAACCCCTGAATCACACGCGGGCCGGCACTTGCGACGGCGAAGCGACCGGCGCAATGTTCGTTCGAAAACGCCTGCAACTTGCCGATCGGGTCGGCCGACATGCCGATCACGGTCGCGCCGGCGGCCTTGAACTGGTCGACCGCATCGGCGAACGCCTTCGCCTCGGCGTTGCAGCCCCCGGTAAAGGCCGCGGGGAAGAAGTAGAGAACGACCGGTCCCTTGCGCAACTGCGAGCGCAGGTTGAGCGTGAACGCCTTGCCCGCGATCGCCGCCTGGGTGGTGAAATCGGGAGCCTTCGCCCCGGGCGCGAGTGCCGCCGACAGCGGGGCGGCGAAGGGCAGGGTCAGGGCGGCGGCGAGCAAAGCGATACGCATCGGGCGGTTCCTTGTCGGAAAGAGCTTGGGGTCGGTTATGCTAACGCGTGAAGGCAATGCCAAGCCGCGCGCTCGAACTGCGCAGACGATAATCGTCGATCGCCTCGCCGTAACCGCTATATGCCTGTCCGAAAACGTACAGTCCGGCGCCGCCGCCGATCCGGGTCAGCGGATAGGAGGCGAACAATTCGCCCGCACGCCGGCTGCCCAGCGGATTGCGCAGCGTCGCGGCGATCCGCAATCCATCGACCTGCCCGACAGCGGCGGCCAGCGACCAGTTGCCCCAATAGCGGTCGAGATCGCGATAGCCGGTGCCGACATAGGTCCACAGCTTCGGCGTCGCCTCTACCTGCCAGCCATCGCCGATCGGCAGGGCATAGCTGGCGGTGGCGAACAGGCGGTTGACGTCGATCGACCCGGCATCGCGCCCGTTCGAGTCATGGGCATAGCCGACCGCACCGACCAGATCGTCGGTCAGCGCGCGCTGATAATAGATTTCGGGACTGTAATTGGTGCTGCGGAACGGGCCGGACGGCGCATCGATCGCCCAGAACATCGTCTGCGTCCACGCGACCCGCACCCCGTCCAACAGCCCGGCACCGTCGAAGGGGCGGACGGCAAGGCTGAACTGCAGTTTCGCCCCGTCCGATCCGAGGCCAAAGACCCCATAGATCGGCGCATGCGGTTCGAACCGGTCGAGAAATCCCGATCTGCTGCCCTCAGCCGTCGCGACGACCGTCTCGTCCGAGGCCGGCGGCGCGACCTCCGCAACCATGGCCGGCGCAAGTCGGTAGCGCAGCGCGCGGAATCCGCCCGGTGCGACGGTCGCCGCCATTGGTTCGACCGGCACGATCCGCAGCCGCGCGCCATCGGCGGCGACGACGGTCATCTCGGTCGGCACCGCCTCGACCGGTTCGCTGCCTTCGTTGAGCGCGAAGACCTGCACCCCGGCCTCCGCGGCACTGGTCGATGCCGGCGGTTCGGCAACGATTCGCAGGCTTTGCGGGGCGGCGAGCAGCAGGGCGAGCGCGATCATGCGCCCCTCTGTGCCAGCCATTTGCGACAACCGCGAGCAGCGTTTGCGCTTTGCCCGTTTGACCGCCTATCTGGCACTCCGCAATGCAAAGGCCCATCATGCCCGTCACCGCCGCCGACCTGACCCTTGCCGCGCAACTGGCCGACGCCGCCGGTGCCGCGATCCGCCCGCGCTTCCGCAGCAATTACGGCCTTGAGATCAAGGACGACGCCTCGCCCGTGACACTGGCCGATCGCGAGGCGGAGGCGGCGATGCGCACCCTGATCGAGCGCGAACGGCCGTCGGATGGTATTCATGGCGAGGAATATGGCGTCCGCGACGGGACCAGCGGCCGCGTCTGGGTACTCGACCCGATCGACGGTACGCGCTCGTTCATTGCCGGGCGGCCGATCTTCGGCACGTTGATCGCATTGGTCGAGGATGGCTGGCCGGTGCTCGGTGTCATCGATCAGCCGATCATCGGCGAACGCTGGCTCGGCGCGGTCGGGCGCGGCACGACCTTCAACGGGCAGCCGGCACAGACCCGCCGCTGCCGCGACCTTGCCGACGCGCTGCTGGCGACGACCAGCCCGGCGCTGTTCGACGATGGGCAGTTGCACGGCTTCGAACATGTCGAGGCGAAGGTTCGCTCGACCGTGCTCGGCGGCGATTGCTATTCCTATGGCACGTTGGCGTCGGGCCATATCGATCTGGTGGTCGAGGCCGGGTTGAAGCTGCACGACTTCGCTGCACTGGTACCCGTCGTCGAGGGCGCCGGCGGCACGATGAGCGACTGGTCGGGCGATCCGCTCCATGCCGGCAGCATCGGCGAGGTGATTGCGTTGGGGGATGCGGCGCGTCTTGAGGATGTCGTTGAACTGCTGGCCTGTCGCGGTGGGTGACGCAACCGGCGCCGCTCCGCATCGTTGAGGGGGGCATCACCCCGCAGCGAAGGAAACCGTCATGGGCCTGTTTTCAAAGGATATCGCGACGCTCGACGACCTTTTCGTCCACCAGCTCCAGGACATTTACTACGCCGAAAACCAGATCACCAAGGCACTGCCCAAAATGATCGCGAAGGCGACCGACCCTGAGCTGAAGGCCGGGTTCGAACGCCATCTGGCCGAAACCGAAGGGCAGATCCGTCGTCTCGAGCAGGTTTTCGAACTGCACGGCGCGACCAAGAAGGCGGTGACCTGTCCCGCGATCGACGGCATCATCAAGGAAGCGAACGAGGTCGCCGGCGACATCGCCGACAAGAAGGTACTCGACGCCGCGCTGATCGCGTCGGCGCAGGCGGTCGAGCATTATGAGATCACCCGCTACGGCACGCTGATCGCATGGGCACGGCAATTGGGCCGCGAGGACTGCGCCGCGCTCTTGTCCGAGACGCTGGCCGAGGAACGCGCCACCGACGAGAAGCTGACCTCGATGGCCGAGCACAAGGTCAACGCGCAGGCCGAACTGGCGGAAGCGTGAGGAGCGGGACGGGGCGGCACCGGGCCGTCCCGTCCGTTCAGTTGGTCGGTGCCGACAGGATCGTGCGCGGTTTGCGCGTGCAATATTGCTGCGACCCGAGCAGCCCACACTGCCGCCCGTCCTGCTTCAACCCGTCGGCCTTGCGATCGAACGCCGGTTCGTCGTCGTCGCCCAGCCGGTAGCGGTCGCTGCGCCGCTCGGGACAGCCCAGCGCGCGCGGCGTAACGACACAATCGACCGGTTCGGCGACGTTCAGCTTCGTCGCAACCGGCGCCGATTGCAGGACCAGCGCGACCAACAGCGTCATCGACATGGGCTTGCTCCCCGAAAGCTAGATTCCCCAACCCGTTATCTTCGCAATAGTTGCCTATTTCGCTAACGGTCGCGGCGCGCCGATGCTGCCGCCGCGCCGGGTCGACGCGGTCACGCCGACAAAGCCGCACCCTTGCAGGAACGCTGCCGTGCCGCACGATGGCTGCGGCACCGCCAGCAACCGTTCGCGCTCGCCCAGCGCATCGACGGCGCGCGGATCGCCCTCGGCCGGTGCCGTCGTCAGCGGGACGCGGAACCGGTCGGCATTGCGGGCCGCGCAGACGAGGATTTCGTCGGGATCGGCGTCGACGCGACAGGCTTGCGCGACCTGGGTAATGTTGCGCGCCCGCGCGATCATCGCCGCCGCCCGGCCTTCGTCCTGCACCATCGCCAGCAACACGATCCACGCCGTCATGCTCGTGCCTTTCGCGATCGACTCTTCGCCTTGTTATCGAACGACGCGGCTTGCCCGGCAAGCATCGCTCGCCTATCGCTCGTTTAACCCGTTTAACGGTTAGGAGCTTCGTCCAATGCAGCCTGTCAGCAACACACTCGACCGCGTCCTCGTTCTCGAAATGGTGCGCGTCACCGAAGCGGCGGCGATCGCCGCGTCGACGCTGGTCGGGCGGGGTGACGAAAAGGCTGCCGACGCCGCCGCCGTCGAAGCGATGCGTGCCGCGCTCAACGAACTCGACATGCACGGCACCGTGGTGATCGGCGAGGGCGAACGCGACGAGGCGCCGATGCTCTATATCGGGGAAAAGGTCGGCACCGGCACCGGTCCCGAAATCGACATCGCGCTCGATCCGCTGGAGGGCACCACCATCTGCGCCACCGCCGGGCCGAACAGCCTTGCCGTGCTAGCGATCGCAGAGAAGGGCGGGCTTCTGAATGCCCCCGACGTGTATATGGACAAGATCGCGTGCGGGCCGGGCTATCCCGACGGCATCATCGACCTCGACAGGTCGCCGACCGAGAATGTGACGGCGGTCGCCGCGGCAAAGGGCGTCGACCCACGCGACATCATCGTCTGCGTCCTCAATCGCCCGCGGCACGAGGCACTGATCGCCGAGCTCCGCGCGGTCGGCTGCGGCGTGATGCTGATCGGCGACGGCGACGTGGCGGGGGTGATCGCGACCAGCGACCCCGACACGACCATCGACCTGTATATGGGGTCGGGCGGCGCGCCGGAGGGCGTGCTGGCAGCCGCCGCGCTGCGCTGCGTCGGTGGGCAGTTCAAGGGGCGGCTGCTGTTCCGCAACGACGACGAACGCGCGCGTGCCGCCAAATGGGGCGTTACCGATCTCGACAAGCAGTATGACCTTACCGAACTCGCGCGCGGCGACTGCATCTTCGCGGCGACCGGCGTCACCGACGGGTCGCTGCTCGAGGGAGTCAAGCGTCTGAAGGGCAAGATGACCACCGAAAGCGTCGTGATGCGCGCCAGCTCGGGCACCGTCCGCTGGGTGAAGGGCGAGCACCGGCTGTGATCGCTTAATAGAAAACACGCAGAAGTCTGCGTTTTCCGATGCAGTCGCGGCGTCATGCGAACAGGTAGGGCGGTTCGAGCCGCGTAGGGCCTAGATCCGGACGACCAGAACCTGACCCGTTCGTTCTGAGTAGCCATTGTGCTTGCCGCACTGGCTACTCAGAACAACGATCGAGAACCGTTCACATCGCGCCGAGCAGTGCCTCGATCGTGACGAAAGCGAAGGCGACCGAGCTGTCGGCGACGCCATAAGGAATGAAGATGCGGTCGCCGTGGCGGATCGCGCCGCACGAATAGACGACGTTCGGGACATAGCCCTCGCGGTCCTCGTTCGCGGCGGCGAGGATCGGGTCGCGGGTGCGACCGATCACCTTCGACGGATCGTCCTTGTCGAGCAGCACCGCGCCGATCGCGTATTTGCGCATCGCGCCGACGCCATGGGTCAACAGCAGCCAGCCCTCGTCGATCTCGATCGGCGGGCCGCAATTGCCGATCTGGACCAGTTCCCATGGATAGACGGGCTTGAGCAGCAACTCGCCCTCGTCCCAATGGGTCAGCGTGTCGGATTTGATCAGGAACAGGTTTTCGCCGTCCTGCCGGCCGATCATCATATACTGGCCGCCGACCTTGCGCGGGAACAGGCCCATGCCCTTGTTCCGGGCGGCGCTGCCGGTCATCGGCACGAGGTCGAATGCGCGGAAGTCGCGGGTGCGCAGCAGTTCGGACTGGATCATCGATCCGTTATAGGCGGTGTAGGTGCCGAGCCATTCGAAGCTGCCATCGTCATGCTGGAAGCGGACGAGGCGCATGTCCTCCAGTCCCTTCGACTGGGCCTGGGTAATCGGGAAGATCACCGTGCCCGACAGCGTCGAGTCGCGATGGCGGAACACCGTCACCTCGCCCTCGGGCGCTTCATCCTCCTCACCGATCGCGTCGGCGGCGGTGGCGAAGGGCGGTTCGGGCGCGAGCGTCAGTTCGTTCTCGTCGGTAATGATGCCTTCGCGGAAGGCGACCGACGAAATATGGCCTTCGCCGACCGCGCGCAGCGACATCAGGATACGCAACGACCCGTCCGGCATACCCGACTGGTCGAAATGCGGCACCGCGCTGGGGTTCATCAGCGCGGCGGCGGCATAGCTGTATTCGTGACAGAAATAGGCGCCGATCAGCTGGCGCTTCTCGTCGCCGATCTCGGCGCCGTTAAGGCCCAGCACCGTCTCGATCTCGTCATAGCGGGTCATGAACACGCGACGCGTCTGCCAATGGCGCGCCTCGAAATCCTTGAGCACGGTTTCGAGCTGGGCGCGCGTTTCGGCGGGCGACATCGCCAGCACTTCGCCGACCAGCCGCTCGGTACGGCTGGGAGCAGAGCCGTTGCGCTGCCACGCGATATGAAACGGGCGCACCACCACACGCGAAGGATCGGCATAAAGCCGCAAGGGGTGGTTGTAGATATCCAGCATTCGCGCGTCCAATTAGTCCCGGCCGAAGCCGTGGCCGATCAGGCCACGGCGCGGCGAGGGTCTGCCACGGATGCGCGGCGCTTTGAAAGGGCTGAAATCGCGCAGGATGCCAATTGCAGCGCGAGAATCGACTCCGCCCCCTGATTGCGGTTGAGACCGGTCGGCATCAGCCCGTCGAAACAGCCGCCATCGGCCACCGTCGCCAGCGGCAGATCGAGATCGTTGGCGCCCAGATACCAGTTATACGCCTTCACCGCTTCGTCCCGCCAACGCCGGTCGCCGGTCGCTTCGAACGCGGCGGCACAGGCCTCCACCGTCGCCTGCGCTTCCAGCGGCTGCTGGTCGAAGGGCAGCGGATCGGCATAGGCGCGACCGAAACTTTCGGTGCCGACGGCGCGGAAGCGGCCTTCGGGCGAGGTCTGGCGGCTGACGATCCAGTCGAGCGTGTCGAGGCCGACCTGCAGGAAATCGTCGCGCTTGAGTGCCTTGCCGGCGCGGATCATCGCTTCGGGCAGACGGGCATTGTCATAGGCGAGGACGATTTCGAACCATTGCCATTCGGGCCGTCGGGTCGCATCGAGCAGGGTAACCAGCTCGGCACCGAAGCGGGTCGCAATTTCCTTCGACAGGGCATGACTGCCATTGACCTCAAGCATCGCCACCGCCGCCAGCATCGCGAAGGCGCGGGCACGCGGAGAGCCGAGATCGAGTGCGATCGACGCGGTCTGTTCGTACAGGGCGGTAGCCCAGTCGCGATGCTTGTGCGACTTGGCATCGCGGGCGGTGATCGCCAGCGCCCACAGCGTGCGGCCGTTCGAATCCTCCGACCCTTCGTCCTCGCACCACGTCCGGTCGAAGTTCATGAAGTTGCGGAAGCGGCGCTTGTCAGGGTTCCATGCATATTGGACGAACGACGCGTAGATCGTCGTCCACTTGTCGCGCTGGACCGGATCGAGATCGTCGATCTGCGACATCAGGATCAGCGCGCGGGCATTGTCGTCGATGCAATAGCCGTGTCGACGGTCGGGCACCGAATAGATCGAATGCTGCAACATGCCGGTCGCGTCGCTCATCCGCTCGACGGCGGCGAAGTCCGGCGTCAGCGCGGTCAGGTCCGTGCTGGGACGAACGCGGAGGGGGCGGGCGGCGACTGCACGCTCGATCTCGACCATCGCCGCCTCGGCAAGACACGGGAACAACATGGTCCGGCCGCGGGCATAGGCACGCAGCGCCAGCGTGTCGCGACGCAGGTCATTGCCAAGCAAGTCATTGATTTCATGAGCGAACGCATCCGCATCGCCGAAATCGACGATCACGCCATGTTCGTCGGCGAGGATTTCGGTGGCGTGAACATAGGGCGTCGACACCACGACCTTGCCCACGCCGACCGCGTAGGACAGCGTGCCCGAGGTGATCTGTGCCGGGTTGCTGTAGGGGGTGACATAAAGGTCGGCGGCTTGCAGATAATCGAGCAGTTCATCCTGTTCGACGAAGCCGTCGAGGAAGCAGACATTGTCAGCGACTCCCAGCCGAGCTGCCTGCGCCTTCAGCCGATCACGATAGGCCTCGCCCTCATGTGCGACCAGATGCGGGTGAGTCGCGCCGAGTACGACGTAGAGTGCGTCGGGGTGGCTGGCCGCGACCTTGGGCATCGCGTCGATCATCGTCTCGATCCCCTTGTTCGGGGCGAGCAGGCCGAAGGTCAGAATAACGGGCCGGTTTTCCCAACCGAAACGGCCCTTCATCGTGTCGGGTGCGACGAACGGACGGTCGTGGACGCCGTGCGGGATCATCACGATCTTGCGCGCATCGGTGCCATGGACGCGCACCAGTATCTCGCGGCCCTTGTCGGCCATTACCACGACCTTGGCAGCACGGCGCAGCAGCGCTTCGAGCACACGGCGTTCGTCGGCATTGGGGGTTTCGAGAATGGTGTGCAGCGTGATCACCACCGGCACGTTCACCCGGTCGAGCAGCGCGACGATATGTTCGCCCGCCGGACCGCCATAGATGCCATATTCGTGCTGGACCCAAACCGCCTGCGCGCCGCTTGCCTCGATCCGGCGGGCGGCGTCGAGATATGCGATGCGATCGTTCTGAGCGATCGCATGAGTCACTTCGGGCGGATAGGCATAGGCGCCGGGCCGGTCGTCCATCGCATAGACGTCGACCGCAAGTTCGGGATAGCGGTCGCGCAGCGCGTTGTACGTGTCGGTCGTAAAGGTCGCGAGCCCGCATTTGCGCGGCAGGAAGTTACCGATCAGCGCGATACGGTCGAGCGGCTCCAAGGCGACCTTATGGTCCATCAGCGTTCCTCTTTGCGATGCAATGTCCGCACCCTAGGGGCGGTGTCCGCAAACAGAAACATTTCGGCACAATGAATGGTTGCACGATTTGTGCGTTGCGACACGATTCCGTGGCGAACCGTGTCGCACCCGCGACGGTCACCCCCGCCCGCGATAACCGGGAACGTCCTGATCGGGAATCCATAGCGCCCGCGGAGGTTCCCCCGACTGCCAGAACACGTCGATCGGAATGCCGCCGCGCGGATACCAATAGCCGCCGATGCGCAGCCATACCGGCTGCATTTCGCGGAACAGGCGCTCGCCGATGCCGACCGTGCAATCCTCATGGAACGCGGCATGATTACGGAACGCGCCGAGGAACAGCTTCAGCGACTTGGATTCGACGATCGTCGCGCCCGGCACATAGTCGATCACCAGATGCGCGAAATCCGGCTGGCCGGTCACCGGGCATAGCGAGGTGAATTCGGGCGCGGTGAAGCGCACCAGATAGGGCGTGGTCCGCGGGTTCGGAACATAATCGAGTTCGGCGGCTTCCGGGTTGGCGGGAAGCGGGCTGGCCTGGCCAAGGAATTTCGGGTCCATGGCCGCCATTTAAGGGAAGGCGCAGGCGAATGGAACGGGTGCTGATCCCTGTGCTGGGCGACCAGCTGTCGTTTTCGCTGTCGTCGCTGGCCGATGCCGAGCCGGACAATAGCACCATCCTGATGATGGAGGTGGTCGAGGAAGCCACCTATGTCCGCCACCATCCGAAGAAGATCGCGTTCCTGTTCGCCGCGATGCGGCATCATGCGGGGGCGCTGCGCGCGGCAGGCTGGAGCGTCGATTACGTCACGCTCGACGATCCCGACAATACCGGTAGCTTCACCGGCGAGATCGCACGGGCGGTCGAGCGGCATGATCCGACGCGAATCGTCGTCACCGAAGCCGGCGAATGGCGGGTGCAGGCGATGCTGGAGGCGTGGGAAACGGTCTTCGGCGTGTCCGTGTCGATCCGCCCGGACACACGCTTCATCTGCTCGCACGACCGGTTCGCGGCATGGGCGGAGGGACGGCGCGAACTGCGCATGGAATATTTCTATCGCGACATGCGGCGCGAGACCGGGCTGTTGATGGACGGCGACAAGCCGGTCGGCGGCAAATGGAATTTTGACCACGACAATCGCAAGCCGGCGCAGCGCGACATGCTGATGCCCCGGCCGCTGTCGTTCGCGCCCGACGATGTGACCCGGGACGTGCTGAAACTGGTCGGCGAACGCTTCGGCGATCATGCGGGGACGCTCGACGGGTTCGACTTCGCGGTGACGCGCAAGGATGCGCTGCGCCAGCAACGCGCGTTCCTGACCCATGCCCTGCCTGGATTCGGCGACAATCAGGACGCGATGCTGACCGACGAACCTTATCTGTGGCATGCGGTGCTCTCGCCCTACATCAACGCCGGGCTGCTCGATCCGCTCGACCTATGCCGCGCGGTCGAGAAGCAGTTCGTCGCCGGAAAGGTCAAGATCAACGCCGCCGAAGGCTTTATCCGGCAGGTGATCGGCTGGCGCGAATATGTCCGCGGCATCTATTGGCGCGAGGGGCCGGACTATGTGAACCGCAATTTCCTGAACGCGAAGCGCGACCTGCCCGGCTTCTACTGGACGGGCGAAACCGACATGCACTGTCTGCGCCAGGCAATCGGACAGACGCTGGCCAATGCCTATGCCCATCATATCCAGCGGTTGATGATTACCGGCAATTTCGCGCTGCTGATCGGGGCCGAACCGCAACAGGTGCATCGCTGGTATCTGGAAGTCTATGCCGATGCCTATGAATGGGTCGAGTTGCCCAATACGCTGGGGATGAGCCAGTTCGGCGATGGCGGGCTGCTGGGGTCGAAACCCTATGCATCATCAGGCGCCTATATCGACCGGATGTCCGATTATTGCCGGTCCTGCCGCTATGACGTGAAGCAGCGGATCGGGCCGGACGCCTGTCCGTTCAATGCGCTCTATTGGGACTTCATCGTTCGCAATCGCGGCAAGTTCGGCAACAATCCGCGCATGGCGATGCCCTATCGCAGCTGGGACAAGATGGCCGAGGAAACGCAGCGCGATTTGCGGAAGCAGGCGGCGGGGTTTTTGGAGGCGCTTGACGGGTTGCCACGGTATGAGGGGTGATACTGCCGCGGTTCGTCATCCCCGCCTGCGCGGGAATGACGAACGAAGTGTCGTAGGGCAGCGAAGGGCATCCGACGCTTGACCGCCGGGCAACGCAGCCTAAGCCTCTCCCCCATGCAATCGCTTGTTTCCGCCGCATGGCTGGCCGATCGGATCGGCACTCCCGGGCTGATCGTCCTCGACGCGACGTTCGTGCCGGTCCAGCCCGATCCGCCGCGCGACGAGGGCGCTGAATATGCCGCCGCGCATATCCCCGATGCGCGCTTCCTCGATCTGCGTGGCCTGTCGACGGGACAGGCGACATCGCTGCCGACGGCGGACAAGTTCGCCGAACGGTTGGGCTCGATCGGGGTCGGTCAGGATGCGCAGGTCGTGCTGTACGACAATTCGCCGCACCATACGGCGGCGCGGGGCTGGTGGCTATTCCGCCGGTTCGCGCCGTCGCTGCCGGTCGCGATCCTCGACGGCGGCCTTGCAAAGTGGCGGAGCGAAGGGCGGCCAGTCGAGAGCGGCGCGGTGATGGCGGAGCCGGTGCAGTTCGTTGCCGATCCCGATCTGGCGGCAGTGCGGACTAAAGCCATGATATTGGCAGGTGATGGTGCGCAATTGGTCGACGCTCGGTCTCCTGCGCGGTTCGACGGGAGCGAGGCCGATCCGCGCGGGCTGCCGTCGGGGCATATCCCGGGCAGCCGCAACCTGCATTATGCGCGCTTCTTTCGCGACGACGGGACATGGCGTTCGCCCGACGAACTGGCGGCGCTGTTCGCGAGCGAAGGCGTCGATCTGGACCGGCCGGTGACGACGACCTGCGGGTCGGGCATCACCGCCGCGATCCCCGCCTTTGCCCTGCATCTGCTGGGGCGCGACGCGGCGCTGTATGACGGCAGCTGGAGCGAATGGGCGGCCGACCCGCAGACGCCGAAGGTGATCGCATGAGCAAGCACGATACCCCGCAATCGCCCGCGACGCGCGTCGTCACCGGCGGCCGCCGCGAGCAATGGACCGGCGGCGTCGTCAACGTCCCCGTCTGGCGCGCCTCCACGATCCTGTATGACGATGTCGCCGATTTGCGCGCGGCGGCGGGCGCGAACACCCATCACCGGCTCTATTACGGGCGGCGCGGTACGCCGACCCAATGGTCGCTGGCCGAGGCGCTGACCGAATTGGAGCCGGGGGCGGAGGGGACGCTGCTCTATCCCTCCGGCGTCGCGGCGATCACGACGGCGCTGCTCGCCTATCTGAAGCCCGGCGATCACCTGTTGCTGCCCGACAGCGCGTATGATCCGACCCGCGCCTTCGCCAATGGCATGCTGAAGACGATCGGGGTCGAGACGACGCTGTACGATCCGGTCGTCGGTGCCGGCATCGCCGAGCTGATCCGGCCGAACACCAGGGTGCTGTTCCTCGAAAGCCCCGGCAGCCTTACCTTCGAGGTGCAGGACGTGCCGGCGATGACGGCGATCGCGCGGGAACGGGGGATCACGACGATCCTCGACAATACCTGGGCGACGCCGTTGCTGTTCCCGGCGATGGCGCATGGCGTCGACGTGACGATCATGGCCTGCACCAAATATGTCGTCGGCCATTCCGACGCGATGCTTGGGTCGGCGACGGCGGTCGCGTCGCACTGGCAGGCATTGCGCGATGCGACCTATCAACTGGGCCAGCATGTCGGGCCGGACGACGCCGCGCTGGGCGCACGTGGTCTCCGGACGATGGCGGTGCGGTTAAAGCAGCATGGCGAGTCGTCGATCCGTATCGCCAAATGGCTCATGGACCAGCCGGGCGTCGCGCGGGTGCTGCATCCCGCGCTGCCCGGCTGTCCGGGGCACGACGTCTTCGTCCGCGATTTCCGGGGGAGTGCCGGGCTGTTCGCCTTCGTCCTCGATGGGGGTAGCGACGATGCGCGCGCGGCGTTGATCGACGGCCTCGCGCTGTTCGGCATCGGCTATAGCTGGGGCGGGTATGAGAGCCTTGCACTGCCGATCGATCCGCATCGCTATCGCAGCGTCACCCGGCGCGCGGCCGAAGGACCGATGATCCGGTTGCAGATCGGGCTGGAGGATGCCGACGACCTCATCGCCGATCTCGACGCCGGCCTCGCACGGTTCCGGGCGACGCGGTGAACGGGGTCGCCGACTGGCTGGCGGCGCGCGGCCTGCCGGTCGGCGGCGGCGCGGGGCTGATCGAGGCGGGCGTAGCGCTCGGCCTCGTGCTGTTGTCGCTGGCGCTCGGCTGGTTCGCAGGGCGCTGGGCGGGACCGGGGCTGACCGGGCTGTGGCGTGAGCGGGTGGGCGAGCATGCCACCGGCATCGTCGGACGGCTGTGCGACATCGTCCGCCATCTGGTCGCGGTGCTGGCGCTGGCGATCGTCGCACAGGGACGCGACTGGGGGGCGCTGGCCGACATCGTCGTCGGCGTGGCGCTGGGCGCGGCGGTCGCGCGGCTGGCGGTGCAGTTGCTGCGCGGCGTCCATCTGGCGCGGTGGATGGCGTGGACCGTCGGGTTCATCCTGTTCGTCGCCGTGCTGTCGGGCGCGATCGGCGGGCTGGAGCCGATCACCGATACCCTCGATGCGATCGGCTTTTCGATCGGGCGGCGGCGATTGTCACTGCTGGCGCTGGTCAGCACGCTGCTGACCGCCGTGGTGCTCTATGCGATCGTGCGGATCGTCAACAAGCTGGTCGCGCATGGCGTGGCGCAGGCCAAGGGGCTGGACCCTGCGCAGAAATTGCTGGCGCAGAAGCTGGCGTCGATCGCGGTGGTCATTACCGCCTTCTTCTTCGGGATCGACCTGCTCGGCATCGACCTCACGACCTTTGCGATCTTTTCGGGCGGATTGGGACTGGCGGTCGGCTTCGGGTTGCAGAAGACGGTCGGCAATCTGATCGCAGGGATCATCCTGTTGATGGACCGCTCGATCAAGCCGGGCGACGTGATCGTCGTCGGCGACAGCTTCGGCTGGGTCAACAAGATCGGGGTGCGCGCGGTGTCGGTCATCACCCGCGATGGCAAGGAACATCTGATCCCCAACGAAAACCTGATGACGCAGGAGGTCGAGAACTGGTCCTTTTCCGACCGCAACGTCCGGGTACGGATTCCGGTCGGGGTGGGGTATGAGACCGATTTGCGGCTGGCGCAGAAGCTGATGTTGCAGGCGGCGGTGGAAAGCCCGCGTGTGCTGCGCAGTCCCAAGCCGAATGTGTGGCTGATCTCGTACGGCGATTATGCGGTCGAGCATGAGATACTGGCGTGGATCAGCGACCCCGAACAGGGGGTCGGCAATGTCCGGTCCGACGTGCTCAACCGGCTGTGGGACCTGTTCAAGGAGAACGGGATCGAGATTCCGGTGCCGCGGCGCGAGCTGCTGTTCCGCGATGGGTTGACGGTGACGCGGGAGTAGGGTGCGCCTGCTTCCCTAACGTCACCCCAGCGCAGGCTGGGGTCTCCCGGTTATAGTTCAGGACAGGAGCCGGCAGAGACCCCAGCCTGCGCCGGGGTGACGTGATGGGCGGCCGACACCTTTCCTCGCAACGTCTCACCCCCTATCTTCGCCACCGTGACGACCATCACCGCCCGCATCGCCGAGGGCGTCCGTGCCGTGCCTGCCGATCAGTGGGATGCGTGCGCGGGCACGGGCAATCCGTTCCTGTCCCACGCCTTCCTCTCGGCGCTCGAGGCGTCGGGCAGCGTCGGCGGGCGGTCGGGATGGCAGCCGCTGCCGATCATCGTCGATGATGCCGCCGGCATGCCGGTCGCGATCGCGCCCGCCTATGCCAAGGGGCACAGCCAGGGCGAATATGTGTTCGACCACGCCTGGGCCGATGCGTGGGAGCGGGCGGGGGGCGATTATTACCCCAAGCTGCAGATCGCGGTGCCCTTCACCCCGGTGCCCGGCCCCCGACTGCTGCTGCGCGATGCCGAGCAGGCGCCAGCGCTGATCGGCGCGATCGAGGCGGTGGTGCGGCAGAACGGGCTGTCGTCGGCGCACGCGACCTTTGTCGACGAGGCGCAGCTGGCTGCGTTTCAGGCGGCGGGCTGGCTGACGCGGGCGGGGACGCAGTTTCACTGGGCCAATCGCGGCTATGGCGGTTTCGACGATTTCCTGAACGAGCTTGCCAGTCGCAAGCGCAAGGCGATCCGCAAGGAACGCGCGGCGGCGCTCGACGGGCTGACGGTGCGGCACCTGACCGGGCGCGACATCCGGCCCGAACATTGGGATGCGTTCTGGGCCTTCTATCAGGACACCGGCAACCGGAAGTGGGGCCGGCCGTATTTGACGCGCAGCTTCTTTCCGCTGTTGACGGAGACGATGGGCGACGACGTGCTGCTGATCCTTGCCGAGCGCGACGGGCGGCCGATTGCGGGGGCGCTCAACCTGATCGGTGGCGATGCGCTGTACGGGCGCTATTGGGGCGCGGTGGAGGAGGTGCCGTTCCTCCATTTCGAGCTATGCTATTATCAGGCGATCGATGCCGCGATCGCGCGGGGCTTGCAACGGGTCGAGGCGGGGGCGCAGGGCGAGCACAAGCTGGCGCGCGGCTATGTGCCGGTGACGACGTGGTCGGCGCATTTCCTGCCCGATCCCGGTTTCCGCCGCGCGGTCGCCGAGTTTCTGGAACGCGAGCGCGCGGCGGTGGGCCAGGAGCAGGAATATCTGGGCGAGATGACCCCGTTCCGGCGGGGGTGAGCGTTGAATTACCGGCATTGAACCGTACGTCATCCCAGCGCAGGCTGCGATCTCCCAGTGATCGCACGCAGCAGGAGCCGCGAGAGGCCCCAGCCTGCGCTGGGGCGACGTGTTCAGTCGGATGAATCGCGCTTTGCGTTTACTTCCGCCCGAACATCCCGCCGAGATTGCCCAGCACGTCGCCCGCACCCTTCGGATCGACATCGAAGCCGAATGCCTGCGCCACCTGTCCCAGCGCGTCGGCGCCGCCGATTTCGGACAGGATCGCCTCGATCTGATGGCGTGACACGCCGCTATGGTCGGCGGCGTCCTGTGCCGGGTCGGCATGGCCGGCGAACTTGCCGAGCAGGCCGATCACGGTCTGCACCTGTTCGGGGGTGATGCCCGCCTTTTCGGCGATGGCGGGCAGGTCGAAGCGGCCGGCAAGGTTCAGCGCGTTGTTGAGAAAGTCCATGGGCGTCTCCTTTACCGGACGATCGTGTCGCGTGCCGCCATCTGGCGTGACGGGCGGCGGCGGGGTTTGGCAAACGGCCGGTTGCCCAGATCGCTCCATGTCAGCACCGGCGGGGGCACGCGGTGGTCGATGCGGAACAGCGCGCTGCGACCGTTGCGCCAGATCGGTACCAGGCCCTGTTCCAGCCGGCGGTCATATTTGGGCGGGCGGATCAGCCAGACATAGTCGAAGGCGTCGCGCGGGAATTTGTACAGCGCCCCGGCGATCGGCCGCCAATATTCGCGCGGGCATTTGACGTCGGTGACCAGTTCGGAGGGGTCGTGGGAGAAGCCGCGGGCGGGCGTATAGCGTACGGTCAGCAACTGGCCGCCCGCCATCGACCATTGGTCGTTGGCATAGGCGAGCCGCCGGGTCAGCGCCATGCCGGGCAGATGCTGCAGCCGGGTCATCCGCCATTCATTGTAGCAGGTTTCGCCGACGAAGGTGACCAGCCGCGCCCCGACCGGGACATGGTCGAGCGCCGCCAGTTCGCGGTCATAGTCGCGGTCGTACAGCCAGAAGCTGGCCGTGGTCGCGCCGATCCGCACGACGAAGATGGCAAGGCCGATCGCGGCGAGCACCCCGGCATGGCGGATCGAGAGGCCCGGTTTGGGGCGCAGCGCGATCAGGCAGATGCCGAAGAGATAGGGGACCAGCCGCATATCGGCATAGGCCGACCCGAACACGATGCGCGGCAACAGGATATAGACCGCGATCAGGAACAGCGCGGACAGACCCAGATTGCGCGAATAGCCGATATTGGGATCGCGCAGCCCCTTGAACAACACGAGGTAGAAGACCGCGACCGAGGCGAGGTCGTAGAGCTGCCACCGGTCGCGCAGCGTCATGGTCATCCACAACATCTTTGCGCGCCAGTTGAACCAGTCGGCGGTCTGCCCGCCGACATGGCCCCCTGAACGCCACAGCAGCATCAGCAGCGCGGGCGGAGCGAGGACGAGGCAGTGCAGCCCGGCATGGAAGGCGGCGGCGAACCAGTTGCGCCGCCGGTCATGTTCGCGGATCAGCTCGGCCGAGGCGGCGAGCACGCCCAATGTCCCCCAGCCGAAGGTATGGGTCAGCCAGATCAGCCCCGCGATCGGCACGAACACGATCCCGCGCAGCAGCAGCCGCCCTTGTCGCCCGAGCCGCAGCCACAGCGCGAAGGCGTTGAGCGCGAGCGCCATCGACAGCGCGAAGTTCGCGAAGCCGAAATGGAGCGGAAAGCTGTAGACGATCGGCAGCGCGAACAGCGCGGTCGCCGGGATGCGGCCATGCACCTCGCGCGCGATCCACAGCAGCCCGACCGCGGTCAGCGGCGGGATCGCCATGATGATGAGCTTCACGGTCGGTTCGAGGCCGAGCAGCGGCTCGAACAGCCAGACCAGCAGGTCGACGCCGAGATTGCCGATCAGGCTCCAGTCGAAATTATACCAGTCGTGGAACCAGGGTGCCTGTCCGGTGTCCCAGAGCTGCTGGACACGGTAGCGCCCCATATGGCCGGGCAGGTCGACCAGCGGCGGGACGTCGGGCCATAGCAGCGGGACGACCGCCAGCACCGCCATCAGCGCGACGAACCATCGCGTCTGCCACCAAGCCGCTTTGCCCCCGTTCATGTGCCGCTTCTATAGGGTCGGCGCCGGTTCCGACAAGCGTTGTTGACAGGGTGCCGGTATGGCCGGCGCTGGCCGTGTCCGGTGCCGGTCAGGGCACGCGCCACAGTGCGGGGGTGGCGGTCGCGATCAATCCCCGCCCGTCGCATCCGACGACATAGTCGATGTCGAGACGATGCAGCAGCGTCCGGCGTTGCCGCTCCCCAGCTGCGGCAAAGCGATAGGTCGCAAGGATGCCGGCGGCGTTGCGGTGATAGGGTGCGGCAATGGCATGGTGCCCGTGGCGAACCAGCCATGGGCCGAGATCGACCGGCGCGAGGACGCGGGCCGGCGGCAGCGCGGCCAGCGCCTGCAGGGTCGCTGGCGTAACGCAGGACGGTGGGCCGGCCGATCGGGCGGAGATGGGCAATGCGGCGGCAAGCAGCGGATAGGCGATACCCGCCCCCGCCAGTCGCATCGCCGATGCGGCGGCGACACCGTGTCGCCGGGTTGCGGCGATGGCGTCGGCCAGCAGGATCGTGGCCACCGCGATCCCGCCATAGGCGCCGCGCAATTGCACCGCCGCCAGCGCCAGCGACGCAAACGCCACCATCAGCAGCATGCGACGCAGCGCGGCGGGCGAAGCGCGTTCGCGAACGATGCCGGCGACGATCGCGGCCACCAGCAAGCCGGTATAGCGCAACGACCAGCGCGGATCGGCGGTCAGGATGCTGCCGGCCTCGCCGACCTCGCGCAGCCAAAGCCGCGCCAATAGGGGATCGACCGCGCCATAGGGATTGCGACAGGCAGGTGCCAGGACGGCGATCGCCAGAACCGTGCCGATGCCGGCGACCGCCACACAGCGATATCGCGCGACGCGGGTCGTTGCGAAGCGTCCGACCATCGCGAGCGAACCGAGCGCGACCGCGCCGATCATCGTCGCGATCCAGCTCTGGCGCAGGAAGCCGTCGCATGCCGGCAGCGCCCAGCTATCGGTTGCGAAGACTAGCATCGCCGCCACCGCCGCGCCGCCCGTCGCCAGCGCAAGGCCGGTCAGCCGCGCATCCTCCGATCGATCGCCACACCAGCGCAGCGCGAGCACGGCCACCGCCACGACGAACAGCGGCACCGTTTCCATCCCCACGACGATCGATGCGACCAGCGCCAGACCGCCGCCGATGCCGGCACGCAGCGTCGCACGGCCGCCAAGCGCCAGCAGTCCGGCGAGCAGCAGCACCATCTGCAACCCATGATGGTCGATCCGCCCCGGCGCGAACAACGGGGTCAGCGGATAGGCGAGTAGCGCCACCAGCATCGTTTCGATCGGGCGAACCCCGATGCGCCGCCCCAGCAATGCCGCAACCCACAGCAATGCCGCGAACAGCAGCGTCGGCCACATTATCAGCATCGCTAGTTCGGCAGGGGCCTCCCCGATCAGCGGACGCAGCGCGCGGAGCATCGCGGCGGGGATCAGATCGGGAAGCCGCGACCAGTGCATCGCCACGCCGCGAAGCCCGATGCGGTGCTGGGTCAGATCCGCGAAAGCCTGTCCAGCCAGCCAGTCGTCAACCTGTTGCAGCCGCATCAGATCGTCGGGGTCGGGCAGGTTGCGCGCCAGCAGGTCGCGCCATCGTACCATAGTCCATGCCGCGCCCATCCCCGAAGCGAGGCTGAGCGCGAGCAAAGCAGTGCGCGCGGCCGGTGCGGCAGGGGCTGGCATCGCCCCTGCCTATCCCGGCATGGTTAAGCGCGCGTTAGCGCCTTACCGGTCGCGCCGGCCCAGCAGGCGCAGGCGCAGCGCGTTCAGCTTGATGAAGCCCGCCGCGTCGCGCTGGTCATAGGCGCCCTGATCATCCTCGAACGTCACGACCTTTTCGCTGTACAGCGAATTGGGCGAACGACGCCCGATGACATGGACGCCACCCTTGTACAGCTTCAGGCGGACTTCGCCCGACACCTTGTGCTGGCTGTGGTCGATCGCGGCCTGCAGCATCTCGCGCTCCGGCGAGAACCAGAAGCCGTTATAGACCAGCTCGGCATAGCGCGGGGCCAGTTCGTCCTTGAGGTGCGCGGCACCGCGGTCGAGCGTGATCTGTTCGATCGCGCGGTGCGCGGCGTGCAGGATCGTGCCGCCCGGCGTTTCGTACATGCCGCGCGACTTCATGCCGACGAAGCGGTTCTCGACCAGATCGAGCCGGCCGATGCCGTGCGCGCGGCCCAGCTCGTTCAGCTTCGCGAGCAAGGTCGCGGGCGACATGCCCTCACCATCGACCGCCACCGCATCGCCGCGTTCGAAGGCGACGGTGATGACCTGCGGCGTGTCGGGCGCGTCCTCGGGATTGACGGTGCGCGAGAAGACATAGTCCGGCACCTCGTCCCACGGATCCTCCAGCACCTTCCCCTCGGACGAGGTGTGCAGCAGGTTCGCATCGGTCGAGAAGGGCGATTCGCCGCGCTTGTCCTTGGGCACCGGAATCTGGTGCTGCTCGGCAAAGGCGATCAGCGCGGTACGGCTGGTCAGGTCCCATTCGCGCCAGGGCGCAATGACCTTGATATCGGGCTGGAGCGCATAATAGCCGAGTTCGAAGCGGACCTGGTCGTTGCCCTTGCCGGTGGCGCCGTGGCTGACCGCGTCGGCATTCACCTGACGCGCGATCTCGATCTGGCGCTTGGCGATCAGCGGGCGCGCGATCGAGGTGCCGAGCAGGTACAGCCCTTCGTACAAGGCGTTCGAGCGCATCATCGGGAACACGAAGTCGCGGACGAATTCCTCGCGCAGGTCGTCGATGAAGATATGCTCGGGCTTGATGCCCATCAGCTCGGCCTTCTTGCGCGCCGGCTCCAGCTCCTCGCCCTGGCCGAGATCGGCGGTGAAGGTTACCACCTCGCACTTATATTCCTGCTGCAGCCATTTCAGGATGACGCTGGTGTCGAGACCGCCCGAATAGGCGAGGACGACGCGGTTGATGGATTCGGCCATGGGCAGGCTCCTTGGGGGTCGCGAAAACGGTTGGCCGGGCGACTAGGCGACAAGGGGGCAGGGCGCAAGGATGTGCGGAGGTGTTCCGTCTACCCGCCACCCGTTTGCTTCGAGCGCAGGTTCGAGCCTGTCGAGAACCGAAGTCGAGAACCGAAGTCGAGAAGTGGGTGCCCCAAGCGGGCCGTTCTCGACGAGGGGCGGGTCGGATTGTCCCCCGGACAATCCTGAACCATGCGGGGCATGGTTCACCCGACCCTCTTCTCGACAAGCTCGAAGCTGCTCGAACCGAACGGGATGGGGTAGGCTGCGAGGGTTACTCTGCCGCGAGCAGGCTGGTCGCGCCGCCCAGATCGACCGATACCAGCCGGCTGACGCCGCGTTCGATCATCGTGACGCCGAACAGGCGGTGCATCCGGCTCATCGTCGCGGCATTGTGGGTGACGATCAGGTAGCGGGTGTCGGTGTCGGCGGCCATCCGGTCGAGCAGGTCGCAGAAGCGATCGATATTGGCGTCGTCGAGCGGTGCGTCGACCTCGTCGAGGACGCAGATCGGCGCGGGATTGGTCAGGAACAGCGCGAAGATCAGCGCGACCGCGGTCAGCGCCTGCTCGCCGCCCGACAGCAGGGTCAGCGATTGGAGGCGCTTGCCCGGCGGCTGGGCAAGGATTTCGAGGCCCGCCTCCAGCGGATCGTCCGAATCGATCAACTCGAGTTGCGCCTGCCCGCCGTCGAACAAGGCACCGAACAGGCGGCGGAAATGGGTGTCGACCGCCTCGAACGCCGCGAGCAGCCGCTGGCGGCCCTCGCGGTTGAGCGTCCCGATCGAACCGCGCAACCGCTGGACCGCTTCGGCAAGGTCGGCGCGCTCGGCCGCCGTTTCGCCCTGCGCCGCTTCGAGTTCGGCAAGTTCGGTCTCGGCGATCAGGTTGACCGGGCCGATCCGGTCGCGGGTCCCGAGCAACCCGTCATGTGCCGCCGTCTCGGCCGCAGCGTCGCCGACCTCCGCCGCGACGAAGCCGATGCGCGGCAGCAGCGGCGGCGGACATTGGAAGCGCTCGCCCGACAGCCGGCCGAGTTCGAGGCGGCGTTGCTCGTGCCCCTCGGCACGCGCCGCAGCGCCGGCGCGGGTTTCACGGGCGGCGGCGATCGCTTCGGCGATATCGCCGGCGGCGCGTTCGGCGGCGCGTAGCCGGCCTTCGGCGGCCTGTTCGCCGGTCGCGGCCTCGGCGGCGGCGGTGCGCAATCGGGCGAAGTCCTGCTCGATCGCGACGAGTTCGGTGGCGAGTGCGGCGGGACGGTCGCGCAGCGCGTCGCGATCGGCGGCGATGGTCGCCATGCGGTCATCGATATCGGCGATCCGTCCGGCCGCGTCCGTCGCGCGGGCGTGCCACGATGCGATTTCGGCCTCCGCCGTGGCGGCCCGCGCATGATCGCGGACCAGGGCGGTATCCAGCGTCGACCGTGCTGCATGGGCGTCGGCGACACCGGAGCGGGCGGCATTGGCTTGCGCCAGCAAGGCGGCGACGCGGGCACCGACGAGCGTGCGGTCGGGTAACGCGCGGACGGCGTCGGCGGCGCGATCGGTATCGGCGGCGGCTTCGGCCAGTTCGCCGCGCAGACGCTCCAGTCTTGCCGCGACGTCGTCGGCACGCGCCTGTGCGCGTTCGATCGCGGCGACGGCGCGGTCTTCGGCACGTGCGGCCTCGCGGGCGGTAGTCTCGGCGCTGTCGAGCGTGCGCCGCGCGGTGGTCAACGTCGTTCGCGCTTCGGCGATGGCGGTATCGGCGGCGGACAATGCGGTGTCGGCAACGGCACGTCGATCGGCCAGTGCCGGGCGGCTCTCCCGCAGCGTACGCAGGCGATTGGTTCGGGCGAGGCGCTCGGCCGCCGCCGCTCCCGATCCAGCACGGCTGCGCAGCCCGTCCCAGCGGCGCAGCGCACCGTCGAGCGTCACCAGCCGCTGTCCGACCGCCAATGGCGTGCCGTCGTCGCGCTCGACGACCAGGATCTGCGCCAGTCGCCGGGCGAGGAGCGGGGCGGTGACATGCGCCGACAGGCGGCCGATGCCGACCGGTACCGCGGGCTGTTCGCCGGCAATCGCGTCGTCCCGCCAATAGCGATCGTCGGCGGGATCGGTGCCGGCGTCGAGATCGTCGCCCAACGCCGCCGCCAGCGCCGCTTCGAACCCCGGTTCGACTACGACCGAATCGATGATTCGCGCCCGCCCGGTCCGCCGTAGCGCGCGGTCGAGCGCGGCGATCTCGCTATCGATCGCGGCGAGTTCGGCGGCGGCGGCGGCGCGGTCGGACTGGGCGCGGCCGCGCGCTTCCTGGGCGGACCGGTCGGCGGCTTCGGCGGCGGCGATCGCCGCGCGGGCGGTGTCGGCATCGTTCAGCGCCGCCGCGCGCCGTTCGGCTGCGGCCGTACGTTCGGCGACCAGCGGCGCGACCGCAGACAGGGTAGATTGCTCGGCGAGCAGCCGTGCTTCTTCACGCCGGGCCCGGTCGAGTCGCGCGCGGGCGGCATCGTGGGCGGCGGTGGCGACGCGCGCTTCGGCCAGTTCGGCGGCCTGTGCGGCCAGCGCCTCGGCATGGGCGGCGTCGGCAAGGGCGGCAGCACGGGTTGCCGCGTCCAGTGCCGCATCGAGCAGCGGCAGGCGCGCGGTGGCGTCGGCCAGCGCGTCGGCAAGTTGCGCGCGTTCGGCGTCGAGCCGGGCGAGCGCGGTTTCGGCGTCGCCGGCCAGCGCCGCTTCGCGCGCGCGATCTTCGGTCAGGCGTGCGGTCTGTGCGGTCAGGTCGGCCAGCCGCCGCGTCGCGGCATTGGCCTGCGCCTGTACCCGCTCGCGGGCATGGCCGACGTCGCTCAACTGCTGGCGCAGGCGTTCGGCATCGGCGCGGGCCGTCGCCAGCGCCTGGGTCGCCGCCGACAGGTCGCCGGCGGTCCGACCCTGCATCCCGGCGTGACTGGTGACCAGCGCCTCGGCGGTCTTGGCTTCGGTAGTGGCGGCTTCGGCCGCGGCGACCGCGTCGCGCCAGCGGGCATAGATTGCCCGCGCCTCCGCCACCCGGATCGCATCGGTCAGTTCGCGATACCGTGTCGCGACCCGTGCCTGCCGCCGGAGCGTCGCGGCGCGCGCATCCTGTTCCTGCGCGATCTCGGCCAAGCGTTCGAGATTGGCCTCGGTGGCGCGGAGCTTGCCTTCGGCATCCTTGCGCCGGACGTGCAGCCCGGCGATGCCGGCGGCTTCCTCCAGCATCGCGCGGCGTTCGGCGGGGCGCGCGGCGATGACCGCGCCGATCCGGTTCTGGCTGACCAGCGCGGGCGAATGCGCGCCGGTGGCGGCATCGGCGAACAGCAGCGACACGTCCCTGGCACGGACGTCGCGACCGTTGATGCGATAGGCGGAACCGGCACCGCGCTCGATCCGGCGGACGATCTCGACCTCGTCGCCATTCGCGTCTTCGGCAAGGATCGCGACTTCGGCGAAATCGCGCTGCGGTCGCGTCGCGGTGCCGGCGAAGATGACGTCGTCCATCCCCGCGCCGCGCAGCGACTTGGCGCTGTTCTCGCCCATGGTCCAGCGCAACGCTTCGAGCAGGTTCGACTTGCCGCAGCCATTGGGGCCGACGACGCCGGTCAGCCCCGCCTCGATCACCAGATCGGCGGGGTCGACGAAGCTTTTGAACCCGCTCAGCCGCAGCCGCTGGAGCGTCAGCCCCGGCGCGGGAGGAAGGGCCGCGTCATCCGGCGCGGCCATGGGGTCAGGCGCCGGCCGCCTTCAGCGCCGCCTCGACCTGCGGCCACGACAGCGCATTCTCGGCCTTCTCGCCGTTGATGAGGAAGGTCGGCGTGCCGGTGACGACCGCGCCGCCCTCTTCGGTGATCTTGACCACCTGTTGCAGCAGATTCTGGTCGGCAAGGCACTGGCGGGCCTTGGCCTCGGGCACGCCGCGCTGCTTGACGAAGTCGACATAGCCCGCCGCATCGGCCCATGCCGAGACCGCCTGGAGCGGCGGGATCGACTGGAGCCGGGCCTGTTCGGCCTGCGGCAGCGCTTGCATCCGGTCGAGCGTCGCCGCCTGATCCTGATACATCGCCTCGAGCAGCGGGAAGAAGGTGGCGGTGCCGTTGCACCGGCCCAGCACGGCTGCGGCGAGGTCGGGTGCGCCATGGATCGCGAAATCGCGGAATTCGAAGCTGACCTTGCCGGTCGAGACATAGTTGTTGATGAGCGGCTCGTTGCCTTCGCGGCCGAACGCGCCGCAGGTCGGGCAGGTGCGCGAGCCATATTCGACCAGCTTCACCGCTGCATCGGGGTTGCCGATGCGATAGCCGCCCTCGGGCGTGACCGCGACCATGTCGGTCCATTTCTGCCCGGCAGGCGCGGCGACATTGGCGACCGGTGCGGCGGCGCTGCCATTGCCGCCGGCGTCACCGCCGCCGCCACAGGCCGACAGCGAAGCGAGCGCGATCAGGGGAAGTGCGAAACGCATGGGCGATACTCTCTTGGCGACAGGGATTATTTGGCGGCGAGCAGCAGTGGCTTGAGCGTCGCCCAGTCATGGACGTCGGCCTTCTGCCCGTTGATCTCGAAGCTGGGGGTGCCGGCGACATTCGCCGCCTGTGCCGCTTCGGCGATGGCGATAACGCGTTTCTGCGCCGCTTCGTCGTTCAAACACGCGGTGATCTGCGCATCGGCGAGGCCGTGGCCACGCATCAGCGCGCGCAAGCCGGTGGCGTCGGCCAGTTGCTGCAGGCGGATCGCGATGGTCGCGGTCCGGGTCTGCGCGGCGGGCGTCTGCGCAAAGGCATCGGCCTTGTCGAGCATCTCCTTCTGCCGCGCCATGATCGCGTCATGCGCGGCGAGGAAGCGGTTCGGTCCGCCACAGCGCACGAGGATCGCGGCGGCAAGGTCGAGCGCGTCGCGCGGCAGCGTGCGATATTCGACCCGCACCCTGCCCGATTTCAGCATCGCCGGCAGCTCGGCCTTCGCCTCCTTGGCAAAGGCGGCGCAGTGGGGGCAGGTATAGCTGGCCCATTCGACCAGCTGCACCCGGGCCATCGGGTTGCCGACGACGATACCGCCGGTCGGCAGCATCACGACATTGGTCGACCAGTCGCGGCTGGCAGTGGCGCGCGCAGGCGCCTGCGCCTTGGCGGGCGGCAGGCCGAACAGCGCGAGCAGGAACGAACAGACGAGGAGGAGGATACGCATCAGCGGACCTTGCCGAGGATCGGGATGGCGGGGGGCGGCGGGGCGGCGACGGCACCGGCGAGCGCGGCGAGCACCTCGCGCAGCTCGGGATCGGCGATGTCGCGGATCGATTCGCCCATGTCGGCCGGGATCGGCGGCGGATCGCGCCGCACCGGCACCGCACGGCGCGGGCGGACCTCGCCATGGCGGAACTGCAACCGCGCGACCGCCGGATAGCCGAAGAAGCGGTTGACCCGCTCGACGATCTCGGGCGCGATATGCTGCATCATCGTGCCGTGCGCGCCCGACACGATCAGCGTCAGCGTGCCGTCGGCGCGCTTGCCCGGCGGGAAGCGAATCGATTCGGGGGCGGATACGCGCGCGAAGCGTTCGCCGACGATCTCGCCCCAGCGGCTGACGACCGCCGACTGGACGAAACCGAATTTGCGGAACGCCGCACCGCCGATTTCGGGGAGCAGTTCGGCCACGGCGCGCGCTCCCCCACGGCGGCGGGGTTCGGGAATCGTCGCATGGGGGCGGGGACGCGTCGTCATTGTCGCCACCCCATGCCATAGAGCCGGTGTGGACGCCAAGCATCTCTCTGTCGCCGAACGATTGCTCGACTGGTATGATCGCCATCATCGCAGCCTGCCGTGGCGCAGCCCGCCCGGCACGCCGCCGCCCGATCCCTATCGGGTGTGGCTGTCGGAGGTGATGCTGCAGCAGACGCAGGTGGCGAGCGTGCGGCCCTATTTCGAGGCATGGACCGCGCGCTGGCCATCGTTCGCGGCGCTGGCGGCGGCGGACGATGCCGATGTCATGGCGGCATGGGCGGGGCTTGGCTATTATGCGCGGGCACGCAATCTGCTGGCCTGTGCGCGGGTGGTCGCGGCGCGGGGGGCGCTGCCCGACAGCGAAGCCGGGCTGCGCGCCTTACCGGGGATCGGCGACTATACCGCCGCCGCGATCGCCGCGATCGCCTTTGGCCAGCGGGCGGTGGTGGTCGATGCCAATGTCGAGCGAGTCGTGGCGCGGCTGTTCGCGATTTCGCAGGCGCTGCCCGGCGCCCGTCCGGCGATCCGTGCGGCGACCGACACGATCACCCCCGACGACCGCGCCGGCGATTTCGCGCAGGCGATGATGGATCTGGGGTCGACCGTCTGCACGGTACGCAATCCGCGCTGCCTGCTGTGTCCGTTGCGCGAGGATTGCGCGGCATTCGCAGCGGGTACGCCCGAAGCCTTTCCGGTCAAGGCGGCGAAGAAGGCCAAGCCGCAACGGTTCGGCACGCTGTTCTGGGCGGAGCGGGACGGGCGGGTGCTGCTGGTGCGGCGACCCGACAAGGGGTTGCTGGGCGGCATGCGCGCGCTGCCGACCGGGCCATGGGCCGATAGCGATCCGGGGCCGGAGGGCGCGCCGTTCGCCGCCGATTGGCGCGCGATCGGACTGGTTCGCCACGGCTTTACCCATTTCGATCTTGCCTGCACCGTCATGGTGGCGGATGCAGGCGACGATGTCGCGCAGGGCGAATGGTGGCCGGTGGCGCAGATCGCCGATGCCGGGCTGCCGACGCTGTTCGCGCGGGCGATCGCGGTGGTGGAGGGAATGCGATGACGATCGGACGATGGGCGCACGGATCGATGGCGCTGGTGGTGCTGCTGGCGCAACCGGTAGCGGCATTCGCACAGGCCGCGCCGCCCCGGCCGCCGGCCGCCCCCGCCACCCGGACGCTGCCCGCGACCGAGGCGATGGTCCGGCGCTATGCCGCGGTGAACAAGGTACCGGGCATGGTCGTGGTCGTCGGCGGTCCGAACTGGACCAGCGCCCATGCCGCCGGACGCACCGCCGTAGAGGCCGGCGCGCCTGCCGCGAATACCGACACGCTGTGGCGGGTCTATTCGATGACCAAGCCGATCACCGGCATGGCGGCGATGATGCTGGTCGAGGACGGCAAGCTGAAGCTCGACCAGCCGATCAGCGATTTCATCCCCGCGTTCAAGTCGATGAAGGTGCTGACCGATCCCGACAACAGCCTTGCCAGCCGCCCGGCGACGAAGCCGATCACGGTCCGCAACCTGCTGACCCACACCGCCGGGTTGGGCTATACCATCGTCACCAAGGGGCCGTTGCTCAAGGAATATGAGCGGCTAGGCATCATTCCCGCCGCGGTGAATGCGCAGGCCGAGGCGGCGATGGCGCCGGTCCGGCCCAAATCGCTGGCGGAGTTCGCCGATCGCGTCGCGACGTTGCCGCTGATCGCCGAACCGGGGACGAAGTGGAGCTATTCGATCGGGCTCGACGTGCTGGGGCGGGTGATCGAGGTGGCGAGCGGCATGTCGTTCGAGCAGTTCCTGCAGACGCGGATGTTCGGCCCGCTCGGCATGACCTCGACCTATTGGCAGGTGCCCGAGCGCGAGAAGGCACGGTTGGCGAGCAACTATGCCTGGGCAGGCGACACGCTGCTGCCGCTCGATCCGGCGGCGACGTCGGTGTGGTTGCAGCGGCCGAGCTTTCCGTATGGCGGCGCGGGACTTGCCATGTCGGCGCGAGATTACGACCGGTTCCTGCACATGTTGCAGAATGGCGGGACGCTGGACGGCAAGCGGGTGATGAAGGCGGAGACGGTGGCGCTCGCCATGTCGAACCTGCTGCCCGGCGGCGTCACCTTCGGCGGCGTCGACGGGGCGACCGGCGGACAGGCGGGGCCGAAAATGGGCTTTGGTGCCGGTGGTTCGGTCTATCTCGAAACGCTGCCGGGGCGGCCGGGCAAGGGCACCTATGGCTGGGGCGGTGCGGCAGGGACCGTGGCGTTCGTCGATCCGGTTCGGCAGGTGCGGGGAACGGTGATGGTCAATTATTTCCCGGCCGATCGCTTTCCGTTGCGCGACGATCTGGTGAAGGCGTTGGCGAGCGACCTGATGGCGGCGCGATGATCGGCTTTACCGGGGCGACGCTGGAGCGGGTCGACCATGAACGCGACGATCCGGCCGCATTTGCGCGGGCGCTGACGCATCCGGGCGCGCGATTGCTGGTGCTGCACGGCCTCGAACCGCCGATCGCGGACGACCGGCTGGCATTGGTGCCGATGGACCCAAAGCGCGGCGACGCGCTGTTGCTCGGCAATCTGGGCGGAGCGCCGCTGTTCGCGATCGGCGACGGCGTCGCGACCGCGCCAGCCATGCGGTCGCCGACGCTGATGACCGCGCTGGCCGCGATGCCGGCGGAAGGGGCGGCATTGTACGGCATCGCCCGTAGCCTGATCGACTGGCATGTCCGGCACGGCTTCTGCGCCAATTGCGGGCAGGCGACGTCGGTGTCGCGCGCCGGCTGGGCACGGGCGTGCGGCAATTGCACCGCGCAGCATTTTCCGCGGACCGATCCGGTGGTCATCATGGCGGTCGAACAGGGCGACCGCGTGCTGCTCGGCCGGCAGCCGAGCTGGCCGCCGGGGCGCTATTCGACGCTCGCCGGCTTCGTCGAGGTCGGTGAGTCGATCGAGGAAGCGGTCAGGCGCGAGGTGCTGGAAGAAGCGGGCGTACGGGTCGGCGCGGTGCGCTATGTCGCCAGCCAGCCCTGGCCGTTTCCGTCGCAGCTGATGATCGGGTGCGTCGCGATTGCCGAGGATGACCAGTTGCGGATCGACACGGCCGAACTGGAGGACGCGTTCTGGGCGACGCGCGACGAGGTTCGTGCGGCGCTGGCGGGGGAGAGCGGGCGGTTCGTGGCGCCCCCGGCCTATGCGATCGCGCATAGTCTGCTGGTGGCGTGGGCGGAGTGAGACCTATCCGCGTTCGCGTGCCCGCCCATAGCTGCCGAGCAGGCGCATGCTCTTCGTATGAAAGCGCAATTCCTCCAGCGCGCGGTCGACATGCGGTTCGCCGGGGCGTCCTTCGATGTCGCAGAAGAATTCGGTCGCGGCAAAGGTGCCGCCGCGCTGGTAGCTTTCCAGCTTGGTCATGTTGACGCCGTTGGTCGCGAACCCTCCCATCGCCTTGTACAGCGCGGCGGGCACGTTCTTCACCTCGAACACCAGGGTCGTCATGCACGGCCCGGCGGGCAGTTCGGCGAGCGGGGCGCGGGCGAGGACGACGAACCGGGTGGTATTGTGATCGGCATCGGCGATGTCGTCGGCCAGTATCTTCAGGCCATATAGCGCGGCGGCAGCGGGCGGAGCGAGCGCGGCGACGCCGGGATCGGCCATCGCCGCGGCGGAGGCTGCGGCGCCGGCGGTGTCGGGATGCGCCACCGGCTCGATACCACGCGCACTCAACCAGTGGCGGCACTGGCCGAGCGCCTGTTCATGGCTCATCGCCTGTTTCACCGCCTCGACCGGGCCGAGCCCCAGCAAAGCGTGGCGGATCGGCAGGAAATGTTCGCCGGTGATGACCAGCCCCGATTCGGGCAGCAGGAAATGCATGTCGGCGACGCGGCCGTGCAGCGAGTTTTCGATCGGGATGATCGCGCAATCGGCCTTGCCCGAGCGCACCGCATCGATCGCATCGGCAAAGCCGAAACAGGGCAAGGGCAGCGCGTCGGGGAACGCCTGCGCCAGTGCGACGTGCGAATTGGCGCCGGGCGCGCCCTGAAACGCCACTGCGCGATGCGGTTCGCGGGCGGCGGCTTCGGTCATCTGCGCGACGAGGGGGCGGGCCGGTGCGGCATATTTGTGCATGGGTCGCGGCGATTATCGGTCAAGCGCGCGAGCGGCAAGCCTGTCTTGCCAGTATGGCCCGGCAAGCCTGACTTGCCAGTACGGGATGCCGTCTCTAAGCATGGCCCCAAACAAAACCATCTTAGGCGAGACGGCTCAGCGCATGGACGACCGGACGAACACGATCGCGGGTTGGGTATTGGCCGGATGTGCCGCGGCCCTCGGACTGTCCATTGCCAGTGGCATGATCTTCCATTCCGGCCCGCCGGAAAAGCCCGGCTATCCGGTGGAGGGCGCGGCCGAGGCCGGTGGCGGCGGCGGTGCGGCGGCGGTGCCGATCGCGACGCTGCTGGCGACCGCCGACGTCGCCAAGGGCGCGGAAGTCTTCAAGAAATGCGCGGCCTGCCACACGGTCAACCAGGGCGGGGCCAATGGCATCGGCCCGAACCTGTGGGGCGTGATCGGCAAGAAGCATGGGCATCTGCCGGGCTTCGCCTATTCGAGCGCGCTGACCGGTATTCCGGGCAACTGGGATTTCGACGCGATGAATGCGTGGCTGACCTCGCCGCGCAAATATGCGCCGGGCACCAAGATGACCTTCGCGGGTCTGGGCAGTGCCGAGGACCGGGCGAACGTCATCGCCTATCTCAATTCGCAAGGGTCGAACCTGCCGCTGCCCGCCGCACCGGCAGCCGGGGCCGCGCCGGCCGACGAAGGCGTGCAGAATGTCGAGGAAGGCGCGACCGCCAATACCGCCGATATCGTGAATGCGGCCACGCCCGCTTCGGGCGCGCCGTCGGTCGATCCCGCGGCGGCGGAACAGGCGGCGAAGAAGGGCGAGTAACGCTTCGTCCGCGTTCGGGCGGGGGCCATCAGGATGATGGTTCGCGCAAAGGCGCAAAGGACGCGAAGAGGCCGCCTATGTGTGGCCGATCCCCGTCAGCGGTCTACGCTTTGATCGGAAAGGAAGTATAGGCCTGCCGATCGGACGTGCCGATGACTGCACGAACATCCTCTGCGTCCTTTGCGCCTTTGCGCGAAACCCAATCTTTCTTCGCGCCTTCGCGTGAATCCGAGAAAATCAAACCGTCGCGGGCTCCAGTCCGAGCAACCGCGCCACTTCGTCGAAGCCGTGCGCGATTTCGGTCACGCCCAGTTCGCGCAGGCGGGCGTCATGGCCGACACCGCAATGCGTGCCGGCGCACAGGCCGATCACGCGGGCGCCCGATGCGACCGCGCCGGTGACGCCGACCGGTGAGTCCTCGAGGATCGCGCATTGATCGATCGGCACGCCCAGTTGCTGCGCGCCGTAGAGATAGAGGTCGGGCGCGGGCTTGCCGTTCGCGACATGCTCCTTGCCGCTATAGATGTGATCGCCGAACGCGTCGGCGATGCCCAGATGGCGCAAATGCGTAGAAATCCAGTGGGTCGTGCTCGACGAAACGATCGCCCGCGGCAGGTCGGCGGGAAGCGAGCGGACGAAGGCGATCGCGCCGGCGACTGCCTCGACGCCTTCTTCGAGCACGCGTGCATCCTCGATGGCGCGGGCTTCGAAGAAGCCGGCGGGGATCGGTCCGCCGACCCAGCGTTCGATCGCGTTGGTAAAGTGCGCGCCCGACAGGCCCATAAAATTGGCCATCGAATCTGCGGCGCTCGTCGGGTGGCCGGCCTGAGTGAGAAACTCGGCGATCTGGCGGTTGCCGGCATATTCGCTTTCGAGCAGCACGCCGTCGAAATCGAAGAGCAGGGCTTGCGGACGGGTCATCATAACCTCTTGGAAGATCAGGCGCGCGGGCCGAACAGGGCCGAACCGACGCGGACATGGGTGGCGCCGAGCGTGACGGCGGCTTCGAAATCGTCGGACATGCCCATGCTGAGCCCGGCCAAGCCATTGTCGCGGGCCAGTTTGGCGGTCAGCGCGAAATAGGGCGCGGCGTCGAGCCCGGCGGGGGGCACGCACATCAGCCCGGCGACCGGCAGGCCCGCCGCCTGTGCCTCGGCCAGCAGCGCGGGCAGGTCGGATAGCGCGCAGCCGCCCTTTTGCGGTTCGTCGCCGATATCGACCTGGACGAAACAGGCAGGCGCGCGACCGACCTTGTCGATCGCCCTGGCAAGCGCGGCGACCAGCGAGGGGCGGTCGACGGAATGGATCGCGTCGAACAGGCGGACCGCGTCCTCGGCCTTGTTCGATTGCAGCTGCCCGACCAGATGCAGTTCGATCCCGGGGGTAAGCGCCTGCAACGCCGGCCATTTCGCCTGCGCCTCCTGCACCCGGTTTTCGCCGAACACGCGCTGTCCGGCGTCGATCAGCGGCTGGATCGCGGCGGCGTCATGGGTCTTGCTGACCGCGATCAGCGTCGTCGCGCCTGCGTCCCGGCGCGCGATCGATTCGGCATGGGCGATCCGGTCGCGAATGCGGCCAAGCGAGGTTGCGGCGTTGGTCATTGGGCGCGCTATAAAGGGGGTCATGGATCGCCGCCACCCTTTGCCGCGCCGCTGGCTAATGACCGACGAGCGGCTGGGCGACGAGCTGGCGGCGAAGGTGGCGAAGTTGCCACGCGGCAGCGGTGTCGTCTTCCGCCAATATGCTACGCCAAAAGGGAAAAGACGGCGGATGTTTGCACAGGTGCGGCGGATCGCACGGGCGCGGCGGATAACGCTGCTGATCGCCGGACCGTTTCTGCCCGGCGCGGACGGTGTGCATGGAAAGAAGGCGAAGAAGAACAATGGGTTGGCGACGCGGCCGGTGCATTCGGTGCGCGAACGCATCGCCGCGGAGCGCGCGGGGGTCGATGCAACCTTCGTCTCCCCCGTGTTCGCCACCCGCTCGCATCCGGGCGCAAGGCCGCTGGGCCGCATCCGCTTCGCGCTGCTGATCCGCGGCGCGCGCCTGCCGGTCATCGCCTTGGGCGGGATGACCGAGCGGCGCGCGCGGACGTTGCCGGGCATTGCCGGCTGGGCAGCGATCGATGCGTGGTCAGAATTTCGTCCGTAGTTCAGCGAAGACGGTGCGCGGGTCGCCGGGGAAATGGCCGCTCATCGCGGTAAAGCCCGAAGCGGCATAGACCTTGTCGAAGATGTTATCGACGCGCAGCATCAGTTCGGCAAAGCCCAACTGGTGCGTGATCGACGCATCGAAGATGGTGTAGGGCAACACCGGCTGGCCCGAGCGGCTGATCCGGCGCGAGACATGCTCGCCGCCAACGGCGAAGGCGGTCCGGATCGGCGCGACCTGATAGCGGGTCCAGAAGCCGAGCTTGTGCGCGGGCGCGTTGGGAAAATGGCTGCCGACCGCATCGGTCAGCGCCTGTCCGGCGACGCTGCCGGTGACGCGGGTGTCGTTATAGCCGTAATTGGCGAGCAGCACCCAGTTCGGCGTCAGATCGGTGGCGAGGTCGAGTTCGAACCCCTTGCTGGTCACCTCCCCGATCGGGCGAAGCTGGTCGACGCCGCCGACCGGGGGCAGCGAGGGGTCGACCTGCAACAGATTGCGGCGGACGATGCGATACAGCGCGGCATTGGCCTGTAGCCGACCGTCGAACAGGCGCGATTTGGCGCCGGTTTCGATCTGGTTGCCGGTGATCGGCGCGAAGGGGCCGCCGGCGGCGGGAAGCTGGCTGGCCGGGGCCTGCGGATCGAAGCCTTGCGACCAGCTGACATATAGCGACAGATCGTCCTGAAGCTTGTAGATCGCGCCGGTGCGGAAGGTGACGTCGTGGTCGTTATAGCGCGCGTTCGACGTGACCCGCCCGGCGGTGGCGACCCGGGTGCGATCCTCGAACCGGTCGTAGCGGACGCCCGCGACCAGCAGCAGCCGATCGGTCAGGTCGATCTGGTCCTGCGCATAGATGCCGAAGCGGCGCGCATCGGTGTCGGTGACGGTGAAGGGCAGTGTCATCGCGCGCAGCGCGTCACCGTCGGACCGGCCATAGACCGGATTGGACAGGCTGAGCGGTGCCACGCCGGCCCGCAGGATGCGCGATTCGAGGCCATTGGCTTCGCGATACCAGTCGCTGCCGACCTGCAACCGATGCGACAGGCCGAACAATGTCGTGCGCGCGGTGGCGTTGGCCATGAACGACAGGCCATCGACGGGGCGGACCTGATCGCGGAATTCGCGCAGGACGAGGTCGGGGTTGGTCGGGCTTGTCCCACGCGGTTCGTGATATTTCTGCCGTTCGGTCGAACGGAAATAGCGCGCGCCAACATCGAACGTCACCGCTTCACCGATGGCGGTCGCATAGCGCGCGGCCCATGCGGTCGAGGTCAGGTGGAGATAGTCGCTCCGCTCATTGGCGTTCCAGTCGATCGACGTGCGGAAGCGGCCGCTGTCATCGACCAGCACCCCGCGCAGCCGGTTGGCGCGCAGATAATTGTCGTAGGTCGTGACCTGCAGCGTCAGCAGCCCGCCGGGATTGGTGCGGATCGACAGGCCGGCATCGCCGATCAGCGCCTTATACAGCGTATTGAAACGATAGGGCCGCATCGATTCGGTGAAGCCGCCGATGCGATAGGAGACGACGCCATCGGCATCGATCCGGTTCGTCGCCTCTGCCGAGATGCCGAACCGGTCGTAATTGCCGGCAGTGGCGACGGTGCGCAGGCTGGCCCGATCGGACGGGGTCTTCGACACATAGTTGATGATGCCGCCCGGCGCGCCGGGTCCGAAGAACAGCCCCGCCGGACCTTTCAGCACCTCGACCCGGTCGATGTTGAACAGTTGCGGCACGGTGAAGCCGACGAACGGATTGCCGCGCATCCCGTCGTAGAAAGATTCGTCCTGCCGAAAGCCGCGAAAGGTGACGCCGGCATAGCTGTAGGCGCTGACGCCCGAGATGTTGCGATAGAGGTCGGTCGCGTCGCGCGCGCCCTGATCGGTGAACAGGTCGCTGTTGATGACCTGCAACGCCTGCGGAATGTCGAGGGGGTCCTGCGCCGATTTGCCGACGGTGGTGAGCGTGGTGCGATAGAGTTGCCGGGCGCGCCCTTCGACGATGATGTCGGCGTCGTCGTTCGACGAACGGTCCTGCGCCGCCGCCTGGCTCGCGACCAATACCGCCATCGCGGGCATCCACCAACGCTTCACTACCGTCCCCCTGATATTGATAGGCGGTCGCATTAGCGAAGGTGCGTTTTAAGGGCAATTGTTTCGGATACGATTTTCGGCCGATCGTGACGGAGCCGAACCGGAACGCGGTGGCGCCATGGTCCGTTCACGCACAAAGGGGAAGCGGCGATGGACGGCGAAACGGAACGACAGGGCCCGAGCTATGGCCGGGTCGCGGCGATGACGGTGATGGTGCTGGCAATCATCGGCACCGGCTATCTGCTGATTTCGATGATGCGGCTGATATTGCTGGTGTTCGCGGCAACGGTCATCGCGGTGTTGTTCAGCGCGGTCGCGCGCCGGATCCAGAAATGGACCCGCCTGCCGCGCGGACTGGCGCTGGCGCTGTCGATCATCCTGCTGCTGGGGATCGTGATCGGCATCTTCTATGGCTTCGGCGCGCAGCTGGTGCAGCAGTTCGACACGATCCGCGAGCAGATTCCGTCGGCGTTGCAGGCGATCCAGCGGCAGCTGGATGCATGGGGGCTGGGCGAGCCGGCGCGCGACCTGTTGTCGCAGGGGAGCAGCGACCTGTCGACGATCATGTCGCGCGCGGGCAGCTATGTCCTGTCGATCGGGTCGGGGCTGTCGGATGCGGTGCTGGTGCTGGTCGGGGCGATCTTCCTCGCGGCCGATCCCGAACTGTATCGCCGGGGACTGGTGAAGCTGGTGCCGCCCAAGGCCGAGCCGGTCGCGCGCAAGGCGGTGGACGATGCCGCAGGCGGCCTGCGCGGCTGGATGAAGGGCGAGGCGGTGGCGATCATCGTCGTCGCGGTGCTGACCGGGACGGGGTTATGGCTGCTGGGCGTGCCCGCCGCGATCGGGCTGGGGCTGATCGCCGGGTTGATGGACGTCGTGCCCTATGTCGGGCCGATCATCGCCGGGGTGCCGGCGGTGATGTTGGCCTTTACCGTGTCACCATCGACCGCGCTGTGGACGATCGGCGTGTTCCTGATCGTCCAGCAGATTCAGGGCAATATCCTGCAACCGATCGTCCAGAAGCATGCGGTCGACGTGCCGCCTGCCGTGCTGTTGTTCTCGGTCATCGGCATGGGGCTGATGTTCGGGTTCATCGGCGTGCTGCTGGCGGCGCCGCTGACGATCGTCGTGTTCGTGCTGGTGCAGCGGATTTACGTGCAAGCGTTGCTGGGGCGCGACATCACCGTGGCGACGGACAAGGTGAAGGAGGAGTGAGGGCTTCACCACTGCCCCCTCCCGTTCGTCCTGAGTAGCCCCTGAGCTTGTCGAAGGGGCGTATCGAAGGACCGTTTGGTGCAGGTGCTTCGATACGGGCCTTCGACTTCGCTCAGTCCCTACTCAGCATGAACGGATGAGGTGTTTTTTGTCCACAACACTGGATCGCGTGGCGTGTCCGCTGCCGGCCGCCAGCGGGCGGCGACAAAGGCGCGGGCGATGGCGGCGATCTTTTCCGCCTTCGACGTGGTTTGGCGCTTGTCCCATGCGGCGGGGCCGGCGGCGGCGACTTTCCGGGCGATGCCGCCATAAATGTCGGCGGCGGCAAGTACCGCCCATGCCGATCGCCACGGCAGGCGGGCGGCACCGACGCGGGCGCTGTCCTCGTGAAGTGCGGCGCGCGCCGCCATCCGCCGGGTGAGGATCGCCACCCGGTCGGGCGTCGCCATCGGATCGGCCGGGTCGATGCCCTGTTCGGCCAGCCAGTCGCGCGGCAGGTAGCAGCGCCCGGCTTCGGCATCCTCGCGCACGTCGCGGGCGATATTGGCGAGCTGAAAGGCCAGCCCCAGGTCGCAGGCGCGGTCGAGCGTGTCCTTGTCGCCAGCGGGCACGCCCATCACCACCGCCATCAGTCCGCCGACCGCGCCGGCGACATGATAGCAATATTGGTAGAGATCACCTTCGCTCACCGGTTGCCAGCCATCGGCATCGAGCTGGAACCCGTCGATGACGTCGTACACCAGCCGGTGCGGCAGGCCGACTTTGACCGCGACCACGCCCAGCGCGTCGAAGGCGGGATCGCCGGTCGGCTGGCCGGCCAGCGCCTGCGCGGTACGCTGGCGGATCAGCAGCAGGCGGGCGGGGGCATCGTCGAGCCGCTGCATGCCATGGCCCATATCCTGCCCGTCGGCCAGATCGTCGCAGGCGCGGCACCATGCGTAGAGCAGCCATGCCCGTTCGCGGGTGACCGGGTCGAACAGCTTGCTCGCCGCCGCGAAACTTTTCGAGCCGCGCGCGATCGTGTCGCGGGCATGCGCGACGAGGTCGGCGCGTGGCGGGATCAAAGGTCTTTGCTGCTCATCTGGATGATCGGCATCACCGGCCTATGCGCCGCCATCTTGTCCAGCAGGACGTCCAGCGTATCGGCGACCAGCAGGATGTCGCGGTGCATGGGGCGCATAAAGCCGACTTCCGCCATCTTTTCGACGAAGGCGATCAGATGGTCGTAATAGCCGGCGGTGTTGAGCAGTCCGACCGGCTTGGCATGATAGCCGAGCTGCGCCCAGCTCATCGCTTCCCACAATTCGTCCATCGTGCCGGTGCCGCCGGGGATGGTGACGAAGCCGTCGGACAGGTCGGTGAACGCCTGTTTGCGCTGGTGCATCGTGTCGACGACGTGCAGTTCGGTGAGGCCCTTGTGCGCGGCCTCGGCCTTGACCAGCGCGGTCGGGATCACGCCGATCACCTCGCCGCCCGCCTCGATCGCGCCATCGGCGACCGCGCCCATCAGCCCGAGCCTGCCGCCGCCATAGACGACGCCGATGTTGCGTTCCGCCAGCGCACGGCCGACGGCGCGGGCGGAGTCGATATAGATGGGGTCGGCGGGGGTTGCGGACCCGCAATAGATGGCCAGACGCTGCATGGTCGCGGGGTTAGGCGATCGGGGGGTGGGGGGCAAGCGGGTGCCCTCCTATGCCCTTCAAATCCGTTTGCTTCGAGCGGAGGTTCGAGCCTGTCGAGAACCGAAGTCGAGAAGGGGGTGCCTCAAACGGGGGGTTCTCGACTACCGCTTCTCGACAAGCTCGAAGCTGCTCGAACCGAACGGTTAAGGTGGGGCTCAGTCCTCGCCGCCCAGCATCAGCTTGGCCGTCGCCTTGGCGCTGCCGACCACGCCCGGAATCCCCGCGCCGGGGTGCGTACCCGCCCCCACGACATACAGGTTCGGGATATCGTCGTCGCGGTTGTGCGCGCGGAAATAGGCGCTCTGCGTCAGGATCGGCTCGAGCGAGAAGGCCGAGCCCTGATACGCGTTCAGGTCGCGGGTAAAGTCGCTCGGCATATAGCTGAACTTCGTCACGATCCGTTCGTGGATGTCGGGGATCAGGCGGCGGCCGACCTCGTTGAGGATGCGCCGCTCAAGGATCGGGCCGATCTGGTCCCAGTCGACCGGGAATTTGCCGGTGTGCGGCACCGGGCACAGCGCGTAGAAGGTCGAATGTCCCTCCGGCGCCATCGACGGGTCGGTGACGGTCGGGTGGTGAAGATAGAGCGAGAAATCCTCCGACAGCACGCCATGGTCGTAGATATCGGCGAGCAACCCTTTGTAGCGCGGGCCGAACAGAATCATGTGGTGCGGGATGCCCGGCCACGTGCCCTTGATCCCGAAATGGACGACGAACAGCGACGGCGAGAAACGCTTGCGCTCCAGCCGCTTGGCCTTGCGCTGCGCGCTGCGCGATCCCGACAGCAGGTCCTTGTAGCTGTGCATCAGGTCGGCATTGGTCGCGACCATGTCGGCACCGATCACTACGCCGCTCTTGGTCGTGACGCCGGTCGCACGGTCGCCGAGCGTGTCGATACGCTCGACCGGATCGTTCAGGATCAGCGTCCCGCCCAGCTTCTCGAACAGGCGGACCATGCCGGCGACCAGCTTGTTGGTGCCGCCCTGCGCGAACCACACGCCGCCATCGCGCTCCAGCTTGTGGATCAGTGCGTAGATGCTGCTGGTCTTCATCGGATCGCCGCCGACCAGCAAAGTGTGGAACGACAGCGCCTGGCGGAGCTTCTCGTTCTTCACGAACGACGACACGATCGAATAGACCGATCGCCACGCCTGATATTTGGCGAGCGCCGGCGCGGCCTTGATCATCGAGGCGAAGTCGAGGAACGGCACATGGCCGAGCTTCACATAGCCTTCCTCGTACACGCCCGCCGAATATTCGAGGAAGCGGGCATAGCCGGCGATGTCGCCCGGATCGAGCTTGGCGATTTCCGAGCGCAGCAGCGTGTCGTCGTTGGTATAGTCGAAATTGGTGCCGTCGGGCCAATTGAGCCGGTAGAAGGGCGAGACCGCCTGCAGCGTCACGTCCTCGGCCATGTCGCGGCCGGTCAGCTGCCACAATTCCTGCAATGCTTCGGGCGCGGTGATGACGGTCGGGCCGGCATCGAAGACGAAGCCGTCGCGCTCCCAGTAATAGGCGCGGCCGCCGGGCTTGTCGCGGCCTTCGACCAGCGTCGTCTGGACCCCGGCGGATTGCAGGCGGATGGCGAGCGCAAGGCCGCCGAACCCCGCGCCGATAACGGCTGCCGTCTTCACCCCTGTCTCCCCATCAACGCCTGTACCGCACGTCCGATCGGTACCGGCGGTTTGCCTGTCAGCACCCGCATCTTGTCGAACAGCGTCGACCGTCCGGCATAGAAGCGCCCGACCAGTCCCGCGTCCAGCCGGTAGAAGCGTTCGAGCACGCGGTAGCGTTCCGCCGGATCGGCCGCGCGGAACAACATCGTCGCCAGCATGCGGTAGAATCGCCGCTGCCGCCACAGCGTCGCGGCATAATCATGGGTCAGCGTGTGCAGCGCGCCGCCCGACCAGTCGCCGCTGTCGGCGACCAGATGCGCGAGCCGGACGGCATCGGGCAGCGAATAGCCGGTCAGCGGATGGAACAGCCCGGCGCGCATCCCGCCCTTCGCCACGCGATTGCCGCCCGACCGCCAATATTCCTCGAAATCGCCACCCATCGCGACCGGCAGCACCCCGGTCTCGCTGCGGCCGACGCTGACGCCGTCCCAGCCCTGCGCGGCGGCATAGGCGGAGATGCGCCGGGCGAGCGTTTGCGTATCGAGATCGGGAGTGTCGCTGTAATAGGTATCCTCGACGAACAGCGTCGAGGCATCGAACGGCAGGGTATAGACGAAGCGATAGCCGTCGAGCTGCTCGACCGAACCGTCCATGACGATCGGCCGTTCGACGCCGTGGGGATAGGCGGTCTTGAGCTCCATCCCCATGAACTTCTGCCAGCCGAGATCGAGATGCGACACGTCGCCGGGACCGCGACAGTCGATCACGCCCTGCCCCTCGACCCGGTCGCCATCGGCGAGGACCACGGCGGTCGGGCTGGCGCCGAGCACGCGCGCCGAGGCCATCAGCGTTTCGGGCGACAGCGTCTGGCGCAGCACGGTGTCGAGCCGTTCGGAGGTGATCGAGTAATAAGCGGTGTCGAGCGTGCGGGCATGGCCCGGAAAGGCGATGTCGTAGCCGCGCCACGCATGGGCGACGAGCGGGGCGACCAGCGCCCGGTGTTCGTCCGCCACGTCGCTGCCGAAGAACGACCAGACATGGTTGCCGCCAAACTGCGCCGCGCCCTCGATCAGGCGGATGCGCGCATCGGGCCGCCGCTTCGCCGCCGCCAGCGCGATGAGCGCGCCGGCAAGGCCACCGCCGACGATGGCGAGGTCGCAGTGATGGATGGTTGGCATTGGGGTGCACTAGGGGAGGGGCGTCCGGGTAGCAACCGCGGTCCTCAGATCCTCCCCGGCACGGGGAGGGGGACCGTCGCCGAAGGCGATGGTGGAGGGGGGTGGCGGCGCAACGTAACGGTCTCGTATGCGGATACCCCCCTCCACCATGCTGCGCATGGTCCCCCTCCCCGTGCCGGGGAGGATTTTGAGGCGCCCCTTCTGCCGGGGAAGTTGGGGTGTCATCCTTCCCCGCAATCCGCTACAGCGCCATCCATGTCGATCCCGCTGGCTATCCTTTTGTCCGCCGTGGCGATGACGGTGATCGTCGGTGTCCGCTATCTGCTGGCGTCCGCCGGGTTCGCCTTTGCGACGCGCAGCCGACATCCGGGGCTGTATCGCGGGCTGGACGCGCAGATCGCCAAGGAAATCCGCTGGTCGCTGCTGTCGGCCGCGATCTACGGCATTCCGGCGGGGATCGTCGCATGGGGATGGGAACATCGCGGCTGGACGCAGATCTACCGCGACGTTCACGCCTATCCGCTCTGGTATCTGCCGCTGTCGGTGCTGCTGTACCTGTTCGCGCACGACACCTGGTTCTACTGGACGCACCGCTGGATGCACCGGCCGAAATGGTTTCGGATCGCCCATGCCGTGCACCATGCCAGCCGACCGCCCACGGCATGGGCGGCGATGGCGTTCCACCCGATCGAGGCGCTGACCGGCGCTGTGGTAATTCCGCTACTGGTGTTCGTCATTCCGATTCACATCGGCGCACTGGCATTGGTGCTGACGATCATGACGGTTATGGGCGTCACGAACCATATGGGGTGGGAAATGTTCCCCCGGTTCATGTGGGCGGGGCGAGTGGGCGGCTGGTTGATTACCGCCAGCCATCATCAGAGGCATCACGAGCGCTATGGCTGCAATTTCGGGCTCTATTTCCGCTTCTGGGACCGGGTGTGCGGCACCGATGGCGGTCTTGGCGATTTCGAAAAGGAACGCGCGCGCGTCGCGCGGCGGGCGAATCGCGCTGGCGGCGCTGGCGCTGGCGATGCTGCCCGGGGCCATGCCGACCGGCACGCTTGACGTCCGCATCGCCGACCTGCGTTCGACCAAGGGCGTCATCCGCCTCTGCCTGACCGCCGATCCGAAGAATTTCCCCGGCTGCACCGACGATCGCAATGCGGTCACCCGCACCTTCGCGGCCGATGAGCGCGGGGTGCGTATCGCGGGATTGGGGCGCGGCGACTATGCCGTGTCGGTGATCCATGACGAAAACAACAATGCGAAGCTCGACACCTTTGCCGGCATCCCGCGCGAAGGATTCGGTTTTTCGCGCAACCCCGCGATCCGCTTCGGTCCGCCCAAATTCAGCGCGGCGGAATTCCCGCTGGCGGGTGATGTAACCATGCAACAGGTGCGGATTCGCTATCTCCTCTAATCGTCGGCACGGACCGAAGCGGGCAGGATAGCGTTACGGGGGAGTAATATTTTCTCGGAGCCACGCCCTTGCGCGCCATTTTCGCCGCCGTCCTGACCGCCGCAGCCTTCGCCACGCCCGCTTTCGCACAGGAAGCGGCGACGCCGGCGGTGCCGGCATCTGCGCTGCCCAACACCGATACCGGTGCCGATTTCTATGTCGTCGGGCTGGGTGCCGCCGTGCTGCCCGATTACGAGGGGTCGGACGACTATTCGTTCAGCCCGGTGCCGGCCGCGACCGGTCGCGTCTCGGGGTTCAATTTCCTGCTGGCCGGCAACCGCTTCAGCGTCGACCTGATCCCCGACGGCGTCGGGCCGACCTGGGATTTCCAGGCGGGGCCGATCGCGGTCGTCAACCTCAACCGCAATTCGACCAAGGGCATCGACGATGCGCAGGTCCGCGCGCTGGGCACGGTCGATACCGCGATCGAACTGGGCGGCTATGTCGGCATCGGCAAGACCGGGGTCGTCACCTCGCAGTTCGACCGGCTGTCGGCCTCGCTCAGCTATCGCAAGGATGTCGGTGGCGGGCACAAGTCGACGGTGCTCGCCCCCACGATCAACTATGTCACCCCGCTGAGCACCCGCGCCATCGCCGGGGTGATCGTGTCGGCTGAACGCGTCGGCGAGGGCTATGCCGACAGCTATTTCTCGATCACGCCGGCCCAGTCGCTGGCGAGCGGCCTGCCCGTCTACAATGCGCGCGGCGGGTGGAAGAACTGGACGCTGGGTCTGCTCGGCGGCCGGTCGATCAGCGGCGACCTGCGCTCGGGATGGCAGTTGTTCGGGACGGTCGTCTATCGCAAGCTGCTGAACGATTTCGCCGACAGCCCGATCGTCGCGCGCAACGGGTCGAGCAACCAGTGGCTGGGCGCGGTCGGGATCGCGTACAGCTTCTGATCCGAAACCGTCGAAGCGGCTTGTGCCATGCCGGCCGATCGGGCAGTTTCGACCATGGGTGTCCGTCCCGGTCGGGGGCGGGCAGGTTTATGCGCTGGTCGGGCCGCCAGCGACGAACCCTGCTGCCCGGAGCATCGGATTGTCCGATCGACCCTTCCTGTCGCAATGCGTTGACGTGCGGATCGTCCGGTGCGGGCGAGGAGTCGGTGTCGCGCGCACGGGTCTCGCTCCCGCCAAAGCGGCTGTTTCCCTCCCCTCGCTGAAAGCGAGGGGCAGGGGATGGGGCCGCCCGTCGAAAGTCGTGGCCTTTCCTTTCGGGCCAACCCGCCAGCCCTTCCTGTCTGGGAGACCGCCGCGAAAGTCGCCCGATCACCTGGAAAATCCCGTAGCCCGGCGAAGGCCGGGGTACAGTCGGGAAGGCTTGTCCGTACCTTACCGACGTCCCCCAACTGGGCCCCAGCCTTCGCCGGGGTGCAAGAAGAGCGTCTCGCAGGGGTCTGCGTCGAGGGAAGAGGGTAGCTACCGCAGGCGCCGCTACCGCGCAGGAGGCAGCATATGGCGTTGCTGATCCTGTTGTCGCTGCCGTTCATGGCGGTGCTGGTCCTGCTGGCGCGCCGGCGGGCGGGGCGGGGCGTGCAGGTCGGCATCGCGGCGGCGGCGAGCGGCGCCGGGCTGGCGGTGCTGCTGTCGCAGGCCGGGGCGGCGCTGTCCGGGCCGGCGCCGCGACTGACCATCGCCTGGGTGCCGGCGCTGGGGCTCGACCTTGCGCTGTGGCTCGATCCGCTGGCGCTGCTGTTCGCCGGGCTGATCCTCGGCATCGGGTTGCTGGTCGTGGTCTATGCGCAGGGCTATCTGGCGAAGACCGAGCCGATGGCGCGGTTCCTGTCGTTCCTGATGCTGTTCCAGGGGGCGATGATCGGCATCGCATTGTCGCGCAACATCCTGTTGATGCTGGTGTTCTGGGAATTGACCAGCCTCGCCTCGTTCCTGCTGATCGGGTTTTGGCGCGAGCAGGCGGACGCGCGACAGGGGGCGCGGATGGCGCTGACCATCACCGGTGGCGGCGGGCTGGCGCTGATCGCCGGGATGGTGCTGCTGGGCAAGGCGGCGGGCAGCTATGACCTCGCCACCATCCTGATGCGCGCCGATGCGGTGCAGGCGTCGCCGCTCTATCCGGCGATGCTGGTCCTGATCCTGATCGGGGCCTTCACCAAATCGGCGCAGTTTCCGGTCCATTTCTGGCTGCCGCACGCCATGGCCGCGCCGACCCCGGTCAGCGCCTATCTCCATTCGGCGACGATGGTGAAGGCGGGGGTGTTCCTGCTGGCGCGGCTGTGGCCGGTGCTGGCCGGCACCGAATGGTGGTTCGGCATCGTCGTGCCGGTCGGGCTGGCGACGATGGTGTTCGGCGCGGGGGTCGCGCTGTTCCGCCACGATCTGAAGGCGATCCTTGCCTATTCGACGATCAGCCAGCTGGGGCTGATGGTCATGCTGCTCGGGTTCGGCACCGGCGCGGCGGTGAGCGCGGCGATCTTCCATCTGCTGAACCATGCCGCGTTCAAGGCCGCGTTGTTCCTGCATGCCGGCATCGTCGACCACGAAACGGGCACGCGCGACATCCGCCGGCTGGGCGGGCTGGCGGCGATCATGCCGCTGACCGCGACGCTGGGCGTGCTCGCCGCCGCCGCGATGGCCGGGCTGCCGCCGATGGGCGGGTTCGTGTCGAAGGAGATGATGCTGGAGGAAAGCGCGCACGCGGTGTTCGCTGGACAGGCGCTGCTGGTGCCGGCGCTGGCGACGATCGCCGCGCTGCTGTCGGCGGCCTATGCGCTGCGTTATGCGGTGGCGCTGCATTTCGGGGCGCGGCGGACCGGCGAGGTCGCGGCACCGCATGACCCGGGGGCGATGCTGCTGGTGCCGCCGGCGATCCTCGCTCTCGCGGCGCTGGGGCTGGGGCTGGCGCCGATGACGCTGGCGGGGCCGCTGGTGGCGGCGGTGAGCGGGGCGGTGACCGGCGGCGCACCGCCGGCGCTGCATCTGGCGCTGTGGCATGGCATCAATCCGGCGCTGTGGATGAGCATCGGCGCGGTGCTGGGCGCGATCGTGCTGCTGGGGCGCTATCGGTCGATCGCTACGGGCGTGGCACGCATCCCGGCACCCGATGCCAGGCGGTTGTTCGATGCGATGATGACGGCGACCGTCGCCGGACTGCGGCGGGTGTCGGGATCGGTCCATGCCGCGTCGCTGCAACGGTATCTGGCGGTGCTGTTCGTCGTCGCCATCGCGCTGTGTGTCGCGGCGGGGTGGTCGTACGCGGTGCCGGCGGGGGAGGGCGCGACGACCCCGGCCTCGCCGGTGGCGATCGTCGCATGGGGGGCGCTGGTCGCGGCGACCGTCGCGGTGGTCGCGGTCGACCGGCGGCGCTATCTGGCGCTGTTGTTCATCAGCGTCATCGGCCTCGTCATCGCGCTGGCGTTCGTGCATCTGTCCGCCGCCGACCTCGCGCTGACCCAGGTCGCGGTCGAGGTGGTGACGATCCTGCTGATGCTGCTGGCGCTGCATCTGTTGCCGGGCAGCCCGCCGCGCCTGTCGAGCGTGCCGCGTCGGCTGCGCGACGGGATCATCGCCGGTGCGGGCGGGCTGGGGGCGGGGTGGCTGGCATGGGCGGTGCTGACCCGCCCGGCGCGCGACGGCATCGCGCGCTTCCATTGGGACAACAGCTATGCGGGCGGGGGCGGGACCAATGTCGTGAACGTCATCCTGGTCGACTTCCGCGGCTTCGATACGCTGGGCGAGATCATCGTGCTGGGGATTGCCGGTCTCGCCATCTACGCGCTGCTCGAACCGGCAGCGCGCGGGGTGGCGGGGCGGCGGCTGCGGACATGGCGGTCAAGCGATCCGCATTCGCCCGAGCGGCATCCGATGATGTTCGTGATGGCGACGCGGCTGCTGTTGCCGCTGGCGCTGCTGGTCGGCAGCTACATCTTCCTGCGCGGTCATAACCAGCCGGGCGGCGGGTTCATCGCCGCGCTGGTCTTCTCGATCGCGATCCTGCTGCAATATCTCGCCTCGGGCTTCGACTGGACCGACGAGCGGCGCCGGTTCGGCGAACATGCGCTGATCGGCACCGGGGTGCTGATCGCGGCGGCGACCGGAGCGGGGTCGCTGCTGTTCGGGGCGCCGTTCCTGACCAGCAGCTTCGGCTATTTCCATGTGCCGCTGATCGGCGAGGTCGAGCTGGCGACGGCGATGCTGTTCGATCTGGGCGTCGCCTGCGTCGTGGTCGGCGCGGTGCTGATGGCGCTGGCGCAACTCGCGCAGGTCGCGCAGCGTGCCGCGCGGCACGACGGGGAGGGTGCGGCATGAGCCTCGAATTCCTCGTCGCCTCCGCCATTGCGGTGCTGGTCGCGGGCGGCATCTATCTGGCGCTCAGGGGCCGCACGTTTCAGGTGGTGCTGGGGCTGACGCTGCTGTCCTATGCGGTCAATCTGTTCCTGTTCGCGGTCGGGCGGCTGGTCGTCGACCGCCCGCCGCTCTGGGCGAAGGGGGTGGTCGACCATGCCGATCCGCTGCCGCAGGCGCTGGTGCTGACCGCGATCGTCATCACCTTCGGCATGACCGCGCTGACCGTGATCCTGAGCCTGCGCAGCTTCCTCGAAACCGGATCGGATCAGGTCGATGGTCGTGCCGACCGCGACATGGAGGACGGCGCATGACCGCGTCCGACCATCTGCTGGTCGCGCCCATCCTCGTGCCGGCGGTCGTCGTGCCGGTGACGATGCTGCTGATGCGGCGGCGGCGCGTGTTCAGCCTGATCCTGTCGGTCGGCGGGTGCGTCGCGATGCTGGCGGTGGCGATCGCGCTGTTCGCCATGGCGCAGGACGATGCGATCCGCAGCTATGCGCTGGGAGACTGGGGCGCACCGTTCGGCATCGTGCTGGTGCTCGACCGGCTGTCGGCGACGATGCTGTTGCTCTCCGCCGTGCTGGCGCTGGTCGTGCTCGGCCATGCGATCGTCACCGCCGCCGATCGCCGCGGGTGGCATTTCCATCCGCTGTTCCATTTCCAGCTGATGGGGCTGAACGGCGCGTTCCTGACCGGCGACCTGTTCAACCTGTTCGTCTTCTTCGAAGTGCTGCTGATCGCCTCCTATGGACTGATGCTGCACGGGCAGGGTGCGCTGCGGCTGAAGGCGGGGATCGCCTATGTCGTGGTCAACATCGTCGGATCGGCGCTGTTCCTGATCGCGCTTGGGCTGTTCTACGGCCTGACCGCGACGCTCAACATGGCCGATCTGTCGCGGCGGATCGCGACGCTGGGCAGCGACGACCAGGGATTGCTGCGCATCGCCGCGCTGCTGCTGATGACGGTATTCGCGCTGAAGGCGGCGGTGGTGCCGATCCATCTGTGGCTGCCGCGCACCTATGCGGCGACGATGCCGGTGGTCGCCGCGCTGTTCGCGATCATGACCAAGGTCGGCGTCTATGCGATGATCCGGACGGTGCCGCTGCTGTTCGGCAACGGGGCGGGGGCCGCGGCATGGGTGCCGGCACCGTGGCTGCTGCCCGCGGCGATGGCCGGTGCCATCCTCGGCTTCATCGGCGTGCTGGCGGCAAGGGGATTGCGCGAGCAGGCGGCGTTCGCGGTGCTGGCCTCGACCGGCACGCTGTTGCTGGCGGTGGCGCCGTGGCGCGAGGCGACGCTGGCCGCAGCACTTTATTATCTGGTGCAGGCGGTGCTGGCCGGGGCGGCGCTGTTCCTCGTCGCCGACGTGACGCTGCGGCGGCGCGGGCAATATGCCGATGCGATCGTCCCCGCGCCGCACTTCGCCGGACGGGATGCGGCGGGGCTGCTCTATATGGTCGCGGCGATCGCGGCGGTCGGGCTGCCGCCGCTCGCCGGATTCGTCGGCAAGCTGCTGATCCTGAATGCCAGTTTCGCCGCGCCGGGATGGCAGGCGATCTGGGCGACGATCCTTGGCACCACGCTGATCGGCGTAATCGGTTTTTCGCGCACGGGGTCGACGCTGTTCTGGAAGGCTGCCCCACCCGATGCCGACCCGGTCGCCGGACCGGCGCGATCCGCCGCCGAGTTCGCCGCGCCGCTGGTGCTGCTGACGCTGTCGGCGGCGCTGACCGTCGCCGCCGGATGGGCGACGGCTCAGGCGGGTGCCGCCGCCCGGCAGGTCATGGCCCCCGAACGCTATGGCTCCGCGATCCTCGGAGCGGCACGATGAGGCGGCTGCTGCCCCATCCGGCGCTGTCGGCGATGCTGCTGATCGTCTGGCTGCTGATGGCCAACAGCGTCACCGTCGGCGGCCTCGTGCTGGGCGGATGCCTCGCGCTGGTCCTGCCGAAATTCACCGAGCCCTTCTGGCCGGCGCGGCCGCGCATGCGCTTCGGCCGTGCGTTCGCCGGCTATCTGGCGATCGTGCTGTTCGACATCGTCGTCGCCAATTTTCAGGTGGCGGCGCTGATCCTGTTCCGCCGCAACGCCGATCTGCGCGCGCGCTGGCTGGTCGTGCCGATCGCGCTGACCAGTCCGGAGGCGATCACGATGCTGGCCGGCACGATCAGCCTGACGCCGGGTACGGTCACGGCCGACGTGTCGGCCGATGGCCGGTTCCTGCTGGTCCATGCCCTCGACGCCGCCGATCCGGCGGCGGAGGTCGCGCGGATCAAGGCACGCTACGAAGCACGACTGCAACGGATTTTCGCATGATCGACATCGCGCTCCCCATCGCCGCCGGCTGCATCGCGCTCGCGCTGATCCTCAATGGCTGGCGGCTGCTGCGCGGGCCGGGGCTGGGCGACCGGATCGTCGCGCTCGACACGATGGTCATCAACGCCATCGCGCTGATCGTGCTGATCGGCATGATCGGCGGCAACGCCACCTATTTCGAAGCCGCGCTGCTGCTGGCGATGGTCGGGTTCGTCAGCACCATCGCCTATTGCAAGTTCGTGCTGCGCGGGGACATCGTCGAATGAAGACGCTGGCCGAGATCGTCGTCGCCGTCCTGTCGCTGCTGGGGGCGGGCTTTGCGCTGATCGGCAGCTGGGGGCTGGTGCGGCTGCCCGCGACGATGGAGCGGCTGCACGGGCCGACCAAGGCGACGACGCTGGGTCTCGGCGCGCTGCTGCTCGCCTCGGTCGTCTATTTCCGGACGCAGCTGGGGGTGTGGACCGCGCACGAATTGCTGATTTCGCTGTTCCTGTTCCTGACCGCGCCGATTTCGGCGAACATGATCGCGAAGGTCCATCTCCACCGGCTGCGCAGCGGCGCGGCGAACGAGCCCCCCGGGATCGCCGGACCGCCGCCCCGGCCGGGCGAAGAGGGCGACTGGGCGACGTTCGAGGCACCCGCCCGCGATACGCCGGCATCGACCGCGAACAGCTGACCCCGCCGGAACGTAGCAACCCACTGCGCCATAGCCCTTTGTGCTCGGCGATCCACCATAAATCGGATTGCCCGGGCTGATGATATGTCGTTACGCTGTAACGGCATGGATCAGGGGTGGTCCGTCATCGGGGAGGGGAACGAACGTCGCGCCGCACGGCCATGGCAATGGACCGGGGCGCAGGAAAAGGGGTGTGTTTTGGCGACGCAACGACTGGGGTTCCGGGATGCGATCGGCTGGCTGTCGCAGATCATCGGACCTGATTCGGCCTATGTGCGGCTCGGCATCGTCTATACCATCGCGATCAGCCTGCTCGCGCTGGCCACGCCGATCTCGGTCCAGCTGCTCATCAACAGCGTCGCCAATACGGCGATGCCCGCCCCGCTCTGGGCATTGTCGGGCATCCTGCTGCTGCTGCTGCTGATGGTCGCGGTGCTGAGTGCGCTGCGGGTGTGGATCATGGCGGCGTTCGAACGCCGGCTGTTCGCGCGCGTCGTCGCGGAGGTCACGCTGCGCGCGGTCCATGCGCAGGACCCGTTCTTTGCCGATGGCAATCGCGGCGACCTGTTCAACCGTTTCTTCGATCTGGTCGTCGTGCAGAAAGCGGTGCCTAGCCTGGTGATCGGTGCCTTCACCATCATGCTGCAGGCGGTGATCGGCCTGACCATCACCAGCTTCTATCACCCGGTCTTCCTCGCCTTCAACGCCGTGCTGGTGGCCGCACTGCTGCTGGTATGGATGTTGTGGCGGCGTGGCGCGATCACCAGCGCGGTCGGCGTGAGCCATGCCAAGCACAATGCCGCGCGCTGGCTCGAAAGCGTCGGCGGATCGAACGGTTTCTACAAATCGTCCCGTCACCTCGATTTCGCGATGCAGCGGTCGGAGGCGGTGACCGCCGCCTATGTCGCCAGTCACCGGCGCTATTTCCGCTATCACTTCGCCCAGACGGTCGCGTTCCTGCTGACCTATGCGCTGGCGAGCGCCGGGCTGCTGCTGCTGGGCGGGATGCTGATCCTGCGCGGGCAATTGTCGCTGGGGCAGCTGGTCGCGGCCGAACTGATCCTGTCGGGGGTCTTTTACGGCATCTCGCAATTCGGCTGGTATCTCGACACCTTCTACGACCTAGTCGCCAGTTCCGAGGAATTGTCGCTGCTGTTCGCGATCCCGCAGGAAACCACCGTGCGCGGCGAGAATGGTCCGCGCGACGGTTCGGTCAAGCTGACCGACGTCGTGTTCGACGATGCCCGCTACGACCTGACGCTGGCGGCGGGCGAACAGCTTGTGACGGTCGCCGAACCGGGGGCCGAGCGGCGACTGTCGATGCTGCTCAAGCGGCATGCGGTGCCCGAGCGCGGTCTGGTGCGCATCGGCGGGGCCGATCTCGGCTCGTTCGACATGTACCGGCTGCGTTCGGACGTGACGGTGCTCGACCGATCGACCATCGTCGAGGCGACGATCCGCGAATATCTGCGGCTCGCCTCCGAGCAACTCGATACGGCGGCGATGGAGGCGCTGGCGACGGTCGGACTGGAACGCCGCATCGCCAGCCTGCCCAAGGGGCTCGACACGCAATTGGGGTCGACCGGCTATCCCCTGAGCGTCGGCGAGACGATGGCGCTCAAACTCGCCAATGCGCTGCTGGTCCGGCCCAGGCTGCTGCTGCTCGGCCAGCTCTTCGACCTGTTGCCGCCCGAACGGCTGGTCGCGGCGCTGCGGCTGCTCAAGGCGCATGGTACGACCGTGCTGCTATGTACCGGCCGGCCCGAGGATCTGACGCTCGACGGCTATCTCCATCTCGGCCTGACCCGGCAACGCCGGTTCGAACGGCTCGCCGACCTGCAGGCCGCCGCCAACCAGGAGGGCGAAGATGCCGCATCCGCCTGAAACCATGGCGCATTTTCGCACGCTGGCCACGCTGCGCCCGCCGCGCGTCGCCGTTGCCGTCGCGTGGTTGCTGGCGATCGGGGTCGTGGCGGCGGTGTTCGTCCTGTTCTTCGTACCGTGGCTGCAGACCGCGCAGGGGCGCGGGCAGGTCGTCTCGCTCGATCCCGAGGACCGCGCGCAGGAGGTGACGGCGCTGGTCCCCGGGCGGGTCGAGCGCTGGTATGTCCATGACGGCCAGCATGTCACGCGCGGCGATCCGATCGCGCGGATCGTCGACCTCGATCCCAATCTCCTGTCGCGGCTGGCCGCCGAACGGGCGCAGGTGCAGGCGGAGATTGCCAGCGTCCAGCAGTCGCAGGCGGTGGCGCAGATCGATGTCGGCCGGATGCGGCAACTTTTTTCCGAAGGCCTGGCATCGCGCCGCGACTATGAACAAGCCCAGATCAAGGTCGCCGAATCGGGGGCCAAGCTGGCCGAATCGCGCGCCAAGCTGAACCGCATCGACGTGCAGCTCAACCGCCAGTCGGCGCAGCTGGTCCGTGCGCCGCGCGACGGCCGCATCCAGAATCTGAGCGCCGCGACCGGCGGCGCGCTGGTGTCGGCGGGCACGGTGCTCGCGGTGGTCGCCCCCGAACGGGTCGAGCGCGCGGTCGAATTGCTGATCGACGGTCGCGACGTGCCGCTGCTGCGGCCCGGACGGCCGGTGCGGCTGGAGTTCGAAGGGTGGCCGGCGATCCAGTTCAGCGGCTGGCCGTCGGTCGCCTATGGCTTTTTCGACGGGCGCGTCCGTACGATCGATCCCAATGCCAATGCGCAGGGGCTGTTCCGCATCCTCGTCGAACCGGCGCCGGGCAAGCCCGCCTGGCCCGAGCGGCGCTTCGTCCGGCTGGGTGGCAAGGTCTATGGCTGGGTACAGGGGGAGACGGTCACCGTCGGCTATGAATTGTGGCGACAGCTGAACGACTTCCCGCTCGAATTCGGGCAGGCCGCGACCGACAAGACGGGGCAGGCCGGCGACAAGGAGGAGGACAAGAAGATCGCGACGAAGGCGGGCAAGCCGAAATGATCCGCTTCCTGTCCGTGTTGCTCGCCGCGCAGCTTCCGCTCGCCCCCGTGGCGCGCGGGCAGACCCCGCCCGCGACGCCGGTGCCCGCCACCGCGCCGCTGACTCTCGACGAGGTGCTGCGTGCCTCCGCCCGGGCCGCGCCGCAGATCGTCGAGGCGCTGGCCAGGGTCCGCTCCGCCGAAGGCCGCGCGATCACCGCCGATGGTGCCTTCGACACGGTGTTCGATGCCGAAGGGCGCTCGCGCGCGCTCGGCTATTATGACGGCACCTATGTGGCCGGGCGCGCGACGCGGCCGCTGACCGGCAATGGCGGCTATGTCTATGGCAATTACCGGGTCAGCCGCGGCGATTTCCCGGTCTATGAGGACGAGCAATATACCAACCGGCTGGGCGAGGCGAAGGTCGGCGCGCTCTATGCGCTGTTGCGCGACCGGCTGATCGACGAGCGGCGGACGAAGCGGACGCTGGCGGCGGGGGATATCGACATCGCCCGGTTCGAACGCGGCGCGGTGGCGATCGGGGTGCAGCGCCGCGCGATCGACGCCTATCAGAACTGGGTCGCGGCCGGGTTGCGGCTGCGCGCCTATCGCGACCTGCTCGCCTTGTCCGAAAGCCGGCGCGGCGGGCTGGCGCGGCAGGTCCAGCTGGGCGCGCGGCCCGAAATCCTGTTGGCGGAGAACGACCAGAATCTCGTCCGCCGCCGCGCGCTGGTGGTGCGGGCCGAGGGGGATTTCGCCGCCGCCGCCAATGCGCTGTCGCTCTACTATCGCGATGGCGCGGGCGAACCGGTACTGGTCGGACCGGAACGGCTGCCGGGCGATATCGGCGCGCTGGCCGGCGTCGCCACCGTCGCCCGCGACGATTTCGTGCAGCGCCGCCCCGACCTGCAGATGCTGTTGACGCGGATCGACCAGGGGACGGCGCGGCTGGCGCTGGCGGAAAACGACCTGCGCCCGCGGCTCGACCTGCGCGGCGAGGTCGGCAAGGATGTCGGCCCGGTCGGGCTGGGCGGTCCGTCGCGCACCCCGCTGGAGGCGGCGGTCGGCTTCCGCTTCTCGCTGCCGCTGCAGAACCGCGCCGCCAAGGGACGCGTGGTCGAGGCGCAGGCCGAGCTGGACGCGCTGTCGGCGCGCAGCCGCTTCCTGCGCGACCAGATCGCCGTCGAGGTGGAGGGGATCGCGATCGGTGTCGGCGCGGCCGAGCAGCTGGCGGCGATCGCCGACCAGGAACGGCAACTGGCCGAACGGCTGGCGGCGGCCGAGCGGCGCCGGTTCGAACTGGGATCGAGCGACTTCTTCCTCGTCAACCAGCGCGAGGAGACGGCGAACGACGCCCGGGTCCGCCTGATAGACGCGCAGGCGCGCATCGCCGCCGCCCGTGCCGAACTCGCCGCCGCCACGGCGGATCGCGCGGCGCTCGGGCTCGATCCCTGAAGGAGTAATCGGGGTCGACCGATCGACGTCCACCGTTCGCCGGGGATTATGCCGCGTCCGGTCCGTCAACACCGGTCAGCGCCAGCAGGGCGAAGCTGGCCAGCCAGTGTTCGCCCATATAGTCGCCCGCGACCTCGCCGAGCGCGACCGCCAGATGGTCGGCGGCGGCCGCCTCCAGAACGCGACCGGCCGCGCCGCCGACGGCCGGCGCCAGCGCGCGCATCGCCCAAGCGCGGCTGAGGTTCAGGCCGTCGAGATGCGCGATGCGCCCGTCGCTCCGGTCGCTGACGCGCGCGGGGGTCAGCAGCGTGGCGGGATTGCCCGCCCCAAGCGCCGGTAGATAGTCCGCGAACCATGCGGCAAAGGCGTCGGCCGGCAACAGCCGCTGCATCGCCATCGCCTCCATCAGCACCGGCGACAGGAAATCCTCGCCGCTCGGCTCCCACGCCTGCGCGGCGCGGTCGGCTCCGAACCAATGCTCCGCCCGCTGCGCCATCGACGCGCGCAGCGCCGTATCGCCGGCGACCCGCGCATAGCGATCGGCCAGCACCAGCGCGAAGCCGGTATTGGCATGGGTCCCGACGCGCACCGGATAGGTCATCAACGGCAGATGCGCGCGCCAGCGTTCGGCAAAGGCATGCGCCAGCGGCCTGAGCGTCGCGGCATGCGGCGTGTCCGCGACGATCAGTTCGGCCTGCAGCATCAACAGCCATGCCCAGCCATAGGGCCGTTCGAACCCGCGCGACAGCGGATCGTCGAGATAGGCACGCTCCGCCGCGACCTTGTCCTCGGTGAAGGCGTCGGCGAACAGCGCGTCGATCGCGGTGGTTTCGGGGAGGTCGGGGAACAGCCGCCGGATACGCGCGAGCAGCCAATAGCCATGGACGCAGCTATGCCAGTCGAAGCTGCCGAAGAAGATCGGATGCACCCGCCGTGGCAGATAGACGTCGCCGTCGCCGGCCATCACATGGTCGGCCTTGTGCGGATATTCGCGGGTCACATGGCCGAGCGCAATCCGGGCAAAACCCGCGGCCTGTATGGGGGTCATCGAACCGGTCCTCCGGGAAAGGCGCACAGCGCCAGCACCGCGATGTTGAAAAGGAGCAGGACGATCGCGGTCGGCCACTGCACGCGAATGACGCCGAACCGGTCGCGCAATTCGAGGATCGCAGCCGGCACGATGTTGAAATTGGCTGCCATCGGCGTCATCAGCGTGCCGCAGAAGCCCGACAACATGCCGAGCGCCGCGACGATCGCCGGATCACCGCCGAACTGGCGGATGACGATCGGCAAGCCGATGCCGGCGGTCATGATCGGGAAGGCGGCAAAGGCATTACCCATCACCATCGTGAACAGCGCCATCCCGACGCAATAGGCGATGGTCGCGACGAGCGGCGTGTCGAGCGCGACGACGTTCACGACCAGTTCGGCCACCACCTTGCCGACGCCGGCCAGCGCGAATACGCCGCCCAGCGCCGCCAGCATCTGCGGCAGCACCATCGCCCAGCCGATCGAATCGACCAGCCGCCGCCCCTCCGCCACCGGGGCCGATCGCGGCGCGCGGGTCAGCCGGGTCGCCAGCAACAGCGCGACGCCCGCACCGATGGTCAGCACGACCAGCGTCACCTGTTTCGGGTCGATCACCGCGACACCGGCGATGCGCCCGTCGCCGATCGCCAGCGTACCCGCCAGCGTGACCGCCGGGATCGCCAGCGCGGGCACGAACAGCCGGTTGCCCAGCCGCGCCGCCTGCGCGACCTGCGCCTCGACATCGTGGCCGGCCGGCGTCGACGGACGCAGCCCCCGGGTCGCGAGGCCGACCATGACGAGGACGAGGCAACCGTTCAGCAGGTCGGGGAGCCACGGCCCGGCACCGAGCAGGACCGCGAACAGTCCCCAGAATCCGGCATTGCGCCACCGCGTCGCCTCGCGATGGTCGCACGCGTGGTGCAGCGCGACCGCCGCCGGCAATATGGCCGCCGCGATGCCGAGCGCATCCAGCCCGATCATGGGCGCCGCTTCAGCCGGCGGTCGAGCAGCAGCAGCCGCACGCCATGGACGACGAACGCCGCGATCGCGGTCGGAATCGCCCACACCGCCACGTCGAGCGGCGCGACGGTCACGCCATCCTGTTCGAGGATCGCCCGGATCAGCAGGATCGATCCGATCGCGATGAACACGTCCTCGCCGAAGAACACGCCGATATTGTCGACGGCGGCGGCATGGGCGCGGATATGGTCGCGGGTGTCGGGGTCGAGCGGGCGGGCTTCGTCGCGCTCCTCCGCCCCTTCCGCCATCGGTGCGACGATCGGGCGCACCATCTGCGGATGACCGCCCAGCGAGATCAGTCCCAGCGCCGCCGTGATCTGGCGCAGCGCGAGATAGCCGATCAGCACCCGCCCGGTCGTCGCCTGGCGCAGCCCCTGCACGATGGCGCGCGCCCGGACGCGCAGCCCGGCGCGTTCGAGCAGGCCGATCGTCGGCAGCACGAGGAACGGGACCGCAAGGAATCGCGCATCGACGAACGCCTTGCCGATCATCGCCACGACCTCGACCGGACCATGGCCCGCCGCTGCCGCGCTGGCCAGCGCCGCGACGGTGACGACCAGCATCGGATTCACGCCCAGCGCGAAGCCGATGACGATGATCGCAATCCCCGACAGGACCAGCATCGCGCCCGCGCCGCTACAGGGTCGCGGCGGCGCGCGCCGCCTGGTTATACTGTCCCGACAGGCGACGCAGCAGGTCCGCCGCCTCGGACAGATGCGCGCTGTCGGGCCCGTCGGCGACGATGGCGGAGGCGAGCACCCGTTCGCGGATGTCGCGATATTGTGCGCAGAAATCGCGCCCGGCATCGGTCGCCGCGACCAGCTTTTCCTTGCCCGCGCGGTGGGTGGCGATCAGCCCGGCGCGCTGCAGCTTGCCGATGGCATAGGTGACGAGATGCGTGTCCTCGATATCGAGGACGAGGGTGATGTCGGCGATCCGCTTCGCCCGGTCGCGATGGCGGACGGTGTGGAGGATCAGCACCTCCAGCGGCGACAACGCGAGCCCCGCCGCCGCCGCACAGCGCGCGATCCACCGCTGATAGGCGGCAGCGGCCAGCGTCAGGCTGAACTCCAGCTCCGACAGGGCCGGGGCCGCGCCATCGGCCAGATGCGCCGACGAGACGATGGCACGCTTGTCCCCAGCCAAGATCCTGTCCCCTTTCGTTGGCGGAGGGTTGCGCCGCCACGCGAATCTGTCAATCCATACAAATCATTTATCGACGATTTATCGATGATTCGTCGTTCAGGGGAATGGGCATGGCGGGCTGGTCTTTCTGGATCGATCGGGGCGGTACCTTTACCGATATCGTCGCCCGCGCTCCCGATGGCGGGTTGCAGACCGCCAAGCTGCTCAGCGAAAATCCCGAACGTCATGCCGATGCCGCGATCGCCGGCATCCGGCTGATCCTCGGGCTGGCCGATGACGCGCCGCTGCCGACGGACGCCATCGCGGCGGTGAAGATGGGGACGACCGTCGCGACCAACGCGCTGCTCGAACGCAAGGGCGCGCGGACCTTGCTGGTGGTCGATCGCGGCTTTGCCGACCTGCTCGCGATCGGCGACCAGACCCGGCCGCGCTTGTTCGACCTCGCCATCCGCCGGGCCGATCCGCTGTACGATGGCGTGATCGAGATTGGCGGGCGGATCGATCGCGACGGGGCCGAGGTCACGCCGCTCGACGACGGCGCCATCCTCGCGCTGCTGACGGCGAAGCGCGCCGAGGGGTTCGAGGCGGTGGCGATCGCCCTGACCCATGGCTGGGCATATGGCGCGACCGAGGGGCGGGTCGCCGCGCTCGCCCGACAGGCCGGTTTTGCGCAGATTTCGGCGAGCCATGCGGTCAGCCCGCTGATCGGGCTGGTCGCGCGCGGGCGGACGACGGTGGTCGACGCCTATCTGTCGCCGGTGCTGCGCCGCTATGTCGACCGGGTCGCGGGCGGGCTGGGCACGGTCCCGCTCCAGTTCATGCAGTCGAGCGGCGGCCTTGCCGATGCGCATGCGTTTCAGGGCAAGGACGCGATCCTGTCCGGCCCCGCCGGTGGCGTCGTCGCCGCGGCCCGCACCGCCGGGGCGGCCGGGTTCGACCGGGTGATCGGGTTCGACATGGGCGGCACGTCGACCGACGTGACCCTGTACGCCGGGCGGTTCGAACGCGTGCTCGACGCCGTGGTCGCGGGGGTCGAGATGCGCGTGCCGATGATGGCGATCGAGACGGTCGCGGCGGGCGGCGGGTCGATCCTCCATTATGACGGACAGCGGTTCCGCGTCGGCCCCGACAGCGCGGGCGCCTTTCCGGGACCGGCCTGCTACCGGCGCGGCGGGCCGCTGACCGTGACCGATGCCAATCTGCTGGTCGGCAAGATCCAGCCGGCCTATTTCCCGGCGGTATTCGGGACGAAGGGCGACGAACCGCTCGATCTCGAAGCGACGCGGCGCGGCTTTGCCGATCTGGCTGCCGCGACCGGCATGGACGACCCGCGCCGGGTGGCGGAGGGGTTTCTCGACGTCGCGGTCGCGCAGATGGCCGCCGCGATCAAGCGCGTCGCGCTCGAACGGGGGGAGGATGTCGCGACCTTCGCCCTGCAATGTTTCGGTGGCGCCGGGGGGCAGCATGCCTGTCGTGTGGCCGAGGTGCTGGGGATGCGCACCGTCCTGATCCATCCGTTCGCGGGCGTGCTGTCGGCCTATGGCATGGGGCTGGCCGACAAGGTCGCGATCCGCCAGCGTTCGGTCGAACGGCCGCTGGGAACGATGCTCGACGATCTGGTCGCGGCGCTGGGCGACGAGGCGGCGGGCGAGGTCGGCGACGGCGCGCACCGGGTCGCGACGGTCCATCTGCGCTATGCCGGCACCGACACCGCGCTCGCCGTGGAATGGGGCGATGTCGAAGCGATGCGCGCCGCGTTCGAGGACGCGCACCGTGCCCGCTTCGGCTTCGTCAGCCCGGACCGCGCCATCATCATCGAAAGCGTGGTGGTGGAGGCGGTCGTCGCGGGCGAACCGGTCACGCCGGCACCGCTCCCGCCGCGCGACGGCGGTCTGCCCGCGCCGCTCGACCATGTCACCGTCTGGACCGGCGGGGCCGACCATCGCACGCCGGTCCATGACCGCGCTACCTTGCGCCCCGGCGACCGGATCGCCGGCCCCGCGCTGATCCGCGAGGCGATCGCGACGACGATGGTCGAGCCGGACTGGACGGTCGAGGTGGGTGCCGGCGGCGAACTGGTCCTGCGGCACGAACGCGCCGCCGCGCGCACGGCGCACGATGGCGCGATCGCCGATCCGGTCCAGCTCGAACTGTTCAACACCCGGTTCATGGGGATTGCCGAGCGGATGGGCGTCGTGCTGCGCAATACCGCCAGCAGCGTGAACATGAAGGAGCGGCTCGATTTCTCCTGCGCGCTGTTCGATGCGCAGGGGCGGCTGGTCGCCAACGCCCCGCACGTACCGGTGCATCTGGGCGCAATGGGCGAAAGCGTGCGCACCATCCTTGCCAGCCGGGGCACGACGCTCAAGCCCGGCGATGTCGTCGCGCTGAACAATCCGTATAATGGCGGCACGCACCTGCCCGACGTGACGGTGATCGCGCCGGTGTTCGACGAAGCGGGCGGCGAGATCCGCTTCTTCGTCGCCAATCGCGGCCATCATGCCGATATCGGCGGCCTGACCCCCGGATCGACCCCGCCCGCCTCGCGCACCCTTGAAGAGGAAGGTGTGGTGATCGACGACTTGCTGCTGGTCGATGGCGGTCGCCTGTGCGAGGACGCGTTCCGCGCGCTGCTGGCCCGGGCCCGCTATCCGGCGCGCAGCCCCGATACGAATGTAGCCGACATCAAGGCGCAGCTCGCCGCCAACGCCACCGGCATCGCCGAACTGACCGCGCTGGTCGCCGCCAGCGGCTGGAGCGTCGTGCAGGCCTATATGGGACATGTCATGGCCCATGCGGAGGAAAGCATCCGCCGCGTGCTGACCCGGCTGTCCGACGGGCAGTTCGACTATGCGATGGACGACGGCACGCCGCTCAGGGTCCGCGTGACGATCGATCGCGCGGCCCGGGCGGCGACGATCGATTTCACCGGCACCGGTCCCGCCAGCGCCGGCAATTTCAACGCGCCGCCCGCCGTCACCCGCGCGGTCGTCCTCTATGCGTTTCGCTGTCTGGTGGGTGAGGATATCCCCCTTAACGAAGGCTGCCTCGCCCCGCTCGACATCGTCATTCCCGAAGGCTCGTTCCTCGCTCCCCCGCCGGGCCGCGCCGTGGTCGCGGGCAATACCGAAGTCAGCCAGGCGGTCTGCAATGCGCTGCTCGGGGCGCTGGGCGCGTGCGCCGCCGCGCAGGGGACGATGAACAACTTCCTGTTCGGCAACGACCGCTACCAATATTATGAAACCATCTGCGGCGGGACCGGTGCCGGACCGGATTTCGACGGCACCGCCGCGATCCACAGCCACATGACGAACACCCGGATCACCGACCCCGAAATCCTCGAGCATCGCTATCCGGTAAGGCTCGATCGCTTCGCCATCCGTCGCGGCTCCGGCGGGGTCGGCGCGCATCGGGGCGGAGACGGGGTGATCCGCGCGATCACCGCGCTGGAGCCGATGACCGCCACCATCGTCGCCTCGCGCCGCACGGTCGCCCCCTTCGGTCTGGCGGGCGGTGGCGATGGTGCCGTCGGCGTGCAGCGGGTCGAAAGGCAGGCCGGCAGCGTCGAGCCGCTGGCCGGCACCGATCAGGTCGAGCTTGCGCCCGGCGACCGCTTCGTGATCGAAACACCGGGCGGCGGCGGTTACGGCCGCGCTCCGCATTCCCGCTCTGACGGGCAGCGCTAGAGCGCAATTCCCGGGGCGGGCTTGAACCGTTCCTGCGCTGCCAGCCGGACGCCGGCATTGGGGGCGCCGAACCCGCGATAGCCGCGCCTTCTGACAAATTCGAAGAAGAAGAATTTGTCGAACGCGCGGCTATAGAGTTGCTGATAGTCGCCATCCGCATCCGAATCATACAGGATGCCGAGCCGACGCAGCTCGCCAGCCAGTTCGACATCGCCGATCCGCGCCGCGAGATCGTCGTAGTAATTGGCCGGAATGTGCAGGACCTCGGCACCGTTCGCCCGAAGATCGCCCGCGACCGAAAACAGGTCGTCGGTCGCGAACGCCACATGCTGATACCCGCCGCCGAATCCCTTGCTGACGAAGCGCGCCGACAGCGTGCCGCTCGCGTCGCTGGCATTCATCGTGATGCGGGTCGCGCCGTCGGGGGACTCGAGCGGCAGGCTGAGCACCAGTCCGGCCGGATCGATCACATCGGCCTGCGCGCTTTCGCGAAAGCCGAACAGCGAGCGCCAGAACAGCTGCCACGACAGGAACTCGTCGATCTGCACGACGGTCGCCAGATGGTCGAAGGTCAGGTCGCTATCGGGAGCTGGCGTGCCGGTGGGCACGAATTCGGCGTTCCACACCTGCTCGGCGCTGCCCTCGTCGACCAGATAGATCAGGCTGCCCCCCACGCCGCGGATGGCGGGAACGTCGAGATTGCCGGGCGTCTCGATCTCGGCACCCTTGCGGACGTCGAAGCATTCGGCGCGCGCGACGACGGCCCGGCGATCGGGAACCTTCAGGCCGACCGCACAGATGGAGGGGCCGTGCGTCAGATTGTAGCTGTGGGCGAAACCGGTCTGCTCGGCATTGACCACGAGGTTGACGGCGCCGGACTGCCACCGGCTGACCTGCTTGGTGCGATGCACGCCGGTATGGGCGAAGCCGAGCGAGCCGAGCATCGCCTCCAGCCGGGGGCGCTGTTCCGCGTCGACGGCGAATTCGACGAACTCGGTCGCCACGCGTTCGGGGCAGGCGGGCATCGCGACCGGCCGGCCGAGGCGGCGTTGCGCTGCGTCGTGGATGTAGCGCAGCGAGCGGAGGCCATCGCGCGCGATCGGTTCGGCCGACCAGGCGCGGAAGCGGTCGTTGAAGATTTCGAGCGATAGCGGCCCGGCATAGCCGGTGCGCAGGATTTCGGCGACATAGCCCGCGACATCCAGCCCGCCCTGCCCGGGAAAGTTGCGGAAATGCCGGCTCCAGTAGAGCAGGTCCATGTCGAGCCGCGGCGCATCGGCCAGCTGGACGAAGGCGATGCGGTCGCCGGGAATGTCGCGGATGCTGTCACTCGGGATGCCGCGCGACAGCGAATGGAAACTGTCGAGGATGATGCCGAGCGACGGATGATCGACCGCCTCGACGATCGTCCACGCGTCGCGGTGGTCGAAGACGTGCCGCCCCCATGCCAGCGCCTCATAGCCGACGACGATGCCGTGCCGGTTCGCCATGGTCGCCAGTTCCGACAGGTCGTCGACGATCCGCGTGCGCTCGCCCAGCGACTGGGGCGAACAGTTGGAGCAGACGAGGATCCGGTCGGTGCCCAGTTCGCCCATCAGGTCGAACTTCGCGGCGGCGCGGTCCAGCGCGCGTTGCCGCAGCGCGCCGGGCATCCCCTCGAAATCGCGGAACGGCTGGTACAATTGGCAGGCGAGGCCGAGATCGTCCATCATCCGCCGCACCTCGCGCGGGCGCAGCGGCGAAGCGATCAGGTCGTTCTCGAAAATCTCGACGCCGTCGAACCCGGCCGCGGCTGCCGCCTGAAGCTTGTGTTCGAGCGTACCACTCAACGATACCGTCGCGATTCCGAACTTCATGGGACGTGCCGCTCCTTTGTGCGCGCCGATCAGCGTCGGCAGCTTGCGATGACCGTATGGATGACGCTTTGCCGGCGCCGCGCGATCGTGTCGGGACAATCCATGTCGATCCCGAAGATCTTGCCCAGCGTGTAGCGATTCGAAATATTGTAGAATGCCATCGAACTCATCGTCATGTGCAGGTCGAGCGGATCGATCCCGTCGCGGAACACGCCCTCCGCGACGCCGCGCTCGATCAGCCGTCCGATCATGGCGATGACCGAATCGTTGCGGGATCGCGTGCTGTCCAGCGAAGCGATGACCGAACCGCGCTGGATGTTCTCGTTCATGACCAGCCGGACGAATTCGGGATGCTCGAGATGGTAGTTGAACGTGATCTCGGTAAGCCGCGCAAGCGCCTCCAGGGGCGGCAGATCGCCTAGCTCGGCTACCGCCTCGGTCGAACGGATCCCGCCATAGGCTGCCTCCAATACCGATCGGTAGAGGCCCTCCTTACTACCGAAATGATAGTAGATCATGCGCTTGCTGGTGTCGGTCCGCTCCGCGATCTCGTCGATTCGCGCGCCGCTGAAACCCTTGTCGGCAAATTCCTCGGTTGCGACCGTCAGGATGTCCATGCGCGTGCGATCCGCGCGGCTGACGTCAGCTGCCTCAATTTGTTTCGTTTTCATGCCGTCCTGATAGCGGCAGCCGGGGAGCAACGTTAGCTTCATATGACCCGTTGACAGTAACGTACTAGTTCGTACACTGCCACTCATAACCGGTCGAAGCCGGAAAAAGTTTGATAGGAGCGGGTGGTGGTCGATACGAACCTTGAACCTGAAGGCGTGCCTGTACCCGGCCGCAACGGCATCGTCGCCGGGCTGATCGGACAGGATATCCAGGGTTCGCTTACCCCCGCGATGCACATGGCCGAGGCCAGGGCGCAAGGGTTCGCCTATATCTATCGGTTGATCGACCTTGCCGGGGAGCCGGTGTCGGCGGAACGGCTGGACGGCCTGCTTAAAGGCGCAGTCGACCTGGGCTATAACGGTCTCAACATCACGCACCCGTTCAAGCAGGTCGTCATGCCGCTGCTCGACGCGATCGATCCGATCGCCGAAGCGATCGGCGCGGTCAACACGGTGCGCATCGTCAATGGCCGGACCACGGGCAGCAATACCGACGCACTGGGTTTCACGGCCGGCATCTCGCGCGATATCGGGGATATTGCCGGGCAGATGGTCGTGCAGCTCGGCGGCGGCGGTGCCGGCGCCGCAACGGCGGCCGCGGCGCTGGCGCTGGGCGTGCGGCATGTCACGATCTTCGACACCGATATGGAACGTGCCGAAGCGCTGGCGCAGCGGCTCGCCGCCCGGTTCGACGGGCGCGCCAGTGCGGGCCGGGACCTTGCAGGCGCACTGGAGGCGGCATCGGGGCTGATCCACGCGACCCCGACCGGCATGGCCGGGCATCCCGGCCTTCCGCTCGACCCGCAGCTGCTCACCGACCGGCTGTGGGTAGCGGAGATCGTCTATTTCCCGCTCGAGACCGAGCTGCTGCGGGTGGCACGCGAACGCGGTTGCCGGACGGCGCATGGCGGCACCATGGCCGTGTTCCAGGCCGTGGGCGCGTTCGAGATTTTCACCGGCGCGAAGGCGGATGCCAACCGCATGGTCCGACATTTCGCGAGCCTGACCCAGGGGGCTGCGGCATGAGCGGGATGCTGGGTGCGGCGGTCCGCCCGACCCGGGTCCGCTATGGCGTATTGGCGCTGATCGCCACCGGCACGCTCATCAACTATCTCGACCGGACGATCCTCGGCATTGCGGCGCCTGCGCTGACCAAGGAACTTGCGATCAGTCCGACACTGATGGGCGTGATCTTTTCCGCCTTCTCATGGACCTATGCCGCGTCGCAGGTCCCGGGCGGGGCGTTCCTCGACCGGTTCGGCACGCGGCTGACCTATATGCTGTCGGTCGGTTTCTGGTCGTTCTTCACCTTGCTGCATGCGGTGATCGGCAGCGTCGCCGGTCTGTTCGGGCTGCGCCTGCTCCTCGGTATCGCGGAATCGCCCTGTTTTCCGGCGAACAGCCGGGTGGTCGCCACCTGGTTTCCGCGCAACGAACGGGCGATGGCGACCGGCGTCTACACGGTCGGCGAATATATCGGCCTCGCCTTTCTCAGCCCGGTCCTGTTCCTGATGCTGGCCCATTGGGGATGGCGGTCGCTGTTCCTCGTCGCGGGCGCGCTGGGCATGGTGTTCGCGGTCGTGTGGTGGCTGCGCTATCGCGAACCGCGCGACAGCCGGGCGAATGCGGCCGAACTCGCGCTGATCGTCGAGGGCGGTGGCCTGGTCGAACAGCCGGCCAAGCAGCGCGTCGACTGGTCGGCGGCCGGGCGCCTGCTGCGCACCCGCCAGATGTGGGGCATCTGTCTTGGCCAGTTCGCGGGCAATTCGACGCTGGTCTTCTTCCTGACCTGGTTTCCGACCTATCTCGCGGTCGAACGGCACATGGACTGGCTGAAGATCGGGTTCTTCGCCGTGCTGCCGTTCATTGCCGCCTCGATCGGCGTGCTGTTCGGCGGATGGTGGTCCGACCGGATGCTGCGGCAGGGCCGTTCGCCCAATGTCGCGCGCAAACTGCCGATCATCCTCGGGCTGCTGCTTGCCTCGACCATCGTGTCGGCGAACTTCATCGACGACAACCGGCTGGTCATCGCCGTGCTGTCGCTGGCGTTCTTCGCCCAGGGGATGGCGGCGCTGGGCTGGACGCTGGTGTCGGATATCGCACCGCAGGGAATGCTGGGCGTGACCGGCGGCATCTTCAACCTCGCCGCGAACCTCGCGGGGATCGTGACCCCGATCATTATCGGCGCGATCGTCGCTGCGACCGGCAGCTTCGTCTACGCGATCGGGTTCATCGGGGTCGTCGCGCTGCTGGGCGCACTCTCGTACATCGTCATCCTCGGCGACGTGAAACGGATCGAACTCTGAACGCACATAAAATTGTACGAAACAGATAGTTAAAAAATAAAAGGAGAGGGAATCATGTTGTCGAAACTTGCCGGTGGAATTTCCACCGCAGCGCTGGGCTGGTCGATGATCGTCGCCGCGCCGGCGCTTGCCCAGACGGCGCCGCAGGCTGCACCGGCCGCCGACGCCACGACGATGCCGCCCGCCGCCGACCAGACCTCGCCCGGCGACCTGCCGAGCCAAGGCGCCGCGACCCCGGCCGCGGTCCAGGGGGCGGAAACGACGAGCGGTGAGGCCGATATTGTCGTCACCGGATCGCGCATCAGCCGGTCGGACTATAGTTCGACCAGCCCGATCGTGACGACCGGCCAGGAAGCGCTGAAGGCGACCGGCGCGGTCAACATCGAACAATCGCTCAACCAGCTGCCGCAGTTCGTGCCGGGTTCGGGGTCGCAGGGCGGCGGCGCCAGCGCGGCGGCGAGCGCGGGTCGCGCGACGCTGAACCTGCGCGGGCTGGGCGACAAGCGCAACCTCGTCCTGCTCGATGGCCGCCGCCTGCCGCCGTCGACCGTCTTCAACGTGACCGACGTCAACGTCGTGCCCCAGTCGATCGTCGAGAGCGTCGAGACGATCACCGGCGGCGCGTCGGCGGTCTATGGATCGGACGCGATTTCGGGCGTGGTCAACTTCCGCACGCGGCGCCGGATCAACGGTATCGAGATCGACGGCCAGATCGGCGACACGTTCCGCGGCGATCGCCTTGCGGCGGACGTGTCGGCGATCGGCGGCTGGACCTCGGACGACGACCGGTTCAACATCATCGCCTCGGCCGGCTATACCAAGCGCGACGAGCTGAAGGGGTCGGAACGCTCCTTCTTCGACCTCGGCATCCTGTCGTCGTTCATCGGCCAGGGGACGTTCCTGCCATCGGCGACCAACCTGCCGTCGCAGGCGGCGGTCGACGCCGCCTTTCCCGGCCAGCCGGCCGGACGGGTGTCGCGCACCAACGCGCTGGGCTTCAACGCCAACGGATCGCTGTTCAGCCAGGTCGGCGCCTATAATTATACCGGACCGACGACCGGCGATTACGTGACCTTCGGCAATGTGGTGCGCCAGCCGGTCGCGCGGCAGCAGTCGATCGATCGCCCGCTCGAGCGCTATAACTTCTTCGCCAAGGCCGATTACGAGATCTCCGACGCGATCACGCTTTATGCGCAGGCGCTCTACACCCGCACCGATGCCCAGACCAATGTCGGCAATTCGCTGACCCAGTTCATCCCGGTCAACATATCGGTCAACAATCCCTTCATCCCCGCCAGCCTGCGCGCGGTGCTGGCGTCGCGGCCGAACCCGACCGCGAATTTTTCGATCAACCGCCGGTTCGTCGAGCTGCCGCCGCGCGTGTTCGACACCAGCTTCGAAACCAGCCAGTTCATCATCGGCGCGCGCGGCAAGCTGGGCTTTGGCGACTGGACCTACGATATCTACGGTTCGCGCGACCGCAACGTCATCCATGACGATATCGCGCCCGGCGTGATCGGGTCGCGGGTCAACCAGCTGCTGCAGGCGGCGGACGGCGGCAATTCACTGTGCGCGGGCGGCTACAATCCGTTCGGCATCGGCAATGCCGCCACGATCAGCCTGGCCTGCGCCGCCTATATCACGCGGCGGATCAGCCGGTATGAGGATATCGGCCAGAACACGGTCGAAGGCGCGGTACAGGGATCGCTGTTCGCGCTGCCCGCCGGCGACGTCAAGGCGTCGGTCGTCGGCACCTATCGCGAGAACCGGTACAGCTTCGTCCCCGACGCGGCGCTGATCGCCGGCGACGTCTTCGCGACCAACGCCACCAATCCGACGCGCGGCGCGACCAATGTGAAGGAGATCGCCGGCGAACTGTTCGTGCCGATCCTGAAGGAAAAGCCCTTCTTCCACTCGCTGAACGTCAGCCTCGGCGGGCGCTATTCCGACTATAACGTCACCGGCGGCGTGTGGACGTACAAGGCGGAGGGCGAATGGTCCCCGGTGCGGGCGCTGCTGGTCCGCGGCGGCTATCAGCGGGCGGTGCGCGCGCCCAATATCGGCGAACTGTTCAGCTCGCCGACCGGCGCGCAGGTCCAGATCGGCAACCCGCCGGCATCGGGCGACCCCTGCGACGTGCGCAGCGTGTCGCGCAACGGTGCCAATGCCAGCCAGCTGCGCGCGCTTTGCGTCGCGACCGGCGTGCCGGCCAGCCTGGTCGACAGTTACAACTTCACCACGGTGGCGATCCCGGTGACCAACACCGGCAACCTCGCCCTGACCCCGGAAAAGGCGTCCACCAAGACCGTCGGCCTGGTGGTGAAGCCCGACTTCGCCTCGCCGGTACTGCGCAGCCTGTCCTTCTCGGTCGACTTCTACGACATCGCGATCCGCGACGTCATCTCGACCGTGGCGGGCAACACCGCGCTGTCCAAATGCTATAACCAGGACGGCAGCAACCCCGGCTACAGCGCGACCAACACCTTCTGCCAGCTCATCAGCCGCGACAATACCGGCGGTATCGTCAACGTGTCGCTGCCCTATCTGAACCTTGGCGGGCTGAAGACGCGGGGCGTCGACTTCCAGCTCGACTGGGCGATCCCGCTCGGCACGCTGGGCGATCTGGGCGATGCGCGGTTCACGCTCAATTCGGTGGTCAGCTATCTCGACAGCTATCAGATCAAGAACTTCGCGACCGACGCCTTCCAGGAATTCCGGGGCACGATCGACGCGACCAACGCCCTGCCACTGCCGCGCTGGCGCTACACCACCACCGGCAACCTGACGCTGGGCGATTTCGACTTCGGCCTGCGCTGGCGGCATCTCGACGGGATGCGCGACGTGACGTCGGTCATCCGCCCGGCCAGCCCGGCGGCGGGCGTGCCGGCCTATGACGTGTTCGACCTGACCGCACGGGTCCGGGTCAATGATGCGTACCAGTTCCGGATGGGCGTCACGAACCTGTTGGACAAGGCGCCGCTGGTCGTCGCCGGAACCCCCGGCAACACGCTGCCCGGCACCTATGACGTCCTCGGCCGCTCCTTCTATGTCGGGGTCAAGGCCCGGTTCTGACGACATGACCGGCCCGCCGCGCACGCGGCGGGCCGCCACGGGGGAAGGACGATCCGGACCGGAGACTGTAGCGACGTGAAGACGATTTTCATTCTGAACGGGTCGAACCTCAATCTGCTCGGGACGCGCCAGCCCGAAATCTACGGCACGACTACGCTCGCGGATATCGAAACGGCCTGTGCCGACCATGTCGCGGGAACCGGCTTCACCGTCGATTTCCGGCAGAGCAACGCGGAACATGCGTTGGTCGACTGGGTACAGGAAGCCCGGCATGCCGCCGCCGCCATCATCATCAATCCGGCGGCATTCACCCATAGCTCCGTCGCCTTGCTCGACGCATTGAACACCTTCGAGGGGCCGGTCGTGGAGGTCCATCTTTCGAACATCCACAAGCGGGAGGCATTCCGCCACCACAGCTATGTCTCGTTGCGGGCGGATACCGTCATCGCCGGCGCAGGGCATAGCGGCTACCTCTACGCCCTCCTTCAGGTAACGGCGATGCTGGGAGCGGCGCGATGAGCGGTTCCCTGCGTCTCCTTCCGGAGGAGATCGTCAGCGAAATGCGTCGATTGTCGGTGCCAAAGACCGACGAGGGACTGCAACAGGTCTTCGGCATCAGCTATAATACGTGGCGCCGGATCGATCGCTGCCAGCCGATCCGGTCCTCGGTCGCCGAGCGGCTGATCCGGCGCATGGACACGTCGTTGTCCTGCACGGCGCCGGGCGACCGACGATAGAGCGTGATGCCGTGCGCCTCGCCCGTTCGTCCTGGCGGCAGTTGCCCGGGGCAGGCATTGCGCCCGACGAAATGGCGTATCGACGGACCGTTTGTGGTCAAGTGCTTCGATACGGCGCTTCGGCTTCGCGCAGCCCCTGGTCCGGTAACGCTCCAGGGCGATCGACATTCGGTTCCCGGTACGCGGGACGACTATTCTATCTGCTATCGTCACTCCCGCACAGGCGGGCGCCCATATGCGCCATCGCCGTGCATCCGGCCGGAACGTCGGCGGTCATGGATTTCCGCCTGCGCGGGAATGACGAACATGCACGATCGTCGCTGAATGTCGATCCGCCCTGACGGTCGTCATCACGCGCCAGCCCCCGATCCCGGTCCGTCGTCCGGCACCGCTTCGGTTACAGCCGCGTGCGCAGGGTGATCCCATAGGTTCGCGGATCGCCCAGCGTGCCCGTGATCGCGCCGGTATTGGCGGCGGCGCGCGACAGGAAATAGGTTTCGTCGGTCACGTTGCGGCCCCACAACTGGATGTCGAACAGCCCGTCGTCGGTGCGGAACCCGAAGCGCAGGTTGAGCAGATCATAGGCCGGGATCACCGAATAGCGGCTGAGGCTGGCGGTGGTGTTCGTGCTCGATCGATAGCTGTAGTCGCTGCCGAAATAGACCTCGCCCGATCGGCCCGCCATGTTCGCGATTGGCGCGCGCACCTCGCCGCCCGCCGATGCCGCCCATTCCGACACGCCCGGCAATCGCTGCCCCGACAGATCGCACAGCGTGCGGCCGGTGATCTCGATCGGGCAGGGCGCATTGGCATAGGAGATGTACCGCGCATCGTCATAGGTGCCCGAGGCATAGAGCGTCAGCCAGCGCGTCGGCGTCGCGCGCACATCGCCTTCGAACCCGCGCGTGCGGACCTTCGCGGCATTGGTGAAGAAGCTGACGCCGTTGCGTTCGATGTCGATGATCGTGGTCTGATAGTCCTTCACATCGGTCCAGAAGGCGGCGGCATTGGCGGTCAGCCGCCCGCCGAACCACGTCGTCTTGACGCCCGCCTCATAGCTGTCGATCGTCTCGGGCGCGATCACCGGGTTGGCGGCGAACTGTCCGGTGGTGGTGATGTTGGCGAGGTTCAGCCCGCCGAACTTGTTGCCGCGCGCATAGGTGACATAGCCGAGCACCGGTTCGGCGACCTTCCACGACAGCGTCGCCTGTCCCGATAGCCGCCCGGCCTTGGTCTCCGCCTCATAGCGGTTGGCGATGCCGTAGCGCGACCGTATCGTCTGCGCCGCCGCCTGCTGTGCGGCGGTGAGCCCGGCCAGCGACCGGCCGGTCGCGACCTGATCGAAATAGCCGGTCTTGGTCTCATAGGTATAGCGCAGCCCCGTCGTCAGATCGACGCCGGGCACTACATGCCATGTCGTCTGGGCAAAGGCGGCATAGCTGTCGGTGACCGGGCGCGACTGGCTGACGACATTGTAATCGTTGAGCGCCGCCGCCCCGACCGCGGCATTGGTCGTCGGCGGCAGGAACCAGTCGGCGGCACGGCTGCCATAGCGGTTGACCGCCTCGGCCCGGATCGACTGGTAGAGATAATAGAGCCCGGCGACATAATCGACCGGGCGGTCGCCGTTCGATGCGATGCGCAGTTCCTGGCTGACCTGGCGCTGTTCGTTGCTCTGATGGAAATCGGCGCCGGCATCGATGCTGGTGCTGTCGCCGTCATTGTGCGGATACCAGTTCCACGCGCGATAGGCGGTGACCGAGGTCAGCGTCGCGGCGCCCAGATCGAGATCGGCGGTCAGGTTCAGCCCGTGCTGGTTCATCGCATAGCGCGGGTTCGCATCGACATCGGTGGTGCGCAGCTTCGGGTCGGCCGGCACCGGCGTGTAGCCGAGCCGCGCCGCCCGGTCGTAATAGTTGTTCGCGAAGTTGGTGCCGTTGTCGTACGTGCGGATCGCGCCCAGCAGGATGGTGCCGGCAGTGAACGAATGCTGCCGCCCCCAATCGCCGATCAGCCGCAGCGTCAGCGTATCGGTCGGCTTGTACAGCAACTGCCCGCGCAGATTCAGGTCGTGGAAATCCTGCCCGAGCCGCCCGTCGAAGCGATTCAGGGTGAAACCGTCGCGGTCGGTCTTCGACACGAACAGCCGCGCGGCGAGGCTGTCGGTGATCGGGCCGGAGACATAGGCGTGGAGCTGGCGGAAGCCGACATTGCCGAGCGACACGCGCCACCCGCTTCGGGTTCGAACGTCGGCGCCTTGGTCGTGACGACCACCGCACCGGCCGAGGTATTCTTGCCGAACAGCGTCCCTTGCGGCCCGCGCAGCACCTCGATCCGCTCCAGATCGGCGAGGTCGAACACCGTCTGCCCCGGCCGCGCCAGATAGACGCCGTCGACATAGACCCCGACCGCCGGCTCCAGCCCGTCATTATAGACCGCGACATTGTTGCCGAGGCCGCGGATGTTGATGCTGGTGTTGCGCGGGTTGGTGTTGGTGACGACCAGGCTGGGGGTCAGCTGTTGCAGGTCGCGGAGATTATAGGTCCGCGTCGCCTCGATCTGCGCCGCGCCGAACGCGTTGATCGCGATCGGCACGTCCTGGCTGCGTTCGGCGCGGCGGCGCGCGGTGACCACGATATCCTCACCGGTCGCAGCGTCCTTCGGGGCTTCGCCGTCAACTTCGGCGGTCGTCGGCACCGGATCGGCGGCACATGCGGGCATCGCGAACAGCGCGGCGCCGGCGAACAGGGACAGGCGGCAGGCGCGGGCGGGCGAAATCGGCATCGATGGTCCTTCGGTCACGAATGGCGGCGGCACCCGCCGGACCGCCACTGGCTAGGATAGGGACGCCATCGAAACGAACAGACTAATTCCCATTGAATTGATAGATATTCTTTATTGTTGGAATCCACCGGGTGGCTATGCCGTGCGTGTAACCTTCGTCACCTTTGGAGTGCCCATGCCGGCCAAGCCCCTGATCGCCGCCGCTTTCCCCGCGCTGCTGCTCGCGCTCCCCGCCGCCGCCGCCCCCGACACCCCACCGGTCGCGCCCGCGCCGGCGGTTGCGCCCAAAAACGCTCCCAATTTCCTCGTGATCGTCGCTGACGACCTCGGCTGGTCCGACCTCGGCGCGTTCGGCGGCGAGATCGCGACCCCGAATCTCGACGCGCTGGCGCTATCGGGCGTACGCTTCACCGGCTTCCACACTGCGCCCACCTGTTCGCCGACCCGCTCGATGCTGATGAGCGGCGTCGACAATCACCAGGCGGGTCTCGGCACCATGGCCGAACTGCTCAGCGACGCGACGACCGGCCGGCCGGGCTATGAGGGGTATCTGAACGACCGCGTCGCCTCGATCGCCGAACTGCTGCGCGCCGGCGGCTATGCCACGCTGATGTCGGGGAAATGGCATCTCGGCCTCACCCCCGATCGCGAACCGGCGGCGCGCGGCTTCGAACATAGTTTCGCGCTGTTGCAGGGCTTGTCGAACCATTTCGGTGCGGACCAGAACAAGGCATGGACCAGGGCCGGGCTGAACCCCAGCTACCGCGACGACGGCAAACCCGCCGCGCTCCCTGCCGGCCGCTATTCGACCGATTATTTCGCCGATCGCCTGATCGGCTATCTCGACCAAGCGAAGCGCGCGGGCGACGCCCGCCCGTTCTTCGCCTATCTCCCCTTCACCGCGCCGCACTGGCCGCTACAGGCCCCGGCGGAGACGATCGCGAAATATAAGGGCCGCTACGACGCCGGCTACGAAGCGTTGCGCGACGCCCGCCTCGCCCGCCAGAAACAGCTCGGCCTCGTCCCCGCCGATGCCGTCGCCCATGCGACCGAACAGGTCCGCCCCTGGGCGTCGCTCTCGCCCGAAGAACGCGCGATCGAGGCCCGCAAGATGGAAGTCTATGCGGCGATGGTCGACCGGCTCGACCAGAATGTCGGGCGGGTGGTCGCAGCGCTGAAGGCGCAGGGCCGCTATGACGACACGATCATCCTGTTCCTCGCCGACAATGGGCCGGAGGGGAATGTGATCGAACAGCCCTCCCCCCGCTTCAAGGTCGCCGATCCGAAGGCGCCGCCGGCCGATCCCGATGCGCCGACCCCCGCCGATCCGTCGCTTCGCATCGATAACCGTCTCGCCAATATCGGGAAGGCGACCAGCTATGTCGGCTATGGTCCGGGCTGGGCACAGGCCAATTCGACGCCGTCATGGCTGGTGAAGGGCTATCCGAGCGAGGGTGGCATTCGGGTCAGCGCCTTTGCCGCGGGCAGGGGCGTGACCGGTGGCGGCCGCATCGCCACCGCCAATCTCGACGTGCGCGACATCGCGCCGACGCTGCTCGACTATGCCGGGCTGACCCAGCCCGCGACCTTTGCCGGCCGCGCGATCCTGCCGCATCAGGGGCACAGCCTGCGTCCGGTGCTCGCCGCGACTGCCCCGGCGGTGCGAAGCGCGGACGAAGCGGTCGGCTACGAACTCTTCTACCGCCGTGCGCTGCGCAAGGGCGACTGGAAGGTCGTGTACCTGCCCGCCGGGACCAACCGCTATACGCGCAAGGGGGTCAGCACCGGGCGGTGGCAATTGTTCGACGTCGCGCGCGATCCGGGCGAGACCCGCGATCTGGCCGCTGCCGAACCGGCGCGGCTTGCCGAACTGGTCGCCGCCTATGACGCCTATGCGAAGGACAAGGGCGTCGTGCCGCTGCCCCCCGCCGAAACCCCCGCGGCCGGCGTCGCCAAGCCGTGAGGCGGGTGGCGGCGCTGCTCGCGGCGATGGCCGGGCTGGGTTCGATCGGCGCGAACCGCCCCGCCGCGCATTGCGACGCGACCGACCCCTGCGTCGCGATCCCCGCCGGCACCGTGCTGCTCGGCGAGGATGGTGCCAGGCGACCGGGCACGGCAACCCCCGTCGCCGCCTTCCGCATCGACGCGCATGAGGTGACCAACCGCCAGTTCGCCGCCTTCGTCGCCGCCACCGGCCATCGCACCCGTGCCGAACGCGAGGGCGGCTCGGCCGTGTTCGTAGCACCTACCGAACCGGTGCCGCTCGACAACGCCGCGCGCTGGTGGCGGTTCGTGAAAGGCGCGGACTGGCGCCATCCGCAGGGGCCGGGCAGCGCGCTCGACGGCCATTGGCAGGACCCGGTCGTGCATGTCGACCGCACCGACGCCGCCGCTTATGCCGCATGGGCCGGCGGGTTCCTGCCCGATGTCGAGCAGTGGGAACGTGCCGCGCGCGGCGGCCAGACGACCGCGCGCGATGCGATGGCATGGGCGTTCGATCATGGCAGGCCGCGCGCCAATGTCTGGGAAGGCGTCTTCCCGATGCGCGATACCGCCGACGACGGCTATGCCGGCATCGCTCCCGTCGCACGCTTTCCCGCCAACGATTTCGGCCTGTACGACATGGTCGGCAATGTCTGGGAATGGGTCGCAGGCGACGGTCCGGTCGGACTGGTCAAGGGCGGTAGCTTCCTGTGCGCGACCAACTATTGCGCGAATTTTCGCCCCGCCGCGTTTCAGGCACAGGAACAGGATTTCCCAACGTCGCACATTGGTTTCCGAATCGCCTACACCAAATAAAAGCAGCCGCGACGCCGGCCCGCGCCATTGCCGCGGATGCGGAATCAAATGCAAATTGCGGGTGTCGGCTACGTTCGTGCGTCTTCCCGGCGGCCGCGCCGGTCCTCCCGCCTGGTTCGAATCCACCACCCAAAATTTTCTTGAATCGGCGGTGATGCGAACGCGAGCAGGCTGACCAATTTTCAGGCAACGCCTCGATCTTGGACTTGGACGGTAGTGCGCTGTTTTTACGGCGAAAACATCGCGGGAGATCAAGGTGCGATACCGAATCCATAGTCGGCTGCCTATTTATTCAGCGAGTTCTGAAGTGGTCGCAAGACAAGCCGGTCTAGATTGGTACTTTTTTTGGTAAGACCATCTTGACGACCAATCGCAATCATCTGACAAGTCGCCATCCGCATACGGAATACCGTGTCGGAACCTAGTCAACGGGCTTCGCCCGATCCCGCGTATCCGCCGATCCTTTCCATGCCTTTGACGAGGTAGATGATTATGCGCGTCCACCAGTTTTCCCCCGCCGCCTCGCGAATTTCGTGGCGCGCCCTGCTGATCGCGGGTGGCGCAGCGATGCTGACCAGTCCCGCGCTGGCCCAGGAGTCCACCACCGCCCAGCCGCCCGCCGACCCGCTGGCGCAGGCACAGACGCCCAAGCCGAGCCTGCCCGCGCCCCAGACCGCGCAGGAAGTCGTGACCGGTCAGGAAGATGCGGGGGATGGCGAGATCACCGTCACCGGATATCGCCGCTCGATCGCGACCGCGCTGGAGGCGAAGCGTGCCGATGTCCGCGTGACCGACGGCATTTCGTCGGAGGATATCGGCAAGTTCCCGTCGGAGAACATCACCGAAGCGGTGCAGCGCATCTCCGGCGTGCAAATGTCGAACGTCAACGGACGCGGCGCGACGATCAGCATCCGCGGTCTGGGGCCGCAATATGCCAACACGACGATCAACGGGCAGACGTTCCAGAGCGCCGACTTCACCGACGGCTTCCGCTACGACGTCGTGCAGACCGATCTCGCGTCGAGCATTCAGGTCATCAAGTCGCCGACCGCCAATATGGACGCCGGCGGCCTGTCGGGCACGGTCAATATCGATACGCTGAAGCCGCTGGAGTATCGCGGCGACCATATCATCCTGTCGGTGAAGGGTCAGAAGGCGGAGAATGCCGATGGCGGCATCACGCCGAAGGTCAGCGCGACCTATGTGAACAAATATCTCGACAACACCCTCGGTGTGTTCCTGAACGCCAGCTACCAGAAGCTGAAGGATCGCGCCGACTATCTGTGGATGGACCGCTGGTTCACCAGCGCGACCGCTGCCGGCACCGTCTATACACCGCGCCGCCTGCGCTATCGCCGGATCGATCGCGAAACCAACCGTCTGCTGCTCAACGCCGGGCTGCAATATCAGCCGACGGAGACGCTCGAACTGGCTGCCAGTGCTATCTATGCCCGCGACCACACGACCTATGACGTCAATCAGCAGGTATTCGGGTTCGACCGCACCCGGCAGACCATCACTAAGACGCAGGGTCTGACCAATTCGGCGATTACCGCCGACAATGTCTATACCGACAACAATCGGCAGGCGGAGAAGCGCAACCTGTCGAGTGCCGCCTATACCGCGACCGCCAAGTGGAACAGCGAAGGCTGGCACGCACAACTGGTCGGCCATTACACCAAGGGCGACTTGCTGCAGCGCGAGGATGCGGCGATCTATTCGGTCTATATGAACGGATTGTCGCTCGACTATTCGGATCCGGACGATGTGAAGTTCAGCGTCACCACGCCGCTGACCGATACGAACCAATATGCGACCAATCGTCTGCTGCGCGCGACCTATCCGAACGGTGCCACCCGTCTGGCCGATGCAGCGGAACGCGCGACGCAATTCGACCTCACCCGCGATCTCGACGGTGGCTTCCTCAAGTCGGTGACGATCGGTGCGAAGTATCGGCACGAAAGCTTCGACCGGCATGTCTCGCGCCACGATCGCGACGCATCGGGCGCGGTACCGTTCACCGCCTTTCCGACGATCGCCAGTGCCAATTACCTCGTCACTGACTTCCTGAACGGGCGGATGTCGATCCCGAACAGCTGGGTCGCGCCGTCGCTCGCCGCCAACGAACAGGCGTTGAAGGACCAGAACGTCACCGTGCCCGACCTGTTCGCGCCGGAATCGAGCTATCAGGTCGATCGCTTCATCCCGTCGGTCTATGCGATGACGAACATCGACACCACGCTGTTCGGCATGGGGGTGCGCGGCAATATCGGCGCTCGCTACGAACGTACCAAGCAGAAGATCGCGGGCTATCTGACCCGCGACGTGCCGGGGGCGGAGGTCGATGCGGTCGCCGGCACCTATGTCACGCGCAAGGATTATGGCAATTTCCTGCCGAGCGCGGCGCTGATCCTCGACGTGACCGACGGGGTGCTGGTGCGCGCGGCGGCAGCCAAGGTGCTGGTGCGCCCGCTGCTCAATTCGAATACCTCGCTGGCGCAGGTCCGCTCGACCACCCGCGACAGCCAGAACCGGGTATTCAACAATATCGACCTGGGTCAGGCGAACCTGTCGCCGCTGACCGCCAAGCAGTACGACCTCGGCGTCGAATATTATTACGGACAGGGCAACGCGCTCAGCCTGAACGGTTTCTGGAAGGATATCCGCAACGGCACCTTCTCGCGGCTGATCTGTCCCTCGACGTTCGAAGGGGCGTCGCTCGCGATCGATGGCGACGGCGAATGCCGGGCTTCGAACGGCGAATATTACGACATCACCGAAACGTTGAACGACAGCTCGACGGTGACGATCAAGGGGTTCGAGGCGGCGTGGACCCAGTCGCTCGACAATCTGCTGCCGGTCGACGGCTTCGGCTTTACCGGCAACTATACCCGCGTGATCCCCGAAAAGGTCGCCAATGGCCAGGGCTACCGCGTCCGCAACCTGTCGCGGCAGACGTGGAACTTCACCGGTTACTGGGAGGACGACACCTTCTCGATCCGGGCGTCGGTCAATCGCCGCAGCTCGTACGAACAGGATTTCTCCGACAGCTTCTTCGCGCGCGAAGGCCATACGGTGCGGGGCCGCACCCAGGTCGATCTGGCGCTCGGCTATGCGGTGAACGAGCATCTGAACTTCGCGGCGGGGATCATCAACCTCAACGACGCCAGCGAGGAAGCGTATAAGGACTTCACCGATCGCTGGCAGATGAGCAGCGTCACCGGCCGGAACTATTACCTGTCGGCGACCGCGCGCTTCTGATCCGGTGATGGCGGGATGGGGGGTGCCGGACCTACCCCCATCCCGTCGCTATCGCGTTCCGGCGGGGGTGTGCGATGACGATTCCGAGGACGCTGTTCTGGGCCGGGGCGATGGTGCTGGCCGGGATCGCCAATCCCCTGTCCGCCCGCCCCGCCCCGACGGCCCCCGCGCTGAAGGCCGAACCGACCGGCGTCGCGGCGGCACGGGCGGCGCTCGCCCGGTTGCGGCTCGCACCCGAACGGCTCGCGCTGACGCTGACCCCCGGTACCGATCCGGCCTATAGCATCACCGCCGATGGTCGCCGCACCCGCATCGAGGCGACCTCGCCGGTGGCGCTGGTGCGGGGCGCCTATAGCTATTGGAACGCGGCGGGCGCGGCGTCGCTCAGTTGGGAGGGCGACCGGATCGCGCTGCCCGCGCGGCTGCCACAGGGCACGACCGGACCGGTGACGTCGCCCTTTGCGCACCGCGTCTATCTGAACACCTGCACCTATGGCTACACCACGCCCTTCTGGGATTGGGCGCGCTGGGAACGCGAGATCGACTGGATGGCGGCGCAGGGCGTCGACATGCCGCTGGCGATGGAGGGGCAGGAATATATCTGGCGCGCGCTGTGGCGGGAGAACGGCCTGTCCGACGCTGCCATTGCCGGGTCGATGTCGGGTCCGGCCTTCCTTCCCTGGCAGCGCATGGGCAATATCGAGGGGTATCGCAGCCCGTTGTCGGCCAACTGGATCGACGACAAGCACGCGCTGCAACGGCGTATCCTGTCGCGGATGCGCGCGCTCGGCATGACGCCGGTGCTGCCCGCCTTTGCCGGCTATGTGCCCAAAGCCTTCGCAGACGCCCATCCCAAGGCGCGGATCTACAAGATGCGGGCATGGGAAGGGTTCAACGCCACCTATTGGCTCGACCCGTCCGACCCGCTCTTCGCGGTCTTGGCGAAGCGGTTCATCGACCTCTACACTCGCGAATATGGCGCGGGGCAATATTACCTAGCCGACGCCTTCAACGAAATGGTGCCGCCGATCGCCGAGGACGGCAGCGATGCGGCCAGCGCGGTGTATGGCGACAGCATCGCCAACACGGCCGCCGCGCGCGCCGCTGCCCTGCCGCCCGAAGTCCGCGCGGTGCGGCTCGCCGCCTATGGCGAACGGCTGTACCGCTCGATCGCCGATGCCGCGCCGGGCGCGACGTGGGTCATGCAGGGCTGGCTGTTCGGCGCGGACAAGCATTTCTGGACGCCCGATGCCATCGCCGCTTTCCTGTCGAAGGTGCCCGACCAGCGGATGCTGCTGCTCGATATCGGCAATGATCGCTATCCCGGCATCTGGCACGATACCAATGCGTTCGACGGCAAGAACTGGGTCTATGGCTATGTCCATAATTATGGCGGGTCGAACCCGGTCTATGGCGATCTCGATTTCTATCGCCGCGATCTGGCGGCGCTCGCCGCCGACGCGGGCAAGGGGCGGCTGACCGGGTTCGGCATGTTCCCCGAAGGATTGCACAATAACTCGATCGTCTACGCCAACAGCTATGATCTGGCGTGGAATCGGGGCGGCGCGTCGACCGCCGGCTGGCTGCACGACTATACAGCGGCACGCTATGGTTCGGCGAACCCGGCAATCGATGCCGCGTGGGTCGATATTGCGAAGGGCGCCTATAGCAGCCGTTACTGGACGCCACGCTGGTGGGAGAACAAGGCCGGCGCCTATCTGTTCTTCAAGCGTCCGACCGAGGTGGCGACCGCTTGGCCGGCATCGCCGGGCGACCCGGCGGCGTTGCGCGCCGGGATCGACCTGTTGTTGGGTCAGGCACCGCAACTGCACGGGGAGGCGCTCTATCGCTACGATCTGGTCGACTTCACCCGCCATTACGCACTGCTTCGGCTCGACGCGCGGGTGAAGCGGGCGGTGACCGCCTATGCTGCGGGCGACGTCGCCGGCGGCGACCGGGCGGCAGCGGGGATCGCGCCGCTGGCGCGGGCCATCGACCTGCTGCTCGGCGACCAGCAGGAGACGCTGTCGAGCTGGATCGACATGGCGCGCGGCTATGCCCGCACACCTGCCGACGCGCGCGACTTCGTCGCCAATGCCAAAGCGCAGGTGACGATCTGGGGTGGTGACGGCAATCTCGCCGATTATGCATCGAAGGCGTGGCAGGGCATGGTCGCCGATTTCTACCTGCCGCGCTGGCAACGCTTTCTGCAGGACCGCCGCGCCGCCGCCGTCACCGGCAAGCCGTTCGACGATGCCGCCTTCCGCACCGCGATGAAGGCATGGGAACGCGACTGGGTGCAGGACGACAAGGTCTATCGCCGCACCCGCCCGCGCGACGTCATCGCACAGGCGCGCACGGTATTGGCACTGGCAGACGCCGAATGAGCGCACCCGCCCGCGTGCGCTTCGTTTCGCTCGACATGTTCCGCGGCGCGACGATCTTCCTGATGATCGTCGTCAACACCGCCGGGCCGGGCGCCGCGCCCTTCGCGCAACTGAGCCATGCACCATGGTTCGGCTTTACCCTGGCCGACCTGATCTTCCCGACCTTTCTGTTCGCGGTCGGCAATGCGATGAGCTTCGCGCTGCGGCCCGACATGCCCGCAGCCGCCTTCCTCGCTCGCGTGGCGAAGCGGGCGGCGCTGATCTTCCTGCTCGGCTTTCTGATGTTCTGGTATCCGTTCGTGGCACCCGGACCCGATGGCGGCTTCGTGGCGAAATCGCTTGGCGACGCGCGGATCCCAGGCGTGCTGCAACGGATCGCGCTCTGCTATCTGCTGGCCGCGCCGATCGCCCGCTGTTGCTCGCCGCGCGCGGTACTGGTGATCTGTGCTGCGTTGCTCATCGGCTATTGGCTGATCCTGCTGGGGTTCAGTCCGGCGGGACAGGCCTATGCCCCGCTCGGCAATATCGGCACGACGATCGACATCACCCTGTTCGGGCGCGATCATCTTTACCGCAAGATGGACGGCTTCGATCCCGAAGGGCTGCTCGGTACGCTGCCGTCGACGGTCAATGTGCTAGCCGGGTTTCTGGTTGGCCGCCGGGTGCAACGGGCCGGCAAACATGCCCGATCGGTCGCGGGGATCGCAGTCGCCGGCGCAGGATCGATCGCGCTCGCCCTTCTCTGGTCGCCCTGGTTTCCCATCGGCAAGCGGCTGTGGACCGGGCCGTTCGCGTTGCTGACGATCGGTATCGACATGCTGTTGCTGGCCGGTTTCGTCTGGGCGATCGAGATGCGCGGGGTTGCCGTCGGGCGGCGGTTCCTGACCATCCTCGGGCGCAATCCGCTCGCGATCTACATCTTCTCCGAACTGCTGGTCGTGACGCTGCAACTGGTGCCGGTACCGCGCTATGGCGGGCTGTACGACTGGATCGGAATCGCTGTCTTCCAGACGATCGCCCCCGGCCCGGTCGGGTCGCTGGCCTGCGCCATCTGCTACGCGCTGGTCTGCTGGGCGTTCGGCTGGTGGCTCGACCGCCGCGGCTGGCTGCTGAAGGTCTAGGAGGGGAGGGCATCTATCGGCGCCGCAGGATTGTGACGGCCGGAGTGACCATGGCGGGATGGTTACGGACGGTTTTCCCGAAGCCGATGGCGATACGATTATCGCCCCCGAAAGACCCACTCCTGGCCGCGCCGGCCAAGGTTCGCTGTGCGCGCGCATTCGGAAGCCTGTCATGTGGCGGGTCTAGGTACCACTGGCTGCCGATGCCTACCGACTTTTCGGTTCTCCTCCCCTCAGGAGAAGTGGTGCCCCACAGGGGACAAAGCTGGGCACTCAGATTGTTGGATAATTTCGGTTCGTCGTCAGTGATGGAGGTGCGATTTGGCGCTGCTTGGCCTCAGCTCTGCTTTCAGGGACGGCTTCCGTCAGGCCTCGTCACTGCTCGCCTTGGTTTGCTTCCCGCCTAGCGCATAGAGATTTTTCATTTTGTCTGGCAGGGTCTGCGCGACCGCTGCGACCGCATCCGTAGTCGCCGACCATGCACGGCTCGCACCGTCCCCAAGTCTGACGATCATTCCCGGCTCTGACTGTGCCATGACGCCGGCGATAGCGTCGATCGCCAGATCTTCGCGTTCGTCGATCCGTCCATCGGCCATCGCGATATCCAGCAGAAAGGCGGTCAGCGTTGCCGACATTGCGGTCGCGTTGCAATCAGGGTTAGCGGTCATAAACTTCGCGAGCTCGCCCGCGAGTTCTTTGATCGTTGCCTTGGCGATATTTGCCTGGAACACCGACAGCGCCTGTTCGACGTAGTCCCGATCCATGCCCCAATCGGCGACGAAGTGATCGACGATGGTCTCGATCTCGCGATCGTCGATCTCGCCGTCGATGGCGGCGACACGGATCGCCAGCCCGCCCATCAGGTCCAGCAGGGCAGCGCCGAGGACGTCGATGGGTGTGTTGATGAACTTGGGGATCGTGTCGACGCGTGATCCGGCATAGCGGCCGAACAGGCGCGTCACGCCGTAATAGGCGCCGGCCGACGTCACCGCCGCCGCCACGACCCATCCGACCGGCGTCGCCGCGGTGCCAAGGCCGATCAGCGCCATGAAGCCGGTCGGCGCGAAGAACGTGCTGGCGACCATCTTCGACGACGCCACTGCCGCGCCGGTCCCGCCCCAACTGCCGATATCCCAGACCTTCAGGACGTTGTTCTTCAGACGCAGCGATGTGTACGCCTCCTCACCGATCCCGAGGCGCAGCTTGAAGCGTACCGGATCCGCCACCACGCGATCGACGGAGGCGAACCCTTCCTTCAGCGTAAGGTCGACTGCGCCACCCTCACGCATGTTGGTTCGCGGATGCGAAATGGCGCTCCAGTGCGCCCACCCGTGCTCGTAGCGGGGCATCCTTGAGGTCTGCGATCGCGCCGGCAGCCAGGCCGAAAGCCAGCAACAGCGGCGAAAGAAGCGGACCGAGCACCAGGCCGAGCAGCGGGATCGACGCGATCAGCGTGGAAACCACCGAAGCGACGATCACGCCGAAGGCGGTGTTCGGAAAGCGTTCGACCAGATCGAAGACGAAGGCGAGGATTCGTCGGCCGGCGATGACACGACCACCGACCTCTATCGCCATCTCGAGCAGATCGTTCAGCAGCGCCTTTGCATCCGCCGACACCGACAGGCGGTCGATGCGGTCGCGAAGCACGCGCTTCGGCGGCATCGATTCCAGCACCAGCGAATTGGCATCGTCGTCCATCTTCATTTCTCCCCTCCGCACACATCATCATGAAGTTGCAGCCGCCGCGCCAGCACGATCATCGCCTCGGTATCCCGACCACAATAGGCGCGCAGTGCGGCATCCAGCGCCAGCCTGCGCTCCGGCGTGCAGCCCGCCGCGATCGCCTCCGCGTAAGCCTCCTGTGCGCTGCCGCCGTCCTTCACCTCGAGCGCGGCATAGTCCATCTCGGCGGCGATCGTCGGCAGCACGGCCTTGATCGACCAGCTGCCACGCTGGTCGCGGTGATACCAGTTCGCGCGGGTGACCGGCAGCAGATCGACGACGCGCGCCGCCATCGCGTTCAGCGCGTCGGCAAGGTCCGGGAACGCGGCGGCCAGTTCGTGGATGCGCCCCTTTTCGAAGCTGGCGTTGTAGCCGATGACCGCGCCGGTCGGCGGCACCATCTCGACCAGCGCCTCGGCGCACGCGCGCCGCGGATCACTTCCGTCGAGGCTCAGGAATTCGAGATGCGTGATGGTGCCGTCCGCAGTCTCGACGTGGGCCGAGAATTGGAACGGCACTTGGCTGTATGGTCGCGTGCCGATCCAGCGCGGAACAGCGAAACCAATCGTCTCGAAGTCTAGCCAGGTGCGCGGGAACGCCCAGCCGGCCATCGCTGCGCGGGCGCCCTCGACATCGTGATACACCTCGCCTGACACGGTTGCGCGATGGACCCGAGCGTGGACGGCATTGGTCAGCGCGGCGGGATCGACGGCCAGCAGATCGACGACACCCTGTTCGATCCAGCGCTTGCCGCCGCCATGCGGCAGCACGGACACGGGCCATTCCGGCACGGGCGGCAGCGCTGCGTGACAATAGCCGGCGAACTCGCACGGAAACGGCGCATCGCAATGGGCGCCCGGCGCGGTATCCGGTTCGGCACCGGCCAGCGTCGCCCGCGCGGCCGCGACGGTCTCGCCTCGACCGGCGATGATCGGCTCGGCCTTCGCCATCAGATCGGTATCGGCGAACAGGCCATCGTAATCGCCAGCGCGTTCGAGAGCGAAGCTGCTGTCGATATGTCGGATCGCCGCGCTGCTTATCAGCACACCGGCATTGCGCGCGACCCAGAGGTGGGTCGCGAGGTCGCCGACGTGATAGTCCTTGGCCTTGGTCGAGCTCTTCACCTCCGCCATGTGCCAGCCGCCTGCACCATCCGGCTCCAGCACATCGATGCGCACGAGGACGCCGTCGTGCTGAAGCGTTGCCTCGAAGATCGGTCGATTGTGTTCGCCATCAAGCAGCGCCTGCGTAGTGGCGAGCGCTGTTGCAAGGTCCGGCTCGGCCTCGACCATCACGCCGTCCGGCAGCAAGGAGCAGGCAATCGCGCCGACTTCGTGCCCGGTGACGAAGCGTGCTTCGGCACCTTCGTCCTGCTCGGCCAGCTCACGGCGATGCACCGACAGCCACAGCCGCTTGGGGCATTGGTCGAACATCGTGATCTTCGACTTGGAGAGGCCGAAGCGGCGCGGGCGATCGGTCATGGTCGTCCCCCTCATGCCTGAAAGCGCTCGATGAGCGCATTGGCGTGATCGCGGGTGTCGCCGGTCCAGCCTGCAAGCCATTCACGCCACGAACAGGCGGCGAACCGCACCTTGGCGCCCGCTAGCGCGGTGGCGAAATCGGCGATCTCGGCGCGATGCCGCTCGATCGCGGTGGCCGGAATGGCGGTAGTGCCTCGGTGCGTCGGTTCGGCGTAGAGGTAAAGCAGCACCGGCATCTTCTCCAGACGGCGCCCCTCCGTGACCAGACCGAAGGCGTGCTTGACCAGTTGCGCGGCATCGAGGTGGACATAGCGAGCATCGCCGGTGCGCAGGCGGTCGCGCATCGCCATGAACGGCGCCATCCGCTCGCCCCAGACGTCGCGATCATAGGCGTCGGACAGTTTGATCGACTTGGCGTCGCGGAACGGTTCGAACCGCTTGGACTCGACGCCGACCAACTGTGTCGCGGTTTCGACCGCCGCGTCGAGCCAAGGATGCCGCCCACCGCGCCATGGGAAACGCATCTGTCGCTCGACATCGACGCGAACTGCCGGCCAGTTGAGATCGGCGAGCGAAGGGAACGGTGGCAGGTCAGCCGGCCGTTCCAGAAACCAGCCGAACGCGTTGATCGCCAGCGCCGCGCTGCTCTCCGGACTGTCGAGCTTGCCGCTGTCGATCTCATTGCCGCCGGCTTTGCTGAGGGCTGCGCGGACCAGATCCTCTGGCACGCCGGACAGGAAGGTGGGCTGGCGAGTCATCATGATTTAGCTGTGGCGGGCCACTGCGACAGAAATGGTCGTTGGGTGTATCATAAGCTTAATGCGATCATATGCCCAACGCACTCAGGATTGTGTCGCCGATGCCCTTTAATCCTCGTCCCCAGATACTGCCTTTTCCGGCGCCTGCCGGCCGCTCCTCGTAAACTGAGCAGCCCCCACCGGGTGGTCCGGGGTGATTGTTAGTGCATTGTTGTGTCCGCCGCCATTGCCGGGCGGAGGTGGAGCGAAGCGGAGCCGGAGACCGGCAATGGCGGTGTCGACGCTTGCGG
>NZ_JAKRET010000069.1 GCF_022664395.1 Sphingomonas lacusdianchii | reverse complement strand
CATCCGTCTGTTGGCCGCCATCCACGACCTGATCGGTCGATAGCGAGCGAAGCTTCGTAAGCGCAGCGTCGTCAGCGCCGGTAATCTTGTGTCGACGCGCAAAATTGATGCCGATGGTTTCGGCCGAAACAGGATAATGCCGGTCGAAATTGTCGCGGTTCAATGGTCGCCCGGTCAGCGTCCCGTCGCGGCCACCGCCAGACTCGATGATCGCCTTGTGGAACAGTCCCTGCGCTCCAGGCGAGGTAAGAAGCGAATGTACGGAAACGCCGCCAGCGGATTCTCCGAAAATAGTAACGTTCCCCGGATCACCACCGAATGCTGCGATGTTGCCCTTGACCCACTTCAGAGCTGCAATCTGGTCCATATAGGCGTAGTTGCCCTTTGGTTCGGCAGGATGCTCCTTGCTGAGGGCGGGGAATGCAAAGAAGCCGAACCGCCCCACGCGATAGTTGAGCGTAACCAGGATGACACCCTGCTTGGCAAACTGCGTCCCCGAATAGGTCGGGTCCGCACCGCTCCCGAACAGGAATGCCCCGCCATATATCCAGACCATGACTGGTAGCTTGGCGCCGCTCTTCACATCTGCCGGTCGCCAGACGTTGAGATACAGGCAATCTTCCGACTTCGGCCTCTCGGCCGCCCCGCTGGGGAATCCACCCGGCTGCGCACAATCCGCAGCGAATTGGGTCGCATCGCGCTCCCCGGACCAAGCCTTGGCTGGTTGCGGAGCGCGCCAGCGTAGCGGCCCTACGGGCGGAGCCGCGAAAGGAATACCCTTGAAACTCGCAACGCCATCTTCGGTTGCGCCACGCAAGATGCCGCTCGAAACCGAAACCGTCTGTGCCATTGCTAGCGATCCGGGAAGCACTGCGATAACCAGCGGAAAGAGGAGTGATCGATTGGACACGCCAAGGCCCCTTATTATGTAGCGCATTCAGCTCGTGGAGCTGCCACAATTCTAAATTTCCTGCCGCTGGATCATTGAATCCGAACTATATGGATTTCAAAGGCAACGAGGATATTTGATTTTGCATGATGCGGTTTGCGGCATTCTCTTGCCGATCATTCAATATTGGACCGCAAGGTTAGTCAATCAGCCTAATCATGACGTGATGTCATAGCCCCAATGACCGAGAGCCGGTAAATACCCCGGTCGGTTTCTACAGTAGGCACATGGGTAAGTCTGATGTGGCCTTCGCTCGTGCTGCACGCACCGGCCAGTCGGCACTAAGCTGCCCATTCCCGCAAACGAACGTCCAGCGGGACGGGCACGGGAGGATTAGCCTTCTTATGCCTCCAATCGGGGCCGGCTTCCCGAAACCTGTTCCCGATTGCATTTTCCCGAAACGGCCCATCAGACATGGAAAAACGGGACTT
>NZ_JAKRET010000068.1 GCF_022664395.1 Sphingomonas lacusdianchii | reverse complement strand
CGCCATCTCGCTTCCCTCGATGAACGAGCCCTCGTAGGTGCGCTGCACGCGCTCATCCGCCCTCGTCTCGTCGGCGATCTGCATCGCGCGGGTGTCAGCCATCGTGCGGGCGAGATCCGAGAAGTTGCTGAACTTGGTCATGAGAGCCTCCATGAGTTGAAATCTCACCTCTTGGTGAGGTCTCTCACACGGCATGCGGCGGTCAGGGCCGTCAGGGACGTTAACCGGGAAGCCGCGCCTGCTTGCAGGCGTGGACCCCGGTTAACGCTCGCGAGTGGGGGAGCCGATTTTCTCGTGGTCGGCCCGCAGGGTCGGCCGCGTGAAAATTGGGGGCACCGCTCGTCCTTGACGGCTCGCCAACCCCGCATGCCAAACTTGGACTAACAGAAAGATAGATATTTGCGGTGGTACGCCGCCCGGATCGAGCGAGGGCCGGCAGTCGCGCGCCATCAGGCGCGCGGCTGCAAAGCAGCGAGGAAGCGCCCGTATGGGCGCGACCGATGCTGCTGGCGGCCCTCGCTCGATCCGGGCGGCGTTCAGCGAGGGATCGTCACCCGTCAGGGCGGAGACCCGCGGCACGCGGGGCTCCGGGAGGCCCGTAGGGCCGACTAGAGCCCGGTCCCGCCCCATAAGGGCGGGCGCCCCTACCCTCTTCCTTCTTCCCCTTCTCCAGCCTCGCCAGCGCCAAATCCATCATCGTCGGCGCGCTCCCATCGACTCCAGTCCTCGTAGTCCGGCGGGGCCTCTGGTCCCGGGTCGTCGCGGTCAGCGAAATCGTCCTCGGGCGCGACCTGGCGATCGGTCTCGGCCGTTGCATCGGCGGGATCGACATCGCGCCAGCACGCTGAATCGCAGTGAAGGATCGGGATCTTGCGGTGGATTAGCGGAATGCCGTCGATGAGCAGGGGACGCGTCGCGAGACGCTTGCACGGCTCGTTGCGGCAGTTCCGGAACCCGCAGGGTGCTGCGAGCGGCTCGATGGCGCCGCAGGGCTCGCCGGCATCCGCGGCCGTTTCCGGCTCGGGATCGGGTGGTGGTGTAGGCGGAGCTGGCGGCACCGGATCGGGATCAAAGAGGTCCGATTGCGTGTGCATGGTGATCCTCATGAGCAAGGTGCATTGCACATGCACCGCGGGTTGGGACGCCGAGCGGGGGCACGCGAAAGGGCGGCACGTCAGTGCCGCCCCTTCTTCTTCCTGTTCGGTAGAGTCCGGGCAATACGCTGGTGAGGCTGAGTCCCGTCAGGAACGGAAAAGGGGACCGCCTCGACAGAGGCGATCCCCCTTCTCCGGGCAGGCCCCGTTAGGCGACCGGTTCGACGGGTGCCGTGGTCGCGCCGAGGCCGTCGTCCTGCGTGCCTGCGCCGCCATCGACCGGGCTGCCATCGGCACCGAAGGGCGGTGCCAGATCGTCCTCGCTCTTGACGCCGAGGGCGGCACCGACGTCGCGGCGACGCTGCGCGCGCTGCCACACGATGTTGTACGAGCCGTCGTCCTGGCGGAAGGCCGAGACCTGGAGCGGGGCGGCGA
>NZ_JAKRET010000067.1 GCF_022664395.1 Sphingomonas lacusdianchii | reverse complement strand
CTCACCGCCTCGATGATCGAGGGCGCCGACTACCTCGCAGCCCGCGCCGCCAAGAAGCGCGAGCAGCACAACCCGACCGGCCCGATCGTCGCCTTCTCGGGTGGCGCCAACTGGCACGACCACGAGACCCTGTACGAGCGGCTCGACCAGATCCAGCGCCGCATCCCGAACATGGTGCTGGTGACCACCGCCCAGATGAAGGGCTGCGATGCCATCGCCGCTGCATGGGCCGCATCGCGCGACGTGAAGCTAGTGCTGTTCCGTCTGGACCGCCGCCTCGGCAACCGCGCCGGGTTCGTACGCAACGAGCGGATCACCGCCCTCAACCCGGTCGAGGCGATCGTCTGCGAGGGCTCGGGCGTCCAGCTCGACTTCGCCCGCAAGCTGCGCAACGCCGGTGTCCCGCTCCACGTGTTCCGGGTCGCCGAGCAGCGTCCGGTCGCGACCGCGCGTCGGGCCTGACAACTCTCCCGCAGGGGGCTCCGGGCAACCGGAGCCCCCTTGCCTTTTTCGTCGTGCCGGGGCGGCGCTCCGGGGCATCGAGCCCCATCGCGCCGCGTGGGACTGAGCTTCCGCTCTTCCCCGCATGACGGGCACACACCGCCTCGCTCGCGTCGCGGTCGGCCCTGCGGCCGACCAGCTTGCTACGCCTCGCCGGTGCGCGCCCGCGACGCTCATCACCCTGCCGCCAGGCACGGCTCGCTCCGCATCGTGGCGACCCCTGCGGGTCGCCTACTCGCTACGCCTCGCTCGTGCCGGCGTCCTTCCGGAGATCATCATGGCCATCCTGACCGTCCACCAGTCGCTCTCGTTCGACACGATCATCAAGGACCATCCCGACCGCGCCAGCGCCGAGGCTCACATGGCCAAGATGCTCAGGGAATACGGCGACTGGCCAGCCGATGCCGCATCGGATGCCGCCCGCAACGGTCGACCCGTCCTCGTGTCCGACAGCGGCGACGACGAGACCATCGAGATCCGCGTGACGTGACCAGACGCACTGGCGACTGCTCGCGCCCACCGATACGATGACTCACCCGAGAGGTACGATCATGCTCAACCTCATTCCCATCGCCGTCCTGATCCTGTTTCTGGCAGGCGCGCTCTTCTTGTTCGCACGGCGACGGGTGCCGTTCAGCTATGTTATCCTCGCCGCAGGCTTAGGTGCGGCTTCCATCGCACTTTGGCCCTTCGGGCCTGTGAGCGCGAAGGGCGAGCGCGACGCGATCGTCCTGTCGCGCGCCGGACCACTCGGAGCGCAAGCCTACCGGTCGGCCATGACCGATGGTCGCATCACGCACACCGAGATGTCCGCTATCCGGGAGGCGGCAGGTCGCGACATAGACGATCCGAACTGGCTTACGTCCACGCCGCGGTGACCGTCTCCCGGTTGCGGCCGAGCCGGCTTCCCAAGGCGCCCTCTACATCCTGAAGCCACCCCGCTGGACGCCCATCGCCGCGCGAAGAGCGCGCCGATGAGTGGGCGCTGACGCGCCCTGCTCGGCCCTGAAGGGGGCCGAGGAGGAGAGAGGGATGGAGAGTGGTGTCGAGGACAAGGGGTCCG
>NZ_JAKRET010000066.1 GCF_022664395.1 Sphingomonas lacusdianchii | reverse complement strand
AAATCACGCGGGACGGCCGCCGTCAGATCGTAGGCCTGCTGATCCCGGGCGACGTGGCGAATATAGACTCGTTCATGTTCACACGGCCGGCTTACGCGGTGCGGACACTTTGCACGACAAAGACCATTTCTATTCCACGAGATGACCTTTCGAATCTCGCGGAGCAGCATAGCGGTATCGCTAAAACGCTTGCATGGCTCGCCATGCGTGAGAATGCCATTCTCAGTGAATGGATATTATGCCTCGGCCGGTTATCGGCCAAGCAGCGGGTGGCGCACCTGGTCTGCGAGTTGGGCCTGCGACTTTCCGGTTTGAACGAAACGGAGAGTTGTTTCGAGCTACCGCTGACGCAGGAACAGATCGCCGATATCCTGGGTCTCACGGCTGTTCACGTCAACCGCATGATCCGACAGCTTCGCGGTGAAGGCCTGATCGACGTTAAGGGCAGAATAATACGAATTCCCAACATGACCGCGCTTTGTCGAGTCGCAGAGTTCGATGCTGACTATCTGTATGATCGAATAGATTAAGAACCATCACATTTTGAGGCTAGATGGCGAATTTGTGGAAAAACGCCTGATGACTAGCCGTTGTATTTAATGAAAGGTGCCGTTCGGAAGGGACGCGGATGACTTTAGCCATCGCTAAGCTGCCGAGGCGCCGAGGGAGGCATCGCTTGCAATCGTACCAAGATTACGCCTGCATGGCAGACGCGAAGGCTATCCGGCGCTGCAACGCCGTAGAAAGTTGATTGGCCGAGTAAGGCTTGCGAATCAGCTCCAGGCCCTCGACCCCTTCCTGGGCCAGCACATGACTATAGCCGCTCGCCAGCACGACTGGCATGGCCGGCAGGTCGCGCGCGAGACGGCGCGCCAACTCTATCCCGCCCATGCCAGGCATGACGACGTCTGAAAACACAATGTTGAAGCCATCGCCATCGGAGCCAAGTCGCTCCAATGCCTCCTCGGCGCTCGTTACCCAATGCGTGCGATACCCAAGATCATCGAGCAATTGCGTCGCAAACTGGCCGACGCTGATATTGTCCTCGACGACGAGCACGCAAAGCCCCTCACCATCCACAGCCTGAATCTGAGGAAGAGGTTGATAGTCGTTCACCGGCTCGCCGTCTGCCTGCGGAAGATAGAGCGTAAAGGTGGAGCCCTGCCCAACGGTACTTTCAACATCGACATCGCCGCCCGATTGCTTGGCAAAGCCAAACACCTGGCTGAGGCCCAAACCGGTGCCCTTGCCGACGCCCTTGGTGGTAAAGAACGGCTCAAAGATGCGCTCCAAGTCGTCATCGGCGATGCCCACGCCAGTGTCCGTGATGCATACCGCGACAAAATCTCCAGCCCCGGGTCCATGCCCACGGATCGCCGGCATCCTCGCATTGCAGCGAAGCTTGATCGTTATCGTGCCTTCGCCCCCCATCGCATCACGCGCATTCACCGCAAGGTTCACCAGCGCCGTCTCGAACTGACTGACGTCGGCGCGTATGAGGCATGAGCTATCAGGCACCTCGTATGCAATCGCCACGCGGGCGCCCGTGATACTGTCGAGCATGTCGCTGATGGCGTCCAGTCGCTGCGCGACATCGATCACCTCCGGGTCCAGCGTCTGCCGACG
>NZ_JAKRET010000065.1 GCF_022664395.1 Sphingomonas lacusdianchii | reverse complement strand
GAAACTCAAGGGCGAGACGGCCAAGAAGGCACCGCCGCTGCCGGCGGGTGCCGACCAGCCGACGAACTATGCCGAGCAGCAGGGCCATGGCGGCGAAACCCGCCAGACGACTTCGGACGCGGCACTTACCATGACCACGCAGCAGGGCATCCCGATCGCGGACGCCCAGAACAGTCTCAAGGCGGGTCTGCGGGGCCCCACGCTGCTCGAGGACTTCATCCTCCGCGAAAAGATCTTCCATTTCGATCACGAGCGCATCCCGGAGCGCGTCGTCCACGCACGCGGCTACGGCGCGCACGGCGTGTTCGAACTGACCGACAGTCTGGCCGACTACACCCGCGCCGACGTGCTGAGCACGGTCGGGCAGCAGACGGAGGTGTTCGTCCGCTTCTCAACGGTAGCGGGCAACAAGGGCTCGCGCGATCTGGCGCGCGACGTGCGCGGCTTCGCCGTCAAGATGTACACGAAGCAGGGCAACTGGGACATCGTCGGCAACAACATCCCGGTGTTCTTCATCCAGGATGCCATCAAGTTCCCCGATCTGGTCCATGCGGCCAAGCAGGAGCCCGACCGGGCGTTCCCCCAGGCGCAAACCGCACACGACAATTTCTGGGATTTCGCCAGCCTCACCCCGGAAGCCTGGCACATGATCATGTGGATCATGTCCGATCGCACGATCCCCCGCTCCTTCCGCACGATGGAGGGCTTCGGCGTCCACAGCTTCCGCCTGGTGAACGCGGAAGGCAGGTCGACCTTCGTCAAGTTCCACTGGAAGCCGCGCCAGGGGCTCCAGTCGGTGCTGTGGAACGAGGCGGTCAAGATCAGCGGCGCCGATCCCGACTATCATCGCCGCGATCTTTGGGAGGCGATCGAGAGCGGTGACTTCCCGCAATGGGATCTCGGCGTCCAGCTGTTCGATCAGGAAACCGCCGACAAGCTTCCCTTCGACCATCTCGACTCGACCAAGCTCATCCCCGAGGAGGACGTGCCGGTCCGCATCGTCGGTACGCTCACGCTCAATCGCAACGTCGACAACTTCTTCGCCGAAACCGAGCAGGTCGCCTACTGCACGCAGAACATCGTGCCGGGCATCGACTTCAGTGACGACCCGCTGTTGCACGGCCGCAACTTCTCCTATCTCGATACCCAGCTGAAGCGGCTCGGCAGCCCGAACTTCACCCACCTGCCGATCAATGCCCCGCGCTGTCCGGTGATGAACTTCCAGCAGGACGGCCACATGGCGATGCGCAATCCGAAGGGGCGCGTGAACTATGAGCCGAACAGCTGGGGCGCGGAAGGCGGTCCGCGCGAGAACGCGGAGATCGGCTTCACCAGTTTCCCCGCCGAGGTTCAGGGGACCAAGCAGCGGGTTCGGTCCGAAACCTTTGCCGATCATTACAGCCAGGCGCGGCAGTTCTATCTCAGCCAGCAGCCGATCGAGCAGAAGCACATCGGCGACGCGCTGGTGTTCGAGCTGTCGAAGGTAGATCGTGTCGACATCCGGGCCCGGGCGGTCAGCCACCTGCGCAACATCGACGAGGATCTCGCCGCTACCGTTGCGGACGGGCTCGGCCTCGACCTGCCGGACGCCGCCAAGGCGGCCAAGCCGACGTTAGACCTGCCGACATCGTCGGCGCTCTCGATCGTCGCCAACGGCCCGGCGAATTTCGCCGGGCGAAAGATGGGCCTGCTGCTGACCGATGGGTCGAGCGCCGAGCTGTTCAATGCGCTGACCAAGGCGCTGGAAGCCGAAGGCGCGGTCTGGGAGGTGGTCGCGCCGAAGATCGGCGGGGTCACGCTCGACGACGGCACCAAGGTCGCGGCCAAGCAGAAGATCGACGGCGGACCTTCGGTCCTGTTCGATGCCGTCGCGGTGCTCCCGTCCGAGGAGGGGG
>NZ_JAKRET010000064.1 GCF_022664395.1 Sphingomonas lacusdianchii | reverse complement strand
CGGTGTCGCCGCGATCGAGCCGACGCTGGGCGAGATTGAGGCCACCGATGACGACGGCAAGCATATTGTTGAAGTCGTGCGCGATACCGCCGGTGAGCTGGCCTACCGCTTCCATCTTCTGAAGCTGGCGCACCTGGCTCTCGGCTTCGGTGCGCCGGCCGGTCTCCGCCTTCATCTCGTTACTCGCCTCGGCAAGCGCGGTGCTTTGCCGATCCACTCGCTGATTGAGCCGCAGCACCGCCTCGGCGCGCTCGATCGCGAGCCAGGTCAGTTCGGCGACCTCGCGGGCGAGCGCCACGTCACCTGGCGTCCAGTGCCTTACCTCCGCATGGTGGAGATAGATGCCCGCTTGCCAGCGGCCCTCGCGCATCAGTGGCACGCACACGCCCGCCAGAACGCCGCGATCGGCGAAGGGCAGGAAGTCGCCATCATCGTCGTGCCGGCTGTCGCTGAACACCAGCGTCTTGCCGCGGCGTCGCGACTGCGCGGCGCGCTCGCCGAAGCGGCTCACCGGATCGGTGCCGGTGAGCGGAGCCATCGTGCCGTCCGTCCAGTTCGCACCGTGGCGAAGCTGGTTGGCGCCGACGAGACGATAGAAGCCGACACGGTGTATTCCGAGCCGTTGTGCCAGTTCCTGTGCCGACAATCGGACGATGGCTGCCGGATCGGCGAGCGACCGCTGGCGGCCGGTGAGGTCGATCACGAACTCACGTTCCGCCTTGGCGGCCTGGAGCGCGAGGTCCGCCGCCATGCGCTCGCTGATGTCGTAGCTGATGCCGGGAAAGCGCACACATCTGCCGTCATCATCGAAGATGCAGCGTCCCTGCGCCGAAACCCAGCGGATCGCGCCGTCTTTGCCCAATAGCCGGTAATCGGACGCGAAGGTGCCGTCGCCGGCCATGACCTTCTCGATCTCTGCCTGCACGCGGGGGAGGTCGTCGGGATGAATACCCCCGAAGAACTCCGCGATCGGCGCGCCTTCGGCAGCCCGGTCCGGATCGACGCTGTAGAGGGTCGCGAAGCGGGTGTCGGCCGTCAGGCGGTCGTTGACGACATCCCAGTCCCACGAGCCGATGCTATTTCCCGCCGACAGGGCGAGTTGCAGCCGCTCGTCCGCCGCATCACGGTCGCGCACCGCGGCGATGCGCGCGGTGGTCTCGCCGGTGACGCAGAACAGGCCGGCGATGCCGCCGTCGTCATAGAAGGCAGGCGAGTAGGTGAAGGTCCACCAGCTCTCCTCGGGCATGCCGTCGCGGCTCAGGTCCAGCCGCATGTCAATCATCGTCCGTGTCTCGCCGGCCAGCGTCGCGCTCACCAACGGCTCGATATCATCCCAAATGCTTGCCCATACTTCGCGGAAGGGACGCCCTAACGCGCCGTCCAGCCGGTAGCCGAGGATCGGCCGGTAGGCGTCATTGTAGAAGCACAGCAACTCCGGTCCCCATGCCAGGAACATCGGCGTCGGGCAGGCCAGCATCAGCGTCAGCGTCGATCGCAGGGCTGCCGGCCACGTGTCGATCGCGCCCAGAGATGTGCCGGACCAGTCGTGAGCCACGATCTCGAAGCCGGTGGTGCTGGCGGTGGTGACGAAGGGATTGGAAGATGACGTAAACCGCATCTTGCTCGTCTAGCGGGAATCTTCGCAAAGGTGCAGGGGCGACGAACGGCTTCCGGTTTCAGGGGCAGCGGACCTGTTAAATCGCATCAATCGTTCAGCACGACATCCTTGACCAATCCCCGGTTTTTGCAACAGGCGGGCCTTTGCGATGACATCACCGTTCATGACGCTCGGTTACGAGCATCTGGCTGCTGGCGAGCTGGAGCGGGCGGCGCTCTGCCAAGCCAACAATTGCCGCACTCGACATCTTCGCCAAGCGCCAGGCGCTGCAACTCCGAGCGGTCAACCTCGCCGCCCTGATCGACGGCAAGAATGATCTGATCCTGCGCTCGCTCGCTCAGTCCGACCGTCGCGGTCGTGATCGACGTGCCGGCAAGGATCTGGCCGGTGAAAGTAGATGCTTACCAGCTCGAAC
>NZ_JAKRET010000063.1 GCF_022664395.1 Sphingomonas lacusdianchii | reverse complement strand
CGGTGTCGCCGCGATCGAGCCGACGCTGGGCGAGATTGAGGCCACCGATGACGACGGCAAGCATATTGTTGAAGTCGTGCGCGATACCGCCGGTGAGCTGGCCTACCGCTTCCATCTTCTGAAGCTGACGCACCTGGCTCTCGGCTTCGGTGCGCCGGCCGGTCTCCGCCTTCATCTCGTTACTCGCCTCGGCAAGCGCGGTGCTTTGCCGATCCACTCGCTGATTGAGCCGCAGCACCGCCTCGGCGCGCTCAACCGCGAGCCAGGTCAGCTCGGCGACCTCGCGGGCGAGCGCCACGTCACCCGGCGTCCAGTGCCTCACCTCCGCATGGTGGAGATAGATGCCGGCTTGCCACCGGCCCTCGCGCATCAGCGGCACGCACACGCCCGCCAGCACGCCGCGATCGGCGAACGGCAGGAAGTCGCCGTCATCGTCATGCCGGCTGTCGCTGAACACCAGCGTCTTGCCGCGGCGTCGCGACTGCTCGGCGCGCTCGCCGAAGCGGCTCACCGGATCGGTGCCGGTGAGCGGAGCCATCGTGCCGTCCGTCCAGTTGGCACCGTGGCGAAGCTGGTTGGCGCCGACGAGACGATAGAAGCCGGCGCGATGTACCCCGAGCCGTCGTGCCAATTCCTGGGCCGACAGCCGAACGATGGCTTCCGGATCGGCGAGTGCCCGCTGCCGGCCAGTGAGGTCGATCACGAACTCACGCTCCGCCTTGGCGGCCTTGAGCGCGAGGTCCGCCGCCATGCGCTCGCTGATGTCGTAGCTGATGCCGGGGAAGCGCACGCATTTGCCGTCATCATTGAAGATGCAGCGTCCCTGCGCCGAAACCCAGCGGATCGAGCCGTCCTTGCCCAATAGCCGGTACTCGGACGCGAAACTGCCGTCGCCGGCCATGACCTTCTCGATCTCCGCCTGGACGCGGGGAAGGTCGTCGGGGTGGATACCGCCGAAGAACTCCGCGATCGGCGCGCCTTCGGCTGCCCGGTCCGGATCGACGCTGTAGAGGGTCGCGAAGCGGGTGTCGGCCGTCAGGCGGTCGTTGACGACATCCCAGTCCCACGAGCCGATGCTGTTCCCCGCCGACAGAGCGAGTTGCAGCCGCTCGTCCGCCGCATCACGATCGCGCACCGCGACGATGCGCGCGGTGGTCTCGCCGGTGACGCAGAACAGGCCGGCGATGCCGCCGTCGTCGTAGAAGGCCGGCGAGTAGGTGAAGGTCCACCAGCTCTCTTCGGGCTTGCCGTCGCGGCTCAGGTCGAGCGGCATGTCGGTCATCGTGCGCGTCTCGCCGGCAAGCGTTGCGCTCACCAACGGTTCAATATCATCCCAGATGCTTGCCCATACTTCGCGGAAGGGACGCCCTAACGCGCCGTCCAGCCGGTAGCCGAGGATCGGCCGGTAGGCGTCGTTGTAGAAGCACAGCAACTCCGGTCCCCATGCCAGGAACATCGGCGTCGGGCAGGCCAGCATCAGCGTCAGCGTCGATCGCAGGGCTGCCGGCCACGTGTCGATCGCCCCCAGAGATGTGCCGGACCAGTCGTGAGCCACGATCTCGAAGCCGGTGTTGCTGGCGGTGGTGACGAAGGGATTGGAAGATGACGTAAACCGCATCTTGCTGGTCTAGCGGGAATCTTCGCAAAGGTGCAGGGGCGACGAACGGCTTCCGGTTTCAGGGGCAGCGGACCTGTTAAATCGCATCGATCGTTCAGCACGACATCCTTGGCCAATCCCCGGTTTTTGTAACAGGCGGGCCTTTGCGATGACATCACCGTTCATGACGCTCGGTCGCGAGCATCTGGCTGCTGGCAAGCTTGAGCGGGCGGCGCTCTGCCAAGCCAACAATTGCCGCACTCGACATTTTCGCCAAAGCGCCAGGCGCTGCAACTCCGAGCTGTCAACGTCGCCGCCCTGATCGACGGCAAGAATGATCTGATCCTGCGCTCGCTCGCTCAGTCCGACCGTCGCGGTCGTGATCGACGTGCCGGCAAGGATCTGGCCGGTGAAAGTAGATGCTTACCAGCTCGAAC
>NZ_JAKRET010000062.1 GCF_022664395.1 Sphingomonas lacusdianchii | reverse complement strand
ACTGGAGCGGGCGAAGGGAGGCGAGCGATGGCCTTCTTGAGCGTCATCATCCTGAGCGTTTTCGACCGCTTCCTGACGGCTCTGGACGCGTTGGAGGATGGTCGAGATGGTGACGGGCCGACCATCGTCAGAACTGCCCTGAGACGGCTCTGAGGCCGGTTGCTGACGGTCATTGATGGGTGAGGTGATGGTCATCAGGCCAGACTCTCACGGATCGGCATTTCGTCAAGCAGGTCGGTTCAGCGGCGCGGGAACTCGATGACGTTGCTGCGGTCGAGGAAGGCGTCGATGCCTTCGTCGCGCAGGGTGAGTTCGAAGGCTTCGTTGGCCTCTTGGTCGGTATCGAACAGGTTGTCCCATACGGTCGAGGTGCCGTTCTCGTTGACCACCTCCAGCGCCCATTGGGGGTCGTGTTCGAGCCGGTAGATCATCACCTCGATGCGTGCGCCTTGAACGGTAACTGTGCGCGACAGGCCCGAGTTGACGATGTTGGGGTCACGCTCCTGCATGGTTGGCTCCTGCGGTATCGTTGCCGTGATAGCCGAGCATGGACGACGGGTCATCTCAGGTGATGGGGGGTCCCTTTTGGACGCCGATCTGGCGTCACCGGGCTGCTTCGTGCCGGTTTCGCCGCACGATTTCCCACTGATGGCCGCAGTCGAGGCATTGCCGCTCAGGATCGCCGATGCATGGTGGACAGCAGCCCCCCAGCACGGCTTCACCGCGTTCGACTTCCTCGATGGTCTCCTCGGTGGGCATGCCGAAGCTGATATTGACGCCCCGACGCTTCTTGCAGGCGGGGCAGACGAACAGCCCGACAGTCATGCCGCCAGTGCCCGGTAGACGCTCGCGCGCCCGATCTGGAGACGCTTGGCGATCTCGGTCGCGCCGATCCCGGCCTGATGCAGTTCGCGCACCGCGTCCGTGCTGATCGTCGCCGGTCGCCCGCGATACTTGCCCGCAGCCTTGGCCTTCTCGATCCCCTCGATCTGACGCTCGCGTCGGATGTCATTTTCGAATGCGGCGACGGCACCGAGGATCGACAGCATGAGCCGCCCGGTGCTGGTGTCGGTATCGACCCCGCTCTGGTTGAGGCAGCGGAACGCGACCTTCTTCTCGGTCAGTCGCTCGATGATCTGGTGAAGGTCGCCCACGCTGCGCGCGAGACGGTCGAGTCGGGTAACGACGAGCGTGTCGCCTTCACGGATGAAGTCGAGGGCATCGTTGAGTTGATCCCGGTCGGTCGTTGAGCGTCCGCTGACCTGCTCGCTGAAGACCTTCTCGCAACCAGCCTCGACGAGAGCCTGATGCTGGATATTGAGAGATTGGCTTGTCGAGCTTACGCGACCATATCCGACCAGCATATCGACCCCCTATCCATAACCAACGCACTATTATAGCATATCTTCACTGCCGGATGCTCGCTCATCACCATCAACCTCGATGTCGCGATAAAGGTAGGTTAGATAATGGAAACCCCGGGTGTTGACGGACGAAACGCATGTTGGCCGTGATGCATGAGAATGCAGCGACCGGAGACTTCTGCCCAGATTATCGATGCCATCGCCTTCGAGTTGAGCAACCAGATCAACACTGTCCGGCATTGGCACCATGAGCGAGGCTCGATTGTATGGCCAGTTTTCGATCTGGAGCCATAAACCATCCTTCGTCGTGAAGTTCAGCGCGACTTTGGGCCTTTCACCTTCCATGAGGAGGCTGAGGTGGAAGGCATCTAAATGGTCGACCTCATGGACCGCCATCACGCGGCCTATGTCAGAGCGGAAGGTGAGAACCACCGCCTCACCGACGAGTTCGAGTTCGATCTGGTTGCGCATCAGTGCACCGTCCCGCGATAGCTGTGGGCAACCGTGATCGCCACCGCATCCTCGGAGACGATGATGTATGCCTTCCGCTGGCGCTCACACTGGAGAAAAACGGCTTTGCCGTGATCCTGCTTGATCTCAGCCAATGCTCGCTTGGTAAAGATAATGCTATCAACGCCATGCCGGGATGCCTTGCGCTCTCCGTAGTGGAGAAGCGCC
>NZ_JAKRET010000061.1 GCF_022664395.1 Sphingomonas lacusdianchii | reverse complement strand
CGGCCGTCTGAAAGACTGGCGGCGTGTCGCCACCCGCTACGACCGCTGCCCAATCGCCTTCTTCTCGGCCATCGCTCTCGCCGCCACCGTCATCTTTTGGCTGTGATCAACGAGTCCTGACCCTAGTGACGCTCCTGACGACAACGCCCCACGCCTTCCACGACTGACAGCACTCCGCCTGTTTGAGGCGGTTTTTCGATACGCTGTTCCGACCAGCGCAACAGCCATGCGGGACGAACGGGTTCACCGCGAATCATATTCCGATAGCGCTCCGGCTTGCGCGGCGCACCGCCGCCGCGCACAATTGCTTCGTCCCAGTCGGAGAAGTCCATGCGTCCTCTGTTCGCCGTCCTTGCCGCGTCCGCCCTGTTCCCAGCCGCCGCGATCGCGCAGGACGCGCCGACCTCCGCGACCGGCAAGGAAGCGCTGAGCCTGCTGACGCGCGGCATCGCGTTCAAGACGGTGGAGGGCGAGGGGCAGGTGCCGGCCTATGCCGCCTATCTGAAGCAGCAGCTGGTATCGGCGGGCTTTGCCGATAGCGACGTGACGTTCGTGCCGATCGGTGAGACCGGCTATCTGACCGCGCGCATCGCCGGGCGCGACCGCAAGGCCAAGCCGACGGTGGTGCTGGGGCATATGGACGTCGTCGCCGCCGACGCGAAGGACTGGACCCGCAATCCGTTCACCCCGGTGGTCGAGGACGGCTATGTGTTCGGGCGTGGCAGTCTGGACAACAAGGCGAATGTGTCGCTGGTCGTCGCGACGCTGATGAAGCTGAAGCGCGAGAAATGGGTGCCGAAACGCGACCTCGTGCTGTTGTTGACCGGCGACGAAGAGACCGAGATGAAGACGACGCAGGCAGCGGCCAATGCGTTCGCCAATGCGGGCCTGGTGCTGAACGCCGACGCCGGTGGCGGGGCGCTGGGCGAGGATGGCAAGCCGATCGCCTATGGCCTGCAGGCGGCGGAGAAGGTCTATGGCGACTGGCACCTGACCGTCACCGATCCCGGCGGCCATTCGAGCCGACCGGGGCCGCGCAACGCGATCGCGGTGCTGGCGAATGCGGTGGTGCGGATCGCCAATTACCGCTTCCCGCCGCAGCAGAACGAGATCACCAAGGCGTCGCTCGCCGGCACCGCCGCCGCGACGCCGGGCGAACTGGGCGCGGCAATGAAGGCGTTCGCCGCCAACCCCGCCGACACCGCCGCCGCCGACATCCTGTCCGCCGACAAACGCTATGTCGGGCAGGTGCGCACGACCTGCGTGCCGACGATGTTCAACGGCGGCCATGCGCCCAACGCCCTGCCGCAGCGCGCGATGGCGAACATCAACTGCCGCATCTTCCCCGGCACGCCCCGCGCGGAAATCGAGAAGAAGCTGGTCGAACTGGTCGCCGATCCGACGGTGCAGGTGACGTTCCGGGACAATGGCACGATCGAGGCCGGCGCCTCACCGCTCGACCCGAAGGTGGTCGGCGCGGTGAAGGCCGTCGTCGCCAAACGCGCGCCGGGCACGCCGGTCCTGCCGATGCAGGAAGCGGGCGCGACCGATTCGATGCATTTCCGCGCGAAGGGGATACCGAGCTTCGGCGTCGGCGGCGTGTTCATGAAGCCCGGCGAGATTTTCGCGCACGGGCTGAACGAACGGGTGCCGGTGGCGACGATCGATCCGGGGGTCATCTGGTGGGAGGAATTGCTGAAGACGCTGGGGTAATCGCGAACATCGCCTGCGCGACACCGCTGGAAGGGGCCACGCGCAGTCGCGACTTCGCCGTACCCGCGCGCAGGCGAGCCTCTGCGAAAGACCCTTCTGTACCCCGGCGAAGGCCGGGCCCAGTTGGGGGACGTCGAAAGGGTGCGAAAAAGCCTTCCCAACTGGACCCCGGCCTTCGCCGGGGTACAGCAGTTTCCAAGTGATCGAGCGACTTCCGCAGCGGTCTCACGCAGGCGGGGTTTCAAGCCGAGCAGAACAAAGGCTTGCGCACGTGGCCCTGGATCCCAGCCTGCGCCCGCCCGGGAATATGATTAGCGCTTGATGAGATGAACCTGACCCGTTCGTCGTGAGTAGCCATTGCGCTAGAGCGGTTTCCGACCAGGTTGGATCACCGGCACGGAGGTGATTTTGGTTCGGGGCGAGGCGCAAGGAGGGAGCGATGCCGAAGCATCGTGACCGACGAAGCAACGCTGCCCCGAGCCGAAATCACCCCGCCGCGTCAGCGG
>NZ_JAKRET010000060.1 GCF_022664395.1 Sphingomonas lacusdianchii | reverse complement strand
GAGACAAAACTTCCAGCAGATTTATGGCGTTGATGTCGGAGAAGAAACGGCAATGTCTACCCTGACCATCATAGTGGTGCTGATTGCCGCGATCATCGTCTATCACTTTTTGCCTGAAAAAGTGCGAGCACCCGAGCGCGCTAATCCCAAGCCTCGTCATGTCTTTGCCAGCGAATCCGATACAAATTGGCGCGCTAATTTTCATGCCAATACTGAGTCTCCTGCGGAGGTCGCCTTTATAAATGCAATGATCGATGGCTTCGACCTGAGGCCCAAGCATGGCGCTCTGTTCTCGGACGCGCTGCGGCTCGATTTGCAAGTTGAGCAAGGTCACTACCGAGCCGACTTCATGATCAATCACTGGTTGGTCGTTGAAATTGACGGAGCAGCTTGGCATTCTTCAGACGAAGCCAAAGCCAACGATGCGCGGCGTGACGTTTACTTCGAAAGCCTTGGCTACACCACGCTACGGATTCCAGCCAAGACAGCACTGTATCAACCACACAATGCCACCTCCAGCGTCAGGATGGCATTGGCGAAAGGCAAGCGCCCTGTTCTCGAAACTGTAGCACCAGCCCCACGGTCGGGCTTTCTACGTTTGGCTGAGACGGGCTCATTGATGGCGAAGGCGCTGTCCGAAGTCGCCGAGCACTCGTCTCAGTCGGTGGCGGTTCAACGCGCGCTCGAACCCGCGCGTCTCGCTTTCCACTTCGAGAAGTTGATGATTGAGAAGGCTATCGAGGCGGTGGAACGTGATCGCCGCACGGAGGCTTACCTCGATACTGAAGAGAAGCGAGCGTCCTTCGATGCGTTTTCCGCACGCCTTCAGCAGCGGCTCGCGGAATTAGACGCGTCGGATAATCGCAAGCGAGAAAAGCTTCCTACGCACGTCTTCCCGACAAACGTGCCATCTTCCGACCTGCATGCGGAGGCGATAGGTCGCAAGTTCGCCCAAATGCGTTCGGAACGAGCCTGTTTTTTAAGTTCGATAGCAAATCGCTTGGGGGAGGATGCTGGTTTGAAGAAGGGGGTCATCGACGTTTTGCGTCGGTTCGAATGCGCGCACCTGATCCCACTCGTTGTGCCGGAGGCAGCCTCATAGCTCGTTACGATTAGCGGGTCTTGAGCCATTCGCCGGGAGAAGGTGACTGAGATCAAGCTCTGCGAACGTGATTTTGTCCATAGCTGCTTCCAGCATGCGCGGTGGGAAGCCTGTTCCATAGATGTCGGCGATTTCGGAGGCTGCTCCCGGTTGTGCCCAACCGCCCAGCGCCAGCGATAGTTCTCGGCTGACCCCGCTGGCCCGTAGCGCGTCCCGGAAACAATGCCGGAAGCTGTGGAAGCATGTCAGCGGAGCAGTCGCATCGCGCCCTATGAGGAAGCGGGAGAACCACTGCGAGAATGGCTTCGAGCGATAGCCCGTTGATCCAGCACGAAGCTCGGGGAACAACTTGGCGTCTCCGGCTCTTCTGCGCGCATCCACATAGTCGAGGAAGCCAGCATCGCGCAGCGTTCGATGTATGGGTATGATTCGCTCGCTCGCTGCGGTTTTCAGTCGCTTGGAGTCGTTCTCTCCACCGACACCCTCCCGAACATTTAGACAGGGCACGCCATCGCGGAGCAGCACATCAGCGGTGTCGAGTTGGCAAATCTCGTTTAACCGCATTCCCGATGTCAGTGCGATCAAGGGTATCCAAAATCGTGCGCGTCTCGGATGGTTTGGGCCGGAGCGTGCATATCCCTGCTCGTCATCCTCGCATCCGGTGAAGATCGGGGCTGAGAAAATTCGCTGAAGCTGTGCCGTGGAAAATGGTCGTCGCTTGTCTCGCCTGCGAACGGGATCGGGTATCCGAAGTCCTTTGGCCGGATTGCGGGAGATCAGCCCCTCTTGCTCGGCCCAATTCATCGCTCCAGCAAACTTGTTGAGATAGCCATTGACGTGCGCAGCGTTGATTCGCTCGATGGCAGGATCACCTTTGGTCGCATCCACAATCTGAGTGAGGGATAGGCCGGGGAAGCGTTTGTGAGCATGCCTCGGCACCTTCAGAAGGAAGCTAACGAACTCGCGACAACGCTCGCGAGTGATCGAGGTTATCGGGATGTCGGCTCCGAAGAATTCCTCGACCCATCGCTGGGTCGTCAGATAGGCTTCAGTCGTGCGTTGACCGCGCAAGTGACGTGGGTCGTTGAGGTAAAGACGGTAGACATCGCTGAGCGTCGTAACTCGTGCTTCCGGACCGACCTCTGCGAGAACGCTGTCGTCCTGCTTGATCGAGATGATCGCCCGTGCGGTCGCGACGGTAGGCAAAACCGATTCAGGATTGCTCGCCGCAACCGAGCGCGCTGACTCGAAGCATGCCTCAATCTCGGCAGCAACCACGTGCCACCTCCGAACAGCTTCCTTGAAACTATCGGTGCGAAGCGAACGCCAGATTTCCGACCGTCCGAT
>NZ_JAKRET010000006.1 GCF_022664395.1 Sphingomonas lacusdianchii | reverse complement strand
CATGATCTCCACCTCACGCAGCTTGCCGATGATCTCCTCCGGCTTGTGCTTCTTCGCTGGCATTCGTCGTCCCTTCCTTGATCCAGACTGTCATAGTCGATGGACCACTCAGAAGGGGGCAGCTCAGTTCGCCCGGCCGAACGACGACATCGCCACCCTTCATCACGAACGCGACATGCTCGAGGGTCCGCACGTCGGTCAGGGGATCGCCATCCACGGCGATCAGATCGCCGTACCGACCCACTGCGATAGCGCCGACGTCGGTGGTGCGGTCGAGGGCCTGCGCAGCGCTACTGGTAGACGATTGGATCGCTTCCATCGGGGTCATGCCCCATTCGACCATCTTGGCGAATTGGAGCGCGTTGTTGCCATTGGGGTAGACGCCCGCGTCGGTCCCGAACAGCATCTTCACACCCGCAGCATGTGCAGCGCGGAAGGTTTCGCGTTGCTTGCGACCGATCTGGCGTTCCTTTTCAAGGCTTTCGGCAAAGACGCCGTTCTTGGCCCCTTCGGCGAGGATATAGTCGTCGTCGTAAATATCCATGACGAACCACGCGCCATGGTCCTTGGCGAGCTTGAACGAGGTCGCGTCGGCGAGGCTGGCATGCTCGACCGTGTCGACGCCAGCGCGCAGGCCGGTATTGATACCCTCGGTACCATGTGCGTGGATCGCGACGCGCATGCCCAGCATATGCGCTTCGTCGACGATCGCCTTGATCTCGTTATAGCTCAGTTGTTGCGCGCCGACCGAGTCGGTCTTCGACAGCACGCCACCGGTCATGCACACCTTGATGACTTCGGCGCCATATTTGCGGACGGTCCGTACGGCCGCGCGGAAGCCGTCGGGCGAATTCGCGATCTGCGGCTGCGGGACGCTGACCGATGGCGGGAACTCGGTCGCGTCGCAATGACCACCGGTCACGCCGAGGGCGTAGGTTGCGGGCACGATGCGGGGTCCGGGTATCTCGCCGCGCTCGATCCCCTGTTTCAACCCGACATCGGCATAGTCGCTCGATCCGACATTGCGCACGGTGGTGAACCCGGCATTGAGGGTCCGGCGGGCGTTGGCGACCCCGACGACCGTCCAGTAGCTGTCGGTGAATTCCAGCACCTTGTACCCGCTGAGGGTCGGGTCGCTGGTCAGATGGACGTGCATGTCGATCAGGCCGGGCAGCAAGGTGCGCGCACCGAGATCGATCCGCTCCGCCCCCGCCGGAACCGGATCGCCGCGGCGGCCGACGGTGCGGATGCGACCGTCGACGATCGTCACCTGCGGATCGTCGACGCGCTTTCCCGAAAGGACGTCGACCATATGCGCCGCGGTGACCACCACCGTTTTCGCCCCGGCCGGCGCCGCGACCAAGGCAAGCGCCAGCGAAAGACAGGCCAGACTACGCATCAACGTTCCTTCGAAAGCGGTCAGAAGCGGGCGCCGGCGCGGATGCCGATCGTCCGGGGGGTGTTCGTCACGATGTAAGGCCGCTGGTAGCAACTGCCGCATTGCTGAAAGCGCGACAATTGCGCGCGTTCGTCAAAGGCGTTCTGCAGATAGAATTCGAACGTATATGTCCGGAGATCGAGCCCGACCGAGAAATTGGCGGTCGTGAACGCGGCCAGCCGCCCGGTAAGCGCTGCCGGATTGACGATATCGCCGGTTCCGGTTTCGACGACGGCGGTGCGGATGTCGGACGACGCCGAACTTTGATGCGTCACCAGCGCCTGCACATAGCTTTTGGCACTACCGACCGGGACCGTGTAGCGCGCATTCCCGCTGATCTTGAAACGCGGCGTGATCGGCAACCGGGTGCCGGTCGGCGCGGCGATGAAATTACCGTCACCGGCGCAGGTGAAGGTCGGATCGTCAATCGCGCAGAGGTTCCGCTTCGTCTTCGCATCGGTGTACGACCCCGCGGCAGTCAGTGCCAGTCCGCCAAGATAGGCGCTGATATCGCTTTCGATGCCGCGGATACGGGCGTCGGGACCGTTATGGATTTCGGTAAAGCTGTTGGCGCCGAGGAACGAGAATTGGAACGCGTCCCAATTCTGTTGATAGACCGCACCATTCCAGCGCAGCCGGCCGTCGAGCAACGTCGTCTTCCACCCTGCCTCATAATTGGTCAGGAAGTCGGGCGCATAGGGCGCGACGGTCGCGCGACGATTGATGCCGCCGGGTCGGAAGCCTTTCGACCAGGTACCATAGAATAACAGCCCGTCGGCCGGCTTCCAACTCAGGTTGAGACGATAGGTGACACCCTGTCCATCGACGCTTCGCGGCGACAGTGAACGGCCGTCGAACTGCGCTAGGTTCGTACACGGGCTGCCGCTGACGGCGGCGGGGAACAATGTTCCACCGGGATTGTCGCGCAACAGCGCGCCGGTCGTCGTATAGCATCCGGCGACGCCCGTCCGCGAACTCCCCGCCGCATTATAGGGCGGGCCGTCGAGGTCGCGACCGAAGCCGAAGAAGCCGATCAGCGAATTGTCGAAGATATAGGCGCGCGCACCGGCGGTCAGTGTCAGCTTCGGCAACAGGTCGTAGCTGGCTTCGCCGAAAACGGCATAATCCTTGTCGACGCGATATTGCTCGGTCAGCCACAGCGTGCCGGGACGACCATTCACCGAAAGATTGTCGGCAAGACCGGCAACGCGATAGTCCTGCCCGATGCGGTTGCTCTGCCGTTGGTAGAAGGCACCCGCCACCAGCCGGAGCCGTTCGTCCTGCGGCGATGCGATGCGAAGCTCTTGGCTCATCTTCCTGAAGTGATCGGTGCCGATAATCCGCTGACGTGAATCGATCTGCTGCCCGGCATTGTTGAGGAAGTAGAAATAGCCGGCGATGCCGCCTACCGACGCGTAGAGCGAGTCATAGGCTTCGGCATAATCGGTATAGTCCGACGACTGCAGCGCGCGCCGATCGAAATAGGCGCCGGCATAGGTCAGGTCCCAATTGCCCAGCTTGCCTTCGATCGTCAGTGCCGCCTGCGCAAAACGGTCGCGGCGATATTCCGGGAAGAAATGCTGGACCTGAAGATCGCCGACCTTCGGATCATAGCCGAAGCTGCCGTGATTGCGCTGTTCCTGATAGAGAATGGTCGGCGTTACCGTCCAGCTATCGTCGAGATCGATCTTCAGCGCCGCGCGACCGCCCCAGATGTCGGCGTCATTATAGTTCTTCTCGACGAACTCGGCATTGTCGACGGTGATGTCGCCGGTGAAGCTGCGCGTGCCGGGGACGTTGTCGATGAAGCCCGCGTCATGCTGATAGAAGCCGACCACGCGCAGGGCCGCACGCTGTGACAGGGGAATGTTGAGCATCCCCTCCAGCCGGCCGCCCTGACCGCCCGATTTCACGGTGTTCGCCTCGCCATCGATCCGGCCGTAGAAACCGCTGGTATCGGGCTTGTTGGTGATGATGCGGATCGTACCGGCTTCGGACGACGCGCCGTACAACGTCCCCTGCGGTCCGGCGAGGCTCTCGATACGCGCGACGTCGTAGATATGGATGTCGGGGGTGCCGCCGATCGTCGTCACCGGCTGTTCGTCGAGATAGACACCGACGGAAGGGAGCGAGCCCGAATGGTTGCCGTCGCCGCCACTGGCGACACCGCGCATATAGACGGTGGTGACCCCCGGCTGCGAACTCTGGAACGCGACCGAGGGAAGCAGTTGCGAATAATCGGCGAAGCTGGTGACGTTCAGCTGATCGAGCCGGCGCGTTCCGATCGCCTGGATGCTGAGCGGTACCGTCTGGATGCTTTCGTCGCGCTTCTGCGCGGTGACGATGATCTCATCCTGCTCTGGTTCGCCAGCTGCCGCGTCTGCGGTCGGTGTCGAGGCCGGGCTGTCGGACGACTGGGCAAGGGCCGCTGCGGACGTCAGCGCTGACGAAACAAGCAAAGCCGTTGCAAGCGTTCCACGACAGATCGACCGCATCAAAGCCCCCGTTGTAACATAAAGTTACGCAACGCTACCAAGCGGCTTCCGGACGTCAATATCACGCCATTTGCCACCATCATTTCGCAGGTGCAGCGTGACAGTTTTACCACGCTCGCGCGTTCCGCTCAGTCGAACGGCGGTATCGCCGGGTAGGTGGTCAGCACCGGGCCGAGGCTGTTGCGCAGCGGCTCCAGCCAGCGATCGAACGGCTTCCACGCCTCGGTCCCGTCACGATAGATCGGCCGGCGCACCTGTTCGGAACTGGCGGTGCGGACGGCGCGGCGCGTTTCGTGAAAGGCGAGACAGGCGGGGTCCCAGTCCAGACCGCAGGCCGCGAGCAGGCGTCGCACCTCTCCCTCGGTATCGTCCACCATTTGCTCGTAAAAAACGCGGTGGACGCGTCCGGGAGCGACCCGGTCGACATGCGCCATCAACCGCACATAGTCGCGGTAGTAACGCCCCATGTCGACGAGGTCGTAGCTGAAGGCCTGACCGCGCGCGAAATGCTGTTTGTAGTTGGAGAAGCAGCAACCAAGCGGATGGCGACGGGCATCGATGACACGCGCATTGGGGAGCATCAGCAGGATCAGTGGCAGATGCGCCCAGTTGTTGGGCAGTTTGTCGATGAAGAAGGGCCGGTCGGAGCGACGTTGCACCGCAGCACGGCGCAGATAGTCGTCGCCCATCGCGCGCAACCGCTCGCCATCCAGCGCCGACAACCCGCTTGGATACTCGGCGACGCTCCGGGCAAGGGCGGGCACGTCGGGGAGTTCGGACGTTCCCTCCACCAAAGGATGGCTCGACAATATCTGTTCGATCAGCGTCGATCCGGCGCGAGGCATGCCGAGGATGAAGATCGGATCCGAGGCCATCGATCCCATCCGCGCGCACGCCGCGATCAGGGCGGCGTCGAAGGTCGCGATGCTGTCGTCGACGAAGCGCTCCGTCTCATCGGCGTCATAGACGATGCGGGTGCGCCGTAGCCGGTTGCCCGCGTCATAATGCGCGAATGCCGCTTCGGCCTGGCGGCGGTCCTCGAATGCCTTGCCGAGCGCGAAATCGAGGTGGAAGCGATCCTCCACGCTGACATCGTCGCGGGCCAGCGCGTCGGTCATCGCCGCGATATCGGCGTCGTCGAACGCGACGGTCTTGAGGTTCGCGAGGCTCCACCATGCCTCCCCCAACCACGGCGTGATCGCGACCGCGCGGCGATAGGCGGCGACACCGTCTGCCTGCCGCCCGACGGTCTTGAGCATATGGCCATAGCTCATCCACACGCGCGGCTGCTGCGGCGCATCGCGCAGCACGGTTTCGTACAGCGTGATCGCCTCTTCGAACCCGCCGATCCGCCCGAGCGCCGCCGCCTTCAGATTGGCGTGGCCGACATGATCGGGTTCCTCCTCGAGCAGCAGATCGAGTTCGCTGATCGCGTCCATCGGGCGATTGAGACGGTACAGCACGATCGCGAGATTGGCCCGCGCCGCATGAAAGGTCGGCGACAATTCCAGCGCCCGCCGCAACAGCGTCTCCGCATCCTTGTAGCGCCCGATCCGACCGGCGAGTTCGGCCAGCATCCGGATGGCGCGCGCGTCGAACGGGTCGGCTTTCAGATGCTGGCGCAGCAGCGGCTCGGCCTCGCTCAGACGATTGTCGTGCAGTGCCAGCGCGGCATCGACCAGACGGGGATGCCATCGGCGGTAGGGAAGCAATGGCGGCTGCGGCGTCATGGATCGTAGAAACCATCATGCAACCTCCAGATCAAGGTAAGCCGGTCGGCCGCACATATCGGCGGCCCGCTTCTGCGCAATGCGACGATCCGGTCGTGCGCGCGTTCAGCCGCGGATAAGTCGCCAAAGGATGCCATTTGCCCCAATATCTTATCGCGCAGAGCGAATTACCGGACGAGCGCGAGGCGCGTCGACGCAGGACGGGGAAAAGCGCAGGCGAAACCTATGCGGCCACGCTTCGGCAAATGGCGCCGGAGGCCGATGTGACCATCGTCGCGCCCGCCGATGACGACGCGCCCATCTTCTCGGCAGACGACCTTCGGACATTCGAAGGCGTGTTCCTGACCGGCTCGCCGATGCATGTCTATGACGAGACGCCCGAAGTCGCGCGACAATTGGCGTTCATGCGCGCGGTGTTCGGGTCGGGCGTACCGTCGTTCGGGTCGTGCGCCGGGCTGCAGATCGCGGTCGCGGCGGCGGGCGGGAAGGTTCGACGGATGCCGCAGCGCATGGAGGCAGGCGTCGCCCGTAGCATCCTCGCGACCGAGGCCGGGCGGCACCATCCGCTGCTGGCCGGACGGGGCAGGGTCTGGGAGGCGGGGGCGATTCATGGCGATGAGGTTGAAGTCCTGCCGCCGGATGCTGTTCTGTTAGCGGGAAATTCCGTCACGGGCGTGCAGGCGGCGGAGATACGTTTTGCCGGTGGCGTGTTCTGGGGCGTGCAATATCATCCCGAATTGTCGCTGGAAGAGATTGCGGTGGCGCTGCGGGCGCAGGCGGAGGAACTGGTTGCGCAAGGGCTGGCGGCGGACGCGGGCGACGTCGCCGATCAGGCGGACCTGCTCGAACGGCTGCATGCCAATCCGGACCATGGCCCGACGCGGTGTAAGCTGGGCGTCGGCGACGAACTGGCGGTCGAGGCCAACCGGCGGCGCGAGATCGCCAATTTCCTTGCCCATCTTCCCATGTTGCGGAACAAGGTGGGATGAGATGCTTCTTCGACGATCGCCAGCTCGCCCATGCGCCCGGGCGGGAGTTTCACAATGGCGGTTGGGCGGTCCATGCCGAGACGCCGGGGCGCGCGCGGTCGATAGCGGATGCGCTGGGACGATGGGAAGCGCCGCGCGACCATGGAGCGGAGCCGATCGCGGCGGTCCATGATGCGCGCTATCTGGCGTTCCTGCGGACCGCGTGGGACGACTGGGTTCGGGAAGGGCGCGAGGGCGAGGCGATCGGCTATGCCTTTCCGGTGCGGCATCGGCGGGCGCTAGACCTCACGCGTATCGACGCGCGGCTGGGCGCGTTCAGCATGGATGCGTCGACGCCGATCACGGCAGGCAGTTGGGACGCGGCCTATTGGGGGGCGCAATGTGCCGTGAGCGCCGTCGAGGCGCTGGTGGAGGGCGCGCGGAACAGTTTCGCGCTGTGCCGGCCGCCGGGGCATCATGCGGGCGCCGATTATCTGGGTGGCTATTGCTTCCTGAACAACGCCGCGATCGCGGCGCGGCGGGCAACGGCCAGGGGGCTGGGGCCGGTGGCGGTGCTGGATGTCGACTATCATCACGGCAATGGCACGCAGGACATTTTCCTCAGCGATGGCAGCGTGTTCTTCGCATCGATCCATGCCGATCCGCGCACCGACTATCCCTTTTACTGGGGGCATGGCGACGAGCGGGGTGAGGGAGCGGGGACGGGCGCTACGCTCAACCTGCCGTTGCCGCGGGGGACCGATTGGGCGGCATATCGGCCGGCACTGGCGCAGGCGCTGGCGGCGATCGCCGACTGGGGCGCGAGGACGCTGGTCGTGTCGTTCGGCGCCGACACCTATGCCCATGATCCGATTGCCGGTTTCGCGCTGGAGACCGGGGACTTCGCCGAAATGGGGCGGATGATCGGTGCGGCGGGGCTGCCGGCGGCGATCGTCATGGAGGGCGGCTATGCCGTCGAGGCGCTGGGGACGAATGTCGCGGCGTTCCTGTCGGGCGTGGAAGGTGACGAAGGTGCCACGTAACGGCATTTGTCGGCGCTTCCGCAATCGATTGTTGTCAGCGCCGGCGAAGCTGATATAGCGGGTGGCCAGGCTCGCGAAGACGGGCGTCAGCCATGAGGATGTCCGATGCGCGTACCCGCTTCCAAACCCCATTTGTCGCTCCCCCGCATCCTCGAGATGAATCTGGGCTTCCTTGGCCTGCAATTCTCGTTCGGGTTGCAGCAGGGGAATATGGCGCCGATCTACAGCTATCTGGGCGCGTCGGAGGCGACGATCCCGATGCTGCAACTGGCCGGGCCGATGACCGGCCTGCTGGTACAGCCGCTGATCGGTGCGCTGAGCGACCGGACCGACAGCCGCTGGGGGCGGCGGACGCCGTACTTCCTGCTCGGCGCGGTGCTGTGCGCGCTGGGGCTGTTCTTCATGCCGCTGAGTTCGTCGCTGTTGATGGCGGTGTCGCTGTTGTGGATCCTCGATGCCGGCAACAACATCACGATGGAGCCGTATCGCGCCTATGTCAGCGACCGGCTGAACGAAAATCAGCATCAGGTCGGGTTCCTGACGCAAAGCGCCTTCACCGGCGCGGCGCAGATGCTGGCGTTCCTGACCCCGTCGCTGCTGGTGTGGGCGGGGATGAACCAGGACTGGGTCGACGCCCACAACATCCCCTATACCGCGCGGATCGCGTTCATGGTCGGGGCGGTGCTGAGCTTCTCGACGATCCTGTGGTCGATCTGGCGCGTACCCGAATTGCCGCTGGCGCCGGAAGAACGCGCCCGCATCGCCGCCGAGCCGAAGGGGTTCGCTGCGATGCTGAAGGAGATCGGATCGGCGATCCGCGACATGCCGCTGGCGATGCGCAAGCTGGCGCTGATGAGCCTGTTCCAATGGTATGCGATGGCCGCCTATTGGGCATATGTCATCTATTCGATCGGCCGGTCGGTCTATGGCACGGCCGAGGCAACATCGACGGGCTTCCATTCGGCGGTGCTGACCAATGGCGAGATGGCGGCATTCTATAACGGCGTCGCGTTCCTCGCGGCGTTCGCGATGGTGCCGCTGGCCAAGCGGATGGGCGCGGCCGGGCTGCACGCCATCTGCCTGATCCTTGCCGGGATCGGCATGGTCTGGCTGCCGCATGTCACCCAGAAATGGATGTTGTTCCTGCCCGCGATCGGCATCGGCATCGGCTGGGCCAGCATCATGGGCAATCCCTATGTGATCCTCGCCGGATCGATCCCGCCCGAGCGGACCGGGGTCTATATGGGCATCTTCAACATGATGATCGTGATCCCGATGCTGATCTTTTCGGGAACGATGTGGCTGTTCTACGACAGCCTGCTGGGCAGCGATCCGCGCAACGTGCTGACGCTGTGCGGGGTGTTGATGTTCGCCGCCGCCGCTGCGGTATGGACGGTGCGCGAGCGCAATGCGCAAGGGCTGCCGGTCGGCGCGACGCACAAGGCGGCGGCGTGACCATCGCACTGCACGGGGACGCGTCGAGCCTGATCCTCGAAGCGCGGCCCGATGCCGCGCCGCTGTGGCGATGGTGGGGGCCGCGGGTCGATGCCGACACGCTGCCGGTGCTCGCCGACACCCGGCCGCAGGCGTCCTTCTCGCTCGATCGCGACCAGCCGCTGGCGCTGGTGCCGAGCTATGGCACCGGCTGGTTCGGGCCTGCGGCGCTGCGTGCGCATCGCGGGGGGCAGGCGTTTGCGCAATGGTTCGACGATGTCGCCATCGCCGAGGAGGCGGACCGCGTCACCGTTACGCTCACCGACCGGACCGCGCGGGTGACCGTGGTGCAGCGCATCGCGATGGCGGGCGACATGCTGACCCTGTCGGCGAGCGTCACCAATGACGGCGACGAGGTGCTCGACATCGAATGGCTGGCGGCGGGGACGCTGCCGCTGCCGGGTGACAGCGCCACGATCCGCAGCTTCACCGGGCGGCACAATGCCGAGTTCGTGGTCCATGACGAAGCGATGCCGGCACATGGCTGGGTCCGCGAGAACCGGCGCGGGATGACCGGCCATGCCGGACCGCCGGGGCTGTTCGTGGTCGGGCCGGATGCGGGCTGGCACCATGGCCGGGTGCATGGCGCGCAACTGGCATGGTCGGGCAATCACCGCCTGTCGATCGAGCGCGACGACGACGGTTTCTGGATCCTGCAGATGGGCGAGGCGCTGGCCCCGGGCGAGATCCGGCTGGCGCCGGGCGAGACCTATGCGACGCCGGAGATGCTGGCGACCTGTTCGACCGCCGGGCTGAACGGCGCGGTGCAGGCATTCCATGCCGCCGTCCGGGCGCGCGCACCATGGGGCGGAGCGATGCGTCCGCGCCCGGTGCATGTGAATAGCTGGGAAGGGTTTTATTTCGACCATGACGAGGCGGCGCTGATGGCGCTGGCCGATCGGTCGGCGGGGCTGGGGGTCGAGCGGTTCGTGCTCGACGATGGCTGGTTCAAGGGGCGCGGCGACGATACGGCCGCGCTGGGCGACTGGGTCGCCGATCCGGTGAAATATCCGCGCGGGTTGAAGCCGTTGGCCGAGCATGTCGTCGGCCTCGGCATGGAGTTCGGGCTGTGGGTCGAACCCGAAATGGTCAATCCCGACAGCGATCTGGCGCGGGCGCATCCCGATTGGGCGTTGCAGCTGGACGGGGTACCCAAACTGACCTCGCGCAACCAGCTGGTGCTCGATCTGGGGCGGGCGGAGGTTCGGTCATATCTGTTCGATGCGATCGACGCGCTGCTGCGCGACCTGCCGATCGCCTATCTGAAATGGGATCATAACCGCGATCTGGCGCCCGCGGGCGATGCGCGGGGGCGGGCGGGCTATCATGCGCAAACGCTGGGTGCCTATGCGCTGATCGACCGACTGCGCGCGGCGCATCCGGCGGTCGAGATCGAAGCGTGCGCCGGCGGCGGCGGGCGCAGCGATGCCGGCATCGCCACGCGGACGCATCGCATGTGGACCAGCGATTGCATCGACGCGGTCAGCCGGGTCGCGATGCAGCGCGGCTTCCTGCATTTCCTGCCGCCCGAGATGATGGGATCGCATGTCGGCGCCAGCCCGGCGCATTCAACCGGGCGCAGCCAGAGCATGGCGTTCCGCGCCGCGGTGGCGCTGCCCGGCCATTTCGGGGTCGAGCTGGACCCGGCGGCGATCGCGCCCGCCGATGCGGTGACGCTGTCGGCGGCGATCGAGCGGTACAAGGCGTTGCGCGACCGGCTGCATCATGGCCGGCTGTGGATGGGCGAGGGTGGCGACAGGCTGCTGTGGCAGATGCACGGAGCGCCGGGCGATCTGTTGCTGAGCGTGACGCAGGTGCAGCCCATGACGGTGCGCCACCCGTTGCCGCTGCCCGTCCCGCCCTTGGCCGGCACGGGGCGGGTGCGGGTGCGTCTGCTCGATCTTGCCACCGTGCCCGGTCACCCGTTGCCCGATGCGCCCGTCTTTGCCGGGATGCGCGGCGCGGGCGTGGTGCTCGACGGCGACTGGATTGCCGCTGCCGGCCTGCCGATCCCGGCGATGAAGGCGGAGAGCGTCGCGCTGTTCGCCCTCACCGCCGCCTGAACCCTTTCCTGTCGAGAGCACTACCCATGACCATGCCCGCCCGCCGTTCCGCCGCCGATCAGCCGCTGCCGACCCATTGGAGCATCGATGCCGTGCGGCAGGCCGCCGATCAGCCCGAACTGGCGCTGCCGCTATTCTCGCTCGACGAACTGGCGCCGGTGGTGCCGGGGCACGACGTCTGGGACATGTGGCAGATCGCCTATGCCGATGGCCGCACCGCGTTCGTCGACGATCGCAGCTGGTGGTTCTTCCTCCTAACGCCGCAATTCGCCGATCCCGACGACCGGCACGATGCGGCGCGCATCCGGCTGACCAGCCATGGTGCCGATGGCTGGCGCGACCATGGCGATGCGTTTCCCGACGGGTTCACGCCCGGCAGCCGCGAATGGTCGGGATCGGCAGTGCTGGCCGAGGATGGCGAGACGCTGACCCTGTATTTCACCGCATCGGGGCGGCGGGGGCAGGCGCGGACGTTCGAACAGCGATTGTTCGAGTCGGTCGGGCGCTTTGCCGATGGCCGGGTCGGCGACTGGTCGGTGCCGGTCGAATCGATCGCCGCCGATGGCGCGACCTATCTGCGCGCCGATCAGGCGGAGGCGGTCGATGGCCGGATCAAGGGATTTCGCGATCCGGGCTATTTCCGCGATCCCGCCGACGGCGCCGAATATCTGTTGTTCGTCGGATCGGCCGGATGGGTCGACGACGTGCATGACGGGGTGATCGGCGTCGCGCGGCGCGACGCGCCCGATCAGCCGTGGCGGCTGGCGGCGCCGCTGCTCGAATCGATCGGGGTCAATAGCGAGCTGGAACGGCCACATATCGTGCTGGTCGACGGACGCTATTATCTGTTCTGGTCGACACAGGCGAAGCGGTTCGTCGACGGGGCCGGGGCGCCGACCGGGCTGTACGGCGCGGTCGCGGACAGCATGGCCGGGCCGTGGGTGCCGCTCAACGGGTCGGGGCTGGTCGCGGGCAATCCGGCGGCCGAACCCTATCAGGCCTATTGCTGGTGGGTGACGGGCGAGCTGGACGTGATCAGCTTTGCCGATTCGGTGGGGCTGAACGGCGTGGAGCCGGCCGATGGCGCGACGCGGCGCAAGCATTTCGGGGGGACGGCGGCGCCGTGGTTCCGGCTGGTGCTCGACGGGGACAAGGCGCGCTGGACGATGTGAGGTCGTCCGGCTTTGGATGCCGTGGGGCGTCGCCGGTTGGGTCCGGCGGCGCCCTTTTTTTGTGTGCGGTTATGGGCCTTTTGCCAAATGCGTCGCCCCAGCGCAGGCGGGGGCCTCGCGCGGCTCCTGCTCCGTGCTGTCATTGAGAGATCCCAGCCTGCGCTGGGATGACGTTTGCGGCATGGAGGCCGCCACACGCCGCGCACAAAAAAAGGGCGGCCCGGCCGAAGCCGTGCCGCCCGTCAGGCTTGGGAGGGGGTTAGAAACGGTAGCGGATCGAGCCGGTGACGGTCCGACCATAGAGCGCGGTGTTGTTGAACACGGCGCTGGTCGACGACAGGACCGGGTTCAGGTTGCCGCCGCCACGGAAGCCGAGCTTGTCGAACAGGTTGTTGACGTTCAGCCCCAATTCGATCCGGTCGACCGGGCGCACGGTCACGAAGCCGTTGACGAAGGTCGAGCCCTTGATCGTGTAGAGGTTGAAATCGTCCGAGGGCGTGCTGGTCTGTCCGTTCACGCTCACGCCGAACGCGACCACGCCTGCGTCATAGGAGGGCGAGATGACGTAGAGGAATTCGGGCAGGCCGCCGGGGCGGTTGCCGACCAGGGCCGCCGTCGCGCTGCTGACGATCTTCGAATTCGAATAGGTCGCATCGGCGGCGAGGTGGAAGTTGCCGTAGTTGAGGCGGCTCGAGAACTCGACGCCGAACGAGCGATAGCCGTTCGAAATGTTCGGGTCGTTGTTCGGGGCCGGATTGTTGATGCGGGTGAAGTCGTAGTTGTTTTCGGTCAGCGTCGAGCGGAAGCCGGTGATTTCGACGGTGTAGGACGCATCGCCCAGCACGCTGCCGCGCTGCTTCAGGCCGATTTCCTGCTGATTGAGGAAGTTGACCGAGGTCTGCTGCCCCTGCGCGTTGAGCGAGCCGTCGGCGTTGAAATTGCCCGACAGGACGCGGCGATCGGCGTTGAAGCGGCCGCCGCGGCTGACGCGGGCGAAAGCGCTGGTATTGCCGCTGAAGGCGTAGAGCGCACCGACCGACCAGCTGACATAGCTGTCGCTGTAATCGATATTCTCGACCGTCGGGTTGAGGACCAGCGACGGGAGGAGCGCCGATCCCAGCGCGTCGCTGGCGCGGACGGTCGGGCCGGCGACGCCGCCCTGTGCCGTGCCCTTGCCGCTGACATTGTCGTAGCGGACCGAGGCGTCGAGGTTCAGACCGCCGGTTTCATAGCCGACCTGCAGGAACGGGGCGACGTCGGTGTAGCTGAGATCGACGCGACGGGCGCAGCAGCTGCCCCAATTGTCGTTGAAGCCGGCCTGACCCGCAGCGGTCAACTGCGTGCCGATCGTCGAGAACAGGTCGAGCGGCGCCGCATTCTCGCCGTTGATCTCGGCGAAGTTGCGGTTGACGTGCCAGTCCTGCTCGATGTTCTGCTTCATCACGAACACGCCGGTCGAGAAGGTCGCCTTGCCACCGCCCAGGTCGAACTTGCCGTTCAACGCGAGGTTGTTGGCGAAGTTGTTCATGTTCTTCATCAACGTGTTGATGTTCGGATTATTGTTGATGTAGGTCCCGGTGTAGAGCTGCCCCTGGTTCGGACCGGCGGCATAGCGGACCGAGCCGACGACCTGTCCGTTGACGCACGACCCGATCACGCCGTTCGCACCCGCCGAGCCGGCGGCGCAGGAAACGCCGGCGACCGTGTTCACCCGATTGGTAACGTTGATGAACTGGGTCGTGAAATTGCCGCTGATCCACTGATAGCGGATGACGTTGTCGAGCGTCAGATTGTCGGTCAGGTCGTAGTGGAACTGTGCGCCCAGACCGGTGACGCGCGGATGGATGCCCTGGATCTCCGCGCTGCGCAGGCCGCCGCCGTCATAGTCGAGATACTGGAAGCGGCGGTTGTAGATCGAATAGGACGAGCCGTCGCGTCCGTCGAAGGTCGGCAGCGGGGCGAAGCCGGTGACCTTGTTCCCGTCCAGCGTCGCGATCGACGGGGTGGTGGTGTTGGTCGGCGCCTGTTCGTCGAGCCGCTTGAAATACAGGCGGACGAAGCCGCGGCCGTCGGGCAGATCCTTGGTGATGTTCGCCTTGATCTGATAGCCGCGCAGAATGTTGAAGCGTTCGTTGGTCAGGCCGCCGCCGTTGCGGGCATAGCCGCCGACATGGAAGCGCAGCGTGTTGTTGATCGGCGCGCCATAGTCGAAATCGACGCGATGCTCGCGGAAACCGATGCCGTTCGAATAGGCGACCTGGCCCCCGGCCTTGTCGCCGGTCTTGCTCAGATAGTTGATGACTGCGCCCGGCGCCTGGCTGGAGAAGGTCGAGGCCGAACCCCCGCGCACCGCTTCGACGCGCTGCACATTCTGGTCGAAGCGCAGCCAGTAGTCGTTGTTGCCGAAGTTGATGTCGCCGAACAGGACGGTGGGCAGGCCGTCTTCCTGCAACGCCACATATTCCGAACCGCCGGTCGACACCGGAATGCCGCGCACGCCGATATTGGCGTTACCGCCCGGGCCGGCGGTGTCGCTGGGCTGCAGGCCGGGGATGTTGCGCAGCACTTCGGCTTCGGAACGCGGCGTGAAATTGGTGATCGCGTCGTTGCTGAGCTGCGTGACCGAGATCGAGCTGCGGAAGCGCGAGCGTTCGCCGCTGCTGGCAGTGACGACGATTTCGTCGGTCGCCTCGGCCGGATCGGGGATCGCGCCGGGGGCTTCGCTGGTCGTCTGCGCCTGGGGCGCGCCGACCTGGGCGATGGCCGGCGATGCGACCAACAGGGCAATCGGCGACGAGCACGCAAGCAGAACCGGCAATTTCATGGCAACCCTCCTGAACGGCCTCCCTGACGGGGCCTATGGCTGCTACATATACCTGCCGCAATCGTTTGCAAGCGGTAATGCAAAGGATTGTATTAACGATCTGGGACTAAAGCGTCGTTGCGCCGATCTGTTGCAGAAATGCCGCATGCATCGGCATCGACCGCGCCATCGCCTCGATCGCACCGGATAGACGATCGACGAAGCCGGCGCTGTTGGTGGTGTCGAGCAACGGGTCGAGCGACACCGGATCGTTCAGCTGGCCGATATGCACCGCCAGCCAGCTGGGCGGCCCGAACAGATCCATGTCACGCGCGACGAGACGCCCGCCATGCCGGAAATGCGCGATCTTCAGCGCGACCGTATCGGGCACCGCCATGTCCGCGCAGTCGCGCCACAACGGCGCATCGTCGCGCGCGGTCAGCTTGTAATGCAGGATCAGGAAGTCGCGGATGCGTTCATATTCGGTGATCGCGACGCGATTATATTCGTCGATCAGCAGCGGGTCGAAATCGCGCGTCGGGAAATAGGCGAGCAGCTTGGCGATGCCGGTCTGGATCAGGTGGATGCTGGTCGATTCGAGCGGTTCCATGAACCCGCTCGACAGGCCGATCGCGACGACGTTGCGGTTCCAGAAGCGCCGCCGCCGTCCGGTGGTGAAGCGCAGGAAGCGCGGGTCGGCCAGCGCCTTCCCATCGAGGTTCGCCAACAGCATGGTCGCTGCTTCGTCGTCGGACAGATGGCGGCTGCAATAGACATAGCCATTTCCGGTGCGATGCTGCAGCGGGATGCGCCATTGCCAGCCCGCCGCGCGCGCGGTCGACCGGGTATAGGGCGTCAGGCCGTCGCCACCGGTTTCGCACGGCACCGCCACCGCGCGGTCGCAGGGCAGCCAGTGGGTCCAGTCGTCATAGCCGGTCGCCAGCGCGCCTTCGATCAGCAGCCCGCGAAATCCCGAACAGTCGATGAACAGATCGGCGGCGAGGGTGCGCCCGTCGTGCAGCGTGACGGACGCGACGTTGCCGCTGTCCCCCGCTAGCGCGGCGTCGGCGACCTTGCCCTCGACCCGGACGACGCCGCGTGCCTCGGCATAGCGGCGCAGGAACGCGGCGTAGAGGCCGGCATCGAAATGATAGGCATAGTCGAAGGTCGAGGCGACGCTGCGCGGATCGGCCATCGGCCGTGCGAACCGGCCATGCTTCGCCGCGCCCCATGCCATCGACAGGTCGTCGAGCGGGACGGGCGACCCGGCGGCCCGCGCCGCCAGCCAATGCTGATGCACCGCGACCAGATCGAACGGTTTGCCGAAGGTACCGAACGGGTGGAAATAGCGATGCCCCCGCCGTGCCCAGTCGACGAATTCGATGCCGAGTTTGAAACTGCCCTTCGTCTCGCGCAGGAATTGAGCTTCGTCGATGCCGAGCGTGTCGTTGAACAGCTTGATCGGCGGGATCGTCGCCTCCCCGACGCCGACCGTGCCGATCTCGTCCGATTCGATCAGCGTGATCGCGCAGCGTTTGCCGAGCGCATGTGCCAGTGCCGCCGCGCTCATCCATCCCGCCGTGCCGCCACCGACGATCAGGATCGAGCGAATTGCCGATTGCGGTTGGTCCACGCTGCACTCTCCATCGGTCCGCGTTTGCCACGGTTCTGGGGGAGGTTTAGTGCGGGTTGGGTCGGACTGCAATCGAGTGCGGTCGGGCAGCCTCGCCCCGGACTAGATCGATCGACATGCCATTCTCCGTACGGGGGACGACTGCTCTATCTGCTATCGTCACTCCCGCAGAGGCGGGAGTCCATAGGCGCCAGCGTCGCGAATCCAGCCGAATCGTCGGCGGTTATGGATTCCCGCCTGCGCGGGAATGACGAACATTCAAGATCGTCGCTGAATGTCGATCGGCCTTGAGGCAGGCTTGTGCGACACGCCGCGCCCGTGCCGTACCGCCGCGAAGGCGAGACCTTTGCGACAATCGCTCAATCACCTGAAAACTCCGGTACCCCGGCGAAGGCCGGGGTCCAGTTGGGAAGGTTTTCCGTAGCTTATCGACGTCCCCCAACTGGGCCCCGGCATGCGCCGGGGTACGAGAAGAGCTTTTGCAGAGGTGTCACCTTTACGGGAATAGGGTGCAGTAGCGTTCCGCGGAGGTTTGCCTCGAACCCGGGGGGGCGCTTCGTCTTCGTAGCGGCAGTAAAGGCGGGGCCCCCGGTCAAGCCCGGGCAACGGATCGCTCGCCTACTTCCCCTTCGGCGCCAGCGCCTGCCGGATCGGTTCGACCCATTGGCCTTTGTCGATGTCGTACACCACGAAATCGCTGTCGAACTGCCAATAGGCCCAGGGGAAGCCATGCGCTTCCGCCTCGCGGCGGACGGCCGAGGTGTAACGGACGCGGGCCTCCATCGGGATGCCGCTCTTGTCATAGGCGCCGAATTCGCCGAGCAGGATCGGGCGGTTGTTCGCCTTCGACCACGAAGCCACCTTGTCGTAATCGGCCTTGATCCGCGCTTCGTCGGCGGCGGTGAAGGGAACGCCGCTGACCTTCGCCATATCCTCGGCCCATGGCGCGCCCTGATGGGTGAAGCGGAAGGGTTCGTAGGAATGGAACGTCACGATGATGTTCCGGTCGTCCTTGGGCAGGTCGAGCGTCGGCAGTTCCTCGAGATTGTTCCAGCGGGTCGGGCCGATGACGAGCGTCCGGTTCGGATTGGTCGCGCGCACGATCGGGATCAGTTTGGCGAGCATCGCATTCCACCGCGCGGCGTCGAGGGGCGCGTGCGGCTCGTTGAGCAGTTCGAAGAGCACGGTGTTCGGCGCGCTCCGATAGCGTTCGCCGATCTGCTGCCAGAAGGCGATCAGCTTCGGCTCGCAGGCATCGGGCGCCGCCGAACAGCGATTAAAGTCATGTTCGTCGAGGATGACGGTCAGGCCGGCGGCAGTCGCTTCCTTCACCACCCGGTCGAGCGTTGCCAGCCATAGTGGGTTCAGCCGGTTCTGCGCGTCCATATCCTCGAACGCCTGCAGCACGACGCGGACGAAATCGAAGCCGCCCTGCTCGATGATCGCGAAATGCTTGGTCTGGAACCGCGCCTTGGCCGGGTCGCGCCACAGTGGGTCATAGCCGATGATGTTGACGCCGCGCTTCAGCGTGGCCGCCGCCTGCCATGCCGGCTCGGGGGTCTGGGCGGGGGTCGCCGACAACGGTGTCACGATCAGCGCGGCGGCGAAAAGGGCGAGGGATTTGAAGCGCATGCGGGGTTCTTTCGGACGGGGCGGACGCGCGAGGCTATCGCGGTCCGCGCCGCCGTTCAATCATGCTCAGCGCCGCCGCTTCGCCCCGTCAAGCGCTGAGAGCACGCCGCGCATGGTACGCACTTCCTGCGACGTCCAGCCGGGCTTGGTCAGCAGCGTGCGCAGCGTCCGGCGCGAGGTGGCGGCGCGTTCGGGCGGGAAGAAGAAGCGTGCCGCCTCCAGCATGTCGTCGAGCTGGCCGATCATGCCCTCCAGCTCCTCATGCGGGGCGGGTTCGCCTAGGTCGACGACCGGCGGGCTGGCGAGATCCTGCCCCTTCGACCATTCATAGGCGACGAGGATCACCGCCTGCGCGAGGTTGAGCGAGCTGAATTCGGGGTTGATCGGCACGGTCAGGATGGTGCGGGCGAGGGCCACGTCGTCGGTTTCGAGGCCGGAGCGTTCGGGGCCGAACAGGATCGCCGAGCGACCGGCCTCGGCACGGATCGCCTGTGCGGCGGCTTCGGGCGTCGCGACCGGCTTGGTGATGCCGCGCTTGCGGACAGTGGTGGCGTAGACATGGGCGCAATCGGCGACGGCATCGGCGACGCTGTCATAGACGGTGGCGTCGCGCAGGACGCTGTCGGCGCCGCTGGCGGCGGGGCCGGCTTCGGGATTGGGCCAGCCGTCGCGCGGGGCGACGAGGCGCATCTCGGTAAGGCCGAAGTTGAGCATCGCCCGCGCGGCCTTGCCGATATTCTGGCCGAGCTGGGGGCGGACGAGGACGATGACGGGTTGGCGGGACTCAATGCCCCCCCGTTCGGTTCGAGCAGCATCGAGCTTGTCGAGGTGCGTCTGTCGGGAACTCGCCGCCGTGGACACGGTCGACCAGTCGCCGCGGAACAGCCCTTCCTTCTTCTTCTTCGACCAGTCCTTGACCTGCGCTTCACGCTCCAGCGCTTCGGTGCGGCTCTGGAAGGTTTCGCTCCACATCAGTTCGATCGGCAGGCGATCGGCGGTGTAGCCGGGGATCGCACCCGATTGATGCTCGGCGATGCGGCGGTCGAGGTCGTCGGTGTGGCCGGTATAGTAGGTGCCGTCCGAGCATTTCAGGATGTAGACGTGGAACATGGGAGGCCTTCTCGGGCGGGTTTCAGCCACGTTCGATACTGGTCGAACCGGATCGGGGGAAGGGGGTGCCCCGAACGACTGCGTTCTCGACGGACGCTTCTCGGCAGGCTCGAAGCTGCTCGAACCGAACGGGGTGGGGGGAAGGGACCTTACCCCTTCGCCGCGTCCCCGACCGTGCCCGCAAACGCCTCGAAATCCTTCGCTTCGCGGAAGTCCTTGTAGACGCTGGCGAAGCGGATGTAGGCGACCGGATCGAGGCCCTGCAGCCCCTCCATCACCAGTTCGCCGATCCGGCCCGAGGGGATTTCGCTGTCGCCGGTGGTTTCGAGCTGGCGCTGGATGCCCGAGACGAGGCGTTCGACCTGCGCGGGCGTGATCGGGCGTTTGCGGCAGGCGGTGGCGACCGAGCGGAGCAGCTTGTCGCGGTCGAAGGGCTGGCGGCGGTCGCCGGACTTGACGACGGTCAGGTCGCGCAGCTGGATGCGCTCGAAGGTGGTGAAGCGCGCGCCGCAGCCGGTGCATTGCCGTCGCCGCCGGATCGCGGCGCCGTCGTCGCTCGGGCGGCTGTCCTTCACCTGGCTGTCGTCATGGGCACAGAACGGGCAGCGCATCGGTCATCCTGTCAAACCACCCGCGCCACCCGGTGGCGGCGCGGGCGGGGCGCGTCAGTAACGCGGCTTCTTGTTCGCCTTGTACCAGGCATAGCCCGCACCGGCGGCGGCGCCGATCAGCGGGCCGACGAACGGCACCGGAATGGCGACGACCGCGCCGAGCGCGCCCCATTTCGCCATGCTTTTGCCGAGCGATTTGTCCTTCACCATGCGACCTCCTTACAGACCCGGATAGATCGGGAACCGCTCGCACAGCGCCCGAACACGGGCCTTAACGTCCGCCTCGACTTGCGGGTCCCCGGCCTCGCCCCTGGCGCGCAGGCCGTCGAGCACGTCGGCGACCATATGGCCGATCTCGGTGAACTCGGCCTTGCCGAAGCCGCGGGTGGTGCCTGCCGGGCTGCCGACACGGATGCCGCTGGTCTTGACCGGGGGGAGGGGATCGAACGGGATGCCGTTCTTGTTGCAGGTGATCGCGGCGCGCTCCAGCGCCTCGTCGGCGTCCTTGCCGGTGACGCCCAATGGGGTCAGGTCGATCAGCGCCAGATGCGTGTCGGTGCCGCCGGCGACGACGTTCGCGCCGCGATCTTTAAGCGTCGCAGCCAGCGTCTGCGCATTCTCGACGACGGCGCGGATATAGTCCTTAAACTCCGGGCGCAGCGCTTCGCCGAACGCGACCGCCTTGGCAGCGATGACGTGCATCAGCGGGCCGCCCTGAAGGCCCGGGAACACCGCCGAATTGATCTTCTTGGCGATGGCTTCGTCATTGGTCAGCACCATGCCGCCACGGGGGCCACGCAGCGTCTTGTGCGTGGTGGTGGTGACGACATCGGCATGGCCGAACGGGGTCGGGTGCAGACCGGCGGCGACGATGCCGGCGAAATGCGCCATGTCGACCATGAACTTGGCACCGACTTCATCGGCGATCGCGCGGAACTTCGCGAAATCGATATGGCGTGGATAGGCCGAACCGCCGGCGATGATCAGCGTCGGCTTGTGCTCGCGCGCGAGGGCTGCGACCTGATCGTAATCGATCAGGTGCGTTTCGCGATCGACGCCGTACTGGACCGCGTTGAACCACTTGCCCGACATCGCCGCCTTGGCACCGTGCGTCAGGTGGCCGCCGGCGTCGAGGCTCATGCCCATGATCGTGTCGCCGGGCTTGGTCAGCGCCAGCATCACGGCGCCGTTCGCCTGTGCGCCCGAATGCGGCTGGACGTTGACGAAGCCGCAGCCGAACAGCTGCTTGGCACGGTCGATCGCCAGCTGCTCGACCTCGTCCGAAGGGTGGCAGCCCTGATAGTAGCGCTTGCCGGGATAGCCCTCGGCGTATTTGTTGGTGAAGACCGAGCCCTGCGCCTGCAACACCGCCTTCGACACGATGTTTTCCGATGCGATCAGCTCGATCTGGTAGCGTTCGCGCTCCAGTTCGTGGGTGACGCCCGCGAATACGGCGGGGTCGGCATCGGCGAGGCTGGTTTCGAAGAAACCGTCGGGGCGGAACTGGTCGGTCATGGGGCGCGGCTCCCGCTGAGAAAGAGGTCGCGCGCGCTTTACTGCCCACGTCACATAATTGCCACCCGGGGAATCGGGTTTTCAGGCGGGCGGATTGCCGAGCTTGTCGACGCGGCGCTGGTGGCGATCGCCGCCGAACGGGGTCGCGAGGAAGGCGGTCAGGCAGGCCTTCGCCATTTCGCTGCCGACCAGCCGTGCCCCCATGGCGATGACGTTGGCGTCGTTATGTTCGCGCGCCAGCGATGCCGACAAAGGTTCGGACACCAGCGCGCAGCGGCAGGCGGCAACGCGGTTGACCGCGATCGAAATGCCGATGCCCGATCCGCACAAGGCGACGCCGAAATCGACGGTCTTGCCGCTAACTGCTTGTGCCAGCTTGTAACCATAGTCGGGATAGTCGACGCTTGCCGCTTCGGTGGGGCCGAGATCGGCGACTTCGTGTCCTTGGTCTTGCAACCAAGTGGCGAGTTCTGCCTTGAGCCCTAGGGCGGCGTGGTCGGATGCGATTGCGATACGGGCCATGCGCCGCTTCTAGCCGTCGGGATCGCCGGGCGCTAGGCTGAGGTCAACGATGAAGGCGAAAGGGACGGAAGGGATGCGTGGAACGATCATCGTCGCGGCGCTTGCGTTGAGCGCATGCGGCGCATCCGAACGGCGCAGCGAAGGAGCCGCGACCCAGGCCGCGATCGAGAACAGCGCCGCCACGCCGCTGCCCGCGCCCAAGGCACCGACCCCGCCGGTCACCCCCACTCCGACCCCGACCCCCAGCGCCACCGCGACGCCGGGGGCGACCCATTATCTGGGCCGCTGGACGGGCGTCGAGGGCATGTATCTGGTCGTCAGCGATCCGGCGCAGGGCGATGTGAAGCTGGAAATGCAATATGACCTCGACAACAAGGGCGATTATGTCGGGACGGTCGTACCCGAAGGCATCCGGTTCCAGCGGAACGGCGAGACGCTGATGCTGAAACCCAGCAACGGCGATGCAACGGGGCTGAAGTGGCTCGCGGGCAAGAAGGATTGCCTGACGGTCAAACCGGGCGAGGGCTATTGCCGTGACTGATATGGTCGAACCGGTTCCGGTCGTGCGGCCGCCGATCGCGGCGCTGCTGCTGGGCTATGCCGGGTTGTTGCCGCCGATCGTCGCGGTCGCCGTCCGGCTGATCGATCCGGCCAAGGGCGGGATGATGCTGGCGCTGGCGCTATTCTATGCGGCGCTGATCCTGAGCTTTCTGGGCGGCATGTGGTGGGGCGCGGTGTCGGCACGGGTGACCGGCGCGGCGCTGACGCCGTGGCTGGCGATCGCGGTGGTGCCGAGCCTGGTCGCGCTGGCGGCGGGGGCGGTGCTGTTCGCGTCGGTTCTGTCGGCGGCGGCGATCGTTGCCGCCGGGCTGTTGGGATCGCTGCTGGTCGACATGGCGCTGGTCCGGGCCGGGCATGTGCCGCCTTGGTGGATGAAGCTGCGGGTGCCATTGTCGGTGGGACTGGCGGCATTGACGCTGCTCACCGGGTTGCTCGCCCAGCCCTGACACAGTCGGGACAGGCATATCGCCCGTTTTCGATCTGGCGCCGTCTTTCCTCGTAAACTACTGATTGAAAAACGCAATAAACGCAGTATCTGCATGTTCCATGCGGATAGATTTCGATCATGCGCGCGAAGCGCTGGCGTTTTTGGAATATAATCAACTTGAGCCGAACGCGCTCAACTACGCAACGGCGCTTGCTTATCTGTCCAAGGCGTACGGAAACTTGTCCGACGACGTGAAGACGTCGATCGACAAGGGCGAATTGAGCGATACGCGCTTCGCGGAGATCGGCCGTCGGCATGCCGCCGAGATCGCCGATCGCGGCGAAGGTTCGCAGGATGCGGAAGCGCCGGCCGACGAGGCGTCGATCGCGGAGCGGCTGGCCGCGACCGAGCGCAGCGTCGCGGAATTGCGCGAACAGGTCGCCGCATTGCTTGCCACGGTCGAGCACAGCCGCGGCGGTGCAGTCGACGCCGAACATGACGAACTGACCCATGCGCTCAACCAGACCGGCGCGCGCCGCGTGCTCGATCAGATCGCTGCACAGGACCAGCGTTATGTGCTGGTGATGTTCGGGATCGACAAGCTGGTCGGGATCAACCGCCAATATGGCAATTCGGTCGGCGACAATATTCTCAACGCGTTCGCGAGCAAATTGGCGAACAGCTTTCCCGAGCATGAGGCGATCCGCTGGTCGGGCAACGAGTTCATCGTCGCCGTGCCGGGGCAGACACGGGCCGCGGTCCTCGCCCAGGCCGAGGAGGCGCTGCTGCTGCTCGAACGCCGCAAGTTCAAGCTGCGCGGATCGGGCGAGGCGATTGGCAAGGTGACGGCGTCGGCGGCGATCGTGGCCGATCAGAATAACGATGTTCAATGGGTGATTGAGGAGGCACGCGCCAAGTTGCAGGGCGCGATGCTGTCCGGCGGCAACCGGGTGGCAGTGTAGCGTTGCTTGCGTGCCCGGCACGGCGATGCCGAAGGGGGCATCGCGCCACGCTGCCGCGCCGTATGATGACAGCCCCCCCGGTGCCGGGGAGGATCGGGTTACGCCGCCTTGCGAAGTTCCAGCCGGCCCCAGATTTCGACCAGGGCGGCGGTCAGTTCCTGCATCATCGCCGTGTCGTGCGCCGGGCCGGGGGTGAAGCGCAGCCGTTCGGTGCCGCGCGGCACGGTCGGATAATTGATCGGCTGCACGTACACGCCATATTCGCGCAGCAATATGTCGCTGATCCGCTTCGCCTTTACTGGATCGCCGACCATCAGCGGCACGATATGCGTGGTCGTGTCCATCACCGGCAGCCCGGCATCGGCGAACAGCGTCTTGAGCGTCGACGCGGCGGCCTGTTGCCCCTCGCGCTCGGCGGTCGAGGCCTTGAGATGGCGGACGCTGGCGAGCGCGCCGGCGACCAGCACCGGCGACAGGCTGGTGGTGAAGATGAAGCCCGGCGCATAGGAGCGGATCACGTCGATCACGGTGCGATCGGCGGCGATGTAACCGCCCATCACCCCGAATGCCTTGCCGAGCGTCCCTTCGATGATCGTCAGGCGCGATGCGGCGTCGTCGCGTTCGGAAATGCCGCCGCCGCGCAGGCCGTACATGCCGACCGCATGGACCTCATCGAGATAGGTCAGCGCGTTATATTTGTCGGCGAGGTCGCAGATCGCGTGGATCGGCGCGACGTCGCCATCCATCGAATAGACGCTTTCGAACGCGATCAGCTTCGGCACCGACGGGTCCTCGGCCGCCAGCAATTCCTCGAGATGGGCGAGGTCGTTGTGGCGGAACACGCGCTTTTCGCAGCCCGAATGGCGGATGCCCGCGATCATCGACGCGTGGTTCAGCTCGTCCGAGAAGATGATGCAGCCCGGCAGGATGCGGGCGATGGTCGACAGCGTCGCCTCGTTCGAAACATAACCGCTGGTGAACAGTAGCGCCGCTTCCTTGTCGTGCAGGTCGGCGAGTTCGGTTTCGAGGTCGATGTGATAATGCGTGTTGCCGCCGATGTTGCGCGTGCCGCCGGAGCCGGCGCCGACATCGTGCAGCGCTTCCTCCATCGCCGCGATGACGGCGGGATGCTGGCCCATCGCCAGATAGTCGTTCGAGCACCAGACGGTGATCGGCTTCGGCCCGTTATGCCCGGCGAAGCAGCGCGCATTGGGGAATTGCCCCTTGTTGCGCAGGATGTCGATGAAGACGCGGTAGCGCCCTTCCTCGTGCAGGCGGTCGATCGCCTGTGCGAAGACACGGTTGTAATCGACCGAGCGGGCCGGAACTGCGTCGATGCTCATGGGGCGGGGGTGTACCCGTTGAAAGGCTGCGTTTCCAGCCGATAAAAGTGGTCACCGTGATCGACCGGCTTGGACATTTTGTCTCAGGTGGTTGGGGGGAAGCGGTTCACGCGAAGGCGCGAAGGGATTTTGGTTCGCGCAAAGGCGCAAAGGACGCAAAGGGGTTGCGACTGGGTCCGCCGTTTTGCTTCAGCGAAACCTTACCATCCCTTTTCGAGCGCCGGACGACGGATCGCTGCGCGATCGATGGCGACAGGCGCATCCTCTTTGCGTCCTTTGCGCCTTTGCGCGCAAAATAACCTGCTTCGCGCCTTCGCGTGAACCTATAGCGCCTCGACCGATGCGAAGCCGCGCGACTCGAGCCCCGCCGCGACCCGGCGTTCGCGTTCGCCGAGCCGGGTGAAGACCAGTCGTCCGGGGGAGGGGGCATCGGGAAATGCCTGTCCCGCCGTCAGCGCGGCGATGCGGCGGGCGATGCCGGGGCCGCCGTCGACGAAGGCGACCTGTGGCGCGACGGCGCGCATCGCGTCCTCCAGCAGCGGGAAGTGGGTGCAGGCGTTGACGATCACGTCGATCCGGTCGCCCGCCGGCTGGTCGAACAGTCCGGCGAGTTCGGCGGCGACGGCCGAGGGTGGGGGCGGGGTGCCGGCCAGCGCGCCCTCGGCAAGTTCGACCAGTGCCGCCGATCCGTGGCGCAGCACCGTGCAGTCGCCGGCGAAGCGCGCCGCGAGATCGTCGACATAGGGTTGGCGGACGGTCGCCTCGGTCCCGAGCACGCCGATCACCCGGCTGCGCGAGCGCTCCGCCGCGACCTTGATCGCCGGCACGGTGCCGACCACCGCCACGTCGAGCGCGGCGCGCACCACCGGCAGGGCGATGGTCGAGGCGGTGTTGCAGGCGATGACGACGAGGCGCGGGCGATAGCGTTCGACCAGCCGCCCGAGCAGCGCCGGCACGCGCGCCGCGATCTCCGCCTCGGTCTTGGTCCCATAGGGGAAGCCGGCCGAGTCGGCGGCATAGACGATCGGCGCGGTCGGCAGCAGCACGCGGGTCGGCGCGACCACCGACAGGCCGCCGACGCCCGAATCGAAGAACAGGATCGGTTGCGTCGTCTGGCCCATGACGGGCATACTCCCTTTGGCGTAGTCGGCCGCGTTGCATGGCGCCGCCGAACCCCTTACCCTCCGCGCGACAGACGGCAAGTTCAGGGGGCCATCCTGCCGAGCGAAATACTCTGGATCCCGCCGGCGGCGGCGTTGCTGATCGGTTATGTGCTGGGATCGATTCCGTGGGGCATATTGCTCACCCGCGTCGCCGGGGCGGGCGATTTGCGTACGATCGGATCGGGCAATATCGGCGCGACCAACGTGCTGCGCACCGGACGCAAGGGGCTGGCGGCGGCGACCTTGCTGCTCGACCTGCTGAAAGGGGCGGCGGCGGTGTGGATCGTCGCGCACGTTTATCCGGGCGAGGAACTGATCGCCGGGGCGGCGGCGTTCATCGGCCATTGCTACCCGGTCTGGCTGCGCTTTCGCGGGGGCAAGGGCGTGGCGACGATGATGGGCGTGGTCGTGGCGCTCAGTCCGTTCGCCGGGCTGGTCTATGCGATCGTGTGGCTGGGGCTGCTGGCGGGCCTGCGGATCTCGTCGGTGGCGGGCATGGCGGCGGCGGTCGCGGCGCCGCTGGCGGCGGCATGGGCCGGGCGGTTCGATCTGGTGCTGCTGTTCCTCGGCCTCGCGCTGATCGTGCTGTGGAAGCATCGCGAGAATATCGAGCGGCTGGTCGCCGGGACCGAGCCGAGGATCGGTCGCAAGCGTGACTGACTTTTTAGCTGAGGGCGGCGCCGGCCCGCTCCCCCACCCGGCCACCCAATCAGAATACGCTGTGGGTGGCCGGGTGCGGGTAGCCCAGCAAAGTACTACTTTGCTGGGACCCGTGGGGGAGCGGGCCGGCGCCGCTGAACAGAACGCGGCGCGGTTCGCGGCGCTGCGGTTGATCCGGTCGAGCAATATCGGGCCGGTTACCTTTCGCGCGCTGATCGAACGCTATGGCGATGCGGTGGCGGCGATCGAGGCGTTGCCGGTATTGGCAGCAAGGGGCGGGGGACGCGCGCCGGTGCTGGCCGACGAAGGCGCGGTGCGGCGCGAGATCGCGTGCGTACGGGCGCTGGGCGGGCGGTATCTGCTGCTCGGCGATCCCGATTATCCGGCGTTGCTGGCGGAACTGGACAGCGCGCCCCCCGCATTGATCGTACGCGGCGACCTGTCGTTGCTGACGCGCCCGGCGGTGGCGATGGTCGGCGCGCGCAATGCGTCGGCCGCGGCGTGCCGGTTCGCGCGCGGGCTGGCCGAGGAACTGGGCGCGGCAGGATATTGCGTGGTGTCGGGGCTGGCGCGCGGTATCGACACGGCGGTGCATCAAGGCGCGATCGGCCATGCGACGATCGGCGTCATCGCCAGCGGCATCGATGTGGTGTTCCCGCCCGAAAACGCCGCGTTGCAGGAGGATGTCGCGACGCGCGGGCTGCTGGTCGCTGAACAGCCGCCGGGTACGCAGCCGCTCGCCCGCCATTTTCCGTCGCGCAACCGGATCATCGCCGGGCTGGCGCTGGGCACGGTGGTGGTCGAGGCGGCGCCGCGATCGGGATCGCTCATCACCGCGCGGCTGGCCGGGGAGGCGGGGCGCGAGGTGATGGCGGTGCCGGGATCGCCGCTCGATCCCCGCGCACAGGGATGCAATATGCTGATTCGCGACGGTGCCACGCTCGTACAGAATGCCGCCGACGTCGCCGAAATGCTCCGGCCGATCGATGCGCGGGCGGTGCGGTCACCGGGCGGGGGCTATGCTGCCGAACCCACCGCGACCGATGCGAGCGATGGCGACCGGACGCGGATCACCGGGTTGCTGGGGCCGGTGCCGGTGGCGGTCGACGAACTGGTGCGGCAATCGGGATGCCCGACGACGGTGGTGCAGACGGTGCTGCTCGAACTGGAACTGGCCGGGCGGCTCGACCGGCATGCCGGCGGGCGGGTCAGTCTGGGGTAGCGCCTGCCATCAAACCGTAACGGCGCTACTTCACCGCACCCACCGACTTGACGCCACCCCCCGGCGCTCCCCACTCTCGCGTACGTACGCACAAGGACCGACCGCCACATCATGCAGCTTGTCATCGTCGAATCGCCCGCCAAGGCGAAGACCATCGAAAAATATCTGGGGTCCGATTACCGCGTCCTCGCTTCCTATGGCCATGTCCGCGACCTGCCGCCCAAGGACGGGTCGGTGAACCCGGACGAAGGGTTCGCGATGGATTGGGAAACGTACGCCGACAAGACGAAGCAGTTGAAGGCGATCACCGACCTTGCCAAGACCGCCGACCGACTGATCCTCGCGACCGACCCTGACCGTGAGGGCGAGGCGATCAGCTGGCATGTGCAGGAGGTGCTGAAGAAGCGCCGCGCGCTGCCCAAGGAAGTCGAGCGGGTCACGTTCAACGCGATCACCAAACCCGCAATTCTTGCGGCGATGAAGGCACCGCGGGAACTCGATACCGATCTGATCGACGCGTATCGGGCGCGGCGTGCGCTGGACTATCTCGTCGGGTTCACGCTGTCGCCGGTGCTGTGGCGCAAGCTGCCCGGCGCCAAGTCGGCGGGGCGCGTGCAGTCGGTGGCGTTGCGCCTGCTGGTCGAGCGTGAGCGCGAGATCGAGACGTTCGTCGCGCAGGAATATTGGTCGGTCGTCGCCAAGATGGAGGCCGATGGCACGCCGTTCGATGCGCGCCTCGTCAAGCTGAAGGGCAAGAAGCTCGACAAGCTGTCGCTCGGCGATGCCGGGTCGGCCGAGGTCGCCAAGGCGGCGGTGGTCGACGGCCGATTCACGGTCGTGAATGTCGAGACGAAGCCGGCGACGCGCAATCCGCCGCCGCCCTTCACCACCTCCACGCTGCAACAGGAAGCGGCGCGCAAGCTGGGCTTTTCGGCCAGCCATACGATGCGGGTGGCGCAGTCGCTCTATGAGGATGGCGCGATCACCTATATGCGGACCGACGGCGTGCAGATGGACGGGTCGGCGATCGATGCCGCGCGCGGGGCCATCGCCAACCGCTATGACGGCAGCTATGTCCCCGACAAGCCGCGCCAGTACCAGACCAAGGCCAAGAATGCGCAGGAAGCGCATGAGGCGATCCGGCCTACCGATTTTTCGAAAGACCGCGCCGGCAGTGGCGATCATGCACGCCTGTACGACCTGATCTGGAAGCGCGCGCTGGCCAGCCAGATGGCGTCGGCGCGGATGGAGCGGACGGCGGTCGAGCTGGAGGACCAGACCGGCCAGACCGGCTTGCGCGCGACCGGGCAGGTCGTGCTGTTCCCCGGTTATCTCGCGCTCTACGAAGAGGGCCGCGACGATGCGGCGGACGAGGATTCGCGCCGCCTGCCGTTGCTCCGCTCGGGCGATGCGCCAGCCAAGAAGGACGTGGTCGCCGAGCAGCATTTCACCCAGCCGCCGCCGCGCTTCTCCGAAGCGTCGCTGGTCAAGCGGCTGGAGGAACTGGGCATCGGGCGGCCGTCGACCTATGCCTCGATCATTCAGGTGCTCAAGGATCGCGGTTACGTTCGCGTTGAGAAGAACCGCTTCTTCGCCGAGGAAACCGGGCGGTTGCTGACCGCGTTTCTCGAACGCTTTTTCGAGAAATATGTCGGCTACGACTTCACGGCGGGGCTGGAGGAAGAGCTGGACGACGTGTCGGGCGGGCGGGCCGAATGGCAGGCGGTGCTCGAAGCCTTCTGGCGCGATTTCAAGCCGCGCACGTCGGAGGTGATGGAGCAGCAGCCTAGCGCGATCACCGCCGAGCTGGACCAGTTTCTGGGCAGCTATCTGTTCCCCGAAAAGGCCGACGGGACCGACCCGCGGCTGTGCCCCAATTGCGGCGAGGGGCGGCTGGCGTTGCGCGGCGGCAAGTTCGGGGCGTTCATCGCCTGCTCCAACTATCCGGAGTGCAAGTACACCCGCCGTTTCGCGCAGCCGGGTGGCGAGGAGGGCGGCGATGCCGGGCCGGAAGGGCTGGGCAAGGATCCGGCAACGGGGCTGGAGGTCGAGCGCAAGTCGGGCCGCTTCGGGCCGTACATTCAGTTGGGCGAGGGGAAGGACGCCAAGCGCGCGTCGATCCCCAAGGATATCGGCGAACTGAACCTCGAATGGGCGCTCAAGCTGCTGAGCCTGCCGCGCACCATCGGCAATCACCCGGAAACGGGCGAGCCGATCGAGGCAGCGATCGGGCGCTATGGCCCGTATCTGAAGCATGCCGGCAAATATGCGCGGTTGCAGTCGACGGCGGACGTGTTCGAAACGGGCATGAACGCGGCGGTGGTCAAGCTGGCCGAGGCGGCGGCAGGCGGCGGGCGTCCGGCGCGGGGTGCGGCCAAGGAGCCGCTGAAGGTGCTGGGCGCGCATCCGCGGACCGAGGCCGAGATCAAGCTGATGGAAGGGCGCTATGGCCCCTACGTCACCGACGGCACGACCAATGCGACGATCCCGAAGTCGATCGAACCGAACGCGCTGACGCTCGAGGAAGCGGCGCAACTGATCGACGACCGTGCGGCGGCGGCGCCGGCCAAGGGCAAGAAGAAGCCCGCGGCCAAGAAGGCGGCACCGAAGAAGGCGGCGGCGAAGGATGCCAAGCCGGCGGCGAAAAAGCCTGCTGCGAAGAAGGCCGCGCCGAAAAAGGCGGCGGCGGACTGAACCCGTCCCCCTGCGGCCGGTTCGTCCGGCCGCAGCGGGTCAGTGCGCGCGAACCTCGGTCCGCAGGAAGGCGCGGGCGGCCTTTTGCGCGTCGGCGATCTGGCGCGGCGTCATGTCGCAGGCGATCTCGGCGCGCCAGTGCTGCGCATCCTCCAGCCCCGACATCGCGGCGAGGTTGAACCACTTATGGGCTTCGACCAGGTCGATGACCGTGCCTCCAGTGCCGCTGGAATAGCAGATGCCGAGTTCAAACCACGCGGCGCCGGTGTCGCGTTGCGCTTCTTCTGCCCGGCTTTCCTGGAGAAAGCGGGCGCCTTCCAAACCAATGCCCATATCCACAACCCCTGTTGGTACGGGCAGAGAAATGGGGCACCGGCCCTTGCAATTTAGTTAATGTGCATAACCACTTAGGTTACGTACGTTAAGGTACGCAGCCTTAACCATCTAAGTCCCGGAAAGAGCATCGAGCGTCGGGCGGATGCCCGAGAGATCATAGCCGGCGGCGTGACCCGCCGTGACCAGTTCAGCCGAGTCGCGACCCCCCTTGGCACTGGCGAGCGCCCACAGGTTGCACGACCGCGTGCCCGAGCGGCAATAAGCGAGGATCGGGCCATCGGCTTCGGCGAGTATGTCGGCCATCGCATCGAGCTGGGGATGGCTGAACCCGGCATGGGTGATCGGGATGGCGTGATAGGCGAGGCCCGCCGCCGCTGCGGCTTCGGCGATGGTGTCGCCGCCCGGCTGGCCGGCTTCCTCGCCATCGGGGCGGTTGTTGACGATGGTGGTGAAGCCCTGTGCCTTCAGCGTCGCGACATCGTCGGCGGTGATCTGCGGGCTGACCGAGATTCGGTCGTCGATACGGCGGATTTGCATCGGGCGAGGATAGCGAGCCTGGGTGGGGCAGGCAAATCTTCGCCGGGGAGGGGGGGCATGGCGGAGGGGAGTAGGCGCGCAGCGCAACCGTGCCGTATGGCGACACCCCCCTCCACCAGCTTCGCTGGTCCCCCTCCCCGCGGAGCGGGGAGGATTTAGTGTTGTTTGATGACGCTCAGGAACGCGTCGCCATAGGCCTGCAGCTTCTTTTCGCCGACGCCGGTGATCCGGCGCATGCCGCCGATCGTTTGCGGGCGGTCGGTGGCCATGTCGCGCAGGACCGAATCGTGGAAGATGACATAGGGCGGCACGCCCGCCCCCTGCGCCAGTTCGCGGCGTTTGGCGCGCAGTGCCTCGAACAGCGGATCGCCGGTCGGGTTGGGCGTCGTGCCGCTGCCGCGCCGCCGCCGCTCGCGCTTCGGCGGGACGATCAGCGACAGCGTGTCGCCGCCCTTCAGCAACCCGCGCGCGGCGGGGCCGAATTCCAGCCCGCCATGGTCGTTGGCGCGGAGCGCATCGCGCAGTTGCAGTGCGCGGCCGACGGGCTTGAGCAGCGCGACCTCATCGCCGTCGACGATGTTCCACACCGACAGGTTTTCGTGGCCGTTGGTCAGGCTGCGCTCGGTCGACTGGCCGGTCAGCACCTGTTCGATATAGGTCGCGCCGAACATCATGCCGGTGCGGAATACCGCCGAGAGATATTTCTGCGCGACCTGCGTCGCGTCGACCGCATTGGGCGGGGTCAGGCAATTGTCGCAATTGCCGCAAAATTCGGGCGGCGACTCGCCGAAATGGCGCAGCAGGATCGCGCGGCGGCAGCCGGCGGTCTCGACCAGCGCGCCCAGTGCGTTCAGCCGCTGTCGCTCGCCGGGCTGGCGGGCGGGTTCGACCTCGCCGATCCGCTGGCGCGCGCGGGCGAAGTCGTCGGCACCCCAGAACAGATGCGCGACCGCCGGATCGCCGTCGCGGCCGGCGCGGCCGGTTTCCTGATAATAGGCCTCGATCGATTTCGGCAGCCCGGCATGGGCGACGAAGCGGACGTCGGGCTTGTCGATTCCCATGCCGAAGGCGATGGTGGCGACCATCACCATGTCTTCGGATGCGACGAAGTCGTGCTGGTTGCGCTGGCGCACGGCGGGATCGAGGCCAGCGTGATAGACGCGGGTCGGCCGCCCCGTCTTGGCCAGCGCCTCGGCCAGTCGCTCGGTCCCGGCGCGCGACTGGACATAGACGATGCCGGGGCCGGGGGTGGCGGCGATCACGTCGGCGATCTGGCGCGTGCCCTGATCGCGCGGGGTGATGTGGTAGCGGATATTGGGCCGGTCGAAGCCGGCGACGATCAACCCGTCCTGCGGAATGCCGAGCTGTTCGAGGATATCGGCGCGGGTATGCGCGTCGGCAGTGGCGGTCAGCGCCAGCCGCGGTACGTCGGGGAACTGATCGAACAGCGGGCGGAGCAGGCGATAGTCGGGGCGGAAGTCGTGGCCCCATTCGCTGACGCAGTGCGCCTCGTCGATCGCGAACAGCGCGAGGTTGCCACGGGCCAGCAACTCGCGGAAATCGCTGCCCGAGGCGCGTTCGGGCGCGACATACAGCAGGTCGAGCTCGCCATCCAGAAACCGGCCGCGCGTCTCGGCGCGATTGTCGTCGGCGCTAGTCAGTGTGGCGGCGCGGATGCCGACCGCGGTGGCGGCGCGCAACTGGTCGTGCATCAGCGCGATCAGCGGCGATACGACGACGCAGGTGCCGTTCAGCATCGTTGCGGGCAGCTGATAGGTCAGCGATTTGCCCGCGCCGGTCGGCATCACCGCCAGCGTGCGTTCTCCGGCGAGGACACGGTCGACCACCTGCCGCTGGACGCCGCGAAAGTCGGGAAAGCCGAAGGTCGATTGCAATACGGGGATCGGGTCGAGCGCCATTGCCCTCCACCTAGGGATGCGGACCTCGGGCGTCGAGGGTTAAGGCACCCGGACGGCGCGCCAGTCGTCGCCGGTGATCGCCGCTTCGCCGACCGTGCCGGTGTAGCTGCGGCCGGCGGCGGTGAAGCGGATCGCGGTGCCGCGCAGGGTGCCGGTGATTGCGGCGGCACCCAGCGTGCCGGCCACGTCCTGAAACCGCTGGTCGAAGTGCAGCGGCACCTCGCGTCCGTCGGCCAGGGTGGCCCGCCAGTCGCCGCCGGCGACGGCAGGGACGATCCACAGATAGACCCGGCGATCGGCGACCAGCCGTTCCGCGTCGGCGCGCCATTCGCCCATGTCGAAGGCGTGGGTGACGATGCGCGTGCCGGGGCGGAGTTCGGTCAGCAGGCGCGGGCGTAGCGCAAGGTTGATCCGCGGCAACAGGTACATCGTCACGACGCTGGCGTCGCGGAGCGGCACGTCGAACAGATTGGCGCGGGTGAAGCGGGCGCGGTCGCCGACCTCGTAGAGCGCGGCATTGCGGCGGGCGCGCTCGACCAGCGTGGCGTCGATCTCGACGCCGCTGGCGCGCGCACCGAGGCGGGCGGCGGCGATCGGAATGCGGCCGTCGCCTGACCCCAAGTCGATCAGCGTGTCGTTCGCCCCGACCTGCGCCATCGCCAGCATCGCGTCGACGACCGGCTCGGGGGTCGGGACGTAAGGGACGTCGTAATCGGGTTCGCGCGCAGCGATGCCCTGTCCGCGCAGGATATCGCCCATGCCGTCGCCATAGGGGGTGGTGCAACCGCCAAGCAGCAGCAGCACCAGCAGCAACGTCCTCACGCGGTCGCCGCCGTCCGCAGCCAGTCGGCGGTTTCGACCGGGTGGGTGACGGGGATCATGTGGCCGCCCGCGATCGTGGTGAGCGTCGCGCCGGGGATCATCGCGGCGGTGCGGTCGCCCTGTTGCTGCGGATTCAGCAACTGGTCGTCCCGGCCGTACAGGATCGCGACCGGCAGGCCGATCGATGCGTAGCGTGCCGCCATGCCGGATACCGCGCGATTGGCGTCGTCGATCTCGAACGCACCCGCCTGATAGCTGGAGGGCCGCAGCGCGACGAGGCCGCCGCCGCGCGTGCCGAAGTCCATCGGCACCGCGTCGGGGGCAAAGACATGCTTGGCGACAAGCGGGCCGGTTAGCGTCGTCAGGGGTACGCCGACCGTCCAAGCGGCCAGCCCGCGCAGCGGGGCGGGTGGCGCCTTGCCACGGAAGATCGGCGGGATATGGTCCATCGGCTGGGTCAGCGGTGCGATGAGCGCGAGCCCACGGACCTTTTGCGGATGGTTGAGCGCCAGGGCCAGCGCGACCGCGCCGCCCATCGAATGGCCGACCAGCAACGGGCGGTCGAGCCCCAGCGCGTCGATAAGGTCGGCGACCATGCGCGCCTGTTCCTCGATCGGCGGATGGCTGCCATCGACGCTGCTATGCCCCCAGCCGGGCCGGTCGACGAGGATCAACCGGTGATCGGCGAGTTCGCCGGTCAGTGCGTAGGAAAAGTTGCGAAGCTGTCCGTACAGGCCGTGCAGCATCACCATCACCGGGCCATCGCCACCGGTATCGACATAATGCAGCCGCCCGCCGGGGACATCGACGAAATCCCCGTCGGCCGGCACCATCGCTTCCGAAGCACTCGCGGCGAGCGCGGTCCACAGCGCGAGGCCGCCGCCGATTAGCGCCGTGGTCGTTACCGCTTTTTTCAGCCCGTCGTTCACCGATCGCTCTCCCGCTTTGCCCTGGCCGATACGCGCGGGGGGCGGGGAGTGTCCATCGGATACGGTTTCCAGGTTCAAGGCGAAACCGTTCGTGCTGAGTAGGGGCTGAGCGAAGTCGAAGACCCGTATCGAAGCACCTTACCACCAACGGTCCTTCGATACGCCCCTTCGACAAGCTCAGTGGCTACTCAGGACGAACGGCTGGTTAAAGTAATGAGTCACGCCTCGGCCAGCGCCGCCTCGCGCTCCGCCGCCTGTCGCGCCCACATTTCGGCATAGGTGCCATTCGCGCGGAGCAGTTCGCCGTGCGATCCGCTTTCGACGACGCGGCCGCCCTCCAGCACGACGATGCGGTCGGCATGGACCACCGTCGACAGGCGATGGGCGATGACGATGGTCGTGCGCCCGCGCTCGATCGCCTCCAGCGTCGCGAGGATATCGGCCTCGGTCCGGCTGTCGAGCGCGCTGGTCGCTTCGTCGAGGATCAGCACCGGCGGGTTCTTGAGCAAGGTGCGGGCGATCGCGACGCGCTGTTTCTCGCCGCCCGACAATTTCAGGCCGCGTTCGCCGACGCGGGTGTCGAACCCTTGCGGCAGGCTGGCGATGAACGGCGCGATCGACGCGCCCTGCGCGGCGCGCGCGATACCGTCGGCGGTCGCATCGGCGCGGCCGTAGGCGATGTTGTAGCCGATCGTGTCGTTGAACAGCACGGTATCCTGCGGCACGATGCCGATCGCGCTGCGCAGCGACGCCTGCGCGACGGTCGCGATATCCTGTCCGTCGATGGTGATGCGGCCTGCCGTCGGATCGTAGAAGCGGAACAGCAGGCGGGCGAGCGTGGATTTGCCCGCGCCCGACGGGCCTACCACCGCCAGCGTCGTGCCCGGCGGAATGTCGAGATCGATGCCGTTCAGGATCGTGCGGCCGTCGCCATAGCCGAAGCCAACCCCTTCGAAGCGGACATGGCCGCTGCTGACGGCGAGGGCGGGTGCGCCGGGGGCATCGACGACCTCGGCGGGGGTGTCGATCAGGTCGAACATCGCGCCCATGTCGACCACCCCCTGCCGCACGGTGCGATAGACCATGCCGAGCAGGTCGAGCGGGCGGAACAACTGGGTCAGCAGCGTCGATACCAGCACGACGTCGCCGGCCGAAAATGCGCCGCGCGCCCAGCCGAACACCACCAGCGCCATGCCGCCGCCCAGCATCAGCGCGGTAATCAGCGCCTGGCCGATATTGAGCAACGCCAGCGAATTTTCGGACTTCACCGCCGCATCGGCATAGCTGGCGACGGCGCGGTCGTAGCGGGCCGCCTCGCGCTCCTCGGCGCCGAAATATTTGACGGTCTCGAAATTGAGCAGCGAATCCACCGCATGCGCGACCGCGCCCGTGTCGAGGTCGTTCATCCGTTCGCGCAAGCTCGATCGCCAGTCGGTGACCCAGCGGGTGAAGGCAATGTAGAACACGACCATCGCCACCGTGCCGACAACCAGCCAACTGCCGAAGCGCGAGCCGAAAATCCATAGCACCAGCCCCAGTTCGAGGATGGTCGGCGCGATGTTGAACAGCAGGAAATACAGCATCGTGTCGATGCTCTTCGTGCCGCGCTCGACGACCTTGGTCACCGCGCCGGTGCGCCGTTCGAGATGGAAGCGCAGCGACAGCGCATGGAGGTGGCGGAACACCGACGCCGCCAGCCGCCGCGTCGCATCCTGCCCGACGCGTTCGAACACGACGTTGCGCAGATTGTCGAACAGCGTGCCGGCAAAGCGCGCGGCGGCATAGCCGGCGACCAGCGCCACCACCAGCCACAGCGCGTCGCGCGACCCCGCCGCCATGGTGTCGATCGCACCCTGCAAGGCGAAGGGCGCGCCGCGGACCTGCACGACCTTCGACGCGACGACCAGCGCCAGCGCGGCGACGATGCGTATCTTCAGGCCCGTGGCGCCGGCGGGCCAGAGATAGGGGAGGAATCGGCGGAGGGTCGCCAGCATCGGCCGGGTCGGACCGGAGGCGGTTGCGGTATCGGGAGGCATTGCAAGCGCCATTTGGGGAACCGGGCGCGCCCGCGCAACGCTTCGTCGGAACAAGCCGCTGCCGAATGTATTGAATCGCACGGTAGGAGACGATCGATGGCACCACTGGTCTATGTAATGGCGATCCTCGGTTGCGGTGACGACGGCGCTGCATGCAGTCGCGAACGTACCGTCCCGGTCAGCTATGCGAGCGTGGCGGAATGCCAGGCGGCGGTGCCGACGATGCTCGCCCGCAACACGGACCTGTCCTATCCGGTCATCAGCGCGTCGTGCGAGGGCGGCGACGCACAGATTGCCAGCAATCGGCCACGGGCGAAGCGCGACGCAGGCTGACGCTTGACGTCGAACCTGCTTCGGCATACTTACAGCAATGTAAGTAACGGAGTCGGTGATGGCGACGCAGGGGATCGAAACGGTGCAGCCGATGCGCCGCGATTGGGGCACGGCATGGGGTGCGTTGCGGCGTCTGCTGGCCGATGGCAACGATACCGTGCAGGTATTCCGCATCATGCGGGCGCTGAACGCCGATACCAGCCATCGCAATTATGCGCGGTTGCTGGCCGAACCGGGCGGTGGCCGGATCGCCTACGACCATGTCGAACTGACTCGGCGTTTTTCCGACCGGGCGTGGATCGATGCGCTGCCGGAGGGTAGCGTCGGTTCGCATTACCGCGCCTTTCTCGACCGCACGGGTTTCTCGGCACAGGGGCTGGCCGAGATCAGCTATGCCGACGGGGAGGGCTGGCAGGACGCGCCGCATCCGGTCGCATGGTTCGGTCGGCGCGAGCGCGACGTTCATGATATCTGGCACATACTGACCGGCTATACGGCCGAGGAGCATCTGGGCGAGGCGTGTCTGGTCGCCTTTTCCTATGCGCAGACCGGCGGACTGGGCTGGGCGGCGATCGGGCTGGGCGCAGCGCTCAAATCGTTGCGGGTGACCGGCGAGCGGGCGTTCGCGAAGGCGGTGTGGGAAGGATATCGCCACGGCCGCCGCGCGCGCTGGCTGCATGCCGAGGACTATGAGGCACTGCTGGCCGAACCGCTCGATACGGCACGGCGGCGGCTGAACATTGCCGAGCCGGTAGCGTACCACGCCGCGCAGCAGCGTCTACGCGAACAGGGGTTGCAGGGTATTTAGAGCAGGTTTCGACCGGCCGGATCGCTCTCACGCTTATGCGGCGGCGCCGCTTCCCCCTCTCCAAGCGGGAAAGGGAAAGGGCGAGAAGGGACGCGCTTACTTCGCCAGTGCTGCGCTGGCCTTGGCCTCGCCCGCGTCGCGGACCGCCTTGGCCCGGGCTTCGGCCTGCTGTTCGACCAGCTTGGCCTCGTCGCGCATCGCATCGGCACGGACCTTCAGCCGTTCGGCGTCATAGCCGGGCGCCTGCTGCGCCTGATTGAGCAGCCCTTCCGCCTCGACCTTCATCTGCGCGGTCTGGTTTTCGGCGGCAGCCTCGATCGCGTCGGCTTCGGCATCGGCCTGATCGCGCAGCTGTTCGGCCTGCTGCTGCTGCGGGGTCTGCGATCCGCAGGCGGTGAGGGCGAAGGCGGCAGCGGCCGCGAGAGCGAAGCGGGTCATGGCATATCCCTGTTGTATTTCGACAACCCCAATCCCCGGCGGCGCGGAAAGTTGCGTTCGTATAACATGGGCGCGGTCATGACGGGTTCCGTCGGGCGGGGCGGGGCGGTAACGGTCGGCCGCAGATGCTGACCCGCCTGACCCTGACCGACTTTCGCAATCATGCGGCGGCGACACTCGAACCGGGACCGGGTTTTGTGGTGCTGAGCGGCCCGAACGGCGCGGGAAAGACCAATGTGCTGGAGGCGGTGTCGCTGCTGGCGCCCGGACGCGGGCTGCGCCGCGCCGCGCTGTCGGACATGGCGCGCGAGGGCGGGGCGGGCGGGTTCGGGATCGCGGCCGAACTTGCGGATGACGTTCGGCTGGGGACGGGCACGCAGGCCAATGCCCCAGAACGGCGGATCGTGCGGGTCAACGGGGCCGGCGCGTCGGCGACGGTGCTGGCCGAATGGCTGTCGGTCCTGTGGCTGACCCCGGCGATGGACCGGCTGTTCGTCGAGCCGGCGGGCGAGCGGCGGCGGTTCCTCGACCGGATGACGCTGGCGCTGTTGCCCGGCCATGCCGCGCAGGCGACGCGCTATGACGCGGCGATGCGGCAGCGCAACCGGCTGCTGGCCGAGGACGTCGCGCCCGATCCCGATTGGCTGTCGGCGCTGGAGGCACGGATGGTCGAACATGGCGTGGCGCTGGGCGCGGCGCGGGCCGAGTGCGTGGCGATGCTCGACGGGCGGATCGCCGATACGCCGTCCACCGATTTTCCGCGCGCGGCGCTGACGATGGAGGGGTGGCATGGCGATGCCGCACTGTTCGCGCGCGAGCTGGCGGCCGGACGCGCGCGCGACGCGGCGGCGGGGCGGGCGCTGAACGGACCGCATCGCGCCGACCTGATCGTCACCGACCGCGACCGGGGGCAGGCGGCGGCGCGCTGTTCGACCGGCGAGCAGAAGGCGTTGCTGCTGGGACTGGTGCTGGCCCATGCCGAACTGGTCGCCGAGCGCGCCGGGCGTCCGCCGGTGCTGTTGCTCGACGAGGTCGCGGCGCATCTCGACCCGGCGCGGCGCGCGGCGCTGTTCGCGCGGGCGGCCGGGGTGGGGCAGGTATGGCTGACCGGGACCGAAGCGGGCCTGTTCGCCGACATTCCCGCCGATGCGACGCGGTTCCACGTCGCGCAGGGACTGGTTCAGTCGACCGGCGCGTAGAAGCGCAGTTCGTTCGGGATCTTCTCCGGGGCTTCGCCCTGTACCCGCGCCATCGCCGCCGCGATCGCATAGCCGAGCCCGGCGGTATAGAAGGGCTTGGCGACGCAGCCGAGGATCAGCGGATGGTCGGCGACGTCCGGACAATTGCCGCTGAGGAACAGGCAGGGAATGCCGCGTGCGGCCAGCGCCACCGCGACCGTACGCCCTGAATCGCCCTGTGCCAGCCGCACGTCGCACAGCGCGAGGTCGGGGCGATCGGCATCGGCCAGCGCCAGCGCGCCCGCCTGCGTATCGGCGACGCCAGTGACGATATGACCGTGCAGGGTCAACGCATCCTCGACCAGCATGGCGACGAGCGCCTCGTCCTCGACCAGCATGATCCGCAGCTTATCGGCCATAGGCACGTTCCGGAATCGAGAGGGTCAGGCGGTCGGTACCGTTGCGCGTCAGCGTCGCGCGCAACTGGCGCGACAGGCCCCGGACCAGCCGGCCGTCGTCGATCGATGGCCTGGACACGCCCATGGCGGGGCCGATCAGCGCGATCTCCATCGCTTCGCCCCCGGCATCGATCGCGACACGCGTCAGCGCGTCGGGATCGGGGTCGAGCATCGCATGGACCAGCATGGCGACGGCGGCGGCCTGTTCGATCGGCAGGCAGGCGGTACCGTGCGCGGTGACCTCGATCGGTTCGCCGTCGCCGCGTTCGGTGATGGCGTCGAGCAGCGCGGCGATGTCGATCGAGGTGGGTGTATCGGTGGCGTAGAGCGGGCGGTGGGCGGTAGCGAGTACCTCCAGCCGTGCGGCGGCGGCGGCCAGCGCTGCCTTCGCCGCATCGTCGGCGGTATCGGCCGCGCCGAGCCGGACGACCGCGACCGCGGTCTGCAACGCGTTGCGAACGCGGTGGTTGAGTTCGCCGAGCAGCCGTTCGCGGGTCGCGATCCCCTCGCGCAGTTCCGCCTCGATCTTCAGCCGATATTTGGCGAGCGCGACATAGTGGCAGACAGTGTGGAGGAAGGCGAGTTCGTCGGCGTCGAACCGGTCGGTCCAGCGCCGCCCGAAGCCGAGCGTGCCGAGCAGCGTCGATCCATGCACCAGCGGCGTACAGGCATAGGCATCGATGCCGAGATCGCGGACGAAGCCGGTCAGCGGATCGTCCGATGCCTGCACGCGGAATGCCTGGATCGGGCGGCGTTCCTTGGCCGCAAAGCCGCAAACCGCCTGCCCTACCGCCAGCCGCGCGCCCGCGGCGGCCTCCGCCTCGGTCAGCCCGGCGTGCGCGACCAGCGTCAGACCGTCGGGGTCGAGCCGATAGTTAAAGAAGACGTCAAGTCGCAATTCGTCGGAAATGAGCGCAAACAGGTCCTCGACCATCGCCGCCGGGTCTTCGGCGGCCAGCATCCGGTCGGCTGCCTCGCCGAGCAACCGCAACTGGCGGCGCGGCAAATTGTCGACCGGATCGGCAAGATGCGGACTGCCGGGAGTCGCGCCGAACGGGGCGAGATCGTTCATGTTCCGGCATGTACGGCCTTCACCCGTCGGATTCCATAGCGAAAACAGGCAAAACGGACCATGGCTTGACCATGACGCCGCCGTCGCCTATCTACTGCGGTGCAGCGACGCTTTTCAGGCAGCGTGATCGGACCTTGATGGTCTCGGCTCCGCGTCGATGCTCAACCGGCTTCCCTAGTCACGCGGGTCGCAATTTTTGCCCCGCCATCCGTGCGCCCATCGTGTGCGCCGCACGGATGCCGGACCTGTTTATAGGAACTACCATGTCCTTCCAGTCGCTTGGCCTGTCGAAGTCGATCCTCGACGCGCTCGCCGCCAAGAATTACGAAACCCCGACCCCGATCCAGCGCGACGCGATCCCGCTGGTGCTCGAAGGGCGCGACCTGCTCGGCATTGCTCAGACCGGCACCGGCAAGACCGCCGCCTTCGTGCTGCCCTCGATCGACCTGCTGGTGAAGGCGAATGTCCGTCGCCGGCCGATGCGCTGCCGGATGCTGGTGCTGGCGCCGACGCGCGAACTGGTCAGCCAGATTGCCGACAATGCCCGCGCCTATGCCAAGCACAGCAAGCTGACCGTCGCCACCGTGTTCGGCGGCGTGCCGGTCGCGCGCAACATTCGCGACGTGGCGTCGGGCGTCGACATCCTCGTCGCGACGCCGGGCCGGTTGCTCGACCTGATCGACCAGAAGTGCCTCGGGCTGGGCGAGCTCGAAATCCTCGTGCTCGACGAAGCCGACCAGATGCTCGATCTCGGCTTCATCCATGCGCTGCGCCGCATCGTGTCGATGGTGCCCAAGTCGCGCCAGACGCTGTTCTTCTCGGCCACCATGCCGAAGGACATTCGCGAACTGGCGGATAAGTATCTGACCGATCCCGCGACGGTGCAGGTCACGCCGGTGTCGTCGACCGCCGAGCGGGTCGAGCAATTCGTCACCTTCGTGCAGCAGACCGAGAAGCAGGCGCTCCTCACGCTGTTCTTCCGCAATACCAAGATCGACCGGGCGCTGGTGTTCACCCGCACCAAGCATGGCGCCGACCGCGTCGTGAAGCTGCTGGCGGCGAACGGCATTGCGTCGAACGCGATCCATGGCAACAAGTCGCAGCCGCAACGCGAAAAGGCGCTGGCGGCGTTCCGTGACGGCACCGTGCCGATCCTCGTCGCGACCGACATCGCCGCGCGCGGCATCGACGTGTCGGGGGTCAGTCATGTCGTGAACTTTGAACTGCCCAACGTGTCGGAACAATATGTCCACCGCATCGGCCGCACGGCGCGCGCGGGTGCGTCGGGCGTGGCGTTCAGCTTCTGCGCGGACGATGAGCGGCCGTTCCTGAAGGGGATCGAGCGGCTGACCAAGCAGAAGGTCGAGGTCGTGCCGCTGCCCGACGATTTCCTGCAGCAGAGCGCGCAAATCAAGGCGAGCCGTGCGCCCTATGCGCCCGACCGGCCCGAGCGTCTGCCCAGCGAGCGCGGTCCGGCGCGGCCGCGTGCGACGCATGCCCATGGCGCCAAGCCGGCGCAGGGTCGTGGCGGTCCGGCGCGCGGCGGTCAGTCGCAGCGCGGCGAAGGGCAGGGCGGTGGCCGTCCGCCGCAGCGTGAAGCCGGTGCCGGTGGCGGCGGCCGTCCGGGTGGCGGCGGTCGTGGTCGCGGCGGTCGTGGCCGTGGCGGCGGCGGCGCTCCCCGCGCCACGGCGTAACATTTCCAAATCCTCCCCGGCACGGGGAGGGGGACCAGCCACAGGCTGGTGGACGGGGATGTCCGCGAACGATACGGTTTCGTATGCCGCACCCCCCTCCACCACCGCTTCGCGGCGGTCCCCCTCCCCGTGCCGGAGAGAATTTTTACAGTTCGCGCAATGCCCTTGCCGGTCGCGCGCTCAGGATCGGCAGGGCGCCGAGCAGACCGATGCCGACGGTAACCCCGACCCCGGTCGCGAGCGTCAGGCCGATCGCGCGATAGTCGGGCAGCCAGTCGAACGCGAACAGTTCGACCACGACATACCAGCCGCCGGCGATGCCGATCGCCGCCGCCAGCGCGGCGAGGATCGCGGCGAGCAGCAGATATTCGAGCGCCTGTGCCGCCAGAATCTGGCCGCGGGTGGCGCCAAGCGTCTTCAGGATCACCGAATCATAGGTCCGCGTCTCGCGCGCCGCGGCGATCGCCCCGATCAGCACGGCGATGCCGGCGAGGATGGCGATGCCCGCCGCAGCCGCGATGGCAGTGGCCATTTGCGACACGATATCGCGGACTTGCCCAATTACCTCGCGCACCTCGACGACCGAGGTCGAGGGGAAGCGCGCCGACAGCGCACGCAGGATGACGCGTTCGCGGCCGGGGGGCATGGTGATGGTAGCGGCAAGGTTGTGCGGAACGTCGGACAGGGCGTTGGGGCTGAATACCATCACGAAATTGAAGCCCATATTGTCCCATTCGATCTTGCGGAACGAGGCGATCGTCGCGGTGCGTTCCTGTCCGGCGACGCTGATCGTCAGCGGATCGCCGAGCTTCAGGTTCAGCGCTTCGCCCATGCGTTCGTCGACCGATACCAGCGGTTTGCCGGCATAGTCCGCAGGCCACCATCGACCCGCGACCAGTTCGCTGCCGGGCGGCAGGGTGCGGGCGAAGGTCAGGCCGCGTTCGCCGCGCAGCGCCCAAGCGCCTTCGGGAATCGTCTTCAGGTCGGCGACGCGGGTGGTGCCATAGGCGGTGATCGTGCCGCGCATCAGGGGGACGGTCTGGATATCGGCGTCGGGCTGGAAGTTGACGATAGTTGCACGGAACGACGATTCCTGCGCCGGGGGCACGTCGAGCGCGAAGAGGGCGGGGGCGCGGGCCGGGACGGTGCGTGCGATGTTGGCATCGAGGCTGGTGCGGATCGTCGCCAGCAGGACGAACAGGGTCAGGCCGAGCCCGAGCGCCACGACCAGTGCGCCGGTGCGCGCGCCGGGGCGGTGCAGCGCGCTGACCGCTAGGCGCAACAGGGGGCGGCGGGGGCGGGGCAGCCGCGCCGCGGCCCAGCGGATCGACCAGCCAAGTATCGATAAAATAAGGAGAAGTCCGGTTGCGGCCGCGAGGAAGGCCGCGCCGAACCACGGTCGTTCGCTGGTGGTCAGGACTAGCGCGACGATGCCCGCGAACGCCGCGCCCATCCAGATCGCCGCCTTCCAGCGGGGTGGTTTGCGAGGGTCATGGACGCCCCGCAACAGTCCTGCGGCGGGGACTGCGCCTGCCGCCAACAACGGCGGGGCGGCGAAGGCGAGCGCAATCAGCAGGCCATAGGCGGCGGCCTGTAGCAACGGCAGGGGCTGGATCGCGAAGCGTGGCGCGACCGGCAGGACGTCGCCTGCGACCGCGACGATCAGCGGCACGGCGGCGACGCCGATCGCGAGGCCGATGGCGATACCGATCGCCGAGACCGCCATGATCTGAAGCAGATAGACGCGTGCGATCAGGCCGGAGGTCGCGCCCAATACCTTGAGCGTGGCGATGCTCGAACGACGGGTGGCAAGGTAGCTCGACACGCCGTTGCCGACGCCGATGCCGGCGATGACCAGCGCGGTGAGACCGACCAGCACCAGAAATTCGCCCATGCGCGTCAGGAAGCGTTCGGCCCCCGGCGAGGCGCGGTCGCGGGTGCGGCTGTCCCAGCCCTGCGCCGGATAGCGGTCGGTAAACGCCTTGATCGCCTGCGCCGGATCATAGCGGCTGGCGATGCGGTATTTGCTTTCATACAGGCTGCCGGGCGCGATCAGGCCGGTGCGCTGTAACCCCTCCAGCGAGACCAAAGCCACTGCACCTAAAGTAAAACCTTCGCTCAGCCGGTCGGGTTCGTCGGCGATGATCCCGGCGACGGTGAAGCGCGCGGTGCCGAAGCGGACCGGACCGCCGACACGCAGTTTCAGCCGTTCGACCAGCGCGGGGCCGACATAGGTTTCGGTGGGCAAGAGCGGGCGGGCGGTGCCGGTTTGCAGCGTCAGCGTGCCGTAGAGCGGATAGACGCGGTCGACCGCTTTCAGTTCGATCGGGGCCGTTTCCCCGTCGAAGTTGACACCCATCGACTGCATGCGCAGCGTTTCGGACGCGCGGCCCAGTTTTTCCATCGACCGCCGCTCGGCATCGCTGGCGGTCCGCTGCGACACCGAGAGTTCGAGATCGCCGCCCAACAGGCTGCGGCCACGGGCGGATAGCTCGGCGGTGATCGATTGGGTGAGGCTGCCGATCGCGGCCAGCGCGCCGACGCCGAGGATGAGGCAGACCAGCAACAGGCGGAGACCGCGGAAGCGGGCATCGAGTTCGCGGCGGGCGAACTTCCACGCGAGACGCCATTCGGTCATGCGATGGCTCCGCGATCGTCGTGCCGCCGGCCAAGCTCGTGCCGTACCCCGGCGGAGGCCGGGGTCCAGTTGCGAAGGCTTGCCGGTAGGTTGCTGCCGTCCCCCAACTGGGCCCCGGCCTTCGCCGGGGTACGGAAGGGCGGTCGTCTCATCGCCCCGTATCCCGTGCGATGCGACCGTCAGCGAGTTCGACCACCCGGTCGCAGCGTTCGGCCAGCGCCGGATCGTGGGTGATGACCAGCAATGTCGCCTGCGTGGCGGCGCGGCGTTCGAACAGCAGGTCCATGATCGCATGGCCGGTCGCGCGGTCGAGATTGCCGGTCGGTTCGTCGGCGAAGACCAAGGCCGGGCGTCCGGCCAGCGCGCGGGCGATGGCGACGCGCTGTTGCTCGCCGCCCGACAACTGCGTCGGATAATGGTGGAGGCGATGGCCGAGGCCGACCGAGGCCAGTTCGGCCTCGGCACGGGCAAAGGCGTCGGCGACCCCGGCCAGTTCCATCGGCACCGCGACATTTTCCAATGCGGTCATCGTCGGCAGCAGGTGGAAAGCCTGTAGCACGATGCCGATCCGGCCGCGCCGCGCGCGGGCCAGATCGTCCTCGCCCATCGCGCCGAAATCGGCGCCGGCGACATGGACCTGTCCGCCGCTGGCGCGCTCCAGCCCGGACAGCACCGCCATCAGCGACGACTTGCCCGATCCCGATGCGCCCAGCAGTGCGACGCTGGTTCCGGCGGGGACGGCAAGGTCGATGCCGTGCAGGATGCGGGTCGCGGCGTCGCCTTCGCCGAGCGTCAGGGTGACACCGCGCGCGTCGATGACCATATCGTTCGAAACGGATTGCATGGAGTGTTTTCGCCAGTGACGAAGCAGGGACCCACATATGCGGGCGCGTTCGCCATTCTCCAAGGCGCGTTGCTGCTGTCGGGATGCAACCAGCCCGATTTGTCGGAAGCCAATGACGCGACGCCGGTGAACGTCGCCGCTGATGCGACGCCGACCCCGGTCGCTTCGCAGGCGCCGGTGGCCGGGCCGGAGCGGCTGGTGCTGGCGTTCGGCGACAGCCTGTATGCCGGATATGGCCTTGCCCGCGGCGACAGCCTGCCCGACGATCTGCAGGATGCATTGCGTGCCGAGGGCATCAATGCGCGGGTGGTGAATGCCGGGATTTCGGGCGATACCAGCGCGGCGGGGCGGCAGCGGCTGGTCTACACGCTCGACCGGCTCGACCGGAAGCCGGACCTCGTGCTGGTGGGGCTGGGCGGCAACGACCTGCTGCGGCAGATCCCGCCGGCCGAGACGCGGGCGAATTTCGTGGCGATGCTCGACGAATTGCAAAAGCGCAGCATTCCGGTGGTGCTGACCGGCATGATGGTGCCGCCCAATCTGGGGCCGGACTATGCCGCGGCGTTCAACCGCATCTGGCCCGACATGGCCAAGCGCTATGACGCGACGCTCGATCCGTTCATCCTGGCCGGAGTGATCGGCAATCGGGCGTTGATGCTGCCCGATGGCATCCACCCGAATGCGCAGGGCGTCGACCGGATCGTGGCCCGGCTGGGGCCGGTGGTGGCCGGGCGGTTGCGGGCGATCGATCCGGCGGGGTGAGAAGGTTTTTCCCCTCGCCCCTCGTAGAGGGGAGAGGGTTGCGCAGACTTGGTCTTTGCGTGGCAAAGGCTTAGTCGGAGCTGGGTGAGGGGTGATGCGCTCGCCCGAGCGAGCGCGCGAGCCTTTGGCTCGCCCGACCCCTCTCCCAAGCTGCGCTAGCCAGCACGCTGGCAAGCTCCGCTAACCCCCTCCCCTATCGAGGGGAGGGGATGAATAGGGACCATGGGCGCATGGAACGGACGTCCGATCGTCCTCACAAACCACCGCTCCGATTTCAGTTGGCATCCTCCACCTAATATCGTATACGAAAAACACGATCATGGAGGATGATGTGGTTTCTGGTTCGAGCATGTGGACGGGCGTCTATCCCGCAGCGACGACGCAGTTCGCGGCGGATGGTTCGGTCGATATCGACGCGACGCAGCGTGGATTGGTAGCGTTGGTCGAGGACGGTGTCGACGGGTTGATCCTGCTCGGCACCTGTGGCGAGAATAATTCGCTCGACGTCGAGGAAAAGCATGCGGTGCTGCGCGCCGGTGTCGAGGCGGTCGGCGGACGCGTGCCTTTGGTATGCGGCGTGTCGGAATTCACGACGCGCCGGGCGGCGGCGTTCGCGAAGGAGGTCGAAGACATCGGCGTCGACGCGCTGATGCTGTTGCCGGCGATGGTCTATGTGCCCACGCCCAACGAACTGGCGACGCATTTCCGCACCGTGGCGGAAGCGACCGGGCTGCCGATCATGCTGTACAACAATCCGCCCGCCTATCGCGTGTCGGTCGATTTCGCGACGCTCGAACTGCTTGAGCCGGTCAAGAACATCGTCGCGGTCAAGGAAAGCGCGCCCGATCCGCGCCGCTTCACCGACGTCATTAACCGCTTCGGCGACCGTTACATCGTGATGGCTGGGCTGGACGATGTCGCACTGGAGGGGATGTTGCTGGGTGCCAGCGGCTGGGTGTCGGGCCTGACCAGCGCCTTCCCGCAGGAATCGGTCGCGCTGATCGCGGCGGTCGATCGCGGCGACTGGGAAGAGGCGCGGCGCATCTATCGCTGGTTCATGCCGCTGCTGCACCTTGATGCCGAGCATGACCTGGTCCAGTCGATCAAGCTGGCCGAGGAGATCATGGGTCGCGGGTCCGAACGCGTTCGCTTGCCGCGCCTGCCGCTGGAAGGCGCGCGCCGGGCCGAGGTGATCGCGATGGTCGAGAAGTGCGCGGCGACGCGGCCGGTGCTCAAGGCGGCGCCCGTCTCCACCATCGCCGCCTGATGCGGCACACCTTCTTCTGCATCGACGGCCACACGGCGGGCAATCCCGTCCGTCTGGTGGCTGGGGGCGCGCCGCTGTTGCGGGGTGCCAGCATGGCGGAGCGGCGCCAGGATTTCCTGGCGCGCTTCGACTGGATCCGCACCGGGTTGTGCTTCGAACCGCGCGGGCACGACATGATGTCCGGCGGGTTCCTGTACCCGCCGTGCGGCGATGCGGATGCGGCGATCCTGTTCATCGAGACGTCGGGCTGCCTGCCGATGTGCGGGCACGGCACGATCGGGATGATAACCTTCGGGCTGGAACACGGCCTGATTACCCCGCGCGAGCCGGGGCGGTTGCGCATCGAGGTGCCGGCCGGGGTGATCGATATCGATTATGTCGCGGAGGGTAATCGGGTCCGTTCGGTGAAGATCCGCAACGTGCCCGCCTATCTGGCGAAGCGGGGACTTGAGATCGACGTGCCGGGCTTCGGGCCGCTGTCGATCGATGTCGCCTATGGCGGCAATTATTACGCGATCATCGAGCCGCAGGAGGCCTATACCGGGCTCGACGATCTGGGCGCGGCGCGGATCGTGGAACTCAGCCGAACGATCCGCGAACTGGTGCGCGCGGTCTATGAACCGGTGCACCCGACGGAGCCGACGATCCGCGGGGTCAGCCATGTGCTGTGGGCGGACAAGCCGAAGGGCGAGGGGGCGGACGGGCGCAACGCGGTATTCTATGGCGAGCGCGCGATCGACCGCAGCCCGTGCGGGACCGGCACCTCGGCGCGCCTCGCGCATCTGGCGGCGACCGGACGGTTGCGGGTCGGCGACCGCTTCGTGCATGAAAGCTATATCGGCAGCCGCTTCGTCGGGCGGGTCGAGGCGGAGACGATGATCGGCGACCAGCCGGCGATCGTGCCGTCGATCGAGGGGTCGGCAATCGCGACGGGTTTCAACACGATCTGGATCGATCGCGAGGACCCGTTCTTCGCCGGCTTCACGGTGGTGTGACGCAGAACAGATCACAAAGGGGAGCGGGGCTTGGCACGAGGGATATGGGGGCCGCTGAAGCCCCTCGACGCAGGCGATGCGGAGCCGGATCGCAAATTGCGCAAGACGCTGAGCTGGCCGCATCTGATCGCGCTCGGCATCGGTGCGATCGTCGGGACCGGCATCTATACGCTGACCGGGGTTGGTGCGGATCGCGCCGGGCCGGCGGTGATCCTGTCCTTCGCGATCGCGGGGGCGGTGTGCGCCTGCGCGGCGCTGGCCTATGCCGAGATGGCGACGCTGATCCCGACCGCGGGCAGCGCATACACCTACAGCTATTCGGTGATCGGCGAAGGCGTGGCGTGGGTCGTCGGGTGGAGCCTGATCCTCGAATATTCGCTCGCCTGTTCGACGGTCGCGGTCGGCTGGTCGGCCTATCTGGTCGGGTGGCTGCAGAGCGCGGGCGTGCAGCTGCCGGCGATGCTGTTGTCGGGGCCGCATGGCGGGGGAATCGTGAACCTGCCGGCGGTGCTGGTGGCGCTGGGCATTGCCGGCATGCTGGTCGCGGGGACGCGCGAGAGCGCGACGTTCAACATCGTGCTGGTCGCGATCAAGATGGTCGCGCTGGCGGTATTCGTCGCCTTTGCGCTGCCGGCGTTCAACGGCGGCAATTTCGAACCGTTCATGCCGTACGGCTTTGGCAGCCAGGTGCAGGGCGGGGCGACGCGCGGGGTGATGGCGGCGGCGGCGATCGTGTTCTTCGCCTTTTACGGCTTCGATGCGGTCGCGACCTCGGCGGAGGAAGCGCGCAATCCGGGGCGTGACCTGACGATCGGGATCATCGGGTCGATGGCGGCGTGTACCGCCATCTATATGGGCGTCGCGGTCGCCGCGATCGGCGCGGTCAGCTATATCGATCTCGGCCGCTCGGCCGAGCCGCTGGCCTATGTGCTGCGCACGCTCCAGCATCCCTTTGCCGCATGGGCGATCGGGCTGGCGGCGCTGATCGCGCTGCCGTCGGTCATCCTGGTGATGATGTATGGGCAGAGCCGCATCTTCTTCGTGATGTCGCGCGACGGGTTGCTGCCGCGAAGCCTGAGCCGCGTGTCGGCGCGGACCGGGTCGCCCGCGCTGGTGACGATGGTGACCGGCGTGTTCGTGGCGGCGGTGGCCGGCTTCTTCCGGCTCGACGAGATTGCCGAACTGGCCAATGCCGGCACGCTGCTGGCGTTCATCGCGGTGGCGACGTGCATGATGGTGCTGCGCCGGCGGGCGCCCGAGCTGAAGCGCGTATTCCGTTGCCCGGCGCCGTTCGTGGTGGGGACGCTGGCGATCCTCGGCTGCGTGTATCTGCTGGTCAGCCTGCCGACGCAGACGCTGGTGCGCTTCGGGCTGTGGAACGTGGTCGGCGTGCTGTTCTACCTCGCTTATGGTCGCACGCGCAGTCTGGTGCGGACGCGCGGATGATCGAGCGGGCGATCGTTATCGGCGATGGCGTGGTCGGGCTGAACGTCGCGCTGGCGTTGCAGCGGCGCGGCACGCGGGTGACGATCGTCGCCCCCGATGCGCCGTGGCGCGGCGCGTCATGGGGCAATGCCGGGCATATCGCGGTCGAACAAGTCGAGCCGCTCGCCTCGCTGGCGACGATCCGCAGCGTGCCCCAGCGGTTGTTTTCGCGTGGAGGCGCGCTGGCGCTGCCGCCGGCCGCGATCGGGGCATGGCTGCCCTTTGCGCTGCGGATGCTGGCGGCGGCGCGGCCGGCGCGGTTCCGCAGGGGCAAGGCGGCGCTGTCGGCATTGCTCGCGACCGCGATCCCGGCATGGCGACGGGTGCTGGCGGAAGCGGGCGTGCCCGACCTGCTGCGCGTCGACGGGCATTTCGTGGTGTGGGAGACGCCCGCGACCGCCGCGCGCGGGCGGGCGGCGTGGCTGGCGGCCGATACCGGCACCGCCAGGGTGCGTGACGCGACGGCGGGGGAATTGGCGCAGCTGGCAACACTGACCCGCGTGCCGGTCGCCGGTGCGGTGCGGTTCGAGGGCAGCGGGCAGATGACCGACCCGACCGCGCTGGGCAAGGCGCTGACCGCCCGGATCGCGGATCAGGGCGGGACGTTCGTCCACGGCCGGGTGCGGGCGGTGGCGCGCGACGGGCGGGTAACGCTGGACGACGGTACGACCCATGAAGCCGATGTCGCGGTGATCGCCGCCGGCGCCGCCTCGGCCGCGCTGGTCGCGTCGCTGGGTCTGAAGGCGCCGCTGATCGCCGAGCGCGGCTATCATGTCGAGGGCGATCCCGGCGACTGGCCCGCCGACCTGCCGCCGGTGGTGTTCGAGGATCGCTCGATGATCGTCACCCGCTTCGCCGACCGGCTGCGCGCGGCGAGCATCGTCGAATTTGCCCGCATAAATACCCCGCCCGACGGGCGCAAATGGGCGCGGTTGCGCGCGCATGTCGCCAGCCTCGGCCTGCCGCTTCGCGAACCGGTCGAACCATGGATGGGCGCGCGCCCGACGCTGCCGGACTATCTGCCCGCGATCGGGCGGCAGGGGGCGGTCGCCTATGCCTTTGGTCACCAGCATCTCGGCCTCACACTGTCGGCGACGACGGGCGAGGCGCTGGCAGCGCTGTTGCACGGCGAGACACCGGCGGTCGACCTGACTCCGTTCGATCTCGGACGCTTCGCATGAGCCGCGATTGCGGGTTCCGCTACCGTCAAGCTAAGGGACCGCACCCGGCATCCTCCGACCGGGAAAGGCGCATCGCATGACCGGCATCATCATCCGCAACCTGTCCGACCAGCTCGTCGATCTGGTCCGCGAACGCATCCTTGCCGGCACGGTCGAGCAGGACCGCGCGATCCGCCAGGATGCGCTCGCCGCCGAGCTGGGCGTCAGCAAGATTCCGCTGCGCGAAGCGCTGACCCGGCTGGAACAGGAAGGGCTGCTGCGCTCGCGCGCCAATCACGGCTATTTCGTCCGCGAACTGACCATCGCCGAGGCGGAGGAAGTCTATGCGCTGCGCCTCCGCCTGGAACCCGAGGTAGCGGCGTTGGCGGCGACGCGCGCGACCGACGACGAGCGCGAGACGGCGATGCGGACGCTGGCCCGGCTCGATGCCGCGACCAACGCGCATGGCGACGGGGTCGGCGCGTTCAACCGCGCCTTTCACCTCGCGCTGCTGCGCCCGTCGCGCCAGCCGATTACGACGACGATGCTGGAGCGGCTGCACGTGCTGGGCGAGCGTTACGTGCGGAAACATCTCGAACCGCTCGGCCGCGACCAGCGCGCAAACGACGAACATGCCCATCTGCTCGACCGCTGGCTGGCACGCGATGCCGTCGCTGTGCGCGATGCGATGTATGCGCATATCGAGCAGACGGTGCTCGACCTGCGCAGCCAGTTCCAGCCGGACGTGCCGACGATCTGAACCGCCGTTGCCGGCTCGCATATTCACGCACCTTCGGCACGACCGAACCAAAGCCAAAATGGGCGAGGTCTGCATCGAAAGCATAGCCGTCGCCGCATCACCGCAATTATCATACGCGTACATCGTATAATATATTTGATGAATCGCTTCGGATGTGTATGTTCCCCACCGATAACAACGGGGGGTGACGATGCGACAGATGACGAAATTGTTGGCATCCGGTGCGATGACGGCGCTGGTGCTGGGCTGTGCCGTTCCGGCGGTGGCGCAGGTGACGACCGATGGACCGGTGGCCAGCGACGCGGGCGAGGGTGAAGGGGAAACCATCACCGTCACCGGCACGCGCCTTGCTCAGCCGGGCGTGGCCAGCAACAGCCCGATCACGACGGTCGGTGCCGAGGAGATCCGCCTGCAGGGCGCGACCAATATCGAAAGCGTCCTCAATCGCCTGCCGCAGATCACGCCCGACGCGAATGAGAATGTGTCGAACGGATCGGACGGCACGGCCCGCGTCAACCTGCGCAACCTGGGCAGCAACCGCAACCTCGTCCTGGTCAACGGGCAGCGTCTGCTGCCGATCCAGGCGACCGACCTGAACTTCATCCCGTCCTTCATGGTACAGCGGGTCGACGTCGTGACCGGCGGCGCGTCCGCCGTCTACGGGTCGGACGCGGTGTCGGGCGTCATCAACTTCGTGCTGCGCGACAATCTGAACGGCGTGAAGACCGACGTGCAATACGGGTTTTCGGCGCACCATAACGACAATGCCGTGAATCGCGCGCGCGTTGCCGGAGCCGGGTTCAGCCCGGCGCTGCGCACCCCGATCGACGGCCAGCGCTTCGATGCGAACATCGCGCTGGGTGCCAATTTCGCCGAGGATCGCGGCAACGTCACCGCCTATTTCGGCTATCGCGACGTGAAACCGATCCTGCAATATAATCGCGACGTGTCGGCCTGCGCACTCGACCCGGTGTTCTCGGGCACGCCGTCGGCCGCGACCTCGCTGACCTGCGGCGGATCGTCGAACAACCAATATGGCCGGTTCGTGCCGCTGCGCTCGGGCATTGCCGCCGGCGGATACAACAACACCAAGGATGGCGAGAAGACCTGGGTCCAGTACAATCCGAGCTTCCGCTACAATTACGCGCCGCTCAACTATTTCCAGCGCAACGATACCCGCTTCACCGCCGGTGCGTTCGCCAGATATGAAGTGAACCCGGCGGTCGAAATCTATGGCAGCTTCATGTTCATGGACGATCGCACCAATTCGCAGATCGCGCCATCGGCACTGTTCCAGGGCTATCCCTATTCGATCAACTGCAACAACCCGTTGATGAGCGCGCAGCAGGCGACCTTGCTGTGCGGTGCGGCGGCGGCAGGCACCAACGTCAATCAGGACGTCTATATCGGCTATCGCCCGGTCGCCGCCCCGGCCCAGCCGCGCCGTGACGACCTGCGCCATACCGACTACCGCGTCACCGGCGGCTTCCGCGGCGAACTGGCGCCCGGTATCCGCTACGATGCCAACGCGCTGTTCTCGACCGTCATCTTCAACGAAACCTATCAGAACGATATCGACCCGCAACGCGCCAACCGCGCGCTGAAGGTCGATCTGGTCAATGGCGTGCCGACCTGCCGGTCGGTGATCGACGGTTCGGACCCGACCTGCGTTCCGCTCAACGTCTTCCAGTTCGGCGGGCCGACCGCGGCGGCGCTGAACTATGTCTATGCCCCGACCAGCACCGAGGGGCTGGACAAGGAAACGGTCCTGTCGGGCACGCTGACCATCGACGGCGGCGAATATGGCGTGAAGCTGCCCTGGGCAGACAGCGGGATCGGCGCGGTCTTCGGCGTCGAGCATCGTCGCGAGAGCCTGGAATTCCGGGCCGATGCGCTGGCGATCGCCAAGGGGACGAAGGAGATCGAAGGCGGGTTCAACGTGACCGAAGGGTTCACCGAAATCCGCGTCCCGATCGTCGAGGAACGGCCTTTCTTCAAGGAATTGTCGCTGACCGGCGGCTATCGTTTCTCGAAGTACAGCACCAACAGCGACGGCATCTCGACCTACAAGGGCGAAATCGCCTGGGCCCCGACGCGCGATATGCGCCTGCGCGGCGGATACAACCGCGCCATCCGTGCGCCCAACATTTCCGAACTGTTCGGCGCGCAGAGCCCGGGCAACGTGACGACGCAGGATCCCTGCGCCGGCGCCAGCCCCGCGGCGACGTTGCAGCAGTGCCAGAATACCGGCGTCACCGCCGCGCAATATGGCAACATCATCGAATGTCCGAGCGAGCAGTGCACCGGCTTTTTCGGCGGCAATCCGGCGCTGCGCCCGGAAGAGGCGGACACCTATACCGCCGGGCTGGTGCTGACTCCGCGCTTCGCCAAGCGGCTGATGCTGTCGATCGATTACTTCAACATCAAGGTGAAGAACTATATCGGCGTGATCCCGGTCACGTTGACGATCAGCCAGTGCATTTCGACCGGCGATCCGTTCTTCTGTTCGCTGTTCAACCGCAATCCGCGCAACGGCGTGCTGTTCGGCGGCGATGCGACGACCGCCGGCTTCGTGACGTCGACGACGCAGAACACCGGATCGCTCGCCACCAGCGGCCTCGATCTGGGGGTGAGCTACGGCGTGGATACCGCCATCGGCGGGTTCAGCGTCGACATGGTCGGCACGTGGCTGCGCGACCTGACCACCGAACCGCTGCCGGGTCTGGGTTCCTATGACTGCAAGGGGTTGTTCGGCGGCACCTGCGGCCAGCCGAGCCCCGAATGGCGGCATCAGGCGCGCTTCACCTGGACGTCGAGCGACGACAAGGGCTCGATCTCGCTCAACTGGCGCTACATCGGCCCGGCCAGCCTGTCGTTCAACACGAGCGATCCGTTCCTGCAAGGGTCGACCTATGTCGTGAATTCGCGCCTGCCGGTCGCCAATTATTTCGACCTTGCGGCGAGCGCTTCGGTGATGAAGGACGTGTCGCTGCGCATCGGCGTCAACAACCTGCTCGACCGCGATCCGCCGGCGATCGCGCAGGGCGTGCTGGCGTCGTTCGGCAACGGCAACACCTATCCGGGCGTGTACGACGCCAATGGGCGGACCTTCTTCGTCGGCCTGTCGGCCGAATTCTGACGAAGGATATGGGCGGCCGGCATCCGGTGGGTGTCGGCCGTCCGCGAATGGAGAAGATGCAATGATCGGTCGCGTGGCGCTTGCCCTGCTGGTGTCCACGCTGGCGATCGCGACGGCGACGGCACAAACCCCTTCGGCCCCAACGGCGGCGCCTGCCGAATGGGAGCGGCCGGAGGTGATCCGCATCGGGGCCGAACCGATGCATGCGACCTTCGACGGTTATGAGACGCGGGCGCTGGCGCTGCGCGACGATCCGGCGCGGTCGCGCTATCATCTGTCGCTCGACGGGCAGTGGCGCTTCCGCCGGTCGCCGACGCCGGAGACGCGGCCGGTCGGGTTCGAGCGACCGGACTATGACGTCGGCGGCTGGGGCAGCGTCGCGGTGCCAGGGATCCTGCAGGCCGAGGGGCAGGGCACGCCGGTATTCGTCGGTTCGGGATATCCCTTCCCGATGAACCAGCCGTGGATCGACCACCGGCTGAACGAGGTCGGGTCGTATCGCCGCGAGGTGACGGTGCCGTCACATTTCGCCGGGCGGCGGATGCTGCTGACGATCGGTGCGGCGGGGGCGGCCTATTATCTGTGGGTCAACGGGCAACGGATCGGCTATTCGGAGGATTCGAAGCTGCCCGCCGAGTTCGACGTGACGGCGGCGATGCGCCCGGGACGCAACACGGTCGCGATCGAGCTGTATCGCTATGCCGATGGCAGTTACCTCGAAGATCAGGATTTCTGGCGGGTCAACGGGATCGAGCGCAGCGTCACCCTCTATGCCGCCCCGCCGACCCATCTGCGCGATATCGATGTGCGCGCCGGCCTGTCGAACGGCTATCGCGACGGCACGCTGGCGCTGAACGTCGCGGTGGCGGGGGCGGCCAGCGACGTACGCGTGCGCGCCAGCCTGCTCGATGGGGCGCGGGTGTTGTTGACGCGCGAAGGGGGGCCGGATGCCGCGCGCACCGTCCGCCTGACCGGCGACATCCCGGCGGTGCGCGCGTGGAGCGCGGAGACGACTGAACTCTATACGCTGCTGGTCGAACTGCTCGATGCGCGGGGCCGCGTCGTCGAGGCGACCAGCCGCCGCATCGGCTTCCGAACCGTCGCGATCGACGGCGGCGAGGTGCGCGTGAACGGGCGGCGGATCATGATCCGCGGCGTCAACCGGCACGAGCATGACCCGCGCACCTTCCGCATCGTGTCCGAAGCGACGCTGCGCCGCGATCTGGAACTGATGAAGGCGGCGAACGTCAACGCGGTGCGCACCTCGCACTATCCCAATGATCCGCGCCTCTATGAACTGGCCGATCAGGTCGGGCTGTACGTGATGGACGAGGCCAATATCGAGAGCCACGGCTATCTGTCACAGGCGCAGCAGAATGGCGATCCGGAGCATACGCTGCTCGGCTACAAACCCGAATGGAAGGCGGCGCATCTCGACCGGGTCGAGCGGATGGTCGAGCGCGACAAGAACCATCCCTCGATCCTCTTCTGGTCGCTGGGCAACGAGACCGGCGTCGGCAGCAGTTTCGAGGCGGCGGCGCAGTGGGTGAAGGCGCGCGACACGACGCGGCTGGTCAGTTTCCTCGGCCACAGCATGAGCGGGTGGCGGCACCCGACCAATAGCTATGTCGATATCTTCGCGCCGATGTACGACGATGTCGAGAAGATGGTCGACTATGCCGAGCGGCCCGAATTTACCCAGCCGCTGATCCTGTGCGAATATGCCCATGCGATGGGCAACAGCCTCGGCAATTTCCAGGATTATTGGGACGTCATTCGTCGATACCCGAAGTTGCAGGGCGGGTTCGTGTGGGACTGGGTCGATCAGACCGTCATTCGCAAGGATGCGGCCGGGCGCGACTATTGGGCGCAGGGGCGCGACTTCGTGGCCGATGGCGACGACAGCCCGGTCGGCGACGGCGTGATCCGGTCAGACCGGACGCCTGATCCCGAATATTGGGAGATGGCGAAGGTCTATGCCCCGATCGCGTTCGAACGCGATGGCGATGGCTATGCGGTGCTGAACCGTCACGACCATATCGACCTGTCGCGTTTCACGCTCGATTATGCGGTGCTGGAGGACGGGCGCGCGGTGGCGAGCGGACGCGTGGACATGCCGGCGGTGGCGGCGGGGCAGCGCGCCCCGATCGCGCTGACGGTCCCGGCGGCGCGCGATGCGGGGGCGGAGCGGATGCTGGTGCTGCGCGCGCGGGCGAAGGCGGGGGCGATCCCGCTCGTCGCGGCGGGGCATGTCGTCGGCTATGAACAGTTCGCGCTGTCGCCGCCGCGCCCGCTGGCCGCGCCGCAGGGACGTGCCACGCCGATCGATGGCGGCGACGTGCTGTGGCTGGCGGCGGGCGATGCGGTGCTGGAGATCGATCGGGCGAGCGGGCTGGTGCAGCGCTATGCGCGCGGCGGCACGACGATGCTGAGCGGCGGAACCCCCGATTTCTGGCGCGCGCCGACCGACAACGATATCGGCACCGGCATGACCAAGACCCATCGCATGTGGGAGCAGTTCAGCAACAACCGGCGGCTGGATGCGATTGCGGTCGATGGCGACGCGATCGTCGTGCCCCACGACATGGGCGTGGGATCGGTCAAGGTCACCACCCGCTGGACGATGGATGCGACCGGCACGGCACAGGCGAAGGTGCGGTTCGTGCCGCTGCGCGACGACCTGCCCGATCCGCCACGGATCGGCATGCAGTTCCGCACGCCGCCGACGCTCGACCGCATCCGCTGGTACGGGCGCGGGCCGTGGGAGAGCTATGCCGATCGCAAGACCGCGGCGCCGGTCGGCGACTATGCGGGGCTGCTGGCCGATCAATATCATGGCTATGCCCGGCCGCAGGAATCGGGGACCAAGCAGGACGTGCGCTGGATCGACGTGACCGGTGCCGGCGGGGCGGGGGTGCGCGTGACCGGCGACCGGCCGCTCGCGGTCAATGCGCTGCCCTTTCCCTATGCCGACCTGATGGAGAAGCCGCCGGGCAAGGCGCATAGCAGCGACATCCGCCCGCATGGCGACGGCACGCTGCTGATCGACGTCGCGCAGCGCGGGGTCGGCGGCGATACCGGGTGGAGCACCGACGGCCGCCCGCACATGCGCTACCGCGTGCCGCTGGCGCCGGTCGAGTGGACGTTCACGCTGGGCGCGCCGGCAACGCGCTGATCGCCGGGCGTTAGCGTCACCACCGTTTGCGTCGCCGCCAATGGGATCGTCGTGAAGCCGCGCTCGGCCGTGCCGCGATCGACACGATAGGCGGGCACGCCCGCCGGTGCCTCGACCGACAGATGCGCGTTGGGCGTCGTCGCGCTGGCCGGGTCGAGCGTCAGTTCGATGCGGCGCGTCGCCGGCAGCCAGCGGGCGCGTGCGATCGTGCCAGCGGCCAGCGTGATCCATTGCCCGGCGGGCGCGACGAACAGGCGGGTGCGCGCCCCGTCGCGCGGTTCGATGGTGATCGCGTCCGGCATCTCGCGCACGATGCCGCCGAACCCCAGCCAGCCGAAGGTCGCGTCCTGCACCAGATAGGTCGCGGCGGCATAGGCATGGCCGAAATAACCCATGCCGTAATCGCCGCTATAGGCATCCCAGCGCATCATGTCGGGTTCGGAGTGGAAGGCGGCGGAGGCGAAGCCGTCGCGATCGACATTGGTGATCCCGCCCATGAACCCGCCATAGGCGACGCGCAGCAGATGCAGGTCGGCCGGATTGCGGCGATAGGCATCGAACAAAGGCACCGCGTTCAGCGCCGATCCGTAATGGTGCAGTTGCCGCTCGATCCGCTGGACCTTTCCACCATAGAGAAAGTCCCAATAGCGGCGGGCATTGCCGTTATAGCCCCAGTGCGGAACGGTCGGGTCGTAGCCGAGGATGACCTCGCGGGTGACTGCCGCCTCCTTCGCATGGCCAAAATGCTGCATCCATGCATAGACTTCGGGCTGGCCGGTCGAATCCCACGCCATCTCGCTGCCGAACGGATAGGCGAGGGTACGCCAATGGTCGGCCCGCGTGCGCATGCGGCGTTCGATATCGTCGGCCTCGGTCGTCATTCCCTCGCGCCGCAGGTCGGCGAGGATGTCGAGGAACACCTCGCCCTCCATCTGGCCGAACTGCGCATAATGGGGCGCGTCGCGCAGCATCGCGATCGTGGTGCGATAGGCATGGTCGAGGTAGAAGCGCCAGTCGTGGCGCCTGACCAGCCCGGCATGATGCCGCGCCAGCCGGTACAGCACCCAATGCCCGATCGCCACGTGCGGGTAATTGTACGACCGGCCGAGATCGTCGGCCTGTTTGCGGTCCCATGATGCCCAGGTCGACCAGTCGATGCGCTGGTCGTAAGCGTCGGGGAACGCCTTGGGATCATAATAGAACAGGCTCTTCTTCACGCCGCCGCCTGGCACCTGCAACTTGCCGAGCACGGTTTCGTCGACCATGCGTTCGAGCTTCGCGACCTCGACCGCGTCGGGATGGTCGAGCTGCTTCATCATCGCCGCGACCCATGCGCCGGCGCCGCCCTCGTCGCTCATCCCCGCGATCCAGACGCGCTGGTCCTGCGTGACGATGCGGTTCTCGTCGCGGTCATAGGTCAGGATGGCGGGCGCGCGGCGGAACGGGTCGCGGGTGTCGTCAAACCATTGGCGGGTGGTCGCGAACCGGCCGAGATCGGCGGATACCTGATCGAGCGGCTTGGTGACGTAATAATGGACGCTCTGCACGCTGCCATCGGCATAGGTGATCGCGACCCGCGCCCGGCCCCATCCGGTGCCGGTGACCCGCCAGCGGTGCCAGCCGCGCGGGCCGGCGACCCTGGTCAGCGTCAGCGCGTCGGCGGGGGTGACGCTGACCTGCCGCACGGCTTGCGGCGTACGAACGAACAGGTCGGCGGGGCTGTCGGTCGGGACGACATAGCCCGGTAGTCCGATGGCGAGTGGGCGGCGTTCGGCAACAAGTTTCCCCTCAATGCCGCGGATCGAGGGTGCGGTGACGAGGCGGACGCCGATGCTGCGCGCTGCGCCCGGCGCCAGCGTGAAGCCGGTGGCCGGGTTCCAGGGCTGGCCGGCATCGCCCATGCCACCGCTGGCGACCATCCAGTCGTAGAAGCCCTCGAACGTCTGCTGGCGCGGGGTGCGATCGGTGAAGATATCGCCGGCGGGCGCGCGCTTGGCATCGTGCAGGATGCGATATTGTTCGAGCGGCGACCGGCCATCGGGCAGGACCAGCAGCGCCGGCCCCTTGCCGTTCAGCCGCGTGACCTGAAGATAGCCGGCATCATTGCCGATATAGGGATCGACGAAACTGGCCTTGGCATGCGCCGCCTCCAGCGTGCGGTCGGTGATGATGTTGTCGAACACCATCGGCATGCCGAGCGCGCCGATCTCGACCGGGGTCGCGCCCCGGTTGCGCAGCGTAAAGCGCAGCACCAGCGCGCCCCGGTCGCGCAGCCATGCCCGCTCGACGGTCAGCGGCAGGCGGTCGCCCATCGTCGCGGTCATGTCGGCGCGGGCGATCACGGTACCGCCGGGCGGCAAGGCGCGGACCGCGACGCGGTGCCGTGCCGAGGAGAAGTCGCGCCATGCGCCACCCGCCGTCCGCAGCCGCAGATGCAGGTCGCCCAACTGGACGAAGCCGTCGCCCTGCCGTTGCTGCGCGCGATCGCCGGGGGCGAAGTCGAACCCCGGCTCGGCGCGCGGCGACAGGTGCAGCAGCGTCTGGCTGGCAGAGTCGAGCGCGACGGTCAGGTCGCCGACGCCATGGCGGACGGGGGCGGGGGCAACGGCCGGGAGCATCGCCCCGCTACCAAGGAACGCGCCGCCCAGATAAAGTGCCCATTGCCGCATAACGCTGCCTCTCCCGTCGACCAATCGGTTGACTTCAATAACCATTGCCCTATCGTATACGATATTATCGGGAGATGGAAATGCTGGTTGGTCGTCGCGCGTTTCTGATGTCGTCGGCGACGTTGCCGATGTTCGCGCTGCCGGCGGCGGCGCGCACCATGGCGGCGATGCCGGCAACCGCCAAGCCGTTTCCGCTGTCGGCCGTGCGGCTGCGCCCGTCCGATTACGCGCGCGCGGTCGAGGTCAACCGCGCCTATCTGCTGCGGCTTTCACCCGACCGGCTGCTGCACAATTTTCACAAGTTCGCCGGCTTCGTGCCGAAGGCGCCCGTCTATGGCGGGTGGGAAAGCGACACGATCGCGGGGCATACGCTCGGCCATTATCTGTCGGGGCTGGCGCTGACCCATGCCCAGACCGGCTGTACCGACTGCGTCACCCGCGCGACCTATATCATCGGCGAACTGGCGCGGTGTCAGGCGGCGCAGGGCGACGGCTATGTCGCGGGCTTCACCCGCAAGCGCAAGGACGGGACGGTCGTCGACGGGAAGGAGATTTTCCCGGAGATCATGCGCGGCGACATTCGATCGGCCGGGTTCGATCTGAACGGCTGCTGGGTACCCTATTACAACTGGCACAAGCTCTATACCGGTCTGTTCGATGTCATCGACCATATCGGCCCGAACGAACAGGCGATGGCGATCGCTGTCGCACTGGGCGGCTATATCGACCGGGTGTTCGCCGCGCTCAGCGACGATCAGGTGCAGGCGATGCTGGCCTGCGAATATGGCGGGCTGAACGAGAGTTTCGCCGAACTCCACGTCCGGACCGGCGATGCGCGCTGGCTGCGGCTGGCGGAGCGGATCTACGACAAGCGCAACCTCGACCCGCTGACGCAGAAGCGTGACCAGCTGGCCAATTTCCACGCCAATACGCAAGTGCCCAAGCTGATCGGGCTGGCGCGGCTGCACGAGATCACCGGCAAGGCCGAACCGGCGACCGCCGCGCGTTTCTTCTGGGAACGGGTGACGCGGCATCACAGCTATGTGATCGGCGGCAATGCCGACCGCGAATATTTCAGCGCGCCGGACACGATCGCACAGCACATCACCGAACAGACGTGCGAGCATTGCAACACCTATAATATGCTCAAGCTCACCCGGCATCTCTATGCGTGGCAGCCCGACGGTGCCTTATTCGATTTCTACGAACGCGCGCATCTCAACCATGTGATGGCGCAGCAGGAGCCAGTGAACGGCGGATTTTCCTATATGACGCCGCTGATGACCGGGGCGAAGCGCGACTATTCGGCGCGCGATGGCGAGGAATTCTGGTGCTGCGTCGGCACCGGCATGGAAAGCCATGCCAAACATGGCGAAAGCATCTTCTGGACCGGTGACGACATGTTGATCGTCAACCTCTATATCCCCGCCGATGCGACCTGGGCGGCGCGCGACGCGATGCTGGGGCTGGAGACCGCCTATCCGTTCGACGGCGCGGCGACGCTGCGCTTTGCGACGCTGGGCAGGCCCGGACGCTTCCCCGTAGCGCTGCGTGTGCCGGGTTGGGCGAAGGGGCGCGAGCTGCTGGTCAATGGCAGGCCGGTCGAGGCGGCGTCGGCGGGCGGCTATGCGATCGTCACAAGGCGGTGGCAGGCGGGGGACCGGGTGACGATCCGCCTGCCGCTCGACCTGCGGATCGAGGCGACGCCGGGCGATGCGCAGACGATCGCGGTGCTGCGCGGGCCGCTGGTGCTGGCGGGCGATCTGGGGCGGGCCGATGGCGAATGGGACAAGCCCGATCCGTCGATGGTCGGCGACGATCTGCTCGCCGGTTTCGTGGCGGTAGCGCCGGAGGAAGCGCAATATGCGACGCACGGGCTGATCCGGCCGGGCGACCTGAATTTCGTACCCTTCTACCGACAATATGACCGGCGATCGGCGGTGTATTTCAAGCGGTTCACCGATGCGCAGTGGCAGGTCGAGGAAGCCGCGTTCCTCGCCGAACAGGCCCGGCAAAAGGATCTGGCGGCGCGATCGGTCGACGTGATGCATCTGGGCGAGATGCAGCCCGAGCGCGATCATGCGCTGACGTCGGATATTTCCTATCCGGTCGTCTATCGCGGTCGCAATGGCCGCGACGCGCGCAGCGGCGGCTTCTTCGAATTCACCATGGCGGTGAAGCCGGGGCCGCTGGTGTTGCAGGCGACCTATTGGGGTGACGAGCGCAAGCGCAGCTTCGACATATTGATCGACAACCAGCGGATCGCGACCCAGACGCTCGACGCCGACCGGCCGGGTGCGTTCTTCGATGTCGACTATCCGGTGCCCGAGCCGCTGACCCGGGGCAAGCGGCAGGTGAAGGTGCGCTTCGTGCCGCACGACAAGAACAGCGCGGGACCGGTGTTCGGCGTGCGGCTGTTCACCGCCAAGCCGGGTGCGGTCGCGTGACCGATGCGCAGGTGCGCATGACACTGGCGGAGGTCCGCGACTATGCGCGCGCCACGCTGACCCGGGTCGGGCTGGCACCGGCGCATGTCGCGGCGGTTGCCGAGACGATCGTCGCGGGCGAGCGCGACGGCTGTGGCGCGCACGGCTTGTACCGGTTGCTGGTCGCCGCCCATTCGGTGGCGAGCGGCGTGGTAGTGCCCGATGCGGTGCCGGTGCTGGAGCAACGTGCGGCGGGCGTCGTCCGGGTCGACGGGCGCGGCGGCTTTGCGCAGCTGGCGTTCGAGACCGGGCGCGACGCGCTGGTCACGGCCGCGCGCGCCAACGGGATCGCGGCGCTGGCGATCAACAATGTCGTGCATTTTGCGGCCTTGTGGCCCGAGGTCGAGGCGCTGGTCGAGCGCGGGCTGGTCGCGCTCGCGGTGACGGCGAACCATGCCTGGGTCGCGCCGGCGGGCGGTACGCAGCCGGTGTTCGGGACCAATCCGATCGCGTTCGGCTGGCCGCGTGCCGGTGCCGCGCCGTTCGTGTTCGATTTTGCGACCAGTGCGATCGCGCGCGGTGAGATCGAACTGCATCGCCGCGCCGGAAAACCGGTGCCGGCGGACTGGGGCCATGCCCCCGACGGCAGTGACACGACCGATGCCGCGGCGGTGCTGGCCGGCGCGATGCGGACGTTCGGCGGGCACAAGGGGTCGGCACTGGCGCTGATGGTCGAACTGCTCACCGGGCCGCTGATCGGCGACCTGACCAGCGCAGAATCGATCGCCTGGGACGGCGGGCGCAAGGGATCGCCGCTGGGCGGCGAACTGATCCTCGCGCTCGATCCCGCCGGGTTCCTGGGCGAGGCGGCAGCGGCCGAGATGGCGCGTGCGGAAAGCGTTTTCGCCGCGATCGAGGGGCAGGGCGCCCGCATATCGGGCGCGCGCCGCCACGCGCTGCGCCCAATCAGCGACCGCGACGGGGTGTCGGTGTCGCGCGCGCTGCTGCGCGATATCGATCAGGTAACGGGGGACAGGGCATGACGATCACACTGGCACTGGCGCTGTCGATCGCGGCACCGGCCGTGGCGCAACCGGTCGCGACCGTCGCCGCGCCACCGAGCGACACGGCGTTCCGGCAATTGTCCGAGCGCGAATATGCGTGGCGCAAGACGCTGACCGGTCCCGGCGAGGATGCCCCGACCAGCAAGAACGCGACGCTGCCCGATGTCGGCCCGGCAGCGCAGGCGCGCATGACGCAGCGCTGGACCGAGACGCTGGCAGCACTCGACCGGATCGATCCAGCGACGCTCGGTAGCGCGGCCCGCGACGACTATACCGTCTATCGCGCGCAGATCGCGGCGCTGCTCGCCCGGCAGCGGTTCCGCGATTACGAAAAGCCGCTGAATGCCGATACCAGCTTCTGGATGGACCTGGCGGGCATGGCGCGCGAGGCGTATCGCGACGAGGCGGCGTTGCGGCTGTACCTGTCGCAACTGGCCAGCGTTCCGCGCTATTTCGACCAGCAGATCGCGAACATGCGCGCCGGGTTGCAGCGTGGTTTCACGCCGCCGCGCGTGACGCTGCAAGGTCGCGATGCCGGCGTGCGCGAGGTGGTGCAGGCGGGTGCGAGCGAGGCATCCCCCTTCTACGCGCCGTTCCGGACGTTGCCCGCGACCATTCCCAAGGCGCGACAGGGCGCGCTGCGCGCCGAGGCGAAGCGGGTGATCGCCGAGGCGGTGGTGCCGGCGCATGCGAAGCTGATGGCGTTCCTGCGCGACGACTATATCCCGCATGCGCAGGAGAGGCTGGCGGCGTACGACCTGCCCGACGGGCGCGATTACTACCGGTCGAAGGTGCGCGAGTTCGTGACCCGCGACCTGCCGCCCGAGGAGATCCATGCGATCGGCGTCAGCGAAGTCGCCAAGATTCGTGCGCGGATGCAGACGGTGATGACGCAGGTCGGATGGCAGGGCGACCTGCCGTCGTTCCTGAACCATCTGCGCACCGATCCACGTTTCTACGCGAAGACGCCGCAGGACCTGCTCGACCGCGCCGCGTGGATCGCCAAGACGTTCGACGGCAAGGCGGCGACCTATTTCGGACGGCTGCCGCGGATGCGCTTCGCGATCAAGCCGGTCGCCCCCGACATCGCGCCCTTCTACACCAGCGGCCGGGGCGGGCCGGGCATCTATCTGGTCAACACCTACGACCTGCCGTCGCGCGGACTCTATTCGCTGCCCGCGCTGACGCTGCACGAAAGCGCGCCGGGCCATGCCTTCCAAATGCCGTTCGCGATGGAGCTGACCGACCTGCCCGAATATCGGCGCAACGAATATATCTCGGCGTACGGCGAGGGCTGGGCGCTGTATAGCGAGGCGCTGGGCGAGGATATGGGGATGTACGAGACGCCCTATGACCTGTTCGGCATGCTGTCCTATCAGATGTGGCGCGCGGCACGGCTGGTGGTCGATACCGGCATCCATTCGAAAGGATGGACGCGGGCACAGGCGCAGGCGTTCCTGCGCGACAACACCGCGCTATCGAACCACGAGATCACGACCGAGGTCGATCGCTACATCGCGTGGCCGGGGCAGGCGCTGAGCTATTATATGGGCGAGCTGGCGTTCCTCGACGCGCGGGCGAAGGCGCAGAAGGCGCTCGGCGACAAATTCGACTATCGCGCGTTCCACGACGCGATGCTCAGCCTCGGGTCGGTACCGCTGCCGATGATCGACGCGCGGGTCGACCGCTTCATCGCCGATGGGGGCAAGGGGCCGTACCCGCTGCCCTAGCAAATCTCCGCCGTCGCCTTGGGTGGGTCGCCGGGCGGTACGCGCGCCGGATGGCGGTAGAAGACATCGCCGGGCAGGCGGTGGCGGTCGCCATAGACCTGTGCCAGCAGCGCGAACAGTGTCGGGTCGTAGCGTTGCAGGTCCTCGTCGTTGAGCAGCCGCTGCCCGTCGACGACGATCAGCCGGTTGGTGTTGAACCAGAGCTGCGTCCCCTCCGCCCAATATTCGTCGACCGTGGTCGCGGCATATTCGCCGCGCCACGCCCCGCGCGCCATCGCGGCGGCATAGGCGTGCTCGAGTGCAGCATAGAGCGCGGTGTCGCGCTGGCGGACGGCCGCGAGGATCGCGTGGGCGAATTCATGGACGAAATTATTCTCGCCATAATACCAGCTGCCGGGCGTGCCGATCAGATTTTCGGCCGGGGCGGTGGTCAGTTGCCCGCCAATGCCGCGCGCGCGGTTATTCCAGTAATCGCGGTCGCTCAACCGGCCGATCCGCTCGGCATAATATTTGCGCTCGCACGTCGTCAGGCGCGGATCGTCGGCAGCCGGTTTGGTCCAGTGGCGCTGTTCGGGCAGGTCGACCAGCCCCTCGGTCAGCGCGATGATCGCGACGCGATAGCCCGATGCCGCCATCCAGCGGCGCAGGTCGGGACGATCGGCGAGCATCGCGACCGCGATGTCGCGTGCGAACAGCAGCGCATCGTCGGGGACCTTGGCCGACGATACGACCGGAATGCCGCCGGCATCGACATGGCGGGTGTAGAAGGGGTCGAGCCGCAACGTCGCCGGTGGCGGTCCGATCGTCACCGCCGCATAGCGACCGGGCGCGGCGGCGACCGGCACCGAGACCGCCGCCAGCAGCAACGCCGCCAGCGCCCTCATCCGAACGGGCGGTCGATCGATGGCTGCGGCGGCGTGAACCATGCGGCACCGGTTTCGGTCACATGGAAATGATCCTCCAGCCGGATACCGAAGCGGTCGGGAACGACGATCATCGGTTCGTTGGAGAAGCACATGCCGGGCGCGAGCGGCGTACGGTCGCCGCGCACCAGATAGGCCGGTTCGTGGATCGACAGGCCGATGCCGTGGCCGGTGCGGTGCGGCAGGCCGGGCAGACGATAGTCGGGACCCAGCCCCTCGCGCACCAGCACCGCGCGGGCGGCGGCGTCGACGTCTTCGCACGGCACGCCGGGCGCGGCGGCGGCGAAGGCGGCGGCCTGTGCGGCATGTTCGATGTCCCAGATCGTGCGGACTTCGTCGGCGACGAGGCCGAAGGCATAGGTGCGGGTGATATCGCTATGATAGCCGCCGACGCGGCAACCGGTGTCGATCAGCACCAGCTCGCCTTCTTGCAGCGCGCGGTCGCCGGGCAGGCCGTGGGGGAAGGCGGTGGCGCGGCCGAACTGGACGATGCAGAAATAGGAGGGGCCGCCGCCGATCGCGCGGTGGGCGTCGTCGATGAAACGGACGACTTCGCTGGCGAGGATGCCGGGACGTAAGATGCGCGCGGCGGCGGCCTGTACCGCCAGCGTCATGTCCTTCGCGCTTTGCAGCAAGGCGAGTTCCGCCGGTGACTTGACCATGCGGCAGCCGTCGATCGCGGGCGCGCCGTCGGTCAGGGTCAGGCCGTGACGCGCCAGCTTCTGCCCCCATGCGAAGGGGAGCAGCGGATCGACCGCGAGCGTGGCACCGGCGGGCAGCACGTCCCGGACCAGCGCGGTCGGATCCGCATCCTCTTCCCACAACAGCAGGTCGGCGGCGACCGCCAGATCGGCCTCGAGCGTGCCGCGTTCGAACGCCGGGCAGATGACGCGCGGCGTGCCGGTGACCGGCAGCAGCAAGGCGACCATCCGCTCGCTGGCACCCCATGGAATGCCGGTGAAATAATCGAGCGAGGCACCGGTATGGACCAGCAGCGCATCGGCGCCGGCGCGCGCCGTCAGCGCACGGGCCTGCTCGATCCGGTCGGCACGCTCGGCGGCAGTGATTGCCGGAGCGGTGGCGAAGGGCCGGATCGCGGCGAGTTCCGTGGTCGCGGTCGATCCACCGATGGTCATGCTCGTCTCCTGTCGAACTGCGGGTTCGCGAAGGATCGTCCTAGAACGGATTTCGGTCGGGTTGAACCGGCAACAGCCGCTGGCGTCCACCAGGGACGCGCCAAACGAACGGACGGCTTCGAACCAAGGCTGGGGAAAGTGGTGCCCAGGGACGGGATCGAACCGCCGACACTGCGATTTTCAATCGCATGCTCTACCAACTGAGCTACCTGGGCCTGTCCGGGTGACCGGAAGAGCCGGCCTGTTAGCCGCGCGAATCGTCCCTGTCCAGCCCGGTTTCGGATTTTTCGTCGGAAGATGCTCTGGGGCCGGGAATGCGATATCCCTCCCCCATCCAGTTCAGCATGTCGCGGTCGCGACAGCCCCGGCTGCAAAAGGGACGGAAGGCCGGTTCGGTCGGAGCCGAACACAGCGGGCAATGGTTACGGGAAGCGGGCCTGGACATGGCCGGCGGATATGGCGAGGCCGTTCTCCGCCCGCAAGGCGAGCGGCGCACCGAACGTGCGTTCGACGGCCTGCGTCCAGTCCGGGCGCGCCGCGATGGCGGCGACCACCGCCGGATGCGCGGCGAGCGTGCGTTCGCCGCTGCCCCCGGTCCGTTCCGCCTGTCGCAACAGGGCGCGGGCATGGGCCGGGACATGGGCGAACAGTTCCGGGAGCGAGGCGCGCGACCGCCGTCGCACGATCTGCAGAAAGCCGAAGCCGTTGACGGCCGTGCGCTCAAAAGGTTGAGGCAGGACGGCGTCGACCGTTTCGGCGATCGCCAGTCGAACCGCCTTGTCCTGCACGGTTGGCAGGTCGATGCCGATCGACCCGGCGATGTCGAGCCGCGCGAGCGCCGCCGCTGCGGCGTGCGCGCCGGCAAGAGCAAGCGCCGCGGGGGCAAGCTCACCATCGATGTCGATCAGCGTCATTGCCGGGGTCAGCGCGATTGACAGCGCGCCGCCGGGAAAGGCGATCTGGCCGGTAGTCGCTTCCTCGATCAGCAATGGCCAGCCCGCGTCGCCCAGCAGGTCGCGGTCGAACGGGCCGATGATGCGTGCGCCCGGCAGATCGGCGATCGAGGGGCCGTCGCCGGGCTGCGCACCGGGCGCGGCGGGGCGGGCGCGGGCGCGCTTGGGCTTGCCGGGTTCGGACAGGGCCGGGCGGGTGATCTCGACCAGTAGCGTGCCGCCTTCGGTAACCGTGCGGGGAAGGGGGCTCAGCAGTGCCTCGCCATCGTCCCAAGCGACCACGCCCTCGTTACGGAGAGGCAGGCGGCGGACCAGCCGGGCGGACAGGATCGTGCCGGCGCGCAACGCATCGTCGGGTTCGATACGCGCCTCGACAATCTCGCCATCGACGATGCGCGCGGCACGGACTTCGCCGATACCGCGCTCGACGATCCAGTCAGCCAAGCGGCACGCCAGCGGTTTCGAGCAGTGCGCGGGTGTCGAACAGCGGCAGGCCGATCACCCCCGAATGGCTGCCCGAGAGGAAGCGGACGAACGCCTCGGCGCGCCCCTGGATCGCATAGCCGCCGGCCTTGCCCAGCCCCTCGCCGCACGCGACATAGGCGTCGATCTCGCGCTGCTCCAGCCGCTTGAAGGCGACGATGGTGTCGGCGAGCCGTATGCGCGCCTTGCCATCGGGCATCAGCACGCAGACGGCCGACAGGCAGTGGTGGCGACGACCGGACAACAGACCCAACAGCTCGCGCTGCACCTCCTCGGTCGTGGCAGGCGGCAGGATGCGGCGACCGAGCGCGATCGTCGTGTCGCCGGCCAGCACCACCGCGCCGTCGACCGGACCGATCGCCCGCGCCTTCGCTTCCGCCAGTCGCAGCGCATAGGGACGCGGCAATTCGCCCTTCAGCGGGCTCTCGTCGGTATCGGGGGCCTCGACCCGATCGGGCACGGCACCGATCCGCGCCAACAGATCGCGGCGGCGGGGCGAGGTCGAGGCAAGTATCAGGCGCATGGCCGTGGACCCGGTCACGCGGAACCGACTTACTTGAAGCGGTAGGTGATGCGACCCTTGGTCAGGTCATAGGGGGTCAGTTCGACCAGCACTTCGTCCCCGACCAGCACGCGGATGCGGTTCTTGCGCATCTTGCCGGCGGTGTGCCCCAGGATTTCGTGATCGTTCTCGAGCCGGACGCGGAACATCGCGTTGGGCAACAGTTCGACCACCTGGCCGCGCATTTCGAGAAGTTCTTCCTTCGCCAAACAGATACCTCGTGAAATTAGGGCGCACCGGAAACGGGCGGGTTCCCATAGGCGCAAACCGCAAAAAAGGAAAGCGCGAACGACCGGACCCGTGGCTGGCACGGCCGGTCGACGCTGTTAGTGGAAAATAGGGCACAGCGAGGGCCGGGGCAAGGGCGGGCTGCTACGTCACGATCAGTCCATGTGCCTGGAGCCGTCGCCCCAGCGAAGGCTGGGGCCTCCTGCGGCTCCTGTTCCACGCCATCACCGGGGGATTCCAGCCTTCGCTGGAATGACGATCGTGGCGGAGTGGTAGGTGATCGGCCCCCTCACGCCGGATTATGGGCCTTCAGGAACGCGGTAATTTCCTGCAGGAATTGCAGCCGGTCCTCGCTGCGCGAGAAGAAATGGTCGCCCAGCGGCTGTTCGACATAGCGATACGGCTTTCCCGCGCGCTTCAGTTCGGCGGCCAGCGCGCGCGACTGGGCGACGGGGACGCGCTTGTCGACCTTGCCATGCATCAGCAGGATCGGGGTCGAGAAGTCGGCGGCGTGGAAGCGCGGCGAAACCGACTGGAAATCGGGCGCCTGCGAACGCAGCCAGTCGCCGATGGTGCGGCCGTTGAGGAACTGGCTGTCGTAACGACGCAGCGCCGCCAGATCGGACACGCCGGCATAGCTGATCGCGCAGCGATACAGCTTGCCGTCGCGTTGGGCGGCGCGCATCGCCGCATAGCCGCCGTACGACGCGCCGACCATGCAGACGCGCCCGGGATCGGCGATGCCTTCCTTGGCCAGATGGGTGACCGCGTCGTTCAGGTCGTCCTGCATCTTCAGGCCCCATTCGCCGGCCCCCTTGCGCGCGAAGGCGACGCCATATCCCGACGATCCGCGGTAATTGGGCTGGACCACGACATAGCCCAACTCCGCCAGATATTGCGTCCACCAGTCCCAGCCTTCGCTGTCGCGCGCCGACGGGCCGCCATGCGGCAGGACGATCAGGGGCAGGTTCTTCTGCCCTGACCGGTGGCGCGGCATGGTCAGCACCGCCTCGATCGACAGGCCGTCGCGCGCGGTGTAGCGGATGGTGCTGACGGGGGAGAGGCGGCGGCTCTGGAGCGTGTTGCTGTTCCACGCGATGCGCTGCATCCGGCTGGACGCGCTGTCCCAGTAATAAAGCCCGCCCGCCTGCGACGCGGCGGCGACCTCGACCAGAAACTTGTCGCGCTTGCGGTCCCATGACACGATCCTCGCACGACGATCGCCGATCGATTTGTCGATATCGGCCTGCAGCGTCTTCAGCTTTTCATCGAACCAGACGGTACGGCCGTGCCGGTCGGTCAGGGTAACGCCGGCGACGTCATTCTCGTCGGCATTGTCGATGATGCCGTCGACGTCATAGCCCTCGACCGAATGGAGTTTCCTGCCGAGCGCCAGGTCGGGGAGCGACACCTGATAGACCGAGGTGAAGCCGCCTTCGTCGTCGAGCGCGATCGCGCTGCCATCGGTGCGGAAGGTGATCGGGATGGTCAGTCCGTCCTCGTCCTTGCGCGCGCGCCGGGCGATGACGCGGAAGCTTTCGGCGTTGTTGGCGCGGTAGAGCAGCGCCGAACTGCGCTTCTCGTCATTATATTGGTAGGCGGCGCGGACCTGTCCCTCGCCATCGGCATACCAGCTATAGACATTCGGTCGCCCCTCGGCGACGCGGCGCGACTTGCCGGTCGAGACGTCGATTTCGAACACCGCCGGGTTGAAGTCGGATTCGCTTTCGATCCCCGTCTGGCGCGACAGCAGGATGCGGGGCGATCCGTCATGCGCCACCCACAGCACGTCGTCGGCACGCAACCCCGATTTGTCCCAGTCGAGCCGGCGCGTCGTCTGGAAATCGGCGTTCACGCTCAGCACGCGGGTGACGTAATGTTCGTTGCCGTACAGCATCTGCTGCGTACCCAGCCCGACGATCAGCCAGTCGTCGTTGACCCAGCGCCACCAGTTGATGTCGGTATCTGCGGGCGCGCTGAGCGACCGTTGCTGGCCGCCTCCGAACAGCGACGACAGCACCAGCACCTGTCTGCCGCCGATCGCACTCTTGGCGACGACGCGGCTACCGTCGGGCGACAATCTGGGCGATTCGACCGAGGGCAGTTCGGCGAACACCTCAATCGGGACGGGGGCAGCGGGATCGACCCTGGCTGGGTTGGCGGCCGGCGGCGTCTGCGCCGAAGCGACGGTGGCAAGGACAAGGCCGATGGCCGCAACGAACCGCATGAAACCCCCTGTTCGGGGGCGGCCGGGATGCGCCCCCGCGCACCGGTTCCGGCAAGACTGGACGCCCCCATCCGCCGCGAACTCTATCGCAGCGGACGGGGGACGCAATCGGCCAAAGGAACCTATCCGGCGCTATGTCCGGCAAGGGCCGCGAGCAGCAGCAGCGCGACGATGTTGGTGATCTTGATCATCGGATTGACCGCCGGGCCGGCAGTATCCTTGTACGGATCGCCCACGGTATCGCCGGTGACGGCGGCCTTGTGCGCCTCGCTCCCCTTGCCGCCGTGATTGCCGTCCTCGATATATTTCTTGGCATTGTCCCATGCCCCGCCGCCGCTGGTCATCGAAATGGCGACGAACAGGCCCGACACGATCACGCCGAGCAGCATCGCGCCGAGCGCCGCGAAACCCTGCGCCTGCCCCGCGACCCAGGTCACGATGTAATAGACCGCGACGGGGGACAGGACGGGGAGGAGCGAGGGCACGATCATCTCGCGGATCGCGGCGCGGGTGACGATGTCGACGGTGCGGCCATATTGCGGGCGGCTGGTGCCGGCCATGACGCCGGGGTCGGCGGCGAATTGCGCGCGGACGTCCTCGACCACCGACCCCGCCGCACGGCCCACCGCGGTCATGCCGAATGCACCGAAGAGATAGGGGAGCAGCGCGCCCAATAGCAGCCCGACGATGACGTACGGGTTGGACAGCGAGAAATCGACGGTCAGGTCGGGGAAGAACAGCTTCAGGTCGGTGGTGTAGGCGCCGAACAGCACCAGCGCCGCCAGCGCGGCGGAACCGATCGCATAGCCCTTGGTCACCGCCTTGGTCGTGTTGCCGACCGCGTCGAGTGCATCGGTGCGGTGGCGGACTTCGTCGGGCAGGTTCGCCATTTCGGCGATGCCGCCGGCATTGTCGGTGACCGGGCCGTATGCGTCCAATGCGACGACCATGCCGGCCAGCGCCAGCAGCGCGGTCGCGGCGAAGGCGACGCCGATGATGCCAGCCAGTTGATACGACGCGACCACCGCTATAACGATCACCAGCGTCGGCAGCGCGGTCGATTCGAGGCTGATGGCGAGGCCCTGGATGACGTTGGTGCCGTGGCCGGTGACACTGGCGCGCGCGATCGACTTGACCGGGCGATAGGCGGTGCCGGTGTAATATTCGGTGATCCACACCAAAGCGGCGGTGACGGCAAGGCCGATCATCATACACCAGAACAGATCCATGCCGGTAAAGCTCTGTCCGGCGACCGGGGCCTGTGCGCCCAGCGCCCCCTCGACGGTCAGCGCATCGCCGCCGGGATCGAGGAAGCCTGCGCCACCGATGACGGCATTCAGGTCGCCCAGCGCCCAGCTTGCCGCGAAATAGATGGCCGGGACGGCGAGCAGCGCGGTGGTCCAGAACCCCTTGTACAGCGCGCCCATGATCGACTGGCCGCTGCCGAGGCGGACCATATAGGTGCCGAGGATAGAGGTGACGATGCAGACCCCGCCCACGACCAGCGGCAGCGCCATCAGGCGGAGCAGTTCGGCAGGCGGCGCCTGTACCAGCAGCGCGATCGACACCATCGTCAGGCCGATCGTCACGACATAGGTTTCGAACAGGTCGGCGGCCATGCCGGCACAGTCGCCGACATTGTCGCCCACATTGTCGGCGATGACGGCGGGGTTGCGGGGGTCGTCCTCGGGGATGCCCGCCTCGACCTTCCCCACCAGATCGGCGCCGACGTCCGCCGCCTTGGTAAAGATGCCGCCGCCCAGCCGCGCGAAGATCGAGATCAGCGACGCGCCGAAGGCGAGGGCGGTCAGCGCCTCGACAACTTCACGGTCGCCCGGACCATGGCCGGCGATCGCGACGAGGTACCAGAAGATGCCCGAGATCGCGAGCAGACCCAGCCCCGCGACGAGCATCCCGGTGATCGCGCCCGACCGGAACGCCATGGTCAGGCCGCCTTGCAGCGACCCGCGTGCAGCTTCCGCGGTGCGGACATTGGCGCGGACCGAGATTTCCATGCCGACATAGCCCGCGACGCCCGACAGGATCGCGCCGATCAGGAAGCCGACCGTCGATAGCGGCCCGAGCGTGGGGAACAGGATGATGGCGACGATGACGCCGACGATGGCGATAGTGCGATACTGGCGACCCAGATAGGCCTTGGCCCCTTCCTGGATCGCGGCGGCGATATCCTGCATCCGCGCGTCGCCCGCCGAGGCGCGCAGCACCTGCATACTCGTGAACACACCGTACAACACGGCCAGCGCACCACACGCCATGGCCAGATAGACTATCGTCATCCGCAACCCCTCCTGCATGGGGCCGCCCGGCTGTCTCGTCGGGTCGAACCCTTGGAAGCGGGGCAGCTTATGCCGATGGGCGGGGCGCGCAACCCACTAAATCCTCCCTACTTGCGGGACCGTTGCGATCCTCCCCGGGACGGGGAGGGGGACCAGCCATCGGCTGGTGGAGGGGGAGGGCGGCAGGCGGAACGTGCGGCGAGATCCCCCTCCACCACCGCTTCGCGGCGGTCCCCCTCCCCGTGCCGGGGAGGATTAGTGCTGATATCCCAAGCGCTCGGGGAGCGGGATGGCGCGACCTGCGTTGAGAAGGGTCAGGCCGGCGCCCGCTGCGAACGTCCCGATCCGGGTGGCTGCTACCGGCGGCGTGGTGTCGCAGGCGAAGAGCAGTTCATAGTCATCGCCTGCCGTCGCTGCGGTCAGGGCGTCGTGGCCGAAGGTCCGCAACGCTTCCGACAGCGGGACGTCGGCGAGGTCGATCGTCACCGCTAGGCCGCTCGCCGCCGCCATACGGGTAGCGTCGATGAGCAGGCCGTCGGACACGTCCATCATCGCATGGACGAGCGGGGCGAGTGCCTGTCCCTCGGCCAGCCGCGGCGTCGGGCGGCGATAGCGGTTGAGGAGCGCCGCCGGGCCGTCCCCGCCGCGTGCGATGGCGAGGCCCGCGCCGGCATCGCCGATCGTGCCGGTGACCCACAGCGCATCGCCGGCCTTCGCACCGTCGCGGCGCGGCGCATGGGCACTGCGGCCGAGCGCGGTCAGCGACAGGAGGCGCGGGGCGTGTGGCGGCAGCTTCACCGTGTCGCCGCCGAGCAGCGGACAGGCGAAACTGCGGAGCACCGCGTCCAAGCCGGCGAGAAAGGCGCGGTCCCAGGCGTCGTCGCCGATCGGAACCCCAAGCATGACTCCGACCGGCTCCGCGCCCTTGGCGGCCAGGTCCGACAGGTTGGTCGCGACCAGCTTCCACGCGACATCGGCGGGAGGATCGTTGCCGAGGAAATGAACCCCCTCGACGATCATGTCCTTGGTCAGCACGAGGTCGCCCAGATGCGCGGCGTCGTCGGTCAGGTCGTGCGCGCCGGGGTGGAGCGGCAGGGTGCGCAGCGCGGCGATGAAGTCGGCCTCGGTCATCGGGCGTCTGTTGCGCCCGGGATGCACCGCAAGTAAAGCGCCGGTTGCCCATGACCGACCCCATCATCATCGCCGTGCCCAAGGGGCGTATCCTCGACGAAGCCATGCCGCTGCTCGCCCGCGCCGGCATCGTGCCCGAGGCGGCGTTCAGCGATCCCGACAGCCGGGCGCTGCGCTTCCGCACCGACCGGGCGGACATCGACCTGATCCGCGTGCGCGCGTTCGACGTGGCGACGTTCGTCGCGCATGGCGCGGCGCAGCTGGGCATCGTCGGGTCGGACGTGCTGGCCGAGTTCGATTATTCCGAGCTGTATGCGCCGGTCGACCTCAAGATCGGGCATTGCCGCATCTCGGTGGCCGAACCGGCCGGCATGGCCGCGACCGACGATCCGCGCGGGTGGAGCCATGTCCGCATCGCCACCAAATATCCGCACACCACCCAGCGCCACTTCGCCGCGCGGGGCGTTCAGGCGGAGTGCGTCAAGCTGAACGGGGCGATGGAACTCGCGCCGGTGCTGGGGCTCGCGCCGCGCATCGTCGACCTGGTGTCGTCGGGGCGGACGCTGAAGGAGAATGGGTTGGTCGAGGTCGAAACCATTGCCGAGGTGACGTCGCGGCTGGTCGTCAACCGCGCGGCGTTCAAGACGCGGGGGGCGGTCGTGCCGCTGGTCGATGCGTTCCGCCGGGCGGTGGCGGCATGATCCGGCTGGACGCGGGCGCGGCGGGGTTCGCCGCCGACTTCGCGGCGCTGGTCGATGCGCGGCGCGAGGCGGATAGCGACGTGGCGCGCGACGTTACCGCGATTCTGCGCGCGGTGCGCGACGAGGGCGATGCCGCGGTGCGTGCTTTTACCGAAAAGTTCGATGGCCATGACCCGGACGCGACCGGCTGGCGGATCGAACTGGCCGAATGCCGGGCGGCACTGGACGGGCTGGCCCCCGAATTGCGCGCGGCGCTCGAATTGGCGCATGACCGGATCGTCGCCTATCACGCCAAGCAGCGGCCCGAGGATCGCGACGAGGTCGATGCCGATGGCGTCCGGCTGGGCGCGCGGTGGAGCGCGGTCGCGGCGGCGGGTGTCTATGTGCCCGGCGGACGTGCCGCCTATCCGTCGTCGGTGCTGATGAACGTGGTGCCGGCCAAGGTCGCCGGGGTCGAGCGGATCGTGATGGTCACGCCGACGCCCAAGGGCGAGGTCAATCCGCTGGTGCTGGCCGCCGCGGCGCTGGCCGGGGTCGATGAGGTATGGCGGATCGGCGGCGCGCAGGCAGTCGCGGCGCTGGCCTATGGTACCGACCGGATCAGGGCGGTCGATGTTGTGACCGGGCCGGGCAATGCCTGGGTCGCGGAGGCCAAGCGGCAGTTGTACGGCGTGGTCGGGATCGACATGGTCGCCGGGCCGTCGGAGATCGTGGTCGTCGCCGATGGGCAGAATGATCCGGCGTGGATCGCCGCCGATTTGCTCAGCCAGGCCGAGCATGATCCGACCAGCCAGTCGATCCTGTTCACCGACGATGCGGGGTTCGGCGAGGCCGTGGCGAAGGCGGTCGACGAACAGATCGCCGAGCTTGCGACCGGACAGGTGGCGCGGGCGAGCTGGGACGCGAACGGGGCGATCGTGGTCGTGCCGACGTTGGCCGACGCGATGCCGCTGATCGACCGACTGGCGCCCGAGCATCTCGAACTGGCGGTCGGCGATCCCGAACCGTTGTTCCGGGCGGTGCGCCATGCCGGGTCGGTGTTCCTCGGTCGCTATACGCCCGAGGCGGTCGGCGATTATGTCGCGGGGCCGAACCATGTGCTGCCGACCGGGCGGCGGGCGCGCTTCGCATCGGGGCTGTCGGTGCTGGATTATATGAAGCGGACCAGCTTTCTGGGGCTGGACGCGGCAGCATTAGCGAAGATCGGCCCGGCGGCGGTGACGCTGGCCGGGGCCGAAGGACTGCCGGCGCATGCGCGGTCGGTGGCTATACGATTGTAATCATGGCGTATCCCCGTGCAGGCGGGGATCCAGGGTCCAATGTGCGACGGTCCTGTCTGGCTCTGGACCACCGCCTGCGCGGGGGTAGGGTCGTGTCCGGGCGGGCCAAAGTTCACTAAGTTCACACTTGCACATGTTTGGCGACGGGGGTGTTCCCCTGCGGTTCGAACCGCACCCGGCGGAGGCCGGGGGCCAGTTGGCAAGGCCTTTCCGGACCTTACCGGCGTTCCCCAACTGGACTCCGGCCTCCGCCGGGGTACGGCGTGGTAGGGGAGCAATGCCCCTTGCCGAAAGCCCACCGCCGCGGAAGACGGCGCGGCCGGAGCCAGAGTTCACGTTCGTGCGCAAGGCGCGCGCCGGGCGGATCGGGGCGGACGGTGCAAGGAGCGTTAGGCCACCCTGTCACGCGCTGCGCCTGTAGGAAAGCGCCCCCTCGACTTGTCGGTGCGACAGCGGCTATGGGGCGGCGCTTATGACCAGCAAGAATTCCCGCCCGCGCGGTGCCCGTCAGGCACGCGCCGCCGCCCGGTTGGCCGCCGTCCAGGCGCTGTACCAGCATGAGATGGAAGCGACGCCGATCCCGGCCCTGCTCCACGAATTCCACCAGCACCGGCTGGGCGCGACGATCGAAGAGGTCGAATATGCCGAGGCCGACGTCCATTTCTTTGACGACGTGGTCAAGGGCGTCGATGCCCGCCGCGACGAGATCGACGCGATGATTGCCTCCAAGCTGTCGACCGGCTGGACGCTTGACCGGCTGGACAAGCCGATGCGGCAAATCCTGCGCGCAGGGACGTACGAGTTGATCGCGCGGCCGGACGTGCCGGTGGCGGCGGTCATCAGCGAATATCTGGACGTGGCCGATGCGTTCTACGATCGGCGCGAAAAGGGGTTCGTCAACGGGTTGCTGGATTCGGTGGCGAAGGTGGTTCGGGGGTAGGTTCCTCTACCACCCCCGTTTGCTTCGAGCGGAGGTTCGATCCTGTCGAGAAGCGTAGTCGAGAAGGGGTGCCCCACGCGGGCGGGTACTCGACAGACGCTTCTCGACTTCGCTCAGCCCCTACTCAGCATGAACGGTGGAGAGCCATCTTTGGCGGGTCAGGATAGCCACCCCCGTATCGCCGCATTCACCGCATCCGGTGCCTCCCATGGTACGAAATGCCCCGCATCGACCTTCACTACCGTCAGGTCGGGCACTACGGCGTCCAGCCCTTCGATCTGTACCGGTAACAGCGCCTTGTCGCGCGTGCCCCAGATCACCAGCGTCGGTTGGGTCACGGGCGGAAACGGTGCGTCGATCCAGGCCGGGCGTTCAGGCGTTTCGCCGGGTGCGGGAACGACGATCGCCGAGGCGCGGTACCAGTTGAGCATCGCTGTCATCGCGCCCGGCTGCGACCATTCGTCGAGATAGGCGGCCTTGTCCGCGCCGGCGATGGTACGCGTCACCAGCTTCGCGAAGCCGGTCGCGAAGAAATGTTCGAGGCCGGCACCGATCAGCCCGCGATCGATCGACGTGTCGCGGAAGCGGGTGATGTACTGGCTGGCGGCGCGCTGGTCGGGATCGTCGAACAGCGAACGCTGGAAGATCCGCGGATGCGGTGCGTTGAGGATGACGAGGCGGTCGATCCGGTCGGGGTGCCTGAGCGCCGCCATCCATGCGATCGCGCCGCCCCAGTCATGGCCGACCAGCGTGAAGCGCCCGACGCCCAGCGCATCGGCGAGCGCGATCAGGTCGGCGACGATGCGATCGGGGGCATAATCGGCGACCGCCTTCGGCTTGTCCGACCGGACATAGCCGCGCTGGTCGGGCGCGATCACGAAATGGTCACGCGCGAAGTCGGGCAGTTGATGCCGCCACGTCCGGTGCGATTCGGGAAAGCCGTGGAGGAAGATCATCGCCGGCGCGGCCGGATCGCCCGCGACGGCGACGTCGAGCGACACGCCGGTCGACAGTGCGATACGATGCAGTTCGGTCATGGATAGCTGACCGTCTTGGGGATTTCGGGGATGGGAATGAATTCCTCGGCATCGTCGGGGACCTTGGGGAAGTTGCCGGCTTTCCAGTCGGCCTTGGCCTGATCGATGCGGTCGCGGCGCGAGGAGACGAAATTCCACCAGACATGGCGCGGCGTCGTGAACGCCTCCCCCCCGCACAGCATGACGCGCGCGCCGCCCAACGAACGCAGCGTGGCGGCGATGCCGGGGCGCAGGACGTAGAGTGTCATCGGTTCGAGCGCAACGCCGTCCAGCGCCGCGTCGCCATGGGTCAGGTACAGCGCGCGTTCGTCGGCACCGGCATCGATCGGGATCGACCCGCTCGATTCGAGGATGATGTCGGCATAGATGGTCGCGGCGTACTGGGTGGTCGGGGCCGAGACGCCCCAGAGGTCGCCCATCACGACGCGCGCGGTCGCGCCGCTGCCGCTGACGATCGGCAGGCGGGTCGCTTCGACATGTTCGAAGGCGGGATCGATCTCTTCGCGATCCTCGGGCATCGCCAGCCATGTCTGGATGCCCGACAGCAGCGGGCCGCCGGCGCGTTCGTCGTCCGGCGATCGTTCGGAATGGACGATGCCGTGGCCGGCGGTCATCAGATTGACCGCCCCGGGCTCGATCCGGGCGAAGGTGCCGAGCGAATCGCGGTGATCGATCGCGCCGCCGAACAGATAGGTGACGGTCGACAGGTTGATGTGCGGATGCGGGCGCACGTCGATGCCCTGACCGGGGTCGAGTTCTGCCGGGCCCATCTGGTCGAAGAAGATGAACGGGCCGACCATCGTCCGCGTCCTGGTCGGCAGGGTGCGATGGACCTTGAACCCGCCCAGATCATGGGTGATTGGCTGGATCGTCTGCAGAAAGAAGCGGTCGTTTTCCATCAATCGGCATCCAGTTCGGGATAGTGGCGGAAAATTCCGTCTTCATTGAAAGGGATACGCCGGTCGCTGGCAAGATAGTCGGCAATGCCGGGCAGGGTGGCGACGGCGTCGTGGATCGCGATCAGGCGCGGCAGACCGGGTTCCAGAGCCGCCATCCGTCTGGGAAAGGCGTAGCGCAGCCCTTCGACCAGCTGGAACAGCGAGGTGTCGACATAGGTCCAGCGATGATCGATCGCCCAGGGGTCGCTGTTTTCGTCCAGCAGCGCTTCGAAATAGGTCAGGAATTTGGGCAGGCGTTCGTCCCGGAACTGCGTGGCGGCGCGGGCGGCCTCGGGCTTCTGCGCGTCATAATAATCGCCGGTGCCGACCGGGTGATGGACATTATGCACCTCGGCGACGAGGTCGGCGATGGTCAGTTGCCATTGATTGGCCCATTGCCGGTCGCGGATGCTCGACATGCTCAGGCCATGGCGCTCGCCCAGATATTGCAGGATGTTGGCGACCTGCGCGATGACCATGTTGTCGAGCGACAGGAAGGGCGGGGCGAAGGGCGGGCGCGGGTGCCGTTCCAGCATCGCCAGCATTGCTTCGACGCCATCCTCGCGCGCGCGGTCGCGATAGGCGATGCCCGCGCCCTCCATCGCCAGTCGAACGAATTCGCCGCGGCCCTGTATCGTCGGCCAGTACCAGAGGTCGTAGCTCAATCGTGGTCTCCCGGCGCGCGGGCGCGAATCGCCAGCGCATGGATGCGGGTGGCCAACAGGTCGGCGAGCGCCCGGTTAACCATCCGTTGCCGCCCAACGCGCGACTGGCCGATAAAGCCATCGGCGACGATCTCGACGGAAAAATGGGTCTCGCCGGTGCCGTCGTCGCCCATATGGCCGGCATGGTGGTGGCTGTCGTTGGTCACGACCAGATGGGTCGGAGACAGGGCGTCGCGCAGCCGCTGGGCGATCAGATCGGCGAGCGGCATGGTGGTGGTGTCGGTCATCCGCCCTATATAACCGGTTTTGCCAAAGGGAGTCGCGTGGCGCGCGAGAAGATCAGCAAGGATCGCCCCAATGCCCGCTTCCATGGGCGGGTCGAGGCGAATGGCCGGCCGTGCGAAGTGCCGGGATGCGACGAAGCGGGCGAATTCCGTGCGCCGCCGGTCGAGGGCGCGCCGCAGGGGGGCGAACGGCCGAGCGCCTATCGCTGGTTCTGCCTCGACCACATCCGCGCGTTCAATGCCGGCTATAATTACTTCGCCGGGATGACCGCCGAGGAAATCCACGACGCGCAGCGACCCTATGCCGGCTGGGACCGCGAGACGCGCGCCTTTGCGCGCGCGGGGGGTGATCCGGGACCGGCCTGGGCCGATTTCGCCGATCCGCTCGACGCGATCGGGGTGAAATTCCGCGACGCGCGGGTGAACCGCGCCGAGCGCAAGGACGGCCGCCCGCTCAGTCCGGCCGACCGGTCGGCGCTGAAGGTCATGGGGCTGGAGATCGATGTCGACCGGACGGGATTGCGCCAGCGTTATTCGGAACTGGTGCGGCGCTATCATCCCGACCGCAACGGCGGCGACCGGCGGCACGAGGCGGCGTTGCAGAAGGTGATCGCGGCCTATCAGCAGTTGAAGGGGGCGGCGGCGTTTGCGTGAGTCCTCCCCGCTTTCTGTAGTCCGTTTGCTTCGAGCGCAGGTTCGAGCCTGTCGAGAACCGTAGTCGAGAAGGCGGTGCCCCAAACGGGGAGTTCTCGACAGACGCTTCTCGACTTCGCTCGAAGCTGCTCGAACCGAACGGGTGGCTGAAGGATGAGGTAGGAACCGTCACGCAAAATTGACCGCCACCGCCTCCAGCTGCTGCGCGACCATCCCCCAGCCGCCTTCGAAGCCCATTTCGGCATGCATCTTCGCGGTCTCTTCGTCCCAGTGGCGGGCGGCGGCGCGGTAGTGGGTCGCGTCGCCATCGGCTTCGAAGGTGAATATGCCGACGAACGCCAGCCGCTGCGGCTGCGGTATCCAGCCGGGGGCGAAGGCTTTGGTGAAGACGATGCGCTCGTAAGGGACCGCGTCGAGGATCACGCCCTCGCCGGTCATTTCCTCGCCGCCCGGGCCGCGCATCGTCGTCGCGAAGCGGCCGCCCGGCGTCAGGTCGAGCGCAAGCAGCTCGGTGGTCCAGGGGCGCGGCGCCCACCATTTGGGGAGGTTCTCGGTCCATGCCCGCCACACCGCGTCGACGGGGGCGGCGATGCGGCGTTCGATCGCCAGTTCATGTTCGGTCATTGCTTCTCTCCGTTGCGCGCCGCCTCGATAGCCGCAACGTCGATCTTCTGCATCGTCATCATCGCCTGCATGACCCGCGCGGCCACCGCCGGATCGGGATCGGCCATGCCCGCCATCAGCGCGCGGCGTCACCTGCCACGACAGGCCGAAACGGTCCTGGCACCAGCCGCAGTCACGGGCGCGTCCGCCATCGGCGACGATCGCGTTCCAGTAGCGGTCGGTCTCCGCCTGATCGTCGGTCAGCACCTGGAACGAGATCGCGTCCGAAAAGGGCGTGGGCGGGCCGTGGTTCAGCGCGAAACAGGGCTGGCCGAGCAGGGTGAATTCGACGACCAGCGGGTCGCCCGCCCTGCCGCCGGGAAAGTCGGCAGCGGCCGGGTGGATCGCCCCGACCGTGCTGTCCGGAAAGGTCGCGGCGTAGAAGCGTGCCGCTTCCTCCGCCCGGCCGTTGACGACGAGGCACAGTTGCAGCTTGCTCATCGGCGCGGTCCGACGAGGCCGAAGCGCGCACCTTGCGGATCGGTGGCGACGATCGAATAGCTGCCGCCGGGGATCTGGTCCGGCCCCTGCAGGATCGTGCCGCCGCCCCCCGTGATCCGGTCGGCAGCATGGTCGATATCGGCGACATGGGTGGAATATTGCCAGCCGGGCTTGCCGCCGGGCACCATGCCCATCGCCGCGCCGATCGCGACGTCGCCGTTCAGCAGGAACTTGTAGTCGCCGAACGATCCCATCGGCATCGACCCTTCCTGTCGCCAGCCGAACCGGTCGACATAGAAGGCGATGGCACCGTCGGGGTCGGCCGCCATCAGCTGGTTCCAGACGAAATGGCCGGGCGTCGCCTGGTCGGCGGGCTGGAAGACGGTGCTGGTTTCGTCGCTCTCGCTGCGCATCAGATAGAGCGCCGCGCCCTGCGGGTCGGTCAGCATCGCGATGCGGCCGACGCCGGGGATGGTGGTGGGCGGCATGTGCTGCGTGCCGCCATGCGTGACGTAATCGGCGGTGGCGGCATCGACATCGTCGACCGCGACATAGCCGAGCCACACCGGCGCGGGCATGCCCGGCGGCATCGCCATCAGCCCGCCGATCATCGCGTCGTCAGGGGCGACGAACAGGCGATAGTCCATGCCGGGCATGCCTGAATCCTGTACCTGCCACCCGACGACGTCGGTGTAGAAGCGCGCTGCCGCGTCCACGTCGCTGGTCAGCAATTCATACCAGATGAAGTCGCCCTGCCGGTTCATGCGCCTGCTCCCATGCGCTGGTCGAAGATCGGGGTGAAACCGCCATAGACCATGCGCCTGCCATCGCAGGGCATTTCGCGATCGGCCATGCGCGGATCGGCCATCACCGCCTGCCACCCGGCGTCGCGCGCGTCCTTCGACGGCCATTCGATCCACGAATAACAGGCGATCTCGCCCGGTTGCAGGTCGACGGCGCGGGCATAGTCGGTGTGCTTGCCCGGCGGCACGTCGTCGCCCCAGCCCTCCACGACGCGCAACGCGCCGTGATCGCGAAACACCTGCGCCGATTCGGCCGAGAAGGCGAGATAGGCGGCGCGGTCCTCGCTGCGGACCGGAGTCAGGCAGCCATCGACATAGCCCGGCGTCGCGTCGTCGCCGCTGACCATCACGGCGTCGAACCCGCCATAGATCATGCGCTTGCCGTCGAACGGCATGCCGAGCGCTTCCATCCGCGGATCGGCCATCATCGCCGCGCCCGCCGCGTCGCGGGTCGTGCGGTCGGGATATTCGATCCAGCTGAACAGCACGTCCTCGTTGTCGGTCAGGGCGACCGATCGGGCGAAGTCGGTGTGCTTGCCCGCCGGCACGTCGTCGCCCCGGCATTCGACCAGCCGCGTCGCGCCAAGATCGGCGAAGATCGCCGCCGCCTGCGCGACATGGGCTTCATAGGCGGCGCGGCTGGCGCGCGGGACGGGGGTCACGAAACCGTCGATATAGGTCATGCGCCGGCTCCTTCATGGGCGGCAGCGGCGGCGGCCATGTCCATGGTGAACGGCCCCCAGCCATGGCCGTCGAGATCCTCGAACGCGCGGCTGTACATATAACCTTCGTCCTCGGGATCGTGGAGCTCGCGTCCGCCCGCCGCCAGCGCGGCGTCGGTAATCGCGTCGACGGCGGCGCGATCGTCGAACGACAGCGCCAGCAGCACGCCGCTTTCGGTCCGCGCATCGATGATCCGCTTTGGTGTGAAGGTCGCGTAGAAATCGCGGTCGAGCAGCATGACGTGGATGCTTTCCGACCACGTCATTCCCGATCCGCGATCGTTCGAGAAACGCTCGTCCTTCACGAAGCCGATCGCTTCGTAAAATCGTGTCGCGGCAGGCACATCGGCCACCGCGAGGTTCACGAAAATCATCTTCGACATGGCACCCTCTCCCCGGCCCTCTCGAATCGCTGTTTGTCTTGGGTGCGCCCTTGGGTTACAAACTGCAACTATGGAGTTAGAAAAAGTAACCAAGGCCGATCGGCGACGCTATGACGATGCATGCGGCGCGGCATTGGGTATGGAATATGTCGGCGAGCGCTGGGCGCTGCTGCTGATGCGCGAATTGCTGCTGGGGCCGCGCCGCTTTGGCGAATTGCGCGCCGGTCTGCCGGGGATCAGCGCCAATGTACTGACGCAGCGGCTGGCGGGACTCGAGGCGGTGGGGATCGTCCATCGCCACCGCCTGCCGCCGCCCGCCAATGTGCAGGTCTATGAACTGACGCGCTGGGGCTATGAGAGCGAGGACGTCGTGCTGGCGCTGGCGAAATGGGCGCTGCGGTCGCCGACGCATGATCCGACGCTGCCCTTCTCCGCCGTGTCGCTGATGCTGTCGCTGAAGATGCTGCTGGTGGCGGAGCGGGCGGGGGAGTGGCAGGCGCGGGTGGCGTTCCGGTTCGGCGACGATGGCTATGTCGCGACGCTGGCCGATGGCGCGCTGCAGGTCCGGCGGGGACAGGGGGTGGTCGATGCGACGCTGTCGGGCGCGCCGTCGGCGTTCCTGCCGGTCGTGTATGGCGGACGGCCGCTGGCGACGGTGGCGGCGATCGCGGTCGAGGGGAACCGGGCGATTGCCGAACGGTTCACGTCGCTGTTCCGATTGCCGCCGAAGGTTGAGTAGGCGGCCCGCTTCGTCCTAAAGGACCGCGGGCGCTCCCCTGTGCCCACGCGAAAGGCCCGCATGACTACCGATACCCTGCCCGAAGCTGCCGCGACCACGATCCTGAGCGCACCCGACCGGATGGTGAAGGTGCGCGAGATGTTCGGCATCGACAGCGATCTCGAAGTTCCCGCTTTCTCGGTCGCCGACGAACGCGTGCCCGATGCCGATCCGGCCTATGTGTTCGATCCCGACACGACGCTGGCGATCCTTGCGGGCTTTGCGCACAATCGGCGGGTGATGGTGCAGGGCTATCACGGCACCGGCAAGTCGACGCATATCGAACAGGTCGCAGCAAGGCTGAACTGGCCGTGCATCCGCATCAACCTCGACGCGCATATCAGCCGCATCGACCTGATCGGGCGCGACGCGATCGTGCTGAAGGACGGGCAGCAGATCACCGAGTTCCGCGAAGGGTTGCTGCCCTGGGCGCTCCAGACGCCGACCGCGCTGGTGTTCGACGAATATGACGCCGGCCGCCCCGACGTGATGTTCGTGATCCAGCGCGTGCTGGAGACCGAGGGCAAGCTGACGCTGCTCGACCAGAATCGCGTGATCCGGCCCAATCCGTATTTCCGGCTGTTCGCGACGGCGAATACCGTGGGTCTGGGCGATACGTCGGGCCTGTATCACGGTACGCAGCAGATCAATCAGGGGCAGATGGACCGGTGGAACATCGTCGTCACGCTGAACTACCTGCCCGCCGCCACCGAGGCGCGGATCGTGCTCGCCAAGTCGGGCGAATATGACAAGGTCGGCGGCAAGGACACGGTCGAGAAGATGGTGCGCGTCGCCGACATGACGCGGCGGGGATTCGTCAACGGCGATATCTCGACGGTCATGAGCCCGCGGACGGTGATTACCTGGGCACAGAATGCGCTGATCTTCGGCGATGTCGGTTTCGCGTTCCGCCTGTCGTTCCTGAACAAGTGCGACGAGGCCGAGCGGGCATTGGTCGCCGAATATTATCAGCGGGTGTTCGGCAAGGACCTGCCCGAAAGCGTGGTGGCGAAGGCGTAGCGCCGGCGCCGGGAGACGGGCGTCGATGGACGGGCAACCGGCCGGACGGTCGCCCGTTGCCATTCGCTTCGGCGCGACCCGCATTGACTCGCATGTCAGCAGCGCCCACGCTCTGACAATGGGACATCAGCATCCGCTTGCCGTCGCGCCGGGCGACATCGACCATATGGGGCACGTCAACAATGCCGTGTACCTGTCATGGGTCCAGGATGCGGTCGTCGCCTATTGGGAACGTGTGGCACCCGCCGAGGCGGTGGCCAAGCACCTGTGGGTCGCGCTGCGCCATGAGATCACCTATCGGCGGCCCGCTTTCTTGGACGACACGATCGTCGCGACGGTCGTCGCCGAACGGGTCGAGGGCGTACGCGCCTATTTCTCGACGCTGATCCAGCGCGGCGAAGAGGTGCTGGCCGAGGTGCAGAGCACCTGGTGCTCGCTCGACGCGGGGACGAAGCGACCGGCGCGGCTGGCCCGCGATGTGGTGAATCGCTTTTTACCCTAATTCCGATTTCGTTTTCTGCAATTGCGGTAAAAACCTGTGCAGTTGCGATATTGCGCTGCACCATGCACAACTCTGGCAACGAAACGACGCACGAGCGTCACCCCTCAACCAGCCGGAGAAACACCATGCGCAGCTTTGCCGCCGCCGCCGCTTTTCGTGTCGCCCTCGTCGCCGCGGGCATGCTGATCCCGACCCTCGCTTCGGCGAGCGAGATCGAGCGTGACGGCTACAAGTTCGACTATACCCGCAGCGTCGCCGACAATGGCGCGACCGTGCTGTCGGGCACCGTCGTCACCAGCGGCGAGCCGTTCCGCCTCGAAGTGCGCGACCGCACCGTGTCGGGCGAAGTCGGCGGCCGTCCGGTCCGCTTCCGCATCGCCAAGCCGCTGACCCCGGCGCAGCAGGTCGCTGCCCGCTAAGCGACAGGGCCTTATCGGTCTGAGGCGCCCGTCCCCGGCAAGGGGGCGGGCGCTTCGCGTTTGGGGATCAGTCGTCGAAGGGGCGAATCACTTCCCATTGACCGAGTGAGCCGAACCCCGCCGACCGTGCGAGCGCAACCGATGCACGATTGTCGGTCTGGCAACGATATTGCGGTTCATATCCGGCCGTGACGGCGTGGTCTGCGATTGCGGCAATGACTGCGCGGGCATGGCCGCGCCCGCGCGCGTCGGGAAGGGTTAGCACGCCGAGATCGGCAAGCGGACTCTCCGGCCATGGCACCATGCTGGCGGCGCAGACCAGCCGGTCGCCGTCGAAACTGCCGAACACCGCAGCGTGATCGAATTCGACCCATGCATCGTCGCGGTCCTGCGGTGATGCCGATCGATAGAATCGGTCGAAAGCGTCCCGGTCGGCTTCGGTCACACGGCGCACGAGCACGATCCCGGATGCAGCGAGTCGCGTGCGAAGGTCCGGAAGCGAGATGCTTCCGGCATCGAGCAGCTGCGCCCGTTCGGCAAGTGATGGTTGGAGTGCCACCGACACGGTGCCGTCGTCGCGGGTGAGAATCATCGCGGCCCGCGCCGTATCGAGCGAGCCATTGATCGCAAGCGACACCGCGCCAGCGACGAACGCTTCCCTTCCGCCGAAAAGGTGCTGCCAATAGGCGATGACGCGCGGCGGGATCACCGATACTCGATCCGCCACAGCCGGAGCGGCGACCCCTTGGGCAGCGGCACCGGGGTCAGCCAGTCGGGCACCTTGTTATGCGCGAGCAGGTCGTAGAAACCGCCGGGCGATCGGGCGCGATAGACGGTGGTTTCCGCCATGTTGGGGCAGGTCAGCAAATAGGTCGCGCCATGGCGGCGGGCGATGGTGCGGAAATTGTCGGGATCGCCCTGAAACGCATGGTGCACGTCGAGGATCGCGTCGCCATTGCGATGATAGGGGCCGGTGATGCCGTCATGATGCGTCGCGACGATCAGGCGGGGGCCAAGATCGACATGGGTGAACATCACCGCCGCCGGGATCCGGTTCAGTGCCTGTAGCGCGGGCAGGCTGGCGCAGCGGGCGCCGGCGCGCAGGATCACCTTGGTGCGCGCGTCCTGCGGCTTGATGCGGACATGGCTGGTCAGGCCGCTGTCGGGCAGCATCGACAGCAGCTTGCCCACCTGATCCACGAACAGGTTGCCGAGCACGAGCAGCGAGACCAGCGCCGCCGTGCCGAGCACCCGCACCACCGCGCTCTTGCGCGACAGCAGCCACGGCACGACGATCCATGCCAGCGCCACCGTACCGGGGATCGCCAGCAGTTGGGCGGCGGGGCCGGAGCGGATCTGCCAGAACAGCATCGCCACGGCGAAGGTCGTGAACAGCGTGACCACCGCCCAGCCGACGAAATCGGCCGAACGCCGCGCGCGCCACGTCGCGAAGATCGCGCCCAGCAGACCGATGATCGGCCCGGTGACGATCAGCAAGATGGTCCGCCCCGGCATGGTGTAGAGTGGTTTCGCCTCGCGGACATTGTTGAGCCAGGTGCGCGCCAGTTCCTCCGACACGCCCTCGGGCCGCCCGAGGCATTGCGGGAACAGCGTCGCGAAGGCACCGGCCAACGCACCGCCCGCAATCAGCGTCAGCACGAGGCGCACGCTCCACGCCTTCGGTCCGATCCGCGCGATCAGCACCAGCAGCGCACCGCCCGCGACCACCGCCGACAGCCAGACCGGGGTCAGCGCGTCGCAGCGCATCGCGTAATTGGCGTTGGAGGCGAAGGCGACGAAGCCGATCGCGCTCGCGCCGGCCAGCGTCGCGCCATAGACGGTGAGCCGCCGCGCCTCCGCCCGGTCCCACACCCAGCGCAAGGCGACGATCGCCCCGGCCATCGCGCAATAGGGGAGAAGCTCGAGGCCGATGGTCAGCGAGGCGGCCGAGGACAGGCCGACGACCATCCCGCCGCGCGCCTGTTTGCGATCGGCGATGCCGGCGACGGTCCAGGCGAGGCAGGCGAGCTGCCAGCCATGATGGTCGATGCGTTCGGGCATGAACATCAACAGCGTCGACGAACAGCCGAGCAGGAACAGCACCGCGAGCGGCCATGCGACCGGCGACACCAGCCGCCGCACCGTCACCGACAGGGCGATCAGCGCGACCCCCATCGGCAACAGCGGCGCGATGCCGACCGCCAGCCGCTCCGCCCAGACCGGTCCGGCAAAGGGTTTGAGCAACAGGATCAATCCGGCGATCGGCAGGTCGACCAGCCGCGACCAGTGGATATCGAGCCCGCCCGGCGGGTTCAGCCGGTACTGGCGCAGATCATACCAGCCTTGCCCGCCCAGCCATGCGCGGACCTGCATCAGCCGCATATTGTCGTCGGTGTCGGACAGGGCCAGCCAGTGGACCGCGTTCCAGCGTTGCCACAGGAACCATGCCGCCAGCACGACCCAGGCGAGCAACAGCCAGCGCAGCCAGTGCCGGTCGAGTTCGTGGGCGAAGGAGGGATGCCTGGTCAAAACTACTTTCCCCCGCGCGCCGCGCAATCTACGGCGGCTGTCCAGCCATGGTGGCAAAGGCGGCGCTGTATCGGATGGCGCGCAAAGGACAAGGGTGGGCACGCGGGTGATCGCGCGGATCGAACGACTGATACCCGACGGGGTGCTGGGCCAATTGATCCGGTTCGGCATCGTCGGCGGATTGTCGACGGTGATCTATGCGATCGTGTACCTGCCGCTGGTCACCTATGTGCTGCCGACCGGCTATGCGTTCGTTGCGGTCGTGCCGGCCTTCGTCGTCGCTGCCGCGTTCGGCTGGGTCGCGCATGGCCGGTGGAGCTTTCGCGACCATGGCACGCGCTCGGAAGGGGCGGAACAGCCGGTCAAGTTCCTGCTGGTGCAGGGTTTCGGCATGGTGCTGAACGCGCTGTTCACCTTCGGGCTGGTCGATCTGGCGGGCATGGCGGACTGGGTGCCGCTGGTCCCCGCCGTGCTGGTCACCCCCTTCGCCACCTTCGCGCTCAATCGTTCATGGGTATTCGGATAAGATGGACCGCATCGTTTACGACCGCATGGCGGCGCACGACTCGACGCATTGGTGGTATCGCGCGCGGCGCGAGATCCTCGCCGATTATGTCGCACGCTATGCGGGATTGAAGCCGGGTGCGCGCATCCTCGAAATCGGGTGCGGCACGGGCCACAACCTGCCGATGCTGGCCGGGTTCGGCACGGTCGACGCGATCGAGATCGATCCGGCGGCGCGCGAGATCGCCAGCGAGCGGCTGGGCAAGCCGGTCGGCACCGCGCCGCTGCCGACGCTCGCCGGGGTCAGCGCGCACTATGACATGATCGCGGTGCTCGACGTGGTCGAGCATATCGAGGACGACGTCGCGACGTTCCGCGGCATGGCCGACCGGCTGGCCCCGGGCGGCAAGATCCTCGTCACCGTACCCGCGCATCAATGGATGTGGAGCGCGCATGACGTGGTGAACCACCACCATCGCCGCTATTCGAAGGCGACGCTAGCCAAGGCGATCGCCGATGCCGGCCTGAAGCATGAAGGCCTGCGCTATTTCAACTCACTGCTGTTTCCGGCTGCGGTGGCGGCGCGTGTCGCGGGCAAGCTGACCGGCAAGGACGACAGCGACGATTCGCCCCCGCCCAAGGCGCTGAATACCGCGTTCGAGACGATCTTCCGGCTGGAGCGGCATCTGCTCGGGCGCATTCCGATGCCGCCGGGGCTGTCGATCGTGACGCTGGTGACGAAGTAGGGTCGACGCTTCCACCGGTCGGTTGCGCCCGGCGACGAGCAAACGGATCAGGGACGGCGGCGCAGCAGACGCGGAACGCCCCAGAAGATCAGCCCGGCGCACAATCCAGCAACCAGCGCTCCGGCTTCGCGCGGGGCAATAACGACGTGCCAGTGGTCGAGCAGCGACAATAGCAGGTAGTAAGCGACGCCGGTCAGGACGCCGCACAACAACATCATCCGCATGGTGACCGCCCGGTGTAGTCCATTCTACCCCCGCCGGAACCACCGGAACTTCGGACCCGCCGACTGCAACACCCCGCGCCGGAACAGCCGCGCGCCGATCACGATCGTCAGCGCGACCCACAGCAGCTGCCATGCCAGCGCGACGAGATGCGGCCACCATTCGCCGCTGGTCGCGGCGCGGGCGGCCATGGCGAAGGGGCTGCTGAACGGGAAGATTTCGGCGGCGAGCGCGACCCAGCTGCCCGGGCGGCCGATCGCGGCCAGCGCAAAGCCGAACATCGCCATCTGGAAAATGGTGATCGGCAGCGACAGCATCTGGATTTCGCGCGGCGTGGCCGCCTGTGCGCCGACGGTCAGGAACACCGCGCCGAGCAGCATATAGGCCATGGTGAAATACAGGATGTAGAGCAGGACGAAGCCCGGAATGCCGATCGCCGGGGCAATGCCCGACAGCCCTTCGGCAAAGTCGGGCGGCAACAGCGCACCGATATTGATGCCGACCGCCGCCCAGAAGGCGAGGAACAGCACCGCCACCCCGAACATGCCGAGCAGCTTGCCTAGGAATACCGATTCGAGCGGCACCGCGGCGGCCAGCACCTCGATCACCTTGTTCGATCGTTCTTCCGCCATCGTGCCCACCGCCTGTCCGGCAAGCATCAGCGTGACGACGAACAGCGACACGACCGCGAAGAAGCCGGCCGCGCTCTTGCCGCCGAGCGAGGTGCTGCTGCGCTCGACGCGGGCGAAGGTCGGTCGCGACAGCCGGCCGGCGCCGAGGTTCGCCCGGCTGTCACGCAGCGCCTGTTCGGCGAGCGCCGCCAGATAGCGCGCGGTGGTCGACTGGGGGTTGGCGTGGATCAGTTGCGGCCGGTCGAGGGGGCCATACAGGACCGCCGGCACGTCGATATCGGGATTGGACAAGAGCGTGCGCGCCTGCGTCGCCGGGTCGGCGGCGGGCGCGACGGTGACCAATGTCGGCAGCCCGCGCTCGCGCGACACCGCCGGGCGGATCAGCGCATCGGCGGCGCGCAGCCGGGCGGCGTCGGCCGGCGCGGCGATGGCATAGATGCGTTCCTTGCCCTCCGCGCTCTGCCCGACGCTCTGCGCGCCCAGCGATCCGACCGCACCGAAACTGCCGAACAGCAGCGGGGCGAGCAGGAACAGCAGGAACATCGGCGTCATCACCGTGGCGATGAAGTCGCGCCGGGCGATGGTCAGCGTCTGGCGGATCAAGCGGCTCATGCTGCCTTCTCCGCATCGGCTTCGCCGACGATCCGCACGAACGCGTCGTGCAGCCCAGGCCGTTCGATCGACAGCCCCGATATGCCGTAGCCCGCGTCGATCAGTCGCACCAATATCCCCTCAATCCCCGCAGGCGGCAGCGTGAAGCGCCAGCCGCCGCGTTCCTCCTGCGCATCGCCCGGCAACAGCGCGGCGATGCCGGGGGCGGGGTCGCGCGGGACATAATGCGCCTTCATCGGCAGCAGCGCACGGGCATCGTCGACCGTCCCTTCGAACCGGCGCTTGCCGCCGGCGATGATGCAGAGCCGGTCGCACAGCCGCTCGGCATGGGCCATGACATGGGTCGAGAACAGGATCGTCGCCCCGCGGTCGCGCTCGGCGCGGATCAGCGCCTCCAGCCGTTCCTGATTGACCGGGTCGAGGCCCGAAAAGGGTTCGTCGAGCACGAGAAATTCGGGCTGGTGCACGACCGATCCCAGCAGCTGGACGAATTGGGCCATGCCCTTGGACAATTTACGGATCTTGCTGTCGACCGCGTGGCCGAGCCCCGCCTGTTCGAGCATCACCGCCGCGCGCTTGCGCCCGACCGACCAGTCGAGGCCACGCAGTGCGCCCATGAAGGCGATCGCCTCGCGTGCCTTCATGCCGGGATACAGGCCGCGTTCCTCGGGCAGATAGCCGACCCGGTCCGACGCGTCGCGCGGGGCCGATCGGCCGAGCAGGCGGCGATGGCCTTCGTCGGGTTCGATGATGCCGAGCAGCATGCGCAGCGTCGTCGTCTTGCCCGCGCCATTGGGGCCGAGCACGCCGTACACCGCGCCATACGGTACCTGCAGATCGATCCCGTCGACGACGCGCCGATCGCCGAAGCGCTTGACCAGTCCGTCCGCGCTGAGCGCCCAATTTTCGTCCTGCAAGCAACATCCCCCACACGTCGCCCTTTAGCGCGCGTCGGTTAGAGGGTAGCGGGGGGAGGTGACCCGAGACAAGGCCCCGCCAGGCGATATCGTCGAGCGTATTCGCGCCAAGGCCGCCGAATGCGGCTTCGTCGCGTGCGGCATCGCCCGCGCCGATGCCGCGCCGCGTACCGCCGAACGGCTGCGGCAGTGGCTGGACGAAGGGCGGCACGGGTCGATGATCTGGATGGAGGAGCGGAGCGAACAGCGCGGATCGCCCGCCGCGCTGTGGAGCGAGGTGAAGTCGGTGATCGCGCTGGGCATGAGCTATGCCCCCGCCGTCGATCCGCTGGCGCTGGCCGGGGCGGGCGATCGCGGTCGTATCTCGGTCTATGCGCAGGGCAGCGATTATCACGATGTGGTCAAGAAGGCGCTGAAGACGCTCGGCCGCTGGCTGGCGCAGGAATCGGGCTGCGACCTGAAGGTGTTCGTCGATACCGCGCCGGTGATGGAAAAGCCGCTGTCCGAAGCGGCGGGCCTCGGCTGGCAGGGCAAGCACACCAATCTCGTCAGCCGCGACCATGGCAGCTGGCTGTTCCTCGGCGCGATCTACACCACGCTCGACCTGACGCCCGATCCGGCGGCGCGCGACCGGTGCGGGTCGTGCGACGCGTGCCAGCGGGCGTGCCCGACCGATGCGTTCCCTACGCCCTACCGGCTGGATGCGCGGCGCTGCATCTCGTACCTGACGATCGAACATGCCGGGCCGATCCCGGTCGAGTTCCGGGCGGGTATCGGCAACCGCATCTATGGCTGCGACGATTGTCTGGCGGTGTGCCCGTGGAACAAGTTCGCCGATGCCGCCGCCGCCAATCGTGCCTTTGCCGGGCGGGCGGAATTCGCCGCCCCCCGGCTGGCCGACCTGATCGCGCTCGACGATGCCGCGTTTCGCGAGGTGTTCCGCGGATCGCCGATCAAGCGGATCGGGCGCAACCGGATGGTGCGCAACGCCCTGATCGCGGCGGGGAATAGCGGCGATGCGGCGCTGGTCGGTCCGGTGCGCGCCGCCTGTGCCGACCCCGATGCGGTCGTGCGCGAGGCGGCGGAATGGGCGTTGGCGCGGCTCGAGGGAAACTCCGGTTGAGCTAGGCCGCGCGGGCGGCCTCGGGCGTGTCGAGCCATTCGATGCGGTTCCGCCCGCTGCGCTTGGCCTGGTACATCGCCTCGTCGAGGCGGCGGAGCAGCGGGGCGGTGTCGGTCGGCATGCGGGTGAGGTGACAGGCGCCGATGCTGGCGGTGGCGTGGATCGTGGCACCGTGCCAGTCGACCCGCTGCGTGGCGATCGCATCGCGCAGGCGTTCGGCGACGCGATGGGCGGTGGTGCGGTCTGGGGCGGACAGGAGCAGCGCGAACTCTTCCCCGCCCAGTCTTCCGCACAGCTCGCCGGGACCGCACACGCCGCGCAGGGTGTCGGCGACCGCGCGCAGCACCGCGTCGCCCGCCGCATGGCCGTGGCGGTCGTTGATCGCCTTGAAATGATCGAGATCGAGCCACAGCAGCGCAAGCCCGCCCCCCGGCGGCAGCCGCCGCAGCAGCCGTTTCTCCAACCGCTGTTCGAACGCGCGCCGGTTGAGCAGGCCGGTCAGCCCGTCATGTTCGGCGGCCTCGCGCAACTGGCGCAGCAGCGCGTTCTGCACCGCCATCACGCTGCTGATCGTCAGCGGCACGAGGACGAGGAACGCGACCGCGATCCGCACCGACAGCACCAGTCGCGGGATGGCCATGTCCTGTCCGATCGCGACCATTCCCAGACCGATGGTGACGAGGCAGCCGGTGCCGAGCAGCATGGTCAGAACGGCGGTGATCGCGACCGGATAGGTAAGCGCGCACAGCAGCAGCGCCGGCATCGGGAACATGATGCTGCCCGGTCCGTCAAACTGTACCGCCGCGACGCACGACAGCGCCAGTGCCAGTGCCGGCCAGAGCGGCGGTTCGGCGATGGCGGGCGGCTGGGCATCTGGGTGGCGCAGCGTCAGCAGCACCGGCAGGACGACGAGATAGTTGACCAGCTCGCTTGCCGGCCAGGTCAGCATCGTCTGTGCGGCCGATCCATGAAATTCGACGACGACCAGGACCGCGCCGATCAGCGCGGCGACCAGACAGCCGGGGATCAAGCAGGCAAGAATCCGCAGTACCGAATGGGCGCGTTCGAGCCGCAGGTCGGCCGGGTCGAGCCGGCGCAGGGCGATCGTCGCGGTCAGCGTGCCGGCGGTATTGGCGAGCGCGAAGAAGGCGGACAGGTCGAGATCGCGGTCGAACATCAGATCGGCGGCGAGGAAGCCGACGAACGCGCCCACCCAGCCCGACCGCCGGAACAGCGATGGTTTCCGCAGCATGATCCCGACCAGCATCGCGTTGGCGGGCCAGAAGGCGACCGAAAAGGCGTGACGGCTGAACAATCCGATCACCGCCCCGGCCGCCACCACCACCGCGACCAGCAGGAAGCCGCGCAGCATCGCCACGCCTGCGACGGCGCGGGTCGAAATTGATGGTGGCGGGGCGGAGGACGACATGGCCGGCGAGGGTAAGGCCGGGGAGTGAAGAATCGGTAACGCGGATTAGGTCAGCCCGCTCTCGCGCCGCACGGCGGCCAGTTCGGCGTTGCGCCGCCCCTGAAGATGCGCCCAGTCGCGGAACGTCCAGTCGCCGCCCCAGATCAGCCCCTCGGCCTTGCCCGCGGCACCCAGCGCGCGGAAGAAGATGTGGCATTCGGGTTCGGTCCAGTACCAGCGATCATCGACCAGATCGGCGGCCCAGGCAGCGGGCAGGCCGTCGGGCGTCTGTGCATTGTGGAAACTGAAGCCGACCTGCGTCACCCCTTCGCGCAGCAACCGCCGCTGCACCGCGACCGATCGCCAGCCATAGACGATGGTCGGCCGCAGGTCGTCGCGTCGCAGTTTCGCGATCACGCGGGCGATGCGGCTGCGGAAGCGCGGGTGAAGGCTGGCGAGCTTGCGCTCCTGCGGCCAGTTGCGGCTGTCGCCGTCCCATGTCGCGGGAGCAGCGGACAGGCGGGCGATCGTCCGCCCGCCGGGATCGATCCGGCCATCGGCGTCGATCCCGAACCGGTCCTGCGCGATGCGGATCGCCGCAGTCAGGCGCGGCCCGGCAAGTCCGTCGACCGCGCCGGGATCAATGCCGATCCGCAGCAACAGCCACTGCACCGTGCGCACATCCTCTGCGCGGTTGATGCCGTCCTCGCCGACGCTTGCCCCGATCATCGTGTCGTTTCCCCGTTGCCGCGGTCCGGGGTGGCAAGCGAAATCCTACATCGCAAGCCCGATCATCTGGGCCGTGCCCGTGCCGCGTCGACCTGTCCGCGCAACGCCAGCGTGCGGTCGACGAGCGCCGGGGCGTTCATCGCGATCGGGCCGCCCTGTCGGTACTGGCGGTTAAGGCGATCGATGACCGCACTCTGGGCCAGCAACGTCCGTGCCTCCGCCCGGGTCAGGTCGCCGCGCCGCCGCCCGTCGCGGATCGAGCGGTTGATGTCGCCCAGATCGCTTGCAACCAGCGAGGTCGCCGGCGGGATCGCCGGTACCTCGCGCAACGCGGAGCGCCCACCGTCCCAGATTTGCGCGGACGCAGGCGTGGCAAGGGTGAGCAGCAAGACGGGAAGGGCGGCACGCATCGGCATTGCTCCATCGACGCCTGATCCTAACCGGGATGCGGCACCGGTGCCATCCGGCTTTTCCAACCGCGTCGCATGGAGTAACGCAGCCGCCCATGATCCGTCCCGCGCTCTCCGTCGTCGTTCCCTGCTATAACGAGGCCGCCTGTCTCGACACGCTGCACGCCCGCATCTCGGCGGCGGCGCGGACGGTGGTCGGCGACGATCACGAGATCGTGCTGGTCAATGACGGATCGCGCGACCAGAGCTGGGCGGTGATGGAACGGCTCGCCGCCGCCGATCCGCGGCTGGTGGCGATCAACCTGTCGCGCAATCACGGGCACCAACTGGCGCTGACCGCCGGGCTGGACCTGTGCGCGGGCGAACGTATCCTGATCATCGACGCCGATCTGCAGGACCCGCCCGAATTGCTCGGGCCGATGCTGGAGACGATGGCCGCCGAGGGCGCCGACGTGGTCTATGCCGTGCGGCGTCGGCGCGAGGGCGAGACCTTTTTCAAGAAGCTGACCGCCGCCGGCTTCTACCGCGTGCTCGACCGGGTGACCGATACGCCGATCCCGCTCGACACCGGCGATTTCCGGTTGATGACGCGGCGGGCGCTGGATGCGTTCCTCAGCCTGCCCGAACAGGCGCGCTTCATTCGCGGCATGGTGGCGTGGGTCGGGTTCCGGCAGGTGCCGTTCCCCTATGATCGCGACGAACGGCTGGCGGGCGAGAGCAAATATCCGCTGGGCAAGATGATCCGCTTCGCATTGGACGCGGTGACCGGCTTCTCGACCGCGCCGCTGCGCCTCGCCAGCCATATGGGGCTGGTGCTGACCGCGCTGTCGCTGCTGCTGTTCGCCTATATCGCGATCGGCTGGCTGTCGGGCAGCGCGGTGCAGGGCTGGACATCGACGATGCTGGTCGTCGTGTTCCTCGGCGCGGTGCAGATGTTCGTGCTGGGGATGATCGGCGAATATCTCGGGCGGCTATACGTCGAATCGAAGCGGCGGCCGCTCTATCTGGTCGCCGATGTCGCCGGGCCGGTGAAGGGGCGGGCGAGCCTTGGCTACCGGGCGGGGGATCACAACGAGGTCACGGTCGCGCCGGTGTTGCCGGAGCAGCAGTAGGTCGGTTCACGCGAAGGCGCGAAGGCGCGGAGAGGAAGAGATTTGGTTCGCGCAAAGGCGCAAAGGACGCAAAGGGGTCGCGTTTAGGGCAAGGGTCTTGCCGCGCAAGCGGCTCTGTTTTGGGCAGAAGGCATAAAGGGCTTCGCCGGACAGATTCCCGCCGCAGCAACCGCAACCCCATTGCGTCCTTTGCGCCTTTGCGCCTTTGCGCGAAATCTACTTTCTTCTCTGCACCTATGCGCCTCCGCGTGAACCCCTTACTGCCCCGAAACCTCACCCAGCAACCACGACCGGATCGCGCTCGCCAGGTTCGGCGGATCGTCGCCCTCGATCCGCACCGCGTCGATCGCCGCGACCAGCGCCGATAGCGGCAGCGACCGTCGCGCCGCCGCCGCTTCCAGCGCCACCCAGAAGCCGGGTTCGAGACTGATCGACGTCGCGTGACCGGCGATGGTGATCGACCGCTTGACCGGCCCCCGAAAGCCGCCGGGCGGGGCGGTCGGCTTCATTCGCTGTCGAACAGCGACGCCAGTTGCTCGATCATCGTGCCGGCCAGCTGTTCGGCATCCATGATCGTGACGGCGCGATTGTACCAGCGGGTCACGTCATGGCCGATGCCGATCGCGACCAGCTCGACCGGCGACTTGCCCTCGATCCACGCAATCACCTGCCGCAGATGCCGTTCGAGATAGCTGCCCGAATTGACCGACAGCGTCGAATCATCGACCGGCGCGCCGTCGGAGATGACCATCAGCACCTTGCGGTCCTCGGGGCGTGCCAGCAGTCGGCCGTGCGCCCATAACAGCGCCTCGCCGTCGATATTCTCCTTGAGCAGTCCCTCGCGCATCATCAGCCCGAGCGACTTCTTTGCACGGCGCCACGGCTCGTCGGCCTGTTTGTAGACGATGTGGCGGATGTCGTTGAGGCGGCCGGGCTGCGGCGGGCGTCCGGCGGCGAGCCATGATTCACGGGCCTGCCCCCCCTTCCACGCGCGGGTCGTAAAGCCGAGAATCTCGACCTTCACCCCGACGCGTTCGAGCGTGCGGGCAAGGATATCGGCGCTGATCGCAGCGATGCCGATCGGGCGGCCGCGCATCGACCCCGAATTGTCGATCAGCAGCGTGACGACGGTATCGCGAAATTCGGTGTCGCGCTCGATCTTGTAGCTGAGCGACTGCGCGGGATTGATGACCACCCGCGCCAGTCGCGCGGCGTCAAGCAACCCTTCCTCCTGATCGAAATCCCACGAACGCGACTGTTGCGCCATCAGCCGGCGTTGCAGCCGGTTGGCGAGCTTGGTCACCACCCCCTGCAACTGCACCAGTTGCTGGTCGAGATAGGCGCGCAGCCGTTCGAGCTCGTCGGCCTCGCAGAGTTCGGTCGCGGCGACCACCTCGTCATACTTGGTGGTGAAAGCGCGGTATTCGAACTGTGCGTTGAGGTCGGCAAAGGGGCGGTTGGACCGGACCGGCATCATCCCGCCCTCGTCCTCGCCATCCGCCATGTCGTCGCCCTCGGCGTCGACGTCCTCGCTCATGTCGTCGGACTGGCCGTCCGACTGGTCGTCGCTGCGATCCTCGCCGCGCGCCTCGACCTGCCCCTCGCCGCCCTGCTGTTCGCCGGAATCGTCGCCGTCGTCCTCGGGCGTCTGTTCGTCCTCGCCTTCGGAATCGTCGCCGCCGTCATCGGCCTGTTCGGGTTCGATCTCGCCCTCGACCAGTTCGAGGTCCTCGAGCAGGCGGGTGATGCTGCGCCCGAACGCGGCCTGATCGGCGACCAGCCCGGCCAGCGTGTCGAGCTGCGCGCCGGCGCGTTCCTCGATCCAGTCGGTGACCAGCGCCATGCCCGGCGCGGCGGCGGCAGGCGGGGCACGACCGGTCAGCCGTTCGCGCACCAGCATCTGCACAGCGGTCGACAATGGTACTTCGGCGCGCGTGCGGGCGCGGGTGATCGGGTCCGACCGCATCCGCATCGCCAGCGCATGGTCGAGATTGTCGGCGATGCCGTCATAGCCCGCCGACCCCAGCGCATCGACGCGCGCCTGTTCGACCGCGTCATAGACCGCGCGCGCGACCGCTTCGCCCGGCGCACTGCGGGCGTGGAGCGCGGCATTGTGGTGGCGCATGCGGAGCGCGAAACCGTCGGCGAGGCCGCGCGCTTCGGCGACCTGATCGGCGGGCAGCGCGCGGGCAGGCATCGGCACCTTGATATGCTTGCCCGATGCGGTCGGAGCGTCGGCAGTGAAGGCCAGTTCGACCTCGGGTTCGTCGGCAATCGCGCGCGATGTGCCGCGCAGGACGTCACGAAACCGGTCGAGCGGGGATTCCTGTGCCATGGGCTGTGCTTTGGGGATTGGGGGCGGGGGAGGCAAGGGGGGAAGTTCCTCCTCGGTACGGGGAGGGGGACCGCCGCGAAGCGGTGGTGGAGGGGGCGGGCGGCGCAACGCGACGTTTCAGTATGCCGACACCCCCCTCCACCGGCTTCGCTGGTCCCCCTCCCCGTGCCGGGGAGGAATAAAATGGAAATCCTCCCCACATCGTGGGGAGGGGGACCATGCGCAGCATGGTGGAGGGGGAGGGCCGCGAACGATACCGTTTTTTGGGGCGACGCCCCTCCACCACGCCCTTCGGGCGCGGTCCCCATCCCCATAAAATGGGTAGAATCTAGAGGCGTTCGGCCTTGTTCACCGCGTCGGCGGCGCGCAGGCCGGCGAGCAGCTTCATCAGATGCGCGGCGTCGCGCACCTCGACGTCGATGGTGTTGGTGTGGAAGGTCGTGTCGCGGTTGTCGAGCCTGAGCCCGAGGATGTTCGCCTTGTGCCCGCCGATGACCGTCGCCACCGCCCCCAGCGCACCGGGTTCGTTCTTCAGCGTCACCGCGATGCGTGCGGTCGCCCCCTCGGCATTGTTGCCCCAGGTCAGGTCGATCCAGTGATGCGGGTCGATCGCCTCGATCGTCTCGCAACCGATCTCATGCACCTCGAACCGGCCGTCGCCGCGGCGGATGCCGATGATGCGGTCGCCCGGCACCGGATGGCAGCAGGTGGCGAGGTCGTAGCCGACGCCGGCGGTCAGCCCCTTGATCTCGATCGGCGCGCGTTGCGCCGGGATCGGTTCCGCCTTCGGGTCGGCGACGGCGCCGGGCATTACCGCCTCCATCACCGCTTCGTCGGTCAGCTTGCCATGCGCCAGACATTCGAACAGCGTCGCTTCGTCGGCAATCTTCAGCCGCTTCAGCCCTTCGGCCAATGCATCACTGCCCGGCGGCACCGGCAGGCGCGCGATCAGTTCCTGATACATACGCTTGCCCAGCGCCACCGTCTCGTCGCGCTCGCGCTGGCGGATGTAACGGCGAATGGCGGCGCGCGCCTTGCCGGTGATCGCGAAGTTCAGCCAATTGGCCTGCGGACGCTGCGCCTTCGATCGCAGGATCTGCACTTGATCGCCGTTCTTGAGTTCGGTGCGCAGCGGCACGACACCGCCATTGACCTTCGCGCCCACCGCCTGATCGCCGAGATCGGTGTGGACGGCATAGGCGAAGTCGATCGGCGTGGCACCTTTCGGCAACTGGTGCAGCTCGCCCTTGGGCGTGAAGGCGAAGATGCGGTCGGCATACATCGCCATGCGGGTATGTTCGAGCAGCTCCTCGGGACTCTCGGCATTGTCGAGGATCTCGACGAGGTCGCGGATCCAGCGGACCTGCGTATCGGGACGCACCGCATCCTGCTTGTACGCCCAGTGTGCCGCCAGCCCGAACTCGGCCTGCGCATGCATCTCGCGCGTGCGGATCTGCACCTCGATCCGCATATTCTCGGCATGGATGACGCTGGTGTGCAGCGAGCGATAGCCGTTGCGCTTGGGCGTCGAGATATAGTCCTTGAACCGCCCCGGCACCATCGGCCAGCGCCGGTGGATGATGCCCAATGCGCGGTAGCATTCCTCCTCGCTGTCGACGATCGCGCGGAAGGCGATGATGTCCGACAGCTGTTCGAGCGTGACGTGCCGCTCCGACATCTTGCGCCAGATCGAATAGGGATGCTTGCGCCGGCCCGACACTTCGGCGGTAATGCCGTGGCGGTCGAGCAGGGTCTTCAGGTCACCGCCGATCTTGGCGACGCGGTCGCCGCCGCCTTCCTCCAACTGTTCGAGGCGGCGGGTGATCGATTCATAGGCTTCGGGTTCGATCTCGCGAAATGCCAGCGTCTGCATTTCGTTCATGAACTCGTACATGCCGATCCGCTCGGCGAGCGGGGCATAGATATCCATCGTCTCGCGGGCGATCCGCTTGCGCTTCTCGGGCTTCGCGATGTGATGGAGCGTGCGCATATTGTGCAGCCGGTCGGCCAGCTTCACCAGCAGCACGCGAATGTCGTCGGACATCGCCAGCAGGAACTTGCGCAGATTCTCGGCTGCGCGCTCGTTCTCGGTCTGCGCCTCGATCTTGCTGAGCTTGGTCACCCCCTCGACCAACCGCGCGACGTTCACGCCGAACTTGGCCTGGATTTCCTCATGGGTGGCGACGGTATCCTCGACCGTGTCGTGCAGGATCGCGGTCGCGATCGTCTCGTCATCGAGGTGCAGGTCGGTCAGGATGCCGGCCACCTCGATCGGATGGCTGAAATAGGGGTCGCCCGATGCGCGCTTCTGGCTGCCATGCGCGTGCATCGAAAAGACATAGGCGCGATTGAGCAGCGCCTCGTCCGCATCCGGGTCGTAGGTCTTGACCCTCTCCACCAATTCATACTGCCGCAGCATGGGAACTAGATGGAGCGGGCCGGGCCGGCTTTGCAACCGTTTTCGCGCGGATCAGGCACCTTTGGCGCGGATGTTGCACTTGGCGAGCTGTTCGGGGGCGAAAGCGGTGCCGTTGGCGGTAAAGGCGGTCAGCGGACCAAGCTGTGCCGCGGCAAGCTGGCACATGGTCAGATGGCTACCTTCGGCACGCAGCGTCGCGCAGCGTTCGGCGGTGCATTTCCACAAGGTGCTGCGCGTCAGGAGCGTGTCGCTGACGGGTGCGGTTACCGGAACCGCGCTATAGCCGCGGTTCGACTGTGCTGCGGCGGCGAAGGGCAGGGTCAGCGCGGCGGCGGTCATCAGGGCGAACATCTTCATCGACACGGGCTCCCAAGGGCGATCTGGCTGGAGTGCCGGCTAATATACATTCATGTAAGTTGCAAGTTGATATGTTTGCTGCAAACGCGAAACACGACTATTTCCCTCTCCGCCGCCATGCGCTAGACCCGTAGCGGATGACGACCGCTCTTCGAGAACCGCTGCGCGACCTGGCCAGCCAGTGCAGCCTGCCTGCCGCGTTGGAGGCGATGGGCGAGCGCTGGTCGTTCCTGATCCTGCGCGGATCGTTCAACGGATTGTCGCATTTCGAGGAGTTCCAGTCGGAACTGGGCATCGCACGCAACATCCTTGCGAACCGGCTGTCGCGGCTCGTCGGGCACGGCATTCTCGAACGCCGCGTGGTCGAGAGCGACCGGCGCAAGATTGAATATCGGCTGACCGAAAAGGGCTATGCGCTGCTGCCGACAATGGTCGCGCTGCGCCAGTGGGGCGAGCGGTGGGAGACCGGCGTGCCGGCGACGCCGGTGCTGGTCGACGCGCGCGACCATCGCCCGGTGCAGCCGGTCGCGGTACACAGCCATGACGGGCGGGTGCTGGGCAAGGGCGATCTGGTCTGGTCGCTGCCCGAGGATGTGTCGGGCGCCTGACAGATTAGGAACGCCCGTGCCGTCGCGACGGGCCGGGCGCCGTCAGCCGGCTGGAAGCGTCGCCGTTTCGCCGGTCGCCACCGGTTCCTCGCGACGGCCCCAGCGGACGAGCGACCATGCGCGCTCATGGAAATAGAACAGGGTGATCTTGGTAAGCACTTCGGTGCCGGCGATCGCGCCTGCCAATTTGGCCGAGCCGGAAAAGAGCAACCCCAGTACGAAGGTATCGATCGACCCGACGGTGCGCCACGACACCGCCTTCACGAAACTGCGCGGATGGCTCTCAAGACCCTTGAACAGGAACATGGCGTCGACTCCGCCCGTGCGGGATGCCGGGCGCCACTGGGTGCGACAGCGCCGCACGGCTGCGTAGCGAGGAAAATATGGGACCGCGCAAGCAACACTTTGTCACAATAGCCGGATCAGCATCAGCAACAGCCCGAACATCGACGCGACCCATACCAGGCTGCGGACATAGGGTACGCCGAACAGATAGAGCGGGTGATAGACGACACGCGCGACGAACCACAGCAGCGCGCCCGTGGCGCCCAGCCCGCCGGTCCGCTCGCTGACCGCCAAGGCCAGTGCGAGCGCGATGAACGCTGGATAGGTTTCCTTGAAATTGTCGAGCGCCCGCTGCGCGCGGCCGGCCAGGGCACGCTGGGGACGCTGGTCCCCGTCGCGCGGACCGGCATTCCATTTGACCCCCAGCTCGCGCGTCGCCAGCTGCCCTTGCAGCATCAACGCCACGACCAGCAGCACGACCGACCAGCCGAGCAGAATGAGTTCGAGGGGCAGGGTTGTCATCGGCACGCTCCGTCTGCGGACCAGCGGTAAAGGTTTGGACAGAGCGTGCGGTTCCGTCCTTCTCCCTTCGTCACTCCCGCGTGGGGGAGTGACGATCGCTGGCGGATTAACCCACGCTGCGCCCAGGCGTATTGACGCCCATCGACTGCAGATATTTCTTCACGTTGCGCGCCGCCTGGCGCAACCGCTGTTCGTTCTCGACCATCGCGATCCGGACATAGCCCTCGCCATTCTCGCCATAGCCGACGCCGGGTGCGACCGCGACCTTGGCTTCGGTCAGCAACTGCTTGGCGAATTCGAGGCTGCCCAGATGCGCGAGCGCGGGCGGCAGCGGCGCCCAGGCGAACATCGACGCGCGCGGGGAGGGAATGTCCCAGCCGGCGCGGCCGAAGCTCTCGACCAGCACGTCGCGGCGCTTGTGATAGAGTTGTCGGTTCTTTTCGACGATATCCTGCGGACCGTTCAGCGCCGCGCAGGCCGCCGCCTGGATCGGGGTGAAGGCACCGTAATCGAGATAGGACTTCACCCGCGTCATCGCCGCGATCAGCTTCTTGTTGCCGACGCCGAACCCCATCCGCCAGCCGGCCATCGAATAGGTCTTGCTGAGCGAGGTGAATTCGATCGCGACGTCCTTCGCACCCTTCACCTGCAGGATCGATGGCGTCGGGCAGCCGTCATAATAGAGTTCGCTATAGGCGAGGTCGGAGATGATCCACAGGCCGTGCTCCTTCGCGAAGGCGACGACGCGTTCGTAGAAGGCGAGGTCGACGACCTCGGCGGTGGGGTTCGACGGATATCCCATTACCAGCACGCTGGGGCGCGGCACGGTGAACGCCATCGCGCGTTCGAGGCTTTCGAAATAATGTTCGTCCGGCGTGGTCGGCACCGCGCGGATTGTCGCGCCGGCGATGATGAAGCCGAACATATGGATCGGGTAGCTGGGATTGGGCGCGAGGATGACGTCGCCCGGCGCGGTGATCGCGGTGGCGAGGCTGGCCAGCCCTTCCTTCGACCCCATGGTCACCACGACTTCGCTGTCGGGATCGATATCGACGCCGAAGCGGCGGCCATAATAATTGGCCTGTGCGCGGCGCAGTCCCGGAATACCGCGCGACTGCGAATAGCCGTGCGCCGAAGGCTTGCGTGCGACCTCGACCAGCTTTTCAATGACATGGTCGGGCGGCGGCAGATCGGGATTGCCCATGCCGAGGTCGATAATGTCCTCGCCACCGGCACGCGCGGCCGCCCGCATCGCGTTCACTTCGGCGATGACATAGGGGGGCAGGCGCTTCATGCGGTAGAATTCGTCGGACATTCTCGTTCCTTTCGTCATCGCCCTTACGCTAGGAAGCAATAAACGGGTAGGCCCGGATACCGTTGGGAGAGGAAAATGACCGACAAGCCGAACGTGCCGCCCGCGACGGCCATGTCGCTGGAAGAGCTGCAGCATTGGACGCAGATGCTGGGCCGCGCGCAACAGATGATGCTGGAGCAGGGCATCGACCTGATGGAACGCGCACCCGCCTTGCCCGACCCGACCGGCATGCTGAAGGTCCAGACCGATTTCTGGACCGACACGATGAAGCTGTGGCAGCGCTTCCTCGACCCCGCCAACGCCGAACCGGTCGACGAGTCGCCGGAGCGCGCGCGCGACAAACGGTTCAAGGCCAAGCAATGGCATGACGATCCGCTGTTCGCCTTCATCCGCCAAAGCTATTTCCTCGTCGCCGACCATATGCTGAAGGGCGTCGACGCGCTGGACGGGGTCGATCCGAAGCAGAAGGAGCAGATCCGTTTCGCCACCCGCGGCCTGATCGACGCGATGAGTCCGACCAACTTTCCCGCGACCAACCCGCTGGTCGTCGAGAAGATCATCGAGACGCGCGGCGAGAATCTGCTGAAGGGCCTGCAGAACATGCTGGCCGATATGGCCAAGGGGCAGATGACCCAGAGCGATACCAGCGCGTTCGAACTGGGCCGCAACGTCGCGACCACGCCGGGCAAGGTCATCAAGCGCACGCCGCTCTACGAACTGATCCATTATGCGCCGACGACCAAGAAGGTCGGCGCGATCCCGCTGCTGATCTTTCCGCCGTGGATCAATCGTTTCTACATTCTCGATCTGACGCCCGAGAAGAGCTTCATCCGCTGGGCGGTCGAGCAGGGCCTGAGCGTGTTCGTCGTGTCGTGGAAATCGGCCGACGCGTCGATGAAGGACGTGACGTGGGACGATTATGTCGTGCGCGGACAGATCGATGCGATCGACACGGTGCGTGCGGTGCTGGGCGTCGAATCGGTCCATGCCATCGGTTATTGCGTGGCGGGCACGACGCTGGCGGCAACGCTGGCGCTGCTCACGGCGCGGGGCGAGGCGGCGAAGGTCGCGACCGCCACCTTCTTCACCGCGCAGGTCGATTTCGCCGATGCCGGGGAATTGTCGCTGTTCGTCGACGACGATCAGCTCGGCCTGATCCGGCAGGTCGGCAAGGACGGCTATCTCGACGGGCGCTACATGGCGGCGACCTTCAACCTGCTGCGCGGGCGCGACCTGATCTGGAATTACGTGACCAACAATTATCTGCTCGGCAACGACTATGCCCCGTTCGACCTGTTGCACTGGAATGCCGACGTCACCAACCTGCCGGCGAACTGGCATCTGGGCTATCTGACCGACCTGTACCGCGACAACCGGTTGGCGCAGCCGGGGTCGATGACCGTCGACGGCACCCCGATCGACCTGACCACGGTCAAGACGCCCGCCTATATCCAGGCAGGGCGCGAGGATCACATCGCCCCGCCCGAAAGCGTGTGGAAGGTGACCGAGCATTTTGCCGGCCCCCTGCGCTTCGTCCTTGCGGGGTCGGGGCATATCGCCGGCGTCGTGAACCCGCCTTCGGCCGGCAAATATCAATATTGGACCAACGACCAGCCCGCCGACTCGCTGGCCGCGTTCATCGCCGGCGCGCGCGAGACGAAGGGCAGCTGGTGGCCGGACTGGCGCCGGTGGATCGCAGAGGCGGATGGTGCGACCGTGCCGGCGACGGGCGCGCGCATCCCGGGCAGGGGCGGCGCGGCATCGCTGGGTGACGCGCCCGGCGACTATGTGCGCACCCGCTGAAATCGTTTGAAATTACAGCATCGTATATTTATGTTGCGCTGCACAAATTTCGCCTTGAAACTGTAGGAATCTGGTCCTAATTGGTGCGTCGCAGCAGTAGCAGATGGAGGATGTCCGAGTGACCATGCGAGGTCCGAAGACCGGCGCGCGCAAGCCCGCCAGTTCCCGTTCCACCCGGTCGGTCGCGACCGCTCCCGTCGTTCCTGCAGCGCCGGAACCGGTGGTCCCGGCGGTCGAGCCGGTCGAGGCGGAGCTTCCGCCCGTACCGTTCGTCGCCGCGACCAAGCCCGCGCCGGCCGAATTGCCTCTCAAGACCGAAACCGCCGCCGTCGTCATCCCGACGCCGCCAGTCGAACCGGTCGTGGAAGAGGCCAAGACCGTTGCCGAGACCGTCGAGGTCGTGGCCGAGGAAACTGAAAAGGCGGTCGAAACCGTCACCGCTCTAGTCGAGGAAAAGACCATGGACGTCACCAACGAAGCGACCGCCACCGCCCAGAACGCCGCCAGCAAGGCGCAGGCGATGACCACCGAATTCAACGAAAAGGCGAAGGCCGCGTTCGAAAAGGGCGCTAAGGGCTTCGAGGAAATGAACGAGATGGCCAAGGGCAACATCGAAGCGATGGTCGAAGCCAGCCGCATCGCCGCCAAGGGCCTCGAATCGCTTGGCCAGGAAATGGCTGAATTTGGCCGCAAGTCGTTCGAGCACGCGACCTCGACCGCCAAGACGCTCGCGACCGTCAAGTCGCCGACCGAGTTCATGAAGCTGCAGTCGGATTTCGTCCGCCAGTCGTTCGACTCGTTCGTCGCCGAAGCGTCCAAGACCACCGAAATGATGATCAAGCTGGCCGGCGACGCCGCGCAGCCGATCAGCAACCGCGTCGCGGTTGCCGCCGACAAGGTGAAGGTCACCGCGTAAGCGGTCGGTTAGCCTTTACCGGCTAGGGAAGGGGGCGGTCGCGCGAGCGGCTGCCCCTTTTGTCATTTCCAATTCGGCGCATATGACCACGCACCCTCTTGCCCTGCCGGACATGCATGCCATATTTTGCGGCGACATGTCTCGACAGCCTTGCATCCAGATGGCCGGTGACGACCGCGACCATGACGACGACCGCTCGACCGGTCTCGGCGTCGCCACCCAGACCCGCGTCAAGAAACCCACGCCGTACCGCGTGCTGATGCTGAACGACGATTATACCCCGATGGAATTCGTCGTGCTGTGCCTGCAACGCTTCTTCCGCATGAGCATGGAGGAAGCGACGCGGGTGATGCTGCACGTCCACCAGCGTGGCGTCGGCGTCTGCGGCGTCTTCACCTACGAGGTCGCCGAGACCAAGGTCGCGCAGGTGATGGACTTCGCGCGGCAGAACCAGCACCCGCTGCAATGCACGCTGGAGAAGGCGTAACCGTCGTCAGCCCGCGCGGTCGAGCGTCCGGTCGCTCAGATAGAGATGCAAGGCATGGGCGACGACGAACAGCAGTGATCCCAGCAGCAGGATTGGCAGGGGATCCTGTCCCCCGCGCGGCGCGATAAGGCTAGACGTGGTCATCACGGTCAGGACGATGGCGGCGAGGACGGGCGTGACGGCAAGCGCCAGCCGACGGGGTGCGGTCCAGTTGACCTGGCCCGACAGCGACCATTGCATCGGTAAGCGTGCAACCCGGCGACGTCGCTGGTCGTAGCGGACCGACATGACGACCAGTATCGCGAGCGTCACGATCATGATGGCAATATGGGTCATGGCGTTCTTCTGGCTGCGTCGAACATGGTTTGGGAAAGCCTGAAGCGCAACAACGATCCCCACTACAGGGTGGGGGGGGGACCAGCCGCAGGCTGGTGGAGGGGGAGGGCCGCAGTCGGAACCGTAGCGTTTGCGGCGATCCCCCTCCACCATCGCCTTCGGCGACGGTCCCCCTCCCCGTGAACGGGGAGGATTGACGTGCACCTCTTGCACACCCCCGCGTACCCACTAGAAGCTGCCCCATGGATCGTATCGTCATTCGCGGCGGCAATCGCCTGTCCGGCCGCATCGTCATTTCTGGCGCGAAGAACGCCGCGCTTACCCTGCTGCCCTGTGCGCTGCTGACTGAAGAGCCGCTGACGCTGCGCAACCTGCCACGCCTGGCGGACGTCGACAGTTTCGGCCACCTGCTCAACCAGTTCGGCGTGTCGACCACGGTCGAGGGTTCGCACCCGAGCGAATTCGGCCGGGTGATGACGATGCGCGGCCAGCGGCTGACCTCAACGGTCGCACCCTATGACATCGTCCGTAAGATGCGCGCGTCGATCCTCGTGCTCGGCCCGCTGGTCGCACGTGCGGGCGAGGCGACGGTGTCGCTGCCCGGCGGCTGCGCGATCGGCAACCGCCCGATCGACCTGCACCTGAAGGCGCTCGAAGCGCTGGGCGCCGAGATCGAGCTGGCGGCGGGCTATGTAAAGGCGACTGCGCCCGGCGGACGCTTGCCCGGCGGGCGCTATCGCTTCCCGGTCGTCTCGGTCGGCGCGACCGAGAATGCGGTGATGGCGGCGGTGCTGGCCAAGGGGACCAGCGTCCTCGAAAACGCCGCGCGCGAGCCGGAGATCGTCGACCTGTGCCGCTGCCTCGTCGCGATGGGCGCCAGCATCGACGGCATCGGCAGCGACACGCTGACCATCGAGGGCCGCGAGAAGCTGCACGGCGCGACCTATGCGGTGATGCCCGACCGGATCGAGGCGGGCAGCTATGCCTGTGCCGCGGCGATCACCGGCGGCGCGGTCGAATTGGCCAATGTCGTACCCTCCGACATGCGCGCGACGATCGACGCGCTGGTCGAGGCCGGCGTCGCGGTGCGTGAGGAAGCGACTTCGCTGTTCGTCGAGGCGGGTGGCGACATCCGCCCCGTCAACCTGTCGACCGCGCCCTATCCGGGCTTCGCCACCGACATGCAGGCGCAGTTCATGGCGCTGCTGACCCGTGCCGACGGCGCGAGTGTGCTGACCGAGACGATCTTCGAAAACCGCTACATGCACGTCCCCGAACTGGCGCGGATGGGCGCGGACATCACCGTCACCGGCCGTTCGGCGGTGGTGCGTGGTGTCGCCGGCCTGGTCGGCGCGCCGGTGATGGCGACCGACCTGCGCGCATCGATGAGCCTCATCATCGCCGGATTGGCGGCAGAGGGAGAGACGTCCGTCAGCCGCGTCTATCACCTCGACCGCGGCTATGAACGGCTGGAGGAAAAGCTGCAGGCGGTCGGGGCCGATATCGAACGGCTGGGCGACGGTTGAGCTTTGCGCCGCTCGCCGCTTGAACAAGCGCTTATTGTCTGACTATACCCCTCCCGACGAACCGGACGCGGCGCGAACGCCCGCCGGCGGCATTGGGAGGGTGACGATGAAAAAGGCGTTTCTGGTCAGCACATTGGCCATCGCAACGAGTTTGTGTGGCGGTGCGGCCAACGCAGCCACCGCCAAGCGGTCGAGCTTCGGCAAGCTGCCCGACGGCACGGCGGTCGAGATGGTGACGCTGACCGGCAGCAACGGCGTCAGCGCGAAGATCATGACGCTCGGCGCCACCCTGCAAGCGTTCAACGCCCCCGACCGCAAGGGCAAGGTCGCCGACATCACGCTCGGCTATGACGATGCCGCCAGCTACGTCACCGCCCCCAATTACTGGGGTCAGACGATCGGCCGCTATGCCAACCGTATCGCCGGCGGCAAGTTCACGCTCGACGGCAAGGCCTATCAGCTGACGCAGAACGACAAGGCCAATTCGCTGCACGGCGGCACGGTCGGCTTCGACAAGCGCGTGTGGCGGATCGTGTCGGTCAAGGACGGCCCGAGCGCGTCGGTGACGATGACGCTCAACAGCCCGAATGGCGATCAGGGTTACCCGGGTACGCTCGACGTGACTGTCACCTATGCGCTCGACGACAAGGGCGCGCTGACCATCGATTTCGATGCGAAGAGCGACGCGCCGACCATCGTCAACCTGACCAACCATGCGCTGTTCGACATGGGCGGCGAGGGCAGCACGCTGGGTACGATGACCCATAAGCTGACTATCCCCGCCAGCCGCTACACGCCGGTCAACGATGCGCTGATCCCGACCGGCGAGCGTCGCCCGGTCGCCGGCACGGTGTTCGATTTCACCCGCGGGCGGATCGTCGGGCAGGACGTCCGCGACGGGCGCGATCCGCAGATCATTGCCGGGCGTGGATACGACCATAATTTCGTGCTCGACGCCGGCATGACCAAGGAGCCGAAGCTGGCCGCGCGCCTCGAAGACCCGGCATCGGGCCGCGTGCTCGAAGTGCTGACCACCGAACCCGGCGTGCAATTCTATTCGGGCAATTTCATCGACGGCACGCTGATCGGCAAGAACCGCCATGTCTATCGCATGGGCGACGGCATTGCGCTCGAACCGCAGAAATTCCCCGATACGCCGAACCAGCCGGCGTTCGGATCGGCGCGGGTCGAACCGGGCAAGCCGTATCATCACCGGATGGTCTATCGGGTATCGGTGGTGCGCTGACCGACTTCAGTTGAAGCCATATCCCGGCGCAGGCGGGGATCCAGAGCCGAGCGTGCCAACGTTGCGTTCGATGACCCCGGATCCCCGTCCGCGCGAGACCTATGCGAAACTTCCTTTTTCGTGCCCCGGCGAAGGCCGGGGCCCAGTTGGGTAACGTTCGCAACTTGCTGAAAAGCCTTTCCAACTGGACCCCGGCCTCCGCCGGGGTAAGACGGAGATGGGATTGACGGTCCAGCTTCCGCAAAGGCCTCGCCCGCGCGCGGATACGCTCAGCTGCGACGGGACCTTCCCCTCAATGCGCGTGGGTCAGCCCGCAATCGTCGCCGGTCTCGATCTGTACCGTCGCATGGCCGATGCCGAAATGATGCTCCAGTTCCTCCGACAGCTCGACCAGAAAGCCGTCACCGGGATGGCCGTCGGGGACCACCAGATGCGCGGTCAGCGCGGTTTCGGTCGTGCTCATCGGCCAGATATGCAGGTCATGGACCCGCGCCACGCCGGGCAGGCCGGCCAGCATCGCTTCGACCGCGACCGCATCGATCCCGCGCGGCACCGCCTGTAGCGCCAGCAGCAGCGATTCGCTGAGCAGGCTCCATGTCCCGATCAGGATGATCGCGACGACGATCAGGCTGACGACCGGATCGATCCAGCCAGCACCGGTCCACAATATGGCGAAGCCGGCGATCACCACCCCGGCCGACACCGCCGCATCGGCGGCCATGTGCAGATAGGCGCCGCGGATATTGACGTCGCCATGCCGCCCGCGCGCGAACAGCAAGGCGGTGGCGAGGTTGACGACGATCCCGGCGAGCGCGACCCATATCACCGGCAGACCGTCAATCGGACGCGGCGATCCCAGTCGCTGGATCGTTTCCAGCAGGATCGCACCGACCGCGATCAGCAGCACCAGCGCATTGGCGAGCGCGGCAAGGATCGTCGACGCGCCCAGCCCATAGGTAAAACGCTTCGACGCCGGGCGCTTGGCCAGTTCCACCCCGCCCCATGCGATCAGCAGGCCCAGCACGTCCGACAGATTGTGGCCGGCATCGGCCAGCAACGCCATCGAATCATACCAGAAGCCCGCTGCCCCTTCGATCAGGACGAAGCCGATGTTGAGCAGCGTCCCGATCGCGAAGGCACGACCGAAATCGGCGGGAGCATGGCTGTGGCCATGATGCCCGTGCCCGTGATGCCCGTGCCCGGGATGTCCGTGCGAGTGTTGATCGTGGCCATGGCCATGGTGATGCGCGCCCATGGCGTGCTTCTGACAGGTACCGGTCGCAGTGACCAGATGCGACGCGGTGCAGCAAAAAGAGGGTTAAGCGACCGGTAACCTGGATCGAAAATGGATGCGACGCGCTGACCCGATTGGCACGCGGTCCGAAGACCGCCCTTTTGAGCAGCGGTACCGCGACCATGGACGACGAACGATCATCGGCGCGCATATTGATCGTCGACGATGACGCCGCGGTCCATGAATCCTATCGCCTGTCGCTGCGCATCGCCGACGATGCCGGCGCGCTGGCGGGTCTCGCCGCCGATCTGTTCGCCGATGTCGGCGCGCGCGACCCGCAACCTCTGCGCCTGATCCCGACGCATGTGCATCAGGGGGCGGATGCGGTTGCCGCCGTCGCCGACAGCGTGCGCGACGACACCCGCTTTGCCGTCGCCCTCATCGATATCCGCATGCCGCCCGGCATGGACGGGCGCGAGACGGCGGCGCGGATCCGCGCGCTCGACCCCGATTTGCAGATCGTGATCGTCACCGGATATTCGGACGTCGCGGCCGCGGAAATCGCTCGCGATGCCGGGCCGCCCGACCGCATCTTCTATCTCGCCAAGCCGCTGACCGCCGAAGAGGTGCAGCAGACCGCCCTGGCGCTGTCCCATCGTTGGCTCGCGGATCGCGAACTGGCGGTGACCCGCGCGGCGCTGGCGGCGAAGGTCGCCGAACTGGAGGAACAGGCGCGCGAACTGGCGGCGAACGAGAGCAAGGCCATCCATCTCGCCAATCACGATCCGCTGACCGATGCGCCCAACCGGCTGGCGTTTCTGCGTGTCCTGACCGACAGGCTGCGCGGGACCGACCGGTTCGCGATGGCGATGATCGATCTCGACCGGTTCAAGCTCATCAACGACACGCTCGGTCACTTGGTCGGGGACGAACTGATCCGCATCGTCTGCGCGATCCTGATCGAACAGGTTGGTGACGACGGCTTCGTCGCGCGGCTGGGCGGCGACGAATTCGGCGTCCTGTTGCGCGTCGCCGACGAAGCCGATGCGATGGAGCGATGCGAGCGGCTAGTCCGTGCCTGTTCGACCGATCTGCTGGTGTTCGGCCATCCGGTGCGCGGGGCCGCGTCGGTCGGAATGGTGTTGGCGGACGGCGAGGGCGGGCGCGATCCGGTCGACGTGATGCGCCGCGCCGACCTTGCGCTGAACGAGGCCAAGCGGGCCGGGCGCGGTGTCGTGCGCCGGTTCGACGACAGCATGGACGAATCGATCCGTTTCCGGCGCGGAATCGAACAGGGGCTGACCAGGGCGATCGCGCAAGGCGAGATGGCGCTGCTGTACCAGCCGATCATTGCCCGCGACACGCTGGACATCGTCGCGTTCGAGGCGCTGTTGCGATGGAATACGCCCGATTATCGCGACGTCAGCCCGGCGATGTTCGTCGCCGTGGCCGAGGAATCGAACCTGATCCACGAACTGGGCGACTGGGTGCTGGACGAGGTGTTGGCCATCCTGCCGCGCCTGCCGGGACAATATGTGTCGGTGAACGTCTCCCCGCGCCAGTTCCGCCGGCCGAACTTCGCGCCGTATCTGGTCGATCGCGTACGACGTGCGGGTATCGCGCCCGACCGGTTGCAGATCGAGATTACCGAGACCGCGATCTTCGACAATGCCGAACGCGCCGCCGCCACGCTGCTCGAGCTGCGCGAACGGGGGTTCCGCATCGCGCTCGACGATTTCGGGACCGGCTATTCGTCGCTCTACAATATCCGCAAGTTCGCGCTCGACTGTCTGAAGATCGACCGCAGCTTCATCGACGGCATGGGGCGCGAGCGCGAGAGCGTGGCGATCGTCCATTCGATCATCCACCTCGCCCGTGCGCTGCGGCTGGAAGTGGTGGCCGAGGGGGTCGAGACCGAGGCACAGGTGCAGGCGCTGCGCGTCGCCGGCTGTTCGCATCTGCAGGGCCATCATTTCGCCCGTCCGCTCGATGGGGCCGCTGCGACAGCGCTGGCGACCGACGGCCTCGACCGCCGCCGGTTGTCGGCGAACCGGTGACTGCGCGATCGTCGGTGGTTCGGCGATTGGGCCTGGCCGCACTTGCCGGCGGCCCGATGGTGCTGGCGGCGATGGCCCATGCCCGCGATCGCCGGACCGCCCGGCGACTGGCGCGGATCGAGCGGCAGGTGGCGGCGATCGCCGACACCGGCAAGGTCGCCCTGCTCGATGCCGGACCTAACCGCGACAGGGTCGCGGCTCTCGCCACCGCATTGAACCGGATGTTCGGCCGGTTGCGGGATCGCACCGGGCAGCTGGAACTTCGGGCGTTCGACCTCGGCCGGGCAGAGAGCCGCACGGCGATGGCGCACAATATCCGCAACGGGTTGTCGCCGATCAGCGCGATTCTGTCGCACAGCCTAGCCCAGCCGGCCGTCGCCGAACGTGGCTTGATCGAGCGGGCGGTCACCGAGCTCGGGCGCGACGACCTGCCGCCCGATCGCCGCGCGAAGCTGGTCGAATTCGTGCTTGCCGCAGTCGACGCGGTTGCCCGGGCACGGGTCGAGCGGATGGCACAGTTCGAAACCGGGCGCAGCGCCCTCGCCAACGTACTCGACATCGTCGGCGATTCACCGGTGGGGGAAGGACCGGTATGCGAACGTTGCGACGTGACCGACCTGATCGCGCGCAACGCCGCCATCGCCCGCTATGGCGGCGACCGGTCGATTGCCTTTGCCTTTCCGGCGCGACCTTGTTGGGTTTCGGCAAACCGGGTGATCTTGAGCCAGGTGATCGGCAACCTGTTCCGCAACGCGGCCGAGGCGATCGCGGCACAGGCGGGCGCGGCCGGGCAGGTCGACGTCACTTTGCTGGGCGAACCGGGTGGGGTGACGATGGTCGTCACCGATGACGGCGAAGGATTTGCCACCGAGGCCGCCGCGCGCCTGTTCCAGCGTGGCTATTCGACGCGGGTTCACCGTTCGGGCGGCCTCGGCCTGCACTGGTGTGCGAACGCGGTGGCGGCGATGGGTGGTCATCTCCGCCTCGAAAGCGACGGGCCGGGCCGCGGCGCGCGTGCGATCCTGACGCTACCCGCCGCTCGCTAGACCGGCGATGATCGGCAGGATCCGTGCCGCATCGTCGCGCCGACAGATCAGCAGATCGGGCAGCCAGGTATCCATGCAGTTGTAATAGAGGGGCGACCCGTCGATCCGGGACGCATGCAACCCGGCGGCCAGCGCGACGGCGACGGGGGCGCAGCTATCCCATTCATATTGCCCGCCCGCGTGTAGATAGATGTCCGCTTCGCCGCGGACCACCGCCATCGCCTTGGCGCCGGCCGACCCCATCGGGATGAGTTCGGCGTCGATCGCCTCCGCCACCGCCAGCGCCTGTGGCGCGGGGCGGGTGCGGCTCACGACCATGCGGGCGCGCGCCGGGCGGGCGGGAACGACCGGCGCCGGACTGCTCGACAGGGTGATGCCGAGCGATGGCAGGGCGACCGCGCCCGCTTCGGCCCGGCCACCGACGGCCAGCGCGACATGCACCGCCCAGTCGTCGCGCCCCTCGGCATATTCGCGCGTCCCATCGAGCGGATCGACGATCCACGTCTGCGCGGCGGCACAGCGCGCCTTGTCGTCGGCCGACTCCTCCGACAGCACGAAGGCATCGGGGCGGGCGGCGCGCAGCCGGTCGAGGATCAGGGCATTCGCTTCGCGATCCCCCCGGTCGCCCAATGCCTTGCCGGTTTCCCGACCCTCCGCGCGAATGGCGAGCAGCAGCTTGCCCGCCTCGGCGGCGATCGCGGTAGCGAGCAGTGCGTCGTCGGTCACAATATCGGTGCCCAGATGCCGAGAATATGTTCGACGATTCGTTCCGCCGCGGCCTCGGGCGTCTCTTGCGTGGTGTCGACGCGGATTTCGGGCGCGAGCGGCGGTTCGTACGGGCTGTCGATGCCGGTGAAATTGGCCAGCTTGCCGCTGCGCGCCTTGGCATACAGCCCCTTCACGTCGCGCGCCTCGGCCACCGCCAGAGGCGTATCGACGAACACCTCGACGAACTCGCCCGCCGGCAGCATCGATCGCGCCAGATCGCGCTCGGCGCGGAAGGGCGAGATGAACGCGGTCAGCACGATCAGCCCGGCGTCGGCCATCAGCCTGGCGACCTCGCCGACGCGGCGAACATTCTCGACCCGGTCGGCATCGGTGAAGCCCAGGTCGCGGTTCAATCCGTGGCGGACATTGTCGCCATCGAGCAGGAAGCTGTGCTTGCCCAACGCGTGAAGTTTCTTCTCCACCAGATTAGCAATGGTCGACTTGCCCGATCCCGACAGGCCGGTGAACCATAGCACGCGCGGGGACTGGTTCTTCTGCGCGGCATGGGCTTCGCGCGTGATATCGATCGACTGCCAATGGACGTTCTGGCTGCGGCGCAGGCAATAGTCGATCATGCCGGCGGCGATGGTGGCGTTGGTGATCTTATCGATGAGGATGAACCCGCCAAGGTCGCGATCGTCGGCATAGGGTTCGAAGGCGATGCCGCGATCGGTGAAGACGTCGGCGACGCCGATATCGTTGAGCGACAGCGTCTTGACCGATAATTCCGCCAGCGTGTTGACGTCGATGGCATGGCGCGGCGGCTGGACCGTCGCCGACACGGTGCCCGCACCGGTCTTCAGCCAATAGGCACGACCGGGGAGCAGCGGTTCGCCGTCCATCCACACGATCGTCGCGCGGAACTGATCGGCGACCTGCGGCGGAGCGTCGGCGGCGGCGATCACGTCGCCGCGCGAACAGTCGATCTCGTCGGTCAGCGTCAGCGTCACCGACTGTCCGGCGACCGCCTGTTCCAGATCGCCGTCCATCGACACGATGCGCGCGACGCGCGACGTCCTGCCCGACGGCAGCACGCGGACGGCATCGCCCGGACGGATGGTGCCGCTGGCGATCAGCCCGGCAAAGCCACGGAAGTCGAGATCGGGGCGGTTGACCCATTGCACCGGCAGCCGGAACGGCCGCGCGGCCGCCGCCTCGCTGTCCAGTTCGACCGATTCGAGATGCTCGATCAGCGCCGGGCCGGTGTACCACGGCGTATTGACGGAGGCGGCGGCAATATTGTCGCCCTTGAACCCCGATAGCGGGATCGCGGTGAAGCCGGCGATGCCGATCGATTCGACGAAGGCGGCATAATCGGCGACGATGCGGTCGAAGGTCGCCCGATCATAGCCGACCAAATCCATCTTGTTCACCGCCAGCACGATGTGACGGATGCCGATCAAGTGCGCGAGATAGCTGTGCCGCCGCGTCTGGGTCAGCACGCCCTTGCGCGCGTCGATCAGGATCACCGCCAGGTCGGCGGTCGACGCGCCGGTGACCATGTTGCGGGTATATTGTTCGTGGCCGGGCGTATCGGCGACGATGAACTTGCGCTTCTCGGTCGCGAAGAAGCGATAGGCGACGTCGATGGTGATGCCCTGTTCGCGCTCGGCGGCGAGGCCGTCGACCAGCAGCGCGAAGTCGATCTCCTGCCCCTGGGTACCGACCCGCTTCGAATCGTTCTCCAGTGCCGCCAACTGATCCTCGAAGATCATCTTCGAATCATAGAGCAGCCGGCCGATCAGCGTCGATTTGCCGTCGTCGACCGAACCGCAGGTGATGAAGCGGAGCAGCGACTTGTTCTGATGCTGTGCCAGATAGGCGTCAATATCCGCCGCGATCAGCGCGTCGGGGGTATAGGCGGGGGAGGTCGCCATCAGAAGTAACCTTCCTGCTTCTTTTTTTCCATGCTGGCCGACCCGGCGTCGCGATCGATCGCGCGCCCCTGTCGTTCGGAGGTGGTGGTGAGCAGCATTTCCTGGATCACGTCACTGAGCGTCGCCGCCTCGCTCTCGACCGCGCCGGTCAGCGGGTAGCAGCCGAGCGTACGGAAACGGATCGACCGTTCAACCGGCACTTCGCCGGGCAACAGGCGGAAGCGGTCGTCATCGACCATCAGCAGCATGCCGTCACGCTCCACGGTCGGGCGGGGGGCGGCGAAATAGAGCGGGACGATCTCGATCTTCTCGCGCAGGATATATTGCCAGATGTCGAGTTCGGTCCAGTTCGACAGCGGAAAGACCCGAATCGATTCGCCCTTGGCTTTCCGCGCGTTGTACAGATGCCATAGCTCGGGCCGCTGCGCCTTGGGGTCCCAGCGATGATTGGCCGAGCGGAAGGAGAAGACGCGTTCCTTGGCGCGACTCTTCTCCTCGTCGCGGCGCGCGCCACCGAAGGCGGCGTCGAAGCCATATTTGTCGAGCGCCTGCTTGAGCCCCTCGGTCTTCCACAAATCGGTATGCAGGCTGCCATGGTCGAACGGGTTGATGCCGCGCGCCTGTGCCTCCGGATTGTGGTGGACCAGCAATTCCATGCCGGCATCGCGTGCCGCCTTGTCGCGCAGGTCGTACATCGCGCGGAATTTCCACGTCGTGTCGACATGGAGAAGCGGAAAGGGCGGCGGCGCGGGATAGAATGCCTTTTTGGCGAGATGCAGCATCACCGCCGAATCCTTGCCGACCGAATAGAGCATCACCGGCCGTTCGGCCTCGGCGACCACTTCGCGCAGGATATGGATGCTTTCCGCCTCGAGCCGTTCGAGGTGGGTCAGGCGGCGGATGATGGGATCGGTCATGGTCCTGTCGCAGGTAGCGACCAAAGGCCTAGCGACAAGACAAGGATTCTTGCGAGACCCGCCAGTTCAGCTTTGCCGGGGCGGGCGGGGAAGGGGGATGAACAACGGGGCGGCCGGACGCAAAAACGCCTGGGTCGTGACGGCGAACCGTCCCGACCCAGGACGCGTATTCCAGTTAGACCGGACGAAGATCTTCGCCGTAGCCGTCACGGAACAGAGCGAAAAACGCCTGCATTTTCATTCTCCCAGTTACGCCGAAGCGCAAGCGGACATTAACCGAAAATTAACCATACGCCAAATTCTAATTGCAAGAAAACTGCGTCCTTTCAAATGCGAACGTTAACCGAAGCTTTGGGGTTCGGGCGGTAGCGATGGTTCCACCATGGCACGCGCCGATTCGAATCATATCCCGCTGGGCGGGCTTTCGGGACACGAGGGACGGTCACGTCCCGTGTCCGGTATGCCTGTCGGGACCGAAGCGCTGCCGCCGGTGCTGACGGCATGGCATAGCTTTGTCTTTCTAGCAGAAGTGGACGATTTTGCGACGCTGCGTCGCGCGGTCGGGATCGCGCGGGCGGCAGCGGTGCCGGAAGATGTTTCGGCGCGAATCGCCGCCGCGATCCCGGCGATTCGCGTGGCGCCGGTCGGGCGGGGGGCGATCGAACTGGGGTTCGCGGGCGAATCGGCAGCGGCCGGTCCCAGAATGCTGGAGCGGATTCACGCCGCGATGGCGCCGGCGTTCGACCTCGACGGCGAAACCTACCGCCTGTCGCTGCGAATCGGTGGTGTCGGGGCGGAAGCGGCCGAGCATGACGACGTCCGGTTGATCGAAGCTGCCGAAGAGGCGCTGTCAGATGCGCGGCAAGCCAATGCCGACGTGCTACGCCACCTGAACGATCCGGTGGCCGGCCATGATCCCATCCAGTTGATGCGCGAGCTACCTGCCGCGATCGAGAGCGGCCAGATCTTCCTGCAATATCAGCCCAAGGTCCGGGTGCGGCAGCAATGTGTGGCGAGCGCGGAAGCTTTGGTGCGCTGGCGGCACCCGACACGCGGGTTGATCCTGCCGGGCGACTTCATCGAGGCCGCCGAACGATCGAATGCGATCGGCGCATTGACGCTGTGGATCATCCGCCGGGTGATCCTCGATCAGCGGGCCATCGCCGCGGCCGGCTATGATATTCCGATCTTCATCAATATTTCCGGCGTGCTGCTGTCCGACCCGGGGTTCGTCCGCGACGCCTGTGCGCTGGTGCGCGGCGGCGATGCGCGGGTCGGGTTCGAGATCACCGAGACCGCGGTCATTCGCGATCCTGAAAGCGCCATCGCCAATCTGCGCGCCTTTGCCGATATCGGCGTGCCGCTCGCAATCGACGACTATGGTGCGGGACTGTCGTCGCTGGCCTATCTCAAGCGGCTGCCCGCCAGCGAATTGAAGATCGACAAGCTGTTCGTAACGCAACTGACCAGCAGCAACCGCGACCCGCTGATCGTACGGTCGACCATCGATCTGGCGCATGCGCTCGACATGGAGGTGACCGCGGAGGGGGTCGAGACGCCTGCCGCACTGGCGCTGCTCGGCGTCATGGGATGCGACATGGTGCAGGGCTATCTCATCAGCCGCCCGGTCGAGTTCGCCGCGTTCCGCACCTTCCTGCAGGAAAAGCGCCATGTCGCCGCGATGGCCAGTCCGCGGCTGTCGTTCCTGCGGAACGAAGGCCAGTGGAAGACCGGGTAAGCAGGGCGCGGCAAGGCTCGAAACGCATTTGCCACGCCACTCCCGCAAAGTGCTAAACACTACGAATCATTAACCAAAGCGGACTAGGGTTCCTGTATGCGCCTACGGTTCCCGCTTCTTGTCCTATCCCTGGTCGCGGCGGCGGGCGCGGTTCCGGCGACCGCACAGGCGACGCCGTTCGACACCCGGTTCGAGGCGGTCCGCAGCCTGTTGCTGACCGATCCGCAACGCGTCCTGCGCGACGGTGGCGCCCTCGAGGACGCGGCCAAGCGTCGTGACGGCGATCGCTCGACGATGGTCGTCGCCAGCAAATGGTTGCAGGCCGAGGCCTATGTCCGGCTCGGCGACCCCGGATCCGCCGCTGGCGAAGTCGAGGAAGCGCTGGCGATCCTCCACCGCCTGACGGGCAAATATGCGATCGAGGGCGACGTGCTGCGCACGCGCGGCGACATCGCCGCCGATGCCGACAATGTCGCCGGGGCACTTGCCGATTATCAGTCCGCCTATCGCGTCTATGGCATGGTCGACGACCGCAGGGGGCAGGCGATGGCGCTGCTCAGCATTGGCGCGCTGTACCGGCAAGGCGCTGATTTCGAAGCCGCGCTCCGCTATTACGGGCAGGCGATCGAAATCTATGACGACGACCCCGCGCTGTCGATTTCGCTGCTGAACAATCGCGGGAACGTCCTCGCGGATATGGGTCGGCACCGCAGCGCCCTGATCGACTACACCAATGCACTGGTGAAGGCGCGTCGGATCGGCAACCGGCCATTCGAGGCGCAGATTCTTCGCAACCTGGCGCGCTCGCAACGGGCGGTCGGCGAGATCGCCGCCGCGGATCGGTCGATCGTCGAAGGGTTGCGGACAGCGCGCGAAATCCGGTCCCGTGGTGTCGTCGATCAGCTGAAGGCGCTTGCCGGGCGACTGGCGGCCGATCGTGGCGATCTGGTCGACGCGACCCGGCTGATCGACGAAGCCTTCGCCGGCGTCGACCTGACCAGGACGTCGCTGGCGATGCGCGACAATCACCGCAACGCCTATGCCGTATATCTGGCGGCCGGCGACGCGGTGAAGGCACTGCCGCATCTGGCGGCGATCGACCGGCTGAACGAGCAGGCGACGCAACTGACCACGTCGACCAAGACGGCGCTGATGTCCGCCCGGTTCGATTTCCAGAACCAGGAATTGCGCATCGCCCGGCTGAAGCAGGAGGAACTGCGCCGCAACATCGCGTTCGAACGGGCCAGTGCGCGGTTCCAGCGCATCCTGTTCGGCAGCATCGCCGCAGCGGTCGCGGTGCTGGTCGCGTTGCTGAGCTTCGGCATCGTAACGCTCCGGCGCAGTCGCAACGCGGTTCGCCATGCCAACGTCGAACTGGCCGCAACCAATATCGCGTTGGAAAAGGCGTTGAAGGCGAAGGGCGATTTCCTTGCGACCACCAGCCATGAGATCCGCACGCCGCTGAACGGCATCCTTGGCATGGCACAGGTCATGTTGCGCGACCACCGGCTGACCCCCGACCTGCGCGACCGGCTGAGCATCGTGCATGATGCCGGGGTGACGATGCGCTCGCTCGTCGACGACATTCTGGATGTCGCCAAGATGCAGTCGGGCAACCTGTCGGTCGAGCGCATCCCGACCGACCTGATCGCGACCATCGAGGAACTGACCCGCGCGTCGCGCCGTCAGGCCGAGGATCGCGGGCTGCGCTTCTCGCTCGACATCGGCGACGTGCCGCGCTGGGTCGAGGGGGATCCGGTGCGGTTGCGGCAGATCCTGTTCAACCTGCTGTCGAACGCGCTCAAATTCACCGAGACCGGCGCGATCGGCGTGCGCGTCGAAGGCGACACGCGGCGGGTGCGGATTTCGGTGCGCGACAGCGGCATCGGCATCGCGGCCGATCGCATCGACGAGGTGTTCGAATCGTTCCAGCAAGCGGACACCAGTACGACCCGCCGGTTCGGCGGAACCGGGCTGGGGCTGACCATCTGTCGCAATCTGGCGCGGGCCATGGGCGGCGACATTCATGTGGCGAGCGTGCCGGGCGAGGGGTCGACCTTCACGCTCGATCTGCCGGTGACGCTCGCCGCGCCGCCGGTATCGCAGGGCGGCGCGGATGCCGGCGGTACCACGCTGCTGATCCTCGAGCGCAACCCGATCGCACGGGGCATGATGCGGACGCTGTTCGCCGACCATTGCGGCTCGATCGCGTTCGTCGACGACGCGGCGGCGGTGCAGGCGCGGTTGCAGCAGGGGGGCGTGCTGGCGCTGTTGATCGACATGGCGGCGCTTCGTGCGACCTCCGACGAACCGGAACGCGACCTTGCCGCGATTGATGCGCTGCTGCGATCGGCAGCCTTGCCGGCGGTTTTGATGCTAACGTGCGAAGATTATGGCGTAAGCGCCGGTTATGACGCCATAACATTGCTGAACAAACCCGTTTCGGCTAAGCAACTTATCGACGCGTTGTTCGTCGTTCGGAATGAGCCGGGTGCAGTGCCAACAGCCCTTGTTTCAAATGCGGCGTAGCGATAGCGGATTTCGATATGCAAGGCTTTGAAATCACTGCGATCGGCCGGGTCAACGACGCATGAGGATATTGTTCGTCGAGGACGATGCGATGAATCGTCGGGTCGTTCGCGACATGCTCGACGTCGCCGGGGCGACGATGGTCGAGGCCGACCTCGCCGAAGCCGGGCTGCGCCGGATCGACGAGGATGAATTTGACCTTGTCCTGCTCGACCTGCGCATGCCCGGCATGGACGGGTTCGAGGTCATTCGTCGCGTGCGGGCGCGCGAGGACGCGAAGCGGATGCTGCCGATCGTCATCGTCACCGCCGATACCGCGATCGACCTGACCGAACGGTGCCTCGCCGCCGGGGCCGACGAAGTGCTGTTCAAGCCGGTGGCGATGGACGCGCTGTTCGACGCGATCGGCCGGATATTGGCGAAGCGGGCCGGGGGCGATCTGCTGTTCTGACCGCGGGGGCGGACGGACTTGCCCGCAGACGACACTCCTGTTAGGGAGACGTGTCACGCCGCAGCCATGCTTCGGCGAACCCTATTCTATTGCGATTAAAGACCCGGAGTTTTTCGACCTCATGCAGATCATCGTTCGTGAAAACAATGTCGATCAGGCCCTGCGCGCGCTCAAGAAGAAGCTGCAGCGCGAGGGCGTGTATCGCGAGATGAAGCTGCGTCGTCATTACGAAAAGCCTTCGGAAAAGCGCGCTCGCGAGCGTGCCGCCGCCGTGCGCCGCGCCCGCAAGCTGGAGCGCAAGCGCGTCGAGCGCGACAGCGCCCGGTAATATCCCGGTCGTGGCTTGCCGACATGGGTGTCGGTGGGCCGCCGGTTTCCTGTGATGCGGTGCGCAAGGCGCGCCATGAGGGGTGTCGATGTCGGTCACTGCCGTTCCGCTGCAACCCGTGAAGCAGCGTCATATCGTCTGGGTATGGGTCGGGATCGCGCTGGCGTTGCTGGCCGCGGCCGTGCTCGCCCGGATGGGCACCCGCAGTGAAGCGGCGTCGTTCCTTGCGGCCAACGCAGCGCGCGCCGGCGTGGTCACCACCGCCAGCGGGCTGCAATATGAGGTGCTGACCAAGGGCAGCGGGCCGACGCCGACCGATGCGGATGTCACGCTCATCAACTATGTCGGCAAGCTGACCGACGGTACGATCTTCGATCAGAGCCGACAGCCGACCCCGATGTCGCCCAAGCAGGTCGTTCCGGGGTTCGGCGAGGCGCTGAAGCTGATGCCGAAGGGATCGCGCTACCGCTTATGGCTGCCGCCGCAGCTCGGCTATGGCGCGCCGCGTCCCGAGGGCGCGCCGCCAATGTCCCCCGAGGTCAAGAAGCTGTCGAAGCAGGTGCTGGTGTTCGACGTCGACATGATCGAGTTCATCCCGGAGGCGGTGCTGCAGCAGATGCAGATGCAGCAGATGATGCAGGGCGGTGGCGCGGGCGCGCCGGCACCCGGACAGGCGCTGCCGCCCGGCGCGCGCTAATCGCGACGAATTGGATAGGAGACGGCGTCGGAGCTTCCGGCGCCGTTTTCTTTTGTGTCGGCGCCATGGCCAGCGCGGGCTATGCCCGCACGGCATCGCCTTGCACCCGGCAATCATGCTACCAACCGGTGATGTTCTCAACTCTTCATCGCATGGCGCAGCGGTGTCGTGCGGTGCGACTGCGGCGGGGCCTCCTGCTTGCCGGCGCATGGCTGACGATCGGTGCCGCACCGATTCCCGCAGCGACCGTCGAAACCGATCGGGCGACGCTGGAGGCGTTGCGTGCTGCCGACTTGCGGCTGGGGGCCATCGGCTATCGGCTCGCGCGCGCCAACGCCGCGCTGTGTACCGACCTCGCTCCGGTCACCGGAATGATCGTGCACGCGATCGATCAATATGACCCGACCGAACAGCCGGTCGCGCGCAGTACCTTCGGCTTCGAAACCGGGATCGCGGTCGAAGCGGTCGTAGCCGACAGTCCGGCAGCGCGGGTCGGCGTACAAGCCGACGATTCGATCGTCAGCATCAACGGTCACCCGGTCCCGACAACCCGGGGTGGCGGGCATGTCGCCACCCGCGACGCGTTCGCCGCGCTGCTCGATGCGCAGGCAGCGGACCGCCCGCTGTCGATCGTGCTACGCAGGGCGGGGCAGGACCGTGCGCTCACCATTCCGGCGTCACCGGGCTGTCGCACCTTGTTCGAACTGCGAATCGGGCCGTCGCTGGATGCGGTCGCCGATGGGCGGCTGGTGCAAATATCGAGCCGGTTCCTCGACCGATTCGATGATTCGCAGGTCGCGGTCGTCGTGGCCCATGAATTGGCGCACAACATCCTGCGTCACCATGTCCGGCTCGACGCGGCGAAGGTCAGTCGCGGCGTATTTCGCGAACTGGGCCGAAATGGACGCATCTTTCGTACGACCGAAGACGATGCCGACCGGCTGGGCGTTCATCTGTTGCGCAATGCGGGCTGGGACCCGGCGGCGGCGGTTGCGTTCTGGAAAGGGCCGGGCGCGCGCATCGACGGCGGCATCTTTCATAGCAGGACGCACTCATCCGCCGGAAAACGCGCCGAAAATGTCGCAGCGGAGATCGCCGCCATCCCGGCTGGCGCACCGATCCCATACCGGCCGGCCGTGCTGAACACCCGCGATGAGCCGCTCCAATAACCCGACCATTGCCGTGCCGGCCGCGCTTGCCTCATTTCGTACCGCACTGCATATTGAACTGCCGCGATTGCGAACGAAACCGGGTGTGCCTGGCGAGTTTCAGCCGTGTGCAGGGCGTGTCGTACCCTCGCTGTCCCCGGTAACGGTTGGCCGCGATCGGTGCGATAAGGCTTGCAGGGGGGCGGGCCGTATGCGAAGGGCCGCTCGACGTGTAGTAACACAAGGGAGTGTTGAAATGGGTTTTGCCAAGAAGATGCTGATCGCGGCCTCGGCCGTGTCGATGACCGTTGCTCCGACGGTTGCGACCGCCGCCAACGCTTCGAAGCTGTCGGTTGCTCGTGCGTCGGCTCCGGCCGCCAAGGGCGAAAAGCTGGCCGGCGGCGGCGTGATCGTCGCGATCCTCGCTGCGGCTGCTGTCGTTGCGGGCATCGTTGTCGTCGCCGACTCGGACAGCGATTCGGACAGCAACTAATTGCTCGCGCGGGGAACCGCGCTTCAGTTTAGGGAAGGGGCGCTCCGTTGGGGCGCCCCTTTTCGTTTGTGTGGGGTTGGTCGGCGACCGTTCGCAATGGAGCGGCGGGTTATGTCCGTGTGACCGTAATTGACGCTGCCTCGTCGCTATGCAGCCGCCGCTGCCAAGTTGGCCACTTCGACTTCGGTCTGGTCTAGCCAACTGGGAACGTTGCCTCAGCGAAGGAGGCAGTCTCGTGCGTCTCTTGTCTCTCTCTGGCATTGAGCAGATCCCAGCCTGTTACGGGATGACGCCCGGTCCGGCTTCGAGCGCGTTGACAAAAGGTAGAAACGTTCGTGCCGAGTAGGGGCTGAGGTCGTCAAAGACCCGTATCGAAGCACCCACCACAGCCGGTCCTTCGATACGCCATTTGGACAAGCTCGCTGGCTACTCAGGGCAAACGGGTCAGGCTCATGTCATCATGCTCCAGGCGCTTGCCGCAGGTCGTCAGAGGCCTGCCCCGCCCACCGGTTCACGTGGCACCGCTGACCTTCTCGGGGCGATCGCCATGCACGGCTCGACATGGGTTCGAGGGTGCGACCAAGCCATGTCGACCGCCGGCTCCAATCCGGCTCCGCTTCTGCACCGGGTCGGAGAAGCAGGTCCCGGATCAAGTCCTGCGACGAAGATCCGGCTTCGTTCAACCGACAATAGTGGAATTGTCTAATTCCGATCCGTCTTGGAACCCGTTCGCGGGAATGCTACCTCCGGCGTTACGCCGCTGCCGCGTAGGTGCCGGCGGGCAGCGCCGTCGACAGAAAACGCCGCGTATCGCGATCAAGTACCAGCGCGGTCAACCGGCCGCTGCGATAGGCACCGGTATCGATTCCGATCCGGTTGGTACGAATGTCGGGATCGCCGGTCACGGTATGCCCGTGGATGACGAAGCGCTCATGGGGGCCGCTATGGTCGAGAAACGGCGACCGGATCCAGCGCAGGTCGGAGGACTTCTGCGCGTCGAGCGGCACGCCGGGGCGAATGCCGGCATGAACGAAGACATAGTCGCCAACGACCAACTGGTCGGGGAGGTTGCGCAGGAAATGCAGATGTTCAACCGGCACATGCTCGGCGATCAGGCGCTGGACGCCCTTCAGGTCCTCGCGCTCATAGGCTTCTTCGCTGACGCCGTAGCTTAGCAGGGTTTCCTTGCCACCGGCGCGTGCGAAGACGCCCAGCGCCTGTCGCGAACCCTCGGCGGCGGTCAGCAACAGTTCCTCGTGGTTGCCGCACAGGCAGTGGACGTCGTCGCTTGCGGCGCACATCGCCATCACCCGGTCGACGACCCCGCGCGAGTCCGGACCGCGATCGATCAGGTCGCCCAGAAACACCAGCATCGCCCGCCGGCCGTCGCGAGCCGGATCGGTGTCGATCTGCACCAGCAAATCATCCAGACAATCGAGGCGACCATGCACGTCGCCGATCGCATAGACGAGGATATCGTCGGGAATGCGCGGCGCAGGGGTTGCAGGCCTGCGAAATAGCTTGGAGAATACCATGATGTGCGTCGCCCTTAGGGGAAAGGGGCTGTACGATCAATGAACCGCTGCACTGCCGCGAACCGGTGGTCGGTGGTCATTGGCCGTTTGCCAATCCCCAAACGAATCTCTATTGCGGCGCAGCAATTTTGGGGATGAAACGATGACGATCAAGAAGGTTCGCAAGGCAGTCTTTCCGGTCGCCGGTCTGGGCACCCGATTTCTTCCCGCGACCAAGTCGATGCCGAAGGAAATGCTGACGGTCGTCGACAAGCCGCTGATTCAGTACGCCGTCGAAGAGGCGCTGGAAGCAGGCATCGAACAGATCATCTTCGTCACCGGTCGCGGCAAGGGCGCGCTGGAGGATCATTTCGACGTTTCCTATGAACTGGAAGCGACGATGAAGGCGCGCGGCAAGTCGATGGCGCTGATCGAGGGTATCCGCCAGAAGCCGGGCAGCCCGGTCTATGTCCGCCAGCAGGAGCCGCTCGGTCTTGGCCATGCGGTCTGGTGTGCGCGCGAGATCGTCGGCGACGAGCCGTTCGCGGTGCTGCTGCCCGACGAGCTGATGGTCGGCGGGTTCCTGAAGCAGATGGTCGACGCCTATGAGAAGGTCGGCGGCAACGTCATCGGCGCGCTGGAAGTGCCCGACAGCGAGACCGACAAGTACGGCATCATCTCGCCGGGCAAGCAGGACGGCCGCCTGACCGAGGTCACCGCGCTGGTCGAAAAGCCCAAGGGCAAGGCGCCGTCGAACCTGATGATCCCGGGCCGTTACATCCTGCAGCCCGAAGTCATGCAGATCCTCGATTCGCAGGAGCCGGGTGCCGGTGGCGAAATCCAGCTGACCGACGCGATGGCGAAGCTGATCGGCAACCAGCCGTTCCACGGCTTCACCTTCGACGGCAAGCGTTACGACTGCGGCGACAAGGCCGGCTGGGTGCAGGCGAACATCGCGCTGGCGCTGGCCCGTGCCGATATCGGTCCGGCGGTGCGCGCGTTTGCCGAGGAAGCGCTGGCCAACGGTTGAGCGACCGGGCGGAGGTTACGGTCTCCGCCCGCTTCTACAAGGTGACCAGCCGGTCGTCGGCAAGGGTCGCGAGCAGGTCGATCAATCCGCCTGCCGCGACCCTTTCCGTATCCGCCGCCAGTCCGGCAAGGGCGAGACCGGTCTGGCAGGCGATCAGTTCGACGCCGCTCTCGCCCGCGATCGCACGCAATTCGGTCGGGTCGGGCAGGCCGGGCGGTGCGGTGGCGGCCGTCGCCAACAGCGCCACCGCCCCTTCGTGCAGATAGACACGCGTCCGCCCACCGAGCGCAGCGGCGGCACAGGCCATGGTCAGCGCAGCGCGCCAGCGGTCGGGATCGGGCTGTGCGACGACGATCGTCAGCCCGCGCATCGGCATCCCGGATCCTTCGGCAGCGCCAGCGTACGGAAGCGGAAGGCGAGCAGGTCGGCGACCAGCAGCTTGCCCGCCGGATCGTCGCCGAAGCCGATGATCGCGCGCAGCGTCTCCAGTGCGGCGAGGCTGCCCATCACCCCGGTCAAGGCGCCGAGCACACCCTGATCGGCGCAGCTGGCATCGGCGCGGGCAGGATCGTTGCCGACGAAGCAGCGATAGCAGGGCAGATGCGCTTCCCAGCCGCGGAACACGCCCAACTGCCCCTCGAACTGGCCGACCGCTGCCGAGACCAGCGGGATGCGCGCCGCCAGCGCCGCGTCGGCGACGTTGAGGCGGGTGGCGAAATTGTCGCAGCCGTCGAGCACGACGTCCGCTCCGGCGAGCAGCGCGGCGGCATTGGCGGCGTCGATCCGCGTCGGCACCGCTTCGACGGTCACGTGCGGGTTGATGCGGGCGAGCGCCTGTGCGGCGGCGGTCACTTTCGCGGTGCCGATATCGGCGTCGCCGAACAGGGTCTGGCGTTGGAGGTTGCTGGCGTCGACCGTGTCGTCGTCGATCACGACCAGCGTGCCGACCCCGGCCGCCGCCAGATATTGCAGTGCCGGCGATCCGATGCCGCCCGCGCCGATCACCACGACGCGCGCGGCCTTCAGCGCCGCCTGTCCCGCGCCGCCGACCTCGCGCAGGACGAGATGACGGGCGTAGCGATCGAGCTCGGCGTCGGAAAAGGTCATTCGGTCCAGTCGAACTGCAACGAGGCGCGGTACCAGCCGCCCCCGCTGACGAATTGCGGCATCAGGTTGCCGCGCGCGAAGCTGACCACCAGCCCGGCGCCATATTGTTCGACGACCGGACAGCCGATCGCGCGGGGAATGGTGGCGCGGACCAGCCGATCCTCGCCGATCAGCACCGCGACATCGATCTGCAACCGGGTGTGGCCGTCGACCGGCATCGGCCGCGGACATTCGTTGCGGTGGATTTCGGACGAGACGAAGGCGATCATCGACGCGGTCGGCTGCGGCGCGCGGCGATAGGGAAGCGGCGGCAGCGCGGTCCAGTCGATCGGCGAGCGGGCCGCCGGTGCGGGATCGGGCGCCGCGACCAGCGGCATGGTCTGCGCCAGCGTCAGCAGGGCCAGCCCAATCATCGTCCGGTCGAACCGAATCCGCCGGCGCCGCGCGCGGTATCGTCGAGCGTATCGACCTCGGTCACCTCGGCACGGGTGACGGCGGCAGGGACGAGCTGCGCGATGCGTTCGCCGCGCGTCACCTGAAACGCTTCGTCGCCCAGATTGGCGAGGATCACCTTCACTTCGCCGCGATAGTCGCTGTCGATCGTGCCGGGGGTGTTGAGGCAGGTGATGCCATACTTCAGCGCAAGGCCCGAACGGGGGCGGACCTGTACCTCATAGCCGTCCGGAATGGCGATGGCGAAGCCGGTGGCGACGGCATGGCGCGCACCGGGCGCCAGCGCGATATCCTCGGCCGCGACGATATCCATGCCTGCCGCCCCTGTAGTGGCATAGGCGGGCAGCGGCAGGCCATGTCCATGCGGCAGGCGGCGCAGGCGGATCGGGATCATGGGGTCACCATCGCACTGCGTTGCGGGGTCGCGGGGGGCGCGGCGGCCATGCGGCGCACCGCATCGATCAGGTCGCCATCGCGTAGCAGGTCGTGGCCGCGCCCGGGCAGGACGCGATAGTCGGTGGCGATACCGCGCAGCGCCAATGCTTCGGCATAGCCACGCGAGAAGCGCAGCGGCGTTTCCTTGTCCTCGGCGCCGACCAGCAGGGTCACGCGGGTCGACGGCGCGATGCCGCCCACCGTCTGCAACGGATCGAAGCTGTTGACCGTCGTCCCGAAACCAGTCGCGCCCTGTTTCGCGCGATATTTGCGCCATTCGGGCAACATGCACGGACATCCCGCCAGCACGACCCCGTCGACCAGTCCCGGGCGCACCCCCATCAGCGTCGCCGCCATCGCCGCGCCGCCCGATTGCCCGACCAGGATCGTGCGCGCCTGCGGATAGCGGGCACGCCAGCCGGCAACGGCATCGGCGACGGCCGCGACCCGGTCGGCAGTATAGCTGTCGCCGTCGGTCCCGCCGCGCGTGCCGGGCGAGACATTGCCCGCCGCATCGGCATAGCCCGGCCGCAGCAGTGCGACCGCGCGCGCACCGGGGATCGCGTCCGCGATGGCGCGGGCGGCGGCGTTGAATTCGGCCGGAACCACGCCGTCGCCATCGCCGTGCAGGATCAGGACCAGCGTCCGCACGTCGCGCGATGCGGACGGACCGAAGCTTTCCCCGGCCAGCGTCACCGGCGGCGGGGCGGCAGTGGTGGCGCAGCCGGCGGCGGCAAGGAGCAACAGGGGACTAAAGCAGCGCATCGGCAATCCGGTCGGCCAGTCGGGCCGCAATATCCGTTTTCGGGGCGTCGGGCCAGCGTTCGACGCCGTCGGCGGTGACGAGGTGGACGGCGTTGCGATCGCCGCCCATCACATCACCCGACACGTCGTTGGCGACGATCCAGTCGGCATTCTTGGCGCTGCGCTTGGCGGTCGCATGGGCGAGCACGTCGTCGGTTTCGGCCGCGAAGCCGACCAGCAGACGCGGGCGGCGCGGCGACCGGCCGAGCATCGCCAGGATGTCGGGATTGGGCAGCAGGGTGAGGGTCGGCGGCCCGTCGCCCTTTTTCAGCTTGGATGGCGCCGCCTCGACCTGCCAGTCGGCGACGGCGGCGACCATCACGGCGGCGTCGGCGGGCAGCGCCTGTGCCACGGCATTGGCCATGTCGCGCGCCGATTCGACGTCGATTCGGGTCACGCCCGGCGGGGTCGGGAGCGTTACCGGCCCCGCGATCAGTGTCACCTGCGCGCCGCGCGCGGCGCAGGCGGCGGCGATGGCGAACCCCTGTTTGCCCGACGAGCGATTGGCGAGATAGCGGACCGGATCGATCGCCTCATGAGTGGGACCGGCGGTGACCAGCACATGGCGGCCGGTCAGCGACTGCGGCGCGGGCGCCGCCATCGCCTCGATCGCGGCGACGATCGCGGGCGGTTCGGGCAGGCGGCCGGGGCCGAATTCGCCGCACGCCATCGCCCCTTCGTCGGGATCGAGCACGGTGACGCCGCGCCCCCGCAAGGTGGCGACATTGGTGGTGGTCGCCGCATGTTGCCACATGCGCACGTTCATCGCGGGGACGGCCAGCACCGGCTTGTCGGTGGCGAGCAGCAGCGTGGTAGCGAGATCGTCGGCCATGCCGGCGGCCATGCGCGCCAGGAGATCGGCGGTGGCAGGCGCGACGACGACCAGATCGGCCTGCCGGCTGAGCTGGATATGGCCCATCTCGGCCTCGTCCTTCAGATCCCACAGGCTGGTATGGACCGGCTGTTCGCTCAGCGCCGCCAGCGTCATCGGCGTCACGAACTGCGCGCCGCCATCGGTCAGCACGCAGCGGACGCCATGGCCGCGCCCGCGCAGCAGGCGGATCAGCTCGCACGCCTTGTACGCCGCGATGCCGCCGCCGACGATCAGCAATATGCGCGTCATCGGGTGATCCTCTGCACCCGAACGCGCCGCCTGTCGAGCAAAGGTCGGGCAAGGTCGCGTGCCGCGTCGGGAAGAAACGCCATGCCGATCAGATAGGCAGGGGCGGCGGCGAGCGCCCAATAGAAGTTGTCGGTGCGTGCGAACAACGCGATGGCCAGCGCATAACTGCCGAAGGTGAGCGCCGCGCGTGCGCCCAGCGGTCCCGGTGCCGCCGCCCAGCCGAGCAGCGCCAGCATCGCCAGGGGCCCCCCCAGCCACCATGGCAGCAGGGTGAGCGCGGTCGAGCGCGCCATGGCGGAGGCGAACAGGCCCGGGCCGTGCAACCCGCCCCAGCCGGGCGAACCCGCGTCGAGCGGACCGGCGATCATCGCCACGGCGCGGGCATGGAGCAGCAGCACGGCGACGAACACCAGCAGCGCCGCGACCCAGCCCAGCGCCTCGCGCCGGCGTCCCTCGACCAGTGCCGCCGCCAGCATCACCAGCGCGTAGAGCGCGGCCGTCTCGCGGATCACCATCGCGCACAGAGCCAATGCGACCGCCTCGACCCAGCGATCCTCGCGCCGGATCGCCAGCGACCATGCGATCAGCAGCCCGGCCCACAGCTCGTGGAACGCGACCAGCGACGGCTGGACGAAGGCGACCATGCCGCCTGCCAGCAGGAACAGCGCCGTGATGCGCGGCGGGCCGCGGTCGAACCAGCCGCCGATCCGCCGGGTCCAGGCGAGACCGGTCGCCGCCGCGATCGCGATCAGCAACAGGATGGAGGCGAGGTCGGGCAACGCCGCCTGCACCACGCTCAACGTCGGCAGGCGGATGGCGGGGAAGGGGTGGAGCGGGGCGCGGCTCGCGCGCAGTTCCTGCGCGGTGACGGCATAATAATCGCCGCCGGTGCGCAGCCCCTCGACGACCGCGGCATAGACGTCAACGCTCATCGCCATGCCGCGCGGCGCGTCATCCTCGGGCAGGAGCCACGTGGATGCCAGCAGGGCGAGCGCCAGCAACGCGACGGCGAGCGCCACGCCGGGTCGCAGCGTCGCGAACCGGCTGGAGCACGACAGCCAGACCGGCGGTCGCGCGCGGATCATCCCAGCAGCATCGTCGATGCCGCGCCGACCAGCCCGCCGGCGATGCCGACCAGCGCATAGCGCCAGCCGCCGCCGACGCGGACGACGGCGACCTCGGGCAGCGGCGGGGCGGGCGGGGCGCCGCCCGGCGCGGGATAGCGCGCCTCGATATTGCGGATCAGGTCGGGCAGCCGGGCAAAGGTGCGCAGGTCGGTGATGATCCGGTCGGCGACCATCGCCTCCGGCCCCAGTTCGTCGCGGATCCAGCCGCGCACGAACGGCGCCGCCGTCTCCCACAGGTTGATGTCGGGATCGAGCGCGGTGGCGACCCCCTCGACCATCACCATCGTCTTTTGCAGCAGCAGCAGATGCGGCTGCGTCTCCATGTCGAAATCGCGGGTGATGTTGAACAGCGAGTCGAGCATCATGCCGACCGACATGTCCTTGACCGCCAGCCCGCGCATCGGCTCGCCCACCGCGCGCAACGCCGTCGCGAATTCGGCGACATTGTGGTGGGCGGGAACATAGCCCGCTTCGAAATGGATTTCGGCGACGCGCTTATAGTCGCCTGTGATGAGGCCGTAGAGGATCTCGGCCAGCCACACGCGGGCGCGACGGTCGATGCGGCCCATGATCCCGAAATCGATCGCGGCGATGCGGCCATCGGGCAGGGCAAACAAATTGCCCTGATGCATGTCGGCGTGGAAGAACCCTTCCGCGATCGCCTGGCGCAGGAAGGCGCGGACCAGCCGCGTCGCCATTGCGTGCAGATCATGGCCCGCCTCTATCAGCGCGGGACGGTTCGACAGCTTGATGCCGTCGATCCATTCGGTGGTCAGGATCTTCGAGGTCGTCCGCTGCCAGTCGATCGCGGGGATGACGAAGTCGGGCTCGGCCTCCATCCCCTGCGCCAGTTCGGAGGCGGAGGCGGCTTCGCGGCGCAGGTCGAGCTCGCGCGCGGTCCAGCGCTTCATCGTCTCGATCACGAGGCGCGGGCGCAGGCGCTTCAACTCGCCGCCCATCGTCTCCATGCGGGCGGCGGCCCATTCATAGGTATCGATCGCGTCGAAGAACTGTGCCTCGACGCCCGGACGTAACACCTTCACCGCGACACGGCGGCCATCGGTGGTGATGGCGCGATGGACCTGCGCGATCGAGGCGGCACCGACCGGCGTTTCCTCGATCGACTGGAACAGGCGCTCGATCGGCTGGCCAAGGCCCGATTCGATCGCGGGACGCACCACATTCCATGGCAGCGGCGGCAATGCGTCCTGCAGCGACAACAGGTCCTGCGCGACATCTTCGCCGACCAGATCGGGGCGGGTGGCGAGTGTCTGCCCCAGCTTGATCGCGGCCGGGCCCAGCGCGGCGAATGCCTCGGCATAGCGCGGGGTGGCGGGCACGCGCGCACCGAACCGGGCGAGACGGACGATTCGACGCAGGCGCGGCGGAGTGCGCGGGTTGCGTTCCAGCTCGATCAGGGCGCCGTGGCGCGCGAGCGTGCGCCCCCATTTGAGGATCCGCCAATAATGGGTGAGGGTGGCGGTCATGCGGCTATTTGCCCTGGACCCCCGCCTGCGCGGGGGTTTGATGCGTGCCGCATCAAATCTTCCACCCGCTATGGATCGCGACCAGCCCGCCCATGATCGGTTCGACGCGCGTGCGGATGAAGCCCGCGTCCGCGATCATGCGTTCGAAGGTCGGCATGTCGGGGAAGCGACGGATCGATTCGATCAGATAGCGATAGCTGTCCTCGTCATTCGCCAGCAGCTTGCCGAGCTTGGGCACCAGCTTGTGCGAATATTGGTCATAGACGTCGGCGAAGCCGGGCCACGTCACCGTCGAGAATTCGAGGCAGAAGAACCGACCGCCGCGCTTCAGGACGCGGTGCGCTTCGCGCAGCGCCTTCGGAATGTCGGTCACGTTGCGGATGCCGAACGCGATCGTATAGCCATCAAAGCTGCGATCGGCGAAGTCGAGCGTCTCGGCATTCTGTTCGGACCAGACAAGGCCGTCGATGCCGCGCTTTTCGGCGCGTTCCATGCCGACGCCCAGCATCGCCGGGTTGATGTCGGCGACGGTGATGTGCGCGCCGTGCTTCGCCATGCGGAACGCGATGTCGCCGGTGCCCCCGGCCATGTCGAGGATCGATTCGCCCTTGCCCGGCTTCACCCGCGCGACGAAGCGGTCCTTCCACAACCGGTGCATGCCCCCGGACATCGCGTCGTTCATCAGGTCGTAGCGCGAGGCGACGCTGGCGAAGACATCGCCGACGCGCTTGGTCTTTTCGGCGGGGGCCACATCTTCGTAGCCGAAGGATACCGTGTCGTTCATTCGTCTGCCCTAGCCGCGCCTTGTGGCGGGGGCAAACCGAACCTAGCTGTTTGGCGTAGATAGCGGCCGGATGCGCCGGTCGATCGAAGGATCCCATGCCCGAACTTCCCGAAGTAGAGACGACCGTGCGCGGTCTGGCACCGGTGCTGACCGGGCAGCGATTGGCGCGGGTCGTCGCCAATCGTGCCGATCTGCGCCGGGCGATGCCGGTCGATCTCGGGCAGCGGCTTACGGGTGCGACGGTCACCGGCCTGTCGCGCCGCGCCAAATACGGGCTGATCGAGACCGATCGTGCCGATACCTTCATCTTCCACCTCGGTATGTCGGGGCGCTGGCGCGTCGATCCCGCCGAACCGCTGGCGCACGATCATCTGCTGCTGGCGACCGATGCCGGGCGGCAGGTGGTGCTGAACGATCCGCGCCGTTTCGGATCGGTCGATCTGCTGCCGACCGCCGAGGTCGCGACCTGGCCGCCCTTCGCCGCGCTGGGACCCGAGCCGCTCGGGCCGGACTTCACCGCCGACCATCTGGAGCGGCGGTTCGCGGGGCGGATCGCGCCGGTGAAGATCCTGCTGCTCGATCAGCGAATCGTCGCGGGACTCGGCAATATCTACGTGTGCGAGGCGCTGAACGTCGCGGGCATTTCGCCGACGCGCCCGGCCGGGCAGATTGCGCGCGAACGGCTGGCGGCATTGGTCGACGCGACCCGTGCGGTACTGCTGTCGGCGATCGAGGCGGGGGGATCGACGTTGCGCGACTATGCCCGGCCCGATGGCGAACTGGGCTACTTCTCGAAACAATTCAGGGTCTATGGCCGCGAGGGCGAGGCGTGTCCGTGCGGGGGTGTGGTCGAGCGGCGCGTCGACGGTGGACGCTCCACCTTCTGGTGCCGATCGTGCCAGCGATAGTTGACCTTCCGGCCCCGACCGGTTAAGGGGCGCACGTTCTCCGGTCGGATTGCCCGATCGGCACCAATCATTTGCGAGAGTCGAGGACGGCATGGCGAATACGCCACAGGCGAAGAAGCGTATCCGGCGCAATGCGCGTCGTGCGGAAATCAATGGTGCGCGCGTCGGCCGCATCCGTACCTTCGTAAAGAAGGTCGAAGCGGCGATCGTCGCCGGTGACCGTGAAGCGGCGACCACCGCGCTGGCGAACGTCCAGCCGGAACTGGCCCGCGGCGTCGCCAAGGGCGTGCTGCACAAGAATACCGCGAGCCGCAAGTTCTCGCGCCTGACGAAGGCGGTTGGCGCGATCGCCTGATCGCCCGCGCATCGTCGGACAGGATTGACCCCGTCGGCCCAGCGGCCGGCGGGGTTTCTTGCGTCGGTCGGACATGGTGTCGCAGCACCGGGCGGAGGGTGCGTCCCGCGCTGAAATGGTTCCGCCAAAACCCCTCGAATCAGGCTGTCCGGAAAACCGCGGAAATCCGCGGATTCGAGGGTTCGGGGGCGGCTGATCTGGCGTAAGATACTGACAGAAAACGCGAAAAAATAAATCCGACGCGTTTCCGCCACTGGGGGGCTGTCAACTGCCTTTATTTCGGTTTCGTGACTTGATCGATCGGCGTCACGGTTCCTAAACAGCACTTCCCGGCGCCGATCGCGGTGGTCGGGGCCCGCACGAATCTTCGTGTGCGACCGCCGCTTCGGCGCGGTCAGGGGGGCTCTTAAACGATGGATGAACCGTGGCGGAGAAGCTGATTCTCCGGGCGGGAGGGGTGTGTTCGGGTGACGATGGCGGTGGATCATGGACAGGTCGAGGTTGCAGCGGCATGGGCCCGCGTGCGGCACAACCTGCGTGCATCCGCCGGACAGCGCGTGTTCGACCGGTGGCTGAAGCCGATGGAACTGGTCGCCCCCGACGAGGACGGCGTCGTCCGCCTGACCCTGCCATCGGCGTTCATGACCGATTGGGTCCGCAATCATTATGCCGAACGATTGACGCACGAATTCCGTGCGCAACTGCCGCAGGTGCGCGACGTGGTGGTGGAAACGGCCAGCGCGCTGCAGGCGCGAATCGTACCGCCCGCCGCCTTGCCCGAATCGAAGCCGGCACCGGTGGCGACGCACGCGCCGATCGCCTTCGCCGCTGCCGTGCCGCAACGCGCGCCCGCCGAACGGCCGGCGTTCGATCCGCGCTATCGCTTCGACCGATTCGTCGTTTCGGCATCGAACCGGGTCGCGTTCAACGCCGCGAAGGCGCTGGCCGAGCCCGGCGTGCCGCGGTTCAGCCCGCTATTCCTGCACAGCGGCACGGGGCTGGGCAAAACCCATCTGATGCATGCGATCGGCCATGCGTTTCTCGACGCCGATCCGGCGGCGAGCGCGGTGTATCTGCCCGCCGAGCGCTTCATGTTCGAATTCGTCGCGGCGATGCGTGCGCGGGATACGCATGGTTTCAAGGCGCGGTTGCGCGGCGTCGACCTGCTGATGATCGACGACCTGCAGTTCGTGGCGGGCAAGGATGCGACGCAGGAGGAATGCCTGCACACGATCAACGCGTTCATGGACGCGGGCAAGCGGGTGGTGATCGCCTGCGACCGATCGCCCGCGTTGCTCGAAGGGATCGATCCGCGGCTGCTGTCGCGGCTGGGCGGCGGGCTGGTGGCCGATATCAAGCTGCCCGAAACCGACCTGCGCCACGCGATCCTTGCTGCCAAGCTGGCCGAGGTGCCCGGCATCGTCGTGCCCGGCGATGTGCTCGACCTGCTTGCCGGCCGTATTCGCGGCAGCGTGCGCGAACTGGAAGGGGCGCTCAACCGCCTGATCGCCTATGCGTCGCTGACCGGCGACACGATCGACATGGCGTTCGCCCATGCGACGCTAGGCGAGATGCTGGCCGGGCCGGCCAAGCGCGTGACGATCGACGATATCCAGCGCGCGGTGTCGGCGCATTTCGAGGTCAAGCAGCTCGACCTGATCTCGGCACGGCGGGCGCAGGCGATCGCCAGGCCGCGACAGGTGGCGATGTATCTGGCGAAGCAGCTGACGACGCGCTCGCTGCCCGAGATCGGGCGCAAGTTCGGCAATCGCGATCACTCGACGGTGATCCATGCCGTGCGGCGGATCGAGGAACTGCGTGGGATCGACCGCGAGATCGACAGCGCAGTGCGGACCTTGCTGCGCTCGCTCGAGGGCTAAGCGGGTCTCCCCCACCCGATTTGGTTCGAGCACTTCGAGCTTGTCGAGACCGTCGGTCATCACGCGCGCAGCGAGAAGAAGTAGAACTGGTTCGCGCAGAGGCGCGGAGGGGTTGCGTTCGCTGCACGCCGTATCCGCGTCAGCGGCCTTTTTTATGCAGTAGCTTTGGGCGCAACGGTCTCCCGATCGCGGAGGTGTTGCCGGTATCGCAACCCCCTCCGCGCCTTTGCGCCTTTGCGCGAAATCTGCGCTTCTTACGTGATGACGTCCGGCTCGTTGCGGCCGGTATGCTGCTTGATCGACGCGACCGTCTCTGCAGCCGCGACCAGCGGCGCCAGCGCATCGCCGGTTTCCTGTGCCAGATCGCCCTCGGCCGGCTCGTAGCGTTCGATATAGACGCGCAGCGTCGCGCCCTGGGTGCCGGTGCCCGACAGGCGGAACACGATGCGCGATCCGTCGGCGAACAGGATGCGGATGCCCTGCTTGCGGCTGACCGATCCGTCGGTGCTGTCGTGATAGGCGAAGTCGTCGGCTTCGGAGACGGTCAGGTCGCCGATCACCGTGCCGGGCAGGGTGGCGAGGCGGTCGCGCAGCGACGCCATCAGCGCGTCGGCGCCGGCCTGCTCGACGCCCTCATAATCGTGGCGCGCATAATAGTTGCGGCCATAGCGCGACCAATGGTCGGCCATGATCTCGGCGACCGGCTGGCGGCGCGCGGCGAGGATGTTGAGCCAGAGTAGCACCGCCCACAGTCCATCCTTTTCGCGGACATGGTTGGAGCCGGTGCCGGCGCTTTCCTCGCCACAGATAGTGACGAGGCCGGCGTCGAGCAGGTTGCCGAAGAATTTCCAGCCGGTCGGCGTTTCGTAGAGCGGCACGTTCAGCGCCTGCGCGACGCGGTCGGCGGCGGCGGAGGTCGGCATCGAGCGGGCGATGCCGGCAATGCCGTCCTTGTACGCCGGCGCCAGATGCGCGTTGGCGGCCAGCACCGCGAGCGAGTCCGACGGCGTCACGAAGATGCCGCGGCCGATGATGAGGTTGCGGTCGCCATCGCCGTCCGAGGCTGCGCCGAAATCGGGCGCGTCGGCGGCCATCATCCGCTCGTAGAGTTCGTGGGCGTGGACGAGGTTCGGGTCGGGGTGGTGGCCGCCGAAATCTGGCAGGGGGGTGCCGTTGACGACGGTGCCGGGCGCGGCACCAAGCCGGCGTTCGAGGATTTCGGTCGCATAGGGACCGGTCACCGCGCTCATCGCGTCGAACGACAGGCGGAAGCCGCCGGCGATCAGGTCGCGGATCGCGGCGAAGTCGAACAGGGTCTCCATCAGATCGGCATAGGCCGCGACCGAGTCGATCACCTCGACGGTCAGGCCGTCGACACCCTGTTCGCCGAGCGTGTCGAGGTCGATGCCGGTCACATCGCTGATGACGTAGCGGTCGATCTCCAGCGTGCGGGCGTAGAGCGCGTCGGTGAAGCCTTCGGGGGCAGGGCCGCCGTTCGACACATTGTATTTGATGCCGAAATCTTCGTCGGGGCCGCCGGGATTATGGCTGGCCGACAGGACGAGGCCGCCGATCGCGCCGCGCTGGCGGATGACGTTCGAGGCAGCGGGGGTCGACAGGATGCCGCCCTGTCCGACGATCGCGCGGGCGAAGCCGTTGGCGGCGGCCATGCGGATCGCGGTCTGGATGACCTCGCGGTTCAGATAGCGGCCGTCGCCGCCGATCACCAGCGTCGCGCCGTCCTTGCCCTCGACCACGTCGAACACCGACTGGATGAAGTTTTCGGCATAGCCAGGCTGCTGGAATACCCGCACCTTCTTGCGCAGGCCCGAGGTCCCGGGCTTCTGGTCGGTGAAGGGCTTGGTTTCGACGGTGGTGCTGGTCACGAACGGCTTCCCCTGTAGTAGGCCTTGCCGAACGCATAAGGTGACGAAGGTGCCACGGACAACATATATTTGGCCGTGGCACCCTATTAACTAAAACAAATATTCAAACTTGCAGTCCCAGTGCCTGCTGGGCGGCGAGCAGCGTCGGGCGGGCCAGTGCGTCCGCCTTTGCCGCACCCTTTGCCAGCGTTGCGCCGACGGCGGCGCGGTCGTCGAGCAGCGCCACCAGCCGGTCGCGGATCGGGCCGAGCTTGGCGACCGCCAGATCGGCGAGCGCGGGCTTGAACGCGCCGAAACCCTGGCCGCCGAAGTTGGCGAGCACGTCCTGCGACGTCTCCCCCGACAGCGCGGCATAGATGGTGACGAGGTTGCGCGCCTCGGGCCGTTCCGCCAGCCCGGCGACCTCGGACGGCAGGGGTTCGGGATCGGTCTTGGCCTTGCGGAACTTGGTCGCGATCTGCTCGTCCGAATCGATCAGGTTGATGCGGCTCATGTCCGACGGATCGGACTTGGACATCTTGGCGGTGCCGTCGCGCAAGCTCATGATCCGCGGGGTATCTTCCGGGATCATCGGTTCGGGCAGCGGGAACAGCTCGACCCCGAAGTCGAGGTTGAACTTGGTCGCGATATCGCGGGCAAGCTCCAGATGCTGTTTCTGGTCCTCGCCCACCGGCACATGCGTCGCGCGGTAGGCGAGGATGTCGGCAGCCTGCAGGACCGGATAGGTGAACAGCCCGACGCTGGCACCTTCGCGGTTCTTGCCGGCCTTGTCCTTCCACTGAGTCATGCGGTTGAGCCAGCCGACCCGGGCGGTGCCGCCGAGGATCCACGCCAGTTCGCTATGCGCGGGCACCCGCGCCTGATTGAACAGGATCGAGCGGTCGGGATCGATGCCGGCCGCCAGCAAGGTCGCCGCCATCTCGATCGTGTTCGACGCCATCACCTTCGGATCCTGCGTCACGGTCAGCGCGTGGAGGTCGGCGAGAAAGAACAGGCAGACATCGTCGGCGCCCATCCGGTCCTGCAACCGCACCCAGTTGCGGATCGCGCCCAGATAATTGCCGAGATGAAGATTGCCGGTGGTCTGGATGCCGGAGACGACACGCATTTCTGTTTCCTATCAGGCGGCGCGCCGACGCAGCAGCGCGCGGAGATCGGCCAGCCGGAACGCTCCGGTGGCAAGGCAGGCAAGGCCATAGACGATGGCACCCGCGCCGACGAGCGCGACCATGCCGATGATGCGCGTCATCACTTCGCCGGTGGTCCATGGGCCGACGATGCGGTCGGCGAAGAACAGCGCCGCCCCCATCAGCAGCGCGGCGATGGCGAAGCGCGGCAGGCGGTGGGTCAGTTGCCGGTCGAACGCGAAATGTCCGCGCCGCCGCAGCGTGACGTAGAGCATCGCGAAATTGACCCATGCCGAAACCGCCGTGGCGAGCGGCGGGCCGATATGCGCGACGGTCGGGATCAGCGCGAGGTTGAGCACGATGTTGATGACGATCGATATCATCGCGAAGCGCACCGGCGTCCGCGTATCCTGTCGCGCATAAAAGCCGGGCGTCATCACCTTGATGAGGACATAGGCGGGCAGGCCGAGCGAGAAGGCGGCGAGCGACTGGGCGCTGCGCAGCGTATCTTCCGGCCCGAACGCGCCATGCTGGAACAGGGCGCGGATGATCGGTTCGGCGACGGTCAGGAAGGCGATGGTCGCCGGCAGCGTCAGCAGCAGCGCCAGTTCGATGCCGCGATTCTGGGTATCCATCGCCGCCGCATCCTCTTTCCGCGCAAGCTGGCGGGAGATGGTGGGGAGCAGGATGGTGCCGAGACCGATGCCGATCAGCCCCAGCGGCAACTGGTTCAGCCGGTCGGCATAATAGATGTAGGAGATCGACCCCTGATCGAGCAGCCGCCCCGACAGCGCGGTCGAGATCAGCAGATTGATCTGCATCGCGCCCGCGCCGATCGCGGCGGGGACGATGAGGCGCAGCATCTCGCGCACGTCGGAGGTCAGGCGCGGGCGCTGCGGGCGGAGCGATACGCCCGCCCGTCGACAGGCGAACATGACCCAGCCGAGCTGCAACGCGCCGCCGACAGTGACCGCCCATGCCTGTACCCGTGCGGTCGCATAGGGATCAGGACCGTGGAAGAAGAGCAGGCCGGCGACCATGGCGACGTTCAGCAGGATGGGTGCCGCGGCATTGACCCAGAATTTGTCGAGCGAATTGAGGATCGCGCCCAATAGCGACACGATCGAGATCAGCAGCAGATAGGGAATGGTGATCCGCGACAGCGTGACCGCATAGGCGAATTGCGCAGGCGTCGGGTCGTTGAACCCGCCCGACAGCAGGTACGTCAGCGGCCATGCGCCGATCAGCATGACGATCGTCGCAGCGACCAGTACCGGCAACAATACCGACAGCACCGCCTGCGCAAAGGCGATGCCGGCGGGCAGCCCATGACCCTCCACCGCTGCGTCGCCCTCGGCCACCTTCTTGTTGAACAGCGGCACGAAGGCGGCGTTGAACGCGCCTTCGGCGAACAGCGCGCGGAACATGTTGGGCAGGCGGAACGCGACGAGGAACGCGTCCGACGCGAAGCCCGCGCCTACGAACGTCGCCTGCAACGAGTCGCGGCCCAGCGCCAGCACGCGGCTGACCAGCGTCAGGCCGCCGACCGACCCCAGCGATTTCGCCAGTTTCATGGGTTCAGGGCCGATCGAACCGCCGGCCGTGCGCATTGGCAGGCAAGACCTTTGCGGCAGTCGCCGATCCGTACCCCGGCGAAGGCCGGGGTCCAGTCAGAAAGGCTTATCCGCATATCACTGACGCCCCCCAACTGGACCCTGGCCTTCGCCGGGGTACGGCGAGGAGTTGGCTGCGTTCGCGACGTTCGCAGCGGTCTCGAACGGGCGGCGGGACGGGGCAACGACAGGCCGACATTTGTCACCCTGGACCCCCGCCTGCGCGGAGGTCGGAGTGGCAGGAACTGCGTGTCACCCAGCTGCATGGCAGTCGGCGTCCTCGATTGTCGATCGGACCGACGTCTGCGCCCGCCGCCCGGAAACGATCAGGCGTGGCCGGCGACTTCGCCCAGCGCGCCCTGCTGCTCGGCCTGCGACAGATAGAGCTGCGCGAAGTCGATCGGTTCGAGCAGTAGCGGCGGGAAGCCGCCGTCGCGCACCGCATCGGCCAGCACCCGGCGGGCGAAGGGGAACAGGATGCGCGGCGCTTCGCCCAGCAGGAAGGGCTGAAGATGCTCGGCCGGGATGTTGCGCAGGCCGAACAGGCCGGCGAACGACAGGTCGACCAGATACATGACCTGATCCTCGACCTCGGCACGCGCCTCGATCTTGAGCACCACTTCATGGACATCGTCGCCGACCTGGCTGGCGCCGATGTTGAACTGCACGTCGAGCTTGGGCTGGCCGGCGATCTGATAGACGCCCGGAGCACTGGGATTCTCGAACGAGAGATCCTTGACGTACTGCGTGATGACGTTGACCGACGGCTGGCTGTCGTCCCCGTTGGCAAAGGCGTCGATGCCGCCTGCGGCGTTCTGTTCGTCCATGTCGATCCCTGTCGGCTCGGGCGGATAGCTTTGGCGCTTCCCGCGTTAAGATGGCGCGGACTAGCAGCGGCCCGACCGTGATTCAACGGGTCGACCACTCAGGCGAACTTATGGCCGTCACGCCGTTTGTATCCGCGCTCGTTCGGTCCTATGTCCGATCGATGGAAGGAAGTGAAGGCATGGTGGTTTTTGTCGTCCTGCTCGCAATGGTCGCGGCGTTTCTGGCGATGCGGCTCTATGCCGTGCTGGGGAAGCGGACCGGTCACGAACCCTTGCCGCGGACCGCGGACGAGCGGATCGCGACGCCGCCGGTCGCGCGCCCGATCGAGGTGACGCCCGAAGCGCGCGTGCTGGGGCCGCGTCATGTCGAGAGCGGCGCCGAAAACGGCCTGCGCGCGCTGATCGCCGCCGATCCGTCGTTCGACGTCGCGCAGTTCATCGACGGGGCGAAGTCGGCCTATCGCATGATCCTCGAAGCCTTTTGGAAGGGCGACGAGGCGACGCTGGAATGGCTGACCGAGCGTGACGTGCGCGAGGCCTTTACGCAGGCGATCGCCGATCGCAACGCGGCGGGCCATGTGCTCGACAACCGGCTGGTGTCGATCGAACGCGCGGTGGTGACCGAGGCGTCGGTCGAGGGCGGCGTGGCGCGCGTGTCGGTGCGCTTCGATGCCGATATCGCCGCGATCACCCGCGATGCCGAGGGCAATATCGTTGCCGGGTCGATGTCCGACGCGGTCGAGACGCATGACGTCTGGACGTTCCTGCGGGTGCTCAAGAGCAACGACCCGAACTGGAAGCTTGCCGATACCGACGAAGCCTGACGTCGATGCGCAAGGGGGGATTGGCGGCGCTCGCCGCGTTGCTGCTGGCTGGCTGTTCGAATGCGATCGTGCCGCGGGGCGTGGAGACGGCGACGTCCTCACGCCCACCGGTGCGGACGCAGCCGCCGGCGCAGCAATCGGTGGCGGTGCGGCAGCCGACCGGGGCGGTGCCGTTGCCGCCGATCACCGGGGGCGTTGCCGTCGATGGTGCGACGACCGCGTTGACGGCGGGTGTCGTCGCCGGGCCGCCGGTCGCCGCGCTGCCGCTGACCGAGGAGTCCGCCGCACGGGCGCTGGCGGCGTTTCGCATTTCCTGTCCGTCGCTGGTGCGGCGGACCGATCCGACCGGGCTGACGCAAGGGGCCGACTGGCAGGCGGCGTGCGATGCCGCGCGCGGCGTCGGCGCGGGGCAGGCGCGCAGTTTCTTCACGCAATGGTTCGAAACCGCGCAGGTCGGTGACGGGAAGGCGTTCGCGACCGGCTATTACGAACCCGAAATCCATGGATCGCGCACCCGGCAGCCGGGCTATGCAACGCCGATCTATGGCGTGCCGGGCGATCTGGTCGAGGCCGATCTCGGGCTGTTCTCGACCGACCTCAAGGGCAAGCGGATCCGAGGCCGCGTCGATGGCGCGAAGTTCGTGCCCTATTACGACCGGACCGCGATTGAGGAAGGCGCGCTGGCCGGGCGTGGCCTCGAAATCGCGTGGGCGGCCGATCCGGTCGAGATGTTCTTCCTGCAGGTACAGGGATCGGGGCGGCTGCGGCTGCCCGATGGTGGTGTGATGCGCATCGGCTATGCCGGGCAGAATGGTCGCGACTATACCGGCATCGGCAAGCTGATGCGCGACCGCGGGCTGATCGGCCCCGATCAGGCGTCGATGCAGGGGCTGATGGCGTGGCTGCGCGCCAATCCCGAACAGGGCCGTGTGGTGATGCGCGAGAATAAGAGCTTCGTGTTCTTTCGCGAGCTGACCGGCCCGGGGCCGCTGGGCGCGATGGGGCTGCCGGTGACCGGCAATGCCAGCGTCGCCGCCGATGTCCGGTTCGTGCCGCTGGGCGCGCCGGTGTTCCTGTCGATGGACCGTACCGATGCGTCGGGGCTGTGGGTCGCGCAGGATACCGGCGGCGCGATCAAGGGCACCAATCGTTTCGACACCTTCTGGGGTGCGGGCGACGAGGCGCGGGCGATCGCGGGCGGCATGAGCGCGCGCGGCACGGCGTGGCTGTTGCTGCCGATCGGGACTGTCGCACGGATTGCGAGTGGCCGGCCGACGTCTTGATCCGGCCGAGGCGGCGCTGTGGGCGCGGGTCGTCGCGGCGGTGAAGCCGCTGCACGGCGCGCGACCGGTCGCTGCCACGGCGCCGCTCGAACCGCATGGTGCGCCCAAGCCGAAGCCGGTGCGCCCCGTCGCGGCGCCGCCCGCCAAGCCCGCCCGCGCCGCCCGGACGCCGGGTGAGACGCTCGACGCCGGATGGGACCGCAGGCTGGCGCGTGGGCTGGTCAGCCCCGATGCGACCATCGATCTACATGGTCATACGCTGGCGACCGCCCATGCCCGGCTCGACCAGGAACTGGGGCGGGCGATCGCGCGCGGCGACCGCGTGCTGCTGGTGGTGACGGGTCGACCGCCGCGCCCCGAATCCGAACGTCCCCATGCGCGCGGGGCGATCCGCGCGGCGATCGGCGACTGGATCGCTGCAGGACGGCATGTCGACCGCATTGCCTCCATTCGCGGCGCGCATCCGCGTCATGGGGGCGGGGGTGCGCTCTACCTTATTTTGCGGCGCAACCGGACACCCTAGGAACCCGCCTCGCAAGGGTCGGAACGGGCTTTCGAACCGGGGGGCGCGGGCATCGAAAATGACGCCTTGCTGCCGGTCGTAACGCCTCCGTACCAGAACAGATATCTGCGCCTGGAACCAGTTGCGGTTTCAACGGGTTAGTCCCGGTTTGAGACATTTTCGCCACGCTTGTGCTGTCCCGCAACGGGACGTATGTAAATGCATGTCTCTGACCGGGAACGAAATGGTTACTCGAAAGTAAATGCCGTGCTCGTCGAGTAGACGTTGCTGAACCGGGGGAAGGCATTCCAAAAACCTGTTTCCTGCCATTGAGCGGAAAAGGGGGACTGAATGGTGCAGGGGGTCGATTGTCGGCCACCGCGCACCTCCCGGGCAACAAGGAGGATTGTGATATGGCATTTGGTGACAACAGCGTTTTGATCTCCACCGCAACGCGGCAGGACGTGGTCGCAAACGGGACCAGCGACACCTACCAGGCCGCCGATGGTGCCAACGCGTTCGTGATCGCGAACGGCAATGTCGGCGACGACCTGTTCCTCGGCTGGGGTGCGAACGATTCGATCATCAACAACCGTCAGATCTTCGACGGCAATGGCGATGGCTTCATCCAGTTCGGCGCGAACGGCGTGCTCGACATCGATCGCACCAGCCGCCGCAACGCCGGTCAGGACCAGCTTCAGCTTGCCGGTGACAACGCGAACATCACCGAGCTGCGCTATCTGGGCAGCAAGAACGGTGGCTTCGTCTATGCCGACTCGGCGACGCTGAAGAATCTGTGGGAGCCCTTCGGCCGCACCAACGTGATCGAAGGCACGGTCGGCGACAACACGTTCGACATGTCGGGCGGCGCCAAGGTGCTGTTCCATGACAACGCGCTGGGCCTGAACCTCGGTGGCGACACGATCAACAACTTCGGTGACGACGATCTGCTCGTCACCACGTCGATGATCTTCGACAGCGACTCGAACCAGACCGTGACCTTCGGCCAGAACGACGTGCTCGACATTTCGGGTTCGAACGGTCCGTCGGCCAGCGATCCGCAGGGTGGCCCGGGCGGCCAGCTGGACTTCACCAGCCAGACCTCGGTCACCTATCTCGGTTCGAACGAGATCAACGGCGTCACCTACTACTATTACGGCACCGCCAACTCGACCTTCGATCCGACCCCGGGCGCATAAGCGCTCGCATCGCGATCCATGGAAAGCCCGGCACGAAAGTGCCGGGCTTTTTATCGTTGGGGAACGGCGGTAATTGCCGCGATCGCCTTGCCGTCGCGATGATCGCGTTGATAGGCGCGGAAATCGGGCGCCAGCAGATAGGCGACCAGCACGACCGCGATCGCCGCCGCCGCGGTGTCGCGCACCAGCATCGTCAGGTTGCGCTGTCGCGACAGCGCCGCCCTATCCGCCGCCCGCCGGACAGTCTGTCGACGTTCGGCCCCCGGCGGAACGGGGTGCCGGTCGCGACGCCGGTCGACCATCCGTCGCCGTTCCGGATCGGACAGGGTGCGGTACGCGCTGATGATCGCCGCTGCCCGGTCCGCCGCATCGGCATCGCGCGAGCGGTCGGGATGCGACCGCGCGATCATCCGGCGAAAGGCGCGCTTGATCTGGTCCGCATCCGCCCCGCGATCGATATCGAGTACCGTATAGGGATCGGCAGTATCGGTCATCGTCCCGCCTCGATTGACTATTCGTCAAAGCCATTGCTACGGACGCGGTTGCGGGGCGGTTGAGCAACAGGCTTAGCGCCGGGTTCACCATGTTGCGCGCATTGCCAACCCGACGGAGCAAACATGATCGAGGCGGAAACCAGCAGGATCGGCCCGGTCGACATCGCCGTCCTGACCTTTGACGAAGCGGTGGCGGCGGTCGACGACCGGATCGATGCCGCCGACGGTGCCAGCGTGACCTTCTGCAATGCGCACAGCGTCAATCTGGCGCGCGACGACCGGCGGCTGGTCGACGCCTATGCCGGCAGCCTCGTGCTGAATGACGGGATCGGCGTCGATATGGCGCGCAAGCTGCTGTACGGCGCGCCGTTCCCGGCCAACGTCAATGGCAGCGACTTCATCCCGATCTTCTTCGAACGCAGCCGGCACGAGCTGCGCCTGTTCCTGCTCGGCAGCCGCCCCGGTATCGCCGCGCAGGCGGGCGAGATCATCGCCGCGCGCTATCCCCGCCACCGGGTGGTCGGCGTACGCGACGGCTATTTCAAACCGGAAGACGAACCAACGCTGGTCGAGGAGATTGCGCGGTCGGGCGCCAACCTGCTGGTGATCGGCATGGGCCAGCCGCGGCAGGAAATCTTCGCCGCGCGCCATGCCGACCGGATCGGCATGGCGTCGATGAGCGTCGGCGCGTTCCTCGACTTCACCTCCGGCGCGATCCCGCGCGCGCCCAACTGGTTGCGCACGATCCGGCTGGAATGGCTGTATCGGCTGGGGCTGGAGCCGAAGCGGATGTTCAACCGCTACGTGCTCGGCAATCCGCGGTTCCTGTACGGCGTCCTAAAGGATCGCAAGCGTAACAATTAAAAGATGATGAACGGCGCGTTAGCCCCGTCACGCAACCGAATATCGACAGGCCATACGGCATAAGACCCGGGAAGGTCGCAATATTGCGACGGATGCGGGGTCTGTAATGCTTGGTATCAACCTGTCCGGTGCGGAGTTCGGCAAGGGCGACCGCTATGGCTATGACTATATCTACCCGTCGCTGAAGGATCTGGCCTTCTATGCGGCGAAGGGGATCGAACTCGTCCGTCTTCCCGTCAAATGGGAACGCCTTCAGGACAAGCTGGGCGGGCCGCTGGACGAACAGGAACTGGGGCGGCTGCTGAAGTTCCTCGACAATGCCCAGAGCCTGGGCATGAAGGTCATCATCGACGTCCATAATTACGGGCGGTTCGCCGGCAAGGCGATCGGCACCGCCGACGTCCCGGTCGAGAAGTTCGCCGATTTCTGGTCGAAGCTGGCCGATGCGGTCGGCGACAAGCCGGCGGTGTACGGTTACGACCTGATGAACGAACCGCATAACATGCCGAACAAGACGGTGTGGCCGGCGGCGGCACAGGCGGCGGTCGACGCGATCCGCGCGCTGGGCGACAATACGACGATCTTCGTCGAGGGCGAAAGCTGGGCCAATGCGACCAACTGGGCGTCGAACAACCCCAATCTGGACATCAAGGATCCGGCCGACAACATCGTCTACGAAGCGCATCTCTATCTCGATAAGAACCAGTCGGGCACCTATGCCGGCAGCTACGACCAGGAAGGCGCCACCGCCGATATCGGCGTGAAGCGGTTGCAGGCGTTCGTCCAATGGCTGGAGGAAAAGGGCGCGCGCGGCTTTATCGGCGAATTCGGCGTGCCGTCGGACGATCCGCGCTGGCAGGTCGCACTCGACAACATGCTCAAGGCGATGAACGATTACGGCCTGTCGGGCACCTATTGGGGCGCGGGCAAATGGTTCAACGGTTATAATGTCGGGCTGCTCGACAAGAACGGCAACGGCAAGGCGTCGCTCGACACGTTGCTGAAGAACCTGTCCGATGGCGACGATGTCGGGCTGGCGCAATTGTGGGCGCCCAATCCGGTTTCGACCGGGACGGCGGCCAATACGGCGTCGTCGGCGCCGCGCATCGGCACCGCCGACCATTATGACAAGGTCGATTTCACGACCGCGACGGCGGGCGTCACCGTCAAGCTCGATGGCGTCAAATATGTGTCGATCGAGGAAGTCGTCGGCAGCGCGTTCAACGACGTACTGATCGGCGACAGCGCCGCCAACACCCTGATCGGCGGCAAGGGCAACGACGTGCTCGACGGCGGGGCGGGGGCCGATATCCTGACCGGCGGGCTGGGCGACGACATCTATTATGTCGACAATGTTCTCGACGTGCTGACCGAACGGGTCGGCGAGGGACATGACCTGGTCCATGCCACCGTCGACTGGGTGCTGGGCACGTCGTTCGAGGACCTGAAGCTGGACGGCAGCGCGATCAGCGGCACCGGCAACAAGCTGGACAACGTCATCGTCGGCAACGCCATGGCGAACATCCTGAGCGGTGGCTGGGGCGACGATACGCTCGACGGGCTGGGCGGTGCGGACCGGATGCTCGGCGGGACCGGCAACGACACCTATTATGTCGACAATGTCGGCGACCAGACGATCGAAGGGTATAAGGAAGGCAACGACACCGTCATCGCCTCGATCGACTGGACGCTGGCCACCAATGTCGAAAACCTGACGCTGGCCGGCGATGCGCGGCGCGGAACCGGCAACAGCAGCGCCAACAAGCTGACCGCCAACGACGCTGGCAACCATCTCTACGGGTTGAAGGGGGACGACATCCTGACCGGCGGCGCAGGCAATGACTGGCTGGAAGGCGGCGAGGGCGAGGACCAGTTGTTCGGCGGTGCCGGCAACGACGTGCTGACCGGCGGGACCAATCGTGACTGGCTGACCGGTGGCGCCGGCCGCGACACGTTCCGCTTCCTTGCCGCCAATGAATCCAAGGGCGGGACGATGGACCGCATCATGGATTTCACCCGCGGCGAGGACGTGATCGACCTGTCGGCGATGGACGCCAATACCAAGCTCAGCGGCAACCAGGCGATGACCTTCATCGGCGACGCGGATTTCAGCCGCAAGGCCGGGCAGCTCCGCTACGAGCGGATCGACGACTATACCCAGATCGAGGTCGACCTGAACGGCGACGGCAAGGCCGATTTCGGCATCCGGCTGGAAGGGTTCCAGTACAAGCTGTCGGCCAGCGACTTCATCCTCTGAAACGACGGGCGTCGGCCCGGCTGGACCGTCCGTCCCGACAAGGGGCGGGCGGTCCTTCCGCGTTTCGGGGCAGTGCCGGCCGGACCGTTAACCCGCGGGTAAAGGCGGCAATCTATGCATGGTCACGTTCCGCAAATCGCGCTGCGGCTGCCCTGACATTCGGGGGCAGACTTCGCGCCGCCAATCCCCTACAATGCCCGTCAGGACGGTCGCCGTAGGACGATAGAGGGAAAGCGAATGACCGACCTGCCCCGTGTGTCGGTGGTGAGTGCCTTCTACAATCGTGGCAGCCGGGTGAGAGATTCGGTCGGCAGCGTGCTGGCGCAGACCTATCCGAACCTCGAAATCGTGATCGTCGATGACGGATCGACCGATGATACGCTGGCACAGCTGCAGGCGTTCGACGATCCGCGGCTGACCGTCATCTCGCGCGGCAATCGCGGGTTCGTCGCATCGATCAACGACGCGATCCGCGCCAGCAGCGGTGCGTTCGTCGCCATCCACGGATCGGGCGACCTGTCCTTTCCCGATCGCGTCGCGCGGCAGGCGCAGGTGCTGATCGACGACCCGGCGATCGGCGTGGTCGGATGCTGGGTCGAGGATGACGAGACGGTGGGGGACGGGACGCTGGTGTTCCGCCCGCCCGCTGGATTGCCGTTCCACGAAGCGCTGCTGACCCGCAACCTGTTCACCCATGGCGAAACCATGTTCCGCCGGGCGCTGTACGATCAGGTCGGCGGCTATCGCGAATTCTTCCGCTATGCGCAGGATCGCGACCTGTGGCTGCGGATTTCGCGCCATGCCGGTTACGCGATCGTGCCGGACATACTCTACCGGCGCTTCAAGCCGGCAGGCGGGGTGAGCGCCGATCCGCAGAAGCTGGTGCTGCAAGCCTATCTGTCCGACTTCGCGGTGCAATGCGCGCGGGCGGTCGACCGGGGGGAGGCCGATCCGCTCGACCGGCACGGCTATCTCGCCCCGTTCCTGCGACAGCGCCCCGAAGTGCTGGGCCGCAAACTGGCGTGGTTCGGGGCGCGGCTGATGGTGAAGGGCGATTTCGCGCGTGGCTGGCCGGTGATCGAGCAGGCGCGCAGCGAGGCGGGAAGCTGGCAGGTGCGGATGATCCACGCGCTGGCCGGACTGCACCGGTCGCCCTTGCTGTGGGAACGGATCGGCCGGCCGATCCTGACCCGGCGACTGGCATTTTTCCGCCAGTCGGACGAGTGATCGGGGGCGGGACGGCCCTGTGCGACCGTCCCGCCCAGTTTTCAGCGGATCAGGATGCTGCCGAGCACCGGCACGTCGGCGGCTTCGAGACGCGGCAGCAGCTCGTCAAGCGCTGCGAACGGCGTCTGGGTGCGTTCGACCACCAGCAGCAGGCCATCGGCGCCGCGTGCGATCGCCGCGACCATTTCGGGCGGCTGGTGCCCCGCGTCGACGATCGCGAAGCGATGGCCCAGCCGGATGGCGCGAATCTGTTCGACCAGCGACACGCGCTCGACGGTTTCGGGCAGCGCATTGATCGCCGGGCCGGCCGCGATCAGCGAGAGATTGGGTACCGGGGTTTCGACCACCGTCGCGGCGCGATCCTCGGCACCCGACAGCAGCGAGGTGACGCCCTCGGCCGGGTCGACCGCGAACAGGCTGTGATGGGTCGGGGCGGCGAAATTCGCGTCGACCAGCAGGCCCGGCTGGCCGAGTTGTGCCACCAGCGTCGCGAGATTGGCGGCGACGCCGGGTGCATCGTCGGTACCGACCGCGGCGACGACGATCACGCGCAGGTCGCCGCGTTCGAGATCCTCGATCGCGAACAGGCTGGAGCGCAACGCGCGCAGCTTCACGGTCAGCGCATTGTCGGGATCATAGGCGGCGACGACCGCGCGGCTGACCCCGGTGGCGTCGGGATCGATCAGCGTGCCCGCCTCCGCCCGCGTCGCCAGCGTGCGCTGCACCTGTTCGGGCGCGACGACGCCGAGATCGACGACCGCTTCGGTGAAGCTGGCGCCGGTGCGGGCGCGATAGGCCTCGATCCGGTCGAGCTCCTCGCGGCCGAGCCGGTTGGCGTCGATCAATGCGGTTTCGACGTCGCTGTAGCGATCGGTCGTTGCCCGCGACGTGCTGGAACGCAACCTCATGCCGATGCTTCCTTTCCGGCGAAACCAACATGGACCGATCCGCGGCTGAGATCGACGAGGACCGGCAACCCGGTGGCCCGTTCGAAGCCGTCGATGGTGCGGACGCGCGGCCGGCGCCATTCGAGGAACAGCGCGAGCATCACCCCGACGAACACGCCGCCGACGATGCCGAGCAGCAGCCGCAGGGCGACGTCGGGGCTGGACGGCAGCGTCGGTGCGGTGGCGCGGTCGAGCACGCTGACATTGGTCTGCGGGATCTCGCTCTGCAGGCGGACTTCGTTCAGCCGCGCGGTGACCGCGTCATAGGCGGCGCGCGCCGAGTCGACGTCGCGCTGCAACACCGCCATCTCATCCTGCGCACTGGCGAGGCGCAGCACGCGTTCGCGCTGGGCCGCGACCAGACCGCGCAGATTGGCCTCGCGCGCGGAGGCGGCGGCGCTGTCGGTGCGGACCGCATCGACGACGGTGCCGACCGCCGCGCTGCGCCGGTTGCGCAGTTCGGTGATCTGCGCCTGCGCGGCGACGACCATCGGGTGGTTGGGGCCGAGCGACTGGCGCAGTTGCTGCAATTCGGCCGACTTGCCCGCGATCTGCCCGTCCAGTCCCTGGACCACGGCGGATTGCTGCGCCGAGGACGACGACCCGACCGAGGTGTTGGCGCGGGCGCGCGACTGCGCTGCTTCGGCCTGGGCGGTGGTCATCTGCTGCGACAATTCGCTCAGCTGCGCCTGTTCGATATCGAACCGGCCGGCACCGACCAGCCCGCGCGCCTGCTGAAAACCGCTGAGGCGACGCTGCGCCTGTTCGAGCCGATCGCGCGCCTCGTTGATCTGCGACTGGAACCATTGCGAATAGACGCGGGCCGGGTCGATGCGCAGCTGCAGCTGCGTCTGGACATAGGCTTCGGCAAAGGCGGTGGCGAGCTGCGCCGCCTTTTCCGGGTCGGCGCTCTTGTAGTTCAGCGACAGCACGTTGGTCGACCGCGTCGTCACGACCTCGAGCGGGGCGACCAGCCGGCGGCCGATCCATTCGCGCAGGCCGATGCGCTGTTCGCCCGATTCGCGATAGCGCTGGATCAGGTCGGGATCCTTGTCATAGCCGAGCTTCTCGGCGACGCGCTGGGCGACGACGCCCGACCGGATGATGTCGACCTGCGTACCGAGCACCGATGCCGATGCCTTCGCAGCGCCACCGCCGCCCGCGACCGGATCGGCCTGTTGCAGGTCGAACAGCAGCGTCGACGACGCGGTGTAGGTGCGCGGCGACTGCCACGTCCAGATCGCGACGGCGAGGATGCACGCCAGCGCGACCAGCGCGATCAGCCGCCAGCGGCTCTTCAGCGACTCGAGATAGTCCCAGACGTTCATTGCATGGTTCCTTCGTCGGCGGCCGGCACGGGGGCAGCGCCCGTCCGCGTCGTCACGCACATCGACAGCAGCAATTGCGGCGCGAGCACGTCGTCGAACGCCAGGCGCTGCGACCCTTGCTGCATACGGCCGAGGGCAGGCGAAAAGCTGTCGATCAGGTCGGGCACCAGCGCCGGATCATGGCCGTCGCGGATCAGGGCGTCGGTCAGGTCGGCGACGGTGAATTCGAGATGGGTGGCACAGGCCCGCGCGAAGCTTTCAAGCAACGCGATCGGATAGCGGCGTGCGGCGAGCAGTTGCGAGAACAGTTCGTCGTCGCGCGGATTGGTCGTGCGCCAGATCGCCTGCGCGCGGCGCAGCCCCTCGGTCATCGCCGCATCGTCGACCTCCTGCTGTCCGCGGTCGATCGCGACCAGGCACGCCTGCAGGCTGAACAACCGCATATGATAGGGCGAACCGCAGGCGGCCCAGCGCAACGCTTCCAAGGCGTTCGGGGCGATGGTCAGGCCGATGGCGTTGCTGGTCAGGCGGATGAAGTTCTTCACCTCGGCATCGGCGATCGGCTTCAGACCGACCGCGGTCAGGTGGCGGCGGACCGAGGCGTGGACGTCGATCAGTTCGCTGACGTCGCCGGAAATGCCGACGAACAGCAGCCGCACGCGCGAGCGCATGTCGGACAGCAGTTTCAGCAGCAGCGCGAGCTGCGCCTTGGTCTCGGTGTCGTCGAGGCGGTCGAATTCGTCGAGGATGAAGACGACGTCGTCGCGGTCGGCACGGGCCAGCAGCGCGGCGACCGCACGCGGCGTCGGTGCCGCCGACAACAGGTCGATCGCCTTGCTATATTCGTCGCCGCGTAGCCCGAACGGGGCGGGGCCGAGTTCGTGGAGATAGGGCAGGATGACCTGTCCGAAATCGCCGGTGCCCGCGCACGACAGATAGATGATGGTGGCGCCGCGCGCATCGGCCATGTCGCCGAACACGCGGACCAGCGACGTCTTGCCGCTGCCGCGCGGGCCATGGATGACGGCGTGCATGCCCGATTCGAGCACCGCTTCGCGCAGCGTCCGCAATTCGGCTTCGCGCCCGAACAGGTCGCGCGGATTGTCGACCGGCTGATTCGCGCCGAACAGGCGGACGGCGAGCGCGCGGGTACGCTCGATCCGGCGTTCGGGCGACAATTCGGGGGCGGCGGTCCGGACCGGCGGCGTCGGCGCGCGCGGAACCGGCGGGCGCGACGCCTGTGCCGCGACCTTCAGCGGGCTGGGCAGCATCCGTCCGGTATCGCCATTGATCCTGCGCAGCAGCAGGCGGACATGCGCCATCAACCGATCGAACATTCCGCCTCCTTCCCCACGGGCCGGCCCCGGCCTGCCCGAACCTTGCATCGCATAAACGTCATCAATTGCCTATCGGTTCGAATGCGGTAGCGCGTGCCCCGGCAGAGCGGTGTCCGGATAGCGTTCGGGGTGCAGCAGCCGTTCGCCGATCCCGTCCCATGTGGGAAAGGCGCGCGGTGCCACGCTCCCCGCTGCCGCCAGCGCATCGCGTATTGCCGCGTGGATCGATACCGGGTCGTCGTTACGATATCCGAAACGCGATGCGATATCGCCTTGCGCGAAGTCGGGGCAAACCGCTGGCCGGCCCAGATATTCATACTGGGCGAGCTTCAGGCTCGACTCCGCCAGATATTCGACCCCTGCGGCACGGTGATAGGGCGCGAGGCCGATCGTCGCATGGCGCAGATAGGGCAGCGTCGCGCGGAACGGCATTTCGTCATGCAGGATCACGTTGGGCGGGCAATCGAACTTCGCGCCGCTGCCGATGACGTGGAACTGCACGTCGGGAAAGGCGGGGGCGGCGATGCGAAAGAAATTCTGGTCGAACAGCATCGCCCCGACCGACACGGCGTTGATCGTGCCGGGTGCATAGGGATTGGTGCCGTCGTCGACGAAATCGTCGGGATCGATGCCGAAGCCGATCCGGGTCAGCCGGTCGGTCGCCCAGCCGAAATCCTCGGCCATCACGCTGGAACGCAGGCTGACATGATGGACCAGCGCGCCATCCACCTCCAGCCGCTGCCGGACATAGGGGTGGGCGCCGACGGTATCGAGCCGGTCGGTCGCATAATAGATGATGCGCGCGGTGGGGTTGAGCCGGCGCATCCGCCGCAGCATGACCGCCGCGACCGTCGCCTCGACCACCAGATAATCGGCCTCGGCGAACATGCGGTCGACGTCGCGGTTGGGCAGTTCCGCATAGAGCGGGAACAGCGTCCCCATCACCTTGTCGCCGAGCGCCGAGCCGGTCGCGAAGGGGTGGAAGGCGGTACGCCACAGATAGCAGCGAATATTGTCGACCGTTTCGAACCGGTTGGCCCGATCCCACAGGAACAGCCGCGAATCACCCTTGCGCCGCGACAGCCGGCTGAACCGCGTCGACAGGAAGGTGACGTCATAGCCGGTATTGGCCAGCGCCTTGGCGATGGGGTGGATGCTCGCCCGCTTGGCGGTGCGATAATCGTGAAAGGCGGACACGAACACGACCCGTCCCTTGCTCATGTCGCGCTCCTTGTAGCGTGCTGCGCCTGTCATCGACCCGCGCCTCTGGCCACGCAATGGCTTGCCATTTGCGCGGGGTCAATGGTGCGGAGGCGAAATGATGCCGCAATGCAGCATAGGGATATACTTGTCGAGCCGCCGTGGTTAGTTACCCCCGTTCGTCGTGGTGACGGGACGCGGTCCGGCAGCGCCGGCAGGCGGATCGTAACGGGTGCGTCCGGGTTTTGACCGGGCCGCCGGAAAGTCATAGAGCAGAGGGCCGGATGCGCCGCATCCGACAGGGAGTTCGGGGAATGAAGGGTCCAGTCGCCATCGCCGCGACCGCTGGCGCAGTCGGCCTTGTCGTGGCCGCGGCCCCCGCACGGGCGCAGGAGAACAAGTTCGACCTGTCGCTGGCGGTGGTCGAAACCTATGACACCAACATCCTGCGTCTGGGCGAACAGCGCACCAACGGGCCGACCGACAATCTGTCGATGGCGCCGCGCGTGACGCTGGATTACAGCCGGCAACTGGCACGGCAGCGGATTTTCGCCAACGGCTATGCCGGCTATGTCTGGAACGACCGCTTCCGCTTTCTGAATCGGCAGGATATCGCGCTGATCGGCGGCGCGGACGTGCGGGTCGGGCCGAAATGCCGTGCGACGATCCAGGGCGGCTTTTTCCAGGCGCAGTCCGATCTCGAGGATCTGGGCGTCGTCATCAGCAACGTCGCGACGACCCAGGATTATTCGATCAACGCCAGCTGCCCGCGTCCGGCCGGCTTCTATCCGCTCGCCTCGGCCGGATATTTCAAGGTCGATAACCAGCGCCGGCAGGAGCGGAACCAGAACACCGTCGATGGTCGCGTCGGCATCGGGTACAGCCGCCCCAGCCTCGGCACGGCGCAACTGTTCGGTGCGTTCTCCACGATCCGGCGCGCGCGTGTGTTCACCACGCCGGAAGGGCCGATCCGCGACGTGACGCAGGTCCGCTCGGCCGGCCTGCGCCTCGCCCGCGACGTCGGTACCCGGATCAAGGCGAGTGCCGAGGTCGGCTACACCTCGGCAGATCCGGCATCGCCACAGGCGTCGCCCTTCAGCGGCATCACCTATGCGATCGACGCATCCTATACGCCGATCTCGCGATTCGTGCTGTCGGCGGGCTATGGCCGGTTGGTTTCGGCGCGCGGCAATCTGGGCACCAGCTATATCTTGCGCCGGCAGGCCGATTTCGGCGCGCGGCTGACGGTCAGCCGGAAGACGTCGTTCGGCGCCGGCGTCCAGTTGTCGGAGCGCGATTACCGGGGCGAGGATCCGCTGTTCCTGACGCAGCCGCGCGGCTCGGATACCCAGCTTACCGCGCAGGCCGATGTCCGCTACCGACTGGCACAGCCGATCACGCTGGAACTGGCGACCCGCTACCGGCAGCGTACCGCCGAGAATGATTTTTACGATTATGACAGCTTCTCCACGACATTACGGGCGTTGCTGCGCATTTGATGGGAAAGGATAAGGGGATGAAGGCGTTCGTCAGTCTGGCCATCGCGATCGCGATGCCGTGCGCCCTCGTGCAGCCCGCGGCGGCGCAGGCGACATGGGATGGATATCGGCTGGGGGCCGAGGACCAGATCGAGGTGTCGATCTATGGTCAGGGCGGTTCGGTGACCAAGACCCGGATCAAGTCCGACGGATCGATCACCCTGCCGCTGGTCGGCCGGGTCGAGGCATCGAATCGCACGACGCAGGCACTGGCCAGCGCGATCCAGGAACAGCTGCGCCGCGGCGGGTACGTCAACGATCCGATCGTCAACGTCGAGATCGTCGATTACGCCAGCCGCACCGTCACCGTGCTCGGCGAGTTCGCCAAGCCGGGGATCGTGCCGCTCGACCGTCCGACCCAGTTGAGCGAACTGGCGGCACGCGCCGGCGGCCTGCGCGAAGGTGGCTCGGACATCGTCGAGTTGCGGCGCGGCGGCAAGGTCACGACCTACAGCCTGACGCAGATCGCGCGCGGACAGCAGGCCGATATCGCGATGCAGCCGGGCGATGCGGTCTATGCGATCGCGGCGCCGCAATATTATGTCTACGGCCAGATCGGCAATGCCGGGGCGTTCGCGATCGCGCCGGGCATGACCATCCGCCAGGCACTGGCCCGCGCGGGCGGCCCGACGCTGTCGGGGTCGGAGCGCAAGGTGACGCTGTATCGCGGCGGGCGCGAGCTGGAGGCCGAACTGGCCGCGCCGGTCCTGCCTGACGACGTGCTGTTCGTCCGCGAGCGCATTTTCTGACCGGGACGGCGGACGTTCCCGGGGAGCGTCCGCCGGTTGGTTCGTACCGGCGCGGCGATCGATGAGCGACGACAGCCGCATCGAGGATCGCGATCCGGTGGCACGTGCCGGCCCGCCGGGGTCGATGAAGCGCACCCTCGCCGCCGGGGCAGGGTGGACCACCGCGCTGCAACTGACGTCGAAGGCGATCGAGCTGGGCTTCACCGCCGTGCTCGCCCGCATCCTGTTCCCGCATGATTTCGGCGTGATCGCCGGCGCCACGATCTTCATCGAACTGGCATTGCTGCTGGCCGAGGTCGGGATCGGCGCGACGATCGTACAGATGCCGGGGCTGACGCGCGACGATCTGCGCGTCGCCGGCACGCTCGTCGTCCTGAGCGGCATCGGCTATTTCCTGCTTGCCCAGCTTCTGGCGCCGCTGGCGGGCGATTTCCTCGATATCGACGGGGTGACCGACGTCCTGCGCGTGCTGGCGCTGGTATTCGTCATCCAGTCGTTCGGCATCGTGCCCGAAAATCTGCTGGTGCGGCAGCTCGATGTGCGGCGGGTGATGATCGCGCAGGTGCTGGGCCGAATCGTCGGCACCGGCGGGGTCGGCATCCTGCTCGCGTGGCGCGGCTGGGGCTATTGGGCTCTGGTGGCGGCGGCGCTGGTCGAAACCGCGTTCAAGGCGGGATGGCTGGTCGCGATCGTCCGCCCGCCGATGCGGCCGCTGCTGACGCGGGCGGGGTTCCGGCGATTGATGGGGCGCGGGGCCGGCTTTTCGCTGGCGCGCATCCTGAATTTCTTTGCGCTGCGCTCCAACAATCTGGTCGTCGGCCGGACGATGGATGCCGCCGCGCTCGGCATCTATTCGCGCGCCTTCAACCTGATGAGCGTGCCGTCCGAACTCTATACCCGCATCGCCGAACGGCTGGTGTTTCCCGCCATGGCACAGGTGCAGGACGATGCCGTGCGGCTGCGCGCCGCCTTTCTGCGCGGGACCGAACTGACCGCGGCGATCGGCATGCCGATGTCGGCGCTGCTGGCGGTGCTGGCCCCGGAGGTGATCGACATCATCCTCGGATCGCGCTGGGCGGCGGTGATCGGGCCGTTTGCGATCCTGTGTTCGGCAAGCTATTTTCGGCTGGGGTCGAAGATCGGCGGGTCGTTGCAGCGGGCGAGAGCGGCGACGGGGGCGATGATCTTCAACCAGATCGTGTATCTCGGCATGGTCGTCGGCGGGGCGTTGATCGCCTATCCTTATGGTATCGAGGCGGTTGCGCTGGCAGGGAGTATCGCGGTGGTGGCGTCCTATTGCATCATCAACGTCAACGCCTGTCGCATCGCCGGCGTCGACCTGCGCGCGTTCGCCGCCAGCCACGGCCATGGCCTGTTGCTGGCGGCGTTGAGCGTCGCGGTCGTGCTGCCGGTCGTGACGCTGTTGCGAAACGCGGCGGCGCCGGCGCTAGTGACGGTCAGCGTCTCGGGGGCGGCGCTGCTGGTCGTCGGGCTGATCCTGCTATGGCGGCGGCCGCGCTGGTTGCTGGGAGAATTTCTGGTGTCGCTGATCGATTCTGCCGCGCGCGCGATCGCCCGGCGGCGGGGGGCGGCGTCGTGAGGCGCGCGCCATGGCTGCTGGCCGAGATGCTGCTGGTCGCCGGGTGCAGCGGGCAGAGCGACGCCGAACCGAAGGACCCACCGCGCCGGCCGGCCCCGCCGCCGAAGTTCGGCGTCAACCTGTCGGGTGCGGAGGGCCGCGAGAATGACGCGGCGCGCCCGACGCTGGCGGATGTCCGCAACGCCGTCGATCGCCTGCGCTTCGGCCTGATCCGCTATCCGTTCCGACCCAGCCGGATGACCGCCGACCGGGTCGACGAACTGAAGGCGATCGCCGCCTTCACCCGCTCGCGCGGCGTGCCGCTGATCCTCGACAACCACAATTCGCGCTGGAACCCGGTGAGCGAGCAGATCGCCTTCTGGACCGATCTGGCGCGACAGTTCCCCGATGACGGGTCGGTGATGATCGATCTGGTCAACGAACCCGGCAACGTCGAATGGATGCAGTGGGCGAGCGAGGCCAAGGCGGTGATCGCCGGGCTGCGGCGGGCGGGCATCCGCCATCCGATCCTGCTGCAATGGCCCGGCTGGTCGGGCATCCAGCGCTTCGACAAGCATGAGTCGGCCGACGGCGCATGTCAAAGCGCCGGCTGCGCGCTCGACCGGACGCCGGGGCCGCTCGATCCGATCGACCGCACCTTCCTGAACGGCCATCGCTATTTCGATTCGGACAATTCGGGTACCAAGCGCGACTGCACCAACGACAAGGGCGAGCCGCGTACCGACAGCGGGTTCGACCGGTTCGCCCGACAACTGCGGCGGCGCGGCCTGCGCGGGTACATCACCGAATCGGCGTTCGGCAGCTATGCGGCGATCCCGACGGGCTGCATGGCCGTGGGCGCCGATGCCGTCGCGCAGCTACGCGCCAATAGCGACGTACTGCTTGGCGTCACCTGGTGGGGTGGGGGCCGGATGTGGCCCGACCGCTATCTGTTCAAGATCGAATGTCCCAAGGACCTTCGGTTCACCTGTCCTCCATCGGAGTATCAACGAATGCTGAATCCGGCCCTTTCGACCAGCCCCGGACCCATTGCCGGCCCCGACCCCCGCACCGGTCCGGTGGAGTCGCGCCCATGAGCGCCGACCGGCCGCTGTCGATCGTGCATGTCGTCCGCCAGTTCCATCCGGGGATCGGCGGCATGGAGGAATGCGTGCTGCAACTGGCGCGCTATCAGCAGCGCGACGGACATGGCGTGCGCGTGGTGACGCTCGACACCATCTTCGACGAAGCTACCGCGACCAAATTGCCGCACCACGATGCGATCGACGGGATCGAGATACGTCGCGTCGGCTGGAAGGGGTCGAAGCGCTACCCGGTCGCCCCCGGCGTGCTGCGCCACCTGCACGGCGCGGACATCGTCCATGTCCATGGCGTCGATTTCCTGTTCGATTACCTCGCGCTGACCAGGCCGATCCATGGCCGCACACTGGTGCTGTCGACGCATGGCGGATTCTTCCACACCCAGTTCGCCGGCAAGATGAAGCTGCGCTATTTCGCGACGGTCACCCGCACCGCGATGCGCGCCTATGCCGGGACCGGGGCGTCGAGCCAGCAGGATTATGACCGGTTCCTGCAAATCCGTCCGCGCAATTTGCGGCTGATCGAAAATGGCGTCAGCCTCGACAAGTTTCGCGGGCTGGCCGATCCGTCGGCGCGCACGATGCTGTATTTCGGGCGGCTCGCGCCGAACAAGGGCCTGTTCGACCTGCTGCCATGGTTCGCGCAGGCGCGTTCGATCGATCCGGCATGGCGGCTGGTGATCGCCGGCAAACCGATGGGCGTGGAGACGGGCGAATTGCGCGACCGTGCCGCCGCCGCCGGCATTGCCGACGCGGTCGAGGTGGTGGTGACGCCGAGCGACTCCGAAATTGCCGATATCGTCCGGCGCTCGTCGGTCTATGTGTCGGCATCGAGCTATGAAGGCTTCGGTCTGGCGGCGATCGAGGGGGCGTCGGCGCATCTCTATCCGGTGTTGAACGCCATTCCCGCCTTCGAACGGACGATCGAGACGATGGGGTTCGGCCGCATCGTCGATTTCACCGATCCCGCCTCGGGCGCGGCGTTCGCGCGCGACTGGCCGACGATCGCGCGGCCCGATTCGGCGGCACTGGACAGCCTGCTCGACGCGCGCTTTGGCTGGCGCGGGCATGTCGATGCGTTTTATGACTTGTATCGCGCTGCAGCGAAGTAAAGATGTGGTAACGCTTTTACCGTATCGCCGCTCGAACGGTCGCATCGCCCCGGACTTGCGCCGCAAGCGCAACTGATCCATGGACGCGCGGCGCACGTACGGGCTTCAAGACCAAGACCAACTATAGCCGTTACCGGCATATAACGGACATCGGGGATCAGGGTGACAGGAATACCAGCCGATTCCGGAACGGATATTGCTGGCGCGGCCAGAAGTTCGCGATTCTGGCTGACCCCGCATGCGCTGCGCCTGCGGCTTTATGTCACGTTGCTCGTGCTCGACATTACCGCGATCGCGTTCGGGTTCCTGTTGCCCAGCCATTTGCTGAAGTCCGACTTCAAACTGTTCGAGCTGCTGACGGTGACCGCGATCGTCTATACCGGCATCGCGTTCAATTCCGGCGCCTTCTCGCTGCGCTCGACGCAGGATGTGTCGGTGGACACCGCGCCAGCCGTCCGCGCGCTGCTGTTCACCTATGGCGTGCTGTTCCTGCTATCCTATTTCCTGAAGCTGGAACGCGATCTGTCGCGCCTGCTGATCGGCATCGCGATGGTCGTCGGCACGCTGACGCTGGTCGTGTTCCGGCAGATCGTCGCCATCTATGTCGAATCGAAGCTGCGCGACCGGTTGCTGGTGCAGATGCTGATCCTCGACGGTGCCGACATGGCGCCGCCGCCGGGATTCCGTGCGGTCCGCGCCAGCGATATCGGCCTCGTTCCCGACCTGCGCGACCCGGCGATGCTCAACGCCTTCGGCTCGCTGATCCGCGAATGCGAACGCGTGGTGGTCGCCTGTTCCGAAGCGCGCTGCCAGGACTGGGCGATGTTGCTGAAGGGGGCAAATGTTCGCGGAGACGTGGTCGTCGACACCATCGCCCACTTCGGCGCCCTCGGCGTGTCGCAGATCGGTGAACGCCCGACACTGACCGTGTCGGTCGGGCCGTTGTCGTTGCGCGATGCCTTTGCCAAGCGCGCCTTCGATCTTGCGGTGTGCGTGCCGGCACTGATCGCGCTGGCGCCGGCGCTGCTGCTGACGGCGCTGCTGATCAAGCTCGACAGCCCGGGGCCGGTGCTGTTCCGCCAGCGGCGCGTCGGGCGGGGCAACGAGTTCTTCGACATCCTCAAGTTCCGCAGCATGCGCGTCGAGCAATGCGATGCCGATGGCAACGTCTCGACCAGCCGCGACGACGACCGCATCACCCGCGTCGGCTATTTCATCCGCCGCACCAGCATCGACGAATTGCCGCAGCTGCTGAACGTGTTCTTCGGCCAGATGAGCATCGTCGGGCCGCGTCCGCACGCACTCGGCTCGCTGGCGGGCAATCACCTGTTCTGGGACGTCGACACCCGTTACTGGCACCGGCATGCGCTCAAGCCCGGCATTACCGGTCTGGCGCAGGTCCGTGGCTATCGCGGCGCGACCAACCATGTCGAGGACCTGACCCGCCGGCTGCAGGCCGATCTGGAATATGCAGCCAACTGGTCGTTCTGGCGCGACGTCACGATCCTGGCGATGACGGTGAAGGTCGTCGTCCACAAAAATACTTATTGAACCAATTCGGAGTAAATTCGTTCGTCGCCGATCGACGAAGGAATTGATTTGGGTTTGTTTTCTCGCGCGAAGCCGATCCTGCGGTTGTTGCTGCGGCTACGGCCGCTGGCGACGCTGTTCGCCAATCTCAGGACGCCGTTCCGGGTCATCCTTTACCGCCGGGCGCGCCTGTCGATCGCCGGGCCGCTGAGCGGCAAGGGACGGCTGGCGATCGGCAAATGCTGGCCGGGGCAGGTGTCGCGCGGAACCGAGGTCGCGGTGCGGCCGGGCGGCGCGATGTGCGTCGACGGCATCTTCGCGTTGCATCGCGGGGTCGAGATTCGCGTGAGCAAGGGCGGACAGCTCACGCTGGGCAGCGGCTATCTGGCCGACGATGTCCGCATCGATTGTCATCAGGCGGTGACGATCGGCCACCGCGTCGCGATCGCCGCGCGGACCGTCATCATGGACACCGATCATCACGACCTGACCGGCGCGCGGGCACGGACCGCACCGGTGGTGATCGGCGACGATGTCTGGATCGGCATGGGGGCGATGATCCTGAAGGGCGTGACGATCGGATCAGGTGCGGTGATCGCGGCCGGATCGATCGTGGTACGCGACGTCGCCCCGGGTATGCTGGTCGCCGGCAGTCCTGCACGCGATATTCGCGCGGTAACCTGGTCGATCTGATGGTTGCGAGATTTGGTGAACAATAAAGGCGCAATCATTTACCGCGCGTTTACCAACCATCCTTTAGTAACCATCATTCCGGTAGCTGCAGAAAAGCTTTGGTAAGACCTGATCCGCTATCTGGTGTGCAGCCAGATGGAGGATGCCATGAGTCTTCAGGCACGCATAATTGAAGAACAGCTTGTCGGTCGCCGCGAAGACGACCGTGTTTCGGTCGGTCGCGCGTGCGTGTTGCGCGTGTCGGGACGGCCGCCGGTGCATAGCGCGCTGCTCGACCTGACCCGGCATGGCTGCCGGATCCGGACCGGGCATCCCCTGGCCGTCGGCGAGGCGGTGCTGCTCGGCCTTGCCGGGGTCGGTACGGTCGAGGCGACGGTGGTGTGGGGCGAGGGCACCCAATATGGCTGCGAATTCATCACCACGCTGCGATCGGGCGCCGTGTCGGATGCCACGCGCGGCAACGTCGTCAGCTTCGACGTCACCCCCGCCGATCAGCCGTTCAAATGGTCGCCGCGCCAGCGGTTGCTGACCATGGCCGTCTATGCGGTGACGCCGTGGCTGGCGATCATGGCGGCGATCCACCTGTTCAGCGCGAACTGACCGGTCAACTGGCCGCGACCTGTCGTCGGGCCATGCGCTCGCGCGGGGTCAGCCGGTGCGCCTCCGCCTGCCGGCGCGCGGGGTCGTCGCGTGCCGGCATATAGGTCGCCCGGCAATAGCCGAGCAGTAGCCAAAGCAGCGGCGCCGACTTCATCGAGAAGGTGCCGGTGCCGCCGACCAGCAGCCAGACATAGACGTACAGCGCGGCGGCCCATGCTGCCCGGCGCGACGTGTCCGAATTCTGCGGCACGACGATGATGAAATAGGCCCAGTAGACGAACGCGCCGGCCAGTCCCATCGACGCGATGACGAAGCCATAGCCGGTATCGCCGGTCCGCGAGATCAGCGAGGGCACGCCGAACAGATAGTCGCCGGCATCATATTCGGTCAGATAGCGATAGGTCGTGCCCAGCCGCCCCACCGGATCGTCGCCGGTCCGCCACGGGATGAAGGCGAACAGCAGGAAGGTCGCGCCCAGCGACACGACCGGGACCAGCCCCTGCCAATAGCGCGGCAGGCGCGGGAACAGGAAATAGCCGATCAGGAACAGCGGCGCGAGCAGCGACGACATGCGCGCATTGTTGGTGACGACGATCAGGAACACGGTGGCCAGCGCCAATACCCGCTCGGCGATGCTCAGCCGCTGCCACAGGGTGCACAGATACACCATGATGACGATCGAGAAGCAGTTGATGCTGACCTGTTCGAGGAAGATCGACGAGGTGCGCGGCCCGTCATACAGACCGAAGGTGAAGCGCCCGCTGTATGAAATCGTCCCGATTGCCAGCGAGTTTTCGTCCATGAACTCCTTGGCGACGAAGCCGCGCGTCTTGATGAGATAGTTGGCCGGCTGGAAGATCGAGGCATAGGTGTCGACGCTGCTGATCTCCAGCAGCAACACGCCGAGCGCGATGACGCAGCTGACCGCGAAGGCGATGCGCACCATGCGTTCGTCGCAACGTATGCCGAGGATGGTGAAGGCGGCGATGATGAGCGCGTTGCGCACCCCTTCGATCATCGGCCGTTCGAACACCAGCGACCCGATCACCGCGACCACCACGATGCCGGCGACGAGCAGCAACGGCGCCACGTCCTCGCGGCGGATGCCGTCGCGAAGGAAGGACATGCCCATCGCGCCGAGGATGATCGCCAGTTCGGCGGCGATCACGATCACGTTGTTCATCGGCGCGCCGGCGGCGGCAGCGGCGGCGAAGATGCCGTTATAGGCGATGGCGACCGGCGGCAGCAGCGTCATCGCCCAGCGCAGCGCGGCCGAGTCGCGGCTGGTGCCGGCCTGAAGTGCGGCGCGGTTCACCGCGCCGCCGCGTGCTTGAGGCCAAACGTCACGGCGATCATTCCCTTCCCAGCGAAGCCCCGCCAATAGCAGAGCCTTGGCCGCTTTGCGAAGGGGGGAGGCACGATCCGTCCGTTCGACGCACCGTGCCTCCCGCAGCGATTATACGTCGACGCTGCCCAGCCCGACGCTCGATCCGACGGCGCTGTAGATATAGAAGCGCATGCCGTTCTGTTCGATCATCCCGTCGAACTCGAGCGCGCGCGTACCGGTGATCGTGACGGTGCCGCCCGCACCCGACAGGTCGAGGACGCCGTCGTTGAAGCGGATGATGCCGTCGTCATTGCCATCGAACAGTGCCGTGGTGGTGACGATCATGTCGCGCGCGGTGAAGGTCAGCGAATCATTGCCGAGGCCCGCGACCGGATTGGCGGTGTCGAAGAAGAAGATGTCGCTGATCTTGCTGTTGCTCGACGATTTGAGCACATCGTTGCCAAAGCCGCTTTCGGCGACCTGCTGGTTGCGGCCGGCGACCGGGCGGACGCGGGCGTCGCCATAATAGAAGACGCCGTCGACGCTGCCCAGCAGCCGCAGTCCGGCCGCGCCGTTCGCGCCGGCCAGCACGACCGCATCGCCATCGGTGGTGTCGAGTGCCACCGTGCTGCCACGCCAGGTGATGATGCCGTCGTTGTTGTTGTCGCGGATCGCCCGGTCGACCGCCAGCACGTCGCCGCGCTGCCAATCGGTGACGGTATCGACACCCGAAACACCCGAGGTGCGAAGTTCGAAGATATCGCGCCCCGCACCGCCGGTCAGCTTGTTGGCGACCTGGTTGCCGATCAGCCGGTCGTTGCCGCCGCCGCCGATCGCATTCTCGATCGTGACGCCATAGGCGATCGAGATATTGTCCTTGTACAGCCCGTTGGTCAGGCCCAGTTCCTCGCGCAGCGCGGTATAGGCGTCGAACGTCGCCTGGCTGCGCGGGGCGAGCCCCTGCGCCGCGCGATTGGCGTTGACCTGTTCGAGCGTCAGGAACGATTCGATCCCGCCGCCCGACGAGAAGGCGCCGGCGTTCAGGTCGATGACCGACGGCGTGTTCCAGCCCGAGAAATCGAGCGTGTCGTTGCCGCCCGCGTCATAGATGGCGACGATCGGCGCGGCATTCTTGGTAAAGTCCAGTTCGGCGCGATTGGCGGTCGAATTGAAGCCGTACACGGTGTCGCCGGTGCGGGTCGTCTTGTCAGCGCCATAGAGTTTCTGGATGGCGACGATGTCATGCACCATCGGCGTCGATGCATAGCCGAAGCGCAGATTGGCCCAGTCGATATGCTGCGCGCCGGTTTCGTACGCGTCGAAATAGCTCATGATCGAATATTGCGCCGAATCCTGCGCATAGGCGGCGTCGTTGGCATAGGTGATCGGATCGGGCACGCCGTCGCCGTCATCGTCGTCGAGCGCGTCGTAATCGCCCGGATGGCTGAGGCCCAGCGAGTGGCCCAGTTCGTGGACGATCGTCGTCTTGGCGTAGAAGCTGTCGCGTACCGGGAAGAAGTTGGAGCTGACGAAGCCGTCGATCCACACGTCGCCGCTCAGCCGGCCGTAATCCTCGAGATCGTAGAATTTGGCGAAAGCCGAATCGTCGAAGATGTTACCGAACGGCAGATAGGCATAGGCCTGCGCCCCGCCGGTGTTGGTGTTGCCGAAGGTGATGTCGGCATTGTACGACTTGGTTTCCTTGAACGTGATGGCGATCAGATCGTCCCACAGCGCGATCCCGGCGCGGGCCATCGCGCGCTGATCGGCATTGAACGCCGAAAAGGCGTCGGCATAAAAGGCTTCGTCGAGGGCGATGGTGCCGGTCGCGTTGACGTAATAGCTGTTGGCCAGCTCGGCATAGCTGTTCCAGAAGCCGAAGTTCAGGACGCCGTCGTTCAGTTCGCCATAGTTGTTGATATTCCAGCTGTAACCCGAACGCGTCAGGATGTTGCCGGCCTGGGTCGCCGTGGCGATCGGCTTGTTCGCATAGGTCTGCCCGGCGAACGGATCGAGCGACAGCGACTCGACGATGTCGTCGGCACCCCCCAACGGCCAGTCGCGTTCCACCGGCGTGCCGGGTACCAAAGTGCTGAGTTCCATATTCAATTCTCCCCTGTAAGTCGGTTGTTCGGTCGTGCGCCGCGCCATGGCAGCGCCTGGTCCAGCGCGCGTTCGGCAAGGGTCGCGAAATCCTCGCCCCTGCCGGCGATGACTGCCGGACCGATCCATTCCCCCTGTGCATCGTCCATCACGATCGATGGGCGCGCGGATAGTGCGATCGCCGGTCGCCCATCGACCGGCGCCAAATCGGCGGTGATCTGTACGCGCGCCCGATCGGCAGCGTCGAAGCCGTCGACCGGCACCGGCGCGCCCCGCTGCAGGATGGAAAGCAGCGTCGCGCATTGATCGGGCGTCGCGGCGATGCAGGTCAGCCCGACCGACCGGACTCCACGCCATAGCGGCGCGGCGATCGTGCGTTGCGACATGGTGGCGGCGAAGCTGGTCAGGGCGGGCGGCGGGGCATTCGGCAGATCGGGCATGCTACGCTCCCTGGACAACTGTCGCGATGATGCGCACGCCAAGAAAAAGCGCCAGACAATATTACCAAATTTTAACTAACCTGCCGCAACCGTTGCGAAAATGGCACAGGGCGTCCCAATGCGGGAATGAAGGCACATAATTCATGTCGCACTGCCGCAATCCAACTTGCATCGATACGCGTTTGTCGTAGATGCGAGCGAAGGGGAGCGGGGGGATTTCAATGTCCGAGAGGATCAACCGGCGAAACTGCGTAGCACGCTGCTGATGCCGAGGGCGGGGGCGATCCCGCCGGATATCGACCAAAAATCTGCGGAACAGGATGGCAGGCTTCTCGCAAAGCCGATCTGGCCATTCGCTCCGTCGCGTCCCGACGCGCCGATTCTAAAGTAACGGTATAATATTGATTCGCCCTCGTGTGCGCTCGATCCTCCGATCGTCGCTCCTCGGGGGCGGATCGTCGTGGGCCGTCCTAAAATACTTCATCCGCAGTAGAAAAAATCCGGGGACGGACGCGGGTTCCACTGCGGTCAACGGGTTTTGATGGTTAACGGCTGTCCTATTGCTGGAAAACATGGACGTCCGTTCATGATGGCTAATTGAGAATTCCTTGACGGTTCAAGAAATTGAACGTAAATGCCGCTTTAAGCATAGTGCGCCAGCAACGGCGGGCGTGCTGACGGAATGTTTTTCAATATTTTAGGAAGGAACGACGATGGCCGATCCGATTTTTCGCGATAACAGCAACCTGATCACCACCGCTTCGCGCGTTGACATCGCGCTGAACAACACCTCGGACGTCTATGACGCCAGCGGCGCGTCGACCGCGTTCGTGTTCAAGGAAGGCGATGCCGGCGACGACACGCTGACCGGCTTCGGCAGCAATGATTCGATCCTGAACTACAAGAAGATCTTCGACGGTAACGGCGACGGCTTCATCCAGTTCGGCGCGAACGGCGAACTCGACATCGACCGCACCAGCCGCAAGAAGGCCGGCAACGACCAGATCCAGGTCACCGGTGAAAACGGTCCGGTCACCGAACTGCGCTATCTCGGCAGCAAGGGCGCTCCGGGCGACCTGCACGTCTATGCCAACTCGGCGACGCTGAAGAATCTGTGGATTTCCGAGTTCGGCGGCCGTGCTAACGTCATGGAAGGCACCGTCGGCAACGACACGATCGATTTCGGCGGCGGTAACAAGACCCTGCTGATCGACAACGCGCTCGGCCTGAACCTCGGTCAGGACACCTTCACCAACTTCGGCGCCGGCGACAAGATCGTCACCACCGCGAAGCTGTTCGACAACACGATGAACAACGTCGTCGGCTTCGGCAAGAACTTCGTCCTCGACGTTTCGGGTGCGGCCGGCCCGCTGCCGACCGATCCGAAGACCGGCCCGGGTGGCCAGATCGACTTCGCGACCCCGGACGTTCAGCAGATCAAGTTCGTCGGTTCGGAAGTCCATGGCGGCGTGACCTACTACATCTACGAAGCGCCCGACGCTTCGACCCCGCCGCTCTAAGCTGACGGCAAACGGTCGCTTCTATTGCGATCGGAACGGGAGGCGCTGGCGAAAGCCGGCGCCTCTTTTTTTGTCCGTCGTGCCGAGCGATCGGGCGTTGGCCGACCCGTGCGGCCGCGGCTGGCCGGTCTGCCGGCCGGGCATTCCGACGTCGCCAGGTGCCTTCGGCCGGACGCGCCGGTGGATCGCGCCGTAGCTTGCGGCGCTCGGACTGGACGCAGCGGGCGACTGTCGGAGCGGCAGTACCCGCCGCCCCTCGAACGACCATAGTGGCGTAACGACCAATCTATCTTCGCGGTGAATGACGGCGGGTAGAGCCGTTGGTGTCGGGTAGGGGGAGCGTGTCGAAGACCCGCAGCGAAATACCTGCCTGTGACAATCCGTCGATCCGGCATTTCGACATGCGCAATGCCTGTCTCTGGCGACTGCCGCAGCCGGGCAGTCCAAGGGATTATTCAGGACGAACGGGGCAGACGCCATGTCGTCGTGCGCCGGACACGAAAAAGGGGACGGAACCGGCAATCCGGTCCCGCCCCCTCGATCATCGGCGAAGGCCGATCAGAGTAGCGTAAGCGCCTCGGCCGGATCGGTTGCCGACCCGACCATGCTGTAGATGTAATAGGCGACGCCGTTCTTCATCAGCATGCCGTCATATTCGATCTTCCGTACGCTCGATCCGTCGGCCGCCTCGATCGCGATCGAACCGCCCCCCGACAGGTCGAAGACCTTGTTGGAGCCGGCACCGATCAGCCCGTTCTTGTTATTGTCGCGCAGGCGGACGGTGGTGACGAGGAAATCCTCGGCCGAAAAGTCCTTGATCCGGTCCTTTCCGCCCGCGCCCGTCGCGTCGTAGAAAAATACGTCGCTGCCCGCGCCGCCCCACATGGTGTCGCTGCCCGCACCGCCGATCAACAGGTCGTTGCCGTCGCCCCCGAACAGCTGGTCGTTGCCGGCCAGCCCCTCGATCCGGTCGTTGCCGCCAAGCCCCTCGATCCGGTCGATGGCGGCGGTGCCGCGCAGCCGTTCGCCGAAATTGCGGAAATTGAACTGCGCGAGCGCAGGGTCATGGTCCGACAGCGCCGGGTTGGTGCCGCCTTGCGTGTTATAGCCGGTGTTGATGTGGACGACGTCATAGCTGGCGACCGCGCCCAGTTGCTGGTCGACGATGACATGGTCGATCGCCTGCGACCGTCCGTCGAACATATAGGTATAGCGTTCGGCCTCGGACAGTTTCGTCACGGTCAGATTGTCGAACCGCGCGCCGCCGGTGCGGGCATCGCCGTTCGCATCGACATAGCCGGTCGCTGCTTCCAGCGCCCGGTTGAAGTAGAATTCGTTCCAGTCGCCGCCCGCGACGATCCGGTTGTCGGCCGATGCCGACTGGATCGTGTCGAGCATGTGCCACACGTCTTCGGCGATGGCGTTGCGCTTCGCCCAGCCGTTATTGAGCGGCTGGCCGTTGTCGATATTCTGATCGAGCTGCCAGAAGCTGCCGGAACCGCCCTTCGACGGCAGATGGTTGGCGGCGACATAGACGCTGTTGCCGGCAAAGGTGAACTCGCCGAGCAGCGACTTGCGGGTATTGTCCCAGTCGGCGGCACTGATCTGGCCGGCGATTTCGCTGTCGTCATGGCCGATCCGGTCGCCGGCGTCGCGCACGCCGTCGCCGATCCGGTCGGTAAAGGCGCGGCGCTGTTCGATCGTCGCATCGGCGGCGAGGTCGCCGAGCTGCACGCGGTTGGTGTTGTAGAGGAAACCGACGCGGATATTGCCGCTCTGCTGCCCGCCCTCGGCATTATAGACCGGCAGTTCGTCGACCCATTGATAGCGCTGCCCGGTGGCGGCGTTGACCGCATCGACCAGCTTCTGCCACGTCAGCGACGCATCGGTCCCGGTCGACGAAGCGCCGTCGCCCGCCGCCGCGCCGTTATTGTCCTGTATTTCCTCGATCGTCAGGATGTCGGGCGCCTTCAGATTGACGGCGATGGCATCGGCGATCGCGGTGAAGCGGGCCGCCGGATCGGTCGCGGCCAGATTCTCGACGTTGAACGTGCCGATGGTCAGCGCACGCGAATCGGCGACGATGGTCGTCACCTCGCGCACCGGGGTCGTGTCCTCCTCGATCGTCACCGGATCGGTCACGAACAGCTTGAGGTCGGTGAAATCGAATTCGACGATGCCGGTCACGTCGCCCAGTCTGTCGCCGGCCGACGCCGAATCGATCAGTCCGGCCGGGGCCGCGGTCGCGAAATCGGTGAAGTCGAGTTCGAGAATGTCGGGATTGGTGTCGCCATCATGGATATAGCGGCCGCCGGCATGGACATCGTCGCGCGTATCGGCGGTGTCGGGCGGTGACAGCGCGGGATCGCCGGCGATCGTATAGCCGCCACGGCTGTTGATCTGGTCGGCATCGGCGTGGACGGTCGAATAGGCTTTCACGAACGGCTTGCCGCCCGACACGCCGACGAATCCGTCGGCGACGACCATGTCGGGCACGGTGACCCGCATCCCTTCGATCGTCTCGAAGAAGTCGAGCGCGTCATTGGCCGGGTCGAAGCCCGCGCCGCCGACCGAATCGAAATAATTGGGCACTTCGTCGGTCAGGATCGCGCTGGGAATGGCACGACCGGGCGCGCCGTCGAGGATCAGCGTCGGCAGGTCCTGGTTGCTAGCATCGATGGTGATGCCGCTGACGCCGGTCAGCACGGTGCGCGGCATGTTGGTGAACGCCTGATATTCCATCACCTGCGCGGTGACGGTCACGAGGTCGCCGACGCGCAGGTTCGGGGCGAGCGCCGCCAGCGTCGTGCCGGCGTTGCGATCGTCGCGAGTCATCACGAAGATGCCTTCGGAGGTCAGCGCGCTCGAATCCCAGTCGGCGGTTTCCTCGGTCAGGTAGAAGCCCTGGCGCGCGCCGCTGCCGTCGAGTGCGGTGACCACCGCCTGCACGGTTACGGTGGTGGTCGAGCGGATATTGAAGCCGCTGACGCCGTCGGCTGCCAGTACCGGGCTGAAGAAGGCGGCGCCCTGCACGTCGTGGATGCGGTACAGGTCGTCGTTGACGATCGTCGCCTCTCCCAGCGAATCGGTCAGCGTCGCGCCGTTGGTGGCATCGGACAGCGCGACATAGAATTTCTCGTTGCCCTCGCGGACGGTATCGCCGTTGACCGCGATCGAGACCGTCGCCGTTTCCTGGCCGGCGGCGAATTCCACCCGGCCGCTGGCGCCGACGAAATCGCTGCCGGCGGTGGCGGTGTTGCTCATCGTTTCATAGGCGACCGAGAAGGCATCGCTGCCGCCGGTGCGGGTGATGGTGAAGGTCGCCAGCATCTGGCCCGAATCGCCCTCGACCACCGAAACGTCGCCGATCGACACCGATGGCGGGGTGCCGTCGTCGTTCAGGATCGTGCCCGTAGCTTCCGCATCCGCGATGGTCGCGCCGCCGGTGGCGTTGGTCAACGTCAGCGCGATCGTCTCGTCCGATTCGCGCACGGTGTCGCCGGCCACGGTGATCGTCACCGTCTTGGCGGTCTCGCCCGCGGCAAAGGTCAGCGTACCGCTCGGCAGCGTGCCGACGATGTCGTCGGCATCGGCGGTGCCGAAGGTCGCGGCGAAATCGACGGTCGCCTCGCCGGTGCTGCCGCCGTCGCGGGTGATGGTGAAGGCCAGGTCAGCGGTGCCGGCATCGCCTTCGTCGACCGTCACGTCGTCGACGCTGAACGCACCGGCATTGCCGCCGCCGCCACCGACCGTGAAGCCCTTCGCATAGGCGACGCCGGCGGAATCGTCGTTGGTCCAGTTCGCCCTGTTGGCGATCGCGTCGAGGATTTCGGCGCGCGTGCCGGTGGTCGGGCCGGTATAGGCGCCGTTATCCTCGGCAAAGGCCAGCGCATCCTTGCCGGCGGTCAGGCCGGTCGGCACCGCGCTGGTGTTCGAATTGGTCGCATCGCCCGCGAACGCCGTCTTGCCGTCGGCGAAATTGAGCGCGAACAGGAAGGTCGGATTGGCGGCGGTGCCGCTATAGGCGAGGATCTGGTCGCCGCTGGTCGACGGATTGAACTGTCCGGTCAGGCCGGTGATCTCGAACACCGTCCCGATCTTCGCATCGGCGGGAATGGTATAGGCGACGGTGCCTTCATTGGCGCGGAACCCGCCCGCCGCCAGCCAGCCATTATCGGTGAAATAGATGGTCTGCCCGGCCAGATCGGCGAGCAATACGAACGCGAACGACTTCACCCCGGTATCGGCACCATAGCCGATCAACGCGATATCCCCAGCAACTGCCACGCTATTTCCCCTTTTCCGGTTTGATCGCCGGCTAGGGTGGTAACATGACAGCTATATTAATTACCCGTAACCATATCGTACGATCGCCCCTGGGTCGGTATGGTACCATCGTGTCGGCCGGTCCGGTCGATGTTCGTTGCGACTGCCCCGAACGACGACGACCGGATACGCGATCGCGCACCCGGTCGTCCTTCGTCGATCATCGCCGGGCCGATCTCGGTCGCCGCGGTTACGCGCTGAAACAGTCGTGCATGAATGGCGGGATCGTCTGCATCCACAGCTTCGCTGCGGGCGTCGCCGCCTCGCCATGTGCCGGGGCGATCGCGCCGAGCGCGAGCACCGCTTCGGCTATGGCGCGGACTTCGCTGGGCGCGAGGATTTCGCTGACCGGGTCGCCGCCCATCAGTTCGACCTCGGCAATGATGGCGCAAAGATTATCGAGATGCATGGCTTACCTCCCACCGATTCCCCATCGATAGCCTGTAAAGATGAAGAAAGGATGTGCCAAACTTGGGCGAGGCGTTTCGAAAAATTTTTAGCGACCGCAACATCGCCTGAACGACGAAACGCCGGCCCCGTCGGGACCGGCGTTCGTTTTCGGCGACAGGCTGGATCAGAAGCTCAGATCGCTCGCGTCGGTGCCGACCGAGCCGACCAGCGAGTAGACATAGTAGGTCAGTCCGCCGCGGACGACCGATCCGTCGAATTCGAGCGAGTCAATCGCGGCACCCTTGGTATCGCTGACCAGCAGCGAGCCGGTATCGCCGGGCAGCGCGAACTTGCCGTCGCTGGTGGTGATGATGCCGTCGTTATTGTCGTCGGCCAGCTTGGTGGTGGTCACGACCAGGTCGTGCTTGCCGAAATTGCCGATCGTGTCGTTGCCGAGGTCGAGCCCGTGGGCGGTGTCGAAGAAGAACACGTTCTTCGACTTGTTGCGGGCGTCGCCCATGAACGCGTCGTCGGCGGTGGTGCCTTCCTTCGCGCTCTTCGGCCGGGCGCTGGCATCGGCATAGACCGCATGGCCCGCATCGTCGGTGCCGAGGAAGCGCAGCTTCGACACACCTTCGATCACGACCGTGTCGCCGCCCTTGCCGCCATCGATCGACACCTTGCTCTTCGACAGGGCGATGATGCCGTCATTGTTGCCGTCATACAGCTTGGCATCGGTGACGAAGAGGTCGGTCTTGTCGAAGCCGACGATACGGTCCTGCCCGGTGCGTGCTGCGTTCGAGAAGTAGAAGACGTCCGAGCCGGCGGTGCCCTTCAGGATTTCGTTGGCGCTGTCATTGCCGTTGATGACCGATGCGGCCTGCAGCAGGTCGAGGAACGGATCGGCGGTTACCGGCGGGACGACGACCGGGCCAACGACCGGCGGCTGTTCGACGACCGGTTCCTCGACGACCGGGGCGGCCTCGATCGACAGATCGACGGTGGCGTTGGTCAGATGGACGCCATCCGATGCGGCATAGGTGAAGCTGTCCTCGCCGCTCCAGCCGGCATTCGGCGTGTAGATGAACGAACCGTCGTCCGAGAACTTGATGGTGCCGTGATCCGGGCCGTCGACCAGGCTCGCGGTCAGCTTCTTGCCCTCGGGGTCCTTGTCGTTCGACAGGACGTTGCCGGTCACCGCATTGTCCTGGTCGCCGTCGAACGCGTCGTCCACCGCCTCGGGGGCGAGGTTGACGACCGGCGGGGCGACGACCACCGGCGCCTTGCCGGCGTCGATTTCGCTGATGGTCGCCTTCAGATTGTCGGTGACGCCCATGTACAGCGTGATCTTGGTCGATTCGCCGGCCTTCAGCGTGCCGAGGCTAAAGGTCAGGTTCAGCGTCTGGTCGACGGTCTTGGCATAGCCCTTTGCCTGCGACGTATTGGCCGCGGCGAACGGATCGAGGTTGACGAAGCCGTAGAAGGAAGCGGTCGCCCGTTCGTCCTGCGAATAGAGGAAGAAGGGGGTGTCCTTCTGCAGCATCGCCGTCACCAGCGCGCCTTCGCCCTGTTCGATCTTGTTGGCGGTGTCGTACTTGCCAGCCTGATCGGGATCGGCGGTCCGCATGTAGCGGACGTCGTTCATCGTGGTCGACGAATTGTTGGTCAGGACCACGTCGATCTTGATGTACTTCGCGTCATCGGCCAGCGTGATGGTCTGCGCGATGCCCAGCTTGTCCTTGGTCGCACCGACCCACTCGGCCTTGCCTTCGGCGGCGTTGCTGGCATCGGTCAGCTCGCCCTTGATCTGGCGATAGCCGGTCAGCAGCTGGTTGCTCTGGACGACCTTGTTCGAACCGATCGTGTAGCCGACGTTGAAGCCTTCGATCGAGCGGCCCTGCAGCAGCACGTCGTCGAGGGTCGTTTCCTTGCCCTGGCCGAAGCCGTCGAGGTCGGCGACCATGCCGAGGCGCAGGAAGCCGCTGTCGGCGTCGGTGGCGAAGCCCTTGGGCGCGTTCTTCGTCGTGCCCAGATTGCCGTCGGCATTGATGCCGATGCTGAGATAGGTGCCCTGCAGATGAAGTTCGCCGTTGGCGATCGCGCTGTTGATGGTCATCGTTTTTCCCCGCCGAAAAGAACTGTAAAATCTCGTCGGAACTCGCGGCCTGCAGTGTTCGTCTGCTTCGCAAATCCTGGGACCATAAACACCGATTCCCTTTTCCGATGTTCTAAAGTACTAGGTTATAAGGATGTTTACCGAAGTTTGGCGGCCGGCTCGGTCGTGCCGAACCATCGGAGATTTGCGGGGAAGCTGGCAAGATTGCTCTTGTTTGCAGTCTATCCTGCGTCCCGCATCGAAACGGGAAATGGTAATTCGCCCGTTTACCCTGTTGCCAAAGTATAGCGATCGATGTCGTTCGTCGATGACACGACACTATTGATCGGCAGCGTAACGAAAACCGTGCGATCACGGGACGCGCGTCCCCTTATGGGACCGGCCGGCGCGGGCGATGCAATGCCCGCGCCGGGCGCCCGATTACAACGGATAGGATAGCAGTCGATTTCGTGCGGGATTGCCCGAATTCGTCGCGCCGTCATTCGCAACCAGCAGCGAATCGCCAAGAATTTGAACGCCTTCGATCGAATCGGCCCCGGTCAGCACGTCGATGCCGATCTGATTCGGCCCGCCATAATCACCGCTGCGCAGCCGCAGCACCGATCCGTTCGCGCCATTCGTACCGAAGCTTATCAGCAGGTCGCCGACGGCATGGTCGCCCTGCGCCGATTCGACGACAAAGCCATGGTCGCTATTCGCCGGCAATTCGATCGCGCCAGTACGCGGCCGGCCCTGCCGATCGTAAAGCACCAGCTCGTTCTGGTCGCGCACGATCCAGAAACCGTCGCGGCGCGCATCATAGGCGATGCCATTGTCGCCCGGCAGGACCTGGATCGGCGTGCCCGACAGCGCCCCGGCCGCCGGATCGAAACTTGCCAGATAGGTCTTGTCGCCGCCGCTGCCCGCCTGCTTCAGCAGGAACCAGATCCGCCCCGTCGTCCGGTCGCAGGTCATGCCCTGCACCGATCCCGCGAAATCGGCCGACAGGCCGAGGCGGGTCAGGTCGAACTCTTCGTCGATCGCCGACAGATCGGGCTTCATCCGCGTGAACAGCAACGTCGTTCGCGCCGCTCGGCCATTGCCCAGATACCAGCGCCCGGCAAGATCGCGGGTGACGCCGCTGACCGCCATGCCGCTGCCCACAGCGATCGGCGCCGACCCGTCGGGCAGGGCGGTCGCCTGCACCGGCGCCAGTGTCCGGCTGGTGACCGCGGGCAGGGGGGCGACGCCGACATCGCGCATATAGGTCGCGAGCGCGCCCGCCAGCGTCTGATGCTGCGCATCGGACAGCGTGCCGCCGGCGACGAAGGCGCAGAACTGCCCCTCTGCATAGATGTCGTTGGTCAGTCCCATGCCGACCGTCGCCGAAGCCGGAGCGGTCGATGATGCCGAATTGGTCGTGCCCGCCACCCGTCCGTTGATGATCTGGCGCAGCCGCGACGAACTGCTGCGGTCGACGGCGGTAAAGCCATAGCCGGAATCGACGGTACCGCCGCCGACCAGCGTCGATCCGTTCAGCCGGCCGGTGCTGGCGTTGCCGGTATTGCGCGGGTTGATCAGCAGCGAGCCGCCGGTGATCGTGCCGATCGGTGCGGCCGGGTTGCGCGCGTCCTTGCGCACCCACGCGCCGATCATCGCCGCGTTGCGCTGGAACTGCGTGGCCGAGACCGGCACCAATGCGGTGTCGATCCAGTCGTCCAGTCCGTCGCACCAATAGCCGCGATCGGCGACGAACACCGGCGCCCCGCCGCCGATCGCCGCGTCGCGCCGTCCGGTCCAGTTCAGCAGCGCCACCTTCGGCCCATGCGCGGCCAGAAGCAGCAGCGTATCGAGCCGGCTCCAGATATCGGCATCGATCAGCGCCCCGATCAGCCGGTCGATCTGCGCCGTTCGCTCGAACGACGGCGGCGGGTCCATTCGCGCGACCAGGTCGCGGGTCGGGCCGCGCCACGATGGCGTCGCCCTGCGCCGGGGGCGTATCCCGGCGATGTTCAATGCGAACCCCAGCATCAGCCGAGCGCCACGATCGCGGTGGCGGTGGTGCCGGTCGCCCGAACGAACTGCGCCCGCACCGGCAGCACGCTTCCCGCCGGCACCGCGCTCAATACCACATCGGCGGCACTGTCGACGCACCGCAACGTCACGTCACCGCCGCCGCCGATATAGAGCGCCTTGGGCAGACGGGGCAGGGCTGTGCTGTCGCTCGGCACTACCGCACTGGCGGTGCGCGCCGGACCGACCGGCGAATCGGTGAAGGACTGGAACGGATCGGACATGTACTTTCTCCCGCTGGCGATCCGGCTGGACCGTTCATGTTTCGTTCCATAAACGGCGGGCTGTAGGAAAGTGCTTTGTTGGGTGGCGGCGTGGGCGCGACGTTGGCACGTTTGTTCGGCGCGCGACCTTCTACACAGGCGCCTCTTGCCTCTCCCGCCGGGAGAGGGGGAGCGGCGTAGCCTCGGATGGGTGCGGGTGATCAACGGTCGTCGCGGGCATTGAAGAACCGATCGACCTTCGCGGCCCGAGCGGTGTCAACATACGTACCGTCGCCCGGTTCACGCCCGCATTGTAAATCAGATAAGCCAAGATTCCCCTCGCCCCTCGAAGAGGGGAGAGGGTTGCGCAGACTTGGTCTTTGCGGAGCAAAGGCTTATTCGGAGCTGGGTGAGGGGTGTTGCGCTCGCCGAAGCGAGCGCGCGAGCCTTTGGCTCGCCCCAGCCTCAGTCAAGCTGTACTAGCCAGCACGCTGGCAAGGTCCGCCTAGCGCTTTCCTACTGCCAACCCCAACGCCCGGTCAAACCCGCGACCGGACCCGAAGCCCGGGCGCGAACCGACCTCAATCCTCCTTGCGCACCGCCGCCGGGTTGCGCCGCGTCGAGGGCGGCGCGGCATCTTCGGGCGGCAGCGCGACCGCGCCCGGATCGCCGAGCATCGGCAGTCCGGTGCCGAGCGGACGGCCGGGCAGCGGGGCGGTCGGCGGCAGCAGGTTCGGCGGGCCGGCGACCGGCACTTCCGGCGGCGCCTTGGGATCGTCGGGCGCGCGCGCCAGCTTGTCGAGCACGCTGACGAAGGGCTGGAAGGGATCGATCTGCATCGCCTTCTGCTTCTTCAGGTTGCGCTCCATGTCATAGGTCGCGGCACCCGGATTGAGCAGCGCGGTTTCCAGCCGGCCGATATAGGTCAGCAGCGTCGCCTGCGAGCTGTAGCGCTGATATTCGGCATTCGCGACCAGCTGCTGCGCGTTCAGGAGCCGCTGTTCCGAATCGAGCACTTCGAAGTTCGACCGGAAGCCTTCCTGGAACCCGCGCCGGACACCCTCCAGCGCGCGGGCCGCCGCCTCGACGCTGCGCAGGCCGATGCTTTGCTGTTCGCCCGACGAGATCGTCTGGTTCCATGCCTGTTGCACCTGCGACGTCACGCCGCGCCGGGTCGCCTCGACGGTGAAGGCCTGTGCCTGCTGGTTGGCCAGCGCCGCCCGGACGCGCGAATCGACGACGCCACCGGTCAGCAGCGGCACGGTCAGCGTCGCCGATGCGCTCGCGCCGCGCCGCAGATTGTCGAATCCGATGCCGTTCGGGTCGTTGATCCCGATCGACGCATCGGCGCTGAGCACCGGATTGCGCTCCGCACGCTCGGCGGCGACGCGCGCCCGCGCACCGCGTTCGTTCAGGATCGCCTGCCACAGCGCCGGGCTTTCCTGTTCCGCACCGCGATAGGCGAGGTCGATCGAGGCCGGAATACCCGGCAGGATCGGCGGCGGAGTAAGATTGCCCGGATTGCGGCCGACCGCCGCGGCAAAACGTGCGCGGCTGCGCTGCAGATTCGCCTCGCCCTGCGCCAGCTGCGCCTGCACGAGGCCGAGTTGTGCCTGTGCCTGGTTGATGTCGGTCTGGGTCAGGTCGCCGGCACGTTCGCGCGCCTGTGCCTGATCGACCTGCCGCTGGTACGAATCGACCGAGCGGCGCTGGATCGCGATCAGCGTCTGGTCGCGCAGCACCGATGCATAGGCATCGACGACCTCGAACAGGATGAAGCTTTCGACCTCGCGCAGCCGTTCGCGCGCCGACAGCACGTCGGCTTCCGCCGCCGAGACCTGCGCGGCGGTGCGCCCGCCATTGAACAGGATCTGCGACGCGGTCAGCGACGCACCGGTCGCACGATTCCGGTTGGTGACGAGGTCGTTGAAGAAGATCTGGCGCTGGACCTGTTCCTGATAGCGTACCGTGCCGACCACGCTCGAGCGCAGGCGGTAGGGCGAGCTTGCCTGGATCACGGTCTCGTCGATCGCCCGCAGCTGGGCACGTTGTGCCTCGAGCTGGGGATTGTGGCGATAGGCATCGGCGACCGCCTCGGCCAGCGTCTCGGTCCGCGCAGTCGGGTCGGCCGGCAGCGTCGGCATTTCCAGCGATACCGGATCCGACCGCATCGCGGCCGGGGCGGGCGGCGTCGGCCGGGTGACCGGCCGCGTCGTCGGGCGCGCGACCTGCGCCATCGCCGGCGTGACTCCGGTCAGCGCGACCGACAGCAGCAGCATTGCTCGCGAACCAAATCCCGCCGGCATAAAATCCCCCTTGTCAGGACCATCCCCCGGCTTCCCTGTCCGGGCGGGCGGTCGTGTCGATGCCGCGATCCTTATCGCAGCGCCCGACGGATGTAACCATGATAAGTGCCGGACGCGGCGCGTTTGCGCGCGTCCGGCACGGTCGATCAACGCTCGTGCAGCGACCGGCGGAATGCCTCGGTCAGCGGATCGAGCATATATTGCAGCGCGGTGCGCGGACGCAGCTTGACCAGCACGCTGACCGGCACACCGGCGCGGATGCCGGTGTCGGCGCCACGCACTTCCTTCAGCATCGCGATCTGCGACTGCGGTACGACGATTTCGGCGGTGAAGTAGCTGCGGCCCGACTTTTCATCGACCAGGCTGTCCGCCGACACGTTGCGGATATTGCCGAGCAGGATCGGCAGATCGCGTTCGTGCAGGTTCAGGAACTTCACTTCGGCCTGACGCCCTTCATAGACGCCGTCGATGTCGCTCGGGTCGAAATTGGCGCGCACGACCAGCGGCGCGGCATCGGGAACGATGTCGAGGATCGGTTGCCCCGCCTGCACCACGCCGCCTTCGGAAAACACGCGCAGTTCAACGACGCGCCCCGATACCGGCGCGCGGATGACGGTGCGTTCCAGCTGTTCCTTGGCGGCCAGCCATTTCGGCATGACCTCGTTCAGCTGGAACTGCGTGTCGCGCAGCAGGGGCGCCGCGTCCTCGACATAGCGGCGCGACGTCGCGATCGACGATTCGCGGGCCTGCCCGACCTGTTCGCGCGCCGCGGCGGCACGCGATGCATAATCGGCATCGGCACCCTGCAACTGCTGGATCGAGCGTTCGATCTGGCGGACCGAGTTGCGCGACACATAGCCTTCATCGGCCAGCCGCTTGGTGCTGGCCAGCTGTTCCTCGAGCGAGCGACGCTGTTCGGCGGTGGCACGTGCCTGCGCCGAAAAACCGCCGATGCTCTGCGATGCTTCGGCCTGTTGCTGGCGGATCACGGCGCGGTTGGCCGCCAGCGCATTGTTGCGGGCGTTCTGCTGGGCAAGCTGCAACGTCTTGGCGCGTTCGACAAGGATGCGGTCGTCCCCGGTCGCCTGCGCGAAGCTCGCCGGCCACTGGATCGGCGTGCCGCGAATCTCCGATTCCAGCCGTGCGCGCTGCGCCTGCAGGTCGATCACGCTGCCCGCCAGCGCGCGCTCGGTCGCCTGGACCTCGGCACCGCGCAGGCGGATGATGACCTGCCCCTGCTTGACGTGCTGACCCTCGCGGACGTCGAGATGCTCGACATAGCCGCCGTCGCGATGCTGTACCGTCTGGCGGTTGCCCGACACCACGACCCGGCCATCGCCCGCCGCCGCCGCGTCGAGTCGGGCGAACGATGCCCAACCCAGCAGCACGACGAAGAACAGCACGGCGATGATGATGCCGGTGCGCAGCGCCTTGTTGGGCGAATCGTCGATTTCCAGCCGTTCGCGGATCGCTTGCGACACCGGTATGATATTCTGCCCCGACTGGGGGGCATTGACCAATTCGCCGCTCACGCTTCACCTCCATTGGCGCGGTTGCCGCCGGCCGCGGCATCCGTCCCGTCATTGCCCGGCAGCGGCGGGGCGGGCGGCGGGGTCGCCGGTCCCTTGCCTGCCGGGGGCGGGGTTGCGCCGCCCGGCGCACCCGCGCCCTGCTGTTCCATCTGCGGTGCCGCCGGGCGGATCACCTTGCTGCGATCGTCATAGATCTGGATCACGCCGTCGCGCAGCAGCATCACCTTGTCGACCGCCTGCAACAGGCCGGTGCGGTGCGTCGACACGACCACCGTCGCGCCGCGTTCGCGCAGATGGGCGAGCGTTTCCATCAACCGCCCCTCGGCACTGATGTCGAGATGCGCATTGGGTTCGTCGAGGAACAGGATGCGCGGCGACCCGAACAGCGCGCGCGCCAGCGCCACGACCTGCCGCTGCCCGGCGGACAGGCCGCCGCCCTCGCGCATCGCCAGCTGCGTGTCGTACCCGCGTTCGAACCGCAGGATCAGGTCGTGCGCCCCGGCCAGCTGCGCGGCGGTCACCACCTGCGCGTCCAGCTCCTGGCCGCTCAATCCTTCGAACTGGCGGAAGCGCGAGATGTTCGAATGGACCGTCGCCGGGAACAGTGTCGGCGTCTGCGGCATATAGCCCAGATGCCGGCCCAGCTCCTCGCGGTTCCAGTCGTTCAGGCTGGCGCCGTCGACGCGGATCTCGCCCTCGTCGGGGTCGATCGCTCCGGCCAGCGCGCGCAGCAGCGTCGACTTGCCGGCGCCCGACGGCCCGACCAGCGCGACGATCGTGCCCGGTTCGATGGTGAAGCTCAGCTTGTTGAGCAGCACCCGGTCCGATCCGGGAACGCGGACGGTCAGGTTGTCGACCTCGATCCGCCCGAGCGGATCGGGCAGCGACGTGCGCTGCACCGTCACGTCGGGCAGGCGGCAGAACTCGTTCAGACCCTTATAGGCGTTCTGCGCGCTGATGACGTTCTTCAGCGCGTTGAGGATCTGTTCGACCGGCTGCAGCGCGCGGCCGAGGATCAGCGACGCCGCAAAGATCGCGCCGCCCGAAATCTGCTGGTTGATCGCCAGATAGGCACCCAGCGCCAGCGCCATCGACTGCAGGAACAGGCGGAAGAATTTGGTGATCGCGAGGAAGATGCCCGACGTGCCGGCGATATCGCCCTGCGCCCGGACCAGATCGGCGCGTTCGACCAGATGGCGAGTGACCAGCGCGCTGCGCATGCCCAGCGCGCGGGCGACTTCGGACGCCTGGATCGAATAATCCTGCGAACGATACGCCATGTTGGTCCGCTGCCCGACCTCGTTCAGCCGCCCCTTGGTCGTCTTGTCGCTGAGCACCGCCAGCGTGATGAGCAGCGCCGAGCTGAGCAGCGCCAGCAATCCGATCAGCGGGTGGAGCAGGTACGAGATGATGATGTAGATCGGCGCCCATGGCGCGTCGAACATCGCGATGATCGCCGGCCCGGTCAGCGTGCCGCGCAGCGTGTCGAAATCGCGCATCGCCTGCGCCCGCTGCGCCGGCGTCGCGCCGTTGGCGCCGAGAATGCGGTGCAGGATGTTGCCCGCCGCCATCTTTTCCAGCCGCATGCTTGCCTGGAGCAGCAGCTTCATACGCACCGTGTCGAGTGCTGCGAAGACGATCAGCGATATCGCGAGGATCAGCGACAGGACCAGCAACGTCGCCGTGCCGCGCGTCGGCACGACCCGGTCGTACACCTGCAACATGAAGATCGAGGGCACGAGGTACAGGATGTTGATCAGCCCTGAAAAGATGCCGGTGGCGATGAAATGCCGCCGGCATTTGCGCAGGGCTGCCTGCAACGGGTTCGATTCGTAGGACATGGGAAGAAGCCGAATCCCTTTAAAACGGGCCAGTTATGTGCGCGCGTTATGAACCATGATAGGCAAGCGTAGCGTTAAGACTGCGCGCCTTCTCGAGAAATTTATCATAGCCGCGTTCGATCTGCCACGCATCGCTGATCCGTGTCTGTCCCGCGGCTTTCATACCAAGTAATGCCAGTGCCGCACCCGCGCGTAGATCGGCGGCGCGGACATCGGCCCCGACCAGCGTCTGCGTGCCGATGATATGCGCGGTGCCGTCGCGTACGAAGCTCTCGACCCCCATCCGCCCGAAATCGGGAAGATAGGCATAGCGCCCGGCGAACCGCAGGTCGACGATCCGCGATTCGCCGCGCGCACAGGCGCCGAGCGCCGCGAACAGCGGCTGCATGTCCGAATTGATCCCCGGATAGGGGCCGGTGCTGATTTCGACCGGATAGGGCCGGCCCGACCGGACGATCGCGACATTGCCGTCGCGAAAGATCCGCGCGCCGCTTTCGCGCAGGAAGATCAGTGGCACTTCGAGATCCTCGAACGGAAAGTCGCGGATCTCGACGTCGCCGCCGGTGATGACCGACCCGACCAGCCACGTCATCGCTTCCATATTGTCGGGCATCACCCGCCAACCGGTCCCGGCGAGGTCGGGCGCGCCGGTGATCTCGATGCTCTCCTGCCCGAATACCGTGATCGTCGCCCCCATCGTGCGCAGGAACGCGCACAGGTCGAGGATTTCGGGCCGGATATGCGGGTTCCACAACCGCGTCGTGCCCTTTGCCAGCGACGCGACCAGCAGCGCATTCTCGGTCGCGCCGGTCGATCGCAGCGGCAGCACGATTTCCGCGCCGGTCAGCCCGTCCGGCGCCTCGGCAAAGAGCCGACCATCCTTGCCCCACACCCGCGCGCCTAGCCGGGTCAGCACCAGTTCGTGCAGGTCATAGCCGCGCCCGCCCAGATCGCATCCGCCGGGCAGGGGGACGCTGCCGGCCCCGGTCCGTGCGACCAGCGCGCCGAGGATCAGCAATGTGTTGCGGATCGACCGCCCGTCCCACACCAGTTCGCTCGGCGGCGGCGCGGCTTCCTCGATGGTCAGCGCGCCGTGCGCGACGGTGCAGCGTTTGCCCAGCGCCTCCAGCATTCCGACATGAACCTGCGCGTCGAGCAGTCCTTGCGGATAATTGTCGAGCACGATCCGCTCGGGCGTCAGCAGCGACGCCGCCATCAGCCGCAACACGCTGTTCTTGGCGCCGCTCACCGTGACGATGCCTTCGAGCTGCGACGGCTCGACGGTCAGGATGCGGTCGGTCGGCTGGGCGGCGTCGAAAGGCTGGTCGGTCATGCAATGGCTCCCGGCAGCGCCCGGTCGCCGAGCAGTTCGGCCACTTCATGCGCGGGACGCATGACGCCGTCGGGGGCGAGGTGGCGGACTTCGGCGTCCATGGCAATGCCCGACAGGTCGGCGACCGATCGCCGTGCCAGCCGGATCAGCTGCAACACGTCCTCGGCCCGCGCGCCGCCGTTATTGACGATGAAATTGGCGTGGTCGGGCGAAATCTGCGCGCCGCCCGCCGCTACGCCCTTCAATCCCGCGCGTTCGATGGCGAGTCCGGGCGGGCCGATCTGCGCATAGAGCGCGGGATCGCTGACGAACACCGAACCGCAATTGGCGCGCACCCGCGGGAATTTGGCCCGCCGCGCGGCCAGGATCGACAACGCCTCGCGCCGCATTTCACGAGCGTCGCCGGGCGTGAAGCGCAACTGTGCCGACACGACGATCAGATCGCCGCGCTGCAATCGCGACGCGCGATAGCGATAGTCGAGCTGCTCCTGTGTCAGCCGGTGCATGCGACCCTGATGGTCGATCGCATCGACATGCACGACATTCTCGCCGATGCCCCGGCGCTGGCTGCCGCCGTTCATGGTGACGAGGCCGCCCAGGGTGCCCGGAATGCCGATCGCATGGACCGCGCCGGCCATGCCCCAATCGATCACCTGCCGTACGAACGCCGGCACCCACATGCCCGCGCCCGCCTCGACCGTCGCTTCGTCCAGCCGGCGGATGCCGCCCAGTCCGCGACCGATGCGCAGCACGACGCCGCGAAACCCGGCATCGTCGAACAACAGGTTCGACCCGTCGCCGATCACGATATGGCGTGCGTCGTGCGCGGCGATCATCGCCAATGCGGCGGCCAGCGTGTCGACCGATTGCGGCGTGACGACGATATCGGCCGGCCCACCGATCCCCCAGCGGCCGAGCGACGCCAGCGGCACGTCGGTCGCGACCGCAGCAGCGGGAAGCGCGTGCCGCAATGCGGCGAGGACGTCGGCATCGGGCGCATGGCCCCGCGGGGCGAGATCGGCAGCGAAAGTCATCCGTCCCTGTTCCCCGTTGGCCCGACGATCCCGGCACCTGCCGCGTTCGCCTTGTGCCGGCCCAGATCCCCTGGCGTTGCGGTGCCGGGCAAGGTCGTTGACCGGCAGTGCATTAGATCGTCCGGTCCGACAGGTCCAGCCCCGCCGCTCCGACCGCCCAAGTCCATGGAAAGGCGATAGCAAGACGACCATGCCAATTTATTAACGGCCCCCGGCATAGCTCGCTGTCCTGGCGACCATGCGACTTGCATGGCGGGGGATGGCCGATATGCTACGTGCTCCATTGTGTCTTCATGCGTATGCCGATGTTGCACCGCGGCACGATATCAACATGTTGCGGTAAAGGAAACGGACGATGCGCAACCTTGGACCGGGTCCGGCGACCCCGATCGTTCCATCGGCTCGCCTCGTGACGGGGCGCTGCTGATGTCAGTACCGATTCTGGTGACCGGCGCTGCCGGCTTTATCGGCCATGCCGTCGCCCATCGTCTGCTCGCGCGCGGCGAACGGGTGCTCGGCATCGACATCGTCAACGACTATTACGACGTGACGCTGAAGGAAGCGCGCCTCGCGACGTTCGACGGGGTCGACGGCTTCGCCTTTCACCGGATCGACGTCGCCGATGCCGATGCGGTCGCCGCGCTGGTCCGCGATCATGGCGTGCGCCGCGTCGTCCATCTGGCGGCGCAGGCGGGGGTCCGGCACAGCATCGACAACCCCTTCGCCTATGAACGCTCGAACGTCGGCGGCCATCTCGCCATCCTCGAGGCGTGCCGTCACGCCCCCGGCTTCGAACATCTGGTCTATGCCTCGTCCAGTTCGGTCTATGGCGACAAGCCGATGGGCGGGGAGGGGTTTCGCGAGGATGAACCGGCCAATCGCCCGGTCTCGCTCTATGCCGCGACCAAGCGCGCCTGCGAATTGATGAGCCAGTCGTACGCGCATCTGTATCGCATGCCGCAGACCGGCCTGCGCTTCTTCACCGTCTATGGCCCATGGGGCCGGCCCGACATGGCCTATTTCAGCTTCACGAACAAAATCGTCGCGGGAGCACCGATCGAGGTGTTCGGCGAAGGCCGCATGGCCCGCGATTTCACCTATATCGACGACATCGTCGACGGCATTGTCGGCGCGCTCGACCATCCGCCCGAGCCGGGCGGCCACCGCGTCCTCAATATCGGCGGCAGCCAGCCGGTCGGGCTGATGGACATGATCGAAACGCTCGAACACGCGATCGGGCGCGAGGCGGTGAAGATCATGAAGCCGATGCAACCCGGTGACGTCACCTCGACCTATGCCGATGTGTCGCAACTCCACGCGCTGACCGGCTATGAACCGAAAGTGCGGCTGGCCGAGGGGCTCGGCCGTTTCGCGCAGTGGTACAAGGGCTATTACAAGGTCAACTGACCGGGCTTCGTCACTCCCGCGCAGTCGAGACCTATATAACTGTCCGCTTTATCGTATCCCCGCGAAGGCGGGGATCCAGAGTCACACTCGCAAACCGTTGTCTTGCTTGGCCCTGGACCCCCGCCTGCGCGGGGGTACGGAAGGGTTTCAGGATGGGTGGAAAATTTTGGCAAAGGTCTCGGCTGCGCAGGAATGACGACGAGCGGGCCTACTCCCCCGCCAACGCCGCCCGCACGATATCGACATACACCGCCTCCAGCAGCCGCAAATCGTCGATCGCCACCGCCTCGTCCACCTTGTGCATCGTCGCGTTGAGCAGCCCGAACTCGACCGTCGGGCACAGCGCCGACAGGAAGCGTGCGTCGGACGTGCCCCCGGTCGTCGACAATTCCGGCGCCAGCCCGGTATGCTTGCCGATCGCATCGGCGATCAGCGTCGAGAACGCGCCCGGCGCGGTCAGGAACGCCTCGCCCGATACCCGTCCGACCACCTGCGCGTCCGGCGCATGCGACCGCACGATGCCTGTGATCCGCTCGACCAGCGCGTCGCCGCGCTGTTCGTCGTTGAACCGGATCGACAGCCGCGCCGCCGCATGGCCGGGAATGACATTGGTCGCCGGGTTGCCGACGGTCAGGTCGGTGATCTCGATGTTCGACGGCTGGAACCACGCATTGCCGCCATCGAGCACGATGCCCTCGATCTCGTGCAGCGCCGCGATCAACGGGGTGATCGGGTTGTCGGCCAGATGCGGATAGGCGACATGCCCCTGCCGCCCGGGCACGTCGATCCAGATATTGACCGACCCGCGCCGCCCAATCTTTATCATGTCGCCCAGCTGGTGCTGCGACGTCGGCTCGCCGACCAGGCACAAATCGGGTCTGATGCCACGCGTGGCCATGTGATCGATCAGCGCGCGGGTGCCATAGACCGCCGGTCCTTCCTCGTCGCCGGTGATGATCAGGCTGATCGTGCCCGCATCGACCGGTACTCGCGCCGCCGCCGCGACGAACGCCGCGACCGCGCCCTTCATGTCGACCGCGCCGCGCCCGAACACCAGCCCGTCGCGGATCGTGCCGCCGAACGGATCGCCCTGCCATCCGGTACCGGCGGGCACGACATCGACATGGCCGGCAAAGGCGAAATGCCGGCCGCCTGTCCCGCGTACCGCCAGCAAATTTTCGACCGGCCCGTCGGGCGCCTCGCCGACCGTGAACCGGTCGACCGCAAAGCCGATCGCCGTCAGTTCGGTCTCCAGCACGTCGAAGACGCTGCCGGTCGCCGGGGTCACGCTGTCACAGGCGATCAGGCGGCAGGTCAGGTCGACGACATCGGCAGGCATAACGGTCTCCACGCACATTTCGTCGCGGCTGTAGCGTCTGCGCGGGCAAACGCCACTGGCGCTTGGGGCATGGGACGCTACAGCCGGGGCGATGCGGGTTCTCTTCGTCCTATTCGCGGTGCTGCTGCTGGTCCCCGGCTGGAGCGGGTCCGAACGCCTGCCGCTCTATGCGAAGGTGCCGACGATCACCGCCGAACGGGTCGCGCTCTATCCCAAAAACTCGAAGCGGCGCGATCTGGGGCCGTTCACCTATCTCGGCGGCGTGGTCCTGCGCGGCAACGATCCGGCATTTGGCGGCTTTTCGTCGATGCATGTCGATGGCGACCGGTTCAGCCTGTTGTCCGACGGCGGATCGCTGGTGCAGTTCACCATGGGCGCCGACTGGACCCCGCGCGACGTCGCGGTGCGCGAGATCGCCGGGCCCGGCACCGGCTGGGAAAAACGCGACCGCGACACCGAATCGCTCGCGGTCCGCCCCGACGGGTCGGTGCTGGTCGGCTATGAACGCCATAACCAGATCTGGCGCTTCAACGCCGACCTGTCGCGTCCGCTATCGCATGCCGCCCCGCGCCTCATGGCCGAATGGTCGGCGAACAGCGGTGCGGAGGCGATGGCGCAACTGCACGACGGCAGCGTGATCGTGCTTAGCGAAAGCAACGGCAAGAAGGGGCGGCGCGGCTACAGCGCGATCCGCTTCCTCGGCGATCCTACCGATCCGCGGACGCCGCGCTACGGCTTCCGCTACGCGCCGCCCGCCAGTTTCGTGAACACCGACGCGGTGCAATTGCCCGACGGGCGGCTGCTGGTGCTGACCCGCCGGACGCGGCTGAAGGACTTCTTCACCACCGGCATCGAACTCGTCGACATCCGCGGCGTCCGTCCCGACCAGTCGCTACGCGGCCGTACGCTCGCCCGGCTCGCTCCGCCGACGTTGCACGACAATTTCGAGGCGATGGCTCTCACCCGCGAAAACGGCCGCCTGATCCTGTGGCTGGCGACCGACGACAACCAATCGATGCTGCAACGCTCGCTGCTGCTGAAATTCGCGGTCGGCCCGCTGCCCGAGTCGTGGAAGCCGAAGCCGAAGCGGAACCGCCGCTGACCCCATAGTGCCCGCGCGCAGGCGGGGGCCCGGAGCCAAGCGAAGCAACGGTCTAAGCCGATGACCTCGGCCCCGGCGTGTCAGGCGCACCTTGACGGCCATTCCCGAACGCGCCCCGCCGTCATCGACGACAAAACCCCCGGCGCCGCTGGGGCGCCGGGGGCATATCTCGCGTCACCCGAACCGCTTATGCGGCGGTGGCAACCTTCTTCGCGACGTCGCGCTTCAGGCGACGGGCGCGCAGCGACAGGTCGTCGTCGCGGGTCTTGAGCAGCCAGTTGTCGAGGCCGCCGACATGCTCGACCGAGCGCAGGCCGTGCGTCGACACGCGCAGGCGGATCGACCGCTCCAGCGCTTCCGACATCAGCGTCACATTCTGCAGGTTCGGCAGGAAGGTGCGCTTGGTCTTGTTGTTGGCGTGGGAAACATTGTGACCCACCTGCCGGCCCTTGCCGGTCAGCTCGCAGATGCGCGACATGATGTTGATCCTGATTCTGTGTCGGGACACATGCCCCGGAAAGACGGCGCGGATAGCGTCGAACGGCGCGGACGTCAACCGTCCGCCGCGCGTGCAACCCTCGCCGCCGCCGCCGCGTTGTTACGCCATCGATTCGGATAGTGGCAAGTCGCAAGGGAGTGGCGGAATGCGCGCAATATTGGTTCTGCTGGGCGTCGCGGCGCTGATCGTTGCCGCCCTGATGGCCTTTGGTTTCATCGGCATCGACCAGACGCGCCCGGCCTCGATGCCGCAGGTCAGGCTCGAGGGCGGGCAGGCGCCGAAGTTCGACGTCGATGTCGGCCGGGTCGATGTCGGCACCGTCAACCGCACGGTCGAGGTGCCCGCGATCAAGGTCGAGCGTCCCGCCAACGCGCAATAACCCGCTGGCCGCCGCCGGTCCCGGCTGGCAAGGGGATGCGCGATGTTCGACGCATCCCCCATGCAGGCGGCGCTCGCCGCCGCCCGTGCCGCGGCCGACGCCGGCGAGGTGCCGGTCGGCGCGGTCGTGCTGCGACAGGGCAGGGTGATCGCGACCGCCGCCAACGCGCCGCGCACGCTGAACGACCCGACCGCCCATGCCGAGATGCTCGCAATCCGCGCGGCTGCGCAGGCGCTGGGACGCGACCGGTTGGAAGACTGCGACCTTTGGGTCACGCTCGAACCCTGTGCGATGTGCGCCGGGGCCATCGCCCATGCTCGCATCGCCCGGCTCTATTATGGCGCCGATGATCCGAAGGGCGGGGCGGTCGCCCATGGCCCGCGCTTCTTCGGGCAGCCGACCTGCCACCACCGCCCCGACATCTATTCGGGGATCGGCGAGGTCGAGGCCGCGGCGCTGCTCCGCGACTTTTTCGGGCAGCGGCGATGCTGAGGCGGATCCAGCAAGGCTGGATCAATGCGGTGCCGGCCCGCTCCCCCACCCGGCCACCCATTCAGGATACACTGTGGGTGGTCGGGAGGGGGAGCGGGCCGGCACCGCTCCTATCCGGCTTTGCCGGATCAGGATCTAGCGCAGGTCGTTCTGCGCGATCGGCACGATCTTGATCTCGACCCGCCGGTTTTCCGACCGGCCTTCCTCGGTTTCGTTCGACGCGATCGGCTGCGTCTCGCCGAAGCCGCGCGTGCCGATCCGCGCCGATTGCACGCCCTGGCTGGTCAGATAGCTCGCGACGGCTCCCGCACGACGTTCCGACAGCGTCTGGTTGTACGCGTCCGATCCCGTCGAATCGGTATGGCCGTACACGTCGATATAGGTCTGGTTATATTCCTTCAGCACGTCCGCCACCTGATCCAGCGTCGGCCGGAACTGCGGCTGCACATTGGCACTGTCGGTCGCGAAGGTGATGCCCGAGGGCATGTTCAGCACCAGATCGTCGCCACGCCGCGTCACTTCGACATCGGTGCCGGCGGTGCGGGCGCGCAGGTCGCGCTCCTGCTTGTCCATATAGGCGCCGATGCCGGCCCCGGCCAAACCGCCGATGCCCGCACCGAGGATCTTTTCGGTGCGGTCGCGCCGGCCGCCGACGAGGTCGCCGAGCAGATAGCCGCCGACCGCGCCGCCGATGCCGCCGATCGCCGCGCGCGAGATGCTGCGCTGCCCGGTTTCGGGGTCGGTGACGCAGGCCGAGGTCAGCATCGCCGCCGACAGCGCGCCGGCCACCCACATTTTCGAACGAGCCGCCATCATATCCTCCATGGTATTCGATTTCATCGTCGCCCGGGAAAACCGGGCAGGCGGGTCGTTGTTCCGCAACCGTTTTGAACGGACGCTGACCGATGCGTTCATCAAATCGTGTCGCGGGCACGACTCGCCGGTTGTGCCGGACGCGGCATTGCGGCATGGGTGGGTCAGTTCGATGGAACCTCTCTCACCCTTCCCCTGGTTCGACGTCGTCATCATCCTCGCGCTGGTGGCGTTGAACGGCGTGTTCGCCATGTCCGAACTCGCCATCGTGTCCGCGCGCAAGGCCCGGCTGGAGGGACTGGCGCGCGCCGGCGGGCGCGGTGCCGCCACCGCGATGCGACTGGCCGACGATCCCGGCAAGTTCCTGTCGACCGTCCAGATCGGCATCACCCTCATCGGCATCCTGTCGGGCGCCTATTCGGGGGCCAGCCTCGGCGGGCCGGTCGGCGAACGGATGGTGCTGCTCGGCCTGCCGCCCTCGCTGGCCGAGAATGTCGGCTTCGGCGTGGTGATCGGCGTGACCACCTTCGCCAGCCTCGTCATCGGCGAACTGGTGCCCAAGCAGTTCGCATTGCGCAGCCCGGAGCCGATCGCGGTGCTGGTCGCACTGCCGATGCTGTGGCTGTCGCGGATCACCGCGCCGTTCGTCTGGCTGCTCGACACGACGTCGTCGCTGATCTTCAAGCTGCTGCGCATGAACCGTGAGTCCGAAAACCGGGTGACGGCGGAGGAACTGCACCTGCTGGTCGCCGAAGCCAGCAAATCGGGCGTGATCGAGGAACATGAACGCTCGATCATCTCGGGCGTCGTCCGCCTCGCCGACCGCCCGGTGCGCGAGGTCATGACGCCACGCACCGAGGTCGAATGGCTCGACGTCACCCTCGACGAAGCCGGCATCCGCGCGGCGATGGCGGCGACGCCGCACACCCGCCTGCCGATTGCCGAAGGATCGGTCGACGCGGTGATCGGCGTGGTGCAGGCGCGCGATATCGTCGCGGCGCTGTGCCGGGGCGAACCGCTCGACCTGCGCACGTTGCTCCACGAAGCGCCGGTGCTGCCCGATCAGGTCGACGCGATGGACGCGCTGCAGGCGATCCGCCGCGCCGCCGTGCCGATGGGCCTTGTCCACGACGAATATGGCCATTTCGAAGGGATCGTGACCCCCGCCGACCTGCTGCGCGCGATCGCCGGCGATTTCGCATCGGACGCGGAGGAGGGCGATCACCCGCATATCGTGCGCCGTGACGACGGGTCGCTGCTGGTCTCGGGCCAGACCCCGGCCGACCAGCTTGCCGAACGCATCGGCATCGACCTGCCCGAGGACCGCGACTATGCGACCGTCGCCGGCCTCGCGCTCGCCATCCTCAAGCATCTTCCGACCGAGGGCGAGCATTTCACCGAACAGGGCTGGCGCTTCGAAATCGTCGACATGGACGGGCGCAAGATCGACAAGCTGTTGGTCGAACAGGTCGAGTAGCGGATGTGGGTTGCGCGATCCTCACCTCTGCGATTGCTCGGCCTTCTAATTCTGCCACTCCTGTTCGCCGCGATCGGCGTTCTGATGATCATAGACGGCGACGTGATATTCGGCGTGGTCGGGCTGGTGGCCATTCTGGGGTTCGGAGCGGTCGGCCTGATCGTCCTCGGCCGCTTGCGCCGCGGTCGCGGAATCGAGATCGAGGTTTCGGGACACGGTATATGCTGGCGCGCGTGGAGCGACGACCTGATCGCATGGCAGGAGATACGCCATGCCGAAGTGCTTCGGCAGGGACGGCAACGGTATCTGTGTCTCTGGCTAAACCGGCAACCGGAATTCCGCACCCGCTTCGCCGTGCGCGGCGCAGCGCTGTCCAAATCCATGGGCTATGGCGACGTCGCACTGAACACGATTGGAACGGACCGAACGCTCGACGATCTGGTTGATGCCGTCAGGCGGCATATCCCCGTTCACTAAAACCCCTTGGGCGCGATTTGCCGCTTTCCATCGTGAGCCGGTTTTCCGTAGTGGGATTAGCCAGTTACGATCATCGATATCGACGGGAGCAAGATCGGCAAGCTGTTGGCCGAACAAGGCAAGTCGACCTTTGGACGATGCTGCGACGCGATGCGGATGTTGCGTTGCAATATGGCCGGATGGTAGTTTCCGGTCATGCAGATTTCATCGGAATATGCGGCGCTGGTACAGTGGATCCGCGACAACACCGATGCGTCGGACCCGGTGTTGCACATTCATGCCGGCATGGCCGTGCTGATTCTCGCGCGGCTCATTACCCGCTATCCGCTGTCGCATCCGGTCCCGTTGCTGATCGTCGTCCTCGTCGCGACGGCGAACGAGGTGCTGAACCGGCTGAATTTCGGGTCGTGGCGCTGGCCCGATACCATGGCCGACTTTACCTATTCGGTGTTCTGGCCGGCGATATTGTTCGTCGTGCTGGCGGCGAAACGGCGGCTGGAACGGCGACCGTCTCGGCGCAAGCCGGCATTCGCACGATCGCGCTGACGAATCGTCACGATCTGTCGCGCTCCCCCGTCACAATTTCCCGAACACCGCCTCGAACCCGGCGATATCGCCCGCCGCCAGATAGCGCGCTTGTTCGACCCAGCGATCCTTCGCCAAGCGCGGCGCGAAGGTCCCGAGCCGTGCCGCCACCGCGTCCGCCTCGCCCGGCTGCAACCGTGCCAGCGTCGCGATATCGGGAATGCCCTGTTCGACCAGCATCGCCGCGACCTTCGGACCCAGCCCCTTCAATCGCGTCAGATCGGTACCCGCCGGCGTGGCCGGCACCACCGGCGCGGCGGTCTCGACGAAGGGCGCCCGGGCGGGTTCGGCGGCAACGATGGGCGGTTCCGGCGGGACGACCGATTGTTCCAGCGGCGTCGTGACGGGTTCCGGCATGCCCTGCGCGACCGGTTCCTCTACGACCGGCGCGACCGGTTCCTGCACGACCGGCGCCACCGGTTCGACCCGCGTCGGCGCGGGCGGCGCAACCGGTTCGCTCGGCGCATCGCCGGTCCGCTCCAGATGCCCCGCATCCTCCAGTTCGCGCGTCGCCGCCCGTCGTTCGCGCGACAGCTTCATGCCATACAGGATGCCGATGATCGCCAGCACCGCCAGGATGGCGATGATGACGAAATGCACCGTGGTCAGCGCGCCCAGAAATCCCGGCGATTGCAACGGGGTCGTACCGCTATCCTGCATGGTTCAATCCTGCCTGTTCTCATTCTCACGTGCGACTTCGCGCCAGCCGATGTCGCGGCGGCAGAAGCCCGGAAAGTCGAGCGCATCGACACCGCGATACGCCGCGGCCTGTGCGGTGGTGACGGTCGCCCCGCGCGCGGTGACGGCCAGCACCCGGCCTCCGGCGGTGACAACGCCCGCATCGCCCATCCGGGTTCCGGCATGGAACACGGTCGTGCCCGCCGCTTCCGCCGCATCGATGCCGCCGATCGGACGGCCGGTCTCGGGCGTGCCGGGATATCCCGGCGCGGCCATGACCACCGTCAGCGCGCTATCGCTCGAAAAGACCGGCGCTTCCGCCTCGGCCAGCCGCCCTTCGGCCACCGCCAGCAACAGCGGCAACAGGTCGCTGTCGAGCCGCGCCATCAGCACCTGGCATTCGGGATCGCCGAACCGCGCATTATATTCGATCAGCTTGGGGCCGCGCTCGGTCAGCATCAGCCCGGCATAAAGCACCCCCGAATAGGGCGTGCCGCGCGCCGCCATCGCCGCGACGGTCGGGCGGACGATGGTATCGATCGCCAGCCGCTCCAGTTCGGGGGTTAGCACCGGCGCGGGCGAATAGGCGCCCATGCCGCCGGTATTCGGACCGGTATCGCCGTCGCCGACGCGCTTATGGTCCTGCGCCGATCCGAACGGCATCAGCGACACGCCATCGGTCAGCACGAACAGGCTGGCTTCCTCACCCGCCAGGAATTCCTCGATCACCGCCTCGCCGCCGGGCTTCTCGAAGATCGCGGCCAGTGCGTCCTCCGCTTCGGTCCGGTCCATGGCGATCGTCACGCCCTTGCCCGCCGCCAGCCCGTCGGCCTTGATGACGACGGGAAGCGAAAAGGGGGAGAGGGCGGCGATCGCGCTATCGAGATCGGTGACGCGGACATAGCCGGCGGTCGGGATATCGGCCTCGCGGCACAAATCCTTGGTGTACCCCTTCGATCCTTCGAGCTGCGCCGCCGCGGCCGACGGGCCGAAGGTCGCGATGCCGCTGCTGCGCAGATCGTCGGCCAGCCCCGCAACCAGCGGCGCTTCCGGTCCGACCACCACCAGCTTGACCGCCCGTTCGACGCAGAAGCGCACCACCGCGGCGTGATCGGCGACGTCGAGCGGCACCAGCGTGGCGACTTGCGCGATGCCGGGGTTGCCCGGTGCGGCATAAAGCGTACCTAGGAGCGGCGAACGCGCCAGCTTCCACGCCAGCGCATGTTCGCGCCCACCCGATCCGATCAACAGGACATTCATGGACGATCGCTTCCCCGGTTTTCAGTCGAGCCGGCTCGTAGCCGAGCAACAGCCCGGCGACAACGCCGCGCCCGAAAGCGTGTCCGAACTGGCCGGTCGCCTCAAACGCATGGTCGAGGGCGAATTCGGCCGCGTCCGCCTGCGCGGCGAGATTTCGGGCTATAAGCGCGCATCGTCGGGCCATGTCTATCTGTGCCTGAAGGACGATTCGGCGCTGATCGACGGGGTGATGTGGCGCGGATCGGCGGGCAGCCTGCCGTTCACCCCGCAGGACGGGGTCGAGGTGATCGCCAGCGGCAAGCTGACCACCTATCCCGGCCGTTCGCGCTACCAGATCGTGATCGACCGGATGGAACTGGCGGGCGAAGGCGCGCTGATGGCGCTGCTCGAGAAATTGAAGGCGAAGCTGGCGGGGGAGGGGCTGTTCGACCCGGCGAAGAAACGCCGCCTGCCATTCCTGCCGCGCACCATCGGCATCGTCACCTCGCCGACCGGCGCAGTGATCCGCGACATCTTGCACCGGCTGGAGGATCGCTGCCCGACCCATGTCATCGTCTGGCCGGTCAAGGTCCAGGGCGAAGGCTCGGCCGCGGAGATCGCGCGGGCGGTCCAAGGGTTCGGGACGTTGCCGGAGGACGGTCCGGTCCGCCGCCCCGACCTGCTGATCGTCGCGCGCGGCGGCGGGTCGATCGAGGATCTGTGGTCGTTCAACGAGGAGATCGTCGTCCGCGCCGTCGCCGCCTCGCCGATCCCGGTCATCTCGGCGGTCGGTCACGAAACCGATACGACGCTGTGCGATCACGCCGCCGACCTGCGCGCGCCGACCCCGACCGCCGCCGCCGAGATCGCGGTGCCGGTCCGCGCCGAACTGGCCCACAATATCGCTACCCTGTCGCTGCGCACCCAGCGCATCGTCCGCCGCTATCACCAGCGCGGCAGCGAGCAACTGGCGGCGCTGGTCCGCGTGATGCCCCGCCGCGACGCGTTGCTTGGGCCGCAGCGTCAGCGGCTCGACGACGTCGCCGCCCGCCTGTCGCTGGCGCTCGAACGCCGCGTCGCGACCGCGCGCCGCAATCTCGACCGCCACGGCCATGCGCTCCGCCCAGCGATGCTTACCCAGCGGCTGGCACAGGCGCGCGCGCAGTTCGAGGGGACGGCGCGGATGCTGGCGCAGGTCGATCCCGACAATCTGCTGCAGAAAGGCTATGTCCGCGTCACCGCCCGCACCAGCGGCAAGACGGTCACCTCCGCCGCCGAAGCCCGCTCGGCAGGCGCGCTGCAGCTCCATTTCGGCGACGGCATGCTCGAGGCGAAGGTTGAGCGCACCCCCGGCCGCGCCTATGTCGAACCGACCCAACCCACCTTGCTGTAGAACCGGACCCGATGCTGAAATCCGAAAGCCGCCCCGCGAAGCTGCAATATCTAACCAATAATTTCCGGGTGCTGGTCGATGGCGACTTCGTGACCTGCGCGGTCACCGGCGCGCGCATCCCGCTCGACGAACTGCGCTACTGGAGCGCGGATCGGCAGGAAGCCTATGTCGACGCCGAAGCATCGACAAAGGCGCTGGCCCCGCTGTGATCGCGCTCGCCGCCGCGCTGCTGCTGGCGGCGCAGCCCGCGATCACACTCGACGGCACGCCGGGGCAGGGCGCGGCGATGACCGGACGGGTCCCGCCCGGCACGACGCTGACCCTGAACGGACAGCCGGTCGCCGTCGCCCCCGACGGCGCGTTCCTGATCGCGTTCGATCGCGACGCCGGCCCCGCCGCCACGCTCCTCGCGACGTTGCCCGATGGCCGCCCGCTGGTCCGCACTCTCGCCATCGCCCCGCGCGCATGGCGGATCGAGCGGCTGCCGACCCTGCCGCGCGTGTCGCAACCCTCCGCCGAATTTCAGCGCCGCCGCGCCCCCGAACTGGCGCAGATCGCCGCCGCCCGTGACAAGGCGAGCGACGCGCAGGGCTGGCGGCAGCGCTTCGTCTGGCCCGCCAGCGGCCGCATCTCCGGCCTGTTCGGGTCGCAGCGCATCTATGCCGGCGAACCCGGCGCCTATCATTCCGGCGTCGACGTCGCCCGTCCGACCGGCACCCCCGTTGCCGCGCCCGCCGATGGCGTCGTCATCCTCGCTGCGTCCACGCCCTTCACCCTCGAAGGCAATTTGCTGATGATCGACCACGGCATGGGGTTGAACAGCGCCTTCCTCCACCTCTCGCGCATCGACGTGAAGCCCGGCGACCGCGTCGCCCAGGGCCAGGTCGTCGGCGCCATCGGCGCCACCGGCCGCGCCACCGGCCCGCATCTCCACTGGGGCATGAAGTGGCACGACGCGCGCATCGACCCGCTGCTGCTCGCCGGCGCGATGCCGCAATAAAGGAACCGCCGACCATCTCCGATCATTCCGTCACCAGATCAAAGGGGACTGCGACCATGCTGCGTGCCACCATCCTGACCGCCCTTGCCGCCACCGCGCTCGCCGGCTGCACCACCACCACCGGAGCCGGCGCCACCGCCGGCCGCAGCGCCACCGCACCGCTGCGCACCGCGACCGGCGCCGATGTCGGCACCGTCACCGCGACCGAAATGAATGGCGGCATCCAGATCCGCATCGATGCGCGCGGCATGCCCGTCGGCATCCACGGCGCGCATGTCCACACCACCGGCCGCTGCGACGCGCCCGATTTCACCACCGCCGGCGGCCATTGGAACCCCACGTCCAAGCAGCACGGCACGAGCAATCCGGCAGGCCCCCATGCCGGCGACGCACCCAATCTGACCATCGGCGCCGACGGCACCGGATCGGTCACGATCATGCTGCCCGCCGGCACGATCGACGGGATGCTCGACGCCGATGGTTCGGCCTTCGTCATCCATGCCAATGCCGATGACTATAAGACCGACCCGTCGGGCAATTCGGGCGGTCGCATCGCCTGCGGCGTGTTCGCCGCCGCCTGATTGCGCGCACGACCGGCCACGGGCATAGCGTCGGGATGACCACCCGACGCACGCTCCTGGCCGGCATGGCCGCCACCGCCACGCTCGCCGCCGTCCCCGCCCGCGCCCAGCGGGGCGGGATGGATCTGATCGCCGGCACCTATGCCCGGCCGGGCGGGCAGGGGCTCTACAAGCTGCCCGCGCGCGGTCGCGGCTGGAGCGTCGGCGCCGCCGACCCCGCGCTCAAGGACATCTCGTTCGGCGTCGGCCGCGGGTCGATGCGCTATCTGGTCCGTGAATCGGCGGCCGGGCGGCTGATCGCCACCGATCGCGACGGTCGCATCCTCGCCGATCTGCCGAGCGGCGGTGACGATCCCTGCCATGTCGCGCTCAACCATCGCGGCAACCTGCTCGCCGTCGCAAACTATTCTTCCGGAACCGTCGCGCTCTATCCGCTCGCCGCCGGCCTGCCCCAACCGCCGATCGTCCGCCAGCACAAGGGCACCGGCCCCAACAAGGATCGGCAGAGCGCCCCCCACGCGCATTGGGTCGGCTTCACCCCGAACGATCGCTTCTGCCATTCGGTCGACCTCGGCGCCGACACGATCTTCGCCTATCCGCTCGAGAGCGGCGAGATCGGCGATCCGGTCGTCGCGTGGCGCGCCCCCGCCGGGGCCGGCCCGCGCCACATGGCCTATCACCCGACGCTGCCGATCGGTTACGTCGTCACCGAACTCGCCAACACGCTGGTCACGCTCGACGCGCAGGCCGATGGCAGCTTCACCACCCGCGCCACCACCTCGCTGCTCCCGCCCGGCTGGGAAGGTCAGTCGCAGGCCGCGCATATCGCGATCGACAGCGCCGGCCGCCGCCTCTACGCCTCGAACCGCGGTCACAACAGCATCGCCATGTTCGACCTTGCCGAGGACGGCACCGCGACGCTCGCCCAGCATATCGACTGCGGCGGCAACTGGCCGCGCTTCTTCCTGCTGATCGAGGATAGCGGCCAGTTGCTGGTCGCCAACGAACGCAGCGGCGACGTGGCGGTGTTCACCGTCACCGTCGACGGCCCGATCCGCCCGACCCCGGCGCGGCTGAAGGTGCCAGGCGTGGTGTTCCTCGACCGGGCTTAGGCGCGAAGAAGGTTTTCGCGCAGAGGCGCGGAGGCGCAGAGGAGTTGCACCCGGGGCAAAGCGGCTGCGATCGGGAGGCGCTTCTCTCGGGAGCGGCAGGCTCAAAGGCCCGCTGGCGCGGGTGCTCTCTCCGGAAACACAACCTCTCCGCGCCTCCGCGCCTCTGCGCGAACCAATTTTCTTCTCTTCCTACCCCAACCGATCCACCGCCACCGCCAGCCGTTCGTCGAGCACCCCCAGCATCGCCGTCCACCCGCCCAGCGCCTCCAACTCGCCCGGCCCATCGGACACGCCGCGCAGCCCCATCACCGGCACCCCGAAACGCTGGCACGCGCGCAGCACCGCGAACGTCTCCATGTCGACCATATCCGCGTCGATCGCATCATAGTAGCTGCCGCCGACGATATTCGCCCCCGTCGACAGTCGCGCCACCGGCCAGTCGAGCGGCGTCGCCAGTGGCATCTCGGCGGGATGATCCGAAAACGGCGTCACGCCCTTCGCCACGCCGATCCGCGTCGCATCCATGTCGCGCCACGACACGCTGGCCACCTGCCAGATCGACCCGAGCGGCAGTCGCCGCGACCCCGCCGATCCGATCGACACGACCAGCTCGGGCAACTCCGCCATTCCCGCCAGCGCCTGCGTGGTCCCGATCGCCGCCTCGACCGGCCCGACCCCGGTGATGAGCGGCACGAAGCGTTCAGCCAGACAGGGTCCATATTCGTGGTCCGTCGCCATGACGAACGCGACCCGCCGCCCCCCGATCCGCGTCACCTGCATCGCCATTCCCCTGCTGTTCCGCGCCGCTGGTGGCGGCAGGGGCGGGCGCAGGCAAGGCTTTCCGTACGGCTTCGGCCTCCATCCGACGTCTCGCTGCCTTGATGTTGGCAATCAACATGGCGTCGGTTTCCGCCTGTGTCGCCATATGCGCGATAACCGGCTCCCCGTCGTCCCGCCGCCCATCGCCGATGCCGCGCGTCACCAGTAACCGCAACAGGCTGTCCGAATAGCGCCGCCGATGCCCGACGACCTTGCCGCCATGCCACACCGGCTCCTCCCACCCCAGCACGGCGCGTTCATATGCCGCCTGTTCGATCGTCGGCGCGACCTTGGCCAGCGCGCGCCGCCACGCCCGATCGAACGCCACCGACCGGTCGCGCATCCGATAGGCGGACGTCGTCGAAATCTGCGCCCGCGCACAAGCATCGCGCACCGACCCTGTCTCGCTCAACGCCCGCAGGAACGCCCGCTGCCGCTGTGGCGTCCACCCGTCATGCCGTACCCGATATGCCGTCATCCCCCGACCTCCCTGATGATGATGGAACGTTACGGGAACATGCAGCTTGTAGGAAAGCGGAAACCACTGGCAACGTCCTTCCCGCGCGAGACCTTTGCAAAAGTCCCCTGCGTCAGAGTACATTTGCCGTACCCCCGCGTAGGCGGGGGTCCAGAGCCACGCAAAACAAGGGCTTGCGTTTGAGGTCCTGGACCCCCGCCTGCGCGGGGGTACGCAATGAGGCTGATGATCGGGACCTGCGCAGGGGGCTCGCCTGCGCGTTAGGATGGCCGCTTGCGATCGCAAACCCCGCTCTACCCCGACAAAAACGGGTATTATCGCTATTGCAAAGCGAAAGCATTTATGTTGCACTAAAAGTCGGCGATCGTCCGGCCCGGAACCGGATTCACCCACTTCCCCCGGCTTTATACGGTTGCTAAGGCGCACCGGTACAGCTCGATAACCTCCCGCGGCGGCATGCACGTCGACGGCCCCCGGCCGATCGATCCCGCCCGCGACCAACTGGGAAGGATCCGCATGACCGCTATCGGCCAGGACACGCTCGGCACCCGCGACACGCTCGATGTCGGCGGCAAGACCTATTCTTACTATTCGCTGGCAAAGGCGTCGGCAAAGCTCGGCGACGTGTCGCGGCTGCCCTTCTCGATGAAGGTGCTGCTCGAGAACATGCTCCGCTTCGAGGACGGCGTGACCGTTACGCCCGAGGATGCGCAGGCGATCGTCGACTGGCAGAAGGATGCCCGCTCGGACCGCGAGATCCAGTATCGCCCGGCACGTGTGCTGATGCAGGACTTCACCGGCGTTCCCTGCGTCGTCGATCTGGCGGCGATGCGCGATGCGATCACCAAGCTCGGCGGCGACGCGGGCAAGATCAACCCGCAGGTTCCCGTCCACCTCGTCATCGACCACTCGGTCATGGTCGACGAATTCGGCACGCCGACCGCTGCCGAAGAGAATGTCGAGCTGGAATATCAGCGCAACATCGAACGCTATGAATTCCTGAAATGGGGTTCGAAGGCGCTCGACAATTTCTCGGTCGTTCCCCCTGGCACCGGCATCTGCCACCAGGTGAACCTCGAATATGTCGCGCAGGCGGTGTGGTCGTCGGAATCGACCGACGGTTCGGGCACGATCGCCTATCCCGACACGCTGGTCGGTACCGACAGCCACACGACGATGGTCAACGGCCTCGGCGTTCTCGGCTGGGGCGTGGGCGGCATCGAGGCGGAAGCGGCGATGCTGGGTCAGCCGGTGTCGATGCTCATCCCCGAAGTCGTCGGATTCAAGCTGACCGGCAAGCTGCAGGAAGGCATCACCGCCACCGACCTCGTGCTCACCGTCACGCAGATGCTGCGCGCGAAGGGCGTGGTCGGCCGCTTCGTCGAATTTTACGGTCCGGGCCTGTCGTCGATGACGCTCGCCGATCGCGCGACGATCGCCAACATGGCGCCCGAATATGGCGCGACCTGCGGTTTCTTCCCGATCGACGACAAGACGATCGACTATATGCGCCTGACCGCGCGTCCGGCCGAAGTGATCGCGCTGACCGAAGCCTATGCCAAGGCCAATGGCTTCTGGCGCGACGAGAATGCCGTCGACCCGATCTTCACCGACACGCTCGAACTCGACATGTCGACCGTCGTGCCGTCGCTCGCCGGGCCGAAGCGTCCGCAGGACCGCGTCGAACTGCCGAACGTCGACGACGTGTTCAACGGCGACCTGACCAAGGTCTACAAGAAGGACGCGCCGAAGCGCGTCGCGGTCGAAGGTGAAAATCACGACATCGGCGACGGCGACGTCGTCATCGCCGCGATCACCAGCTGCACCAACACGTCGAACCCGTCGGTGCTGGTCGCCGCCGGCCTCGTCGCGCGCAAGGCGAACAAGCTGGGCCTCAAGCCCAAGCCGTGGGTCAAGACCTCGCTGGCGCCCGGTTCGCAGGTCGTCACCGACTATCTCGACAAGGCGGGTCTGACCCAGGATCTCGACGCGGTCGGCTTCAACCTCGTCGGCTATGGCTGCACCACCTGCATCGGCAATTCGGGTCCGCTGGCGGCACCGATTTCGGCGGCGATCAACGGCAACGACATCGTCGCCGCCTCGGTCCTGTCGGGCAACCGCAACTTCGAAGGCCGCGTGTCGGCCGACGTCCGCGCCAACTTCCTCGCCTCGCCGCCGCTCGTCGTCGCCTATGCGCTGAAGGGCACCGTGACCGAGGATATGGTGTCGACCCCGATCGGGCAGGGCTCGGACGGGCAGGACGTGTATCTCAAGGACATCTGGCCGTCGAACGAGGAGGTCGCCGACCTCATGGCCGCCAACATCGACGACGGCATGTTCCGTTCGCGCTATGGCAACGTCTATGCCGGCGACAAGCATTGGGCCGGCATCTCGGTCGAGGGGTCGGATACCTACAACTGGCCGACGTCGAGCACCTACATCGCTAATCCGCCCTATTTCGAAGGGCTTACGATGACGCCGAACCCGACTGCGGACATTATCGAGGCGAAGCCGCTGGCGATCCTCGGCGACTCGATCACCACCGACCACATTTCGCCGGCCGGTTCGATCAAGGCGGACAGCCCGGCCGGAACTTTCCTGCAAGAACATCAGGTTAGCCGCCGCGACTTCAACAGCTACGGCGCCCGCCGCGGCAATCACGATGTCATGATGCGTGGCACCTTCGCCAACATCCGCATCAAGAACGAAATGGTCCCCGGCGTCGAAGGCGGCATGAGCCGCTACGACGGCGAAGTCATGCCGATCTATGACGCCGCCATGCGCCACAAGGCCGACGGCACGCCGCTGGTCGTCATCGCCGGCAAGGAATATGGCACCGGCTCGTCGCGTGACTGGGCGGCGAAGGGCACCAACCTGCTCGGCGTCCGCGCGGTCATCACCGAAAGCTTCGAGCGTATCCACCGTTCGAACCTTGTCGGCATGGGCGTGCTGCCACTGCAGTTCGCCGAAGGCGTGACCCGCCAGACGCTCGGCCTGACCGGCGACGAAACCTTCACGATCCAGGGCGTTGCCGGCCTGCGCCCGCGTCAGGACGTCGAGGTCATCATGGTCCGCGCCGACGGCACGACCGAAACCTTCCTGACCAAGTGTCGCATCGATACCGTCAACGAACTGGAATATTTCCTGAACGGCGGCATCCTGCAATATGTGCTGCGCAAGCTGGCCGCATAAGCGCGCCGCTTGATGGCTAGGGCGGGCCGCGTCTCCGACCGGAGGCGCGGCCCGTTTCGTTTGGAGGGGGCGGACCATGGCGAGCATCACGGTCATCACGGTGTTCCACAACCGCGCCCACCGGGTGCGCCCGTCGATCGAATCGCTGCTCGCGCAGGATTGCGAGGACGTGCGGATCGTCGCCATCGACGACGGATCGCGCGACGACACGCTCGCCGAACTGCGCGCGCTGTCGGCGCCGAACCTGACCGTCGTCGCCCAACCGAACCGGGGCTTCACCGCGACGATGGCGGCGGCCTGCGCGGCGGCCGACACCGACTTCATCGCGGTCCATGGTGCAGGCGACGAAAGCCTGCCCGGCCGACTCCGCGCGCAACGCGACTTCCTGCTCGCCCACCTGGACGTCGTCGCGGTCGGCTGCGCGATCGAGAATGTCGAGGAGGGCGGCAAGGGCTATGTCATTCGGCCGGCCGAGGCGATCCGCAAGGGGCCGATGATCGCCGGCTTCGGCATCTCGCACGGCGAAGTGATGTTCCGCCGCTCGGCCTATCTGGCCGCCGGCGGCTATCGCCCGTTCTTCCGCGTGGCACAGGCCACCGACCTGTTCCGGCGGATGAGCCGGATCGGCGACTTCGGCTATGTCGACCGGCTATTGTACCGCCGTTTCCTGTTCCGCGACGGCGTCAACGCCTCCGCGGCCAAGTTTGCCGAACACGAACTTTATTCGGCGATCGGCCATGACGCCTTTGTCGACGCCTTGGCACGCGACGCATCGGCCGACGTCATCGACCGGCATGGCGTGCTTGCGCCCTATTACATGCCGCGTTCGAAGAAGATCGCCGGCGGTCTCGCCCGCGCCGCGGTCGTCCACTGGCTGCAGGGCGACGACCGCATCGCCCGGCACCTCGCCCGCCGCTCGCTCGCCGAGAAACTGACGCTACGCGGCGGGATCGTCGCTGCGCAGTTGCTGCTATCGACCATCGGCCTGCGCGATGCGATGCAGCGGCTGGCGGTGAAGACCAATCGCGGGCGCAACGAATATGCGCTCTCCCGCTTCTACCGCCCGCCCGCCGGGAAATAGCGGATCAGCCGCCCCCGCTACGCAGCTTTCCTACAGCGAACGGCTCATCCTATCGTCGACGGCGCTCTTTCAAAGGTCCGTTCAAACCTCGGTCGACAGGGGGAAAGCGCCTCGCCGCGCAATGCTGCACGAGTGTGAACTTTGTGAACTTTGGGCCGCCAACCCCGCCCCGCGCGCGGCGGGGCAGGGGAGCGCGGTTACTTCTGACAGGCGACGATCGCCTCGATCACCGCCAGCGTTTCCTGCGGGTCGCGGATCTTGACCGTGTCCATGCCCGCCGCCTTCGGCGCATAATCATTGCCGCCGGGGAAGATCGCGTCGCCGATGAACAGCATGTCGTCGGTGGCGATGCCGCTGATATCGGCCAGCTTGGCAAGGCCGGTCGCCTTGTCGACGCCTTCCTTGGTGATGTCGATCGACGTCGCGCCGCCCATGTTGATCGACAGCTCGGGCAGGCGCTGCTTCAGATCGGCCTGGATGATCTTGCGCTTCTCGAACTTGGGGTCCCAATGTTCCTTGGCGTCGATCGGCGCCTGCTGGCCGAGCGCCGAGAAGGTGATCTGGCTGCCGCGATCCTCGATCCGCTCGCCCCAGGTCTGTTCGGGGACGAAGCCGGTCGCTTCTAGCGCCGCGTCGAACGCTGCGAGGATCTTCGCCTTGGTCGCGTCGTCGAACAGGTCGGCATAGACCGTGTTCCAGCGGCCATCGCCATGGGTGTAGAGCTTGGTCCCGCTGGTCGGCATCATCCACAGCCGCGACAGGTCGGCGCGTTCGGGCAGGCGGCTGGCGACCTGCTTTTCGAATTGCGGCCAGTCGCCGCCGGAGATGATCGCGACATGCGCGACGCCCAGCAGATCGGCCAGCGCTTCGCCCATCGCCTCGGTCAGTTGCTGTTTGCTTTCGGCCAGGGTTCCGTCGAGGTCGAAGGCTACGAGTTGCTTCATATTGTCACTCCGGCAGGGGGCGAGCGCCGGCGGGCGCCGGCGCGGGAAAGGTTGGCAGGATGGTCAGCGGCCGCCCTCGCGACGGGTCAGCGCGGCGACGCAGCTCGCCCGGTCGATCGGCGCGCCGTTGCGCTGGCGCGAATCGATATGGCGGACCACCGGCACGCCCCCGTCCTGCGGCGGGTAGAGATAGGCGTCGAGCACGCAGATGTTCGATCCGAATTGCAGCTTGCGGCCTGCCCCTTCGGTCAGGTCGAGCTGCGGCTGGCCGAACAGGCCGGTCAGCGCATTGGCGTTCTGCCCTAGCACGCGTTCGAGGCCGACGGTGCCATAGGTCGGTCTGGGCGGGACGGGCAGGGCGTTCTGGCGGACGACCGGCGCGGTCGACCCGGCACAGGCCGACAGGGTCAGCCCTGCGGCGACCGCGATGAAACCGCTACGCATGTCCGTCCCCCCTTGGGCGCCGCCGGTGAAACCGATGCGTCGCCATCGCCGCGCCGATCAGGGGCGCAACGAAATTCACAAACGGCACAAGCAGCAATCCGGTTCCGGCCAGCCCCAGCACGAAGCGCCGCCCGCCCGTGGCGGACCGTTCGGCGCGCATCGCGGATGGCGGCAGGTGCCGGGCGGCGACCATGTCGAACAGGTCGCGACCCAATAGCCAGCCATTGACGACGAAGAACACCGCCGCCGTCCCAATCCCGGTCGCCAGCAGCACGAGATAGAGCGGCAGGAAGAACAGATTGACCGCCAGCGCGCGCAGCGCCGACGTCGCGCTCATGCGCAACGACCGGCCGAGCGGTACCGGCCGTGCGGTGGCGAGGGCGGCGGGATAATGTTTCGCCTCGACCGCTTCGACCACTTCGTCGGCGAACAGGCCGATGACCGCGATCGCCACGATGCGGAACAACAGCCACGCGATTCCGATCGCGGCGATCGCCGCCGCCACCGCCGCCAGCGTACCGGCATCGTCGCCCAGCAGCAGGAAGTCGGCGGTCAGCCAGTGCGCTGCCCATGCCAGCACCGCCGCCAATGCGGCGAGGAGCACAAGGGTCAGCGTCAGCGACTTGGCCAGCACGCGCAGGAACGCGCGGTCGCCGAGTTGGCCTACGGACAGAAGAAAGCTCTCGATCATCGTCCGGGACGATGCGGGGCGCGCCGCCCGCCGTCAACGCCTTGCCTGCCCCCGCGCCGCTGGCTAACGCCGCTGGCAACGTCCGCGCCTATGCTGGCGGCGGATCGCTTGTTCGGAGACCTTATTTGACCCAACCCACGCTCGACGTCGTCGCGATCGGCAACGCCATCGTCGATATTCTCGCGCAGTCCGACGACGCCTTCCTGGCCAGCCAGGGCATGACCAAGGGGTCGATGCAGCTCGTCTTTTCTCCCGCCGATGCCGATGCGCTCTATGCGAAAATGGGTCCGGGCCGCGAAGTGTCGGGCGGGTCGGCGGCGAACACCGTCGCGGGCATCGCGGCGCTGGGCGGCAAGACCGGCTTTATCGGGCAGGTCGCCGATGATCAGCTGGGCGCGGTGTTCGCGCACGACATCCGCGCGGCGGGCGTCCGCTTCGACACGGCGGCACGCGCCGGCGAGCCGACCACCGCGCGCTGCCTGATCTTCGTCACGCCCGATGGGCAGCGGACGATGAACACCTTTCTCGGCGCGTCGCAATTCCTGCCCGAAGCCGCGCTCGACGCCGAACTGATCGCCAGCGGCGCGATCCTGTATCTCGAAGGCTATTTGTGGGATCCGGAGGAGCCGCGCGCCGCGATGCGTGCCGGCATCCGCATCGCCCGCGATGCGGGGCGCAAGGTCGCCTTCACCCTGTCGGACACCTTCTGCATTTCGCGCCACGGCGACGACTTCCGCGCGCTGATCGCCGAGGGGCAGGTGGACATCCTCTTCGCCAACGAGAGCGAGTTGCTGGCGCTGGCTATGCAGGAGGATTTTGACGCGGCGGTCGATCAGGTCAGCGCGCAGGTGCCGGTGTTGGTCGTGACCCGCGGCGAACATGGTGCGATCGCGGTGACCGGGGGTCAGCGCACCAGCGTTCCCGCCCAGCCGATCGAACGTGTCGTCGACACGACCGGCGCGGGCGACCTGTTCGCCGCCGGCTTTCTGCACGGCCAGTCGCATGGCTATGACATCGAACGCTCGCTGAAGCTCGGCGCGCTGTGTGCGGCCGAGATCATCTCGCACTATGGCGCGCGGCCCGAAGTCGACCTGACCAAGCTGATGGTCGAAAAGCTCGGCTGAACGCCGCGAACCCCTACACAATGAAAAGGGGGGAGGCCGACTGGTTCGGCCTCCCCCCTCTTTGTTTGCATCCGGTTCGATCAGTGCGAACCGGGCGTGCTGCGATGATCGTCCATTTCCGCGACCTCGACGATCCCGCGACCCAGATGGCTGCGGCGATAGCCATAGACGAAATAGATGATTAGACCGATCGCGCCCCATACCGGCAGCACCAGCTTGGCGTCTGGCGGCAGTGCCAGGAACAGGCCGACGCACCCGATCATCGTCGCTGGTGCGACCAGCCAAACGGCGGGGGTGCGGAACGGGCGATGGCGATGCGGATCGCGCTTGCGCAGCACCAGCACGCCGACCGCGACCATGAAGAAGGCGAACAACGTGCCCGCATTGGCAATGTCGGCCAGCTTGCCCACTGGCAGGAACGCCGCAGCGAAGGTCACGCCGATACCGGTGATCGCGGTGATGACGTGCGGCGTCTTCCACTTGGGGTGGATCGCCGACAGCTTCTCGGGCAGCAGGCCGTCACGCGACATGGTGAAGAAGATGCGGGTCTGGCCGAACAGCATCACGAGGATGACCGACGGCAGCGCGAGGAAGGCAGCGAGGCCGATCAGGTTGCCGATGTTCAGATAGCCGATCTCGCGCAGGACGTGCGCCAACGCTTCCTTCGAACAGGCCAGTGGTTCGCTGCCCATGCCGGCCAGTTCGGTGCAGCGTGCGCCGAGTGCCGTCGAACCGGGGGCCAGCCATTCGCCAAGCGCCGATGTCACCGGCTGCGACCCGAGCGGCGAACCGATCGCGCCCGCCGCTACCAGCATGTAGAACAGGGTGCAGATGCCGAGGCTGCCGATAAGGCCCAGCGGTACGTTGCGTTGCGGGTTCTTGGTCTCCTCCGCTGCGGTCGAAACCGCGTCGAAGCCGACATAGGCGAAGAAGATTGACGCCGCTGCACCGACAATGCCCTGCCCTTCGCTGCCGACCCAGCCATTGGGGGCGAAGGGTTCGAAATTCTCCATCCGCATGACCGGCAGCGCAAGGATGATGAACGCGGTCAGTGCCGTCACCTTGATCGCGACAAGCACCGCATTGACCTTCGCGCTCTCGCTGGTGCCGAGCATCAACAGCCCGGTGATGAGCAGCGCGATGGCAACGGCGGGCAGGTTGATGAAGCCGCCGGGCACGTACGGCCCGGTAATCAGCGCAGTCGGCAGCGTTATGCCGAACCATCCCTGCAACTGCCCGACGAAATAGCCGGACCAGCCGACCGACACCGCCGATGCGGCGACGGCATATTCGAGGACCAGCGCCCAGCCGACCATCCATGCCAGCAGTTCGCCGAGCACCGCATAGGTGTAGGTATAGGCCGATCCCGACACCGGGACCATCGATGCGAATTCGGAATAGCACAGCGCCGCGACCGCGCAGACGACTGCGGCGATGATGAACGAGACCATCATGCCCGGTCCCGCCTTTTGCGCGGCTTCGGACGTCAGCACGAAGATGCCGGTGCCGATAATGGCACCGACGCCGAGCATGGTCAGCTGAAACGCACCAAGGGTGCGGGTTAGCGATTTCTTTTCAGCGGTCGCGAGAATCGCGTCCAGTGGCTTGATACGGCCGAAAATCATGCAGGCCCCCCAAACACGGCGCCTTCTACCGAGGGCCGCGGATTACAAAGGCGTAAACCTACCCGCAAATCCGGCCCGTGCAATTCCTTTCGTGCAACAAAGCTGTCCTATCGTGAAGGCATCGGTCCGAGCGGCGCTCCGCCGAACAGGTGGACGTGCAGGTGCGGGACCTCCTGTCCGCCGTGCCCGCCGATGTTCGCCAGCAGGCGATAGCCGGGTTCGACCAGACCGTTGTCGCGCGCGATCCGTCCGACCGCACGCACGAAACCGGCGATTTCGACGTCGCTGCCGTGCGCGGAAAAATCGTCCCACGAGACATAGGCACCCTTGGGAATGACGAGGATATGGACCGGTGCCTGCGGGGCGATGTCGTGGAAGGCGAGGGCGAATTCGTCCTCATAGACCCGCTTGGCCGGAATCTCGCCGCGCAGGATCCGGGCGAAGATATTGTCGGGGTCGTAAGCCTGGGTGGCGTCGATCGGCATCAAATCACTCCTTGGGGCGGGCGGCCTTCTCGGCGATGCCGGAGCGGCCTTCGCGGGCGGTCAGTTCGGCGCGGACGTCGTCCAGCGTGATGCCGCGATCGGCGAGCAGCACGGTCAGGTGAAACATCAGGTCGGCTGCTTCGCCGATCAGACCGCTGCGGTCGTCCTGGCAAGCGGCGATGACGCATTCGACCGCTTCCTCGCCGACCTTCTGCGCGATCTTGGCCGTGCCGCGGGCGTGAAGCTTCGCGACATAGGATGAGGCGGGGTCGCCGCCGATGCGGCTGGCGATTACCGATTCGAGCCGGTCGAACGCGTCCATGTCAGTCCTTGCGCTTACGGTTGCGGATCGCGCGCCGTGCCAGCACCACCATGAACACGAACGCGGCGAAGGTCGCGACGTCGGACAGGGCAAAGCCTTCGCGGGGAGGAGCGACACCCGAATGGGCGGCGAGGGCGGCGGTCGGCATGGCGATGCTCTAGGCGGTTTGCCGGTCGCCGGGCAAGCACCGTACCGGGCGGAGCCTGACAGGAACCGCTGGCAACGCGCGATCGTTTTGTTCCATCATCCATCATCGGGCACTGCGACGTCGTCGCGTCGTTCAGCGACCCGCAGGAGCAATCGCATGTTCTATCGGCTGCGCGCGATCGTGCTGGCACTGGCGGCGGGGGCGGGCGTATCGGCCTGCGCCTATGGCGATTTCGGCTATGGCGGCGTGGGGGTCGGCGTCGGGTCGGGCTATTATGGCGGGGGCGGCTATGGCGGCTATGGCGGCTATTACGACCCGTACACCACCGGCTTCGGCGACCCCTATTGGGGATGGTTCGGCGACTATTATTATCCGGGTACCGGCTATTACGTCTATGACCGCTATCGTCGGCCGTTCCGCTGGAACGATCGCCAGCGTTATTACTGGCAGCAGCGGCGCGGCCAGTGGCGCGGCGGATGGGGCGACAACCGGCCGCGCTGGGACGGATGGGACCGGCCGGGATTCGACCGGCGTCCGGGTTTCGAGAATGTGCCGCGCGGCTCCAGCCAGTCGCCACTGCCCGGGCGTCCGGGTGGCTGGCGCGGGCGGAGCGATGCCCTGCCGGGTAACCCGCCGCGCCAGGGGTTCGAACGGCGCGGCTTCCAATATGTCCCCCGCGGCTCGACCCAGTCGCCCGTTCCGGGCCAGGCCGACGCTGCACCGGGCAGTGCGACGCGTCCGGGGTTCGAGCGGCGACGCGGGTTCGAAAATGTCCCGCGCGGGTCGAGCCAGTCGCCGCGACAGGGGGCAGGGGCGGTGCGGGGCTTCGATCGGCCGGAAGGGGTTCGGCCGGGCGGTGGCCGGTTCCGTGGTGCGGAAGGACGCGGACCAGGTCGGGGCGGACGACGCCCGGATTGAGGCGGCTGTCGCAGGAATCCGAAAGGCCCGTGACCTGGACGAACGGCGAACCTTCCTTGATATCGGAACCGGGTCCAGCCCCTTGCCGTGACTCGGCGAAGGCGGTCGAGAGGCTTCGGCGATAGCGTGGTGGTGGCAGCGCCTGCGGTTTCGGCCCGGCTGGCCGGCGATCCTAACCGGCGTCCTTACCGGACCGGGTCGCGATCAGCGCCTGCGAAATGAACGTCAGCACGACCTGATCGTCCTGATTGCGCACCGTCACCTGGCTCGCGACGCTGCCCATTTCGGGACGGCTGGTCGAAGGTCGCACCGACAGCACTTCGGTTTCGCACGACAGCGTGTCGCCCGGATAAACCGGTCGCCGCCAGCGCAGTTCGTCGATCCCTGCCGCTCCCAGGCTGGCGATGGGGTGCGCGGTCCAATGCTCGACCAGCATCGCCATCGTCATCGCACAGCTATGCCAGCCGCTCGCCGCCAATCGCCCGAAATGGGTCCGCGCGGCGGCGTCGTCGGACAGGTGGAAGGGCTGCGGATCATATTGCCGGGCGAAATCGATCACCGCGTCGCGATCGACCGGGTAGGAGCCGAAACGGGCGGTGTCGCCGACCGCGATGTCCTCGAAATAGCGCATCGCGCGGATTTCAGGCCGAAACCGGCCCGCTGGCAAGCGTTATCGCAACGCACGTCCCGCCATACCGTCATCGCCGTCAAGCGACGGGTCTGCGGGCAGGCCGAGCATGCGGCGCAACAGGGGGTGAATGGCAATGTTGCGGAATGGTGGCAGCGTCACACCCGAGCGAAAGGCAGGGCCGCCCGCGACGAACAGCGCCTGCATGTCGGGCGCGGCGTTGTCATAGCCGTGCGCCCCGCCGGTGACCGGGCGGGTCGGAGCGGTCGGTGCGATCATCCAGCCAATCTCCGCAAGGCACAGGAAGGACGGCGCGCGCGGGTTGGTGCCGTAGCGGAGCCGCGCCGGGACCTGCGCCTTGGGCCAGCATTGCATGTGCTGTTGCGGCTCGGCGAGGGCGGCGGCGAGTGCGGCTTGCTGCCCCGGCATCGGCTCGACCGCGGCATAGGGGCCGGTTTCGATCAGGCGGTAGCTGCCGGCGGGCGCGATGCGGTCGAACGGAATGACCCGGTCGGTGGCGATCGCGGCCATGCCATGGTCGGCGACGACGACGAGGTTGGCGGGCTGACCCAGCGCCGACAGGTCGCGCTGCAACCGGCCGATTGCGGCATCGACGCGGGTCATCGCCGCCAGCGTCTCGGGCGCGCCGGGGCCATGGTCATGGCCGGCGACGTCGACATCGTCGAAATAGACGGTGACGAAGCGCGGGCGGGTCGCCGCCGGGCGCCGCAGCCAGTCGATAACGCCGTCGACGCGCTGTTCGGCGGTGATCGCCTGATTGAATGCCTGCCAGTCCGATGCGTGACGTCCGCCGGCATAGACGCCGTGATCGGCCTTCCCGGTGCCGCCCCACGCGACCTCGCTGCCCGGCCAGAACAGCGTCGCGCTACGCACCCCGCCTTCCTCGGCAGCGAGCCAGATTGGCTTGGCGGTGTTCCACCAGAAAGGGTCGTCGCTGTCCATGGTGAAGGTTTCACCGGGGCGAGCGGCGTCCTCCATCCTGTTGCCGACGATGCCCGACTTGTCGGGGCGGACGCCGGTAGCGATCGTCCAGAAATTCGGGAAGGTCTTGGTCGGGAAACTCGGCTGCATCGACGCCGACACGCCGTCCGCCGCCAGCCGCGACAAGTTGGGCGCGATGGCGGGTGACAGATAGTCGGGACGGGCGCCGTCGACGCCGATCAGGATCGTGACCGGCGCCTTTGCCTCGGTGACCGCCGCGGCCGGCGGTGGGGCGACCGCCTCGCTATGGACGACGCAGCCCGACAGGCCGGCCAAGGCGACGAACAGGGTCGGGATACGCATGTCTAGCTCCCTATCGCCGGCGCGTGACGGGAATGCGGAGGGCGATCAGACGTTGAAACGGAACAGCATCACGTCGCCGTCCTGCACGACATATTCCTTGCCCTCGGCGCGCAGCTTGCCGGCATCGCGGGCGCCGCTTTCGCCCTTGCAGGCGATATAGTCGGCGAAGGCGATGGTCTCGGCGCGGATGAAGCCGCGTTCGAAATCGCTGTGGATCTCGCCCGCCGCCTGCGGTGCCTTGGCCCCGACCGACACGGTCCAGGCGCGGGCTTCCTTCGGGCCAACCGTGAAGAAGGTGAGCAGGTGGAGCAGCGAATAGCCGGCGCGGATGACGCGGGCGAGGCCGGTTTCCTCGAGGCCGAGGTCGGACAGGAATTCGGCGCGGTCGGCGGGGTCCATCGTCGCGATATCGGCCTCGATCGCGGCAGAGACGACGACCGCCTCGGCCCCTTCCGCCTTGGCCTTGGCAAAGACCTTGGCCGACAGTTCGTTGCCCTCGGCAGCGTCTTCCTCGTTGACGTTGCAGACGTAGAGGACCGGCTTGGCGGTCAGCAACTGTGCCTGCGCGAACAGCCGCTCCTCTTCCTCGTCCTTGATTTCGGTCAGGCGGGCGGGCTTGCCTTCGCGCAGCAGGTCGAGCGCACGGCCGAGCACGGCGGCGGCGACCTTCGCTTCCTTGTCGCCCTGCTGCCCCTTCTTGGCGAGGTTGGGGACGCGCTTTTCGAGGCTTTCGAGGTCGGAGAGCATCAGCTCGGTCTCGACCGTATCGGCGTCGGCGATCGGATCGACCCGGTCGTCGACATGCTGGATATCATCGTTTTCGAAACACCGCAGCACATGCACGATCGCATCGACCTCGCGGATATTGCCGAGGAACTGGTTGCCCAACCCTTCACCCTTCGACGCGCCACGGACCAGCCCGGCAATATCGACGAAGGCGAGCTGCGTTTCGATCTTCTTGGCCGATCCGGCGATCTCGGCCAGCTGGTCGAGGCGCGGGTCGGGGACCGCGACGTTGCCGACATTCGGTTCGATCGTGCAGAAGGGATAATTGGCCGCCTGCGCCGCCTGTGTCTGCGTCAATGCGTTGAACAGGGTGGACTTGCCGACATTCGGCAGGCCGACGATACCGCAGCGAAAACCCACTTGGCGCAATCCCGGTGATGATGGAAAGTCCGCCCCTTAGCGGCTGCGGCCGGGCTTTGCAAAAGCTACCAGCGATAGTTGAAGCTTACGCTGATCCGTTCGCCCTTGCCGGCGTGCGGCATGACCTCGTGCCGCAGCCAGCTTTCCCACAGCAGCAGCGTGCCGGGCCGGGGCGCGACCGTTTCGAACGTGCCGGGGCGGGTGGGGGCGGCCATCAGCATCGGCAGGCGCGGGTCCTCGAACCGGATGCCGCCCGCGCCGTCGGGCACCGCGACATAGACGGTGCCCGACACCACGCTGTGCGGGTGGAGATGCCCCGAATGGCCGCCGCCGGGCTTGAGCAGGTTGACCCACAGGCTGTCGAGCTTGAGCTTGCGTCCACCCAGTTCCATGCCGCAGGCGGCGGCGAACTTCGCGACATGGCGGTCGAGCACGCGCTTCAGATCGGCGAAGACCGGGTCGCGCAAGGGCAGATCGTTCAAGGAGGCGTAGGAGGTATAGCCGCGATAGCCATGCTCCTTCGACCAGCGGCGGCCGGCCAGGTCTTCTTCCGCTAGCGCGCGGACCGAGGCGTCGAGATCGGCGACCAGCGCTTCGTCGCCAAGGGCGGCTTCGTAGAGCTGGGTCGGGAAAAGGGTGCGGACGGTCATGGTGGCGGCTTGGCCGATCGGGCGCGCTTTGGGAAGGGTCAGCGGCGATGCCGCGACAGGAACGCCCAGAGCGCGTCGTTGTCGACGACCCAGCTATGCCCGCCGCCGACGGTCACCCGCCCTACCACGTCCGCGCCGTTCCTGCAGGCGGTGTAGCGTTCCTCATAGACCTTTGCCGCGACCCAGCGGGTTATGGGAGCGGCGGTGCAGCGGTTGAGCGCGGCCCAGCGCTGTTCGGCGGCGTGCATGGTGTAGGACCAGTATTTCGCGCCGCCGCCCTGGATCGGGTTGGTGGTGTCGGCGTCGCCGGCAAAGGCAATGACCGGCACGGGGCGCGAGGGGCGGCAGCTAGCCGGATCGGGACGGCTAGGGTCGCTGGCCAGCGGATTGCCGGCGCGCAGCCCGACGACCGGGGCGATGGCAGCGAAGCGGTCGGCGGCGACGCAGCCGAGCCACGACGTCATCCGCCCGCCGCCAGACAGGCCGGTGGCATAGACCCGGCTGGGATCGATGCAGCCGGCGCTTGCAAGCTGGTCGATCAGGGCGCCGATGAAGGCGACATCGTCGGGGGCATCGGGGCCGGGGATGGTGCCGGCGACGGTCGGCACGCCGGGAATGTTCCAGACGAAGCCCTTGTCATGCGGGATGCCGGCATCGGGGGCGGCGATGACGAAGCCGTGCTGGTCCGAAGCCGTGGCGAGATTCGAGTCGCGCAGCATCGCCGCGCCGGTGCCGCCGCTGCCGTGGAGGAGGATGACCAGCGGGGCGGGGCGTGCCGGATCGAAGCTCCGTGGCAGGTGCAGCAGCGCCGAGCGCGTGCCGCCCCCGATCGGGATCGTCTGTGTCGTTCCCGATGGACCGGCGACGCAGCGCGGCGCCGCCTGCGCAACGGTGCCGGTCAGCAGCAGGAACAAGAATGCGAGCCATTGCAACGGTTTGGGCATGGTCATTCTCTTACCGGACCGGCCGGCGACGGGGCAAGTCGGGCCCAAAGTTCACGAAGTTCACACTCGTACCATGTTTGTCGCCTTTCTATTCCATCTCCTCCGGACGACAGTGACGGGATGGGCGAAGAGACTGGCGACCGGAAAGCATGACGACCGCACTGTGTGTAGGAAAGCGGTTTCGCCGGCATCGGTGCGGTCGCTCCTGCGACCCTGCGCGTGCTAGCGTAACGGGAGGAACAGGTCGGTGATCGCTTCGGCCTCCGGCACGTCGGGGAAGAAGCTGATACGCTGGCAGAATAAAGGGAAGTCGCGCAGTTCCTCTCCGCTGTCCGGCAGCCAGTCTCGGTAGAGGTGGAGGGCGGCGGCCTCCAGATCGTCGCTGCGCTCGGTCACGCGCAGCACTGCGCAGCGACCGCCGGGGATGACCGACCGGGTCACGCCGTCGCCTTCGGGAAAGGTGCGATCAGTGCCGACGCACAGGTCGATGCGGACTGGCCCCGCCGCCGGGTCGGCGGGATCGCTGTGGAAGATATTGAAGGTTGGGCTGTCGGCGGGCGACAGGCGGTTGGCGCGACGCCAGACGATGAAGCGGCGGATGGTGTCGCCGATCGCCGCCATGTCGCCGTCATGCGGCATGACTGCGATCGGGGTGGCGGGGAAGGCGCGGACGGTGACGGAGGCGAAATGCTGCATCGTTCGGTTCCTCAGATCGTTGAGCGGCAGGAGCGCCGCGCGCCATGGCGCCCAGTCGGGCGCGGAACGGAAATCGGATGGAGACTGGCCGAAGCGCTTGCGGAAGGCGCGGGCAAAGGCGTCGGGCGCGTCATAGCCCGCGTCGATCGCGACGTCGGTGATCCGGTCGGCATCGCGATACACGAGTCGATACGAAGCGCGCTTCAACCGGGCGAGTTGGACATAGCGATGCACCGACAGGCCGAAGCACGCGGTGAATTGCCGGTGGAAATGATATTTGGAGAAGGCCGCGACCGCGCTGACGGTCGCAAGGTCGAGTTCGTCGTCGAGATGCCGGTCGATATGGTCGAGCGCGCGGCGCATGCGGTCGTGATAGTTTCGCTGTGCCGGCGTCATGTCCGTTCCTTGTGTGGCACTTGTGTATGCGCACGGGAAGGGTGGGGGTGCTCGACCGATCTTGCGGAAGTGGGTGCTCCCGGTGTCGCTCGTCGCTCCCGCGAAGGCGAGACCTTTGCGAATGTCGCTTGGTCGCCCGAACAATGCCGTACCCCGGCGAAGGCCGAGTTCCAGTTGGGAAGGCTTTTCCGTACCTTACCGACGTCCCCCAACTGGGCCCCGGCCTTCGCCGGGGTAGGAGGAGGAACTTTTGCAGAGGTCTCGCGAAGGCGGGCGTCTATAGACGCTGGCGTCGGCGATGACGCCGCGGCGTTGGCGTAAATGGATTCCCGCCTTCGCGGGAGTGACGAGGCGGCGGCAGCGCCCCTCACCCCATCCGCCGTGCGACCTCGTTCATGAAGCGGACGTCGTCGCCCGCCGCCAGCCATGGCGCCTCGGCAGCGACCGCGCCGAGCAGGTCGGTCAGGTCGTCCAGTTCGGCCTTGGCGAAATTGCCGAGAACATAGGGGCTGACCCGGTCCTTGTGCCCCGGATGGCCGATGCCGAGGCGGATGCGGCGGAAGTCGGGGCCGATATGCGCGTCGGTCGAGCGCAGGCCGTTATGCCCGGCATGGCCGCCGCCGGTCTTCACCTTCAGCTTGAACGGCGCGAGGTCGAGTTCGTCGTGGAAGACGGTGACGTCGGCGGGCGTCAGCTTGTAGAAGCGCATCGCTTCGCCGACCGAACGGCCGCTCTCGTTCATGTAGGTGCCGGGTTTCAGCAGCAGGATCTTCTGCGTGCCGATGCGCCCTTCCTGTATCCAGCCCTGGAAGGCGCGTTTCGGCGCGGCGAAGCCGTGGACCTCGGCAATGGCGTCGACAGCCATGAAGCCGATATTGTGGCGGTGCATCGCATATTGCGGGCCGGGATTGCCGAGGCCGGTCCAGAGTTGCATCGCTTGGGTCCTTCGGGATTGGTGGTGTCGGCGCTATAAAAGTCATTCGGGCGTAGGCGAGACCTCTGCGAAAGTCGCTCGATCGCCTGAAATTTGCCGTACCCCGGCGAAGGCCGGGGTCCAGTTGGGAAGGCTTTTCCATACCTTGCCGACGTCCCCCCAACTGGGCCCCGACCTTCGCCGGGGCACAAGAAGGGACTTTCGCAGAGGTCTCGCGCATGGGGGAATCCATATGCGCCGGCGTCGGGAAAAGAAGCGCAGGCGTTGCGTCTATGGATCCCCGCCTGCGTGGGGACGACGATGGGGAGGAGCGGGAAAGCCCCCAAACGCAAAGGAGCGGGACGACCTCGGCCATCCCGCTCCTTCGTAACGCCGGACAGGCGGGGCGGATCAGCCCTCGGCCTTGTCCCCGGCTTCGTCGGCCTCGGCAGCGGCTTCGGCCGACTGCGCTTCGGCGACTTCGGCGTCGAGCGCCTCGTCCTCGGCGGTCAGCGTGGTCGGCTGGGTGATGGTCGCGACGGTGACGCTGTCCTCGGCAGTCGCTTCGGCGCCGTTCGGCAGCGTCACGTCCGACAGGTGGATCGATTCGCCGACTTCGCGGCCGGTCAGGTCGACGACGATCTCGGTCGGAATGTTCGACGCTTCGACGGTCAGTTCGATCTCGTGGGTCACGACGTTGAGCACGCCGCCGTCACGCTTGATGCCGGGCGCGTCGTCTTCGTTGGTGAACACCACCGGCACGGCGACGGTCACGGTCGCGTCCTTGGCGATGCGCAGGAAGTCGACATGGATCGGCTGGTCGGTGACGACGTCGAACGCGACGTCCTTGGCCAGCGTGCGCACCTTGGTACCACCGACGTCGACCATGATGACCGAATTCATGAAGTGGCCGGTCATCAGCTGCTTCATGAGTTCACGGGCGTTCAGGTGGATGCCCTGCGGATCCTGCTTGTTGCCATAGATCACGGCGGGGACGCGGCCATCGCGACGCAGGGCACGGGAGGCTCCCTTGCCTGCCCGATCGCGCGTCTCGGCCGACAGGTGCAGCGTGTCGCTCATCATGTCTTCCTTAGAAACGGTGTTTGTGTGTCTTGCGCGGCCGGGCCTCCAGGGATGACCCCGGCACGAGCAAGCGCGGGCCCTTAGGGGAGTTCGGGGGGAAAGGCAAGGTGGGGGGGTAATTCCCGTTAGCCGATCCCGTTTGCTTCTTTCCCTATCCGTTTGCTTCGAGCGCAGGTTCGAGCTTGTCGAGAACCGTAGTCGAGAAGGGGGTGGCACGAACGAGGCGTTGTCGACGAGGGACAGGTGAACCATGCGGGGCATGGTTCACCTGTCCCTCTTCTCGACTTCGCTCGAAGCTGCTCGAACCAAACGGGATGAGTTGGGGGTGGGGGCGTCATTGAACTCGCTGCACCTCTACCCCCATCGCCTGCAACCGCGCCTGCACGCTGTCCGGCCCGGCCAGATGCCCCGCGCCGACCGCGACGAAGCGGGTGCCGGGCTGGCGCGTCCACTTGCCGATCGTCCGTGCCCATGCCGCATTGCGCCGGTCGAGAAGCGCGCCGCGCACCGCGGGACCGGCTGCATCCATGTCGTTCGCCAGCAACCGGTCGAGCGCGGTGACGTCCCCTCGGCCCCATGCCGCGACGATGCGGTCCATCGTCGGCACCGGATCAGGATCGTCGAGCACGCGCGTGAGCATCGCGCGCTGCGCCGGTTGCGGCAGCGCGGCGAAGATGCCGAGCTGGCCGTCGAGCGTCTCCAGCGGCTCGATCGCGGTGCCGCTGCGATCGGCGAGCCGTGCCAGCAGCGTTTCGGGGGCGGGGGCGGGGCTGTAGCCGGCGCGGGCGAGCGGCTGTGCGGCCAGCGTGGTGGCGGCGAACCAAGGATCGGTCGCGTCGAACGCTTGTGCCGGAAAGCCGAGTTCGTGCGCGCGCTTGCGCAGCCGCCTGTCGAGTTCGGGCGGCAGCGGGGCCGGTTTGACCGGGGTGACCGCGACCAGCGCCTGCGTCACTGCCTCGGGCGTGACCGGCGCGATTTCGAGGGTCAGCACGTCGCTTTCGGCGAACGCCTTCGCGACCGGACCGGTCAGCCATGGCGTACCCGCACGCAACTGATGCACCGTGCCGAACAGCCAGATGGTCGTGTCGCCATCGCGCGCGACCCACAAAGCCGGGGCGAGCGCGGCCGGGGCCGCGATCGGACTGGCCAGCAGCAGCCAGCACAGGAGGGCGAGGAGCGGGCGGGCGAACATTCCGTCGGCTTAGCGGGGCGGAGCGCCCGGCGGCAACCTTGACCCGCGCTCCACCCAAGGGCTAGGCGCGGTGGCTCTTGCACCGATAGGCGAAACCATGTCCGCCCCGCTCAGCTTCCAGAAAATGATCCTGACGCTCCATGACTATTGGAGCGATCGGGGCTGCGTCATCCTGCAACCCTATGACATGCGAATGGGGGCGGGGACGTTCCACCCGGCGACTACGCTGCGCGCGTTGGGGCCGGAGCCGTGGAATGCCGCGTTCGTCCAGCCTTCGCGCCGGCCGACCGACGGGCGCTATGGCGAGAACCCCAACCGGCTGCAGCATTATTACCAGTATCAGGTGATCCTGAAGCCATCGCCGCCCGATTTGCAGGAACTGTATCTGGGGTCGCTGGCGGCGATCGGGATCGACTTCACGCAGCACGACATCCGCTTCGTCGAGGATGACTGGGAATCGCCGACGCTGGGGGCATGGGGCCTTGGCTGGGAAGTATGGTGCGACGGGATGGAAGTCACCCAGTTCACTTACTTTCAGCAGATGGGCGGGTATGACTGCAAGCCGGTTGCGGGCGAGCTGACCTACGGGTTGGAGCGGCTGGCCATGTATATCCAGGACAAGGACAGCGTGTACGACCTGGCGTTCAACGATGCCGGCGTCACCTATGGCGACGTGTTCCTCGAAAACGAGCGGCAAATGTCGAAATGGAATTTCGAGGTCGCCGATACCGACGCTCTGTTCGACCTGTTCAAAAAGGCGGCGGCCGAGTGCGAGAATGCGCTGGCCAATGACGTGCCGATTGCGGCTTATGAACAGGCGATCGAGGCGAGCCATGTCTTCAACCTTCTGAACGCGCGCGGGGTGATCTCCGTCGCCGAGCGGCAGGCTTATATCGGGCGGGTGCGCGACCTGGCGAAGGCCAGTTGCGCGAAGTTCATCGAGACGCAGACGCCCCAGTGGCAGGCGAAGTATCCGGGGTGGGTGGCATGACCGATTTCCTGCTCGAACTGCGGTCGGAGGAAATTCCGGCGCGGATGCAGGCCCGCGCGCGGGAAGATTTGCAGAAACTGTTCGCGGGCGAACTGGGCAAGGCGGGAATCGCGGCGGGGCGGATCACGACCTATGCGACGCCCCGGCGGCTGGTGCTGATCGCGCATGACCTGCCCGAGCGGACCGAACCGGTGCGCGAAGAGGTGAAGGGGCCGCGCGCCTCCGCCCCGCCGCAGGCGCTGGAAGGGTTTTTGCGCAAGACCGGGCTGACGCGCGAGGCGTTGACCGAGCGTGACGGCGTGTTGTTCGCGGTGACCGAGGTGCCAGGGCGCGAGACGGCGGCGGTGCTGGCCGCTGCGATCCCGGCGATCGTGCGGGCGTTCCCGTGGCCCAAGTCGATGCGCTGGGGCGCGGCGTCGCTCAGCCCGGAGTCCCCACGTTGGGTACGGCCGTTGCAGGGCATCGTCGCGCTGTTCGGCAGCGACGTGGTGCCGTGCGATGTCGCGGGGGTGACGAGCGGGGCGGTGACGCTGGGCCATCGCTTCCATCATCCGGGTGCGATCACCATCGGGTCGGCGGCGGACTATGTCGAGAAGCTGCGCGCATGCCATGTGATCGTCGATCAGGACGAACGTGCGGCGATCATCGCGGTCGGCGCCAAGATGGCGGCGCAGGGTGCCGGCCTGACGCTGGTCGAGGATGAGGGGTTGCTGGCGGAGAATGCCGGGCTGACCGAATGGCCGGTACCGTTGATCGGTCGCTTCGACGAAGCATTCCTGGCGGTGCCGCCCGAGGTGATCCAGCTGACCGCGCGGGTGAACCAGAAATATTTCGTGTGCCGCGATGGCGATGGCAAGCTGGCGAACGCGTTCGTTTGTACCGCGAACATCGATGCGGCGGATGGCGGCGAGCGGATCGTCGCGGGCAATGCCAAGGTGCTGGCGGCGCGGCTGTCGGATGCGAAATTCTTCTACGAGACCGATTTGAAGACGCGACTGGAGGACCAGCTGCCGAAGCTCGAGAAGATCGTGTTTCACGAGAAGTTGGGCACGGTCGCCGACAAGGTGGAGCGGGTCGCGAAGCTGGCGCGGTGGTTGGTCGAGAGCGGAATTATCCTCCCCGGTACGGGGAGGGGGACCGCCGGCGCAGCCGGTGGTGGAGGGGGGCTTCCTTCTCCCGAAACGGCAGCGAATGCCGACACCCCCCTCCACCATCCTGCGGATGGTCCCCCTCCCCGTGCCGGGGAGGATATGGCGCTCGCCGACATGGCCGAGCGTGCCGCAAGGCTCGCCAAGGCCGATCTGGTAACCGGCATGGTCGGCGAGTTCCCCGAATTGCAGGGGCTGATGGGCGGCTATTACGCCGCCGCGCAGGGCGAGCGGGCAGAAGTCGCCGAGGCGGTGCGCGATCATTACAAGCCGGTCGGGCAGGGCGACGACGTGCCCACCGCCCCGGTGACGGTTGCGGTGGCGCTGGCCGACAAGCTGGACAGCATCGTCCAGTTCTTTGCGGTTGGGTTGAAGCCGAGCGGATCGAAGGACCCGTTCGCGCTGCGCCGGTCGGCACTGGGCGTGTTGGCCCTGCTGCTCGACAATGGCATTCGTGTGTCGTTGTCGAAGGCGACGGCGGCAGCGGGCGCGACGGCGCATGAGGATGTCCTCGACTTCTTCGCCGACCGGCTGAAGGTCCAGCAGCGCGAGGCGGGCGTGCGCCACGACCTGATCGACGCGGTGTTCGCGCTGGGTGGCGAGGATGATCTCGTCCGCCTGCTTTCCCGCGTCCATGCGTTGCAGGCGTTCGTCACGACCGAGGACGGGGCGAACCTGCTCGCCGGGTACAAGCGCGCGGCGAACATCCTCAAGAAGGAAGCACCCGGCACCAGCAAGCACATCCCCGAAACCGGCGAGGAGGATCCGCTGGCCGAGGTCGAGGATCCCGATTTCGCGCCGATCGTCGCCGAATATGCCCGGACCGAGCGTGAGAAGCGCGACTATGACCGCGAGCCGGCGGAAGCGGCGCTGATCACGGCGCTCGACGCGGCCGAACCGCAGGCTGCGGCGGCGATCGCGGCGGAGGATTTCGCCGGGGCGATGGCGGCGCTGGCGTCGCTGCGCGCGCCGATCGACGCGTTCTTTACCGACGTGACGGTCAACGATGCCGACCCGCACAAGCGCACCGCGCGCCTGTCGCTGCTGGCGCGGGTGCGCGATGCGGTACACCGGGTCGCCGATTTCTCGAAAATTGAGGGCTGACCTGTCGGTTTAACCCGTTTAACGGGACGTAAGGGCGATGCCCGATCGAATCAGATACCCCGACGCGGGACCACCCGCGCGGAGAGCATGGGGAACGAGCAATGACGCAATATGTCTATCGCTTCGGCGGCGGGGTTTCGGACGGCGGATCGGGCGACAAGGTGTTGCTGGGCGGCAAGGGCGCGAACCTCGCCGAAATGGCGTCGATCGGGTTGCCGGTGCCGCCGGGCTTCACCATCGCGACGACCATGTGCACGCGCTATTACGAGGAGGGCGAGACCTTTCCGGAGAGCGTCCGCGACGAGGTGAAGACCGGCATCGCTCATATCGAGGGTGTGACCGGCAAGCGTTTCGGTGACGCCACCGATCCGCTGCTGGTATCGGTCCGCTCGGGCGCGCGCATCTCGATGCCGGGCATGATGGACACGGTGCTGAACCTCGGCCTGAACGATCAGACGGTCGAGGGGCTGGCGACCGTGTCGGACGATGCGCGCTTCGCATGGGACAGCTATCGCCGTTTCATCCAGATGTATTCGGACGTGGTGCTCGAACTCGACCATGGCCGGTTCGAGGAAGCACTGGAAATCGCGAAGGAAGATCGCGGCTATTATCTCGACACCGACCTGACCGCCGATGACTGGCGCGCGCTGGTCGCGCAATACAAGGACATTGTCGTCGAACTGTGGGGCAAGCCGTTCCCGCAGGACGTCCATGACCAGCTATGGGGCGCGATCGGTGCGGTGTTCGGATCGTGGCAGGCGGACCGCGCGAAGGTCTATCGCCGGTTGAATGACATTCCGGGCGACTGGGGCACCGCGGTCAACGTGCAGGCGATGGTGTTCGGCAATATGGGCGACACGTCGGCCACCGGCGTCGCGTTCACGCGCGATCCGTCGACCGGCGACAATGCCTATTATGGCGAATTCCTCATCAACGCGCAGGGCGAGGACGTGGTCGCGGGCATCCGCACGCCGCAGTACCTGACCACCGCGGCGCGTGCGGCAGCGAACGCCAAGCCGCTGTCGATGGAAGAGGCGATGCCCGACGCGTACGCCGAACTGGCGGCGGTGTTCGACCGGCTGGAGCGGCATTACCGCGACATGCAGGACATCGAATTCACGGTGCAGCAGGGCAAGCTGTGGATGCTGCAGACCCGGTCGGGCAAGCGCACCGCCAAGGCCGCGCTGAAGATCGCGGTCGACATGGCCGAGGAAGGGCTGATTTCGCGCGAGGAAGCGATCGCCCGCGTCGATCCGCAGGCGCTCGACCAGTTGCTCCACCCGACGCTCGATCCCAAGGCGGCGCGCGACGTGCTGACCAAGGGGCTGCCGGCCTCGCCGGGTGCGGCCAGCGGCATCGCGGTGTTCGACAGCGATACGGCGGAACGGCGCGCCAATGCCGGCGACGCGGTGATCCTGATCCGCACCGAAACTTCGCCGGAGGATATTCACGGCATGCATGCGGCGCGCGGCATCCTGACCGCGCGCGGCGGCATGACCAGCCACGCGGCGGTCGTGGCGCGCGGCATGGGCCGCCCGTGCGTATCGGGCGCGGGCAGCATCTCGATCGATGCCAAGGCAGGCGTGATGAAGGTCGCCGGCCGCGAAATTCGCGAGGGCGATATCGTCACCATCGATGGTGCCACCGGTGAGGTGATGGCGGGTGCCGTCGCCACGGTGCAGCCCGAACTGGCCGGCGATTTCGGCACGCTGATGGAATGGGCCGATGGCGTCCGCCGCCTGAAGGTGCGGACCAACGCCGAAACCCCGCTCGACTGCCGCACCGCGCGCGATTTTGGCGCGGAAGGCATCGGGCTGTGTCGCACCGAGCATATGTTCTTCGAACAGTCGCGGATCACCGCCGTGCGGCAGATGATCCTGGCGGAGGATGAGGCCGGGCGGCGGGTGGCGCTCGACAAGCTGCTGCCCGAACAGCGCAGCGATTTCGTCGAGATTTTCGAGGTGATGGTCGGGCTGCCCTGCACCATCCGCCTGCTCGATCCGCCGCTTCACGAATTCCTGCCGCATGAAGAGGCCGAGTTCGCCGAAGTGGCGCAGGCGGCGGGGATCGAGGTCGAGCAGTTGAAGCGCCGCGCGGCCGAACTGCACGAATTCAACCCGATGCTCGGCCATCGCGGTTGCCGGCTGGGCGTGACCTATCCCGAAATCTACGAGATGCAGGCACGCGCGATCTTCGAAGCGGCGGTGATCGTCGCCGAGAAGTCGGGCGAGGCGCCGATCCCGGAGGTGATGATCCCGCTGGTCGGCACCAAGCGCGAGCTGGAACTGATGAAGACGGTCGTCGACAAGGCGGCGCAGGCGGTGTTCGCCGACAAGGGGCGGACGATCGAATATCTGGTCGGCACGATGATCGAACTGCCGCGCGCCGCGCTGAAGGCCGGGGAAATCGCCGAGGCCGGGCAGTTCTTCTCGTTCGGGACCAACGATTTGACCCAGACGACGCTGGGCGTCAGCCGCGACGATGCCAGCCGCTTCCTCGGCGCCTATGTCGAAAAGGGCATCTACGCGCGCGACCCGTTCGTCTCGCTCGATGTCGAGGGCGTGGGCGAACTGATCGAACTGGCCGCCGAGCGCGGGCGCAAGACGCGGCCCGAGATCAAGCTGGGGATTTGCGGCGAGCATGGCGGCGATCCGGCGTCGATCGCCTTCTGCGAAAAGGTCGGGCTCGACTATGTATCGGCCAGCCCGTACCGCGTGCCGATCGCCCGATTGGCGGCGGCACAGGCCGCATTGCAGAAGTGAGAAGCGTATGACGAACGATGCGGCACGGGTGACGAAGGACGGCTATGACCGGATCGGCCCGTTCCACCCGGCGTTCGTCTGGGGCGCGGTGATCGTGTTCGACCTGATCGTCGTGCTCGCGCTGCTGCTGGCACTCACCAAGATCGGCGACAAGGTCGAGGATGTGGTGTTCCCCGGCGGTCCGGAGTGGGTGACGTTCTGATCGCTACCCGCCCCGGCCGGAACCGGGGCGGGTGGCAACTTCAATAGGCGGCGGTGAAGCGGGCGCGGGGGTGGCGATGCGCCTCTAGTTCGTCGACCATTGCGATGGCATAGTCGGCGAAGCTGATCCGGCTGACCCCGGCATCGTCGGTGAGCAGCCTGTCGGTACCGAGCCGGTACTGGCCGGTGCGCTCGCCAGCCTCGAACAGCGCGGCGGGCGAGAAGAAGGTCCAGTCAATATCCTCGACCGACCGCAGCGCGTCGAGAAAGGCGATGCCGCCCATCGCGAACGTGCGCCATTCGGCCGGGAAGTCGGGCGAGTCGATCAGGCGAACGCCGGGTGCGACTTCGAGGCTGGCGGCGCCGCCGGTAACGAGCAGCCGACCGACCCCCGCCTGCCGCAACGCCGTAAGCAAGGTGTCGGCGGTGACGTCGAAATGCAGCGCACTGATGACGGCATCGGTGCCGGAGAGCAGCACCGCAAGCGCCGCGGGATCGTGCGCATCGCCCGCCATTCGCGTCACCTGCGGCAGATCGGGGATCGCGTCCGGCTTGCGCGCGATCGCGCGGACGTCATGCCCCCGACGCGCCAGTTCGCGGACGATTTCGGATCCCGCATTGCCGCTCGCGCCCAGTACCACAACTCTCATCTCTAGTCTCCTATGGTAACCGATGGATACTAGGTGCTATGTCGATACCAATGACGCAAGACGGTACTTTTCCGATACCCGGTATCCTGACGGAAACCGCCTTTCCGAAGGGCGACGTGTTCGCCGCCGATTGTCCGACGCGGCTGTTGCTCGACCGGGTCGGCGACAAATGGAGCGTGCTGGTACTGTTGTTGCTGGGCGAGCGGCCGTGGCGGTTCAACGACCTGAAGCGGCGGATTGCAGGCGTTTCGCAGAAGATGCTGAGCCAGACGTTGCGGACGCTGGAACGCGACGGGCTGGTGACGCGGCATGTCGTCGCCACCAAACCGGTCAGTGTCAGCTATGCGATCGCGCCGCTGGGCGGCGAACTGATCGATGCGTTGCGGGCGTTGATGACCTGGTCCGAACAACGCATCGGCGCAGTGACGGCTGCCCAGCAGGCCTATGACGCGCGTGAGGCGATGGCCGCGCAAAACTGCGCGGCACCGGACCAGTCGTAAAGGTACCGATGAATTCGGGTCGCTGGGCCTCAGCCCCAGCGGCCATGGTGATCGTCGTCGCGTCCTTCGCGCAGCATCGCCGCCTGTTCGCGCCAATGCTCGGCGTCGATGGTGCCGGGGCGCAGGCGTAGATCATCCTCCAGCGCGCGTTCGTCGGCTTCGCTCAAGCCCTCGATCGCGCGATAGGTCTTGATGCCGCGCTGGCCGAGGGCGTGTTCGAGGTCGGCGTCGATGCCGCGGATGCGCGACAGATTGTCGCGACCCCAGCCGAAGAAGCCGCTGCCATGGCCGGTGCTCGCTGCCGCCGCCCCGGTCGCCGCGGCTGCGGTGGAGGCGGTCGTCGCGGTGGTGCGGTCCTTGAGCAGACGGTCGCGTTCGGCCTCGACTTCCTGCAACCGCGCATCGCGGGTCTTGAGGTCGCTCGCGACCTCGGCGCGATACGCCTTGTGCGCTGCTTCCTCGTCGCGGAAGCGCTGCTTCCATTTCTTGCCGCCCGAAGAGGAGGCGAGGCCGAAGAACCAGCCGGCGAGAAGGACGAGCGCGAGAACCGCGAATTGGGTCGGCGTCTGGAACAGCATGTGCGGGCCCCTTCGGTGATTACGGGGCGACAACGGTCGGGCGGGGGCGGCGTTCCGCAGCTGCCCGGCCGCGCTATTTGCTGAACGCGTCGCTGATGCTGCAGGCGGCGGGGCCGAGGATGACGACGAACAGCGTCGGCAGGATGAACAGGATCAGCGGCACGGTCATGATCGCGGGCAGTCGAGCCGCCTTCTCCTCGGCGCGCATCATGCGTTCGTTGCGGAATTCGGCGGAGAGGACGCGTAGCGCGCTGGCGAGCGGGGTGCCGTATTTCTCGGTCTGGATCATGGTCGTCACCACGCCCTTCACCGCATCCAGATTGATGCGCAGCGCGAGGTTTTCGAACGCCTGGCGCCGTTCGGTCAGGAACCCCAGCTCGATTGCGGTGAGGGAGAATTCCTCGCCCAGTTCGGGATAGGCGCGACCCAGTTCGCGCGAGACGCGGGTGAAGGCGGCATCGACGGTCAACCCGGCCTCGGCACAGATGACCAGCAGGTCGAGCGCGTCGGGCAGCCCCTTGCGGATCGCGTCCGAGCGTTTGGTGATGCGGTTCTTGAGATAGATATCGGGCGCCTTGTAGGCGAGGATCAGCGTGCCGGCGACAAGGGCATAGGCCTTGAGCGGCGACCAGTCGGCGAAACTGTCGGTGCCATAGACGATATAGGTCATCGGCAGCCCGAACAGGATCGGCAGCATCAGCCGGCCGAAGATGACGGCGACCGCCCAGTCCTTCGACCGGATGCCGGCCTGCATCAGTTTGAGCTGCGCCGCCTTGAGCTGCGAATCCTGCAACACCTTCATCGAGACGAGCAGGTCGCGAATGCGATCGGTCGCCTCGTTCTTCTGCACCAGCTTGGCGCGACGCTTGCTGGTCGAGGCGGTGATGCCGGCCTTCAGCTGTTCGCGGCGGTCGTTCAGCGCCTTGACCCGGCGCGCCATCGGATCGCGGACCGATGTCGCGACATAGAGGGCGACCAGCATCGACAGGACGGCGATGCCCGACAGGATCGTCGCGACGCTGGCGGCGTCGAAACCCAACAGGGACGGGGCGGGGCCAGTCAGCATCGCATCAAATCTCGAAATTGACCATTCTGGACATGATGAACGCGCCGATCGCCATCCACAGCACGCCGCCGGCGCCGATCATCATCAGCCGCGGATCGACGAAGAAACTCTGCATGTAGCGGCCGTTGATGGTCCAGATCAGTGCGAAGACGATGAACGGCAGCGACCCGACGATATAGGCCGAAGCCTTGGATTCGGACGACATCGCCTTGATCTTCAGCTTCATCTGCGCGCGCTTGCGCAGCACGTCGGCGAGATTGGCGAGCGTTTCGGCAAGATTGCCGCCGGTTTCGCGCTGGATGGCGATGGTTATCATGAAGAACTGGAATTCGGGGGTGCCGAGCCGATCGGCGGTTTCCTGCAACGCGGCGTCGAGCGTGCGGCCAATCTTCATCCGGTCGCTGACCATGCGGAATTCCTCGCCGACCGGGCCATCGATCTCCTGACCGACGACGGTGATCGTCTCGGTGATCGGCAGGCCGGAGCGAAGTCCCCGGACCAGCAGTTCGATCGCATCGGGGAATTTCGCGGTGAAACGCGCGATGCGGCGCTTGATGAAATAGCTGACGACCAGATGCGGCAGGCCGAGCCCGACCGACAGCGCCATCAGCAACGCCATCAGGACCGGCAGTCCCTGGAACCACAGATAACCGAACAGGACGATGGTCACGCCCAGCGTCGCCTGTCCATATTGGGCGAGGGTCCAGTTGCGACCGGTGCGTTGCAGCCGCAGTTGCAGCCGTTCGACATTGGGGAGCAGTCGGGCGGCGGCGCGGTCGCCACGCGTGGCGTTGCGGTTGCCGATGCGGCGCATCTGCGCCTCCATCGCCGTCGTACTGGCGGAGGAGGAATGGCGTTCGCGCACGGCGAGCAGCCGGCGGTTGCGGGCGCGTTCGCCCGACGGACCGGAAAAGGCGAGCGCGAGCATCGCCAGCGCGAGCAGCGCGCCCATGCCCAGTAGCAGGATCGGCAGGATCGCCATCGCCGCGCCCGCGCCCCTATTTCTTCGCCTTGACCGGCAGGCGCGCGCGCAACTTGGCGAGCTTGCCGACCAGCGACGTACCACCCTTGCCCGGATCGGCGGCGGCGCCGTCGTCCTGGTCCTCGGTCAGGCGGCACAGATGTCGCGCCAGATCGGCCAGCGGCGCGATGGCGCGATTGCCCTTCGCCGCCTCGGCCAGCGGCTTGCCGAGCTTGGCCGACTGTGCCGCCAGCTTGCCGTCGAACGCCATGGCGAAGTCGAGCTTGCGTTCGATCGACCCCTCGAAATCCTTGCGGCTGATCTCCTGCGCGCCTGCGGGGTGGACGCGGTTGGCGAACAGCACGACCTTTACGTGCGGAGCGTTGGAGCGGAACCACGACAGCAACCGGATGGTGTCGCGCGCCGCCGCCAGCGTCATTTCGGTAACGATGACCGCGGTCTGCACTTCCTCGATCAGATGCGGATGGTTGACCAGCATCGTCCGCGGCAGATCGACGATCGTGCATTCGAACGCGTTCCGCATCTCCTCCTGCAACTGGTAGAAGGCGCTGCCGTCGGTTTCGATCGGGGCGTTGATCGGCGCTTCGGCCGACAGCACCGACAGCCGTTCGCCGGCGCGCACCATCGCGCGCTCGATGAACAGCCCGTCGATGCGGCTGGGATTTTCGATCGCGTCGGTGAGACCCCGACCGGGTTCGAGGTCGAGCGCCAGCGCGCCGGTGCCGAAGTGGACGTCGAGGTCGAGAAGCGCGGTGCTCCGCTTTTCCTGTTCGCCCATCAGCCACGCGAGCGAGGTCGCCACGGTCGATGCGCCCGCACCGCCCCGCGTGCCGATGACCGCCGTCGCGCAGTGCGGGCGTTCGACGGTCGCTTCGACGGCCTTCGGCGCGTTGAGCAGCGCATGCGCCTGCAGGATCGAATCGCGCACCATGTCGGGATGCAGCGGCTTCAGCAGATAATCATGAATGCCGCTGGCGACGAGGTCGCGGTACAGGCGGACGTCGTTGACCTGCCCGGTGGCGATCACGATCGTGCCGGGTTCGCACACTTCGGCCAGACCGTTGATGTCGTTCAGCGGATCGCCCGATTCGGACAGGTCGACGAACAGGACGTTGGGGCTGGTCGACACCGCCAGCGTCTGCACCGCGTTGCGCAGCCCGCCTTTCAGGACCTTTTCGATCGGCCAGCCATGTTCGGTGGCGACGGAGCGCAGCGTGTCGGCGGAGAATTCGTCGCAGACAAAGGCGACGAACGGCTCGCGCTGTGTCGTCTTGCCGAGGGAGAAGGGTGCGTTCATCAGTTGCTGCTCCCGCCCGATCCGCCGCTGCCGCCGCTGCCGCTAGCGCTGTTGGCGCTGCCGACGCTGTTGGTGACCTGTCCGCCATTGCCGCTGGGCGCGGCGCGGCGCAGTGCGCCCACCGCCTTGCTGTTGACCATCGTGTCGGTGGTGCCCGGCGCCGATTGACCGAGGACGAGGTCGCCGGGGCGGGCGACCATCGCCGCGAGGTTGGCATTGATGGCGCAGCCGAAATCGGACGAGGTATGGGCGTCGAAATTCGGCTGATAGGTACGCGAGTTGTCGGGGCAACCCGGTACCGATGCGGTCATGCGCGACACGACGACGCGCACGGTGCCCGGCGCAATCGCGCCCGGCGTCGGGGGAACGCTGTCGGCCAGCAACAGCCCGACCCGCGCGGCCTCCGCCGCGACATCGGCCTGTACCGCGCCATCGCCGCCATCGATGCCGATCTCGTCGCCATAGCGCAGCCGCATCGTTTCGAGCCAGCCGGCGAGGCGGGCACGTTCGCCAGGGGCGAGGCCGCCGGGACCGGCGGCGACGTCGAAGGCATAGGCGGCGCGAGTCACCACCGGCTGATGCACCGATTCGACGCCGCGATTGACGGTGCCGGAACAGCCGGCGACGGCGATGGCGGTGCCGAGTGCGAGGATGCGGAGGAGGGTCATCGAAGCGTGCCTCACTGGATGCTGAAGCCGGGGGCGACCGGTTCGGCCTTGCGGCTGCCCTTGCGCGGGGCGGGCGGGACGGGGTCGCCGGTTTCGGCGGCGGGCGTCACCGGCACCGGCGCGGTCAGGCCGATCGACGGCCGCGCCGCCGGCTGTGGCGCCATGGTCGGCACCGGACGCGGATCCGGGCGGCGCTGCCCCTGCAACTGGCCCACCAATACGCGTTCGATATCGCCGGGGGCGGAATAGGCATCGGTAGGCAGCGCGATGCGCGACTGGCTGTCGACCGGCTTCACCAGATAGGGGGTGATGACGATGACGAGTTCAGTTTCGTTGCGGCTGAAGCCGTTCGAACGGAACAGCGAGCCCAAGATCGGCAGATCGCCGAGGCCCGGCGCCTTCTCGATCGAATTGTCATGGCTGTTCGACAGCAGGCCGCCGATCATCATGCTCTGCCCCGATCCCAGTTCGACCGTGGTTTCGGCGCGGCGGGTGCTGAGCGCCGGGATGGTCGTACCGTTCAGCTGCACCGATCCGGCGGCCGAGAGCTGCGACACTTCGGGCCGGACGCGCAGCGAGATGCGGCCATCGGACAGGACGGTCGGGGTGTAGGCGAGGCTGACGCCATATTGCTTGTATTCGACCGATACCGCGCCCAGTCCCTGCGCGATCGGGATGGGGATTTCCCCGCCGGCGAGGAACGACCCGGTTTCCCCCGACAGGGCGGTCAGGTTCGGATTGGCGAGCGTCGTCACCTGTCCGATCCGTTCGCCGAGGTCGAGCGCACCGAGCAGTTCGAGACCGAGGAGGCGGCCGGCGAGGTTCAGGGTGGTGCCGGTCGCACCCTTGCTCGGGAAGCCGAACAGCGTGCTGCCTGGACGCGCGCCGTTGACGTCGACCGGTCCGGTGTTGGTCGGCGTGCCCGGAACGGTCGTGATCGTGCCCTGCCGCCCCTGGGCAACGCCGAACAGGAACCCGCCCGAACTGTCGCGCGAGGTCAGGTTGACGCCGATATTCTTAACGAAGCTGCGGCTGACCTCGGCGATGCGGACCTGCAGATTGACCTGCAACGGGGTCGCCAGCTTCAGCCGGTTGACGACGCCGATCTTCAGGAGCGCGTTCGGATCGGTGGTCGATACGCCCGGGTTGAGCAGGGTGAGCACTAGCCGCTCGGCCTGTGCGCTGTCGGCGGGCGAGGCGATGGTGCCGTTGAGCACCGCCAGCTGGCCGACGGTGGTCACGCGGATATCGGCCTCGGGCATCGCCGCCTTGAGCATCCGGTCGAGCGAGGTCAGGTTCTGGCCGACGCGGACATTGGCCGAATAGACGACCGCACCGCTGGCGTTGGTGGCGAAGACCGTCGCCTCGCCATCGGCCTTGCCGAACAGATGGATCTGTCGCGGGTTGCCGACATAGACGTCCGCGACCGCCGGATTCGATACCCACACATCGACGACGCTACCGGGAAGGGTAATGAGTTCACCCTGGCCGATCGAGAGCTGCACGTCGGTGGTCGGCCGCTGCGTGCCGGCGGCGGGCGTGCCGATGCGGGCGGCGCGGACGCCGCGCGCCTCGGGTGCCGGAGCGGCAGCGGCGGGCAGCGCGGGTCCGGCGACCAGCGCGATCGACAGCGTCGCCGCCAGCGATCGCTGGAACAGGCAGATGGCAGGCATTACTTGTTCCCCCCGACCGACACGTCGGTCACATCGTTGCCGCGGGTGATCCGCACCGTGGGACCGCGCGATATCGGCGCCGCGGATGGAGCGCCGGACGCGGGGCCGGCCGCGACGGTCATGGTGCCGCCCCCCGCGCTGTTGGCGTTGTCGGTGCCCTTGCCGGGAACCGAGCTGCGCTGGAACCGCGATACGTCGGCACCGGTCGAGAAGGTCGACGGGCCATCGAGCGGACGGCTGGCGATCCGGTCGAGCGCGGCCTTTTCCGCTTTCGCATCGCCATTGGCGGGCAGCTGGACGTCGCCGCTGGCGATCGCTTCCTCGAGTTCGGACTTGTTGTCGGCGATCGAGCGCAGCGACAGCGACAGCGTGCCCACGGTCTGCGCGACCGCGATCTTTTCGGCGATGCGCGGTGTCGCTTCGACGGTGACGGTCGAATAGGTCGATACGACAGTTTGGCCCTGATCGTCGCTGTTCTTGTCGGTGCGCTGGTCGGTCGCCAGCACGCGCAGGTTGCGCAGGAACGTCTCCGACGCCTTCAGCGGCGGGCCGTCGCCGCCGCCCTCCACCGTCTGGGTCAGTACGAGGTCGACCCGGTCGCCCGGAAAGACGAAGCCCGCGACCGCGCTTTGCGCCGATACCGGGACGGTCACCGCGCGCATGCCCGGCCCGAGTGCCGCCGCCAGGAACCCGCGGTCGCCGGGCTTCACCAGCGAACCCTGGGTGATCGGCTGTCCGGCGGGGATCGCGAAGCGGACGACGGTGCCGACCAGGCTGCGCGAGTCGGGCGAGGATTCGAGGAAATAGGCGTTCTCGACCAGTTCCTTCGGCCAAGGCTGAAACCGCAGCGCGGCGGCATCGATGATCGTGCCGACCGGCAGCGCCTTGGTCGCGACCAGTACGCGGGGACCATCGATCGGCGCTTCGGCAGGCGTGTTCGCAGCCGCGACCGGTGCCGCTGCCCCGGCCATCAGGCTGCGCGCCATCAACGCCGTCATCGCGGCGATGACCAGTGCGCCGGCCAACAGGAACAATTTGCGTGAGTCCATGACCTCGTTGGCCTTTCAGTTCGTCTGGCCGGTTTGATTCGTGGTCAAAGATGACCGGAATGGGTTAAGATCGGGTTCGCAACTGCCAGCATGCCCGCAAGGGCGATGGCGATACCGTAGGGAATTTCCGGTAGTTGGCGGTCGCGACGCCACCAGCGATCGATCAGGAACAGGATCGTCAGCGCACCGCCCAGCAGCGACATGACCAGCAGCATCGACAGCACGGCACCCGGCGGCAGCCACAGCGCCAGCGCGCCGATGAGCTTCACGTCGCCGCCGCCCATCTGTCCGGCGGCATAGGCCGCGACGAACAGGGCGAAGACGGCGAGCGCTACGCCCGCCTGCCACGCCATGTCGATGCCCGACAGGTCGTTGGCCCACCACCACAGGGGCGCGAGCAGCGCGATCGCCGCATTCTTCCAGTTGGCGATTTCGCGGGTGCGCGCATCCTCGATCCCCGCCGCTGCCAGCAGCAGGACGAGCGCGAAGGCCAGCCACGGAACGAGATTTCCCTCCATGTCGTTAAGACTAGACGTAAGGGGTTGCGAAACCGTAACCGAACCCATGGCCGCCCACGCCCTGTATCGTCGCGCGATTCCCGCCGCCGCCGCCATTACGACATGGCATGCCCCCGATGGCTGGGCGCATCGCCGGTTCGACTGGGGGGCGCCCCCCAATGTCCGGCCGCGCGGAGCCTTGCTGTTCCAGACGGGGCGCGGCGACGTGTTCGAGAAATATCTCGAGGCCTTCGCCCATTGGCATGTCCGCGGATGGAGCGTCACTGCCTTCGACTGGCGCGGGCAGGGTGGGTCGGGCCGCTGCACCCCGGCGGGCGATTGCGGCGATATCGACCGGTTCGAAACCTATCTCGACGACCTGACCGCCTTTTGGAACCAGTGGGATGCCACCGGGCCGCGCGCGATCATCGGCCATTCGATGGGCGGGCATCTGGCGCTGCGTGCCGTGGTCGAACGGCGGATCGATCCGGCGGCGTGCGTGCTGGTGGCGCCGATGCTGGGGCTGCGCTCGCCGATTGGGCCGCGCTTCGGCGAGCGGATGGCGCGGGTGCTGGGCGCGATGGGCAGCCCGTTCAGGCCGGCATGGAAGGGCAATGAACGCCCGCACACCATGCGTCCGCGCGAGGCGATGCTGACCCACGACCCGGCGCGCTATGCCGACGAATTGTGGTGGCACAGCGCCAATCCGTCGCACCATACCGGCCCGCCGAGCTGGCGTTGGGTGATCGATGCGTTCCGGTCGACCCGCGAACTGCGCAGCGACCCGCGGCTGGCGGAGACGCGGGTGCCGGTGCAGATGCTGGTCGCCGACACCGATGCGCTGGTCGATCCGCGCGCCGCGATCGAGATTGCCGGGCGACTGGCCGATATCGAACTGCTGCGCTTCGGTGCGGAGTCGGCGCACGAGATTTTGCGCGAGGCCGATCCGGTGCGCAGCAAAGCCATTGCGGCGATCGACACCTTCCTCGACGCCCGCGCGCCCGCGCCGCACCGGACGCATGCATGACGCGGCGGCGGGTGGCGATCATCGGCGCGGGGATGGCGGGAGCGAGCCTTGCTGCCGAACTGGCGCCGCACGACGATGTGGTGTTGCTGGAGGCGGAGGCACAGCCGGGTTATCACGCGACCGGACGTTCGGCGGCATTCTGGTCGGAAACCTATGGCGGGCCGCTGGTCCAGCCGCTGACGACCGCATCGGGGCCGCTGCTGCACGCCCCGCCCGCCGATTTCGCCGAACGGAGTTTCCTGCGAACGCGGGGCGAGTTGCTGCTGGCGCGCGATCCGGCGGTGCTGGACGCTCTGGCGCAGGATTTCGCGAACAGCGGCGTGCCGATCGAGCGGCGCGATCCGCACGGCGTGGTGCCGGGACTGCGCGGCCTGTGGCATGGGCTATGGTCGCCGGGCTGCGCCGATATCGATGTCGGCGCGTTGCACGCCGCCTATCTTGCCAAGGCGCGGCGCGGTGGCGTGAAGCTACGGTGCGATGCGCGGCTGACCGGGACGCGGAGGACCGGGGACGGCTGGGAACTCGACACGGCGGCGGGCGCGATCATTTCCGATATCGTTGTCAACGCCGCAGGGGCATGGGCGGACGAGGTTGCCGCGTTGTTCGGGGCGGTGCCGCTGGGCATCCGGCCCTATCGCCGGACGGTGGTGCAGGTGCGGGTCGATCCGCCGGCATCGCCGGACCTGCCGCTGGTGATCGACGCGGCGGGCGGTTTTTATTTCAAGCCCGAGCCGGGCGGGCGACTTTGGTTGTCGCCGCACGACGAGACGCCCGACCGTCCGCACGACGTCGCACCCGAAGAGATCGACGTCGCACTGGCGATCGACCGGTTCGAGGCAGCGGTCGACTGGCGGGTCGAGGCGGTCGAACGGCGCTGGGCCGGCTTGCGCAGCTTCGCGCCCGACCGGTTGCCGGTCTATGGCTTCGACAGGGACATTCCCGGCTTTTTCTGGTGCGCAGGGCAGGGCGGCTTCGGCATTCAGACCGCGCCCGCCGCCGCGCAGCTTTGCGCGGCGCTGCTCGGACGCGGCAATGTGCCGCAAGGGGTCGACCCGGCCGCTTATTCGCCGCATAGATTGTCGGAGTAATATGCGAGTCGCCTTTACGTTAGCGCTATCAATCCCTATCTCCCGCGCCAACGCTATCAGCCCAAGAGGATGCACATGACGATCACCGGCGAACTGTTCCTGGGATCCAAGCGGGTTGCCCGCGACGATCTGTTCCAGGCCTATGACCCCGCGACCGGCGCGCTGTTCGGCGAAGGTTTTTCGAAGGGTACCAAGGAAGACGCGGAAGAGGCCTGCGCCCGCGCGGCCGAAGCGTTCCCGATCTATGCCGCGCTGCCGCTCGAAGCGCGTGCCGGCTTCCTCGACGCGATCGCCGACGAGATCGAGGCGCTGGGCGACGAGCTGATCGAACGTGGCAGCCGCGAAACCGGCCTGCCGACCGCGCGCCTGACCGGCGAGCGTGGCCGTACCTGTGGCCAGCTCCGCCTGTTCGCCAAGGAAGTGCGCGACGGCGCGTGGCAGCAGCTGCGCATCGATCATGCCGACCCGGCGCGTGCCCCGGTGCCCAAGCCCGACCTGCGGCTGCGCACCATTCCGGTCGGCCCGGTGGTGGTGTTCGGCGCGTCGAACTTCCCGCTCGCCTTCTCGACCGCCGGTGGTGACACCGCGTCGGCACTGGCGGCCGGCTGTCCGGTGATCGTGAAGGCGCATCAGGCGCATCCGGGCACCGCCGAACTGGTCGCGCTGGCGATCATCCGCGCGGCGGAAAAGACCGGCATGCCCGATGGCGTGTTCTCGATGGTGTCGGGGTCGGGCCAGGTGATCGGCACGACGCTGGTCGCCGATCCGCGGGTGCAGGCGGTCGGCTTCACCGGCTCGCGCAGCGGCGGCACCGCGCTGATGAAGGTCGCGCAGGAACGCCCGCAGCCGATCCCGGTCTATGCCGAGATGTCCTCGATCAACCCGGTCGTGCTGATGCCCGAGGCGCTCAAGAACCGCGGCGAAGCATTGGCCAAGGGCTATGTCGGGTCGCTCAGCATGGGTGCGGGCCAGTTCTGCACCAATCCGGGCCTGGTGCTCGGCATCGACGGGCCGGAACTCGACGCGTTCCTCGACATCGCGGGTGACGCGCTGCTCGGCACGCCGGCACAGGTGATGCTGAGCGACGGCATCCACAAGGCGTTCGAGGAAGGCCGCGCCAAGCTGGCGTCGAGCCCGGCGGTGACGCTGGTCGGCGAAGGTCAGGCACCGGAAGGCCCGACCCGTGGCCGCGCGGCGATCTTCGCCGTGTCGGGCAAGGACTTCATCGCCGATCCGGCGCATGCGCACGAAGTGTTCGGCATGTCGTCGATGGTCGTGAAGTGCGCGAGCGCCGACGAACTGGTCGAGGTGCTGTCGAAGCTGGAAGGGCAGCTGACCGCGACGCTGCAGATCGACGAGGGCGATTATGAGGATGCGCGCAAGCTGATCCCGGTGCTGGAACGCACCGTCGGCCGCATCCTGTGCAATGGCTGGCCGACCGGCGTCGAAGTGGGCCATGCGATGGTCCATGGCGGGCCGTTCCCGGCGACGTCGGACGGGCGCACGACCTCGGTCGGCACGCTCGCCATCCACCGCTTCCTGCGGCCGGTGTCGTATCAGGACTTCCCGGAAGCGCTGCTGCCGGAAACCCTGCGCGAAGGGAACCAGCAGGGCGCGCTGGCACGGATCGACGGGGCGTGGACGGTCGGCTGATCGTTTCCGAGCTGGAAAGAACGGGGCGGCGGGTCGTTGATCCGCCGCCCCTTTTCGTTTTGGATAGCGTGATGGACGACGATACGATCATCGATACCCCCGAAGGCCCGAAGCGCTGGGGGGACTGGAAGAAGAAGAACCCGGTGCAGGTGCCTTCGCGGCGGACCAAGGGGAAGGACTTGCCGAACAAGGTGAAGATACGGACGGACGAGTGATCTGTTTTTGCGGTGCGGTCCGTTCGTCCTCAGTAACCATTGAGCTGTCGAAAGGGCGTATCGAAGGACGGTGTGGGGTCGGTGCTTCGATACGGGCCTTCGACTTCGCTTAGTCTATACTCAGCACGAACGGGTGAGGGTGTCGCTACCTCAACCCATTCCGTTCGGTTCGAGCAGCTTCGAGCTTGTCGAGAAGCGTCTGTCGAGAACGGGTTGCCTGGGACAGGCGGGTTCTCAACAGGCTCGGACCGAACGGAATTTGGTGTGGTAGAGAAAGCTTCTACCGCCGCCCGGCCAACCAGATCACATGCCGCGCGCCCTTGGTCCCCCGCGCCCGCACGACCTGTTCGTCCACCGCATAGCCGCTGTCCTTCAACCGCTTGGTGAACGCCGCATCGGCATAGGCCGACCAGATCGCCAGCACGCCACCGGCCCGGAGCGAACGCTGCGTGACCTGCAACCCACGCGCCGAATAGAGCTTGTCGTTGCCGGCATGGGTCAGCCCGTCGGGACCGTTGTCGACGTCGAGCAGGATCGCATCCCAGCCGCCATCCTCGATCGCCCACGCCACGTCGCCCACCGCGATCCGCACGCGCGGGTCGTCGAGACAGCCGTCGAAGATGTGCGCCAAGGGGCCTCGCGCCCATTCGACGATCTTGGGGACCAGTTCGGCGACGGCGACTTCGGCATCGGCGGGCAGTATCTTCAACGCCCGGCGCAGGGTAAAGCCCATGCCGAGGCCGCCGATCAGCACGCGTGCGCCTTTCCGTCCCTTCAGATGCGCGCAGCCGAGATCGGCCAGCGCCTCCTCCGACGCCGACATGCGGCTGCTCATCAATTCGTTGCGGTCGAGGACGATCATGAAATCGTCGCCGCGCTGGACGAGGCGCAGTTCGACATTGTCGCCGGGCACCTGCGCGGTGTCGATCAGGACGCGTGGGATCATTGCGCTAAGGCCGCGTCGCTGGCGAGCCGGTCGGCGCGCTCGTTATCGGGGTGGCCGGCATGGCCCTTGACCCACACCCATTCGATGCGGTGGGGCTTGGCGGCGGAAAGCAGTTCCTGCCACAATTCGGCGTTCTTGACCGGCTGTTTGGCGGCGGTCTTCCAGCCATTCTTCTGCCAGCCTTTGATCCATTTGGTCAGGCCGTCCATGACATAGCGGCTGTCGGTCGACAGGATCACGCGGCACGGGCGCTTGAGGGCCTTGAGCCCTTCGATCGCGGCCATCAATTCCATGCGGTTATTGGTGGTGACCTTTTCCCCGCCCGACAATTCGCGTTCGCGGCCGTCGGCTGCGCGCAGCACTGCGCCCCAGCCGCCGCGCCCGGGATTGCCCTTGCACGCGCCATCGGTCGCGATTTCGACGCGGGGGAGTTCGGGGGTGTCGGTCATGCGAAGGCGGTCGGGTTCGCGTCGTACCAGTCGAGCCGACGCAGATAGGCAAGCGGGTCCTTGCGCGTCACCAGCGCGTCGGCGGGCGTGTTGATCCAGTCCCATGCGCGGGTCAGCAGGAAGCGGATACAGGCACCCTTGGCAAGCAGCGGCAGCGCGGCGACCTCCGTGTCGGAGAGCGTCGCCTGCGTCCGGTACCCCGCCAGCAGCGCCTGGCCGATCGCGGGATCGAGCGGTTCGCCCTTCGCGTCGAAGCTCCATGCCGAATGGGTGATCGCGACGTCATAGGCGGTGATGTCGGTGCAGGCGAAATAGAAGTCGATCAGCCCGGTGACGCGGTCACCGAGCATCAGGACATTGTCGGGAAAGAGATCGGCATGGATCGCGCCGGTCGGCAGGCCGGTGGGCCATGCCGCGACGACCGCGTTGAGCGCCGACCCCACCCGTGCGCGCAGGCCCGTCTGGATCGAATCGAGTTGGGGGGCACAGTCGGCAAACAGTTTCGGCCACGCAGCGACGCCCATCGAATTGGCGCGCGTCGGTGCAAAGCCGGTCAGGCTGCGGTGCAGCGCGCCAAGCGCGGCCCCTGCAGCGTGCGCCTGTTCGACGGTCGGATGGCTGACCGACACGCCCGACAGGAACTCGATCAGACAGGCGGGGCGCCCCTCCAGCGTCTGGATCACCTGTCCCGCGCGATCGGGCAGCGCGCGGGGCACGGGATTGCCCGCGTCCGCCAACGCGTCGGTCATCGCGAAGAAGAAGGGGAGGTCGGCGAGATTTACCCGCTTCTCGTACAGCGTCAGGATGAAGCGGCCGGTGGTGGTATCGACCAGATAGTTGCTGTTCTCGACCCCTTCGGCAATGCCCTTGGCCGAGATCAGTTCGCCATGGTCGTAAGCAGACAGGAAGCGCGCGAGCGCCTCCGCCGACACCTGCGTATAGACGGCCATCAGGCGGCTTCGAGACCGCGCGGCAGTTTGAACGCGATCGTCTCGCGCGTCATCTCGACCTCGCGCTCGCTGACCTCGAACCGCTCGGCGATGCGGTCGACCAGTTCGCGGACGAGGATTTCGGGGGCGGAGGCACCGGCGGTGATGCCGAGCGTGCCGACTCCTTCGAGCCATGCGAAATCGAGCTCGGCGGCGCGCTGAATCAAGCGCGCACGGGTGCCCTCGCGCTCGGCGACCTCGACCAAGCGGACCGAGTTGGACGAATTGGGCGCGCCGATCACCAGCATCATGTCGCAGCTCTGCGCGATCGCCTTCACCGCATTCTGCCGGTTCGACGTGGCATAGCAGATATCGTCGGCCTTGGGCGCGACGATGGTCGGGAAACGGGCGATCGTCGCCTCGACGATGGCGCGGGTATCGTCGACCGACAGCGTCGTCTGGGTCAGGAAGGCGAGGTTGTCGGGGTCTTCGGGCTGGAGCGCGGCGACATCCTCGACCGTCTCGATCAGCGTCATCTGGCCTGGCGGAACCTGTCCGAAGGTGCCGATCACCTCCGGGTGGCCGGCATGGCCGACGAACAGGATGTGGCGGCCGCTGGCCACCAGCCGTTCGGCCTGACGATGGACCTTCGATACCAGCGGGCATGTCGCATCGAGATATTCGAGCCCGCGCTGGCTGGCCGCGGCAGGCACCGACTTGGGCACGCCGTGCGCGGAGAAGACGACCGGCACGCCGTCGGGCACCTGATCCAGTTCCTCGACGAACACCGCGCCCTTGGCACGCAGCGAGTCGACCACGAACTTGTTGTGGACGATCTCATGCCGGACATAGACCGGGGCGCCGTGCTTCTGGATCGCCAGCTCGACGATCTGGATGGCGCGGTCGACGCCGGCGCAGAAGCCGCGCGGGGCCGCGATCAGCAGTTCGATGACGGGGCGGTGGGTGTCGGTCATAGCCCAAGCGCTTACAGCTTGTTTGAAGGCACGCCAAGCCGTGCGCGGTTTGAGGAGCGGGCTGGTGTTGCCCACCTCGAAAGCGACTCGATTGCTTGCGCGCGCGAAAGCCGGTTCCTATGAAGCGTGCGATCAGGAGGCGCGGCATCGCCGCACCCGTGCATAAGGTATCGTGTTCCCGTGACCCTCCGCAAAACTGCCGCCATCGCCGCCGTCGCCGTCCTGGCCTTGAGCGGATGCAAGCGCACCGGCGAACTCGACGTGACGCAGGGCGTCGGCATTTCGGCGGTGCGATCGGCCTGTCCGGTGGCGGGCATACCGGCGGGGACCGGTGACATCACCCTGTTCGACCCGCCCGCCAGCCGCGAGGCGAAGGCGATCGACGTCGTCGCGACGCTGACCAATGTGCGCGCCAACTGCGCCGAGGGCACCGACACCATCAACAGCACGCTGACCTTCGACGTGCAGGCACGCCGCAACAATACGCAGGGCGCGCGGACGGTGACGCTGCCCTATTTCGTCTCGGTCGTGCGCGGCGGCACGCAGGTCGTGTCGAAGCGGGTGGGGCAGGTGACGCTGAACTTCGCCGATGGGCAGGCGCGCGCGCAGGCGCAGGGGCAGGGGAGCGCGATCGTCGACCGCGCCGCCGCGACGCTGCCGCAGGAGACCCGCAACCAGATCAACCGCCGGCGCAAGCCCGGGGATCAGGACGCGGCGGTCGACCCGCTGTCCGATCCGGCGGTGCGGCAGGCGGTACTCGCCGCGACCTTCGAAGCACTGGTCGGCTTCCAGCTGACCGACGAGCAGCTGAAGTACAACGTTACGCGGTGAATTCCGCACGGGCGGGCCGCCGCTTCGCCTTCGTCGTTCCCGCGCCGGCGGGAACCCATACACGCTGACGTCGCGGTAAAAGTCGCTGCCGTTGCGTCTATGGATTCCCGCCTGCGCGGGAATGACGGGGGTAAAGGTCTGACACGCCGGGTGCCGATAGCGCACCATCCCCGCTTTCCCGATTGACTAATCCCGGCCCCCGAGCCAGAGCTTTCGCCATCGACAGGCTTACAGCCGACGCCATGCGCGGGAGAGTGCGGAGCAGTCCGCCGCCGAAGGAGCAACCGCCCCGGAATCTCTCAGGCAACAGGGACCGCGCGGTGGCACAAGATACTCTGGAAAGCGTCGCGGCCGTAACGGCCGGACCACCGAAGGGGTAAGCCGGGCCAATCGTCCGTGCGAAAGCTCTCAGGTTCCGTGACAGAGGGGGCGACGAGCGAGCCGGCACAGTCGTGCCGTCCGGCGTCGTTGAACCGATTCACGAAGGACCTGGCGCATATGAGCGATACCGCCCCGAACAGCGAACCCGCCCACGAACTGCGCGCCGACGGCAGCGATCCCGTCGAGGAACTGCCGCCGCAGGCCCTGCCGCTCGATGCGTGGCACCGGGCGAAGGGCGGGCGGATGGTCCCGTTCGCGGGCTATACGATGCCGGTCCAGTATGAAGGCATCATGGCCGAGCATCTGTGGACGCGCGACAGCGCCGGGTTGTTCGACGTCAGCCATATGGGCCAGTTGCTGATCCACGGACCGGATGTGATCGCCGCGCTCGAAGCGTTGCTGCCCGGCGACCTGAAGATACTGAAGCCCGCCAAGATGCGCTATTCGCTGCTGCTCGACGAACAGGGCGGCATCCTCGACGATTTGATGGTCACGCGGCTGGGCACCGAGCAGCCGTTCGGCGAGGTTGAGAGCGGGGACGCCTTTTACATGGTCGTCAACGGCGCGACCAAATATGACGATATCGGCCATCTGCGCGAGCACCTCGCCGATGAGATCACGCTCAACCATCTCGACGACCGCGCGCTGCTGGCGTTGCAGGGGCCGAAGGCGGTCGATGCGCTCGATCGCCTCCTGCCGGGCGTCGCGGCGCTGACCTTCATGACCGCGGGCGCGTTCGACTGGAACGGCCATGCTTTGTGGGTCAGCCGCTCGGGCTATACCGGCGAGGACGGCTATGAGATTTCGCTGCCCGAGGATGCCGCCACCGCCTTTGCCGACGCGATCTGCGCCGAGCCGGAGGTGAAGCCGATCGGCCTTGGCGCGCGCGACTCGCTACGGCTGGAGGCGGGGTTGCCGCTCTATGGCCACGACCTTGGCCCCGATACCACGCCGGTCGCCGCCGATCTCGGCTTCGCGCTGTCGAAGCGCCGTCGCGAAGAGGGTGGCTTCCCCGGTGCCGAGCGCATCCTTGCCGAGCGCGCCGCCGGACCGGAATCGAAGCGGATCGGCCTGATCGTCGAAGGTCGCCAGCCGGTGCGCGAGGGTGCCGAGGTGATCGACGCGGATGGCAATGCCGTCGGCCGCGTCACCTCGGGCGGGTTCGCGCCGAGCGTGCAGGCGCCGATCGCCATGGCCTATTGTCCGCCGGCGCTGGCCGAGGCTGGTACCGTGATGCTGCGCCAGCGTGGCAAGGTGCATGCGGCACGCGTCGTGCCGATGCCCTTCGTCCCCCATCGTTACGTCCGCTAAAGGGAGCTTGTCGGATGAGCCGTTATTTCACGCAGGAACATGAATGGATCGAGGTCGACGGTGAAGTCGCGACCGTCGGCATCACCGAATATGCCGCCGGGCAGCTGGGCGACATCGTGTTCGTGGACGTGCCCGAAGAGGGCAAGCAGCTGACCAAGGGCGACGACGCCGCCGTCGTCGAATCGGTCAAGGCCGCGTCGGACGTCTACACCCCGGCATCGGGCACGGTCCTCGAGGGCAATGCCGCGCTGGCCGACAACCCTGCGCTGGTCAACGAGGACCCCGAAGGCGAGGGCTGGTTCTTCAAGCTGACGCTGCGCGACGACAGCGAGCTCGAAGAACTGATGGATGAGGACAAATACGCCGCCTACGTCGCGCGGCTGTAAGGACTGGCTGGTTCGACGGGAGACGTCGCCCCAGCGCAGGCTGGGGCATCATGCGGCTCCTGTCTCCCGGCTATTACCGAGAGATCCCAGCCTTCGCTGGGATGACGCAGGTTCCGGTGGCGGATCAGTCTCCAGCTTCCCGCGGACCAACAAGGACCATCATGCGCTATCTTCCCCTGACCCCGACCGACCGCGCCGACATGCTGGCCACGATCGGTGCCGACAGCATCGACGCCTTGTTCGTCGACGTCCCCGAATCCGCGCGGCTCGATGGGCCGGTGCCGGGGCTGCCCAACCATGCCAGCGAACTGGCGGTCGAGCGGCATCTGTCGGCGCTGGCCGCGAAGAATGTCGCGGCGGGGTCGGTGCCGTTCTTCCTCGGCTGTGGCGCGTACCGCCACCATGTGCCCGCTAGCGTCGATCACCTGATCCAGCGCGGCGAGTATCTGACCGCTTACACGCCGTACCAGCCGGAAATCGCGCAGGGCACGTTGCAGATGCTCTTCGAATTCCAGAGCCAGGTCGCGCGCATGCTCGGCTGCGACGTCGCCAACGCGTCGATGTACGACGGGTCGACCGCCTGCTGGGAAGCGGTGACGATGGCCCGCCGCGTGACGCGCAAGGTGAAGGCGGTGTTTTCGGGCGGCGTGCATCCGCACTATGTCTCGGTCGCGAAGACCATGGCGAAGTTCACCGGCGACGTGCTCGACACGACCCAGCCATGGCTGGTCGCCGAGACCGATGACGATCGGCTGATCGAGAAGATCGATGCCGATACCTCGTGCGTCGTCGTCCAGTATCCCGATATCCTCGGCCGCATTCCCGACCTGCAGCGCATCGCCGATGCGGCGCATGCGGTGAAAGCGCTGCTGATCGCGGTGGTGACCGAACCCGTCGCGTTGGGCGCGATCGAGGCGCCGGGCAATCTCGGCGCCGATATCGTGGTGGGCGAGGGCCAGTCGCTGGGCGTCGGGCTGCAATTCGGCGGTCCCTATGTCGGGCTGTTCGCCTGTTCGGAAAAGCTGGTGCGGCAGATGCCGGGCCGGCTGTGCGGCGAAACGGTCGATGCCGAGGGCAAGCGCGGCTTCGTGCTGACGCTTTCGACGCGCGAACAACATATCCGCCGCGAAAAGGCGACGTCGAACATCTGCACCAATTCGGGGCTGTGCGCGCTCGCCTTTTCGATCCACCTGACGCTGTTGGGGGAAAAGGGGCTGCGGCAGCTGGCCGAGGTCAACCATGCCAAGGCATGTGCAGCGGCCGAACGGCTGGCGCAAGTTCCGGGCGTCGAGCTGGTCAATGACAGCTTCTTCAACGAATTCACGCTGAAGCTGCCGACCGAGGCGCGGCCGGTGGTGCGCGAACTCGCCGATCGTGGCGTGCTGGCGGGCGTGTCGCTCGGCCGGCTCTATCCAGGCGAGGATGGCCTTGCCAACGGGCTGGTCGTGGCGGTGACCGAGACGGTGACCGAGGAAGATATCGAAGCGCTCGCCGCAGCGCTCACGGAGGTACTGGCATGAGCGTGAACCAGAGCGGCTGGCGTCCGGCCATGGGTGAGGCAACGGGCGGTGCGCAGGCGACCTTCACCGGCAACCGTGCGCTGATGCTCGAAGAAGCGCTGATCTTCGAGATCGGGTCGGCGGAAACGACCGGCGTCGATATCGACGAGGCACCGAAGGTTGCCTCGCGCCTCGGCAACCATGCGCGCAAGAGCGCAATCGGCCTGCCCGGCCTTTCGGAGCCGGAAGCGGTGCGCCACTATACGCGCCTGTCGCGGCAGAACTACGCGATCGACCTTGGCCTGTTCCCGCTGGGTTCGTGCACGATGAAGCACAATCCGCGCCTGAACGAGCGGATGGCGCGGCTGCCCGGGTTCGCCGATCTTCACCCGCTGGGTCCGATCGACACGGTGCAGGGTGCGCTGGAGGTGATCCATCAGTTGGCGCACTGGCTGGTCACGCTGACCAACATGGATTCGGTGGCGATGAGCCCGAAGGCCGGGGCGCATGGCGAGCTGTGCGGCATCCTCGCGATCAAGGCGGCGCTCGAGAAGCGCGGCGAGGGGCATCGCAAGGTCATCCTCGTCCCCGAAAGCGCGCACGGCACCAACCCTGCCACCGCCGCCTTCGCGGGCTTCACGGTCAAGGACATTCCGGCGACCGCCGACGGCCGCGTCGATACGCAGGCGCTGAAGGACCGGCTGGGACCCGACGTCGCGGGCGTGATGATTACCAACCCGAACACCTGCGGGCTGTTCGAGCGCGACCTGAAGGAAATCTCCGACGCGGTCCATGCGGCGGGTGGTTACGTCTATTGCGACGGCGCAAACTTCAACGCCATCGTCGGCCGGGTGCGGCCGGGTGACCTCGGCGTCGATGCGATGCACATCAACCTGCACAAGACCTTCTCGACCCCGCATGGCGGCGGCGGTCCGGGCTCGGGGCCGGTGGTGTTCTCGAAGGCGCTGACCCCGTTCGCGCCGCTGCCCTTCGTCGAGCAGCAGGACGGCCGCTTCGTCCTGGTCGAGGAAGAGACGGCGGGCGAGCATCATGCCGACAGCTTCGGCCGCATGGTCGCCTTCCACGGTCAGATGGGCATGTTCACCCGCGCGCTGTCGTACATCCTCAGCCATGGCGCGGACGGACTGAAGCAGGTGTCGGAAGATGCGGTGCTGAATGCCAATTACGTCCTGCGCAGCCTCGAGGGCACGCTTGACGCGCCGTTCGGCAGCAGCGGCCCGTGCATGCACGAGGCGCTGTTCAGCGATGCGAACCTGGCGCAAGGCTTCTCGACGCTCGACGTGGCCAAGGGGCTGATCGACGAGGGCTATCACCCGATGACAGTCTATTTCCCGCTGGTCGTTCACGGCGCGATGCTGGTCGAACCGACCGAGACCGAGAGCAAGGCGGCGCTCGACCAGTTCATCGGTGCTTTGAAGTCGGTCGGCGAACGCGCCAAGGCGGGCGACACCGCACTGAAATCCGCTCCGCATTTCGCACCGCGCCGTCGCCTCGACGAGACATTGGCTGCGCGCAAGCCGGTGCTGGCGTGGAAGGAACCGGTGGCTCCCGTCGCGGAAGCGGCGGAGTAGCCGGTCGGCATCGGGAACCGCCGCAACGACCGGCGGTTCCCAATGACCTATGGCCGACCCACAACCCGCTGCACCCGATACCGACGACGAAGAACAGAAGGTCGCGCTGAATCCCGAACAGGAGGAGGTGGTCGACGATCGCCGTGCCGCCTCTGCCCTGATCGTCCACGAAGTCGTGCGGCGACAGGGGATCGAGGAACTGGAACGCCCCGCCGCCTCACTCATGTGGTCGGGCATCACCGCGGGCATCGCGATCGGCCTGTCGCTGCTGGGCAAGGCGGTGATGGAAACCGCCGTTCCCGCCGGACCATGGACGCCGCTGCTCCAGTCGCTGGGCTATGCGATCGGGTTCGTCGTCGTGATCCTCGGGCGGATGCAGCTGTTCACCGAAAGCACCTTGTCGGCAGTCCTGCCGCTGGCGACCGATCCGTCGGCCCGCAATCTCGTACGGACGCTCCGGCTATGGGGTATCGTGCTGCTCGCCAACCTGATCGGCACCTTCGCCTTTGCCGGCTTCGCGATGCTCGGCGGTCTTGGCGTGGAACAGGCGCGCGAACTGGTCGAGGTCAGCGGCGTCGTGCTGGAGCATGTCGGGATGGAGGGCTTTCTGGCAGGCATCCCGTCGGGCATCCTGCTGGCAAGCGTCGTATGGTGCCTGCCCAGCGTCGAGGGGCAGAAAGTCACGCTGATCGTGCTGCTTACCGGGCTGATCGATCTTGGCGGCTTTGCGCATGTCGTCGCCGGATCGGCGGAAATGTGGGTGCTGGTGTTGCATGGCGACATGGGCGCCGGACAGGCGATGGCCTTTTTCCTTCCGGTGCTGTTCGGTAATATCGTCGGTGGCAGCGTGCTGTTCGCGTTGCTCGCCCATGCCCAGGTGCGTGGTGAGATCGAGGAGGGTTAATCCTCCTCGACCATCGATCGCACCTTCTGCCGGCCGAGGCGATGTTCGCGCCATACGATGAACAGCCCGCTCATGATGATGATCGGCGCGCCGGCCCAGGTCATCGGCGTCGGCAATACGCCGAACAGCAACCAGCCATAGACCGTCGCCCAGAGCAGCCCCGAATAGTCCATCGGCACCACCGCCGCGACGGGGGCCGAGCGCGATGCGGCGGTCAGCGCGATCTGTCCCATGCCGCCGACCATGCCGATCGCTATCAGGTTCGCCCAGGTAAGCCAGTCGTGCGAGCGGATGTTGAAGGCATAGGCCGTGGCGATGAACGGCAGCGTCAGCGTCGAGAACCAGAACACCGTGGTCCCCGCCGGTTCGTCACGCAACTGACGCAGCGCGATCGCAACCAGCGCGACGAACAGCGCCGCCATCAACCCGACAAACGCGCCGAACAACGGCACATGGGAACTGCCTGGCTGCGCCACGACCAGCACGCCGACAAAGCCCAGCAGCACCGCGCTCCACCGCTGCCACCCCGTCGGTTCGCGCAGGACCAGCGCCCCCAGCAGCGTCGCGAAGATCGGCACGGTGAACTGGAACGTCGTCGCTTCGGCAAGCGGCAGCAGCAGCACCGCGCCGAAGGTGAAGACCATGCCGACCAGCCCGATCATCGACCGGGTCAAATGCCCCTTGATCCGCGTCGTGCGCAGCGATCGCAACCCCGGTCCGGCGGCGACGAAGCCCAGCACGATCGGCAGCGCGCATAGCTGGCGATAGAACATCGTCTCGGGCAGCGAGGCGCCGCGCGTCTCGGCCAGCTTCACCAGTGCGGACATGGTGGACAGGAAGAAGATTGCGAGCAGGCGGAGCGCCAGCCCCTTGAGGATGCGGTCGCCGGGCATGAACGGGCACGTACAGACTGTGTCGCGCCGACGCCACCCCATGCGCACGCGCATGGAGTTTGCAGGGTATCTGCCTTCGCTGGGTGAGACAATTCGCTAACCATGGCGCGGATGCGGAGGGACCGGTGCCTGTACGTCGTCACCGGCGGCTGCGGTGGCTACGCGATTTGGCCGGTACACCCGTGCGCAGCGTAGCAAGGAACGCGGCGCTAAACGGATGGGACAGGATAGGATCGTCGGAGCGTAACCCATGAAGTACGAGAAGAATATCGATCGTTTGGCGGAAATCGAAGTCTTCCCGATCGAACGGATCGTGCGCCGCGCCGGCCGCGATCGCCTGCAACCGCGAACGACCTTGATGTTCTGGCTGGCCATCGCCATCGTGCCATGGATCGTCATCGTCGCCTTGGCATTGCGCCGCGGCTGAGCCGCGTATCGCCGCTTGGCGAACGGCCCCCTTTGCCGCTATCGCGCGCTGCATGAAGCACGCTCTCAACGTCACGCGCGAACAGGATTTCGCCGCCTGGTATCAAGCCGTCATCACCGAGGCCGATCTTGCCGAGGAATCCGGGGTACGCGGGTGCATGGTCATCCGGCCATGGGGCTATGGCATCTGGGAGCGGATCCAGCGGCTGCTCGACGACCGGATCAAGGCGACGGGGCACGAGAATTGCTATTTCCCGCTCTTCATCCCCTTGAGCTATTTCGAGAAGGAGGCCGAGCATGTCGACGGCTTCGCCAAGGAAATGGCGGTCGTCACGCACCATCGGCTGGTCGCGGACGGCAAGGGCGGGCTGGTGCCCGATCCGGAAGCGAAGCTTGAGGAACCGCTGGTCGTGCGTCCGACCAGCGAGACGGTGATCGGCACCGCCTTTTCGCGCTGGGTCCAGTCGTGGCGCGACCTGCCGGTGCTCATCAACCAATGGGCGAACGTCGTCCGCTGGGAAATGCGCACCCGCATGTTCCTGCGCACCGCCGAATTCCTGTGGCAGGAGGGACATACCGCGCACGCCACGGCGGAAGAGGCGCAGGGCGAGACGCTCAAGATGCTCGAAGTGTATCGCGAGTTCGCCGAGACCTGTCTCGGCCTGCACGTGATCGCGGGCGAGAAGCCGGAGAATGAACGCTTCCCCGGCGCGGTCGCGACCTACAGCATCGAAGCGATGATGCAGGACGGCAAGGCGCTGCAGGCCGGCACCTCGCACTTCCTCGGCACCAATTTCGCGCACGCGCAGAATATCCGCTTCCAGAATGCCGAAGGGCAGTTCGAGCACGCCAACACGACCAGCTGGGGCGTGTCGACGCGGATGATCGGCGGGGTCATCATGGTCCATGGCGACGATGACGGACTGCGCGTACCGCCCGCGATCGCGCCGTGGCAGGTGGTGATCGTGCCGATGCTGCGCGACGCGCCCGAGGACGAACCGCTGATCGCTTATTGCCGCGAATTGCAGGCGACACTGGCGCAGCAGAGTGCGCTGGGCGAGCCGGTCCGCGCGCTGCTCGACCTGAAACCCGCCAAGGCGGCGACCAAGCGCTGGGGCTGGGTCAAGAAGGGCGCGCCGGTGATCGTCGAGGTCGGCGGACGCGACATGGCGGGCGGCAATGTCTCGGTCGTGCGCCGCGACCGGCTGTACCGCGCTGATGGCAAGCTGGATTCGCAGGTAGTTGCGCGGGACGATTTCGCCGCTGCCATCGGCGAGACGCTGGCCGATATCCAGGCGACGCTGCTGGCACAGTCGACCGAGCGGCTGCGGGCGCAAATCGTGCCGGTCGACGACTGGGCGGGCGTCGAGGCACATTTCGCCGAGGGCATCAAGAACCCCGGCTGGGTCGATGTCCGCTGGTCGAAGCCGACCGGCGACGCACTCGAGAAGGTCGTGCAGCGGCTGAAGGCGTTGAAGCTCACGATCCGCAACGCCCCGCTCGGCCAGACCGGATGCGACGACGGACCGTGCGTGTTCACCGGAGAGCCTGCGGTCGAGCGCGTCCTGATCGGCCGGGCGTATTGAGAATACCGGTCCCTCTCCCCTGCAGGGGAGAGGGATGCGGAGATTTGGTCTTTGCCAAGCAAAGGCCTAGTCGCAGCTGGGGGAGGGCAGCGCTCGCCTGCGAGCGCGCGAGCCACAGGTTCGCTCTACCCACCCCCCCAAAAAAGCGTCAGTCCTTCAACGACCCCGGCACCTGCCCACCGGCCTTGCCGAGTTCCTGCAACACCGCGCGGTGCAGCCAGATGTTCATCTCGGCGCTGCCGTCCTTGGCGCCGGTATAGCCCAGTTCGGTCGCCAGTTCCTTGCGGTTGTCGAGGCTGGAATCGAGATCGAGCAGCTTCATCAAATCGACGATCGACGTCCGCCAGTTGAGCGCGGGATTGCCCTTCTGCTGTGCGATCCGCTCAATGGCGGTCATCGGATCAACCGGTTGCGGCGCGGCGGGCGCAGCGGGTGCCGGAGCGGCGGGGACTGCCGGTGCAGGGGCGGGGGCGGGGGCATGCTGCTGCGGCGCCGGAGCGGGGGCGGGCACCGGCTGCGGCGCGGGCGCTTCCTTCTTCTTGCCCAGATAGTTGTCGCCGAACGGGCCACCATCCTTGCCGAAGATCTGCGTCTTGATGCGTTCGAAGATTCCCATGGCCGTCTCCTCCTGTCCGATAGGGTTGGCGGCCCAACGGACGGCGGGCGGTTCGGGTCCGCCGACGATACGCCATTGGTCTGACGCCCCGCACACCCTATGTCGTGAGCGATGGTACGCACCAAGACGCCGCCCGGCCTGCCCACCCGCGAGCAGATTCTCGACTTCATCCAGACGTCCGACACCCCGGCGGGCAAGCGCGAGATCGCGCGCGCCTTTGGCCTGTCGGCGCAGCAGAAAATTACGTTAAAGGCGCTGCTGAAGGACATGGCCGATGAAGGGCTGATCGACAGCGCCCCCGGCCGCGCCTTCCACAAGATGGGCGGGCTGCCCAAGGTGACGGTGCTGCGCGTGGCGGACGTCGATGACGGGGGCAATGTCTGGGCCGTACCGGAGCGGTGGGAGGCGGAGACGCCGCCGCCGCGTGTCCGGGTGCGCGAACGCGGGCGGCGCAGCGCGTTGGGCGTCGGCGATCGCATCCTTGCGCGGACCGAGGAGGCCGGCAGCGGCTGGGCTGCCTATCCGATGAAGAAGCTCGACCGCGCCGCCGAAGCGGTGCTGGGCGTGTTGCGTGCCGAGGGCGACAAGCTGTGGCTGCAGGGTGTCGACAAGAGGGAGCGCCGCGAGGTGCCGGTGACCGATGCCGGCGGTGCCGCGCCCGGCGATCTGGTGCTGGCGGCGCTGGGCGGCCGTCCCCCGCGCATCACCGCGCGCGTGGTGGAACGGCTGGGCGATCCGTTCGAGGCGCGCAGCTTCTCGCTGATCGCGATCCACAAGCACGGCATTCCGGACGTGTTTTCGGAAGAAGTGCTGGCCGAGGCGAAGAAGGTTGCCGGGTATCCGCTCGGTGACGACCGCGAGGACCTGCGGCACCTGCCGATCGTCGCGATCGACCCGATCGACGCGCGCGACCATGACGATGCGGTCTGGGCCAGCCCCGACGACCGCGCCGACAATGAGGGCGGCTGGCGGGCGATCGTTGCGATCGCCGACGTGTCCTTCTATGTCCGCCCCGGGTCGGAGCTCGACAAATCGGCACGGTCGCGCGGCAACAGCGTCTATTTCCCCGACCGGGTCGTGCCGATGCTGCCCGAGATCCTGTCGGCCGACGTGTGTTCGCTGAAGGCCGGGCAGGACCGTGCGGCGCTGGTGTGTCACCTGACCGTCGCGAAGGACGGGAAGCTCAAGGATTGGCGCTTCACCCGCGCAGTGATCCGCGTTGCCGCCAACATCGCCTACGAACATGCGCAGGCGGCGATCGACGGCGTCGCCGACGCACCGGTAGTGCCGGAACTGATCGACGGCGCGCTCAAACCGCTCTGGGGCTGCTGGGCGGCGCTGGCCAAGGCGCGGGCGCATCGCGAGCCGCTCGACCTCGATCTGCCCGAACGGCGGATCGTACTCGACGAGAAGGGGCGCATCCTGTCGGTTGCGCCGCGCGAACGGTTGGATTCGATGCGGCTGATCGAGGATTTCATGATCGCCGCCAACGTAGCCGCCGCGAAAGCGCTGGAGGCGAAGAAGGCGCCGGTCATGTACCGGGTCCACGAACCGCCGACGCGCGAAAAGCTGATGGCGTTGAAGGACTATCTGGAGACGTTCGACGTGCCGTTCGCGCTGGGGCAGGTGATCCGGCCGGCGACGTTCAATCATGTGCTCGAACGCATCGGCGAGGCCGACTTCAAACCGCAGGTGATGGAGCAGATCCTCCGCACCCAGACCCAGGCATTCTACGGCCCGCAGAACCACGGCCATTTCGGCCTGAGCCTCGGCAGCTATGCGCATTTCACCTCGCCGATCCGCCGCTATGCCGATTTGATCGTCCATCGCTCGCTGGTCGGCAGCTATGGCCTTGGCGAAGGGGCGCTGCCGGCCGACGATGCCGCGAATATGGAGCGGGTCGGCGAAGCGATCAGCGGCCTCGAACGCCGCGCGATGGAGGCGGAGCGTGAGACGGTCGACCGTTATGTCGCCGCCTATCTCGCCGAACATGTCGGCACGGTGATGGAGGCGCGGATCACCGGCGTCGCCAGCTTCGGCTTCTTCGCGACGGTCGAGGGCGTGGGCGGCGACGGGCTGGTCCCGGCCCGCGACCTCGGCACCGAATATTTCCGGTTCGACGAAGCGTCGCAGTCGTTGATCGGCGATCATAGCGGCGAGACGTTCAGCGCCGGCCAGCGCCTGTCGCTCCGCCTTGCCGAAGCGAACCCGGTATCGGGCGCGCTCCGCTTCGAACTTCCCGATGGCAAGGGATCGGCGACCGGCAGCGGCCACGACCGGCGCAAGGGGTCGCCGCCGCGCGTGCTCAAGCGTCGCGGCCGACCCGCCAATATCCGTCATCAGGGGCGCAAGCGCTGACGACCGGAGAATTGCAAGAAAACCGGGCGTGTCATCACACTGTCACGCCCGGTTAGCTGCCGGTTTACCCTGTGGCACCTAGGTCGGGCGCGCAATGACCCGTCCTTCCCGCCTCGACCCCGGCATCACCGCCGACCACCTGACCATCGGGCAGGATGCGACGCTGACCGCGGTCGTCGAGCGGTTTCGGGCGCATCATGACCTGCGGCTGCTGGCGGTACTCGATCCGCAGCGCCGGCCGGTGGGGGTGTTGCGCGAGATCGATGTTCGCGAACTGCTGTTCAATCCGTTCGGTCACGCGCTGCTCGGCAATCCCAGCTTCGGCAACGGTATCGGGCGGTTGCTCCGCCGGGCGACGATCGCCGATTTCGATACGACGGTCCCCGAACTGGTCGGGTTGCACAGCGACGATGGCGTCGTACTGGTGCGCGGCGGCCAATTTGCCGGGCTGCTCGACGCGACACGGCTGCTGCGGATGGCGGCAGGCTGGCACGGCGATATGGCGGTGGCGGCACGCCGCCGTGCCGAGCGGATCGGGCAGGCGGCCAATGCCTTCGAAACCGGGATCACCCGGCTGTCGGGCGATATTGCCGCAGCCTGTACCGCGATCGGGCGGATGGCGGGCGATCTCGACCAGCGTGCCGCAGCGGCGCGGGGCGGGGCGATGTCGGTCGCGGCCGCCGCGCATCAGACCGCACGCGGCATGGTCGATATCGAACAGCGTGGCCACGCGCTTGCCGCGTCGTTCGAACGCATCACCCGCGATACCGAGCGCGCCGACCGGCTGCGCCGCGACGCCGGCGATCTGGTCGACCGCAATCGCGATCATGTCCAGTCGCTGTCCGACGTCGCCGCGACGATCGAAGCGATGCTCGACCTGATCCGCGGCCTTGCCAAACGGACCAACCTGCTGGCGCTCAATGCCGGGATCGAGGCGGCACGTGCCGGCGCGGCGGGGCAGGGCTTCGCCGTCGTCGCGGGCGAGGTAAAGTCCCTCGCGCGGCAGACCGAGCACGCGGCAAGCGATATCGCCGGTCGCGTCGACGCCGTCCGGGCGCTGCTGGACGACGTGGCCGGCGGTCAGCGTGCGGTCCAGTCGGCCATCGCCGCGATCGGATCGATCACCACGACCATCGCCACCGCCATCGCCGCCGAACGCGACACGATCCACGCCGTCGCGATCCGGGTCGAGGAGGCCCGCAGCGCCGGCGCCGATATCGATGCGCGCGCCAGCGGCATCGCGGCGGCCGCCGACGGCATCGGCGATCAGGCGGGTGCGCTGGCGCGACTGGTCGATGGATTGGGTGCCCTCAACACGCAGTTACAGGGGCGGGCGACCGAACTGGTCGCGGCGGTGGCGTAGGTTAGGAGCGCCAATCCGCCCCAGCCCTCGTCGAGAACGCGGGCGTTTTTGGCACCCCGTTCTCGACTGTGGCTCTCGGCAAGCTCGAACCTGCGCTCGAAGCGAACGGACGGGAAAGCCCCCTCAACCCGCTTCGTGAAACTGCAAATTCGCCAGCCGCGCATACAGCCCGCCCTGCGCGATCAACTCGCCATGCCGTCCGGTCTCGACGATCCGGCCATGGTCCATGACGATGATCCGCGACGCCGCGCGCACCGTCGCCAGCCGATGGGCGATGACCAGCGTCGTACGATCGGCCATCAACCGGTCGAGCGCGTCCTGCACCAGCCGCTCGCTCTCCGCATCCAGTGCCGAGGTCGCCTCGTCGAGCAGCAGGATCGGCGCGTCGCGCAACAGCGCGCGCGCGATCGCCACCCGCTGCCGCTGCCCGCCCGACAGCCGCGCCCCGCCTTCGCCGAGGAACGTGTCGAGCCCGTCTGGCAGTGCGCGCAGGAAGCTGGTGGCATTGGCTGCCTCGGCCGCCGTCCATAGCTGTTCGTCGCTCGCGTCCCAGCGGCCATAGCGCAGATTGTCGCGGGCCGAGGCGGCGAAGATCACCGTTTCCTGCGGCACCATCGCGATCCGCGCGCGCACCGCTTCGGGATCGGCATCGCGGACATCGACGCCGTCGACCGCGACCACGCCCGTTGCCGGATCGTAGAACCGCTCAACCAGCTGGAACAGCGTCGACTTTCCGGCGCCCGACGGACCGACCACCGCCACCGTTTCCCCCGGCGTGACGTCGAGCGTGAAGTCGGCCAGCGCCGCTACCTCCGGCCGGGTCGGATAGTGGAAGGTGACGCCCCGGAACGATACCGCGCCGCGCGCCGGTTCGGGCAGCGCCACCGGGCGGGCGGGCGCGGCGATCACCGGCCGCTGCGCCAGCAATTCGGCCAGCCGCCCGGCGGCACCGCTGGCGCGGATCAGGTCGCCATAGACTTCGGTCAGCGCGCCGAACGACCCGGTGACCAGCGCCGCGGTCAGGACGAAGGCGGTGATCGCGCCCCCCGTCGTCCGCCCCGCCGCCACGTCGCTGACCGCATCCCACATGATGAGGGTGATCGCGGCGAACAACATGCCGATGACGAATGCGGTCATGACCGCGCGGGTGGCGAAGCGCTTCTTGGCGGTTTCAAAGCCGCGATCGACGGCGGCCTCGAACCGGTCGCCTTCGCGGCCCTGCTGTCCGAACGCCTGCACGATCTTCATCGCGCCCAGTGTTTCCGATGCCACCGATCCGATATCGGCGATCCGGTCCTGGCTCGACCGCGACAATTTGCGCACCCGCCCGCCCAGCCACATGATCGGCAGCACGATCACCGGAATCCCGACGATCAGGTACAGCGTCAGCTTGGGCTGCAGCGTGAACAGGTACAGCACCCCGCCGATGCCGACCAGCAGGTTGCGCAGCGCGACCGATACCGTCGTGCTCACGATCCCCTCGACGATCGCGGTATCGGCGGTCAGTCGCGACGCGATTTCCGACGGGCGGTTCTCCTCGAAATAGCCCGGCGACAGCGTCAGAAGGTTGCGATGCACCGCCAGTCGCAGGTCGGCGACGGTCCGTTCGCCCAGCCACGACACGAAGTAGAAGCGCCCGGCGGTCGCGACCGCGAGGATCACGACCACGCCCAGCAGCCCTTCGAAATAGGTGCCGATCCGATCGGGGTTCGCGCCCATGGCGAAGCCGTTGTCGACGACCTTCTGAAAGGTTCGCGGAATCCACAGCGTCGCGAGCGCTGCGGTGATCAGCGACACCAGGGCGCCGACCAGTTGCAGCTTGTAGCGAATGGTGAATCGCCAGACCAGCCGGAGCGCCGGCAGCATCTTCGAACGGTCGGGGGCGGGGGCCGGATCTGCCATGGCGCGCGGCTTAGCGGTTGTGCGAACCGACCGCAAAGGGAACCTCTGTACCGCTTCGTTGCTTACACGTATCGAAGGATGCGGTGCTCCGTATCATCCATGCGCTTTCAGCGCAGGGTAATCTATGGCGTACGACGTTCGGAGCGTTGCTGACCGCAACGAATCGCTATATTTTTGCTGGTACGGGTGTTCCCCGTCAGACCAGGTTCGGGGTGCCCATGTTGTACGACACTTATGAATGGCAACGCTCGTTGCTCGCCGGCGCCAGCGCGATGGCCAATTTCGGCGCGGGCCTGCTGCAGAACCCGAGCAACCCCTTCGCCTATTTTGGCGGCGGTCCGGTGCTCGGATCGGCGCTGGCGGTGTTCGCCCATGCCGCTGCCCCGCGCGGCAAGCCGGCCTTCGGCCTTACCAGCACGACGGTCGATGGCAAGCAGGTGGCGGTGCGGGAGGAGATCGTGCTGCGGCGTCCCTTCGGTCAGCTCAAGCGCTTCGTTCGGGAAGGGGTCGAGGGCGGGCCGAAGCTGCTGATCGTCGCGCCGATGAGCGGCCATTATGCGACGTTGCTGCGCGGTACCGTCGAACGGATGTTGCCGACCGCCGATGTGTACATCACCGACTGGCGCGATGCGAAGCTGGTGCCGCTGTCGGCGGGGCGGTTCGACCTTGACGACTATATCGACTATGTCACGGCCTTCCTCGAAAAGATCGGCGAGGACGGCGACGCGCGTGCCCATGTGCTGGCGGTGTGCCAGCCCTCGGTCCCGGTCTATGCCGCGACCGCGCTGATGGGGGCGGACCGCCATCCCAACCGTCCGCGCACGCTGACCATGATGGGCGGACCGATCGATACGCGCGAGGCTCCGACCGCGGTCAACACGCTGGCGACCGAACGGCCGCATGCGTGGTTCGAACAGAATGTCATCGCCACCGTGCCGATGACCTATCCCGGCGCCGGCCGCCGCGTCTATCCGGGCTTCCTGCAACTTGCCGGTTTCATGAGCATGAACCTCGGCAGCCACATGATCTCTCACTGGGAGATGTTCAAGCATCTGGTGCAGGGCGATGGCGAAGGGGCGGGGACGACCCAGCGCTTCTACGAAGAATATCGCGCGGTGTGCGACATGACCGCCGAATTCTATCTGCAGACGATCGATCTGGTGTTCCAGACCCACGCACTGCCCGAGGGCACGATGAAGCATCGCGGGTGCCCGGTCGATCCGGGTGCGATCACCGATACGGCGGTTCTCGCGATCGAAGGGGAGCGCGACGATATTTCGGGGCTGGGGCAGACCCGCGCCGCGCTGACGCTGGCGACCGGCCTGTCGGACGAACTGAAGCAGTATCACATGGCGCCCGAAGTCGGCCATTACGGCATCTTCAACGGGTCGAAATGGCGCAATCGCATCGCGCCGGTGCTGGAGGAATGGATCGCGCGCCACGCCGGTTGACCGGACGGTTAGCGGAAAGGAAGAGGGCGGGGCGCGAACCCCCGCCCTCTTTCATATCAGACGTCGACCCTGGCGTGGCTACCGGCTTCGTCGCCGCCCTTGATCGTCTGGCCGGTGAACATCTTCAGCTTGCCGAGCAGCGACTGATCGGTTTCCCAGATTTCGGCGCTGTCGAGGTCGAACCGCAGCATCAGCAGCGACGGGTCCTGCCGGCCCTGTTCATACCAGGCTTCGACCTGCTTCGACCAATATTTGTCGATAATGGCGGGGTCGCTTTCCTCGGTCAGCCTGCCGGCGATGCAGGCGAACAGGTCATGGCCCTTGGCGACGAACTGCACCATCGCCGGACCGCCCTCGGCCGCGCGGTTGTCGCGCTTGGTGTAGAACCAGAATTCGCTGTCGGCTTCTTCGTCGAGCACGGCATACATCGGTTCGGAATGCTGGTGCTTGCCGGTCAGCCCGAGCATCACATAGGGGCTGGCGGCCATCGCCTTCCACATGGCTTCGCGGATTTCGGCGGGACTCTTGGTCGACATGCATGTTCCTTCCTGGCTGTGTTCCGCCTCAACGACCCAGCGCGTACAGGTTTCCCCACAAACCCGGTTGCACAACAACGACAATCCCCCTAGTGCCCCACCACCGCGCAACGCGCGGTTGCTGGGGCGTCGCCAAGCGGTAAGGCACCGGTTTTTGGTACCGGCATTCGTAGGTTCGAATCCTGCCGCCCCAGCCAATTCCTCGCCAAGTAATTGACTTCGCTGGCTAACCCCAGTCCGGTGACGCCCCAGTGTGCAGGTGACTGTGCCATGTGGCTGTCCGGGGAGGTCGTCCTTGGCGTCGCTTCAGCATGTTTTCCGCCGCGGCCACATTTTCTGGTGGCGCCGGGTTCATTATTCGTTCCATACTAAGCCCCTTGATGTCCGCCTGTCGCTCGGAACCCCCGACCGGCTGCAGGCGCGTAACCGTGGCGCGGTCCTGACCGCGTCCTATGATCGGGTGGTGTCCATGTTGAACGACCGTATCCGCGCCAATGGCGGCATGACCGAACGCGAGCTTCAGGCGATCGCCAGAGCGATGTACGAGGAGCGGCTGGCCGAGGTCTGCTTCGAGCAGCGTGCCACGCCCGACGACGCCGAATATCATTCGGCTACCAACCGCGCCTTCGTCGACTATTTCCAGCGCCTGACGTCGCGGGGCGGACATATGTCGTTTCTGCCGGAGGAGCAGAGCGCGCTCGAAGCGGACGGCTGGGACGCGCAGCGCATCGCCGACCTGAAGACCGTCATCGCGTTGCGCGAGAACAAGGGTGTCAGCCCGATCCGCAAAGACGAGATCGACCGCCATCTCGCCGCGGCCGGTTTCGCGATCGATGACCGGTTGCGCTGGATGGTCGAACTCGCGCTCTACCCGACGTATCGTGACGTCTATGCGGACGCGGAGAAGCAGTTGCGCACGCTGGCTGAGCCGAGCGATCCTATGGCGTGCGCCTCGTCACCGCCGCCTCCGTCCGCAGCCCCAACAGCTGCCAACGATGCATCGCCGGCGGATTCGCCCGCTGTTTCTGGTGTGCCGAAGGCGTGGCTGCACTGCGGTCCCGTTGAGGCCGCGGAGCGGATGATCGCGGAAACGCCTAGGCTGCTCGACCACCGGCGTCAGGGCAAGCGCGCTAGGGAAAGTGTCGATGAACACACCCTGCGGCAGATCCTGTGGGCGGCAACCTTGCTGCAAAAGTCGTTGCCGCCGGGGACGCCGCTCTGGAAGGTGACCAAGGAGGACATCCTCAAGCTTGACAAATATTTCGACAAACTGCCGATCCATTACGGCAAGTCCCCCCGTCATCGCGGGATGGCACAGACGCTTGAAGAGGCCGTGGCGCTGGCGGCAAAGGATGTCGCCGACGATAAGCTGAAGGCAGACCGCATCGGCTTTTCCACCGGAACGACAAACAAGCACTTTCACAAGCTGGCTCAGGTTCATGCCTTCGTGCGCAGCCAGGTCCCGTCCGCGCCTGTCATCGACTTTTCGGAGTTCACCACCGCGATCGACGAGGACGAACGCGAAGCCCGGAAGCGCTACACGCGCGAGCAGGGCGAGGCGTTGTTCAGCCTGCCGCCCTGGACCGGCTGTGCCGGCACCGGCGACAGGCTGAAGCCGGGCAAAAGTATCATCCACGACGGTCTTTTCTATCTGCTGCTGCTGGTCTGGTATACGGGCGCCCGCCGCGAGGAGTTGTGCAAGCTGATGATCGAAGATGTCGAACACCGGCACGGCATCGACTATCTGCTGATCCGCGCCACCGACACGGGACGCGTGAAGAACAAGTCGGCCCGCCGGGTGAACGTAATCGCGGACGAACTCGTCCGCCTCGGTTTTCTGCGCTATGTGGACGCCATGCGGGCGGCGGGCGAGCGGCTGCCCTTCCCCGAATTGGTGCCGGGCGGCGATACCAAGCGGAAGCTGGGCGACGTTTTCTACAAGCTGTGGTGGGTCTACATCGCGCCATTGGTCCCGGATCTGGCGCCGGGGCAGGCAATGCATTCGGCCCGTCACATGGTGTCGGACGAGTTGAAGGATCAGGAAGTCTTTCTCGAGTTCCGCAACGATCATCTTGGGCACCGGGGCAAGGGCGGGGAAGGCGAGACGCGCTATCCGTCGGCGGCATCGCTTCAGAAGCTCAAGTCCGTGGTCGAGAAGATCCCGGTCGTCACCGGCCATCTGCTGGAGCAGCGCGTCATCACACTGCTTCCAGTTGGCCTGCGGAAGCCCCGTCCCACGCGGCGTAAAGGTCAGTGTGACAACACGGTGACGTGACAGATGCGCTCAATTCCAGGCGTAGGGCGAAGCATGGCACGCCGAGCGGCAACGCCGCTCGCATATCCTGCTGGGCATGGTCGCCGAATACCCATAGGCCATTATGGCCGATGGCGGTGACTTCGCGGAAACCGATGCCGTCGCATTGAGCCACCTCCAGCAGAACATGGGCCGCTTCGCGGCGCGGATCGGTTGATGGGTGATGGCCATACCGGCGGAAGGCATTCGCGCCGTCCGTGATCTGCTGGACGAACGCGGTTGGCCTAGGTTCAGGACCCATTGATGGGAGGCGTGCGATCTGATTCAGGCTCCGAGAGGAGACTGAAATGAGCGACCTGTACTGGTTGACGGACGAGCAGATGGAACGGCTTCGGCCGTTCTTTCCCAAGAGCCACGGTAAGCCACGCGTGGACGATCGTCGGGTGCTGAGCGGTATCGTGTTCGTCAATCGAAACGGGCTGCGCTGGCGAGACGCGCCGAGTGCCTACGGCCCGCACAAGACGTTGTATAACCGTTGGAAGCGCTGGGGCGAGGCAGGCGTGTTCACGCGGATGATGGAGGGCTTGGCTGCGGCGGACGCCGAGCCGAAGACGGTCATGATCGACGCGACTTACCTGAAGGTGCACCGCACGGCATCGAGCCTGCGGGTTAAAAAGGGGATTTCGGCCGCCTGATCGGGCGCACCAAGGGCGGCATGAACACC
>NZ_JAKRET010000059.1 GCF_022664395.1 Sphingomonas lacusdianchii | reverse complement strand
GGCTGGTGTGCGCCGTTGTGGCGCGAGAAAGGAGTGCGTCTGATGACGTGATGCTTGTTGGCAATGGCATCTGCCCACCGAGCTTACCGGTGCCCTCGGGCTGAAACTTCGAAAGGAGAACGGGACCATAGCATGCTCGGAAAAGGCCCAAAGTGAATAGTCGCATTGAAGCAACGGGTCAGGGCAAGACGGTTATGGTGAACGCTACACTGCGTGAAGCCCAATCTCTCGCGGCCTAAACCCTTGGCGGCGAGGAAAGCGACTGAAACCCCGCACCGACGCGTCGGGTCCACTCTACCAGCTCGGACCCGAGAAGCGGCCAAGTCCGTACCATCGACTTGACCGGCCAACCTTGTCGGCGTGACCTCCTTCGGAGGACTAGAGATGAAAAGGCCACCTAAGACCGTTAGCTTATCTCCTTTCACGCGTAACTACGGGACCGCCTGTAGCTGGTCGAGTTATCGACCTGTATGGCGGCGGAGCCGCAATATTACCCGAACACCCGGCGTAATTGCCGGGACAGCCCTTGCCTCGGTGAGGGACGGTCGGCCGTATAAGTTCGGGGTGACCCGAGCGAAAGCGCAACCGAGCGGGGGAAGTGCGGCAGCTTCGATCCAGCATCGAACCAGGGCGGAGGTCTGCTGATGCAACCCTGTGCCGCCTTGAAAAGGCTGGAATCACTTGGAACGATTGCCTTGACCGGCAAACGTGTGAACGGTGTGTTCCGACTGCTGCTATCCCGCTCCTTGTGGGTGGAAGCTTTGGGCCGCATCCAACAGAACCGTGGGGCAGAGACCCCCGGCATCGACCGTGAGGCCGTAACCGATCTCGACGAAAGCCGGATCGATGCGGTGATCGCGCAACTCTCGGCGGGCACGTATCGCCCGCAGCCGGTCAGGCGCGTCCACATCCCCAAGACCAACGGTAAAACAAGACCGCTCGGCATCCCGACTGCAACCGACCGACTGGTGCAGGAAGTGGTCAGGATGATCCTGAACGAAGTCTATGAACCGATCTTCTCTGATCGGTCACACGGCTTTCGACGGGGGCGGTCGTGTCACACGGCGCTCGACCATGTCCGCAAGACATGGAAGGGCGTGAAGTGGCTGATCGAAGTCGATGTCGAAGGATACTTCGACAACATCTCTCACGAGAAATTGTTGAGCCTGCTTGAACGTCGCATTGATGATAGGCGGTTTACCGCTCTCATCAGTGCGATGCTGAAGGCAGGGTATCTGGAGCAGCAGCGTTTCCACGAAACCTATAGTGGCACGCCGCAAGGAGGCATCGTCTCGCCTCTGCTCGCGAACGTCTACCTGCACGAGCTTGACCATTATGTGGAAGGGCTCGTCGCTGGCTTCGACAAGGGTGCCCAACGTCGCAAATCGGCGGAATACAGGCACCTTCAGCGCCGTTCCGAGTACGCCCGGAAGCGCGTGGCTGCGCTGCGTGACAAAGGGCAGGTTGATGAAATCCAACCATGGCTGGACCGAATAAAGGAGACGCTCGCGGCGATGCGCAAGCTACCCGCGACGGACCCGTTCGATCCAGACTTTCGACGCCTTCGCTACGTCCGGTACGCCGACGACTTCCTTCTGGGGGTTATCGGCAGCCGGGCCGAGGCCGAAGAGATCAAGGCCGCCATCGAGGGCTTCCTCGCGAGCGAGCTTGAGCTCCGAACGTCCCCGTTGAAAAGCGGGATCCGCGAGGCTCGGAAGGGAGCAAGGTTCCTTGGCTACGACGTGCGCACTCGCACGGCGTCCGACCGGCTCGTCAAACAACGGGCACGGACGGGCATCGTCGCAGTCAAGCGGACGGTGACGGATCAAATTCAGTTGCTGGTCCCGCGCGACAAGGTGCAATCGTTCAGCCAGAGGCACGGCTATGGTCAGTTCGACTTGGGACGGGCTGTGCACCGTCCGGGCCTGCTTCACATGGATGATGCGGAGATCGTCAAGGTCTACAACGCCGAACTTCGCGGCTTTGCAAATTACTATGCCTTGGCCGTGGATGTGAAAGGCGCACTCAACAAGCTCGAGTTTCTCTGGCGCGGTAGTCTGTTCAAGACGCTCGCGCACAAGCATCGGACAAGCCTAATGGCTTCGCTCCGGCGCCTCAGGGTTGGCCCGGGCAGGTACGTAGTGCGTATCGGCGTTGGGAGGGATGAGAGGAGGATCGCGGTTTGGCGACTGGCGGAACTCGATCGTAGGCCGGTGTTCTGGCCGTCGGTCGACAACACGCCTCGCACGGAAGCTCTTCGGTTAAGCAGGACCAACCTGACTGACCGAGTGCTCGCCCAAGCATGCTCCGCATGTGGCGGCACCGATGGACCGTTCCATCTTCACCACAGCAACCCCGTGCGTCGCATGAGGGATGGGCCGGTGTTCCGGAGGCTTCACGCCGAACGGGCCCGGAAGACGAGGCCGCTTTGCGCACCCTGTCATCAACTCCTTCATGCAGGGAAGCTGCCGGACTTTCGTTCTACAGTGCCCGGAGCGGAGAGCCGGATGCAGTGAAAGTTGCACGTCCGGTTCGGAGGGGGGCAGTGGGGTGTTCTCTCGTAGACGCCACCCTGCCTACCCTACGGTA
>NZ_JAKRET010000058.1 GCF_022664395.1 Sphingomonas lacusdianchii | reverse complement strand
ACGGTTCAGCTCGTCCTGGGTCCGCAGTTCCGTGGTGATATCTGTCGCATGATGAAAGGCGCCGATGATCGTCCCCTGATCGTCACGCAACGGCGCATAGTTGATCTGCCATGACGGCACTTCAAGCACAGGATCGCCAAACGCCTCGCGGACGGTGAACGTCTCGCCTGCCAAGGCCCGCTCCATGAAACCGCGGACGATCGCGGCCTGCTCCGGCACGAACTGCTCGACGAGCGAGTCGCCGATCCGTTGCTCGATGCCGTACGCACGCCGGTAAGCATCCGCATGGGCGCGATTAAATACCGTGATGCGAAGGTCGGCGTCGAAGGCGACGACAGGCATTGCCGTGGACTCGATGATTTCCTGATACCGACGCAGCAGCGCGGTCCGATCGGCCACCTGCTGTTCCAGGGTTTCGTTCAGCGTCCTGAGCTGCTCCTCCGACTGTTTGCGCTCGCTGATGTCGATCGATACGCCAGCCATGCCGAGCGGCGAGCCGTCTCTGGCATAGGAAGGCTGCGCCCGGATCGCCACCCATCGAATGGCACCGGCCGGGGTTATAGTCCGATACTCGATGTCATAGTCTGCGCCGGTCGCGATGCTGTTCTCCACCGCCGCAACCATTCGGACACGATCGTCCGGATGAATGCTCTCGCGCAATTCCTCGTAGCTGAACGGATCGTCCGGGTTGCGCCCGAAATTCGTCCGGCACATCTCGGACGTCATCAGTTGACCGGTCAGGAGGTCGAGGCGCCAGGCGCCGAACCGCCCCGCCTTTAATGCGAACCGCAGGTCCGCCTCGCTTTTCACCAGCTCCGCTTCGGTGCGCTGGCGCTCGATCGATGTCGCGAGCTGACTGGTCATCGTCTGCAAGGCGTCGATCTCTCGCGACGAGAAGTCCTTTTCGCGCCGGCCGAACGAGATGGTGCCGAGCAACTCCCCGCCGGCGATGAGCGGCATGCTGTAGTAACTCTCCAGCCCCAACGCCTTCAACGGGCGCACCACATCTTGATCGGAGTGTTGAATGCCGGTGACGAGCATCGGCTCGCGACGCTCGGCGACGATGCCGCAGACCGTATGGCCGAAATCTAGCCGGGAGGCCGATGCTTCCTGCTGCCGGGTCAGGCCAATCGCTGTTACAAGGTCCAGCGCCCCTTGGCCGCACCGATAATGGAAGCCGATATCGACGCCAAAACCGTCATGGATCAGCGCGAAGAGCTGCCTGACGGTATCCACAGGGTCCGTCCCCGCCAGCATCAGGGTCGACGCCTCGGCGATGAGGGACAGTCGTCGCGCATGCTTCTCGGCGCGAGCGGTCTCACGACGGGCGACGATCTCCGAACGTCGCAATTCCAGCTGCGACACGACCTGCGCGGCGAGCGCATCGAGCGAATGGCGCTGACGATCCGATAGAGGGGGCCGCGCCTTCGTATCCAGGACGCACAAAGTGCCGAGCACGTAATCGTCGGCAGTGATCAGCGGCGTCCCGGCGTAGAAGCGCACACCACCCCGCGCCATCGGCGTGTTCGCGAAGGCGGCATCCGCCAGCATGTCAGGAATAGTCATCGCCGCTCGTTCGAGAACGACATTCAGATCGAAGCCGGCTTCCACCGGGGCAATCCTATCGCCACTGAAGCCCACAGCCGCCTTGATGAACTGCTGCCGGCCATTGACGAAGGTGATAAGAGCGGTCGGCGTTTCGCAGATTTCGGCAGCGAGCCTGGCCAGCCCGTCAAACCCATCCTCCGGATCGCTGCCAAAGATCTCGTAACGGTCAAGCGCTTCCAGTCGGCCTCGCCCGCTGAGCAAGCCTTCTGATGTGGCCGGTGTGTCAGCCATAGCGCCCCGCTCCACCCTTCTTCCTTTGCTATATGGCATCATGAGTAACGTGGGCAGCTCGTATATGCCAATGCGGATGCGCCTTAAATCATCAGCTAGGGCAATGGGATCGAGCGCTCCGGCTACGATCGCTTTACGCGGTTGAGCACTTCTGTGACCTTGCTCACGTTATAGGGTTTCTGAAGCAGGTCGAATCCATGCGAGCCTTCCTGCGCCAGGACCTGGCTGTAACCGGAGGTGAGCACGACAGGCAGGCTCGGATACGCCTGGCGAAGTTCCTGTGCCAACTCGATCCCGCTCATACCAGGCATCACCACATCGGTGAACACCACGTCGAAGCGGTCGGGCTTGGCGTTGATGAGATCAAGCGCCGACTGCGCGTTGGGTGCCCAGACGGTACCATAGCCCACATCCTCCAGAAGCTGGGTCGCAAATTCGCCGACGAGCTGGTTGTCCTCGACCACAAGGACGCATCCGCGATTGGCAACCGACGGTCCTGTGTCCGGCATAACAGGCATCTCGCTAGCCGTGACGGCCATCGCTTGGGCGCGGGGGAGATAAAGCGTGAATTGCGTGCCTTTTCCCTCCTTGCTGGCGACGATGACCTCGCCGCCAGACTGTTTAACAAAGCCGTAAACCTGGCTGAGCCCGAGCCCTGTGCCGCGTCCCACCTCCTTGGTGGTGTAGAAGGGCTCGAAGATACGCGCCTGCGTTTCGGCACTCATGCCCGTGCCGGTGTCGCCAATCGTCACGGTGACATAGTCGCCCGGCGCTTCGGCATGGTTACGCACCGCGGGGATGCGATCGGACGTGCCGGTCGCAATCGTGATCTCGCCCCCCTCCGGCATGGCGTCGCGAGCGTTGACGAT
>NZ_JAKRET010000057.1 GCF_022664395.1 Sphingomonas lacusdianchii | reverse complement strand
ACGGTTCAGCTCGTCCTGGGTCCGCAGTTCCGTGGTGATATCTGTCGCATGATGAAAGGCGCCGATGATCGTCCCCTGATCGTCACGCAACGGCGCATAGTTGATCTGCCATGACGGCACTTCAAGCGCAGGATCGCCAAACGCCTCGCGGACGGTGAACGTCTCGCCTGCCAAGGCCCGCTCCATGAAACCGCGGACGATCGCGGCCTGCTCCGGCACGAACTGCTCGACAAGCGAGTCGCCGATCCGTTGCTCGATGCCGTACGCACGCCGGTAAGCATCCGCATGGGCGCGATTAAAGACCGTGATGCGAAGGTCGGCGTCGAAGGCGACGACAGGCATTGCCGTGGACTCGATGATTTCCTGATACCGACGCAGCAGCGCGGTCCGATCGGCCACCTGCTGTTCCAGGGTCTCGTTCAGCGTCCTGAGCTGCTCCTCCGACTGTTTGCGCTCGCTGATGTCGATCGATACGCCAGCCATGCCGAGCGGCGAGCCGTCTCTGGCATAGGAAGGCTGCGCCCGGATCGCCACCCATCGAATGGCGCCGGCCGGAGTTATAGTCCGATACTCGATGTCATAGTCTGCGCCGGTCGCGATGCTGTTCTCCACCGCCGCAACCATTCGGACACGATCGTCCGGATGAATGCTCTTGCGCAGTTCCTCGTAGCTGAACGGATCGTCCGGGTTGCGCCCGAAGTTCGTCCGGCACGTCTCGGACGCCGTCAGCTGACCGGTCAGCAGGTCGAGGCGCCAGGCGCCGAACCGCCCCGCCTTTAATGCAAACCGCAGGTCCGCCTCGCTTTTCACCAGCTCCGCTTCGGTGCGCTGGCGCTCGATTGATGTCGCGAGCTGACTGGTCATCGTCTGCAAGGCGTCGATCTCTCGCGACGAGAAATTCTTCTTGCGTCGCCCGAACGAGATGGTGCCGAGCAACTCCCCGCCGGCGATGAGCGGCATGCTGTAGTAACTCTCCAGCCCCAACGCCTTCAACGGGCGCACCACATCTTGGTCGGAGTGTTGAATGCCGGTGACGAGCATCGGCTCGCGACGCTCGGCGACGATGCCGCAGACCGTCTGGCCGAAATCTAGCCGGGAGGCCGATGCTTCCTGCTGCCGGGTCAGGCCGATCGCTGTTACAAGGTCCAGCGCCCCTTGGCCGCACCGATAATGGAAGCCGATATCGACGCCAAAACCGTCATGGATCAGCGCGAAGAGCTGCCTGACGGTATCCACAGGGTCCGTCCCCGCCAGCATCAGGGTCGACGCCTCGGCGATGAGGGACAGTCGTCGCGCATGCTTCTCGGCGCGAGCGGTCTCACGACGGGCGACGATCTCCGAACGTCGCAATTCCAGCTGCGACACGACCTGCGCGGCGAGCGCATCGAGCGAATGGCGCTGACGATCCGATAGAGGGGGCCGCGCCTGCGTATCCAGGACGCACAAAGTGCCGAGCACGTGATCGTCGGCAGTGATCAGCGGCGTCCCGGCGTAGAAGCGCACACCACCCCGCGTCATCGGCGTGTTCGCGAAGGCGGCATCCGCCAGCATGTCAGGAATAGCCATCGCCGCTCGTTCGAGAACGACATTCAGATCGAAGCCGGCTTCCACCGGGGCAATCCTATCGCCACTGAAGCCCACAGCCGCCTTGATGAACTGCTGCCGGCCATTGACGAAGGTGATAAGAGCGGTCGGCGTTTCGCAGATTTCGGCAGCGAGCCTGGCCAGCCCGTCGAACCCATCCTCCGGATCGCTGCCAAAGATCTCGTAACGGTCAAGCGCTTCCAGTCGGCCTCGCCCGCTGAGCAAGCCTTCTGATGTGGCCGGTGTTTCAGCCATAGCGCCCCGCTCCACCCTTCTTCCTTTGCTATATGGCATCATGAGTAACGTGGGCAGCTCGTATATGCCAATGCGGATGCGCCTTAAATCATCAGCTAGGGCAATGGGATCGAGCGCTCCGGCTACGATCGCTTTACGCGGTTCAGCACCTCTGTGACCTTGCTCACGTTATAGGGTTTCTGAAGCAGATCGAAACCATGCGAGCCTTCCTGCGCCAGGACCTGGCTGTAACCGGAGGTGAGCACGACGGGCAGACTCGGATACGCTTGGCGAAGTTCCTGTGCCAACTCGATACCGCTCATGCCGGGCATCACCACGTCGGTGAACACCACGTCGAAGCGGTCGGGCTTGGCGTTGATGAGATCAAGCGCCGACTGCGCGTTGGGTGCCCAGACAGTGCCATAGCCCACATCCTCCAGAAGCTGGGTCGCAAATTCGCCGACGAGCTGGTTGTCCTCGACCACAAGGACGCATCCGCGATTGGCGACCGACGGTCCTGTGTCCGGCATAACAGGCATCTCGCTAGCCGTGACGGCCATCGTTTGGGCGCGGGGGAGATAAAGCGTGAATTGCGTGCCTTTTCCCTCCTTGCTGGCGACGATGACCTCGCCGCCAGATTGTTTGGCGAAGCCGTAGACCTGGCTGAGCCCGAGCCCTGTGCCGCGTCCCACCTCCTTGGTGGTGTAGAAGGGCTCGAAGATACGCGCCTGCGTTTCGGCACTCATGCCCGTGCCGGTGTCGTCAATCGTCACGGTGACATAGTCGCCCGGCGCTTCGGCATGGTTACGCACCGCGGGGATGCGATCGGACGTGCCGGTCGCAATCGTGATCTCGCCCCCCTCCGGCATGGCGTCGCGAGCGTTGACGAT
>NZ_JAKRET010000056.1 GCF_022664395.1 Sphingomonas lacusdianchii | reverse complement strand
TCGGCCGAAACCATCGGCATCAATTTTGCGCGTCGACACAAGATTACCGGCGCTGACGACGCTGCGCTTACGAAGCTTCGCTCGCTATCGACCGATCAGGTCGTGGATGGCGGCCAACAGACGGATGGCGAGGGCGGACCGGCAACATATCCCGGCCCGATCGTGGATGGCCGTGTCGTCGTGGAAACGGCCGAACAGGCGTACAGGGCAGGTCGCCAAGCGCGGGTTCCGTTGATGATCGGATCAAACAGCGCCGAGGTAGGTGGAGGTTTTCTGCGCGCTGATACGAAGGCTATGCTGTTTGACGGGTTCGGCAAGGGCAAGGACGCTGCCATTGCTGCCTATGATCCGGACAGCACACGCCCGCTCGCCGACCTCGTGACAATGGTAACTACGGACCGCATCTGGGCAGAGCCGGCCCGCTTTACGGCTCGTGCATTCACCGCGAAGGGTGTCCCGGCGTTCACCTACCGCTTCTCCTATGTCGCGGAGGCCATGCGGGACCGCTTGAAACAGGGTGCGCCGCACGCATCCGAGATCAATTTCGTGTTCGATACCGTCAAGGACCGTTACCAAGGCCAGCTCACGCCGACCGATGCAGAGGTCGCGCGAATGATGAACACATACTGGGCCAATTTTGCGAGGACGGGCAATCCGAACGGCCCAAAGCTGTCGAGATGGCCTCACTACGAGCCGACTTCTGATGCCATTCTGGATTTCCGTCCGGACGGCACCGCAATTGGTGGTCCCGATCCGCATAGGGTAAGGCTGGATGCCGCGGAGCAGGCGGAAGGAGCGGTCGTCCCCCGTTAACGGGCGCACGTACCAACGCGGATTAGGTCAGGACGCTGCTGTCGTACTCGATGCGGCAGCGGTCGATGTCGTCAGCATCGAAAATTTCGCTAACTCTCAATCCGGCCCAGCCAATCGCGAACTTGATTAAGCGTGCGCCGTTCCTGGTCCGCCTCCATGACGAAGGGTTCCTCAATCGCCGCGCCGGTGGCGTGAGATGCCAACACCGCCGGACTGTTGCCGACACCGTATCCGCCGTGGGTGATGAACGGGCGAAGCGTCTTCCCGCGTAGATCGTGAGCGTTCAGGAACGAGCGGATGGGCGGGGGTGCCGTTTCCCCCCAGATAGGAAAGCCAAGGAAGATCGTACCATAGGCGGCGATGTTATCGACCTTGCCAGCCAGCGAAGGTTCGAACCCGCTGTCACGCTCGCGCGTGGCCTGCGCGACATGCTGCTCATAATCCTCCGGATAAGGTCGCGCGGGCCGGATTTCGAACAGGTCAGCCCCCAAGGCCCGCTGCAACGTACCCGCGATCACGCGGGTATTGCCTGAGCGAGTGAGATACGCGACCAGTGTCTTGCCTGCACGGGCGCGGGGCTGCTCCGGCTCCTCGGCACACGCTGTCCCAACCAGTGACAGCATCGCCGGGGTCGCCAGTACCGCGCGACGGGAAAAGCGCTCCGCGCCCTGCATCATACGATCTCCGGCAGCTTCGCCAGATGCTTGTCGAGCGTGATCGGATATTCCCGGACCCGCACCCCGGTCGCGTTATAGACCGCATTGGCAATGGCCGGTGCAACGCCGGAAATGCCCAGCTCGCCCACACCTTTCGCCTTCACTGGCGACATGGTGGGATCGGTTTCCTCCAGGAAAATCACCTCCTGATGCGGAATGTCAGCATGGACCGGCACTTCGTATCCGGCAAGGTCGTGATTGACAAAGAAGCCGAAGCGCTTGTCGACTGCCAGCTCTTCCATCAGCGCCGCGCCCGCACCACCGACCATGCCGCCAATCACCTGGCTGCGCGCGGTCATCGGGTTGAGGATACGTCCCGCCGCGCAGACGGCGAGCATCCGGCGGATGCGGATTTCGCCGGTATAGGCGTCGACCGCGACTTCGCAGAAATGTGCCCCGAACGTCTGCTGGGAAAACCGCTGCGACAGGTCGCCATATTCCATTTTGTCTTCGGCGGTGATCGCACCGTCCTTCGCGGCCTCGGCGAGCGGCGCCCGCCGATTGCCGGCACGGACCTCGCCGTCGACGAACTCGGCATCGGCAGAATTGAAGCCGAGCTTCGTCGCCACGGCTTCGCGCAGTTTGACGCACGCGGCATAGGCACCGGCCGTAGCCGATGCGGCACCGCCCTGTCCTCCACCCCCGAACGCTTCGGGGAAATTCGAGTCCGCGAGTTTCACCACGACGCGATCGAGCGGCAGGCCTATCATCTCCGCGACCGTTTGACCGATGATGGTGTAGCTGCCGGTCCCCATGTCGGTCATGTTGCTCTCGACGGTCACGATCCCCTTGCCGTCAAGCGTGACACGCCCACCTGCCGGAATGATCGGCGCGCCGCGGATCGCGGAGGCCATGCCCATGCCGATCAGCCAGCGGCCTTCACGACGACTGCCGGGCTTGGGGCTGCGCTCCTTCCACCCGAAGCGCTCGGCACCGGTGCGCAGGCATGGCACGAACTGCCGAATGGAGAACGGTCGCGGACCTTCCTTCGACTTGCCCTGATTGCCGCTTGCCGCTTGCGGATCGGTGGGTGAGCCACGCCCCGGATCAGCGCCCGGTACGACCTGCGTATCGTTGAGGATACGCAACTCCACCGGGTCCATCCCCAGCTTCTCGGCCAGCTCGTCCATCGCCACTTCGAGGGCCATCAGGCCGGAAGCCTCGCCCGGTGCGCGCATCGCATTGCCTTCGGGCAGGTCGAGGGTCGCGAGCCGGGTCAGGTTGAGACGGTTGGCACCCGCATAGAGCAACTGCGTCTGCGCCGCCGCAATCTCCGGACCGCCTCCCGGCAGATTGCCCGACAGCGTTTCGTGCCCGACCGCGACCAGCTTGCCGTCGCGACCCGCCGCCAGACGAACGCGCTGGATCGTGGCCGGGCGATGCGACGTGTTGTTCGGCATCAGCGGGCGCGGCAACGT
>NZ_JAKRET010000055.1 GCF_022664395.1 Sphingomonas lacusdianchii | reverse complement strand
CATGAGCGGGGTGCGCGGACTGCGCTTTCTCTCCGCCCGGCGGAGACCCCGCACTAGATCGTCGGCCGCCTCCATCGGGAACGACAGCAGCCCGCCCGACAGGAGATGCCTGCCCCCGACCTCGACGGCACGGGCACCGATCCGGTCCCATTGCTTGAGCGTCTGCGAGGCGCTGCGCTCGGACACGCGCACCGGCGCGCCGCCTCGGATCAGGTCGCGGACCAGAAAGCCGTGGCCGGGTTCGACCTCGCTGACCTCGTACAGGCTCATCACCGACGATCGGAGCGCACGCATATAGGCCTTGGCGGGGCCGCTCTCGTTCCAGCCCCGGCGTTTGATATAGTCGTCGACGATGTTGCGGCCGTCGGGGGCGACGGCGCGCGTCAGCAGGTCCTCGAACGCGCAGCCCCATAGCACGCCGGCCCAATGATCGCCGACGATATCGGCGAGGTCTTCGTAGCCGAAGTCGAACTCGTCCATCGCCAGTTCGAGATGATCGCCGAGCGCCTCGCCGAGATGGTCCGCCCAGGCAGGCGAGGTGGCGAACTTCATGAGACCGGACAGGTCGTGGCCCCGCTTCACGCCGCTTCTCCTTGCTGCTGGCGATACGCCGCGACGATGCGCGAGACGGTGGGTTCGCTGACGCCGTAGAGCCGGGCCATCTCGGCCCCCGACTTGCGGCCCGAGGTGACGGATTCGGCGATCTCGCGGCGCTGTTTGTCGGCCAGCTTGCGCCGACGTCCACCGATCCGCCCCTCGGCGCGCGCCTGCGCCAAGCCGGCGCTGGTGCGCTCGCGGATCATCGCGCGCTCGAATTCGGCGAAGCTGCCGACCATCTGCATCATCATGCGGCCTGCGGCCGTGGTGGTGTCGATCGCCTCGGTGAGCGAGCGGAAACCCGCGCCGGCCGCTTCGATCCGGTCCATGATGTGGAGCAGGTCCTTCAGGCTGCGCGACAATCGGTCGAGCTTCCAGACGACCACCACGTCGCCCGCGCGCAGCTGCCCGATCATCTCGTGCAGCTTCGGGCGATCCCAGCGCCCGCCGCTGGCGGTTTCCTCGAACACGCGCCGGCAACCGGCTGCATCCAACGCGCGAGCCTGCGCGACGTTGGACTGCTCCTCGCCCTTCGACACGCGGGCATAGCCGATCAGATAGGGTATGGTGTCCAAGCGCGCGCCTTTCCCAAACGACCGTATCCGGAGGCCGGATCGGCCGCCACGGATTTCCGCCGCCTTCCGCCTTTCACAATCCTCTTTCATTCAGCCGCCCAATGGCAAGGGCTTTTTGAAGGATAATGAATGCCCGCACGCATTCCGATGACCGCGCGGCAGCGCACCGCACTGCTGGCGCTGCCCGACAGCGAGGCGGCGGTCATCGCCCACCACAGCCTCGACGCCGGCGATCTGGCCGCGATCGGCACCGCGCGGACGCCGACGACCCGGCTCGGCTACGCACTGCAACTGTGCTGCCTGCGCTATCCGGGGCGCCACCTGCGCGCGGGTGAATTGCTGCCGGCGATCATGCTCGACCATATCGCCGAACAGGTCGGCGTGGAGGCGAGCGTCATCGCCGACTTCGCGAGGCGCACGCCCACCCGCTACGACCAGCTCGCCGCGATCAAGGCGCGTTTCGGGTTTCGGGATCTGAGCCGGCCGGTGCGCGCGGATCTGATGACATGGCTTGCCGAGGCCGCGATGCCGGTCACCGACGGATGCGCCCTGCTCGATCGGTTGCTGGAGGAGATGCGCGCGGAGCGCATCGTCATTCCCGGCATCAGCGTCGTCGAGCGGATGGCGGCCGAGGCGATGCACCGCGCCGAAACCGATCTCATCACCGCAGTCGATCGCAGCCTTGATGCCGAAATGCGTCGTCGGCTCGACACGCTGGTCGATGGGAAAGTCCATGACCGGCAGAGCCGCCTGTCCTGGCTGCGCGAACCGGACCCCCGCGTCGCCCCGGCATCGCTCGACGCGATCGTCGAAAAGGTGAGGCTCATCCGCTGGACGGGCGTATCGGCGCATCCGGTCGATCCGGCCCATGCACCGCGCCTCGCGCAATTCGCGCGCGAAGGGCTGCGCTACACCGCACAGGCCTTCCAGCAGATGCGACCCGCCCGTCGCAAGACCGTGCTGCTCGCCACCCTGCGCGAGATGGAGGCGACGCTCACCGACGCGGCGATCGCCATGTTCGGCGCGCTGGTCGGACGGGCCCGCCTGCGGGCGCGCAAGCGGCTCGAGCAACGGGTCGCCGTGTCGAACCGGGAAGGGCGCGAACGCCTGCTCCGCGTCGCGGTCCTGCTCGAGACGGTGGCCAGAGCGGCACGCGCCGGCGAGGATGTGGGCGCGGCCGTCAACCGCATCACGACGCTCGACACGCTCGATGCCGATGCCGCGATCATCCGGCGCACCGCATCGTCGCACCGCGATGACATATTGGGCGAGATCGCGCCGGAATACCGCGCCTTCAAGCGCAGCGGTCCGGCGTTCCTGCGTGCGTTCGACTTCCAGGGACGGGCGCATACGCAGAGCCTGCGATCGGCGATGACGATCCTCGCCGACCTCGACGGCGACTGGCGCAGATCGCTGCCGGACGACGTGCCGCTCGGTCATGTCGAACGGCGCTGGCGGCGTCATGTCGGACACGCCGGTGCGATCGACCGCACATCCTGGGAAATGGCGACCTACGAGGCGCTCGCGAGTGCGTTGGCGTCCAGCGATATCTGGGTTCCGACCGCAAAGGTGCATCGCGCGCTGCGCGCATTGCTGGCGCCGGCACCAAGCGCCCCGCCCAGGCCGGCGATCCTGCCCGGTGATGCGCATGCCTGGCTCGATGAACGTGCGAACCGCATCGACACGGCCCTCCTCGCGGTCGAGCGCAACCTTGGCCAGCGCGACGCCATATTTTTCGAAGGCGACCGGCTGCGCTTTCCCAAGGAGCCATCGGACGATACCGACCGCGATGGCGGGCGCCGCTTCGCGCTTGCCTGTTACGCCAGGTTGCCCGCCACCCGTATCACCGACCTTTTGTCGCAGGTCGATCGCTGGACCGGTTTCACCCGGCACTTCGGCCATGTCTCTACCGGGCTGCCGCCCGGTGATGACCGCGCCTTTCTCGCCACGCTGATCGCCGAGGCGACCAATCTCGGTCTCTCGCGCATGGCCGAGGTCTGCGGCGTGGGGTCACGACGAACCCTTCTGCGGATGCAGACATGGCACATGCGCGAGGAAACCTTCCGCGCCGCGCTCGCCTGCCTGACCGATGCCATCCATGCCGAACCGCTTGCCGCCTGGTTCGGACAGGGACGTCGCGCGTCGGCCGACGGGCAGGCATTTCCCCTGGGCGGTCCCGGCGAGGCGAGCGGAAGCGTCAACGCGCATTACGGGCGCGACCCGGTGGTGAAGATCTACACCACCATCACCGACCGCTACGCCCCGCTTCACCAAAGCGTGATGGCCGGCACCGCCGGCGAAGCGATCCATGCGCTCGACGGCATCCATGGCCATGCGGCAGGAGTCGATCCCGCCACGCTCCATGTCGATGGAGGCGGCGTATCCGACATCGTATTCGCGGTCAGCCACCTGCTCGGGCTGGATTTCGAGCCGCGTATCCCGCGCCTGTCGGATCGCCGCCTCTACGCCTTCGAGCCGGCACGCCGCTACGGCAGGTTGGCGCCGCTGTTCGGGCGTCGGCTCGATCGCGACCGCATCGTACCCCACTGGCCGGAAATCGCGGAGGTCATCGGCGCGATCCGGAACCGCACGGTCACGCCATCGCTGATCCTCGGCAGACTCTCCGCCCAGCGTCAGCAAGGCGGGCTCGCCGCGGCCTTGCGCGAAATTGGGCGGATCGAACGCACCCTGTTCACCCTGCGCTGGTTCGAGGACGCCGACCTGCGGCGCACCGTCACCGCCGAACTGAACAAGGGCGAGGCGCGCAACAGCCTCGCCCGCGCCGTCGCCTTCCATCGCCTCGGTCGCTTCCGCGACCGC
>NZ_JAKRET010000054.1 GCF_022664395.1 Sphingomonas lacusdianchii | reverse complement strand
AGGAGCAAGCGTCGGTGTTTTGCCTGGACGATCGTCGCCCGATCGCGACACGCGCACAGGGGTATGCTGCAAACAAGCAATGAGCGAGACCACCCGCACTGTCTCCAAGGGGTATGGTGATCAAGGGACTCGGAGCTGTCTCGATTGGTATGGTGTTTTGGGAATCGCTGGTTCCTTGATCCACGGACGGCTTTCCGGCGCAACTTCCGCGAGAAAACCGTTCTTGATTGTTTAAAGCGACCAGCCCCCATCAACGGACACCGCCGCGCCGGTGACGAATGCACCCAGATCGGCGCTCATCCAAAGAACGGCGTCGGCGATCTCCTCCGGCTTGCCCAAGCGCCCGACCGGCTCAAGATCGATCGCCTTCTGAATGTCGCCGTCCGTGAACCGATTCATCATCGGCGTCTCGATATTGCCCGGCAGCACCGCGTTCACGCGGATGTTCTGCTTGGCGTAATCGAGGGCCGCGGCCTTGGTCAGACCGATGATCGCGTGCTTGGAGGCGGTGTAAGACGCGCCGCCCGCCACACCGCGCACGCCTGCACCCGACGACGTGTTGACGATCACGCCGTTACCCTGCCGCATCATCTGCGCCAGCTCATGCTTCATGCACACGAACGTGCCGCGAAGGTTGATGTCGAGGATGCGGTCCCACTCGGCGAGTTCGATCTCGTGGACGGGCGCGGCCTTGTTCTCGACGCCGGCATTGTTGAACGCGATGTCGAGTTGACCGAAGGTCTCGACCACCCGGCTCACCGCCGCTTCGACCTGCTCGGGCTGGGACACATCGCAGGCAATGACCAGAACCTCCGCCCCCGCCTTCTTCACCGCGTCGGCCGTTTCGGCCAAAGAGTCCTCAGTGCGATCTAGTACGGCGACACGCGCGCCCTCGGCTGCAAAGGCGATGGCCGTGGCGCGGCCGATCCCGCTGGCAGCGCCGGTGATGAAGGCGACCTTGCCGGCAAAACGCTGATAATCAGACATGGAATACCTTTCCGGTTTGATGGGGGACGCGCAGGGCGATCAGGCGTTGGCGCTCGATTGAGCCACCTGGCGCGGCTTGCCGAACACGGGGAAGGCGCTGGCCTCGCCGTAGTCGATGGCATCGCCGGAGCCGCGAAGCGCAGACATGTCGTCCTCGCTGATGTCGAAATCGACGCCCGCGTTGCTGCGCATGTGATCGGCATTGGTGGACTTGGGCAGCGGAAGCAGCCCGAGTTGGAGACAGTAGCGGATGCAAAGCTGGGCCACGCCGACACCGTATTTGGCCGCCAGCTCGACAAGCATGGGGTGCTGAAGCGCCGCGCCATGCGCGACAGGCGAGTACGCCTCGACCAGCACGTCCTTCGCACGGCAATAGTCGATCAGATCGAACGGCGTATTGCCGACATGCGCCAGCACCTGATTGACGGCAGGCTTCACGGTTCCATGCCGCAGGATGTTGTCGAGATCGCCGCGCTCGAAGTTGGAGACGCCGATTGCACGGAGCTTGCCGGCCTGCTGTGCTTCCTCAAGCGCGCGCCATGCCTCAAGGTTGCCCGCATCGAAGTTGCCGCCCTCGCGAAACTCGGTCCACGGCTGCGGGCTGTGGATCAACATCAGGTCGATGTGGTCGAGCCCGAGCGCGTGCAGGGAGCCGTCGATGCGGCTCTTCGCATCGGCGTAGGTCTTTGACTCCGCTGCAAGCTTGGTGGTGACGAAAAGCTCGTCACGCGCAATGCCGCTGGCCCGCAAACCCTTGCCGACACCGCGCTCGTTCCCATAGGCTTGCGCTGTGTCGAAGTGGCGATAGCCAATAGCCAAGGCGTCACGAACGACCTGCACGACCGCGGCGTCATCGATGCGCCAAGTGCCAAGGCCGAGCTTTGGGATGGAGATGCCATCCGCAAGGGCGAAAGTCTCGTTCAGGATCATTGTTCTTCCTTCCGGGCCGCCGGCTGCTCGCCGTAACCGGGCTGCTTGGTCAGGGTGCTCCACTTTCCGGCGACGTCGGGCTCGTACACCTTGGCCGTCCAATCGGCGGGAGCGACCTCCTCAAACCCGACCGACACAGCATCCTCGCCATACCCGAGCGTCTCCATGACCCCGCTCGTGATGGTTTCGGTCAGACGCCGCTTCTGGTCGTCGGACTTGCCGGGCCAGAGCTTCACGATGACGTGCGGCATGGCTTCACTCCTTGCCGGCGGCGCGAGATATTCCTCGTCCGTCACCTTCTCCATCCAGGTCACGGGCGTGCCGTTGACCGCTTCCTGGATGGCGACATGAGTCATGGCTTCATGCCGGGTCGCGCCGTGCCAGTGCTTGTGTTCGGCGGGGCACCACAGGATGTCGCCGGCCCGGAACTCCAGTTTCGGTCCGCCCGAGATCTGCGTCCAGCCTACGCCTTCTGTGACGATCAGCGTCTGGCCGGCAGGATGAGTGTGCCAGGCCGTGCGCGCACCTGGCTCGAAGTGGACGATGGCGCCGGAAACCCGTGACGGCGCCTCGCGCTGGAACTGCCCGGTGATGGTGGCCTTGCCGGTGAAATTCTCGACGGGACCATCCACGGTCTTCATGTCCGCCTTGCGCTCGATGCTCATGCCTGTCGCTCCTTGTTGCGCCTGTGCGCCCACGGGCAGCAGCAGCGTAGCGAGGCACATGCCGATCCTCATCATGGTTGCCGCCCTTCCGATCATCCGACTGTCACGATGACGATCGCTTCGGAACGTAATTTAGGGTGCTGAAGGTGCTCGCATTACCGGCCCGGCCGGCAACGAGACGATGAACATTGCTCAACAATGGGCTAGAAGGTTGCCATGCAACCGAGCCGGACAGACCTCGCCGACTTCGCCTATTTTCTGGCAATCGCCAAGCATGGCAGCTTTCGCCGCGCGGCCGCCTCGATGGGCGTCACCACTTCGGCGCTGAGCCACGCGATCACCGCGCTGGAGGGACGGCGCGGCGTTCGATTATTGAACAGGACCACGCGCAGCGTGACGCTGACCGCAGCGGGTGAGGAGCTTCGGGCACTTATCGAGACTCCCATGCAGGCCATCGCAGCGGCGAGCGACAACCTCGAACGCTATCGCGACACGCCGGCAGGCCGCGTCAGGATCAATGTTCTGGAGGATGCGGTCGAGCTGCTGCTCAAGCCGGTCATGCCGATCTTCGTCGATCGCTATCCGGATGTCGCGATCGACATCAGCGTCACCAATCGTATGGTTGATGTCATCGGCAGCGGCTTCGATGCCGGCATCCGGTATGGCGGCACAGTGCCTGAAGACATGATCGCGCAGCGGCTGTCCCCGGACTTACGCTGGATCGCGGCTGCGGCACCGGCATATCTCGCCCGGTTCGGTACACCGAGCGACCCGCAAGATCTGAAAAACCATCGATGCGTTGGCATTCGCTTGGGGAACGATCAGGTCTATAACTGGGAGTTCGAGCGTGACGGCGACGAACTCGCTGTTGCAACGCCCGGTCCCCTGACGATCGATGGCAGTCACGCTGCCGTGGCGTTCGGGCTATGCGGTGCTGGCATCGTTTACGCGACGCAGGCTGCACTCACCCCGCACCTGGAAAGCGGGGCCTTACAGCCCGTCCTGGAGGATTGGGCGAGCGCGGGCAGCGGCTTCCACGTCTACTACTCCGGACGACGGCACCTTCCGACCGGGCTGCGTCTACTGATCGATCTCATCAGAGAGGTGCAGCCGTTGAGGGATTAGCCCCTTCCCGATTGGGAACGTCCAGCGGGACGGGCACGGGAGGATTAGCCTTCTTATGCCTCCAATCGGGGCCGGCTTCCCGAAACCTGTTCCCGATTGCATTTTCCCGAAACGGCCCATCAGACATGGAAAAACGGGACTTCTGCAGGTTACCGGAACGGCTGATTTCGGGAAGCCACGCCGATCCACTGAATGGCCGATAATCGGCCGGGAGCTGCCGGAAAGCTTCGCGGTAGCCAGGACCCACAATTGGTCATCAAAAGCCGGCTACCCCCTTCCTCAAATTTGACACCCGTTCAGGTTTGAACTGATGGGGTGGATGCCCCCTTCGAGCGGCGTCGTATGATGCCGGACCGGCACCGGGAGGTGCCAAGCGAAGGAGGAGCAGATGACCGACGTCCACATCCTCGCCATCGACCTGGCGAAG
>NZ_JAKRET010000053.1 GCF_022664395.1 Sphingomonas lacusdianchii | reverse complement strand
CGCCATCTCGCTTCCCTCGATGAACGAGCCCTCGTAGGTGCGCTGCACGCGCTCATCCGCCCTCGTCTCGTCGGCGATCTGCATCGCGCGGGTGTCAGCCATCGTGCGGGCGAGATCCGAGAAGTTGTTGAAAGTAGCCATTGAAGCCTCCAATGCTTACGCTCTCTCATCCGGTATTGGATAAGATGAAATCTCATCGGACGGGTCGGAGCGGCTTTGTCAGGGACGCGAGGCAAAGCCTCGCGCCGCTTTAGCGGCGGTGGGGGTCACGATTTTCTTTGGCGCCGCGCCACCTTCGACAAGCAGGACTGCCGGCGCGGCGCCAAAGAAAATGGTGGGGCCCCGCCGTCCTTGAGAAAGTCGTGGAGGCCCGTCAGAATATGGCGATGAGGCTGGGTCCGATGCCGAAATGAGAGAGAGTTGATCGATCCCGCCCCGACCGCTCTCGCGGTCGGGTTAACAGCGGGATCGTCGTCATGGATTTGCCCCGGCCCGCTCCGGGCCGGGTTAACAGCAAATCCCCCGGGGACGTCCTTGCGCGAGGCCGTTACCCGAAGGGCGGAGCCCCTCCCTATGGGGCTCCGGGAGGCCCGCAGGGCCGACTAGGCCGGTCCCGCCGTCCCCGGCGGGACGTGCCACAAGGAATCCAGCGAGGGATCGTTACCCGAAGGGCGGAGACCCGTCAGGGGCTCCGGGAGGCGCAGCCGATTAGAGCCCGGTCCCGCCCATCGGGCGGGCGCCCTTGGTCATCGAGCGCTCTGCAATGCGGCGGTCACGAAGCCAGAGATACCCGAGCGGCAGCAGCATGAGCAGAGCGACATTGCCCGCTGCGATCATGTAGTCCTGCGGGTTCGGCCCGAGAGGGAAGTCGTCCCAGGTGAGGTACGTCAGAACATAGCAGACGCACGCGGCAAGGACCGGGCCGGCGAGGAGCAGATCGCGGGTATGGAATCGGCGCAAGACGATCTCCTTTGATGGCGTTCCTCTTTTGAGGGGCGGTTCAACGCTTGGTTGGCGCCTTCTGCGTGGCGAGATACCCGACGCAAGTGCCGAAGAGGATGCCCTGTGCGTAGATGAACGGCGAGTCCTGCTTGAATGCGTATCCAAGCGCGCAAAGCTGGACCAGCAGGAGGAACGCAAGGATTGTGTGAAGCGACGTGATCGGCATGCGCGCTCCTGTTGGCGAGCGATCAAAAAAGGGGGCCGAAGCCCCCTGTCGTATCAGCCGAGGCCGATCATCTTGAGCGCGAGAGGCCCCGCTGTGCCGCCAATCGCGGCGATCCCGAGGATCGCGGCCAGTTGGACGCGGCTCAGCGTGACCTTGTTCTCGAACTTGCCGTCGATGTTGTCGAGCTTGCCGTTCATGGTCTTGAGCTGCGCCACGAGATCGCGGTTTGCGGTATCCACGGTCCTCACGATGAAGTCCTCCGTAACCTCGGTCAGGTGTTGCGCCTCGTTGGGATCTATACCCGCCTTCAGCGCGGTGCGAAAGAAAGTGATTTGAAAGCCTGCCATTTCAACCTCCATTTTCCGATGGCGGTTCCGCCCGGGCATGCGGCGGTCAGGGCCGTCAGGGACGTTAACCGGGAAGCCGCGCCGAAGGCGTGGACCCCGGTTGACGCTCGCGAGTGGGGGAGCCGATTTTCTCGGCCCCAGAGCGGAGCGCAGCGGAGTGCCGGGTCGTGAAAATTGGGGGCACCGCTCATCCTTGACGGTCCGCCAACCCCGCATGCCAGACTTGGACGACATGAGAGAGAAGTATTGGGTTGGTCCGACGCGCGGCCGGAGCGAGACCGCAGCCGGCGCCGTCAGGCGCTGGGTGCCAGGTCGAGTGGAGACGCGCGGCGGTTGCAAGGGATCGTCACCCGACAGGGCGGAGACCCGCTCGCGGGGCTCCGGGAGGCGAAGCCGACTAGAGCCCGGTCCCGCCATAGGCGGGTGCCCTAGCCCTTGGTCACCGCTGGCTAGACAGGAACCCGTCTTTATGGCTCCCTCTCGTCAGAGGGAGGAAGCCATGCCACGCAGGAGCAATGACCTACCGGACGTCGACTTTCTGTTTCGATTTATTGGAAAGCCTTTCGTTAGTCCAAATTGGGCCTGCGCTTACATCGGCATCGGGCTCGTTATGACGCTAATGCAGATGTTCTTTGTTGGCTCGCCTACACCGGAGCCAGCACTCTCCCCGATCGACGCGATGACACGTCAGCTTCAGGCCATATATGGACTTAGGTTCTTGGTGCCGGCGCTTTGCTTCAATGTCGTCGGCTGCTTGGGTCTCCTGACCTGCCTTGTACGCGACTGGATAGATCGCACCGACTAAAGCCCGGTCCCGCCATAGGCGGGACGCGTCGGCATCATCAGCGCAGCGCCACGAACGCCAGCAGGGCGTTCAACAGGATCGAGAGCCCGAGCAGCGAGGCGAGGACGTTCCTGTCGCTCTTGTGGCGCGCAGTGAGCTGGCGAGCCGCGGCAGCGGAGCTGGCGCGCTCACGGGCTACCAGGGTCGAGAGGGTCTCGGAGAGCCGCATGAGCATGGTGCCTGTGGCACCGATCGAGCGAAGCCCCTGGTCATCAGGTGGGAGGGGTAGATCCTCGATGAGGCTGGCCGACGACGCGTAATCGTGGAGCAGGCCGATCGTCGTGTCGAGGTCGAGGTGGTCGCCCTCGAGCAGGGCCATCCTCGCCCTTGAGGCCGCCATGGCTCGGCATACTGCCGCAACCTCTGGATGGGTGTTGCCTGTCATGGTCGGCTCCTCACAATTCGTCGTAGTCGACGACCTTGCCCGTGCGGTCGCGGTAGACGTCGAGCTTTTCGGGTGCGTGCTTCGGGTCGGTGCAGTTGGCTTCGCCGTCGGGACGAACGTCGATCTGCTGGGTGTCGTATTTGTTGCCGCTGTCGATCCACCACTTGCAGCCGTACTGGTCCTCAACCTTGAACCAGCGGCGTGAGGAAAGGTCAGGACGGGGGTGTTCGCGCGAGAGCGTGATGTCCCCCTTCTTCAGCATGGCGGCGATCCGGGCGGGCTTCGCCTGTTCTTCGGCTTGCCGCGCCGCCTGGTCAGTGGTCGGACCGGGATCCGAGCAGGCAGCGGCCAGCAGCGGCAACAGGATAGCAAAGCGCATCATTCTAATCTCCGGCTGGCGGGTATGCGGGCGAACTACGCCGCAATCCGGAAGGCGGGAGGCTGATAGCTGCCGTCGGCGAAATGCTCGGCGATGGCCTCGAAAGTGCCGAGCTCGCGTGCTTCATCCGCGTCGATGACAACGCGCTCCTCTTCGTCCGCGGTGAAGCGCAGGCGGTCGCCACTGCCCTTCCAGACCACGATCTCCGGGCCAAAGGAGGGGGCGCCGCCCGACCAGCGCAGGTATGGCAGGTCGTGCGTGCAGCAGAAATCCTCGATTTCTGCGATCTCGCCGTCTCGGATCTCTTGGCCAAAGAGCCGCAACGGGCCGTCCTCAGGAAACTGGGAGCGGTCGAAAGGTTCGCCGCCCCAATCGATTGAAAGTCTCTCGGCCTGAACTAAGGTTACGAAGTCGTCGACCAGATTAGCAGGGAGCGAACCCCCGATCGTTATCGACACGGATACGCGGTCGCCCATGGGAATAGCTCCATCGGGTAGAGGCGAACTGGTCCCGGGCGAGTTCTCCTCGTCCCCTTGCCAGCACGTCATACCGCGTACCCCCTTCTCTTTTGCTTCCGAGTCTTGCGGCAGCGCAGCAGCGCTGCAAGCCATTTCTTCAAAAAAAGGGCGACGCCGAAGCGTCGCCCCTGAGTGGCACATGATGGGAGGCTGTTCACCATGTGCCGGGCCGGTATCGCGGGGAGCAGGCGTACCGGTATGGGATGGGCCGGCGCTTTAGCGCCGGCCGAGTTCGTCAGGCGTCGGCCGGTTCGCGGCGACGGCGACCGCGCGCGGGAGCGGGTTCGACCGGTGCTGTGGTCTCGCCAAGGCCATCGTTGATCGAGCCACCCTCGTCGCCTGCGCCGCCATCGACCGGGCTGCCATCGGCACCGAAGGGCGGCGCCAGATCGTCCTCGCTCTTGACGCCGAGGGCGGCACCGACGTCGCGGCGACGCTGCGCGCGCTGCCACACGATGTTGTACGAGCCGTCGTCCTGGCGGAAGGCCGAGACCTGGAGCGGGGCGGCGA
>NZ_JAKRET010000052.1:0-3159 GCF_022664395.1 Sphingomonas lacusdianchii | reverse complement strand
GTTCATCACATCAAGGCTGAGCGATTTCAACCACACCGATACAAACCGCGATACACTGCTCTGCCGAGTTTCGTGTCGTTGCCTGCGGGTGACGATCCAGTGTTGTCGTTGGTGGTGTGGACTCTCAAGCGTGAGGTAAGGGCAATTCGTGGATGCCTTGGCATGTACAGGCGATGAAGGACGTGGCACGCTGCGATAAGCGTCGGTGAGGTGTGAGCAACCTTTGACCCGACGATTTCCGAATGGGGAAACCCACCTATCCGATTAATCCTGAGTGTTGGTAACGACGGTCAGGGTTAATGGGACAAGGTATCTCTTAACTGAATACATAGGTTTCGAGAAGCGAACCCGGCGAACTGAAACATCTCAGTACCCGGAGGAAAAGACATCAACCGAGATTCCGTTAGTAGTGGCGAGCGAACGCGGACCAGGCCAGTGCCTCTTGTTCAACTAGCAGAACGTTCTGGAAAGGACGGCCATAGCGGGTGACAGCCCCGTATGCGAAAGTGATGCAAGAGGACTCGAGTAGGGCGGAACACGTGTAATTCTGTCTGAACATGGGGGGACCACCCTCCAAGCCTAAATACTCGTACATGACCGATAGCGAACTAGTACCGTGAGGGAAAGGTGAAAAGCACCCCGATGAGGGGAGTGAAACAGTACCTGAAACGGATTGCCTACAAGCAGTTGGAGCCCTTTTATGGGGTGACAGCGTACCTCTTGCATAATGGGTCTGTGACTTAATCTATCAAGCAAGCTTAAGCCGTTAGGTGTAGGCGCAGCGAAAGCGAGTCTGAATAGGGCGACATAGTTTGATGGATTAGACCCGAAACCCGGCGATCTAGGCATGACCAGGATGAAGGTGGGGTAACACCCACTGGAGGTCCGAACCGATTAACGTTGAAAAGTTACCGGATGAGTTGTGTTTAGGGGTGAAAGGCCAATCAAGCCGGGAAATAGCTGGTTCTCCGCGAAAACTATTGAGGTAGTGCCTCGGATGGACACCTTATGGGGTAGAGCACTGGATGGTTGCGGGGGTCGCGAGATCTACCAATACTAACCAAACTCCGAATACATAAGAGTGATATCCGGGAGACAGACGGCGGGTGCTAAGGTCCGTCGTCAAAAGGGAAACAGCCCTGACCTACAGCTAAGGTCCCCAAGTCGTGTCTAAGTGGGAAAGCATGTGGGAATCCCAAAACAACCAGGAGGTTGGCTTAGAAGCAGCCATCCTTTAAAGAAAGCGTAACAGCTCACTGGTCTAAACAAGGGTTCCTGCGGCGAAGATGTAACGGGGCTCAAGACACGCACCGAAGCTTAGGGTGTGTACTTTGTACACGCGGTAGCGGAGCGTTCCGTACGCCTGTGAAGCGGTCTGGTAATGGACCGTGGAGGTATCGGAAGTGCGAATGCAGACATGAGTAGCGATAAAGAGGGTGAGATGCCCTCTCGCCGAAAGACCAAGGGTTCCTGCGCAAGGCTAATCCGCGCAGGGTGAGCCGGCCCCTAAGACGAGCCCGAAGGGGGTAGTCGATGGGAACCACGTTAATATTCGTGGGCCTGGTGGTGTGTGACGGATGGCGTGTGTTGTCGGATCTTATCGGATTGATCCGGCTTCGAAGCTGTCCCGGGAAATAGCCCCACCGTATAGACCGTACCCGAAACCGACACAGGTGGTCAGGTAGAGTATACCAAGGCGCTTGAGAGAAGTGTCCTGAAGGAACTCGGCAAATTGCCTCCGTACCTTCGGAAGAAGGAGGCCCGGCATAAGCGCAAGCTCTTGCCGGGGGCACAGGCCAGGGGGTAGCGACTGTTTAGCAAAAACACAGGGCTCTGCTAAGTCGGCTTCAAGACGACGTATAGGGCCTGACGCCTGCCCGGTGCCTGAAGGTTAAGTGGAGGGGTGCAAGCTCTGAAATGAAGCCCAGGTAAACGGCGGCCGTAACTATAACGGTCCTAAGGTAGCGAAATTCCTTGTCGGGTAAGTTCCGACCTGCACGAATGGCGTAACGACTTCCCCACTGTCTCCAGGACATGCTCAGCGAAATTGAATTCTCCGTGAAGATGCGGAGTACCCGCGGTTAGACGGAAAGACCCCGTGCACCTTTACTGCAGCTTCAGAGTGGCATTAGGAAAGAACTGTGTAGCATAGGTGGGAGGCTTTGAAGCGTCGGCGCCAGCTGACGTGGAGCCATAGGTGAAATACCACCCTGTTGTTTTCTGATGTCTAACCTGCGCCCATGAAACTGGGCGAGGGACCCTCTGTGGCGGGTAGTTTGACTGGGGCGGTCGCCTCCTAAAGAGTAACGGAGGCGCGCGAAGGTTGGCTCAGGACGGTTGGAAACCGTCTGTTAGAGTGCAATGGCATAAGCCAGCCTGACTGCGAGACTGACAAGTCGAGCAGAGACGAAAGTCGGTCATAGTGATCCGGTGGTCCCTCGTGGAAGGGCCATCGCTCAACGGATAAAAGGTACGCCGGGGATAACAGGCTGATAACCCCCAAGAGCTCATATCGACGGGGTTGTTTGGCACCTCGATGTCGGCTCATCACATCCTGGGGCTGGAGCAGGTCCCAAGGGTTTGGCTGTTCGCCAATTAAAGTGGTACGTGAGCTGGGTTCAGAACGTCGCGAGACAGTTTGGTCCCTATCTGCCGTGGGCGTCGAAATTTGAGAGGAGTTGCCCCTAGTACGAGAGGACCGGGGTGAACATGCCTCTGGTGTACCTGTCGTCGTGCCAACGGCGCAGCAGGGTAGCTATGCATGGACGGGATAACCGCTGAAAGCATCTAAGCGGGAAGCCTCCCTCAAGATAAGATTTCTTAGGACGGTCGGAGACCACGACCTCGATAGATCGGATGTGGAAGCGCAGTAATGCGTGAAGCTAACCGATACTAATTGTCCTATTCGCGCTAAGAGAGTTCACACCCCCAACGTCAGCACTGGCTGACCTACGTGGTTGAAACACACAGCCTTGAAACCCATCGATTTGAAAAACAATATGCACCGCCTTCATTGCCTGGTGGCTATAGCGTTTGTGAACCACCCGATCCCATCCCGAACTCGGCCGTGAAACCAAACCGCGCCAATGGTACTATCGCTCAAGCGATGGAAGAGTAGGTCGTCGCCAGGCATTGAAGCCGGTGCATAACCATTCACAA
>NZ_JAKRET010000051.1 GCF_022664395.1 Sphingomonas lacusdianchii | reverse complement strand
CCGCAAGCGTCGACACCGCCATTGCCGGTCTCCGGCTCCGCTTCGCTCCACCTCCGCCCGGCAATGGCGGCGGACACAACAATGCACTAACAATCACCCCGGACCACCCGGTGGGGGCTGCTCACGCCGGGAGAACGCTAGAGTGGTAGTGAGTGGCAGCCAAGTGATTGTTTCTCAGGCATATTTTGATGGTGGGTCAACTTCGCCAGTGCTTGTCGCACTGTGTTGACATCACAGGGGTCGCAAGTTCAATCCTTGCCGCGCCCACCATTTAGAAAGCCCGTCAGGTGAACAACCTGGCGGGCTTTTTCAATTCTGCCACGTTGCTTCGCGGTTCGATCGCAACGATCGCCATTCGCTTCCGGCATCGCCCTTATGCGCTCGATCGCTTGGTTCGTGAAGCCGGACCGGTAGCACTTCGCAACGGACTCGCCGTCAGCGACGCGAGTCGCGGATCTCATCCTGAAGTATCATCGAAGTCGGCCCGCTCAAACCGCCGGAATCGTGCCGTAAATACTTATGATTGAGGGGATTGGTTAAAATAAGGTTGAAATAAAGCCGATCGGCATGTCATTACTGGCGAAACCATAATTGCAGGGGAGGGTCGGGCACAACTTCGGGGGAAGACGACATGGAATCGGTGCGATCCTATCATCGCGGGGAGTCGCTTGCGGATGTGCCGCTGCATAAGCCTGCGCATATTCCGGCGCTCGACGGTCTTCGCGGCGCGGCGGCATTGCTGGTCGTCATCTCCCATTTCCAGACCCTCGGCCTGTCCGAAGGCTATGTCCCGCAATCGGGCACCTTCGGGGTGATGATCTTCTTCGTCCTCAGCGGTTTCCTGATGGGCCATCTCTATCTTTTCCGCCCGTTCGACATGGCGGCGGTGACCCATTTCATGGCATCGCGGATCGCGCGGGTCATCCCGCTCTTCTACGCGGTGATCCTTGCTTCCTACATCGCGTCGCAGATCGTCGGTCCCGACTTCGTCTATTATCTGACGACCTTCGACATGGTGAAGCATCTGCTGTTCCTCGGCAGCAAATTTGTCTTCTGGTCGATCCCGCCCGAAGTCGAATTCTACGTCGTCTTTGTCGGGCTGTGGTACGTCGTCGCGCGGCGCCTGGTCCTGCGTTATCTCCCGCTGTTCGGGTTCGGGCTGGCCGCGATGTTCGTGTTGCAGCCGCTGTTCCCGGGGATCACGGTCTTCAATTCGCTGCCGATCTTCCTCGTCGGGGTCGGCGCGGCGGTGCTGTGCCGCTATGTGCAGTTCGACCGGATCGACAAACGATCGGCGACGATCGTCCAGTGCCTTGGCATCGCGCTGATGCTGTCAATCTTTGCCGGGATCGTGTCGACCGATCCGTCCAAGACCGGGTTCGGATGGGAGCGCGGACGGGTGTATGAGAACCTGCCGATGGCGTTGTTGTTCGGTGCGTTCGTGCTGTCGTTCACGATCGACACGACATTTGCCCGCATCTTCTTCGCCAACCGCGTCATGCGACTGCTCGGCGCGTACAGCTTTTCGATCTACCTGCTGCATGAACCGGTTGCCGATACGGTCCGCAACGTGCTTGCTGGATCGGACATGCCGATTGTGCTGGAGATTTTCCTCATTCTCTCCGCGATCGTCGTCGCCGCCTCGCTCAGCTTCCGCCTCTACGAAATGCCGATGCAGGCGGCGGTCAAACGCGCGATCCTGCGACTCGATCGCGTCCGCGGCCGCCACGCCGAGGCGTGGCGCGCATCGCGAGCGGTGACCCGGTAGGTTCGGAAGGGGCGGCTACGCGGCGCTGGCGCAGGCCGCGCCGAGCGTATCCACTCACGTCTCGCAGTATCCTGGTTAGTTTAGGGCACGGTCGTCGAACATTATCGCCGGCATCTGGTACGTTCTTACAAACCGGAACCGTTATGATTTGGCTTCATAGTTTCTTTTGAAAAAAATCAGATTGGATTCCGACATATCAATCGATGAAGTCGATGGTCGAGTAAATTTCATTAACGGATCGGCATATCGTATGGAGCGAACGGGCGGCCTTGAATTCCATTTTTGGCACGGCATCGGGTCGGATATTTGCTGGACATTGTTCTGAGTATATGACGTTGGCAGCTTGGATTGCACCGGGGGTGCCTTGGGCGGGGTGACGAGCATGACGGAAACGAACCGGACGGAAGCCGGCGCGGGGCGGACACCCCGTCAGTCGTGGATGGACCTGTTGCGCGGGCTGGCGATCCTGCTCGTCGTGGCGTTCCATTCGGTCACGATCCTGAATCGGGTCGACCTCCCACCGCCAGCGTGGCTGAAGGAAATCAGCGATTTCTTCGCGCTCTACCGCATGCCTACGCTGATGTTCCTTTCCGGCCTGCTGTTGCCGCAATCGTTGAAGAAGGGATCGGCGGTCTACTTCGCGGGCAAGGTGCGTAGTGTCTGGTGGCCGTATCTGCTCTGGTCGGCGGTGACGGCAGTTGTTTTCGCGCGCGATGTCAGCAGTGTGTCGGCGATCCTGAGCTTGCTGAATGGCGGCAGCTATCTCTGGTTCCTGTATTTCGTCGGGCTGTTCTACGTCTTCGCCTATCTGGTGAAGTCTTTCAATTTTCTGCTCGTTGCCGTCGCGATCTTCGGCATCGCCGTGCTGGTGTCGTTCGGGTCGCCGGGCATCGTCGTGCATACGCGGATGTTCCACCTGATGACCTACTTTTTCCTCGGCGCGTTTGCCGGTCGTCACTGGAATGCCTTCCTCGCGCTGATCGACCGGCGCGAGAGTCTGTTCGCGGCCGCGGCGGCAGCGATTGGCGGGGTTTGCGTCGCCTATTTCGACGTCAAGTCCAATCCGGCGTTTATCGCGCTGACCCTCGCCTTCGTGATCGCGGCGTGTCATCTGTCGCGCAAGGTGGCGGGCCAGCGCTGGACGCATTTGCCGAATTATGTCGGCCGCAATTCGCTGAAATTCTATGTCAGCCATTTTCCGGCAATCTATCTGTTCGACGTCATGGCCGTTCGGCTCGGCGTAACGACCGCCGACATTGTTGCCGTGGCCAGCATGATCTTTGCCCTGTCGGTCGGACTGATGCTGTCGGTGGCATCCGAACGGTCGAAGGTGGTGCAATTGCTGTTCAGCATACCGAAATTCAGGAAGCCCTCGACCGCGCGCCCGGCCAGCGCCTGAAGCACGGGCGTGGCGGTGGCGACGTCCCATCGCCATTGCGCCCGGCGCGCACGACGTTAGCATCCCCCCAAACCATCGAAAGGTTCGGGATGCGCGGTTACGATTGGATCGGTCTTGTTGCGGCGCTGACGATCGCCACCCCTGCCGCCGCCCAGCGGGTCGAGGAAGCCTCGATCGACCAGTTGCAGGCGCAGATGCGTGCGGGCGCGACCGATAGCGTTGCCGTGACCCGCGCCTATCTCGCCCGGATCGCGGCGCTGGATCGGTCCGGGCCGACGCTGCGCAGCGTCATCGCCGTCAATCCCGACGCGCTGCAACAGGCGGCGGCGCTCGATGCCGAACGCCGCGCCGGGCGCGTGCGGGGGCCGCTGCACGGCGTGCCCGTCCTCATCAAGGACAATATCGAGACCGCCGACCGGATCGCGACGACGGCGGGCAGTCTCGCGCTGCGCGACAACATCACCGGGCGCGATGCGCCGCTGGTCGCCTATCTGCGCCGCGCGGGGGCGGTGATCCTCGGCAAGACCAACCTGTCCGAATGGGCCAATATCCGCTCGACCCGGTCGATGAGCGGGTGGAGCGCGGTCGGCGGGCTGGTGCGCAACCCCTATGCGCTCGATCGCACCGCCTGCGGTTCGTCGTCGGGGTCGGGCGCGGCGATCGCGGCCAGCTTCGCGGCGGCGGCGGTCGGGACCGAGACCGACGGATCGGTCGTCTGCCCGTCGTCGATCAACGGGCTGGTCGGGTTCAAGCCGACCCTGGGCCTTGTCAGCCGCAACCGGGTGGTGCCGATCAGCCATAGCCAGGACACGCCGGGCCCGATGGCGCGGTCGGTGCGCGACGCCGCGCTGCTGCTTTCCGCCATGGCCGGCCCCGACCCGACCGATGCCGCGACCGCACGCACCCAAGTCCGCGACTATGCCGCCGGCCTGTCGGCGGACGCGCTGCGGGGGCGGCGGATCGGCGTGATCCGGCCGAAGGGCATGACCCCGCCGCTGACCCAGCGATTCGACGCGGCGCTGGCGGTGCTGCGCAGGGGCGGCGCGACGCTGGTCGAGGTGACGCCGCCCAAGCTGGACGGGCTGGGCGAGGCGGAATTGCTGGTGCTCCAGACCGAGTTGAAGGCCGATCTGAACGCCTATCTCGCCACCACCCCGCCGGTGGTGAAGACGCGCACGCTCGATCAGGTCATCGCCTTCAACCGCGCCAATGCCGGCACCGAAATGCCGTTCTTCGAACAGGAGACGTTCGAGGCGGCGGCGAAGACCAGGGGGCTCGACGATCCCGCCTATCGTGCGGCGCGGGCGAAGTCGCTGCGGCTGGCCGGGGCCGAGGGAATCGACGCGATGCTGAAGGGTGCGAAGCTCGATCTGCTGGTCGAGCCGACCTATGGCGCGGCATGGCTGAGCGATCCGGTCTATGGCGACCAATATGGCGGGCCGTCGGCGTCCGAACTGCCGGCGGTGGCGGGCTATCCGCATCTGACCGTGCCGATGGGGCTGGCACAGGGGTTGCCGGTCGGGCTGTCGTTCATCGGCACGGCGGGCGCCGATCAGCAGGTGCTGAACGCCGGCTATGCCTATGAGCAAAAGGCGCAGGCACGCGTCGCGCCGCGCTATCCCGAGCGGGCGGAGGTGGGGCCGGGGCTGGACGGGGTTCGGTAGCGTTCCGACGGGGTCGTCTCAACGCCTGACTGTTATCGAAGTACACCCTTAGTGCGTGATGACAGGGGTGTAACCGTTCGTGCCGAGTAGGGGATGCCTGTCGAAGACCCGTATCGAAGTATCTGTGACGATCCTTCGATACGCCATTTCGATTAGGTTCAGGACCCATTGATGGGAGGCGTGCGATCTGATTCAGGCTCCGAGAGGAGACTGAAATGAGCGACCTGTACTGGTTGACGGACGAGCAGATGGAACGGCTTCGGCCGTTCTTTCCCAAGAG
>NZ_JAKRET010000050.1 GCF_022664395.1 Sphingomonas lacusdianchii | reverse complement strand
TAGGGGTCACTGCACGAAAGTGAGTTTTACGTACGCCAAGCGCGAACGGATAGCGAACGAGCGAATGCAATGGTCAAGGACAGGTCTCCCGTTTGAGCGGACATTGTCAAAGGTGACCCTCCGTCCATGGAAACAGTGCCACAAGCTTGTAATCGGGGCGCTCGGCCGGGCTGAACGTGTGTTGCGCATAGGTGAGAGAACCGTCCACCGGATGCATAAAGGTCCGCGCGCCGCCCTCACGCGCCATCACGGACTGGGCATTCCATTCGTGCGCGAATAGATCGGACTCGCTCTTCAGGTCCTCGACCAGTGCGGCTAGAGCCGGATCGTTCAGCATCCGCCCGTAATCGGCCCGGAATTCTGCGAGCAGGCGCCTCGCCCGGTGCTCCCAATCGGGCAGGAGGTCACGAGCGGACGGCACCGTGAACGTATAGCGCAGTAGATTTTTCTGCTGCGCATCGCCCAGCCAACCGACGAACAGGTGTTCGGCCGCGCCATTCCAGCAACAGGCGTTCCAAAGCCGGTCTAGCCCGTAGGCCGGACAAGTCAGCGCCGCCACTGACAGGGTTATGGCGTCAGGTGACCGGGACATCGACCCCGATCGTGGTGCCTCGGGATCGCGACGTCCCGCCAACTCGAAGAGATAGGCGCGTTCCGCTGGGGTAAGCGCCAACGCCACCGCAAGGCGGGAAAGCGTGCCGGGCGAGACGCTAACATCGCGCCCTTGTTCGATCCAGGCGCACCAGGTGACACCGATGCCGGCACGCGCTGCCAGCTCCTCCCGACGCAGGCCCGGCGTCCGGCGTCGTCGCCCCGGCAGTTCCGGGGCGACACGCTCACGATGGGAGCGGACGAATTGTCCGAGCAGATTGCGCTGTTCAACGGTGTTCATGGGTCATTTTATAACAGGATAAGAATGTACATTGTAACAGGGTAATGGCTGGTGTTGGAAGCGCCCAAGGAGGAATTATCCATGATCCGTTCGCATGAAACCCTTGTCGAGGACCAATTTGGTTCGCAGGCGAATGCCTATGTGCAAAGCGCCGTCCATGCCGGGGGCGATGATCTCGATGCCTTGGAGGCGGTTGCCGCCCGCGAAAGGCCGGACCGTGCTGTCGATCTCGGATCGGGTGGTGGCCATGTCGCCTACCGGTTGGCCTCTCACGCCCGCGTCGTAACCGCCGTCGATCTTTCCGCAGCGATGATGGACGCGGTGAAAGGGACGGCGCGGCAACGGGGCCTGTCCAATATCGAGACCTGCGTTGCACCTGCCGAACGGATGCCCTTCGACGATGCCTCGTTCGACTTTCTGGGCTGCCGCTTTTCCGCCCACCACTGGCGCGACTTCGAGGCCGGCCTGCGCGAGGCACGGCGGATCATAAAACCGGGTGGTACTGCCGTTTTCATCGACGTTGTGTCTCCGGGACATGCCGGATTCGACACGCATCTTCAGACTGTAGAGGCCCTGCGCGATCCCTCGCATGTCCGCGATTACAGGGCATCGGAATGGATGGCGGCACTTGATCGCGCCGGTTTCCGGGTGCGCAATACACAGACCCGCCGGTTGCGCATGGATTACCCGACATGGGTCGAACGCATGCGGACCCCGGAGCCGCATCGCACGGCGATCCGCTCACTCCAGCGGGTCGCCTCCGGCGAAACGTCGACATATTATGCGATAGAGGCGGACGGGTCGTTCACGCTCGACACGATGCAGATCGAGGCTTCGGCATGTCGGGCGAGGGCGTGATTTCTCTCCCGCGCAGGAGATGAACCGGAGCGAACATTCCTGGCTCGCTGCCTTGGTTCTTCCGTCTGCTTTCGGAACGCCAAGGCGCCCCCCGCTCAGGCCAACTATGGTAGGTCCCAGTCCTGAAAAAGCTTCACGCGGCAAGGAGCGATGGTGAGATGCGAAAGGGCCTGAACTGATCCGGCATCGGCCGGTCGTCCCGCTCCCAGCTATAGTCGCCGGTGAGCGCGATGTGCTCCCAACCCAGCGGTGCGATATGGCGGGCAACTTCGTCCGGCGTACCCATGTCGACCAAGGCCCGTTTGAGATAGCGGGTGTTCCACAGGATGATCGCGGCGACCAGCAGGTTGAGGCCGGAGGCGCGGTAAGACTGGTTCTCGAACCGGCGGTCGCGCAGTTCGCCGAGCTGGTTGAAGAACAATGCGCGGGCAAGGGCGTTGCGCGCCTCGCCCTTGTTCAGCCCGGCCTGGGTTCGCCTGCGCAGATCGATGTCCTGCAACCAGTCGAGCATGAAGATCGAGCGTTCGAGCCGCCCGACCTCGCGCAATGCCAGTGCCAAACCGTTCTGGCGCGGATAGGCGGACAGCTTGCGCAGCATCGCCGATGCGGTGACGGTCCCGGTCCGGATCGAGGTGGCAAGCCGCAGAAGTTCGTCCCAATGCGCGGCTGCATGGTCGTGCGCGATCGGATCGCCGACCATGCCGGCGAGCAATGGCCCTGCTTCCTGACCGGGCAGCAGATGCAAGCGGCGTTCCTTGATATCGCGCAAGCGTGGCGCGAAGCGATAGCCAAAGAACGGCATCAGCCCGAACACATGGTCGGATGCACCGCCCGTATCGGTATAATGCTCTTCGATCGACAGCCCGGTCTGGTGGTACAGCAGACCGTCGAGGACATAGGGGGCCTCGCCCGCGGTTGCGGCGATCACGCGCGAGCCGAACGGATCATACTGGTCCGAGATATGCGTGTAGAACGACACGCCGGGTTCGTTGCCGTTGCGCGCGTTGATGTCGCTGATTGCGGCACCCCGCCCACCGGCATGGAATTGCTGCCCGTCGCTCGATGAGCTGACGCCGCTCCCCCACAATCCAGCGAGTGGCAACGCGCGATGCGCGTCGATCAATCGCCCCAGCGCTTCGCCATAGGCGGCCTCGCTGATGTGCCAGTCATGCAGGTGAGCAAGCTGGCGCAGACTAGCACCATGGCAACTGTCCGCCATGCGGGTCAGGCCTAGATTGATACCATCGGCGAGGATCACGGTCAGCAGCGCGTTGCGATCGTCGGCGGGACGGCCTGAGCGCCGATGCGTGAAACAGTCGCCGAAGCCGGTCCACGCATCGACATCGAGCAGGATATCCGTGATCTTCACACGGGGAAGACGGTCATAGGCGGTGCGCCGGGCAACCTCTGCTGCGGGTGGCGTGATCGCCTTCAGCGGCGAAATCATCAGCCCGTTTTCGTCGAGGCGGACCTGGGGCAGTTCGCCCTGCCGGGCCAGTACCGTCACCCGTTCAATCGCACGGTCCAACCGCTCACGGCGATCCTCGATATGAGACGCGAACCCGGTTTCGATTGCGAGTGGCAGTGGTCCCTTCTCGCGCAGCGCTGCGAAAGTGGCAGGTGGAATGAGATAGCTGTCGAAGTCACGATACTGCCGGCTGCCCGCCACCCAGATATCGCCCGCCCGCAGCCGATCGCGAAGCTGGGACAGGGCGCAGAGTTCATAGCCCGCGCGATCGACCACACCGTTGCGGATCACGAAGGGCCGCCAGCCCGCCGGCACAAAGCGCAGCGGCACTTTGTCGGGCAGGCGTCGTTTGCCGGTGTGGTAGAGATCGGTGATGATGGCGAGTGCGTCGAGGATGCCCTGGACCGGTCCGGCCCCGCGAAACACGAACGCCCGGAGGAATTGCCCGGTAAAAAGTCTCACCGTGCGATGCCGCTCGATCAGTTCGGCCGTACGGTCGATGGTCTCGGGGCGGACGAGGACTTCCGCCTGGGCGACAGCAGAGCCAAACCGCCCCCAGTCGAACGGGCCGATACGCGCAAGGGAGTCGATACCCTTGGCGTGCGCGTCGATCAGCACGCGGCAGCTATCGGTCAAAGTACGTAGATGCCCCTGCATCTCGCGTACCGTCCTAATCGCCTTGTCGCGCGTCCGGTTTTCTGCGCGGCGCACCATGCTGCCAAGCAGCTTGTCGAACATGGTGAGCGCGGCGTCGGTCAGGCTTTCCTCGAGCCGGATGGCTGCGGCCGCGAGCGTCGCGTGGCGGCGCATGGCCGCTAGCTCGCCGAGATGTTGCGGCGTGATCCGCACTGCCTCGTCGGCTAATCGATCGAATGTCGCCGATGGGATCATGGCGGCGCGCGACGGGTCGAGGCCGAGCATCCGGACATGATCGAGCCGTTCGAGCAGCCGCAAGATGTTACGCGCTGCCGGCGACTGCGGCGCGTTGCGCAGCCAGGCCAGCCATGTCGTTCCCTGATCTGACCGCCGGGTCAGCAAGGCGTCCAGCGCTGCCAGCTTGTCCAGCTCGATGCCGTTGATCAGGATTTCATGGGTGAGTTGTTCGGCCTGCTGACGCGCGTGTCTGACGACCGCCTCGATGACAGCCGGGGGCGGCAGTAGCACCCGGCGTCGTCGCAACTCATCGATAACGGTGCCGGCAAGCAGGAGAGGCTGAGCGACGGTCTGCGCCACCGGCATCGCGAACGCCACGATCGCGCGAAAGTGATTCCGGTCGAAAGCGGCGTGGCTGAACCGCTGCATGAGATCGGCGAGATGCGCGCGACGTGTTTCATCGCGACGGGCGTAATCGTTGAACGCCGTGACCGGCACGTCGATCTGATCGGCGACGAAGGCGAGGATGGCGCCCGGCGGGTTCTCGCCGGCCTCCAGCACACGGCCCGGCCAACGCATGTACAGCAACAGCATCGCGAACCCGAGCCGGCTCGACGCTCCCCGACGTTCGCTGACAAGATCGAGATCCTCACGGCTGAGGGTAAAGTGACGGGCGATCTCCCGTTCGTCGGTTGGAGGATCGTAATGTGGGGCAAGGGTCTCGCGTGTCAGCAATTGCCGTCTTGCCATGCGTCACGACCCTTTGTGCTCTGTCCGTCAGACGGTCCTCTGGCGGCCAGCATGAATATGTCCGCCAACTCTGGACCCGCGATGGCGAGTCGGACAAGAATGCAAATCGATGGGAAAACGGACAGATTGGAACCGGTCGTGGCGCTGATCGGCTATGCGCGGGTTTCAACCGGCGACCAGAAGCTGGCGCTCCAGCATGACGCGCTGAACGCCGCCGGATGCGAGCGCATCTTCGACGACCATGCGTCCGGCGCGAAGACCGATCGGCCGGGGCTGACCGAAGCGCTCGCCTATCTGCGTGCCGGCGACACGCTGGTCGTTTGGAAGCTCGACCGGCTCGGCCGTTCGATGAGCCACCTGATCGAGAAGGTCGGCGAACTGGCCGCGCGCGGTGTCGGTTTCCGATCGCTCACCGAGCAGATCGACACCACCACGTCGGGCGGGATGCTCGTGTTCAACATCTTCGGCTCGCTCGCCCAGTTCGAGCGCGACCTGATCCGCGAGCGCACCAACGCCGGGTTAAAGGCGGCGCGCGAGCGGGGGAGCCTCGGCGGTCGACGCCCGGTCATCACCCCCGATAAGCTGCGCAAGGCGCGCGATCATATTGCGGCGGGGCTAACTGTCCGCGAAGCTGCCACGCGCCTCAAGGTTGGCAAGACCGCGCTCTACAAGGCGCTTGAAGACGTAGCAGCAAAAGCGAAAGCCTGATGTTCTAGCTACGTTCGCCCTTGGCGTACGTAAATGTCACTTTCGTGCAGTGACCCCTA
>NZ_JAKRET010000005.1 GCF_022664395.1 Sphingomonas lacusdianchii | reverse complement strand
GCCCCGCAAGCGTCGACACCGCCATTGCCGGTCTCCGGCTCCGCTTCGCTCCACCTCCGCCCGGCAATGGCGGCGGACACAACAATGCACTAACAATCACCCCGGACCACCCGGTGGGGGCTGCTCATGGCCGCACTTGCACCAAACCTGCAGGTTCGCGCCGTGTCGGACTAGGTCCCAGATCGTGTCGAATTTCTTCGTCCCCATGAAGAACGGAAAGCGAACGAAATCCAACATTTCAAGGTCGGATGCTGCTTGGCTTGTGTCTTCTATAGTTGACGCCCTCTTCAATGTCTCTTATAGTGGACACATGTTCCGGACGCTCCCTACCCTCCGCTTCACCCCTTGGCTCGATGGTCTCAAGGACAAGCGCGCCGCCGCCAAGGTTTTCGCGCGGATCGTCCGGGTCGAAGCCGGAAACTTCGGCGATGCGAAGTCGGTGGGCGACAGGGTCAGCGAACTGCGCATCCCCTACGGCCCGGGTTACCGGGTCTACTTTACGATAAAGGACGGCGACCTCGTCATCCTGTTGGTCGGCGGGGACAAGGGGTCGCAGGACCGGGACATAAAACTGGCCAAGGAAATGGCCGCCGAGATCCACGCCGAACCCTGACGGCGCGGATTTCTGAACGAAGGAACGAAATATGGGCATTGAACTGGGCGAACCGCTCGATCCCGCTCGCTATCTCGCGGGCGACTTCGAAACGCAGAAGGAGCTGCTGGACGACGCATGGGCGTCCGGCGACCCCGCCTATCTTGCGCACGCGATCGGCACGGTCGCGCGCGCGCGTGGCGGCATCGCGAAGCTCGCGGCCGACACCGGCTTGCAGCGTCAGGCACTGCACAAGGCGCTTGGCCCCAACGGCAACCCGCGCCTCGCTACACTCATGAAGGTGTTCGCCGCGCTCAAGGTACGGCCTCGGATGGAGGATGCCTCGGCCGACGCTGCGTAACCATGCGCGGCCGCCGGCGCTGCGCCTGGGATCGGTCTGCCGCCGCTGGCAGACCGATCCAGCGGCGGACATGCGCTCCGTCGTCCCTGATCGACAACTGCGGAAATGCGTCGATTTCTAGGGTGCTGGAACGGCCGATACCCACATGATACCCTCAGCCGACGCGGCCAAAATGCGGTGATCATTTTGCAATCGAGGACGCTTTCCACCACGCATTTGATCTTAAATCTTCCGGCACTTCGTCATGCCACGGATCGAGGCCGAGAGCCTCAACGGCGTCAAACCACTCTTCGCGCTTCGAAGGCGGCAGTTCTTCTCCACACCAAGGGCAATAGAACAAGCACTGTCGCGCAGAGCCGGCTGCGACCCAATACTCGTCAAAGCGGCTGTCGTATTGAACCGACCCCCACGCGTTTTGCTCATGCTGGTCCATGTGGCCCCGCCCGGCGGAGGCTTTGCAATCGCTCGGACCTGAAGCGGCATCGTCCATGCCTCATGCTAGTCCAGTCGCAGACCGGCAGCAATTCACCGATAGCCGACGCCAACTTAAACTAGGCATCGTGGACAAAGCTTGACGGCGTAATAGGCCGCTGATTCAAGGCTGCCATTTGGAGGCAGGCTTGGGCGAGCGGATCGGTTTGTCGGAAGAGGAATGGTCGCTGATCGGGCCGCTGCTACCGTCCGAGCGCGGACGTGGCTGTCGTCCCGCTGGTGACAACCGCCCCTTCTTCGAAGGCATGATGTGGATTGCGCGGACGGGTGCGCAGTGGCGGCATCTGCCGGAGGAATATGGCAAGTGGAACAGCGTGTTCCGCCGCTACCGTCGCTGGGTGACGACGGGTGTGTTCGATGCCATGCTGGAGACACTGGCCGGTGCGGTGGAACGCGATGGTCGCGCCGACATGATCGACAGCACCATTGTCCGGGCACACCATTGTGCGGTGGGCATAAAAAAGGGACTGGCGCGGCCGAGGCGCTTGGCCGATCGCGCGGCGGCTTCACCACCAAACTTCACGCCCGTTGCGATGTCAGAGGTCGCCCGCTCGCCTTTGTCCTGACGCCGGGTCAGGCGCATGACACGCAAGGTTTCGGTCCGCTGATGCGCATGATCGCCGACCGGATCGACGCGTTGCTCGCGGACAAAGGCTATGACAGCGACGCGGTTCGCGACACCCTGACCAGCATGGACGTCGAGGCCGTGATCCCGGCTCGGCGCAACCGTCGCAACCCGGCTGCGCATGATCGGCTCAAGTACCGCTGGCGAAACCAGATCGAACGCCTGTTCAACAAACTCAAGAACTGGCGACGGGTCGCCACTCGGTACGACAAAACTGCCGAATCCTACATCGGCTTCGTCTGCCTCGCTTCAGTCCTGCTCTGGATACCCTTTGTCCACGCCGCCTAGTAAGCTACGACCGGCCCTGACGCTGTCGGAGCGGGCACCTCAAAAGATTGGGGTGTTTGGCGGGTTCGAGTCCCGCTCATCGGTCCGCTGACGCCAAATAGCGGACACTGCTCATTCGCGGTAAGGTGGCTGCAAAGGGATTGGACAGGATGCTGATTGCAGGACTCTTGCTGATGGCTTCTGCTCACAACGTCACGAGCGGACGGGACCTACTTGCCGCCTGCAAGGAGCCGGGGTTCGATACATGGTGCGATGGCTTCATCAAGGGGTTGATGGACGCAGCCTTGGTGAAGGAAAGCAAGGCGAGTGAACGTTCATGCGTAGTTCCCGAACTCGGCATGCGGCAGCGCCGCATACTGATGCTCGAGCATCTCAACCAGCACTCAGACCAGTGGGAGCTGCCGGCTGCGACCGTGGTGAACCGTGTGATCGCGGCGAACTGGCCCAACTGCACTTGAAGACCCAGGCTTAGACGTCGGCTCTCCAGTATTCTCCGACGCTTCAGCGGCGGACGACCCGTCCGCCGCTGCGAAAGAAAGGCCGCAGAAACGGGGCGTTCCCGCAATGATTTAAGCGGACGATACCCGCACGATACCCCCGTCAAGTTACGCCCAAAACTGGCCGTTCGCCGCGAAGCTTCCAAAATTAAATGGCAGGCGTGTTGTTCCGGGTAGTTTCGATCAGTTGATCAACCACAGACGTCAAAGCGCATATTGGAGAAGCGCGGACTAGCGCTATTTAGTGCTTGGCGAACCTTCGCGTTGACGATCACCATTCTGCCGCCGTTGCTGGCGAAACTTCGTTGACGGAAAATTGCAATTTCCTCGCCTAGGTCGTCGCGTATACGACTCGAAACGTAGCCAGACAGATGGGGTGGGTGCCCACCACTCGGTCCATGATAATCGATGATAGAATTGGCTATGTCGATTGCTGCAAGATTGCGCACAACATCAACTATCGCATATTCGTCGCTGACCAGTTCGTTGTCTTGTCCCCGGATCACCAGCGTCCGTGAAACGATTGCGCCAGCGTCGAGTGCGCTCAGCACGTCGAGCAGTCGCCGGCTTACCACCATCGCGACTCCGCCGAACGGCTCCCACATGCTTGGAAGCTTGATCCGCGATGCAGGTGCGGAGAATCGGAACGTCGTACCGTTCGCGAGCAGATCAAGCCCCAAGCCATCGCCCCACCGGCCAGGTGCGGGCCTTTCTGCCCACTCAAGCCCGTGCGGAAGTTCGCGCTCGTACGCATCTCTCAGGAACCAGTAGCGCTGATCCTTGGAGGCGACATTGTCGAACGGCGCGCTTACGTCGGCCGCGTTGCGGACTCCCCAAGGCGCGCTTGGCGGGATCACCCGAACCCGCTCATCTTCATGCATGCGGGCCGGGATCTGCGGCTCGTACACCGGCGGCAGCAGCCCTGTGCCGGGCACCTCTATCACTCGGTCGGGCAGTATCATCGCTGGTGCCTCACGGTTCGGGATACAAGCTTATGTCGGCAACCGGTTGCTCGCCAGCAGGGCCTCGCTCGAAAGCTGACGGACCGCTGATGCAACCTGCCTTCTTCAATCCGATGGTCCGCTAACCACCATTCCCGGACATTGCAGCGGCGGACGTACCGTCCGCCGCACGCCCAGATATCCCCCGTTCTCGAAAAAAAACGATACCCACGATTTGTCCTGTAGTACCCACAAACCGCTATCGCCCAAACTGCGAAATCAATTTTCAAGATCTGGGTAGGGGAACACGAAATTCTGCCGCTCGCGGCGAATTGTTGAGCGGAAATCCAGTATTTCGATAGATTTTGCCCACTGAACCAGCTTTGGGATGCCCTCACCCACGATCGCTGCACGGGTCGCAGGCGCATGATCGAAGCGTACGGCCGAGCAACGGACCCAAATCAGCTCACCTTCTACTGACAGCCATGACCCATCCGGGTAAAAAGTCGCTACCAATCCCCGCTCAAATTTATTCATTCGGGAAAATTGATAATTGATTTTCAGTCCCGCAACATCAAAAGCGCTTAACAGCATTGCCGGTTTGAGAGGGTAACTGAGGCCTCTTGGCAACTTCGATCGCGATCCCATTTAATTATAATGACGGGCAACGTAACGAGCGTCAACGTCAGCTAGTCACGATCCCCGGACATATACGCGGCGGACGTACGCTCCGTCGTCGGTTGTCAAAACCTAAGAAAACTGAGGTTCCAACCGATCTAACGTGCGGCGATACCCGCACGATACCCATACCAGCTTGGATATCGGGATACGGGCGGTCGGTGGCCTACTGTTTAGAGGCTTTCCCTACGTTCCCTTGAGTGCTTGCCAGCTTCGATATCTGCCGTGCCAGAACTTTTGCGGCAACTGCGTTGGCACCAACCCGTCCGATTGCCGCGGCGGCGCGATCTACCGTCCCGGCCGTATCAGCGGTGATTTCCGCAAGCTCCGATGCAATCTGACGTTGCTGACCGGCACTTTGCAGCGAGCCGGCTAGGAGGAAATCCTGTTCCTGCACTAGCGCACCGTGCGCGGCTGCAACGTCTTCGGCCGCGCTGACGTTCTCGGCGATTAGCGACGAGCGTTCGCCTATCGATGCATTGGCTAGCGCCGTACGGGTCGTCAACGTCGACATCTCGGCCGAGATCGCAGCGAAAGCTCCGCCTTCGCTGCCAGAACGGGCCGCCTCGATCCGCGCGTTCAGGCTAAGCATTCGGCTTTCCGCCGCAATTTGCGCAATGCTGGCGCTGATAGCCGCTACACCCTCCACGGATTGTGCGAGATGTTCAATAATCGGCTTCTTTGCTGCGAGATGCGTCCGCGCCTCGACAAGCGCCGCCACTTGGCGACGAACGCTCGCTTCGGCCTCGTTGGCCGCGGTCTGAAGGGCGGAGGCCAACGATGCGATCCGCGTCGCATGCTCCGTCACCCCGCGGATCATCGCGGTCGCGTTCTCGGCCTCGGACGCGACGCAGCCCGCAATGTCGAGCAACCTTGTCGCAATGCTACACAGCTGTTTTTCGTTTTCCGGCATGGCCGTCCGCACCTTGGCGCTGGTGGCCTAAGCTCGCTCTCGAACCGCGTCGAGCATGGTCCCGGACAGTATCTCATAGGCTGCAGACCAGGCCTGTTCGGTATCGCGATCGAACGCCGAACCAAGTCCAACTCGTAGCGTCTCGATCAGCGCTGATCCAACAGCGGCATAATGCGAGTCCTTGGCACCATAACCGATATGCCGAATAGCGAGTTCGCGGGCGATCGGCACGATGGTGTCGAGCCGGTCCAGCGCATCGACCACCGTGGCCAAAGTGAGGAAAAGCTTGCGGCCTTGCTCCGTCATGTCGTTGCGGAACAGCGCGCGGGTATCGGGCGATAATTCGAACAGACGTCGGTAAAATTCGGCAGCCGCTTCGTTGGTGAGCGGAACGACAGCAGCGAAGCTGTCTTGGACGAGTTCGATTTGGCGTGCCGAGAGCATACCCTCGGTTATGCCGACAAACCTGCAACGGATTGATTAACACTGAAGTCAGAAAATCGTATACTTATGAACTGTACGAGGCGGACGCACCGTCCGTGGTCGACCTGACTAAGCCACTAGAATCGTTGCTTTTTCGGCAATCCATATGTCCAAGGTACCCGCGCAATACCCATAATGAGGTATCAAAGACATCCAGGCTTCCAAAGAAAGTAAATTCCCCGATAAACTTAACTTTTCAGGGAGCTACCAGAATTCGACCATGCGAGTTATGCACAATGTAATCAAACTCTAAAGACAGAACTCCGTTCGCTCCAGTATCGTGTATTTCCATTAGCCTGCCGACTAAAATTTGTCCTAGCTCATTAGCTATAACAAACACGTCATTGATGCCGACAACGACCGATTCTTTATTTATTTCGAGTCGGTCGATCGTGGCGTTAAGTGCAACTGGACCGCAATTTGCGATGTAACGAACGTTAGACGATGTGCCGTGAAGGTTGACACTTGCTGCGTTCAGAGCAGTAAACTTCAAATCAAACGTGCCCCATTCAAATGAGACGCGGCGTAATCCTCCACCATCGGCACCAGTATACCAATGGCGACCCCACGCAACGGGAGCCTTCTCAACTAAACGAGTCCGTAAAACAGTTGGAGGCCGAATATATTCCGCCTCCTGAATGTCTATGACCAGTTGTAAGGGAACGGAAAGTTCTTTCAGAACCTCATGAAGCGGCATGATTCGAATTTTTTGCCCGCCGGTTTTGACATGAAATTCGTGAAGAAGTTCCGGCCGAGGATAATCAGGCTTGCTGGATATTTTCACAAACCAATCAGCTTTCTCCTCGCCAGTTATGAAGATTACATCCATTTTACGTTCACGAGATACCTGCATGATAGTATCCCAGATCAGAAAATCTCCTATCCCGGTGTCTTCTTTCGTAGAATCTTTGTATCCTGGCGGAACTCTTTTCGCGCGTCTATCAGCCCACATTTTAGCAATTTCTTCATGGGAATGATTATTTTCGATTATGTTGGCCGGCGTAAAAACTCTTCCATACATTTCAGTTACCGGATCGGTACCCGCCCAATCCTGCAGCTTCGAGATAGCGGCATCTAACGGTTTCTTGAGGTCCCGCTTTGCCTCCTGAAGTTTGAGTATAGCATCAGAAAGCGCCTTTCCCTCGTCAATTAGCTCGAGAACGGGGGGTAGAGATATACTTAGGTCATTTATACGCGACGAACCATCTCGTAACGATTTAATAATTTCCGAGAGCTTAGCTTCACGATTATTCGCGAACTCTCGAGCAACTCGACCTGGTATAAATATTCGTTTTTCAGCCGCCAACTTCTCAAATACCTTTGAAAGGTCTGAGATTCCTTTAGATTTCACGTTATACGGCAGAAGTAATACGTTTGTGTCTAAAGCAATCAGCACATTCTTGTCCGATGCCCTTCCTCCCGCAAAACTTTTAAAAATTGCAGACAAGTCGGTGTAGCGGCGCTCTAACTCAAACATATCGCCTTGGTCACCAACTCCTGGAGCCGCTCTCCGCTTGTCCGATACCAATGAAGGATCGCACGAAGGTTCCGTGTTTGGCGTAGGACTTTGCTTGGTCATGGGGCTGACTGCCAGCGATCCAGAGATTTTTCAAGGTCTAGCCACACTATGCCGCGAAACCTTCCGTTGCGTGGTCCTCCAGCACGGTATTCCAACCTTTGCTTGGCGGGCGATAGCGCACGATCAATTGGCTGCGAACATCCCTTGATTGCCAAGAAGATCTGGCGCGCCAACACGCAAGACGGACACTCCGTCCGCCGCCGCCTCCCTGATCTGCCTGTCCTGTCATCGCCAATACCCGCAATCTGCCCGGTCATACCCTCGCGGCCGCTGCCGCCCGGTAGCGGACAATACAAGGGCTTGGGGGTGACCGCGGGTTATGTACCGGTTAGGCGAGACCGGTAATGGCGATCGGAAGTCGATCAGCTTTCAGGAGAGTATGCGTGCTGTTTCACACCATGGTCGGATCTAACGACATTGAACGGTCCAAGCGCTTCTACGACACGGTGCTGAGCACCTTGGGTGCAGGAGAAGGGAAGCGGAACATCGCCGACAGCGGCCATACACGGCTGATCTACAATAATGGCAACGGGACCAATTTCATCGTCAGCCAGCCGATCAACGATGAACCAGCAAGCGTTGCCAATGGCAGCACCGTCGCCTTTTCCTGCGACTCACCCGAGCAGGTAAAGAAACTTCACGATACCGCCGTTGCAGCTGGCGGAACCTCGATCGAAGCTCCGCCCGGACCGCGCGAAACTGCCTCGATGGGCACCATCGAACTGGCCTATTTTCGTGACCCCGACGGCAACAAGCTGTGCGGAATTCATTTTCCCGCTTGATCAGTTAGGCACGGGTCCGCTTCTGAGCCTAGCGGACCCGCATCTGGCGATCCCGAATGCGACTATCCACCAATTTCAAACACGCCAGCGGCGGACGCCCCGTCCGCCGCAGCCGGCCGGATCGTTCCGTCCTGCGGCCCGTCATACCCGCAAACTGACTGAGCATACCCCGCGTTCACCGACGCCCAGTTTTGAACGTTCGCCGACGCGGCGTGACGATCGGCTCGCCACGGTTTGACAGACGCCTCTGTAGTGAACCGACAAGCAGAAGCCGTACCGCGCTGCTGCAGCCACCGCGACCCTCAGACGGCCGCGCTACGCCACTCGGCAAGAACCCCGCGCTTGCGGTCGACATGCGCCTTCAAATCTTTGACCAGTTCGGCAGCCGCCCGCTGGTACGCTGCTGGAGCGCTTTCGATCGTTCGCAAATTCCATTTGCCCACATGCTCAGAATAACGGCTTCGAAGTAGCGTAGCTTCCTGCCCGAGTTCGGTGAACAGACGTGGGCGATTGCCAACGGTCAGCCGACGTATCGGGCCGATGATCTCTCTTTCTTCCGTAGCGAGATTGGCACTCAGCAGCACCCCCAAGCGACTACGGAGAACGGCCACTTGGCTCATAGCGTCGTTCGAGCGCAGCGCCGCCAAAAGCTCCTCGGCGACGGTTAAAATGGCTGCGTGTTGTTGCTCCACCGTGAGAGCAGCAGCTTCGTGATTTGATGACATTTCCTAGCCTTGCTCTCATAAGAGTCGCAACGCCATGGTCTGTTCCGTACACTTCGCGGTCGGCAACTTCCGCTCGCTGCCGTGAGCTCCCATTGCCTACCAAGTTCGGACATGCCGGCGGCAGACACCACGCCCGCCCTGAAAACCATATTCCACGCTTTCCCGAGCTTCGAATCCTTCAGATCAAACCAGAAATTTCGATTGTGACGATCAGTTACGGCGCTGGCGATCTTCTTCGTGCTGTTGTTGATGGACTCCTAGAAGTGCCGTAGCAGTCAATTCTAGCGCGGTAGCGCGACCATAGTCACGCTCCCAACAGACGATCGCAGCGCGTATCAGCGCCGCACCGGCATCTTCCTCCAGAAGCTGCTGCGCTATGTCTGCCAATGTAAGGCTTCGATTGGCGATCAGTTCGTCCCGATCGAGCTCGTCTTGGGAAGGAGCCACAAAGCTTCCAGTTACTGCACGCGGATACGCCATTTAATATAGGTTAGTGCATTGAGGTAGGCTGCAAATCGTACCCTTGTATCAACGGCCCCCTCGCCAGCAGCGGCATTGGCCGGGGGCGGACACACGCTCCGCCGCGACGCCTTCAAACCGAACCAATCGGTCCGGGTTTGAATGCCCCCTTCGTGACGATACCCAGACGCTACCCTCACCGCAGCAATGCTGATGGTATTATGCTGCCTCGTCAGTCCGCGTCGCCGCGATCCGTGGTGATCGTTGCCAGAAAACTAAGAAGGCTGCGCCGTTGATCGTCCGCCAGCCTACTGACGCTGCTGACGATCGCGGTTGTTTCTTCGTCAATCGAATCGGGGGCAAGTCGACCTGTGAGAAGGTAGCCAACGTCGATTCCATTCGCGCCGAGCAGCATCAAATAATTTACGCCAGGCTCCGTCTCGCCCTTCTCGTATCGGCTTTGCGAACCCAATCCGACCCCACCTAAAGCAGCAAAGTCAGTCTGATTGTAACGACTTGCCTTCCGCGCCTCCCGTAGACGCGAAGCGAAATTAGCCAAATTAGGAAATTCCGCTTGATCTTTCACCTAATCCTACGCATTTTTAAACGGGTTTCTACAGACTGATACATGACATATGCCGAACGGAGTCGCCAACATTCACAGTGACCTGCCCGCACGCGCGTTGTCGGCGCGCGGCCAGTTCATTGCGTCGGGAACCAACGTCTCGAATGGGCGCGTGAGCGCGGCTTTTCGCTGACCCTCGTCCATCAGGTGCTCAGTGGCCGGCGTCGATGCATCCGTGGAGAGTCGCACCGGATCGCGGTTGCGCTGGGGATCAAGGCGGAGGCAGCCGCTCCCGGCATCCCCCCGGTTCGGACCGGCGATCACGCTGATGGCCCCGGTGCATGATCTGCTTCCGCGACAGCCAATGAACGCGTCCCATCCCCTTCCGTCTTTCGGCCGTCCACGCAACGGCCGGAAACTGCGCCCGGCCAATCCGTGTCGTACCGGCCGGGCGCAGGTCGTGCGCAGCATCTCCCTACGCGCGGCCGGAGCCGGTTGTATGTCCCAATCGGCTCCGCATTCCGGGACGCAAGCATGACGAAGGCCCGCCAGCCGCTCTCGATCGAGCAGGCGTTGTGCGACGTCATCGATGCGATCGGGATGGAGCGCGCCGCCGAGGTGACCGGTCGCCGCCATGCGTACCTGCGTCGGGTGACCGATCCGGCTCGGCGCGACGCCCTGAGTTGCCACGACGCGCCGCTGCTCGACGCGGAATATGACGCAACCATTGGCGGCCGTCCCATTCATGAGACCATGAAGGTCAAGCTCGATGCGCAGCGCATGCACATCACCTTCGACCAGCAGGCGCTGCTCGAGGCCACGATGGACTCCGTTCGGGAGGCCGGCGGTGCCCATGCTGCGCTGATCGCCGCGACCGCTAACCCGTCGCCTTCGACCCTACGGACCGCCCTTCGCGGCCTGATGCAGTCCGTCCAGGCGAAGAACCGAATTGCCCCGATCCTGCGCCAGATGATTCGGCGACAACCGCAAGCGCCCTGACGCAATCCGACGAGCGCCGCCTGTTTCCCATTTGCCTCCCCGGTCCGCGACCATCCCGGTTCGCGGAGCGGCTGTCTGCTGCCCGGAGAGTATCGTGCCCCCGTCCCCCGGAGCATATCTTAAATGCCGCCGGACCGCGTCTGGCCTGACGGTCGACGACGTCGTTCGCGCGATCAAGACCGATCCGTCCATGCCGCTCACGGAACGGATCGAATGGGTCCGTATGATCGAGGCCGACCTCGTTGCTATGCGCTGGTCGACCATCATCGCCTTGCGCCAGATATTCCCGTTCGACCTCGCCGTGCTGGAACGGCTGTCGCTCATTCATGACGGCGCAGACCTTCCCGCGCCGCGCCTGTGTCGCATTTGTCGTGCCGGTGAAACCGGACCGGCCGGCGCGACGGTTCAGCCCTGGGCATGGGATCAGAGCGATCTCTGTATCGGCTGCGCCAGCGCGCGATGAAGCGCTCCCTCTCTTGGCTGCCACGCAACCTGCTCCGCGCGTCCACGCTGCTCGCCGGCGTGACCATGGGGTTCGCCACGCTCGGCCACGCACCGCTGGCGATCGTCGCTGCAGCGCTCACCTGCCTTTTGGCGCTCACCGCCTTTCGCATCCTCACCCGAACTGGAGATCGCTGATGTCCCGCGTTCGTCCTTTTGCCACCAACGCCGATCCGACACCCCGGCACCAAGTGATTCACCTGATCGATTGCGATTGCCGGGAGTGCGATCGCCCTGCCCCGTCCGATCGCGACTACCATGTGCGCGCCGCGATCGAGACGGTCGCGATCTTCGCCGTCGGCTACGTCGCCGCATGGCTGACCGATTGGGCGCTCGACGGCCCCGGTCTGCAAATCATGGTCGGACTATGACGACGACACATGCCCGGATCGGCTTTGGCGACGACAGCCCGCCGCCGGACGCGATACCGTCCGATCGCCTTCGCGCTGTCCGCCTCGCTGCAAAATGCTTCCAGATGGCCTGGTCGACGCCATTTGCCGCTGAACGCGACGCGGCGATCTCCCGCGGAACCGCCATTGCCACGAAGGCTGGGCTCCGGCTTGAACTGTTCAGAATTCCCGGCCGCGACCAGTCAGAACACCAGTTGCGCGATGCACTGCGCGATGCGGAGGCGACCCGGCAGCGCTGGGCCGATAGGCTCGACGCGCGAAATGGCGAAACGATCTACGCGGCGAAGCGACGCGCCTTCGACCAAGCAATCCGCGCCGCCGCCGATCGCGACCGTATAGCGGGGCGGCGGCCGGCAGATTTGGCAGATCTCGACGCCCTCCGACGTGCCGATCTGCTCGAACGCTGGCCATCGATCGGGGCGGCCATCAACGCCCTGAAGGCGCGCCGCGTCCTTGTTCACCCGGTCGATACGGGCGATGGACCCGAACCGCAGCGATGGCATGTACCGGCTCACCGGTCGACAGCCGTCGACGAATGGCAGTTGCGCGAATTGGCTGACGAGGTGTGCGGATGAAGCTGACCATCAACCAGCGGCGGGTTCTCAACGTGCTCGAGCGGCTCGCCGACGAGGGCGCTGCCTGCCCGACCAACGCTGTGCTGGCCGAAAGCATCGGCGCGGACACGTCCGATGCGGCGAAGGCGTTTGCCGATCTGCGACGCCTCGGTGTCATTGCGGTCGTGACGCTTCGCGCCAAACGGCGCGTGACGATCGTCGCTACCGGCGCGACCACCGCTCCCCTGCCCGACACCTCCGCTGCGCCTGCGCAGCGGGCAAGCGTTGACGCATGACCGTCGCGCCCCCGCTGGCCGCGCTGATCCGCGCCATTGCCGCTGACATGGCCGCCGAGGATGTTGCGCGCGCCTACCCATCCCGGAGTCGCCCATGCCCCGCTGCGCCATTTACGCCCGCTTCTCGACCGAGCTTCAATCCGCCCATTCGGCCGAAGACCAGATTGCCAGCTGCTCGGCACGTGCAGAACGCGAAGGCTGGGAAATTGCGGGTGTCTATACCGACATCGCCATCTCCGGTGCCTCCAACCGGCGGCCCGGCATGACCGCCATGTTGGCGGATGCGGCCTCCGGATCGTTCGATATCGTCTGCGCCGAGGCGATCGATCGAATCGCCCGCAACCAGGCCGATATCGCGACGATCTACCAGCGGCTCGAATTCGCGAACGTCCGAATCCACACGCTGACTGAAGGTGACGTGTCGGAACTTCACATCGGGCTGAAGGGCACGATGTCGGCCCTGTTTCTGAAGGAGCTGGCGGAAAAGATCCGGCGCGGTCAACGCGGGACGGTCTCGCGCGGCCGGGTGCCAGGCGGCCTCGCCTATGGCTATGAGGTCGTTCCCGCGATCCGGCCGGATGGCGAGCTCGATCGCGGTATCCGGCGAATCGTCCCGGGAGCAGGCCGACGTCATCCTGCGCATCTATCGCGAATATGCCGCCGGTCGGGGTCCGAAGGCGATTGCCAAGGGATTGAACGCCGATGGCATCCCGGCACCGCGCGGCGGCGACTGGCGGGCATCGGCCATCGCCGGATCGCGCGCTCGGGGGTTGGGGGTGCTCCACAATCCGATCTACGCCGGGCGGTACCTTTACAACCGCCTGCACATGCGGCGCGATCCCGAAACCCGTCGTCGCATCTCCCGCGTCAACCCAGCGGAGGAACGGGTCTCGGTCGAGATGCCCGAGCTTCGCATCGTCCCGCAGGAACTGTGGCAGCAGGTCCAGGACATGGCAGCAGACCGTTCCAGCGGGCCGCTGAACCAGCGCCGGCGCCCGAAGCATCTTCTCTCCGGGCTGGTGCAGTGTGGACGCTGTGGCGGTGCCTACGCGACGATTGGCGGAGGCCGCATGGGTTGCACCCGGGCACGGGAGGCCGGCACCTGCGATGTGCGGGGAACGGTCGCCCGTTCAGCGATCGAGGCCCGCGTCCTCGGCGGCGTCACCGAGAAGCTGCTCGAATCGGATGCCGTATCGTTGTTGGTTCGGGAATATCATGCCGAGGTGGAGAGCCGCCGGGCGGAGCGCGTTCGCGACGCTGGCGACGTGGACCGCCGGATCAAGAAGACCCAAGGCCAGATAGAACGACTCGTCAGCGCGATCGCCGACGGCGCGGCCGATTTCGCCGACGTGCGCGAGGCCCTCGCGGCACGCAAAGCCGAACTGCTCGAGCTTCAGCGGGAGCGGCAGGAAATCGACGCCGTGCCGGTCATCGCGATGAATCCAGCGATCGTCGACGATTACCGAAAACGGGTCCGCGTGCTCGCCACGACATTGGACGGCAGCAGCGCCACGAATGATGAAGTCAAGGCCCGGCTGCGCGACATGATCGATGACGTGCGGGTCACCCCGAACAATCACGATGACGTCGATATCGAAGTGTTGTCGTCGTTCGGCGCAGTGGTCGCTTTGGCGACCGATCAACCGAGGGGACGTTCGTCCCGCTCGGTTATGATGGTAGCGAAGGAGGGATTTGAACCCCCGACCCCAGGATTATGATTCCCGTGCTCTAACCAACTGAGCTACTTCGCCCCGCCACTTCCCGTCGGGAGGCGGCCCTATACGAACGGGAATCGCCCCGGTCAAGCGAACATGTGACGAGAAATTGCTTCCCATGGTCCGCCGCGATACCACCAGCTCGCCAAGCCTGCGATTTTGACCGGTCGCGAGGAAAATCCAGCGGACAGCGTCGCCAGCAACGCCTTGGCCTCGGTCGGTTCGACCTTGTTCTGGACCGTGACGTGCGGACGCCACCCGCTCCGGTCCTGCGGGACGAGCATCGAAGCAAAGGCGTCGGCCAGGTCGGCGCGGATTGCCTCGAGATCGGGCGACTCGATCCGATAGGCGACGCCGCGCCCAAGGTTCATCAACCCGCCGACCCGGGCGTGCGGGGCCGGCAGCCCCCGTGTCACCGCGTTCAACCGCTGCTTCAACTCGGCGCCCAGTTCCGGTGCGAGATGGTGGAACATGGTGCAATGCGCCGCCAGCACGTTGCGCTCCGGCGGAAAATAGGCGCGGCGCTGTCGGTCGAACCACGCCTGATCCTCGTGCCCGAACAGGGCAGTCACGATGATCGGCGCAGGCCCGCGATGATCGGTCAAATCTCGACCTGACTGCCCAGTTCGACGACACGGTTCGTCGGCAGGCGGAAAAACTCCATCGCGCTTTCCGAATTCTGCAGCATCCATGCGAACAGCTTTTCGCGCCAGATCATCATGCCCGGTCGCGACGACGGCAACAGCGTCTGCCGCGCGAGGAAGAAGCTGGTGTCCATCATCCGGAAGTCACCGCCGCAGCAGCCGACCGCCTTCAGCGCCCCTGGTACGTCCGGATCCTGCATGAAGCCGAATTTCAGGATCATGCGGTGAAAGCCCTGCCCCAGATCCTCGGTCTTCGTTCGCACTTCCGGGTCCACATAGGGCGTATCGGCGATCTTGACGGTCAGCAGGATGACGCGGTCGTGCAGCACCTTGTTATGCTTCAGATTGTGCAGCAGCGCATGCGGCACGCCTTCCGGCGTCGAGGTCATGAAAACCGCGGTGCCCGGCACGCGGGTCGCCGAACTTGCCGCCGACTGGATGAACACCTTGATCGGCATCGCCGCTTCGCGCATCCGCTCGATCATCAGCTTGCGCCCCTTGGCCCAGGTCGTGAGCAGGACGAACACGACGATGCCGACCAGCAGCGGGAACCAGCCGCCATCGGGGACCTTGGTCAGGTTGGACGCGAAATAGGCGCCGTCGATGCACAGGAAGATCGCCATGAAGCCCGCGACCGCCGCTACCGGCCAGTTCCATACGCGCTTGATGAGCACCGCGATCATGCAGGTGCTGATGAACATCGTGCCGGTCACGGCGATTCCATAGGCGGCGGCGAGGTTAGACGATTCCTGAAACCCAAAGATCAGCAGCAGCACCATGATGAGCAGCGCCCAGTTCACGGCCGGTATATAGATCTGGCCGGCCGCATCCGCGCTGGTATGTTCGATGCGCAGGCGCGGCATCAATCCGAGCTGCACGGCCTGTTGCACCACCGAAAACGCGCCGGTGATGACCGCCTGACTGGCGATGATCGTTGCGAGCGTCGCAAGGATGACCAGCGGTAGCCGGAAATCTTCCGAGGCCATGAAGAAAAACGGGTTGGAAGCCGCATCCGGATTCTCGAGCAGCAATGCCCCCTGCCCCAGATAGTTCAGCATCAGCGCCGGAAACACGCAATAAAGCCACGCGATGGAGATCGGCCGCCGTCCGAAATGGCCCATATCGGCATATAGCGCCTCCGCTCCGGTCACGGAAAGCACGACCGATCCGAGCGCGAGGAAGGCGAGGATGCCATCCTGTGCGAAGAATCGCACCGCCCAGATCGGGTTCAGCGCCTGAACGATCTCCGGTCGTTCGAGGATGTTGAGGATGCCGAGGCCGGTCAATGTCACGAAATAGGCAATCATTATCGGCCCGAAGAGCCGCCCGACCCCCGCCGTTCCCACCGCCTGCAACCAGAACAGCGCGATCATGATGACGACGGCGATCGGAATGACGAACGGGTCGAAGCCGGCATTGACCGTCGCCAGCCCCTCGACCGCCGACAATACCGATACTGCCGGGGTAATCATGCAGTCGCCGAAGAACAGGGCGGTCGCCAGCACCCCGAGGATGACGAGGCTGGACGTCCAGCGACCGCCGCCGGTTTTGCGCTGGATCAGGGCAAGCAACGCGAGGCTGCCGCCCTCCCCGTTATTGTCCGCCCGCATGATGATGAAAACGTATTTCAGCGTCACGATCAGCATCAGCGACCAGAAGACGAGGCTGACGACGCCGAAAATGTTGATCTGATCGACGGGCAGTCGATGGTGCCCGACGAACGTTTCCTTCATCGCGTACAGCGGCGAGGTGCCGATATCGCCATAGACGATGCCGAGCGCGCCCAGCGACAGCTTGGCGAGCGACTGTGCGGGGCCGTGATGGCCCGGCCCATCCGCGGGAAGATCGGTGGCTTCGCCGGAAGCCTCTCTGGAGAACATCACGGGCGCGGGGACCGCGCCGAAGTGGCAACGAGGTTGGTCATGTCGACCGCGTCCCAATGGTTTGAGCGCGCGCCGTTAGCACGCGCACCATAGCCGCGCAACGTTCGCTGATGCGCCGATCCACCTGCACCTTCGATGAACGGCGTTGCGCATCGGCATCGAATCAGGAGCGCAGCCTGCCGCTATCGATCGCCGCCGGTATCAGCGCCAGATTCTCGATCGCGGCCAGCCCCCATTGCGATGCGGCATTGGTACTGATGCCGGGCCATTCGACGATGCCGCCAGGCAGCGTTCGTCTGGGATCGGTAATCCGCGTGCCCAGCCCAGCCTTGCCGGCGAAAAATTCGGCCGACGCCCGGTTGGCAAGGGTCGCATCGACGTCGGCCCACGCCGCGAACGCCGTCAGGCGGGAATGCGCTTCGGCAAGGTTTTCCGATCCCTTGCGCGGCCCGAACCGCGCTTCGAACACGGCGCGGGGCGCGTTGTAGTAGCGGCAATAGTCGAGCCATGCCTTTCGGTAGCGCGGCACGTCGAGCAGCTGCAGCAGTTCGGCGTTGATCTCGACCGCACCGAAGACCGCGTTCAGATGCGATATCGATACCGTGTCCCCCGGCCCGGCGAACCGCCCGCTTGCAAGTTCATAGGGCGCACTGCCGGCCATCCATCCATTCGTCAGGCGACCGATACTGTCCATGCCCGCTGTCAAGCGATCGCGCCACCGCCGGTCACCGGTGCGTTCCCACTCGGTCAGCCAGGCAGCGGCGAGCGAACACCATACCGTCCCGAACGACATTTCGATCATGCCCGCCGCCAGGGTCGCATGCTGGCCGCCCGGCACCTTCCGGCCGATCTCGACCATCGCCAACGTCCGGTCCGATGTCAGCAGGTCGCGCATCAGGTCGCCGACCCGTTCGTCGGCGGTCAGATAATAATAGATTCGGCGGTAGGTGGCGTTGCTGATTCGGGGTTGTTTGGAACTGTCACTGAAGTGCTGCACGCCGTGGCGGGTGCCCATGCCGCGGAACCGGCCGAGATGGTACACGTCCACCTCCCCCGTATGCCGGGTCATCGCCTCCGCGAGGCGATAGGCCTGCCCGCCGCCGGTGCGCAGCGCCTGCATCCACAGCCACAGATCGGGCGACAATTCGCTGTTGGCCCAGGCAAAGCCGCCGATATCGTAACGCCACTGGTGGCGATCCGAATCATAGCTGTGCATGACGTCGCCATGGTTCCAGAAACCATACCAATGGCGTCGATCGACCTCGCCCGCGTAGAAATCGACCAGATGCGCCAACTGGTCCTCGATCGCGGTCCGGTTGGGCGTCGACCGGTCGGGCAGGCTCCAATGGCCGAACACCCCGGCGGCGTGCAGTCCGGCCGGATCGGCAACCAGTTGCGGCGCGTCGGCAGCGATCGCGGCCAGCGCCTGCAACCGCTCCGTCGGCGGGGTCGAGTCGAACGCCCACAGCATCAGTTCGCTGGTGCGGGCGATACCGGTGGCACTGTCCCAGCCCGGCTCGTAATCCTCATAGGTTACCGCCAGCCCCTCATTCTGGGCGTCATATCCCTCCATCCCCATCACCCCGCGATAGGATCGCAGGTCCATCGCGCCGGCGTGCGGCGACCATAACCACAGCGTCAGGCGGGCATCGTCCTCCGTCGCGTTCGTCACGGCGATCTCACCGGGATGGCGTTGCCAAAACCAGCGCGCGCCGATCGCAGCACCGCCCTGCGGCGAACCGACATAGGCGAAGCCCGGGGCACGACCGCCCTCCCCCGCCTCGACCCAGCCATGGTTCGCTCCGGTCCGCTTGCGCAGCGTGAAACCCTGTGCCGAAAATTGTGCGAGCGAGAACTCGCCCCATGGCGGAATCCGTTCCAGCAGATCGCCCACGGGTTTCGCCATGGCCGCCGGGGACGGCGTCGCCCGGCCGGCAATCTGCCCCGCGCGAGTCGCCTCCCCCGGATCGCGCCGCAGCCCGGTGAGCGGCCGAACCGCCTCGACGAACATCGCCCCTTCATCCAGCGCGATGCGCACATGCCGATCGTGCAGCGGCGCCACCATCGGCACAGCGGTCGTCAACCCGATCCCCGAGACGAACCACAGCGCCGGATCGACGTCGTGGACGAAGCTATGGACGATCCGCAGCCCGTGCGATCCCGCATAGGCGTAGAGACGGACGACGAACGGCAGCGCCCGCTGTTCGCCACCGACATGATAGCCCTCGACCTTCACCACCGCGCGCACCGGTCCGCGTTGCTCGACGGTCACGCGGTCGATATGTCCGTTCAGCGAAAGGCGCGGGCCTTCGGGCGAACCCTGCCGCAGTTCGGCGACCAGCGCCGCGTCGCGCAGCACCGTACGATCGCCGCAAGTTGCGCGCCGGACCAGGGCATCACCGCTGCGGCCGATTTCCCAACGCTGGTCGCCGGTCGCGATGACGATCAAGTCGCCCCGCTCCTCGACCCGCACCGGCGCATCCGGCAGCGCCGCCCGACCCGGTCCGACCATGACGGCAGCGCCCGGTGCCGTATCGGCCGGAAGCGCATGGGCCGTCCATTTCACGCTGCCGTCTGGCCATGTCGCCGTCACCCAGCTCTGGGCGGGCAGCGGCCGGCCGGCATCGTCGCGTACCGCCCAGCGCTGCCGCGCCGACACCCGTCCACGCGGCCATGCCATGCCGAACGTCTGCCCGGCATGCACGGTCGGCGACCTGCCCTCGACCCAGTTCGCGCGTCCATCCACTATTCGCCCGCGGTCGACGGGAGCGGCGAATGCCGGCAGGCTGCGCAGACCGGCCGCTAACATGGTCGCACCCATCAGGCCGCGGCGGGTGATCGGCATGGTCGTGTCTCCGATGGTCAGGGCCGGGAAATCGTCACCCGGCGAATGCGCAAATGGCTCTGCGTCGTGCGCAGCGCGAACCAGCCGCTGCGATAGGGCGCGGGGTCGGTCATCGCGAACAGCATGCGGCCGTTGCGTTCGACAGCGATCCGGCCGCCATCGGCGATCAGCGCGACGCGGGTCCAGCGATTGGGCTGCAACAATGCGGCTGGATCGGCCCGGTCATGTTCGGGCAGCAGTGGCCGGTCGCCCGCCCGGCCGGTATAGCGCCGCATCCGCGTCGTCGTGTTCCGGTTGCCGCCGATGCCGACGTAATAGGTAGTGAGCGTGTCATACGCCTCGAACCGGCCATCACGCGGTCGCAAGAACACCGACCGATCGGATGCCGCCGGGTCGGTCGCCATCCAGAAGGCGTTGAGATCGCTGACCTGATCGTTCGGCCCGCCCGCCGATACCGCCATCGCATCGAAGGCGATGCGTACCGGCCCGTCGAGCCGATCGGGATACCACAGGGTCAGCCCGCGCGGCGTGTCGATATCGATTACGCCGCCGGGGAGGTAGCGGACCTGTGCTCGCGGTGATTCCGCTTCGATCGACCACGCGATCACCGGCACCGGCGGATGCGCACAGCCGGTTAGCACCGCCAGCGCCAGCCAGCCGCCCTGACGTACAAGGCGGCCGGCATGGCAGGTCACAGCTTGAACTGCGCACCGACGAAGATGCGGCGGCCGAAATCGCTATATTCGATCGACCGGGCGTCATCGATATACGATCGGGCAAGTTCGTTGGTCAGGTTCAGCGCCTCGAAGAACAGGCTGTACTGCGGCGTGATGCGGAACTGCACCTTGGCATCGACATAGGTTTCGCCGCGGCGGAAAACCGGATTGTTGCTGGCACTCGCATCGGACGCAACCAGCAGATAGTCGCTCCGCTTGTTGTAGCTGACCCGTGCGTTCAGCCAGTCCTTGTCATAGAAGATGCTACCATTGTACGTGAACTTCGAGAGCCCTGGAAAGGCGTCTATCGGTTCGCCGGTCGCGACGTTCGTCAGCGAACTGTTCAGCGCGCGGCTGAAGGTAAAGTTGCCGTTGACGCCGAAGCCGTCAAATGGCGCCGGCAGGAAGGTGAACGCCGTCGACGCACTGATTTCGAGGCCGTCCAGCTTCGCGCCGAAACCGTTGGTCGGCTGCCGCACCGTGTAGAGCAGGCCGTCACCGAACAGGTCGACGCCCGTCCGGACCGATGCCGGCAGGACGAAGCTTTTGATGTCCTTGTAATAATAGCCGATGCTGACGATCGTGTCGGCATTGGGGTACCATGCTGCGTTCAGATCATACTGGTCGGCGCGATAGGGCTGAAGCGCCGGGTTACCGGCGGTACAGGTATCTTCCCCGGCGATGGTGTCGGCAAGGTCGATCACGCAGTTGACTGCCGGCGACAGATCGGTCGGACGCGGGCGTGCGAGATTCTTGGCATAGGTCGCCCGGACGAACAGGTTCGGCTGTACCTCCAGCGACAGGTTCACCGCCGGCAACCAATCGTGATAGTCGTTGGTCAGCGTGACTTCCTGCACCGCCGTCGTCGCGATTTCGATGACCGGCGGGATGCCGTTCACCCCGGTGCCGGGCCGAACCCGGTTTTCACGGCGCGTGTTGCTGCTGGTGGAGTCATCCCGCGTGTAAGTATAGCGCATGCCGCCGTTACCGGTCAGTGGCATGCCGAACACGGTGGTGCCGAAGTTCAGCTTGAGATAGCCGGCGACGATCTTCTCGTTGATGATGTACCCCGGAATCTGCGGCAACCCGTCGGCAAAGCGCACGCGGCTCTGATTGAAGTTCGACAGATCGTAAAATTTCGAAAGGTTGGCGAAGTCGAACAGGGGCTGGGCCAGACGTTCCGGTGCGCCTTCGATACCCTTGATGCCGCCGAACAGTGGAGCGCCACCGGTCACACCGCCATTGGTCGCCAGAAACTGCTGATACTGCGCAGCCGTGAAATAATAAGTGTTCGGCGCGGGACCCGTTGCCGGCGGGGCGCCGATAACGGTGTTGAGCGAGACGTTGTTATTATACTGGTACAGCGCGCTTTGCGTGACGGTACCGTTCGGTGCCCGGACTTCGGGCCGCAACAGGCGCGCGCCGCCCTGATTATAAAAGACTAGATCCTGGTTGCGATATTGTCCGCCGAACTCGAAGCTTCGCAGAAAGCCCCAATCGAGGTCGTAATCGACGTCGAGCTTCAGCTGGTCTTCCGCCGAGTCCCGCTGGCTGGGCCGATATTGGACTGACGGACCGGCCTGCACCAGCAACTGTCCATTGGCACCGCGCCGGGTGTTGTCACCATAGGCGGCGATGTTCGAGGGATCGAATGCCGACGGAAAGGTCAGAACCGGCAGCCCGTCCGCGTTGCGACGATCGACCGTGATACCCGACACGCCGGTGGTGATCGCTACCAGATTGGTTTCATCGACCCGGTTCCCTTCGGAACGCGAAGCCAGGAACACCATCTTCATCCGGTCGAGGTCCCATTTGAACCCCGACTGATAATAGCGCGTATTTTCGTCATAGGTGAAATCGCGCCGCTGTACGCCGACGATGTTGCTGGCCCCGCCCGAACCGGCGACGACACCGCTGCCCGGCGGCGTCCCGGCGTTCAGCGCGGTCGTCCAGCTCGTCAGGATATGGCCGTCGGTCGTGACATAGGACTGGGTCGGACGCGCCCGCGACGCACCGCCAGCGGCATTACTGGCCAGCGCCGCGTCGAGATTGTAGCGGGTGATGTCCGGCGTGCTGCTGACGATGCCCGAACTTGCAAGGCCGCCGCCCATATTCACCGCATAGTTGGTGTCGCGCAGATTCTGGTTGCGATAGTTGAGCGTCACCTGTCCCCAGGCGGAGAAGTTGTCGAAGAACTGGACTTGCGCCTGGAAATCGAGCGAGGTGCGCGCGTCGGTCCGTTCGTTGTTGCGATAGCGCACCGAACCCGGCGACCAGTCGAAGAATTGCGTTTCGCAGGCAAGGCGATTGGCGGTCGCAATCGCTGCCGTCGATCCGGTGGTGCCGGCGCAGCTCTCATAGGTGCCGAAATTTGCGTAATTGGGATCGGCAACCGTCTTTTCGGCCGAACGGTCGAAATCGAGATAGCGCTGCCAGTTGGTGTTCGCGATCGAGTCACCGCGGGTATCGACGACGCTGTGCGTGACGTTCAGCAGCAGACCCAGGCGACCGTCCAGAAGATCCGAACGCCCGGCCGTCAGGTTGAAACGTGGCCGCCACTTTTCGGTCAGGTTCAGACGCTGCGCCTCGCCCTTTATGCTGAACAGAGGTTTCGTCAGTTCAAGCGGACGACGCGTTTCCACCCGCACGGTCCCGCCGATGCCGCCTTCGGTCAGGTCGACCGTATAGCCCTTGTAGACGTCGACCGACTTGACCAGTTCCACCGCCAGTTCGCGAAAGTCGCCGCTGCGACCGCCGCCCGGTGACTGCTGGCTGACGCCGTTGATCTCGATACGGTTGAGGTCGGGCTCGACGCCGCGGATCGAGATCTGCGACCCTTCGCCAAAGTCGCGCTGCAACTGCACGCCGGTGACCCGCGCCAGCGCCTCGCCGACATTCTTGTCGGGGAAGCTGGCGATATCCTCCGCGACGATCGAGTCGACGACGGTATCGGCATTCTTCTTACGCGCGATCGCGGATTGCAGCGACGCGCGGGTGCCGGTGACGAGGATTTCGGCTTCTTCATCAAGCGGATCGGTCGGCGACTGGTTCGCTTCGCCGCCCGATGCGACGACCTGCGCAAAGGCCGGCGCGCTACCCAGCGCCACGATCAGCGCCAGGCCCGACGCGGCGGCGCGCAGCCTGGCTCCACGGATATTGGCGAACGACGTCATGCAAACCCCTCCTCATGTCCGGGACGGCGCGTGGGTGTTCCCCGTCGCCGATCAAAATCGCTTTGCTCGACCTCGGGCCTACCGTGGAACGGACCGCTTGCAAAGCAGAATCTTCGCAATATGATATTTGTGTCCATATGGTGAAACAATATGGTCGACAGGAGAGCGGACGATGCGCGGATTGATTCTGAGGATGCTGGCTGCGAGCGTGTCGGCAACCGCCTTCGCCGCGCCGAATGCCGCGACGGACGGCCGGCAAGTCGAGCGACTCGATCGGGGACTGGTGGCGGTGCCGGCCAAGGACGGCGGCAATCACATTTCGTGGCGGCTGCTCGCGACCGACCGGCCTGGAACCACGTTCCGCCTGCTGCGCGACGGCAGGGTGATCGCCGCGCGGGTGTCCAGGGCGTCGAGCTTCCACGACCGGAGCGGAACGTCCGCGGCGCGCTATCGGCTCGAGACGATCGGAATACGGGAGCCGGCGGCCACGGCGGGGGTCTGGTCGAAGGGATATTGGTCGATCCCGCTCGATCCGCCTGCCGAACGGGTGACGCCGGCCGGCGAGCGCTATGGATATACGGCCAACGATGCCAGCGTCGGCGATCTGGATGGCGACGGCCGCTATGAGATCGTGCTGAAGTGGGACCCGACCATTTCGAAGGACAATGCGTTCGGCGGCTATAGCGGCGAAACGTTGCTCGACGCCTATACGCTGGACGGCAAGCGGCTGTGGCGGATCGATCTGGGGCGCAACATCCGCTCGGGTGCGCATTATTCGCAGTTCATGGTCTATGACTTCGATGGCGACGGGCGCGCGGAGATCATGGTCAAGACCGCCGATGGCACGATCGACGGTGCGGGCCGCGTGCTGGGCGATGCCACGGCCGACTGGCGGGCGAAGGACGGTGAACTTCCGCAAGCCGACCGGACCGGTGCGACCACCCTGCCCGATGGCCGCAAGGTCGCCCGGGTGCAGGGGCGCATCCTGTCGGGGCCGGAATATCTGACCGTGTTCGAAGGAGCGACCGGACGGGCGCTCGCGACGCAACCCTATGCGCCGCCGCGCGGCAGCGATACGCCGGAGGGGCTGCAGGCACTGTGGGGCGATGGCTATGGCAACCGTTCCAACCGGTTCCTTGCCGGCGTCGCCTATCTGGACGGGAAGCGGCCGAGCGGGATTTTCGGGCGCGGCTATTATGCGCGATCGACGGTGGCCGCATGGGACTGGCGCGACGGCAAGCTGACGCAGCGCTGGCTGTTCGACAGTTCGGCGCCGGGCAATGCGAAATTCGCCGGACAGGGCAATCACAATCTGTCGGTCGCCGATGTCGATGGCGATGGCCGCGACGAGATCGTCTACGGTTCGATGGCGATCGACGACGACGGCAAGGGGCTGTGGAGCGCCGGTCTGGGGCATGGCGATACGATGCATGTCGGCGACCTCGATCCCGACCGGCCGGGGCTCGAAAAATTCGGCGTCCATGAAGAGGTGCCGCGCAATGGCGGGATCGGGTCGGCGATGCTCGACGCGCGGACGGGCGCGATCCTGTGGACGACGCCGGCGACCAAGGACACCGGACGCGGGCTGTCGGCCGATATCGACCCACGCTATCCGGGCGAGGAAAACTGGAACTCGAGCACACCCAACCTCTACACGGCCAAGGGGCAAATAATTTCCGGACCCAAGCCCAAAGTCGCCAATTTCGCAATCTGGTGGGACGGCGATGCGCAGCGCGAGCTGCTCGACCGCAACCGCATTACCAAATGGGACTGGAAGGCAGGGGTCGAGGTACCGCTGTTGATCGCGGACGGCGCGACGTCGAACAACGGCACCAAATCGACGCCCGCGCTGTTGGCGGACATACTGGGCGACTGGCGCGAAGAGGTGATCCTGCGCAGCGAGGATAATCGCGAATTGCGGATCTATGCGACGCCCTTCCCGACCAGCATCCGGCGCGAGACGCTGATGCATGATCCGATCTATCGGCTGGCCGTCGCGTGGCAGAACACGGCCTATAACCAGCCACCGCACCCGTTGGTCGCGCCGAAATGATCGTGGCGCTGGCAATGCTGCTTGCCGGACCGGTGACGCCGATCACCTATCGCCTCGACGATGCCCGACCGCGCGAGGGCGAGGTGCGGGTCGAGCGAGATCGTCCCTATCGGGATGGCTATGGTTACGAGCCCGAGGGGGGTCGTCGGTTCTCCGTGGCGTTGCCCGAGGGTAATTGGCGGGTGACGATGACGCTGGGTGATCGGCGGACGGCGACGACCACGGTGAAGGCCGAGGCCCGGCGGCTGATGCTCGACCGGGTCGTGACGCGCGCCGGACAGCGGGTGACCCGCAGCTTCGTGGTCAACACCCGGACGGCGATGCTGGCGCCCCCGCCGGCCAATGCGCCGGGAGGGACGATGGTCCGCCTGAAACCGCGCGAGACGGACAGTCCGACATGGGACGATCGCCTGACGCTCGAACTGCTCGGCGATGCGGCGGTCGACACGGTGCGGATCGAGCCGGCCGACGTGCCGACGCTGTATCTGGTTGGGGATTCAACGGTTACCGACCAGCCGTCCGAACCGGCGGCGAGTTGGGGACAGATGCTGCCAGCGTTTCTCGACGGGCAGGTCGCGGTCGCGAACCATGCGGAGTCGGGGGAGACGCTGAAATCCTTCCTGACCGAATTACGGCTCGACAAGGTGCTGGCGATGTTGCGCAAGGGCGACTGGCTGTTCGTCCAGTTCGGGCATAACGACCAGAAGGCGCAGTGGCCGCAGACCTATGTCGAGGCCGGGACGACCTATCGGGCCTATCTAAAGGCCTACATTGCCGAGGCGCGGCGGCGCGGCGCAACGCCGGTACTGGTGACCAGTCCCGAGCGGCGCAATTTCGATGCGGCAGGGCGGATCAAGCCATCGCTGGGCGATTATCCGGCAGCGGTCCGCGCGGTCGCGGCGGAGGAAGGGGTGGCGGTCATCGACCTGAATGCCGCCAGCATCGCCATCTATGAGGCACTGGGTCCGGCGGTTAGTCCGCAGGCGTTCAACGATAGCGGCAAGGACCGGACCCACCACAATAATTATGGCGCATGGCTGCTGGCGCGGGCAGTGGCGGAGGGAATTCGCACGCTGCCGGGCATGGCGGCGCATGTGACCGCCGCGCGCTTCGATCCGGCACGGCCGCCTTTGCCGGCGGCGGTGGCGATCGTGCCGAGTGCCGCGCGCAGCGACGTGCGGCCGGACGGCAATTGATCGACCGGCGCGCCATGTTGCTGGGAATGCTGGCCCTGCCCTTTCCCGCCCATGGCGCGCGCCGGTTCGATGTGCGGCGGTTCGGCGCGGTCGGCGATGGGCGGACGCTGGACACGGCAGCGGTGCAGCGGGCGATCGATGCGGCGCAGGGCGGCGGGACGGTCGTGGTGGCGAAGGGGCGTTACCGGTGCTTCACGCTGCGGCTGGCAAGCGATGTGACGCTGGTGCTGGAGCAGGGCGCGGTGATCGTCGCGGCCGATCCGGCGCGGGACGGCGGGCGCTATGCGCTGCCCGAGGATCGCGGCGAGCAGCTATATCAGGATTTCGGGCATAGCCATTGGCATAACAGCCTGATCGTCGGGGACGGCGTGGCGCGGGTCGCGATCCTCGGGCCGGGAATGATCGATGGCGAGGGACTGACCCGCGACGGCCCGGGTGCGCGGTGGCGCAAGCAGGCCGGCGAGCGACCGCTGTCGATGCGGCAGATGACGGCGGCGGAGATCGCGGCGCTGGAGCCGGACGCGGCGCGGATGAACGGGCTGGGGAACAAGGCCGTGGCGCTGGTCGAGGCGCGGGATGTCCGGATCGAGGGGATCACGATCGCGCGGGGCGGGCATTTCGCGATCCTGGCAACGGGCTGCCGGGGCATGGTGCTGCGCGACCTGACCATCGATACCAATCGTGACGGGATCGACCTGGACGGGGTGCGCGACGTGCTGATCGAGCGGTGCCGGGTGAATACGCCCAATGACGATGCCATTGTTTTGAAGAGCAGTTTTGCGCTGGGGCAAGCACTGCCCTGTAGCGATGTGACGGTGCGCGACTGTGTCGTGTCGGGGTTCGATCCGGGGACGCTGATCGACGGGACGCGGGGGCGGACACAGCAACTGGCGCCCGACCGCGACCGGGTGACCGGGCGGATCAAGCTAGGGACCGAGAGCAATGGCGGGTTCCGGCGGATCCGTATCGAGCGGTGCCGGTTCGAGCGGTCGCGTGGGCTGGCGCTGGAGACGGTCGATGGCGGGGTGATCGAGGACGTGGTCGTGCGCGACCTGACCATGACCGAGGTGACCACCGCGCCGCTGTTCCTGCGGATCGGGGACCGGCGGCGCGGGCCGGCGGGAACCGGGGTCGGTACGATCCGGGGCGTGACGGTCGAGGGGCTGCGGGCGACGGGGATCGACCATCGCTTCGCGGCGACGCTGGCGGGGTTGCCGGGGCACTGGATCGAGGACGTAACCCTGCGCGATATCAGCCTTTCCTATTTGGGCGGGGGACGGCCGGTGGCGATGCCGCCGGAGCTGGCCGATGCCTATCCCGAGCCGAGCATGTTCGGGCCAACGCCGGCCTGGGGGCTGTGGTGCCGGCATGTGCGGGGGCTGACCGTCGAGGGGCTTAACCTGACGACCAGGGGCGATGGGCGGGCGGCGATCCGGCTGAACAATGTCGCGGGGGCGAAGGTGACGAAGGTTACACGTAGCGATTGACCCACAGCACTGAACATTCTATTATTTGAATATAACGTTCACATAGTGAACATACAGGAGGGGCGGATGGCGCGGCAGGCGTTTCGGATGCAGTTGAAGCCGGGCATGGCCGCCGAATATCGCGCGCGCCACGACGCGATCTGGCCCGAATTGTCGGCGCTGCTGCGCGCGGCGGGGATTTCGGATTACTGGATCTTCCTCGACGAAGAGACCGGCGCGCTGTTCGCGACGCTGGAACTGGCCGAACAGAACCAGCGCGATACCTTGCCCGCTCATCCGGTCATGCAGCGTTGGTGGGAGTCGATGGCGCCGCTGATGGAGACGCAGGCCGACAACCGGCCGCTCGAATGGCCGCTCTCCCCCATGTTCCACATGGCATGACCGGCATGCTGCGTAGCCTGTTGCTGTGTGGCGTTGCCGCGTCGATGTTGACGCCGGCGGTCGCCCAGACGGCGAAACCGACCGCCAATCTGGCCGCGCCGGTCAAGAAATTCGGGCGTGTATCGTATGATGCACGCTCGCTGATGATCGATGGCAAGCGGCTCACCATCTGGTCGGCCGAGGTCCATGCGTTCCGCCTGCCCAGCCCCGATCTGTGGCGCGACGTGCTGCAGAAGATGAAGGCGAGCGGGTTCAATACCGTCGCCTTCTATTTCGACTGGGGGTTCCACAGCCCGAAGCGTGGGGTGTACGACTTCAAGGGCATTCGCGACATCGACCGGTTGCTCGACATCGCGGCCGAAGAAGGGCTGTACGTCATCACCCGCGCCGGGCCCTATGTGAATGCCGAGCTGACGCGCGGCGGCTTTCCCGGATGGTTGCAGAACCAGCGGGCGCGAGCGCGGACCGACGATCCCGACTATCTGGCCGCCGCCGACGAGTGGCTCAGCCAGATCAACCCGATCATCGCCCGCCACCAGATCAACGGTGGCCCAAAGGGAGAAAAAGGCGGCACGGTGATCCTGCACCAGATCGAGAACGAACTGGCGCTGACCACCCCGGCACAGGGGCGGTATATGGACCATCTCTATGCCAAGGCGCGGGCGGACGGGATCACCGTGCCGCTGTTCCACAACGACCAGGGGCGCAACGGGTATTGGGTGCCACGCGGGTCGAACGTCGCGAAGACGGTCGAGGGATCGCCCGACCTCTATGCGTTCGATGGCTATCCGGGCGGTACCTGCACCGTCGGCGGCAAGGTGACGCGCGGGTCGGCGGCACCCGACTGGGGTTTCTACGGTCCCGGCGGGGCGAAGGGTGGTGCTTCGGCCAGCCCCAACACACCGGGGTTCGCGGCCGAATTCGGCGGCGGCTGGTTCGATTACTGGGGATCGAACGGCGGCTATGAATGCAATGCCCGCCAGCGCGGCAAGCGGTTCCAGCGGGTATTTTACGGCACCAACCTGGCCAACGGCATCGCCATCCAGAGCTTCTATATGGGGTTCGGCGGGACCAGCTGGGGGTGGCTGCCGGCGCCGGTCGTCTTCACCAGCTATGATTATGGCGCGGCGTTCAGCGAGACGCGCGAGGTCCGCGAAAAGGCCGAGGAGCTGAAATCGCTGGCCGGCATGATCGCGGCGGTGCCCGATCTGGCCGGGATGGTGCCGGCGGGGCCGGTGACGATCTCTTCGCCGAACATCCAGGTCTATCACAACAAATCGCCCGAGACCGACGCCCGCTTCCTGCTGGTCACGCATAATCCGTCGAACAAGGCGAGCGACGACCGCTTCATCATCACCGCCGACCTGCCCGACGGGCGCTATGCGTTGCCCGAGATGCGGCTGAACGGGTTCGATGCGAAGTGGTTGATCGCGGGTGTCAATCTCGGCGGGCAGCGGCTGGTCTATGCGACGTCGGAATTGCAGTCGCATCTGCGGATCGATGGCGGCGATGTCCTGCTGCTATACGGGCGGGCGCAGGAGGCGGCGACAACGGTGCTGCGCTATGCCAGCGCGCCGACCGTACGGGTGATCGCCGGGGACGTGCGGTCGTCGTTCGATGCGGCGAAGGGGGATTTGCGGCTCGATTACACCCATGGGCAATTGGCGCGGGTGCAGGTTTCGGGCGGCGGGCGGCCGCCGATGACGTTGCTGATCGGCGATGAGGCCGAGGTCGCGAAAATCTGGAAATCGGGCGACGTGCTGGTGCGCGGGCCGGCGCTGGTGCGGTCGGCCAAGGGCGGTGCAACGCTGGCGCTGACCGGCGATACCAAGGAAGCGACGCCGCTGGAGGTCTGGGCACCGAAGCGGGTGCGCGCGGTCACGTGGAATGGCGCGCGGGTCGCGACCGGGGCGGGCAGTGCCGGCAGCCTGGTGGCGCGCGCGCCCCTGCCCGGCCCGGCGGCGGTGACGTTGCCGGTGCTGGCCGAATGGCGGATGGCGCCGGGAACGCCCGAGGCCGAGCCGGGGTTCGACGACAGCAACTGGGCCGCGATCGACAATCGCGCCTATGCCAGCATCACCGCGCGGCCCGATGGCCAGCCGAACATGCTGATGGACGCGTACGGCTTTCACGAAGGCGATGTCTGGTATCGCGGGCGCTTCAGCGGGACGGCGGATGCCGAGCGGTTGCGGCTCTATTACGGCGCCGGCGGATCGGGGATGGTGCAGGTCTTCCTCGACGGAAAGCTGATCGGGCAGGACGAACTGCCCGGCGGATTGCCGCGCCCGATCACGACGGGCACGGCGACGATCGCGCTTCCGCAAGCCGCGCGGATGCCGGGCGAGCATGTGCTGTCGGTGATGCTGCGCAACAACGGCCATAACTGGGACCTCGACGCCGACGATTTCCACAAGGAAGCGCGCGGGATCGTGTCGGCTTCGGTCGAGAAACAGGCGGGGCAGTCCTTCGCCATCCCCGTCGCGTGGAAGATTCAGGGGCGGCAGGGCGGCGAGGATATCGTCGACCCGGTCCGCGGGGTCGCCAATAATGGCGGGCAATATGGCGAGCGGATGGGATGGCACCTGCCTGGGTTCGACGATGCGCGCTGGGCCAAGGTATCGTTGCCGGCGACCTCGGCTCCGGCCGGGACCAACTGGTATCGGACCAGCTTCGACCTGAACGTGCCGAAGGGGCAGGATGCGACGATCGGCGTGTCGTTCGGCGATGCCGCCGTGCCGCGGTCGCCGGTAGATTACCGGGTGCTGGTGTTCGTCAATGGCTGGAACATGGGTCAGTTCATCGCCCATGTCGGGCCGCAGCGGACCTTCGTCGTGCCGGAGGGGATTTTGAACCATCGCGGGCGCAACTTCCTGTCGCTCGCCGTTACCAGCGATGGTGCGCCGGGCAACGCGCTGGAGCAGGTGCGGCTGGTGACGATGCGCAACGTTCGCGGCGGGGTGCCGGTGCGGATGGTCGATGCGCCGGCGGTGTTGGCGGCGGCGAAGTGAGCTGTGCGCCCGCCCTACCCCGACCTCGCCCCAGCGAAGGCTGGGGCATCCCGGTTGCGGAGGTGTCGCGCCTGCCGCGCGAGATCCCAGCCTGCGCTGGGATGACGACAATTTCCTGACGGATTGTCCGTCCGACCTACCTGAATACAACCCTTCACCCGGAGCTATCATGGCCGCGCTGACCCACGACATTCCCCGCCAACAGGTGACCGACGCCATCGCGCTGCTGATGGACAATCTGGTCAATATCAAGGACGAGACGGGCGAGTTCCTGCTCCATCTCGACGACGGGCGGATCATCGACACCAAGGGCTGGGCCGGGTGGGAGTGGACGCATGGCGTCGGCCTGTTCGGCATGTGGCGCTATTATGAGCAGACCGGCGACAAGGCGGCGCTGGCGATCATCAAGCAGTGGTTCGAGGATCGCTTTGCCGAGGGCACGCCGACCAAGAACATCAACACCGTCGCGCCGTTCATCACCCTTGCCTATCTCTACGAGCATGCGCCGGACCCGCGGTACATCCCCTATCTGGATACGTGGGCGGAATGGCTGATGGCGCCCGACGGCCTGCCCAAGACCGAAGAGGGCGGGTTCCAGCACATCGTCTATAACGACGAGAATCCGGGCGAGATGTGGGACGACACGCTGATGATGAGCGTGTTGCCGCTGGCCAAGATCGGCCTGTTGCTGAACCGCCCGCATTATGTCGAGGAGGCGAAGCGCCAGTTCCTCGTGCATATCAAATATCTGTTCGACAAGAAGACCGGGCTGTGGTTCCACGGCTGGGACTTTAACGGGCGGCATAACTTTGCCGAGGCGCTGTGGGCGCGCGGCAATTGCTGGGTCACGATCGCGATCCCCGAGATCATCGAGATTCTCGACCTGCCGCCCGGCGATGCGCTGCGCATGTTCCTGATCGATACGCTGGCGGCGCAGGTCAAGACGCTGGCCGAGACACAGGACGAGAGCGGGTTGTGGCATACGCTGATCGTCGACCCGACCAGCTATCTGGAGGCGTCGGCGGCGGCGGGTTTTGCCTATGGCATATTGAAGGCGGTGCGGAAGGGGTATCTGCCGCGTGCTTATGAGGCGGTCGGGATCAAGGCGGTGCGCGGGGTGCTGGCCAATATCGATGAAACGGGCGAGTTGAAGCAGGTCAGCTTCGGGACGGCGATGGGCGATACCCAGCAATTTTACAAGGATATCGCGCTGACTTCGATGCCGTACGGGCAGAGCCTCGCGGTGTGTGCGCTGGCCGAGTTTTTGCGGACGTATATTTGAGTTCCCGCACCCCCGCGGAGGCGGGGGTCCAGGGTCACGGGCAGTGCGCTGCTCGGCTCTGGATCCCCGCCTTCGCGGGGATACGGTTTGGGGCGGGTCTCGCCCTACCCCCATAAACGACGTACCCCGGCCTTCGCCGGGGTACGATAACGTCCGCGACCGGGCGGTCAGCCCGCCAGCAGCGTCTTAATCGCGTCGATCGCCTCGGCGCCCTTCGCTCCGTCCGGACCGCCGCCCTGCGCCATGTCGGGACGGCCGCCGCCGCCCTGCCCGCCGAGTGCCGCGACCGCCGCCTTGACCAGATCGACGGCGCTGATCCGGCCGACAAGGTCGCTCGACACGCCGACGCCGACCGAGGCGCGACCGTCATTGACCGCGACCAGCGCGACCACGCCCGAGGGAACCCGCGCACGGGCCTCGTCGATCGTGCCGCGTAGCGCCTTTGCCTCCAACCCGTCGATGACCTGGCCGAGGAACGCGATGTCGCCGACCTGTTCGGGACCGGCGGGCGCCGCTCCGGCACCACCGCCCATGGCCAGCGCCTTCTTGGCCTCGGCCAGTTCGCGCTCGAGGCGGCGGCGATCCTCGACGAGTTGCGTGACGCGGGCGGGGACTTCGTCAGGGGTAGCCTTGAGCGCGGCGGCGGCTTCGCGGAGCTTCGCGTCGCGGTTGCCGAGCCACTGGCGCGCGGCCTCGCCGGTCAGCGCCTCGACACGACGGACGCCCGAGGAGACGGCGCCTTCGGACACGATCTTGAACAGGCCGATCTCGCCCAGCGCATTCACGTGCGTCCCGCCGCACAGTTCGATCGAATAGGTGCCCTCTGCATCCTGCCCCATCGAGACGACGCGGACCTCGTCGCCATATTTTTCGCCGAACAGCGCCATCGCGCCCATCGCGATCGCGTCATCGGGGGTCATCAGGCGCGTCGTGACGGTGCCGTTGCCGCGCACCTGCGCGTTCACGTCGGCCTCGACCAGCGCCAGCGCGTCCGCCGCGATCGGCGAGGGCTGCGAGAAGTCGAAGCGCAGCCGTTCGGGCGCGACCATCGACCCCTTTTGCGCAACATGGGTGCCGAGCCGTTCGCGCAGCGCCTCGTGCAGCAGGTGCGTCGCCGAATGGTTGGCGCGGATCTGCGCGCGGCGGGTCGTGTCGATGGTCAACGCGACGCTGTCGCCGACCTTCAGGGTGCCGGCGTCGATCGTCGCGACATGGGCGTGGAGCTTGCCGAGCTGCTTGGCGGTGTCGGTGACGGTCGCCTTGAACCCGGCATCGGTGGTCATGGTGCCAGCATCGCCGACCTGCCCGCCGCTTTCGGCGTAGAAGGGCGTCTGGTTGGTCAGGACCAGCACCTCGTCGCCGGCCTGCGCCGATTCGACGCGGGCGCCGTCCTTGACGATGGCGACGACCTGTCCCTCGCCCGCCTCGACCGAATAGCCGATGAACTCGGTGGGACCGGCGGTTTCGAGGACGTCGAACCAGACATCGTCCGACGCCTTGGCGCCCGACCCCTTCCATGCGGCGCGGGCGGCGCGCTTCTGTTCGGCCATCGCCGCATCGAAGCCGGCGCGGTCGACGGCATAGCCCTGGGCGCGGAGCGCGTCCTCGGTCAGGTCATAGGGGAAACCATAGGTGTCGTAGAGCTTGAACGCGGTCTCGCCGGCCAGCGTCGCGCCTTCTGCGAAACCGGCGGTCGCTTCGTCGAGGAGCTTCAGCCCCTTGTCCAGCGTGCGGCGGAACTGGGTTTCTTCCTGTTGCAGCGTCGCTTCGATCAGCGGCTGCGCGCGGACCAGTTCGGGATAGGCGGCGCCCATTTCGGACACGAGCGAACCGACCAGCCGGTGCATCAACGGGTCCTTGGCACCCAGCAGATGCGCGTGGCGCATCGCGCGGCGCATGATGCGGCGGAGCACATAACCGCGCCCTTCATTGGCCGGCAGCACGCCGTCGGCGACGAGGAAGCCCGAGGCACGCAGGTGATCGGCGATCACGCGATGGCTGGCCTGGGTCGGACCCTCGGCACGGGTGCCAGTCAGTTCGCACGACGCGGCGATCAGCGCCTTGAAGGTGTCGGTGTCGTAATTGTCCGAGACGCCCTGCATCACTGCCGCGATGCGTTCGAGGCCCATGCCGGTGTCGATCGACTTCTTGGGCAGTTCGCCGACGATCTCGTTCGCGTCCTGCTCGAACTGCATGAACACGAGGTTCCAGATCTCGACGAAGCGGTCGCCGTCCTCGTCGGGCGAGCCGGGAGGGCCGCCGGGGATATGCTCGCCGTGATCGTAGAAGATTTCCGAGCACGGACCGCACGGGCCGCTGTCGCCCATCGCCCAGAAATTGTCCTTGGTCGGGATGCGGATGATCTTGTGATCCGGGAGCCCCGCGATCTTCTTCCACAGGTCGAACGCTTCGTCGTCGGTGTGATAGACGGTCGCGGTCAGTTTCTCCGCCGGCAGACCCCAGTCACGGGTCAGCAGGGTCCAGGCGTTCAGGATCGCCTGTTCCTTGAAATAATCGCCGAACGAGAAATTGCCGAGCATTTCGAAGAAGGTGTGATGCCGCGCGGTATAGCCGACATTGTCGAGATCGTTATGCTTGCCGCCGGCGCGCACGCATTTCTGCGACGACGTCGCCGTCACATAGGGCCGCGTTTCGAGGCCGGTGAACACGTTCTTGAACGGCACCATGCCCGCATTGACGAACATCAGCGTCGGGTCGTTCTGCGGAACGAGCGGGGCGGAGGCGACGCGGGCGTGGCCCGCCTTCTCGAAAAAGTCGAGGAACGAGCGGCGGACATCATTGGTCGAGGTCATGCGGGCTCGATACGCAGGCACGCGCGACTTGCCAAGCTGCGACAAGCACAGGGGTTGACCCGGACGAAACATTCCCGTCCTTTCCAGCGCAAACGATCAGGGATTGCGCATGGCCAAGCGGCTTACGACTTTCATTCTCATCGCCCTTGTCGCGGGACTCGTGCTCGGCTGGGCGCTGAACGCCGGCCTGGACGATGGGGGCGGCGCGGGCAGCGCGACGCTGAAGAACATCGCCTATTACCTCTCCGCCGTGACCACCGTGTTCCTGCGGCTCATCAAGATGATCATCGCCCCGCTGGTCTTTTCGACGCTGGTCGTCGGCATCGCGCATATGGGCGACAGTTCGTCGCTCGGCCGGGTCGGGCTGCGGTCGTTCGGCTGGTTCGTGATGGCGAGCTTCATCTCGCTGATGCTCGGGCTGGTGCTGGTCAATCTGTTGCAGCCGGGCGTGGGGCTGGGCCTGCCGGTTCCGCCGGTCACCGCCGCGACCGGCGTCGACAAGCCGGCGTTCGATTTCGTCAAGTTCGTCGGCCATATCTTCCCCGCCTCCGGCATCGAGGCGATGGCAACCAACGAGATATTGCAGATCGTCATCTTCTCGCTGTTCATCGGCGTCGCGCTGACGGCGGTCGGCGACAAGGGCAAGCCGCTGGTCCGCGCGCTCGAAGGCCTTGTCGCGGTGATGTTGCAGGTCACCGACTATGTCATGCGCTTCGCCCCGTTCGCGGTGTTCGCGGCGGTGACGGCGACGCTGGCCGAGCGGGGACCGGGGATCATCGGCGACCTCGCCTATTTCATGGGCAGCTTCTATCTCGGCCTCGCCACGCTGTGGACGGTGCTGATCGGCATCGCCTTCGCGATCATCGGCCCGCGCGTGAAGATGCTGCTGCGCTATCTGCGCGATCCGATCCTGCTCGGTTTTTCGACCGCATCGTCGGAAGCGGCCTATCCGCGTACACTGGAGGCGCTCGACCGGTTCGGGGTGCCGCCGCGCATCGCCAGCTTCGTGCTGCCGCTCGGCTACTCGTTCAACCTCGACGGGTCGATGATGTATATGACGTTCGCGTCGATCTTTATCGCGCAGGCGTACGGCATCGACCTGAGCTGGGGACAGATGTTCCTGATGCTGCTGGTGCTGATGGTCACGTCGAAGGGGATTGCCGGCGTGCCGCGCGCCAGCCTGGTGGTAATCGCCGCCACGCTAGGCATGTTCAACATTCCCGAGGCCGGGCTGTTGCTGATCCTCGCCATCGATCACTTCCTCGACATGGGGCGGACCGCGACCAATGTCGTCGGCAATGCGATCGCCGCCAGCGTCATCGCAAAATGGGAGGGCGGGTTCGACGCACCCGAATCGCCGGTGATCGAACCGTTGCCGACGCCGTCGGGGCATCCGCGTACCGACGTCCCCGACAGCTTCCGTGACATGGGCGAGCCGAGATAATGGAGAGCCGCGAGGCGGACCACTCCGCCCCGCCCGCCAGTGGCCCGACCTATGGCAGCTATCTGCGGCTCGACCGGCTGCTGACGTCGCAGGAGCCGTTGTCGGACACGCATGACGAATTGCTGTTCATCGTCATCCATCAGGCGTCCGAACTGTGGATCAAGCTGTGCCTGCACGAGCTGGAGGCGGCGCGGCAGGCGCTGATCGCCGACCGGCCGGACAGCGCGTTCAAGATGATGGCCCGCGTCGCCCGCGTGCAACAGCAGCTGATCCAGAGTTGGGAGGTGCTGGCGACGATCACCCCGGCCGATTATTCGGCGATGCGCGGCAAGCTGGGCGGCAGTTCGGGGTTCCAGTCGGTGCAGTATCGGCTGCTCGAATATATGCTGGGCGCGAAGAATGTCGGGATGCTGGCGGCGCATGACGGCGACCCGGATGCGCAGGCGGTGTTGCGCGAGGCGCTTGGGCGGACCAGCCTGTATGACGAAGCGCTGCGGATGCTGGCGCGGCGCGGGTTCGACATTCCGGCGGACCGGCTGGAGCGCGATTTCACGCAACCCTATGCGGCGTCGGCAGCGGTCGAGGCGGCGTGGCAGGCGGTGTATCGCGACCCCGATCGCTGGTGGGACCTGTACGAACTGGCCGAGAAGCTGGTCGACCTCGAATATCGGGTCCAGTTGTGGCGGTTCGGGCATCTGAAGACGATCGAGCGGATCATCGGCTTCAAGCGCGGCACCGGCGGGACGGCGGGCGTCCCCTATCTGGCGAAGGTGATTGACGAAGTGTTTTTCCCCGAATTGCTGGCCGTGCGGGTGGCGCTGTGAAGTCGCTGGCGGAGGCCGAGGCGCTGGATGCCGCTGAGCCGTTGCGCGGGTTTCGCGATCGGTTCGCGCTGCCTGAGGGGGTGATCTATCTCGACGGCAATTCGCTGGGCGCGCTGCCGAAATCGACGCCGGCGCGGTTGCAGGCGGTGACGGTCGAGCAATGGGGCGACGGGCTGGTCCGCAGCTGGAACGCACATGACTGGGTCGGCGCGGGACGGCGCGTGGGGGCGAAGATCGCGCCGTTCGTCGGGGCGCAGCCGCACGAGGTGGTGGTCGCCGATTCGACCTCGGCCAATATCTACAAGCTGCTGGTCGCGGCGGTGAAGGCGCAAGACGGGCGGCGGACGATCCTGTCGGAGCCGGGCAATTTCCCGACCGACCTGTATATGGCCGATGGGGCGGCATGGAGCATTGGCGACGCGCGGGTGAGGACCGTGCCGGTGGCGGAGATCGTCGATGCGATCGACGACGATGTCGCGGTCGTGCTGCTGACCCATATCCATTACAAGAGCGGCGCGATGCTCGACATGGCTTCGATCACTGCCGCTGCGCAGGCGAAGGGCGCGCTGGTGCTATGGGATCTGAGCCACAGCGTCGGGGCGGTGCCGGTCGGCCTCAATGGCTGCAACGCCGATCTGGCGGTCGGGTGCGGCTATAAATATCTGAACGGTGGGCCGGGCGCGCCGGCATTCCTGTATGTCGCAGAGCGGCATCAGGCGGTGTTGCGATCGCCGCTGTCGGGATGGTTCGGCCATGCCGCGCCGTTCGACTTCGGCGACGATTATGCGCCGGCGGGCGATATCGGGCGGTTCCAATGCGGGACGCCGCCGATCCTCGGCATCGCTGCGCTGGAGGAAGGAATTGCCCAGTTCGATGGTGTCGATCGGGCGGCGCTGTTCGCCAAGGGACGAGCGCTTGGGGATGCGTGTATCGCGCTGATGGCCGAACATTGTCCCGAAATGGAACTGGTGTCACCGCGTCGGGCGGCGGCGCGGGGCAGCCATGTCTCGTTCCGGCATCCACAGGCCTATGCGATCTGTCAGGCGCTGATCGATCGCGGGGTGATCGGCGATTTCCGCGCGCCCGACGTGCTGCGACTGGGCTTCGCGCCGCTCTATGTCGGCTTTGCCGATCTGTGGCGGGCGGTGGCGGTGCTAGCGGAGGTGCTCCGCGATGACAGTTGGGACGCGCCGCACTATCATGCCCGCAACGCGGTGACCTGACGGAACGAATTGAGAACGCGGCGGTTGGTGGCGGCGAAAGGAACTGCCATGACCGAACATGCCAATCCCAAGAGCGAACCCTTTTCGAATGCCGAGAAGGACCCGGACGACTGGACGACCGGCGACGAGAAGATGACCGGGGCGCAGGCGTCGTATCTGAAGACGCTGAGCGAGGAAGCGGGCGAGCCGTTCGACGACGGGCTGACCAAGGCGGAAGCGTCGAAGGCGATCGATGCGTTACAGGAGAAGACCGGGCGCGGGGCAGGCTGAGGTTCGGCACTTCCTCTTTCCCTCCCCTTCTTTCCGCGCCGCGTTCGCTTCGAGCATGTCGAGAACCGTAGTCGAGAGGGAGTTGCCCCAGGCGACCCATTCTCGACGGACGCTTCTCGGCATGCTCGAAGCTGCTCGAACCGAACGGTTGCGCGTGTGGTCAGGACGTCGGCCGCATCGCCATCAGTCGGTCGAGCAGCACCAGTCGGGTGGCGAGGTCGACGCGATAGGGCGCATTCGGCCGCGATCGCTTGAGCGCGGCCAGCCATGCCCGCTTCGCACCGGGTAGGTCGCCGGTCTGGATCAGCGCCATGCCGTAGTAGAAATACGGTCCGGGATGGTCCGGCGCGTAGGCGATGCCTTGTCCAAACGCGAGTTTGGCGGCGGGCGACAGGACGCGGCCGCCGTCATGCGCGAGGATCGCGGTGCCGAGTCGCGTCCACAGGCGCGCGCTTTGCGGATTACCCTGTAGCCCGCCGAGCACCGCGTTCACCGCCGCCTGCGTCGCGCCGGCGCGCGCCAAGCCGTCGGCGGCGACGGCATAGGCATAGTCGTAGGTGAACCGGCCCCAGATCGCGTCGCGCAGATCGTCGGCGGCGATATCGACCGGTTCGGTTTCGCGCTGTGCGGCGCGCGGCGTGCCGGGTAGCTCGGGGCTGCCCTGCCATGCATAGCCAGCTGCCCCCAGCATCAGCGCGGCGCCGACGAACCCCCGGAGCGGCCTGGCGACGCGTGCCACGACCAGCAGCGCGAAGCAGCCGACCAGCAGCGCAAACAGGATCAGCCAGCCGTTCATCGCCGTCTCCGCTTCAGGCTGCGCCGTGCGAGCACGATGCCGATGCCGAGCAGCAGCAGCGGCGTCGCCCAGAGCAGGATGCTGGCCGGCGAGAAGGGCGGATCGTAGCTGACATAATCGCCATAGCGCTGGATCAGCCAGTCGCGGACCTGATCGGGGCGTTCGCCTGCGGCGATGCGTTGCCGGACGAGCGCACGCATATCGGCGGCCATGTCCGCATCGCTGTCGGCGATCGACTGGCTCTGGCAGACGAGGCAGCGCAACGTTTCCATCAGCGCCTTGGCAGATCGTTCCTGCGCGGGATCGGGCAATTGCGTGTCGGCGAGTGCCGGGGGCGGCACGTTCGACTGTGCCGATGCGGGGCCGGCGAGCAGCAGCGCGAAAGGGAGCAACAGCCTCATCGCGCGGCCTTCAGCCTGGCAAGCAGGATCGGTACGTCCTCGTCGCGGATCGCGCCGATATGCTGGTGGGCGATGCGGCCCTGCCCGTCGATCACGAAGGTTTCGGGCACCCCCGACGATCCGAGCGCCAGTTGCACCGAGCTGTTGCGGTCGTCGCCGATCGCGGCATAGGGGTCGCCATAGTCGCTCAGGAAGGCCGCGACCTTGTCGGGCGTGTCGCGGATCGCGATCGCGTCGATCTTTGCGCCTGCCCTGGCCAGTTTGGCGAGTTGCGGGGCTTCGGCGGCGCAGGGGACGCACCAGCTGCCGAAGACGTTGAGCAGGCGCGGCTGGCCGGTGCGGAAGGCGGCGGTGGTCAGGCCCGGCTTGGTCGGGACGGCGGGAGCGAGGGTGAAGGCCGGCAGCGGCTGGCCGATCAGGCGCGAGCGGACCTGCCGGTCGGGCTCTTGCGACAACATCCATGCGAACAGGCCCGCGACGGCGACGAACGCCGCCAGCGGCACCCAGAACAGACGCCGCTTCACCGTGCCCTCCGCCGCCGGACGCGGCCGATCAGCGACACGAACCCGCCGAGCGCGATCAGCCCGCCACCGGCCCAGATCAGCGTCACAAACGGCTTCCACCACAGCCGCAACTGCCGCCGCCCGCCATGATCGTCCCGGCCAAGCACGGCGTAGAGCTGTCCGTCCCAGAAGGTCGCGAGCGCCGCTTCGCTGGTTTCGGTCGGCGGGTTGGCGAAGAAACGCTGTTCGGGGCGCAGCAGGAAGGGCTGGCCGCCGTCGCGGGTGACGATCAGCCGCCCCTGTATGGCGGACCAGTTGTCGCCAACGACTGGCTTGATCCCTTCGAAGCGAATGGCGAAGGGGCCGACCCGGTTGATTTCGCCCGGCCGCGCGGCGACAAGGCGTTCGGCGGTGAAGGCGCTGTCGCTGGCCATGCCGGCAAGGCTGACGGCGATGCCAAGATGCGCGACGACCATGCCCCAGATCGGCATCGGGGTCCGCCACGGGCTGCGCCCGACCAACGGCAGAATACTGGCAACCGCCAGCCCGGCGGCGAGCGACAGGCCGAGGAGCGGCATCAACCCGGCATCGGTGAACAGCAGCGCTATGAAAACAATTAGCGTCACCGCCGCCGGCATCGCGATCCGCCGGGCGACCGCCCTGCCGCGATCACGCCGCCAGCGCAGCAACGGCCCGACCGCCATGCCGGCGACCAGCAGCAATGCGATCGGCCCGGCGGCGCGGTTGAAGAAGGGCGGGCCAACCGACAATTGCACGCCGAACGCCTCGGCCAGCAGCGGATAGAGCGTGCCGATCAGGACGATGCCGAGAATGACCGACAGCAACAGGTTGTTGAGCACCAGCCCGCCTTCGCGGCTGACCGGTTCGAACAACGCCCCCTGCCGGACCGTGCCGACGCGGAAGGCGAACAGCGCGAGCGCCCCGCCGATATAGAGGATCAGCAGCGCGAGGATGAAGCTTCCGCGCGTCGGATCGACGGCAAAGGCATGGACGCTGGTGAGGATGCCCGAGCGGACGAGGAAGGTGCCGACCATCGACATCGAAAAGGCGACGACCGACAACATGATCGTCCATGCGCGCAGGCCGTCGCGGGTCGCGAGCACCGTCACCGAGTGGAGCAGCGCAGTCGCCGCCAGCCATGGCATCAGCGAGGCATTCTCGACCGGGTCCCAGAACCACCAGCCGCCCCAGCCAAGCTCATAATAGGCCCAGTAGCTGCCGGCGGTGATCCCGATCGTCAGGAAAATCCATGCGCCCAGCACCCATGGCCGCATCGCCCGCGCGAAATCGCGGCCGACATCGCGGGTGACCAGCGCCCCGACGGCGAACGAAAAGGCCACCGACAACCCGACATAGCCGAGATACAGGGTCGGCGGATGGAAGGCGAGGCCGGGGTCCTGCAAAAGCGGATTGAGACCAAGACCATCGAGCGGTGTCGGCGACAGGCGCGCGAAGGGATTGGAGGCGAACAGCAGGAACGCATAGAAGCCCGCCGCGATCGCCGCCTGCGCCGCCAGTGTCGCGACATGGGTGCGCGTGGCCAGCAGCCGCTCGAAGAGTGCGATCGCCCCGCCCGCCACCGCCAGCACGGTGACCCAGAGCAGCATCGACCCTTCGTGATTGCCCCAGGTCGCCGCGACCTTGTACAGCATCGGCTTGGCGCTGTGGCTGTTTTCGGCGACCAGCAGCACCGACAAGTCGGTCCGGGCGAACAGGGCGACCAGCGCGGCGAAGGCGCCGAGCGCCAGCAACCCTTGCGCAACGGCGACCGGCCGAACCGCAGCGAGCAGATCGCGGACGATCTGCGGCGGTTCCGTCGCGCGCGACGACAGCGCGATCGCCGCCATCGCCAGTTGCAGCAACGCCATTGCCGCCGCCAGCCACAGCGCCGCCAGACCGGCTTCGGCGATCACTGCGCGATGCTTTCGCTCTTGTGCATCTTTCCGGCGACCTGCGGCGGCATGTAGCGTTCGTCATGCTTGGCGAGCAGATTGTCGGCGACGAAGCCGCCGCCAGCCACGAATTTTCCTTCGGCGACCACGCCCGAATTCTCGCGGAACAGGTCGGGGACGATGCCCGAGAAACGGACCGGCACGGTCGCCTTGCCATCGGTGACCGTGAAGGCGATCGTCACGCCATCGGCCATGCGCTTCACCGATCCGGGTGCGACCATGCCGCCCAGCCGCACCGGCTTGTCGACCGGGGCCGAGGCGGCATCGGCGGGCGCGTAGAAGAATGCCGCTTCGTCGCTGAGAGCCGACATCGCCAGCAGCACCGCGCCGACGATCGCGACCACGGCCAGCAATGCCAGCGTCATGCGTTGCCGTTTCGGGCTCATCCCCGCTCCGCGCGGCGCATCGCCACCCATGCGAACAGGATCAGCGCGACGATCGCACCGATGGTCAGCCCATAGGCGGCGAGGATGAACGGCCAATGGTTCATGCCGCGGCCCGGCGACGCATCCGCGCCTCCGCCTTGATCCGCGCGAGATCGGCGCGCATCCGCATCAGCACGATGCCGCCGAACAACAGGCTGGCACCGCCGGCGGTAAAGCCGAGCGGCCACAGGATCGACGGATCGATGGTCGATTTCGTCAGCGTGATGCTCGGCCCCTGATGCAGCGTGTACCACCATAATACCGAATAGCGGATGACCGGCAGCAATGCGGTGCCCGCAATGCCGAACAATGCCGGGATCCGCCCGTCGCCATCGCGTTCGGCGTCGGCGCGGGCCAGCGCCAGATAGGCGAGATAGACGAAGAACAGAAGCAGCATCGAGGTCAGCCGCCCGTCCCATTGCCACCACGTGCCCCAGGTCGGACGACCCCAGATCGATCCGGTCGCAAGGCAGATGCCGGCAAAGACCGCACCGGGCAGCGCGATCGCCCGCGCCGCAACCGCCGCCAGCGGATGCCGCCATACCAGATAGACGATGCTGGCGATGGCGAGGCTCGACCAGCCGCCCATACCGAGCCATGCGGCGGGGACATGGACGTACAGAATGCGGACGCTTTCGCCCTGCAGATAGTCCGCCGGCGTCCGGGTCAGCCCTGCCCAGCAACCGAACAGGAACAGCGCAAGGCCGCCCCAGACCAGCAACGGGGTAAGCGGTCGCGCGATCGACAGAAATCGACGGGGATTGGCAAGGGCATGAATGCTGGGCACGGTCGCGCCCTGTCTATGCAAGCCGGGCGCAAACGGCAATGCGGATCGACGTCGCATCGACGCCCGCAACCGTAACGATAGATTACCGTTGGTACGCTACGGACTTGGACCCATGACAGGCTGGTTTGTACGGGAGCAATCATGAGTTTGCAGCACGATCATACCGGATTTGCGAACCGGACCGCCACCGCCCCCGCCGGCCGGCGCATATCGGCCAACCTGTTTCTGGCCAATCTGAGCGACGCCGATTTCGCGTTGCTTTCCCCGCACTTCGAACGGGTTTCGATCGCGGTCGGCGACGTGATCATGCCCGCCGGTGGACGGATCGAGCATCTGACCTTCCTCGATTCCGGCATCGCCGCGCTGCTCGACACGATCGAGGGCGAGCGGCTGCATGCGGTCGGGCTGATCGGTAACGAGGGGTATCTGGGCTGGCCAGTGCTACTGGGCGACGACCGGTCGCCCTATGCCACCATCCTGCGCGCCGAAGCCGGCACCGCGCTGCGCATTCCGGTCGAGCGGGTGGTCGCGGCGGCGGAACAGAGCGATACGTTGCGCCGCGCGCTGCTGCGCTTCATCGAGGTGTTCATGATCCAGATGGGGCGGACCGTCGTGTCGGCGCTGGGCCATTCGGTCGAGCGGCGGCTGGCGCGATGGATCCTGCTGTATCACGACCGGGTGCGCGGCGACGAGATCACCATGACGCACGAGGAATTCCGCATCATGCTGGGCGTGCGGCGCAGCAGCATCACCGACGCGCTGCACCGGCTGGAGGAGCAGCATGCGATCCGGTCGGTCCGCGGGCGGGTGATCGTGCGCGAGCGGGAAAAGCTGCTGGCGCTGGCCGCCGATACCTATGGCTCCGCCGAAGCGGCCTATGAACGGCTGGTGCGCACACTCGGAAACTGATTGAGAGCCGCGACCCAAAAAAAGGGCCGCCCCGGAACGGAGCGGCCCGAAAACCACAGGGGGCTGGGATCAGCTAGACGCGCTCTGGCGGATCGTGCCGTTGACGCCGTTCGGGAAGAAGCCGCCGGCGGTTTGGACGGTGTTGTTTAGGTAGACGATGTTCAACACCTGGCCCGGCGTGCGGCTGAAGGCGATGCCCATATTGTCGGCGGGGACGATGTTCGACACGAGGACAGACCCGCTGCTGGTGGCGCGGATGCCCTGATCCAGATCGGTGCTGCCATCGAGGCTGTCGCGCGCGTTCGAGATCGCATCGGCCGCATCGATCAGCGCCGGAGTGGCGACGCCCTTGCGATACAGCACGGTGCGGACCAGCCCGGCATGATAGGCCTCCGCCGCGTGGATGCCGGCAGCGGCTTCGAGGAAGGTCTTGTTCGAGATGAAACCGACCGCGCCCTTGTATGCCGTGACGCCGACATCCTCGAAGATATAGGCGCCGAGCAGGAAATTCTCGTCGCTGGCATAGACGTCGAAGGCCGCGCCTGCCCCGATCAGCCCCGCCGCGCGCGCCGCGTTCGAAAAGGCGCTGGTCGCAGTCACGCCGATATCGATCGCCGGTTGCGCCACCGCCGCCGATCCCAGCGCGAGGCGCAGGAAGTTGACGTGCGCGATCTCGTCCGCCGCAATTTCCCGGGCATAGCGGGCAACGAGCGGATCGGTGAAGGTCACCTGCCGGCCGCCGGTGACCGCTCCCTGATTGCCGGTACCCGACAGGCTGCTGCTGGGCAGGCCGGTACCGAGCGCGGCGTAGGAGTAGAATTGCGCTTCGAGATATTCGAGGTTCAGCGCGAAGTTCAGCACGTCGGCGTCGCTGATCGCGCTGGTCGGAGTCGGGGTGGGCGTAGGCGTGGGCGTCGGAGTGCCCCCGTTGATCGGGCCGCCGCCGCTATCGCTGCACGCGGCGAGCAGCGAGGCACCGGCGGTCGCCATCGCGGCGCCACCGGCATAGCGCATGAACTCGCGCCGGGCGTTGCGGCGTTCGTCACAGGCTTCGAGCACCTGAAGAATCGGATCGTTGGTCATGATACTGTCTCCCTGGCTCAGTTCGCGGCGCTGACGCGGATGGTGCCGTTCACCCCGTTGGGGAAGAAGCCACCGCCGCTGACCTGGGTGTTGTTCAGGTACACGATGTTCAGCACCTGCCCGGTCGAGCGACTGAAGGCGATGCCGTCGCTGTCGAGGGGCACGATGTTGCTAGCGTTCGGGTTGCTGGCGAGCGGCGTCAGCCCCTGATCGAGATCGGTCGTGCCGTCGAGGCTGTCACGCGCATTCGAGATCGCGTCGCTGGCGGCGATCAATTGCGACGAAGGCGTCTCGATCCCCTTCGCATAGAGCGTCGTGCGGACGATCGCGGCGTGATACGCCTCCACCGCAAGGATCCCTGCCGCGGCTTCGAGGAACACCTTGCTCGAGAGCAGCGGCGCTGCGCCCTTGTACGCGGTCACGCCGACATCCTCGAAGATGTACGCGCCGAGCAGGAAATTCTCGTCGCTGGCATAGGGGTCGAAGCTGGCCCCCGCGCCGATCAATCCAGCGGCGCGTGCGGCGTTCGAAAAGGCGCCGGTCGCCGACGCGCTGATGTCGATCGCCGGCTGGGCGACGGCGCTGGTGCCGAGGCCCGCGCGCAGGAATTCGACATGCGCGCGTTCGTCGGCGGCGATCTCCCGCGCATATTGCGCGACGATCGGGTCGGAGAAGGTCACCTGCCGTCCACCGGTCACCGCACCCTGTGCTCCCGTACCGCTGAGCAGCGAGGTGGGCAGGCCGGTGCCGAAGGCGGCGAAATAGTAGAATTGCGCTTCGAGATATTCGAGGTTGAGCGCGAAATTCAGCACGTCCGCGTCACTGGGCGCGGATTGCGCGATCGCTTCGTTCGATTCCGAGGCGAAGATCACGGCACCGCCGATCGCGGCCGCTCCCCCCAGCATCCGAAAGAAGTCTCGCCGGTCCTCGCGGCGTTTGGCGCGTGCTTCGAACGCCTCCGTCAACAACGTCTGATCGGTCATGGCACCGTCTCCCTGCATCGTTCTTGCGATGGAACGAAGCCTGTTCGAATAAAGATGCACGTCCAAACCGGACGTACGGTTCCGTACAGGGAGGGGCCGACGACTGGATTGCAAAAAATCTTGCAGGCAAAAGGTCGGCAAATGGCGTTCGTAGTGCAAACAGACATTTCGCCCGATAGCGGCAGTTTTCTGCCGACCACGGACAACCGGCTGATCGGGTCGCTGCGCGCGGAAACGCGGCGACGACTGGCGATGGCGGCGACCCGGATCGAATTGAATACGGGCGACGTGCTAACCCGTGCCGGCGAACCCATCGATCGACTGGTCTTTCCCGAAGGCGCGCCGGCGATGCTGTCGGTATCGACCGGTGGATCGTCGCAGGATGTCGGCATGATCGGTCGCGACGGCGTGGTCGGATGGTCGCGGCTGTTCAGCGACCAGCCGACACCGTTCACCGCGCGCGTCCATATTCAGTCGGGTAGCGCGATCGAGATCCCCGCCTCGGCGGTGGTCGACGCAGCGAACGAAGACCCGGCGCTGCTGAAGGCGGTGCTGACCTTTGCCCAGCGTTTCACGATGCAGATGGCGCGGACGCTGGCATCGGCGCTGCGCGACGTGCCCGAACGGCGCATCGCCCGCCTGCTGCTGATGATCGACGACCGGATCGACGGCGAAACCATGTCGGTGACGCATGCATCGATCGCGGCGACGCTGAACCTGCGCCGGGCGACGGTGACCGACTGCCTCCATATCCTCGAAGGCGAGCATATGGTGCGGTGTTCGCGCGGGCGGATCACGATGCGCGACCGCGCGGCGCTGGAGGCGCGGGCGGGTCTTGCCTATGTCGCCGATGACGGCCTCGCGCCCGAAACGCCGCGCTGATCGTCAGGGCTGGCCGCGCACCGTCTTCAGGTCGATGCCGAGCCGCTGCACCTTGTAGTAGAAGGTCTTGCGCGGGATGCCGAGGCGATCGATCGCCGCGCCGATCTCGCCGCCGGTCGCGGCGATCGCCGCGAGGATCGCCTCGCGCTCGAACGCGGCGATGCGTTCGGGGAGCGGGCGGCTGGCATCGTCGGCCGCCGCCATGCTGCCGCTGCCGTCCAACCCCAGCACGAAGCGGTCGGCGAAGTGCGCCAGTTCGCGGACATTGCCCGGCCAGTCGTGATGCGCAAGCAGGTCGCGCGCCTCGTGCGTCAGCGACGGCACCTCGCGCCGCAGCCGCGCCGCCGAGGCATCGACCAGATGCGCGAACAGCAGCGGCACGTCTTCGCGCCGTTCGCGGAGCGGCGGAATGCGCAGCCGCACCGCCGCCAGCCGGTAGAGCAGTGCCGGGGCGATCGCGTCGGGGCCCCGCTGCGCTTCCTCCGCAGCGGTCGCGATGACGCGGATGTCGACCGGCACGGCGTCGCGCGGGCCGCGGATCGCGCGATCCTCGATCACCTGGGTCAGCCGCCCTTGCAGCGCGCGGGGCGCCTGGTCGATATCGTCGAGGAACAGCGTGCCGCGCTGCGCCCCGACGATGCCGCGGTCGCCGACGGTCGCGAACAGTTCGTCCTCGATCGCCGGTCCGGGAAGCGCGGCACAGGCGACCGCGACGAAGCGATGCCGGGCCCGGCGGCCGGCACGGTGGATCGATCGGGCCAGCAATTCCTTGCCGGTGCCGGTCTCCCCCTCGATCAGCAGGTCGATATCGGTGTCGGCGAGGACCGGGATCATCTCGCGCAGGCGAAGGATGGCGGGCGAGCGGCCGATCAGCGCGACCTGTTCGCCGCCCGCCGCCTGCGCCCGCAACCGGCGATTGTCGAGCGCCAGCGCGCGCGCCGCCACGGCACGGGTGGCCGCTGCGACCAAGGCGTCGGGGTCGAACGGCTTGGACAGGAAATCCCATGCCCCGGCCTTCAGCGCATCGACCGCCATTTCGACATCGGCATGGCCGGTGACCAGCACGACCGGCAGCGTCGGGTCGCGTTCGCGTAGAGTTCGAAACAGTTCGATTCCCGACATATGCGGCATGCGCACGTCGGTGACGACGATGCCGTCGAAATCGGCGTCGATCGCGAGCAGCGCAGGCTGTGCCGCAACGAAGGGTACGACGTCGAACCCCGCCAGCGTCAGCAATTGCTGCGTCGAGGCACGCAGGTCGGCATCGTCCTCCACCAGCGCCACCCGCCCCCTGATCGCGCTCGCGTCGGTCATGACGCCCGCCGCAGCGTTGCTTCGAAGCGCGCACCGCGTTCCGTAGGCAGGAGGCGGAGCGTACCGCCAAGGTCGGTCATGATGTCCTGCGCGATCACCAGCCCGAGGCCGAGACCGTTCGGGCGGCTGGTGACGAACGGCGTGAACATGCGTTCGACGACCGTCGGATCGATGCCCGGCCCGTTATCGGCGACGATCAGCGAGACGATGTCGCCATCGACGCGCACCTCGATCGCGATCGCCGGATCGGCGCGGCCGTCCAGCGCCTCCAGCGCGTTCTGCAACAGGTTGACCAGCACCTGTTCCAGCCGGACCCGTCCCGCGATCACCAGCAGGTCGGCGGGAATGGTCGGTGCGGTGAAGTCGACCTCCGACAGCCGCTCCTTCAGGATCAGGCGCGCCCCGTCGACGATATCGGCCAGCGGCACCGGGCCGATCACGCCGCTGCCCTTGCGCGCGAAACCCCGCAGTTCGGCGGTCACGAGGCCGATGCGGTCGGTCAGCCGGGCAATGGCGCCAAGATTGTCGTCGACCTGCCGGGTGTCGCCGCGCCCCAGCAACTGGCGGGCGGCGGCGACATAGTTGCGGATCGCGGCGACCGGTTGCGCGGTTTCATGCGCCACGCTGGCGGTGATCTGTCCGAGCGCGGCGAGCCGATTGGCCTGTCGCAACCCTTCGCGCAATTCGGCGGCGCGCGCCTCGGCAGCGGCCCGTTCCTCCATCTCGTCGCGCAGCAGGCGGGTCCGATCGGCGACCGCGGCCTCCAGCTCGCTGGTCCGGATCGCGCGGCGGCGCGACCGTTCGCGCAGGCCCCACGCCATGGCCAGCAGCGCAAGGGTGGCAAGCGCGGCGGCGATCGCGCTGCCGCGCACGACACCCCCGACCGCCGGTTGCAGCGGCATGGCGAGATGGACGCGCCAGCCGGCCGCATCGGGTTCGGTCTGGACATGCTGCAACAGCCGCCGTTCGCCGTTCAGCCGGATCGCATCGCCGACCATCGCGAACGGTCGCGGGCGCAGCGATGCGGCTCCGCTGTCGGCGCGCATGGCGGCGGCGATCGCCGGCGCGATCGGCAGCGTCGCGGCGAAGCGCCATTGCGGGCGGCTGGAGATCAGCACCACCCCTGCCCGGTCGGTGACGAAGGTCAGCCCGCCCGCCGCGCGCCATTCCTGCTCGATCCGGTCGAATTCGAGCTTCACGATCAACACCCCGCCTTCCGCCGTCCGGCGGCTGAGATACAGGCCGGGCCGGTGGCTGACGGTGCCGAGCGCGAACTGCATGCCGGCCCCTGTCCGCATGGCGTCACGGTAATAACGACGGAACGTATAGTCCTTGCCCACGAAGCTTTGCGGATCGGCCCAGTTGCTGGCCGACACCGCCAGTCCGTCGCGTCCGATGACGTAGATGACCGACGCCCCGGTCGAGGTGGCGAGCGCGCTGAGCTTAAGGTTCAGCGCCTGTGCCGCGCCATCGACCCGGCGCACCGCGGCGACGACGTCGCGATCGTCGGCCAGCGCCACGGGCAGCAACCGGAACCGGGCGATCTCGCTGGCGAGCAGTACCTGTCGCAGCCGGGCATCGGCCTCCAAGGAAGCGACGAGATCGCCCCGGGCGCGGCGTTCGGCGACCCGGCCGACCAGCGCGGCGGCAAGCGCGCTCAGGAGCAATGCTCCGAACACCCACCGGATCCATGTCGATCTGAGTCCCGCCCGCATCGGCGTGCAGCTTTACGATCCGGAAAGCTTTTGTGCAAGAAGTTGCACTTTCAGGCAGCTGCCATGGCGGAAATCGGCGCAACATGCACGCAGTCGAATGTCTATGTCATTGTTTTTAAAACATATAATGACACAGATTGCACGAAAGACAACCCTGATTGCAATTCGCTAAACCATCCCGGTCGCGCCAACCGCCAGGGAAGAGCAGGGTCGGGCGCACCAGAGGATGAAAGGTCGTCACATGATAATCACTGGTCATTCAACCCACCCGCCGGTCCCGCCCGTAGCCAGGCCGTGGTATGCGCACCTCTACGTCCAGGTGCTCGTCGCCATCGTGTGCGGCGTGCTGCTCGGCCATTTCTACCCGCAGACCGGCGAAGCGCTGAAGCCGGTCGGCGACGCGTTCATCAAGCTCGTCAAGATGATCATCGCGCCGGTCATCTTCCTGACGATCGTCACCGGCATCGCGGGCATGCGCGATCTCGCCAGCGTCGGCCGCGTGGCGGGCAAGGCCTTCGCCTATTTCCTGTTCTTCTCGACCCTCGCGCTGATCGTCGGCCTGATCGTCGGCAACGTCATCCAGCCGGGCGCCGGGCTGAACATCGATCCCTCGACGCTCGATACGTCGAAGGTCACGGAGTACGCCGAAAAGGCGCATGACACGACCATCACCGGGTTCCTGATGGGGATCATCCCGGATACGTTCATCTCGGCGCTGACCGAGGGCAACATTCTCCAGACGCTGTTCGTCGCGATCCTGTTCGGCATCGGCCTCGCCATGATCGGTGACAAGGGTGAACGCGTCCTCGACGGCCTGAACGAAATCTCGATCGCCTTCTTCAAGGTCGTGGCGATCGTCATGAAGGCCGCCCCGATCGGCGCGTTCGGCGCGATGGCGTTCACCATCGGCAAATACGGCATCGGCACGCTGTTCAGCCTCGCGGCACTGGTCGGTACCTTCTACCTGACCGCCCTCCTGTTCGTCATCGTCGTGCTCGGCGCGGTCGCCCAGTTCTGCGGCTTCTCGATCTTCAAGCTGATCTCGTATCTGAAGGCCGAACTGCTGCTGGTGCTCGGCACCTCGTCGTCGGAAAGCGCCCTGCCCTCGCTGATCGAGAAGATGGAGCGTGCCGGCATTCCGAAGTCGATCGTCGGCCTGGTCGTCCCGACCGGCTATTCGTTCAACCTCGACGGTACCAACATCTACATGACGCTGGCGGCGCTGTTCATCGCGCAGGCGTGCAACGTCGACCTGACGCTCGGCCAACAGCTGCTGCTCCTCGCCGTCGCGATGCTGTCGTCGAAGGGCGCGGCGGGCGTCACCGGTGCGGGCTTCATCACCCTTGCCGCGACCCTGTCGATCGTGCCGACCGTGCCGGTCGCCGGCATGGCGCTGATCCTCGGCGTCGATCGCTTCATGAGCGAGTGCCGCAGCCTGACCAACTTCATCGGTAACGCGGTCGCAACCGTCGTCGTCGCAAAATGGGAAGGCAAGCTCGACAAGCACCAGTTCGACGAGGCATTGGCCGGTCGCAGCGTGCGGGTCGACCAGATGCCCGAAGGCGCCGTTCCCGCCGAATAATCGACCAAGGGGGATGCCGGTGCAGGGGTAACAGCCCGCACCGGCATTCGGTTTTCTGCCCCGCGAGGCACCGGAGAGATTTTGATGAACATGTTCCTGCGGCTCTGCTGCACCACCGCCGCCCTGATCGTCCCCGCCGCCGCGTGGGCCGGCGAGGCCCCCGCCCCCGAATCGGCCGTCACGGCCGCGGGTCAGGTCGCCGATCGCGGCAATGCACGCCCGGTCGCGCAGGAATATCCGACCGCCGGTGTCGGCGACGGCGTGACCGCCGGTGGCTACAACCAGTCGCGCTGGGCGGAGGACTGGACGAAGTTTCGCGATCCCAAGAAGCGCGACGACATTCTCGACCGGCTGAAATATATTCCGATCGGTGGCGACGACGTCTATCTGACGCTGTCGGGCGAGTTCCGCGCCCGCGTCAACCTGACCACCAATCCCAATCTGCGCGACCGCGAAGCGCAGCGGCAGGACATTTTTCGCGTGGTCGGTGGTGCCGACCTGCATCTGGGCGAGCATGTCCGCCTGTACGGCGAACTGGCGCATGCCGGCATGTCGGGCCGCAACCTCGGCGCGAAGGCCGGGCAGCTCCACAACGACCTGGTAGTGCAGCAGAGCTTCGCCGACGTGACCGGCACGATCGGCGGCGTCGATCTGGGGGTGCGCTATGGTCGGCAGACCTTTGCCGACGGCCCGAACCTGATGGTCGTGCCGCGCGACAACAACACCATCTTCTTCGTCTATAACGGCGTCCGCGCTTGGGCGAAGGGCGACACGATCCGCGGCGACGTGTTCGATTTCAAGACGACGCGCCTCGGCGTCGGCGGCACGCGCGACGATATCGTCGACGACAATCGCCGCTTTTCGGGGGCGACCGTCGGCTTCGTGCTGCCCAAGACCTTCCTCGGCGGATCGAACCTGTATTTCGACCCCTTCGTCTGGCGGCTGCGCAACAGCAACGCCGTGTGGGGCGGGCGGACGGCGGAGGAAGTCCGCAAATTCTACGGCCTGCACCTCTATGGCGACACCGGGCCGGTCAATCTCGACTGGACGGTCAACTATCAGGGCGGCGAGTTCAACAACCGTCCGATCTCCGCGTGGCTGGTGCTGCTGCAACAGATGTACAAGGTCGGCAAGTCGAAGACCGCACCGCGCGTCGGTTTCCACTTCGACTATGCCAGCGGCGGCGGCTCCTATGGCAACGGCACGCTCAAGACCTCGCTCGCGCCGTTCGGCAACAACATCTATTACAGCTATCAGCTGTATGCGACGCCAACCAACATGATCGCGTTCGCGCCCAGCGTGCAGTTGCAGCCGACGTCGAAGCTGCGGCTGGCGGCGGAATATCAGCTGTCGTGGCGCGACAGCCTGAACGACGCGGTGTACCGTGCCAACGGACAGGCCTTCGCCGGAACGCAGCTCGGCAATTCGCGCAAGATCGCCGACACGATCCGCTTCCAGGCGATCTATCCGCTGAGCCCGCGCGTCAGCCTGACCGCGCGCTACGAGCATCTGATCGCCGGACCCGCGCTGACCGATGCGGGGTACCGGAGTTCGGACTTCGTGGCAGGCTGGGTTAGCTTCCGCTTCTAGTTCCTTGAGCGACCTCGCGCCCCGGTGGTCTTCCACCGGGGCGTTTCTTTGTTTCCGAACCCGAAGGGCTCGCTTATGTCCCCCGCCGCCCATGCCGCCGCCCGCGCGCTGCTCGCCGATCCGCTGACCAACAAGGGCACCGCCTTTACCGAAGCCGAGCGCGACCTGTTCGGGCTGCACGGGCTGTTGCCGCCGCATGTCGGCACGCTCGACAGCCAGATCGAGCGGCGACGGCGGGCGCTGGCGGGGATGCCCGACGATTTCCACCGCTATTCCTTTCTGCGCGAATTGCAGGATTCGAACGAGATCCTGTTCCACGCGCTGGTCCAGCGCGATCTGCCGGCGATGCTGCCGCTGGTCTATACCCCGACCGTGGGCGAAGGGTGCGAACGGTTCAGCGACATCTGGCGCCGGCCACGCGGCCTGTTCCTGTCCTGGCCGAACCGGCACCGCATCGCCGATATCCTTGCCGATCCGGCACTCGACCGGGTGAAGGTGATCGTGGTCAGCGATGGCGAGCGCATTTTGGGCCTGGGCGATCAGGGTGCGGGTGGCATGGGCATCCCGATCGGCAAGCTGGCGCTCTACACCGCCTGCGCCGGCATCCATCCGGCGGAAGTCCTGCCGATCCTGCTCGACGTCGGCACCGACAATGCCGCGCGACGCGACGATCCGCTCTATGTCGGCTGGCGCAACCCGCGCATCCGCGGCGCGGAATATGATGCGTTCGTCGAGGATTTCGTGACAGCCGTCGCCGATCGCTTCCCCGGCGTGCTGCTGCAATGGGAGGATTTCGCGGGTCACAATGCCTACAAGCTGCTCGAGCGGTATCGCGGCCGGTTGCTGAGCTTCAACGACGATATCCAGGGCACTGCCGCCACCGCCGTCGGCACGCTGCTGTCCGCGATCGAGCGGACCGGCGTGCCTCTGACCGAGCAGCGCATCCTGCTGTTCGGCGCCGGGGCGGCCGGGTGCGGCATCGCGGACATGTTGTTGCAGGCGCTGCGGGCCGAAGGGCTCGACGAGGCGCAGGCACGCACGCGCATCTGGGCGGTCGATCGCGACGGGCTGATCCTCAGCGACATGGACGGATTGTCGCCGGCGCAGGCCGGACTCGCGCGCGATCCGGAGGACGTGGCGGCGTGGACGCGGACCGCGCATGGGGCGATCGACCTGTTCGACACCGTCGCCAATGTCCATCCGACCGTATTGATCGGCGCATCGGGCCAGCATGGCGCGTTCACCGAGGCGGTAGTGCGTACCATGGCACAGGCGGTCGCCCAGCCGGTCATCTTTCCGCTGTCCAATCCGGTGTCGCGGGCGGAAGCGCACCCCGACGACCTGTATCGCTGGAGCGCCGGTCGCGCGTTGATCGGCACCGGCAGCCCGTTCGGCGTGGCCGGTGTCACCCAGGTCAACAACGTCTATATCTTCCCCGGCGTCGGGCTGGGTGCCCTGGCGGCGGGTGCGACGAAGATCACCGACGGAATGTTCATGGCCGCCGCCCGGGCGCTGGGGGCGATGGGCGGCGAGGATATGCTGTTGCCACCGATCGAGCGATTGCGCGACGTAGCCCTCGACATCGCCGTGGTCGTGGCGGCGCAGGCCGTTGCGGACGGAGTCGCTTCGCCCGGCGCCGTGACCGACCGCGAGGGCATCGCGGCCCAGATGTGGACACCCACCTACTGACGATCGCGGAACCCTGCCGCTCCGATCGGCTTTCGCTTTGCTGTCGATACCGTCCAGCGCCGGTTCACTCGGACCGGCGCAGGACGGGGCAGAGAGGAACCGATATGAAGCAGTTGATGCAGATTCTTGCCGGTGTGGGCCTGACGCTCGCCGGGCTGACCGCCGTTCCCGCCGTGGCGGATGCGCAGCCGCGCCATCACGCGCACCGGCATGACGACGGTCCACGTGCGCGCGACCATGACCGCCGCCGCTGGGACGATCGCGGCCATTGGGACAACCGGCGTGGCTGGAACGACCGGCGGCGCTGGGACAACCGCCGGGCGTGGAACGACCGGCGTGGCGACGGGCGCCGGGACCGCTATGGCTATCGTGGCGAGCGGATCATCTATGGCGGGTCGCGCGAAGCTGCGGCGATGGGGGTCCAGTATCGCGGCCCATGCCGCTACGTGATCCGTAACGGCCGCCGCGTCTGCGGTTGAACTACCAGCCCCTCCTGACGATGTCGGGAGGGGTTATTTCTTGGGCGTGACCCAGACCGACACCGGCACCACTACCTTGCCGGGCGCGGGCTTGCCAACATCGACGCGGTCGGCAGTGACCAGTTCACCGGTTTTGAGATTGAACGACGCCCATGGCTTGGGCATGCGGCCGAAGGTCATCTTCTGGATCGGCTGGCCGGTGGTCGAATTCATGATCGTAGCGGTAATGGGCATGGCCGGGCGGGTAGCCCCGCCCGGCCCGTCCGTCCAGTTCAGAAACGCATGTCCCAGCCAAGGGTGAATGTCCGGCCGCGTCCGGCAAAGAAGGCGAAATTGTCGGTCGGCAGGCGGGTGTCGCTGTTATAATCGATATAGAAACGGTCGAAGATATTCTGCGCGCTGAGCGACAGTCCGCCGAATTTCGTCTGATAGCGGAGTTGCGCGTCGGTCACGTCATAGCCGGTGAAATTATTGTCGGGACTGGGGTTCGCCTTCCCCCGGAAATTGCGGGATAGGTAGAATTGCGTCTGCACCCGTGCGATCAGTGGACCGCTGGCGACGTCCGCTGCGAGGTTCAGGCGATCGGGCGAGATGTTGGTGCCGTCGAGATCGGTGTCGACCACCCCGTCGCCCGGTGCACGATCGCTGTCGTAGCGGCCGAGGATATGGGCATAGCCGGTCGACACGCGCAGGCCCGGCAGCGGGGTCTGGACGGCAAGGCTGACCTCCAGCCCCTCGATCTCGACCCGCTGGCGCTGGACCTCGAAAATGCCGTTGCCCTGCGCGATCAGCAACTGGCCACGATCGCTCGACGACCAGAAATAGGTGGTGCTCGCGTCGAGCGGTCCGCGCTTCACCTCGACGCCGATCTCGCGATTGTTCGACACGACCGGCTGGATATCGAGGAAGCTGTCGAGCCGGACATTGGGGGTGGCGATGGCGCGGGTGATGCGGCCGATATCGGCCATGGTGAAACCCTGCGCATAGCTGGCATAGGCGCGCACGCCGGTAACCGGCTCGACGATCGCGCCGCCGTTGAACAGCAGGTCGCTGAATTTCGGCGTGCCGCCGGTCACCGCGACGCCGCCATAGGTCGCCGCGTTGCGACCGTCATAGGTGGTGGAAGCGAGCGTGCGGAAATCGTCGATGCGGACCTGTACATTCTCCCAACGCGCGCCGCCGGCGAGGCGGACGACGCCGTCGAACAGCTTCAAATTGGCCTGCGCGAACGGCGCCAGGCTGCGGAAGTCGGCGGGCGGAACCCAAACGCGGTCGGTGGCGATCAGCCGCTGCTCGGTCTTGTCGAACAACGCGTCGAAGCCGATCGTCGCGACCAGTGCCTCGAACCCCGGCAGGGCGCGTTCGTAGCTCGCCTTCGCCCCCAATTTGCGCGAACGGTTTTCGGACTGGTCGAACAGCGTACCGATGGGGGCCAGCGCCGGATCCTGAAAGGTCGGGATGATCGTCACCTCGCCGCCGAACGTATCGTGGGTGCGATTGAAGAAGAACTGGGTGACGAGATTGCCGCCGAACAGGTCGCTGTCGGTATAGGAGAGCGACAGCGCCGCGGCCCGGTTGGCGGCGGGCTTGCCCGGCGGGTCGCCGCGCACCGCGCTGGTCGGCAGGCCGGTACGACGGTTGCCCGCGATCGGGAGATAATCGCCCTCGCCCTTCAGTTCGTAGCGATTGGCGATCAGGTCGAGCCGTCCGGTCGCGCCGACCTCTAACCCCAGCCGCGCGAAGAAATCGGTGGCGCGGGAGTCCTGCGTCTCGCCCTGCGTCAGGTTCACCCCGATGCGACGGTCCTGCGCATCATAGAACGCGCCACGCCGTTCGTAGCTGGCGCCGACCGTCGCATCGAACCGCCCGACCTTATACTGGACCAATCCGGCCGCCTTGCCGCCGAAACCATCCTTTTCGAAGCCGTCGGCGCTCGTGCCCTGCGCCAGTGCGCGGCCGCTGACGCCCTCCTGTTGGGGCGCACCGACCGTCACTTGATTGACGATGCCGCCGGTCCCGCCCACGCCCTGCAAGGCGTTCGATCCGTAGATCAGTTCGACGCGGTCGATGAAGAAACCGTCGATGGTGAAACCGTCACGGCTGCCGTCGCGCAGCGGCGTCGTCTGCGGAATGCCGTTGATCGCATAGAGCGGCGAGCGGCCGCGCAGCGTCTCCCCCGCCCCCGACAATTTGCCGCGCGTCGGCGAGAAGCTGGGCGTCAGCGTTGCGACGGCATCGGTGACGCTGCCCGAAAGCGCGATCTGCTGGTCGAGTGCCTGCTTGTCGATCAGGTCGATGGTCAGCGGCAAGGCGTTGGGCGGCAGGGTGGTGCGCGCGGCGGTGATGACGATGTCATCATCCGACGCTTCGTCGCTGGCGGCGGGCACGTCCTGCTGCGCGAATGCCCCTTGCGGGACCAGCGCGAACGCCACCGTCCCGATCAGCCAGTACGAACGTCCCCCATTCGACAACTCCATCATTCCCCCTTCGCAACGATTGACCTGTATCAACGCGCCCGCTATCGCGATCAATTATCAATAGCAACCCCAGATGAGCGAACCGTTGATGACCCGCACCGTGCTTTTCCAGCTTCACTGGTTCCTGGGCATCACTGCGGGACTGGTGCTGGCGGTCATGGGGGTGACCGGCGCATCGCTCAGTTTCGAACCGGAAATTCTGGCCGCACTGAACCCCGACCGCCCCGTCGCGGCGGGTGCGCGGCTGTCGGGGCCGGCGCTGGTCGAGCGGTTCGCGGCGCAACGGCCGGATGCGGCGATCACCCGATTGACCGTGCCGGCCGATTCGAACGAGCCGACGCTCGTCGGCTATACCCTGCCCGGGTCGAAGGGACGTCATGTCGAACGGATCGACCCGGCGACCGGGCGACTGGTCGGCGAATTGCGCGGCAGCGGCGTGTTCGAGGTGATGGAGGATCTGCACCGCTGGCTGGCGCTGCCCGACGGCGGCGACGGGTGGGGGCGGCAGATCACCGGATTTTCGGCGATCGCGCTGATCTACTTCGCATTGTCAGGACTGTATCTACGCTGGCCGAAACGGCCGCTCGACTGGCGCAACTGGTTCGTGCTCGACCTGAAGAAGACCGGACGCAACCTGTATCGCGCGCTGCATGCGGTGGTCGGCGGCTGGGTGCTGGTTTTCTACCTCGTCAGCGGCCTGACGGGGCTGTGGTGGTCCTATGACTGGTATCGCGACGGGGTGAAGGCGATGCTGGTCGCCGAGGCGCCTGCCGAGCGGACCCGTCACGCCAAGGGGGCCAAGGCCGACCTGGTGCTCGCATGGCGCGGTTTCGAACGTGCGACCGAAGGCCGCCGTTACGACCGCATCGTCGCGAGCGTCCGCGACGATCAGGTGCAGTTCCGCGCGAAGCTGCCCGATGCGCGCCATGACCGGGTCAGCGACGAACTGACGATCGACGGCATCAGCGGCGCGGTAGTATCGGCGACACCCTATGCCGCGCGGACGCTGGGCGAGGATATCGTCACCAGCGTCTATGAACTGCATCGTGGCGCCTATTTCGGCATTGCCGGCCGGATCGCAATCCTGCTGAGCAGCCTCGCGATGCCGTTGTTCACCATCACCGGCTTCCTCCTGTATTTCGCGCGGCGACGGCGCAAGGCGGCGTTGGCCGCGGTCGTGACCGACACGCCCGAGGTGCCGATGGCAAAGGCGACGACGCTGGTCGCCTATGCCAGCCAGACCGGATCGGCCGAGCGCATCGCGCGGCTGACCGCGGAAGCCCTACCCTCCGCCACCGCACTGCCGATCGCAGCGCTGGACGATGCCGCGTTGGCGCGGGTCAGGCGGCTGTTCGTGGTTGCCAGCACCTATGGCGAAGGGGAGCCGCCCGACGCTGCGCGCGCCTTTGCCCGGACACTCGACGGAACGGCGCCGGACCTGTCGCACCTCGAATATGCGGTGATGGCGCTCGGCGACCGCGAATATGCCGATTTCTGCGCATTCGGCCACCGCCTCGACCGCTGGCTGCACGATAGCGGCGCCACCCGGCTGTTCGATGTGGTCGAGGCCGATGGCGAGGATGCCGACGCCCAGCGCCATTGGCAGCGGCAACTGGCGGGTCTGGGCGGGCGGACCGATCAACCCGACTGGGCACCGGCGGCGATGGGCGACTGGCGGCTGGTCGAACGACAGTTGCTCAATCCCGGCAGCAGCGGGGGAGAAGCATGGCATGTCGCGCTCGAACCGGTCGGCGCGAACGCCGACTGGATGCCGGGCGACATCGTCGAGATCCTGCCGCAGCAGGATGCCCGCCGCGTCGCTCCCTTCATCGCGGCAAACGGGATCGACGACACGGCGGAGACCCGGGCGTGGCTGATGACGCGCATCCTGCCCGAACAACCGGAAGCCGGGATCGCCGCGTTGATGCCGCTTGCCCACCGCGAATATTCGATCGCCTCGATCGCCGCATCAGGCCGGGTTGAACTGATCGTGCGGCGGTGCCGGGCGGCCGACGGCTTTGACGGGCTGGGGTCGGGCTGGCTGTGCAACGGCGCGCCGGTCGGCGGGATCGTGCAGGCGCGGGTGCGGGCCAACCCCGCCTTCCACCCGCCGCAGGACCCCGCCACGCCGCTCATCCTGATCGGCAACGGCACCGGGTTGGCCGGGCTGCTCGCCCATCTCCGTCACCGGGCGGCCGGCGGCGGGCCGGTGGCGCTCTATTGGGGCGAGCGACAGGCGGCGCACGACGATTTCCATGCGGCGGAGCGGCAGGCGCTGATCGAGCGCGGGGTCCTGACCCGCTCGGTCACCAGCTGGTCCCGCGATCCGGGCGGGCATCGCTATGTCCAGGACGCCGTGGCGGCGGATGCAACGGCGATCGCGCAGGCGGTCGCGGGCAGGGCCGCGATCTATGTCTGCGGCAGCGTGCAGGGCATGGCACCAGCGGTCCATGCAGCCCTCACCACGATCCTCGGCGATTCGATGGTCGAGGCGATGCTGGCCGATGGTCGCTATCGCCGCGATATCTATTGAGCGGCGGTCAGTGGCGGTGCTCGCGCCGCAACCGGTAGCGCCCATGGGCATAATCGTCGAACAGGCCGGTGATCGCCGGATGGTCGACCGGTTCCTCGCTATCGTCGGCGATCAGATTCTGCTGGCTGACATAGGCGACATAGCTCGCATCGGCATTTTCGGCGAGCAGATGGTAGAAAGGCTGGTCCTTGCGCGGACGAGCCTCGGCCGGGATCGACTGATACCATTCCTCGCTATTGGCGAAGATCGGATCGATATCGAACACGACCCCGCGAAAGTCGAACAGGCGGTGGCGCACGACGTCACCGATCGAAAAACGGGCATGGGCGACCGGCGGCAACGGCGTGCCGCGGTCGAGCGAGGGGGAGGACGGGGCCTTCATGCGAAATAATCTAGGTCCGATGTGCGATTGCAGCAAGGAGGCGCTTGCAAGTCTCGAATCCTTGGGCTAACCGACCGCCCTCGCTGACCACCGTGCCGCGCTGACCTGCGGCATGGAGCGAGAAACCTCTGCGGAGAGGTGGCAGAGTGGTCGATTGTACCGCACTCGAAATGCGGCGTGCCTTTACGGGTACCGAGGGTTCGAATCCCTCCCTCTCCGCCACTTCCTCCCCATCATGATAAATCCGGTACGTGACGCTTTCGCGGCAGCCCGCTTGTTCGTCCGCGCCTTGCGCCATGACCAAAAGTTCATCGCGCGCTCACCGCCCCGCCCGGCCCGTTCGACTAGGCGGCGGTCGATGACCGTAGCATTCGGTCGGTGCAGCCAGGGTCGACCGTGTGAGCAAGCCAATCTTCTTCGATCCTACCGGCCGCCGGAGTGTCTGGGCACGGCGCGGGGTCGCGTTGCTGATCCTTGCGGTGATCGCGGCGGCGATCGCCTTTGCGACGACGCTGGTGGCCACGCCCCGGACGCTGGGCATCCCCCTGCCCTTCGCCCGGCGGCATGGCGAGGCGTTTGCGCCGCGCGCCGACAAGACCGCGCGGCACGGCCGCTGGTTGCCGCGCACCAGTTCGCCCACGGTCGGCGGCACGCCGCTGACGATTGGGTTCTACGCCCCCGATACGGCGGGCGGGATCGCGTCGCTGCAACGCCATCTCGGTACGCTCGACTGGGTGGTGCCGGCGTTCGTCAGCGTCGTGGGTACGCAGATGCGGGCGACCGACGATCCGCGACTGGAGCAGGTGTTGGCCGGTGCCCGCCATGCGCCCAAGCTGTTGCCGATGGTGCAGAACCTGACCGATTCCGACTGGGACGGCGCCGGTGCGGCGAAGATGTTGGCCAATCCGGCGGCGCGTTCGGCGCTGATCGCGCAACTGGCGGGCTATGTCCGTGCGCGCCATGCCGCCGGTCTGGTGATGGACTATGAAAGCCTGCCCGCCGCCGCCGTCGCCCGCTATCCGGCGTTCCTCGCGCAGTTGAACGCGGCATTGCCCAAGGACGCGGTGCTGGCGGTGACGGCGCCGGCGGGCGATCCCGACTGGCGGCTGGCCGACCTAGCGCGCGCCACCGACCGCGTCATCCTGATGGCCTATGACGAACATTGGGAGAGCGGATCGGCCGGGCCGATCGCGTCGCACCCATGGTTCGTCGGGCAGGTCGAAAGCGCGCTGCGACAGGTCGGTCGCGACAAGCTGGTCGTGGCACTCGGCAGCTATGCCTATGACTGGCACGACGGCAGTGCCGATGCCCTGTCGATCGAGGAGGCATGGCTGGCCGCGCATGATTCGGCGGCGGCAATCGGCTTCGACCGGGCGAGCGGCAATGCCGGTTTCGCCTATCAGGACGAACGCGGCAGCCGGCATCAGGTGTGGATGCTGGATGCGGCGACCAGTTGGAACCAGATGGCCGCGCTGCGCCGGCTGGGGATCGATGCGGTCGCGATGTGGCGGCTGGGCAGCGAGGACGCCGGCTTCTGGAATGACCTGACCGCCTATCGCACCGCCGATCAAGTGCCGCGCATCACCCGGTTGCAATCGGCGCTGAACGTCGATGTCGAGGGCAGCGGCGAGGTGCTGCGCATTACCGCACGGCCGACGCCGGGAGCGCGCAGCGTCAGCTTCGACCGTAACGGCATGATCGCTGACGAAGCCTATGTCGCGCTGCCGACGCCTTACGTCGTGCAACGAACCGGGGCGGCCGATCCGAAGGCGATCGCGCTGACCTTCGACGACGGGCCCGACGCGACATGGACGCCGCCGATCCTCGACGCGCTGGAGGCGGCGCATGTCCCGGCGACGTTCTTCGTCGTCGGCGAGAATGCGATCGAGCATCCCGGGCTGTTGCAGCGGATCATCCGCGATGGGGACGAGATCGGCAACCACAGCTATACCCACCCCAATCTGGCGACGACGGGCGAACGGACGACGACGCTGGAGCTGAACGCCACGCAGCGGCTGATCGAGGCCTATACCGGGCGGTCGACGACGCTGTTCCGTGCGCCCTATTTCGGCGATGCCGAACCGACGACGATGGACGAGATCGCGCCAGCGCTGCTCGCGCAGGATCTGGGCTATACGGTGGTCGGGCTGCACGTCGATCCCAATGACTGGCAGCGACCGGGCACCGACGCCATCGTGCGGCAGGTGGTCGAGCAGGTCGAGGGTGCCAGCGCCGACAGTTCGCGCAACGTCGTGCTGCTGCACGATGGCGGCGGCGACCGGGCGCAGACGATGGCGGCGCTGCCGCAGATCATCGCTGTCCTGAAGGCAAAGGGCTATCATTTCGTCACCGCGTCCGCGCTGGTCGGGGTACCGCGAGCGATCGCGATGCCGGCGGTGACCGGGCGCGATCTTGCGGCGGTACGGACCGACGTCGCGATCTTCATCGTGATCGCGGCGATATCGGTACTGCTGGCATGGCTGTTCTACCTCGCCATTGCGCTCGGCATGGCGCGGGCGGTACTGTTGGCCGCCCTGGCATGGTTCCAGTCGCGACGCGAACGGCCGACGCCGCCGGTGTTTCAGCCGAGCGTCACCGTCATCATTCCCGCCTATAACGAGGAACGGGTGATCGCCGATTCGGTCGCGCGGGTCCTGGCGAGCGACTATCCGGGATTGCAGGTGATCGTTGCCGATGACGGGTCGAAGGACGGGACGAGCGCGGTGGTCCGCGCCCGGTTCGATGCCGACCCGCGCGTCACGCTGCTGACGCTGGTCAATGGCGGCAAGGCTGCAGCGCTCAACCGCGCGTTGCTGCAGGCCGATGGCGAGATCATCATCGCGCTGGACGCCGATACCCAGTTCGAGCCGACGACGATCGCCCGGCTGGCACGCTGGTTCGAAGACCCGGCGTTGGGCGCGGTGGCGGGCGATGCGCGGGTCGGCAACCGGGTCAATCTGGTCACGCGCTGGCAGGCGGTAGAATATATCACCGCGCAGAATCTCGAACGGCGCGCGCTGGCCGGATTCGATGCGATGACGGTGGTGCCGGGTGCGGTCGGTGCATGGCGGCGGGCGGCGCTGGACGCGGTCGGCGGCTATCCGGAGGATACGCTGGCCGAGGATCAGGACCTGACCATCGCCATCCAGCGCGCCGGCTGGCGCGTGACCTATGATCCGAATGCCATCGCGTGGACCGAAGCGCCCGAGACGTTCAAGGCTCTGGCCAAGCAACGCTATCGCTGGGCGTTCGGGACGCTGCAATGCCTGTGGAAGCATCGCGCGATCCTGCGCAGCGGCAAGCCGGCGGGTCTGGCGCGGATCGGGCTGCCGCAGGCATGGCTGTTCCAGATCGCCTTTGCCGCAATCTCGCCGCTGATCGACCTGGCGTTGCTGCTGTCGATCGTCGGTACGGCAGTGCGGGTGGCACAGCATGGCTGGGCGCAGACCAGCGGCGACGTGTCGCAAATGGGGCTGTACTGGCTGTGCTTCACCGCGATCGACGTGGCGTGCGGCTGGGTCGCATATCGGCTTGACGGGAACAAGGCACGCTATCCGGCGCATCTGCTGGTCGCGCAGCGGCTGGTCTATCGTCAGATCATGTATTGGGTCGTGCTGCGCGCGATCGCCTCCGCGGTCGGCGGGTTCGTGGTCGGATGGGGCAAGCTGGAGCGGACCGGCAGCGTGCAGGCAGCGGCCTGACGCCGGACGATCAGCGGGGAAAGGTCAGCCGGACGACCAGTCCGGGATGATTGTCGCCGAGTTCGATCGTCCCGCCGTGCAGCCGGGCGACCGCAGCGACCAGCGACAGGCCCAACCCCGCGCCGCTTTCGTGCCGCGACGGATCGAGTCGGCCGAAACGTTGCAGCGCCGCCGCCCGGCGATCCGCCGGGATGCCGGGTCCGTCGTCGCCGACGATGATCGCGACGCCGCCGCCCTTGTCCTCTATCGACATTCGGATGGTTCCTGCGCCATATTTCAGCGCGTTATCGATCAGATTTGACACCGCCTGTCCGATCATCTCGCGGTGGACGGTGGCGATCACCGGGGCGGACGGCGTGACCGCGATCGCCAGCCCGCGGTCCTCCGCCAGCGGTTCGAACAGGTCGGCGAGGTCGGCCAGCAACTCGGTCAGATCGGTCGTGGTGAAGGCGTCGCGACCGATCCCCGCCTCTGCCCGGGTAATGCGCAGCGCGGTATCGAGCATGCCGAGCAACCGCTCGCCCTCCTCCATTCCCCGCAGGACGGCGACCCTGGCATCTTCGCTATCCGCCGCTGCCAATGCGCGTTCCAGCGTCGCGCGCAGGCGGGTCAGCGGGGAGCGCAGGTCGTGCGCCAGCGCGTCGGTCGCCATCTTCAATTCGCCGACCAGCGACGCGATCCGGTCGAGCATGGCGTTTACCGATCGCCCCAGATCCTCGAACGCATCGCCACCACCCTCCAGCGGGACGCGCCGGTCGAGATCGCCGCCAGCGACCGCCGCGACAGTATCGACCGTGCGTCGCAGCCGCCGCGCGATGATCTGGGCCGCGACCCACCCGGCAAGTCCCGCCAGCACCAGCGCGACCAGCATGGCGGCGACCATCGCCATCTCCATCGCGCCGACGAACGCGCGCTCGCCCTCGATCACGTGACCGGTCAACAGGCGGGTGCCGTCGGGCAGGACCGTGCCGATCACGCGCATCGATTCGGGGTGGTCGCGGCGGATGCGGAACAGCTCGATCGTGGCCGGCGGGCCGGGCACCACATTGGGGGGCCAGGCACCGACATTGCCTGCCAGCGTCGTGCCGTCGCGCGCCGTCACCAGCACCACCGATTGCGGCCGGTCGCTGCGATCGAGCCGCGCTTCGGCAGCCTTGCGCAATCCCGCGATGCCCCCGGCCGCCCATGCCTCCAGCAGCGTCGCGCGCAGCCGCTGTGCCTCATCCGTCGCGCTGGCGGTCAGTCGGGTTTCGGTCACGGTCCGGACGGTGAGCAACGTCACCGCCGCCCCCGCCAGCTGCAACGCAAAGACCAGCGCCGCGAAGCGCAGCGTCGCCGACCGGGTCAGCAGCGTCAGGGCTCAACCCCCAGCTTATAGCCCGAGCCACGAACCGTATGCAGCAGGCGGCGCTCCTCGCCATCGTCGATCTTGCGACGCAGGCGGCTGATATGCACGTCGGTCACGTTGCTGCCGGGATCGAAATGATAATCCCATACGCCCTCCAGCAACATCGTGCGGGTGACGACCTGCTCGGCGTGGCGCATCAGATATTCGAGCAGACGGAACTCGCGTGGTTGCAGGTCGATGACCCGCGTGCCGCGCCGCACCCGTCGCGCCAGCAGGTCCATCTCCAGATCGTCGCAGGTCAGCACCGTCTCCGCTGCCGGACCGCCCGCAGGCTGCCGCCGGGAGAGCAGCCGCACCCGCGCCAGCAATTCGGCGAAGACGAACGGCTTGGTCAGATAATCGTCGGCGCCTTGGGTCAGCCCCGCCACCCGGTCGTCGGGAGTCCCCATCGCCGACAGGATCAGGACCGGCGTCGTCACCCCCGCCGCGCGCATCGCGGCGATCGTCGCCATGCCATCCATCTGCGGCAGCATCCGGTCCATGACGATACAGTCGTAGCCACCGTCGATCGCGTGGAACAGCCCGTCGCGGCCATTGGAGGCACGATCGACGACAAAGCCGGCTTCGGTCAGCCCCTTGCCGATATAGGCTGCGGTTTCTTCATCGTCCTCGACGATCAGGATCTTCACGTGACGCCACCTCCGCCGCCCGCAATATCAGCGAGTGGGCACCGACGTCACCCCTTGCCGCGACGTGCAGCAACACCGGACCGGTCGCATGGTCGGGAAAGTCGGCGATGCCGGGCGCATGGTCGCCGACAGCGTCGATCACGTCGCCGACGCGCAGGCCGGACCGGGCTGCCGCGCCATCGGTGCGCAGGCTGGTGACGACCCATCCGCCCGATGCGGTTTGCGGCGCCAGCGTCGCACCATCGGCCGCGACGCCCCCCGCATCGGCAAATGCCCCGCACCAGCCCGCCGCGAGCAGCGCAGCCGCCGTCACTGCGGCCAACGCCGCGCCGCGGGCCGGACCGAAACGGGGTAGGTCGTGAACCGGCATCTGCACCTCCTCGCCCGCCATCCTGCGCGCGACGCGCCGACCGGACGATGGGCGACAGATGAAGACCCGGTCATGTTGCGATTGACATGGGCGCGGGGGCGTGGCGGTGATGCGGATATGCAACCAGCCCGATCGCGTCCGCCGCGGCGCATCACCATCGTCGACGTCGCACGCCATGCAGGCGTTTCGACCAAGACCGTCTCGCGCGTGTTGAACGGCGAGCCGCACGTCACCGATGCGGTGCGCGACCGGGTGCGCGAAGCGGTGCGCACGCTCGACTATCACCCCAATATCATGGCGCAGGGACTGGCGCGGCAGCGGTCGCACCTGATCGGGCTGGTCTATGAAAACCCTTCGCCCAGCTATGTCGTCGACCTGCAAATGGGTGTGCTCGACCGGCTGCGCGGCGAACGCTACCGGCTGGTGGTGCTGCCGGTCCGATCGGTCATAGACCATGCCGACGAAGTCGTCGGGCTGCTGCGATCGGCGGCGGTCGACGGCGTCGTGCTGGCCCCGCCGGCATCGGACAGCCGCCGCATCCTCGACGAACTGACCGCGATCGGCATGCCGTTCGCGCGGATCGCGCCGACCCGCTGGCCCGAATTGACGCCGGGCGTGGTCGTCGACGATGTCGTCGCCGCCTGCGAAGTGGCCGCGCTGGTGCTCAACCAGGGGCACCGGCGCATCGGCATCATCAAGGGCGACCCGACCCACGCCGCAGCCGAGGCGCGGATGACCGGCTATCAGCAGGCGTTCGCGGCCGCGGGGCAGCCGATCGACCCCGATCTGGTAATCGACGGCCTGTTCACCTTCGATTCCGGATTCGCGGCGGCACAGACCCTGCTCGCACGTCGCGACCGCCCGACCGCGATCCTCGCGGAGAATGACGACATGGCGGTCGGCGCGCTGATGGCCGCGCGCGAGGCGGGGATCGAGGTGCCCGGCAAGCTGTCGATCGTCGGGTTCGACGATTCGGAGATCGCCCGCATCACCTGGCCCCGGATCACCACAATGCGCCAGCCGGTGTTCGACATGGCAGTCAGCGCGACGACGCTGCTGCTCGACCAGCTCGCCGGCGCGCAGGTGCCGGCCAGCGTCGAACACGAACATCACCTTATCGAGCGCGATTCGGTAACGGTCGCACCGGACGCCTAGGCTTCCGGCTTCTCGACCACCGCCCGCGCTGCGTCGCCCTTGCGCACCGCCGCCAGCAACGCACCACGGGCATAGGGTTTGGCAAGGACGGTCGCATCGGCTTCGTCGGCGACCGCGCCGGGGTCGCCGGTCGCGAATATGACCAGCGCGTCGGGGCGGAGCGTACGCGCGCGCTGCGCCAGTTCGCGACCCGATGCGCCGGGCAGGTTGACGTCGGTGATGAGGATATCGACCGGCGCGGTCTGCAGCGCGGTGATCGCCTCTTCCGCGCTGGCCGCTTCCAGCACGACGAACCCGGCTTCCTCCAACATTTCGGCGCTGTTCATACGGATCAGCCCATCATCCTCGACCAGCAGGATCGTACGCCGGAGCGTCGGCGGCGTGGTGATCGCGACCGGCCGGCTGTCGGGAGACGGCGACGTTGCAAGGTTGCGCTGCTGCTGGTTCGACAGGACGTGACGGATCTTACGCGCCAGCGCCTCACGCGTATAGGGTTTGGACAACAGCTCGACGCCCTTGTCGAGCCGTCCGCCATGGACGATCGAGTTCTCGGTATAACCGCTGGTGAACAGGACCGCGATGCCGGGCAGCCGCTCGCGCGCCTTGCGGGCCATTTCGGGGCTTTTGAGCGTACCCGGCATGACGACATCGGTGAACAGCAGGTCGATCGGTACCCCGCTTTCGATCACCGCCAGCCCGCTGGCGGCATCGGACGCCTTGAGCACCCGATAGCCAAGGTCGCCGAGCATCTCGACCACGGTCGCGCGGACTTCCTCGTCATCCTCGACGACCAGCACCGTCTCGCTCCCGCCCCGCACCGGGCCGCTATCGACCTGCACCTCGATATCCTCGGACTGCATCGCCCGCGGTAGGTACAGCTTGATCGAGGTGCCGTGCCCGATCTCTGAATAGATCTTCACATGGCCGCCCGACTGTTTGACGAAGCCATACACCATCGACAGCCCCAGCCCCGATCCCTTGCCCTCCGGCTTGGTCGAGAAGAACGGCTCGAACACGCGTTCGACGACGTCGGGCGCCATGCCGCTGCCGGTATCGGTCACCGCCAGCATCACATACTGCCCCGGCACCACCTCTTCGTGCGTACGGGCGTAAGCGTCGTCCAGATGCGCGTTGGCCAGTTCGATGGTCAGCTTGCCGCGCCCGTCCATCGCATCGCGGGCATTGATGGCGAGGTTCAGCAGCGCATTCTCGATTTGGCCGGGATCGATGAAGGTATTCCACAGGCCGCCGGCAAAGACGGTTTCGATCTCGATCGCCTCGCCGATCGCCCGGCGCAGCATGTCGTCCATGCCCTGCACGAAGCGGGTGACGTTGACCACCTTCGGCTCCAGCGCCTGTCGCCGCCCGAACGCCAGCAACTGGCTGGCCAGCCGCGCCCCGCGCGATACGCCGGCCATCGCATTTTCGACGCGGCGTTCGGCCTTTGCGTTGCCGACCACGTCGCGGGCCAGCAATTGCAGGTTGCCGCCGACCACCTGCAGCAGATTGTTGAAATCATGCGCGACCCCGCCGGTCAGCTTACCGACGGTCTCCATCTTCTGCGCCTGCGCCAGTTGCGCCTCGGCCTGACGGCGTTCCGCGATTTCGGCGATCACCCGGCTTTCGAGCGTTTCGTTGAGGCTGCGAAGCTGTTCCTCGGCGCGCTCGCGATGCCGCACCTGCTGTGCGAGATTGTCGGCCTGCTCGCGCAGTGCCGCCTCCGCCGCCCGGCGGTGCGAGATGTCGGTATGGACCCCGACCCATTCGGTGATCTCGCCCGCGCCATCAAGGATCGGCAGCGCGCGAATGGCGAAGGTACGCCATTCGCCGTCGCGCCGCCGGACGCGATGTTCGTGGACGAACATGCTCCGCGCGGCGACCGCGATGTTCCACGCGTCGACCGATCCCTGCGCATCGTCGGGATGGACCGCCGATGCCCAGCCGAAATCCTGATATTCGTCGTACGACTGCCCGGTCAGCGCCGCCCAGCCGGGCTGTTCGCCGACCATCCGGCCATCCGCGCTGTTGGTCCACAACACCCCGTGCACGGCCTGCATCGCCGTGCGGAAGCGTGCGTTGCTCGCCTTGATTGCGGCGGCGTCGCGGGCGCGTTCGGTAATGTCGATACCCAGGATATAGGCACCGACCGTCTCGCCGGTGTCGTCCTGATGCGGAACGTACCGGATCTCCACCGCGCGGGGGCCGAGTGCCTGATGGTGCAAGACCGTTTCACCGACCACCGGTTCGCCGGTCAACGCCCGCTCGATATCGGCCCGGCGGTCGCGATACATTTCCTCGCCGATCACGTCGCGGATATGGCGTCCGACCATCGCATCCGGCTCGCCCCCGAACCAGCCTTCGTAATGCGCATTGGTGAAGCGGTAGCGATGGTCGGAGTCGATATAGGATACGAGCATCGGCACGGCGTCGGCGATGCGACGCAGCTCCGCCTCGCTCGCCGCCAGGCGGGATTCGATCGCCTTGCGTGCGCTATTGTCGACGACCGTGCAGAGTACCCCGCCGGCTACCCCGCGCCCGTCGACCACAGGCGTGTAGTGAAGATCGAGCGTGAACGTTTTCGATTCGCAAGCACGCGACAGAACGGTCGTCCGATCGAGAAACGACTGGCTCTGCCCGCGCAGCGCCGCCGGCAGGACGATACGAAGATGCTCCCACAGCTCAGGGAATGCCTGCTCCACCGGGGTGGCGAACACCTGCGGATGGCGGTCGCCGACGATCGCGCGATAGGCGTCGTTGTAGAACAGGATGTGGTCCGGTCCCCACATGAGCATCTTGGCGACCGGCGAATTGACGATGTTGGCGATCGTCGCGCGCATTTCGGGCGGCCAGTCGGCCGGCGTTCCGAGCGGGAAGTCGGCCCAGTTTCGCGTCCGGATCAGCGCGGCGCATTCCCCGTCCGCCGCCGGCCAGTCCTTCGCCAACACCCCGCGTCCCGCCGCGCCGTTGCGCAACGCACGCAAACCGGCGCGGACGACCTCGCTGGCATTGGCATAGTCGCCGCCCGCCACGGCCTCCGCGATGAACGCCTTGAGTTCGGGCGTCAGCGATACGTTGCTGGTATGTCGTCCGGTCATCGCGAACATCTCCTGCAGCGCACCGGGTGTGTCAACAAGTGCCACAGCTTCATGCGGCAGCAGCGATTTCGGCTGCGACCGGCCGCGCCGCCCGCTCCCCGATCGACGCCACTACCGAACCATCCTCGGAAGTCGTGACGCTTCCGCGGCGCTCCAGCTTGCCCCAGCCAACCTTCGGACCGGTCAGCGCCGCCGTTACGGCGCGCAGGACGACCGCATAGAGCAACTGTCGATAGCCGAAGCGTTGCGCCAGCATGCGAAGCACGGGCAGTCGTTCGCCCCGTCCTTCCAGACGATAGGCGACCCAGCCGCAGGCGAGATCGATGCCAGTGAATGCAGCCCAGTGCAGCGCGACCCAACCAGCATCGCCCCCCGCCGCATCCCAACCGCGATCGGCGATCCGCCATGCGGTCGTGACGATGCTGGCGAGCAAGGCCAGGTCGATCAACGGCGCGGCAAGCGAGAACAGCAGCTGGAACACCAGCGCCTGCGGCAGGCCCAGCATCGCCAGCCCGCGCGGACGCCCCCGCCCGATGATCGCACGATGCTTCCACAGGCACTGCAACGTGCCATAGGCCCAGCGATAGCGCTGGCGGAACAGCGCCCGCGCCGTTTCCGGCGCCTCGGTCCATGCGATCGCTTCCAAGTCGCAGGCGACTCGCCAGCCGGCACGCTGGATGGCGATGGTCAGGTCCTGATCCTCGGCCAGCGTATCGTCGGGATAGCCGCCGACCGCGTCGAGCGCCGCGCGTCGCCACGCCCCGACCGCACCCGGCACGACCGTCACCGCGCCCAGCGCATGCAGCGCGCGCCGTTCCAGATTCTGGGCGGTGATATATTCGAGCGCCTGCCAGCGGGTGATGACGTTCACGCGGTTGCCGACCTTCGCATTGCCCGCGACGGCGCCGATCGCCGGATCGGCGAACCAGCGCAGCAGGCGGGCGATGGTATCGGGTTCGAACTGGGTATCGGCGTCGAGGGCGACGACCACGTCGCCCCTCGCCATCTGCAACCCGGCGTTGAGCGCGCGCGCCTTCCCGCCATTTTCCAGCGTCAACAGCCGCACGCGCGGGTCGATGCCGAACGCCGCCTCCACGATGTCGGACGTGCCGTCGGACGACCCGTCGTCGATCACGATCACGTCGATCCGTACGCCGACGCTGCCGAGGATACGACGCACCGACGCCTCGATCACGCGCGCCTCGTTGAATGCCGGGATTAGGACCGAGACCGAGGTCGGGATCAGATGTGGCGCGGCAGGCGGCGGACCGTCCCGGCGTGACGCGCGCAACGCCAGCCCGGCCAGCGCCACCGACCGCGCGATGCCGATCGCGATCACCAGCAGGAACGCCGTCATCACCAGGTCGCGGGTCAGGCTGACCCCGCCAAACAGGCCGCGCGCGCTCGCCGCCTCGCTCGCCTGCGCCCCCTTCAGCACCGGCATCACCTGATCGCGCGACAGTCCTGCCAGCAGCGACACGCCGACCAGTTCATAGCCCCGCGCGCGCAGGCCGCGAATGATGCCGGGCAACGCCGCCAGCGTGCCGCTGCGGTCGCCGCCGGAATCGTGCAGCAGCACGATGCGGGTCGGGCGATCGGCCGTGCCGGCCTCGACCTGCTCGATCGTTCGCGCGATGATCTGTTCGGGCGACGGCGTCTGCCAGTCATGCGGATCGACGTTCAAGCCGACGGTCAGATAGCCGAGTTCCGCCCCGACCCGCGTCGCGTGCAGTTCGTCGCGGCGATCGGGATCGGCGTCGCCGAGGAACGGCGGACGGAACAGCCGCATCGCCCGGCCGGTATAGGCCTCGACCAGCCGTTCGGTCGCGGTCAGTTCCAGCCGGATCGCCTCCGGCGTGCGGTGCGACAGGTTCGCGTGCGACGTGCTGTGGTTGCCCAGTTCGCTCCCCTCGTCGACGATCCGGCGCAGGATCGGCCCCTGCCCCAGCGCATTGGCGCCGGTGACGAAGAAGGTGGCGGGGGCGCCCTCGCGCTTCAGCACGTCGAGGATTTTCGGGGTCCACACCGGGTCGGGGCCGTCGTCGAAGGTCAGCGCGACCATGCGCCGCTGCGCGCCGGTCCGCTGCACGATATCGGGTCCGGGCAGACGATCGACCCGCGCCGCGCGGACCATGCCGCTGGCGTCGTGGCGCAGCGAGCGTTGGCCGGCGGTCGCCCCGGCATCCAGTCGCAAGACTTCCCCCTGCCCGATCAGCGTCACCCCGGCGGGCTTCGGCAAGCTTTCGGCCCCGGCGGCGGAGCCGGTCCGCGCGACGGTCCAGAAATGCGGGTCCTCGCTGCCCATCCGCCACAGCGCCACCGCCTGCGCACCCGCCGACGATGCGGCGCGAAGCTGGTTGGCGGCGGTGACGGCATCGAGCAACCAGACCCGATGGTCGCGGCCCTTCTGGCGATAGGCGAAATGCCAGTTGCCGCTCGCCCGATCGAATTGCGGGACGGTGCCGGCCTGTCGCGCGAGGTTCCACGCATCGCCGACGCTGAGGGGAACGGTCGTGCGGCCGGTCCAGTCATAGCCATAGTTGCCGAGCGCGACGATCGCGCCGGGGCCGGCGCTGCGCAATGCGTCGGCCACGACCTGCGCGAACCATGGCTGCGACGCGATCGGTCCCGCCTCGCCCCCCATCCAATGTTCGTCATAGGCCATCAGCACCTGCCGATCGACGACCCTGGCATAGCGGGCGAGGTCCCATTCGGCGTCGGCGACCGGCGCGGCGATCATCACCTGCCAATGGCGCCGGGCGAAGCGCGTGCGCAGTTCGGACAGGAACCGCCGGTAATCGGCGTGGGCGGTCGCGGGCAGGCTTTCGAGGTCGAGCATGACGCCGGTGCCCCGCTCCGCTGCGACCATCGCCTCAATCTGTGCCGCGAACCGGCGACGCGCGGGGGCATCGGCCAGCAACGCAGCGGTGCCGGGGCCGTCCCAGCTGCCGTCCTCGCGGGCGTTCTGCACCATCGGAATGAGCGCGGGTGGCCGCTTGGCCCGTGCCAGCACGCGGTGGAGATAGTCGTCGCTTTCATAGGCAAAGCGATGATCACGCCCCGAAACCGATGCGAGGCCGGGCGCCAGCCAGTCGACCTCGTCCACATGGGCGAGCAGCGACTGGCGCGACGCCGCGTCCCACGGCATGTAGAAGCCGAGCACCGGCAGATGCCGTGCCGGGGCCGTCGCCTGCCCCGCCGGCAACCACGGGCCGGGGGCGGTCTTCACCGGCGCGACGGCGATCGCGCGCGGACGTGCGGCATCCTCGGGCAGCGCCAGCGCCGCACGCTGCGGCATCCGCGTCAGTGCCGATACGACCAGCGCGACGATCCCCAGCAAGGCGACGACCATGATCGTCGCACCCCACCGCACCCACCGGGCACGCCGCCCGCTGGCATCGTAGAAGATGGGATGTGTCACGCCGCCCCCTGAAAACTGGTAGGCTGCGCATAGGCATCGAAACCGAAAATGCGGTTAAATACCGAAATATTGCTCGCCGTCGCGGGCTTGCCTCGCCCGCCTAGGGACGGATTGATTTACCGGGTCTGACAACGCTATCACAGCGACCATCACGACGACGCCGACATGGCGCGCGGGGAGAGGGGAAAGGGTACGATATGCGCCGCATCGCGCCACGCCATCATGGTCCGCCCCGGCTTCGTTTTGCCGGACGACTCCCTACCGCAATCGCCCCGTCCCGCCTGATCGCCCCCTCGTCCCCTTCGCGAAAGACCCTGTCGATGTCCCCATCCCTTCGAATCGCCGCCCTGCTCGGCAGCACGCTGCTCACCACCGCCCCCGCGTTGGCGCAGACGACCAACAACGCGCCGCAGGCCGCGACCCGCCCGGCCGACGGCCCGCAGGCGCGGCCATGGATGAACCGCGCACTCGACGCCGATGCCCGCACCGAACTGGTGCTGAAGGAAATGACGCTCGACGAGAAATTGCAGCTCACCTTCGGCTATTTCTCGACCAAGGCCGATTGGCAGCGCACGCCGATCAAGAATTACGAGATGCCGAAGGACGGCCTGCCCGATTCGGCGGGCTATATTCCCGGCATTCCGCGGCTCGGTATTCCGGGTCAGTGGCAGACCGATGCCGGACTAGGTGTCGCGACCCAGCGGTCGCCGACGCCGCGCCTGCGCACTTCGCTGCCATCGGGTATCGCCACTGCCGCGACGTGGAACCCGGAGGTCGCACAGGCGGGCGGCGCGATGATCGGGCGCGAGGCGTTCCTCTCGGGCTTCAACGTGCAACTGGCGGGCGGCATGAACCTGATGCGCGAACCGCGCAACGGCCGGAATTTCGAATATGGCGGCGAAGATCCGCTGCTCGCCGGCATCATCACCGGCCATGAGATCAAGGGCATCCAGTCGCAGAACGTCATCTCGACGATGAAGCATTACGCCTTCAACGGGCAGGAAACCAACCGCTTCAACATCGACCATCGCATCGACGAAGCAGCGGCACGCCAGTCGGACCTGCTCGCGTTCGAATTTGCGATCGAGGCGGGCGATCCCGGATCGGTCATGTGTTCCTACAACCGCGTCAACGGCTTCTATGCCTGTGAGAATGACTGGCTGCTAAACCGCACCTTGAAAAAGGACTGGGGCTATAAGGGCTATGTCATGTCCGATTGGGGCGCGACCCATTCGACGACGCAGGCCGCCAATGCCGGGCTGGACCAGCAATCGGGATGGGCGTTCGATCGCTCACCCTATTTCGCCGACGCGCTGCGCGAAGCGGTGAATAACGGTTATGTTCCGGAGGCGCGGGCGACCGACATGGCGCGGCGCATCCTGTGGGCGATGTTCAGGAACGGGCTGTTCGACACGCCGGTCGCGGGCGACCGGGCGACGACGATCGATTATGCCGCCCACGCCGCCGTCACCCGCGCCGATGCCGAGGAAGGCATCGTCTTGCTCAAGAACAGCGCCGGGCTGTTGCCGCTGGCGTCGACCGCGAATTCGATCCTGCTGATCGGTGCCCATGCCCATGTCGGCGTGCTGTCCGGCGGCGGGTCGAGCCAGGTCTATCCGCATGGCGGCCCGGTCAACGGGCTTGCCGTCGCCGATGAATATCCGGGCGGCTTTCCGGGGCCGAAGCTCTACCACCCCTCCTCGCCGATGAAGGCGTTGCAGGCACGCACCAAGGCGCAGGTCACCTATCTCGACGGCAAGGACGTGAAGGCCGCGGCGACCGCCGCGCGCAAGGCCGATGTCGTGATCGTGTTCGGCGAACAATGGACCGGCGAGTCGATCGACGCACCGAACCTGAACCTGCCCGACAATCAGGATGCGCTGATCGACGCGGTCGCCCGTGCCAACCGCAGGACGGTGGTCGTGCTCGAAACCGGCGGCCCGGTGCTGATGCCATGGCTCGGCCGGGTCGGCGCGGTGCTGGAGGCATGGTATCCGGGCACGTCGGGCGGTGAGGCGATCGCGCGCGTGCTGACCGGCGAGGTCAATCCGTCGGGGCATTTGCCCGCGACCTTCCCGGCATCGCTGACGCAACTGCCGCGTCCGGTGATCGAGGGCGATCCGAAGCTCGACCGTGATTCGCATCCGATGAGCAACTACAATATCGAAGGGGCGGCGGTCGGCTATAAGTGGTTCGACAAGACCGGCGCCAAGCCGTTGTTCCCGTTCGGATACGGCCTGTCCTATACCAGCTTTACGCTCGGCGGCCTGACCGCCCAACCGGCCGGCAAAAGCGTGCAGGCGCGCTTCACCATCACCAATGCGGGGAAGGTGCGTGGCAAAGGGCTGGCACAATTGTACGTCGCCGGCACCGGTTGGGAAGCGCCCAAGCGACTGGGCGGCTTCGCCAAGGTCGATCTGGCACCCGGCGAAAGCCGGACCGTCGACGTGACCGTCGATCCGCGTCTGCTGGCGACGTTCGACAGCCAGACGCGCGGCTGGAAGATCGCAGGCGGGACGTATCACCTGCTGCTGGCCAACAGCGCGACCGACATCGTCGCACGGACGAGCGTGCAACTGGCAGCGGCAACGCTCGACAATCGCGGGCGCTAACGCCGCCACCGGGGATCGCGAAGACGGCGATCCCCGGCTCGTCCGACGCAGCATCGTCATACCCGCGCAGGCAGGACCTATGCGAAAGCCCCTTTTCGTACCCCGGCGGAGGCCGGGGCCCAGTTGGGGGACGGTGGCAAGGTGCGGAAAGGCCTTCCCAACTGGACCCCGGCCTTTGCCGGGGTACGGCAGTTTTCAGGCGATCGAGTGACTTTCGCAGGGGTCTCGCGAAGGCGGGAATCCATATGCGCGGATGTTGCGCCTCAAGTCGAAACGGCAGCGGCTATGGATTTCCGCCTGCGCGCGAATGAAGAAGAAGCAAACCGCGCATTCCCCCGAACGACAAAAGGCCGCGGTAGCAGACGCCACCGCGGCCTTTCGCGAAGTGCTCGGCGCCGGGGCGCCTTCGGCTTACTTCTTGCCGAGCGTGAGACCGCCGAAACGCTTGTTGAAGCGTGCGACCTGACCACCCGAATCCAGCATCTGGCCACGGCCGCCGGTCCATGCCGGGTGCGCCAGCGGGTCGATGTCGAGCTGCATCGTGTCGCCTTCCTTGCCCCAGGTGGAGCGGGTTTCGAACACGGTGCCGTCGGTCATCTGGACCTTGATCATGTGATAGTCGGGATGCGTGTCTTTCTTCATCGGTCTTCTCCGCGAGCGGCTGGTTCCGACCAGCCTGGAAACAGGAAGGCGCGCCCGTACACGGACGCGCCCCAAATAGCAATGATCGGCGCGGATTTACGCCTTGGGCGGATCGGCGATCATCGCGGTGAACTCGCATTCGGCGGCAAGGTCGCCATCGATGCGCGCCTTGCCCGCGAATTTGCAGACGCGCGCGCGCTTCTGCACGAATTCGGCCTCCAGCGTGAGCAACACGCCCGGTTCGACCGGCTTGCGGAACTTCACGCCGTCGATCGACATGAAATAGACCAGCTTGCCCGAACCGGCGAGGCCGAGGCTTTCGACCGCGAGGATGCCGGCGGCCTGCGCCAGCGCCTCGACGATCAGCACGCCCGGCATGATCGGACGGCCGGGGAAATGTCCCTGGAAAAAGCCTTCGTTGATCGTCACCGCCTTGATCGCGGTGATCGACCGGTCGGGGATCAATTCCACGACACGGTCGACCAGCAACATGGGATAGCGATGCGGGATCGCCGCCATCACGCGCGTGATGTCGAGCGGTCCGATCGAGGTCGCCTCCCCTTCCACGATCAGCGGCCTGCCGGTGCCGGACGCGTGCCGGCGGCGGGTGCAGCGGCAGCCGGAGCGGCCTGCGCCGGCGCGGTCACGCTGACGCTCGGCAGCTGGGTGTTGAGAGCTGCAAGCACCGCATCGGTGATTTCGGTCGCCGGCGCGTTGTAGAAGCTGTTGCCCTTGTCCACCGCCAGCGTGGCGCCGCGCTGCTGCGCGATCTGGGTGATGATCGGGCCGAGGCGGGTGCCGATCTGTTCACGAACATAGGCGATGTTGCGCTGGACCTGTTGTTCCTGCTGGCCGATCTGCTGCTGCGCCTGCTGCTGACGCTGTTCGAAGGTGCGGATGCGCGTCTGGAGCGCGGCGTCGGGGTTGCCCTTGGCGGCATTGACGGCGGTCTGCAGCGACTGTGCTTCGGTCTGCAACGGCTGACCGAGCGAGGTGGCCAGCGACTGAAGCTGCTGACGCTGCGACTGAAGCTGGGTCGTTGCCGCCTTGCATGCGGTGCAGTCGCGGAAGATCCGCTCCGAATCGACGACGGCGATCTTCGCGTCGGGCAGCGCCTGCGCGAAGGCCGGTGCGGTCGGAGCGGCAAAGACGAATGCGGCGATCGCCGCCTTGGTAAGGCTACGCATCAGAATTGAGTTCCTACGTTGAAAGTGATGAGTTTCTTGTCGTCGCCCGGCTGGCTCAGCAACGCCTTGGCCAGATCGATCCGCAGCGGGCCGAACGGCGAGTTCCAGTTCACGCCGATACCGATCGACAGGCGCGGACGAGCCGAATCGCCGAGGAACTGTTCGAGGAAGGGCTGGGTCGTGTTGATGGCGACGGTGTTCGGCTCGCCGCCGACACAGGTACCGCCGATCGTCGACGAATAGCCGACCGCGCAGGTCGTCTGGCGGATCGCCGGCGAGCCCGAACCATCGGTGAACTGGTTATTATAGACCTGCAACCCGTCCGAGGTCTTGATCGGCGAGCTGAACGGCAGCAACGACGGCGACCCGTCCTTGTTGAACTGCAACGTCCCGTCGGCATTGCGCGCCTGCTCGAACGCCAGCGTCGGGCGCGGCCGGGTGACGCCGAACAGCGCACCCGCCTGCACGAAGATCGACGGCCGCAACCCCAGTTCGGCGATGCCCGAACCCAGCGGCGGTTCGAGTTCGATCTTGCCGAGATAATAGGCCTTGCCGCCCAACGGGTCGTTCAGCACCTGTTCGCGCGCGGTTACCAATGCCTGATCGCCGCTCGCGACCGATCCGGTATATTGCTGGCGCTGGATACGCGGGCCGACGCCGCGAATGTCGAAGCCGCGGAACTGGGGTTCGCCGAGGTAGAAGCGGTCGACGATGCGGACCGGATCGATCCCCTCGCCCGCGCTCTTCTGCAGCGAGTGGATATAGCCGCCCTCGATGCCGGCCGACAGGATGAAGCCGCCAACATTCCAGTATTTGTCGAAATCGCCACGGATGCGCGCGAAACGCACGTCGCCGCCCAGACCGGCGAAATCGAGCCCGGTCACCAACCGCTGCCCGCGCGACGGACGCAGACGATTGTTGAGATTGTCGAAGATCAGGTTCGCACCGACCATGCTGGTCAGCCGATTGCCGATCGAATCGCACAGATAGCGTCCGGCCTTCAACGGATCGCAGACGCCGTTGGTGAAATAGGTCGCCTCGTCCAGCCCGACATTGTCCTGGCTCAACTGATACCGGCCCGACAGCGTCCAGAATTCGGTTAGCGGCACGCTGGCGACGATCTGCCCGCCAGTCGAAATCTGCGAATAGAGCGAGTTGCGGCCGGTGCCGAGGAAGTTGAACGAGTTGAAATCGCGGCGGAAGAGCGTACCGCCCAGCGCAATGTTCTTGTCGAACAGATAGGGTTCGGTGAAGCCGAGTTCGACCGACTTCTGATAGGTCGAATAATTGACCGACGCCTGCAGATCCTGCCCCTTGCCGCGGAAATTCCGCTGGCGGATCGACGCCTGGATGATGAAGCGTTCGAGGCTGGAGAAGCCCGCCGACAGCGTCAGTTCGCCCGTCGACTTTTCCTCGACATTCGCGCCGAGCACGATGCGATCGGGAGCCGACCCTTCGGTGCGCTCGATCTCGAACTTGTCCTGGAAATAGCCGAGCGAATTGATGCGGTCCTGCGAACGCTTGATGAGGAAGGCATTGAACGCATCGCCCTCCGCCACGCGGAATTCGCGGCGGATGACGCGGTCCTGCGTCTGGGTGTTGCCGGTGATGTTGATCTTTTCGACATAGGTGCGGTTCGCTTCGTTCAGGACGAAGGTGATCGACATCGTATGTTTTTCGCGATCCGGCACATAATCCGGGCGAACGTCGGTAAAAGCGTAGCCGAACAGGCCGGCATATTCGCTCAGCTGGTCGATCGTGTCCTCGACCTGCTTGGCGTTGTACCAGTCGCCCTTCTTCATCGGCAGCGTCTTGGTCAGCGCCGCATTGTCGAAGTCGCGGATCGCGCTCTCGACCTTTACCTCGTCGAACTTATAGCGCGGACCTTCCTCCACCACATAGGTGATGATGAAGTCTTCCTTGTCCGGCGTCAGTTCGGCGACCGCCGAAATCACGCGGAAATCGGCATAGCCTTCGGTCAGGTAGAATTGGCGCAGCTTCTGCTGGTCATAGGCCAGCCGGTCCTGATCGTAGCTCGTGTTCGAGCTGAAGATGCGCCACGGCCGCGATTCCTTGGTCGCCATCTCGCCGCGCAACTGGCTGTCGCTGAACACCTCGTTGCCGAGGATGTTGATCTGGCGGACCTTGGACTTCGCCCCTTCGCTGATCTCGAAGATCACGTCGACGCGGTTCTGGTCGAGCATGACCATCTTCGGCTCGACGTTCGCGGCGAAGCGGCCCTGCCGGCGATACAGTTCGATGATGCGCGCGACGTCGGCGCGAACGGCGGTCCGGGTGAAGATCTGCCGCGGGGCGAGCTTGATCTCCTTGGTGATCTTGTCGTCCTTCAGCCGCTTGTTGCCTTCCAGCACCACGCGGTTGATGATCGGATTCTCTCTGACCACGACGACGATGTCGCCAGTCTCGACACCCGTGATTTCGACATTGGCCAGCAGATCGGAGGCGTAGAGGTCCTTGATCGCCTGATCGAGGGTCTCCGCCGTATACGGAATGCCGATCCGCAGCTTGGTATAGGACAGTACCGTATCGGGTTCGATGCGCTGCGCTCCCTCGACGCGGAGCGAGCGAATGGTGCGAACCGGCGCGACGGGGGCGGCAGGTGCCTGTGCGGCGGGCGGGCGTACCGTGGGCGCAGCGGCGGGCGCAGGCTGGGTCTGCGCCAACGCCGTGCCCGAGAGCATCGTGCCCGCGAGCAGCGCGGCACCGCGCACGCCATGAATCGAAAACTTGCTTAGCGTCACCAAACCCACCCCAACCGGAGGAACTTTTACCACAGGACGTTCGCGCCCTGCCCTAACCACGTCAGCCGATCAAGCCGGCCAGCCCCTGCCACACGCCGAACGCCCCCAGATCGTTCACCGTGACGAAGATCATCAATGCCAGCAACAGGGCCAATCCACCGCGAAACGCCCATTCCATCGTCTGCGGACGGACCGGCCCCCGCTTCACCGCCTCGATCGCGTAGAACAACAGGTGCCCGCCATCCAGCATCGGAACTGGCAACAAGTTGATGAATCCAAGATTAATCGAAACGAACGCCACGAACGTCACCAGCGCCGGCCATCCGAGCGAGAATTGCTCGCCCGATGCCTTCGCAATGCGCAGCGGGCCGCCCATTTCCTCGACCGACCGCCGGCCGGTAATGATCTGGACCAGCCCGTCGACTGTCCCGCGCAGGATGCTGCCGACCATGCGTACGCCCTCGGCCGGCGCCTGCCAGATCGGGACCGAGACGAAGACCGGGTCGCCCCGTTCGATGCCGAAGCGGCCGATCTGCGCCTCGTTGCCGAAACGGTCGCGCTGGCGCACGGCGCCGATCGTCGCTTCGGTCTGGCGCGCGGCATCGCCGCGCAGATAGTCGACGCGGACGCGCTCGTTGGGGCGCATGACGGTATAGAAGGACAGGTCGGAGAAGGTGTCGATCGACCGGCCGCCCATCGCGGTGATACGATCGCCCGCCTCCAAACCCGCGCGCGCTGCCGCGCTGCCCTCGACCACCCGCCCGATCGTCGCCGGCGTCCGGTCGACGCCATAGGCTGCGGCAAAGCCACCGAGGATCGCGACGGCAAGCAACAGGTTCACCGCCGGCCCCGCCGCGACGATGATCGCGCGCTGCCACACCGGCTTGGCCTGAAACGTCCGCGCACGCTCGGCGGCCGGGAGTTGCAGCCATTCGGCGTCGGGTTGCGACGCCGGGTTCATATCGCCGGCAAAGCGGACATAGCCGCCCAGCGGCAGCCATCCGAACTTCCACCGCGTGCCCTGCCGGTCGGTAAAGCCGGCGATTTCCTTGCCGAAGCCGACTGCGAACGCATCGACCTTCACGCCGAACCAGCGCCCTGCCGCATAATGACCCAGTTCGTGCAGGAACACGAGCGGCCCCAGCACCAGCAGGAACGCGACGACGGTAATCAGCAACCCCGGGGATTCGATCAAGCCGCGCAATCCTTCACACGCTCCCGTGCCAATGCACGCGCTTCGGCATCGATCGCCAGCACGGCGTCGAGCGTCTGCGGCCCTGCCGGGTCGAAGCGCTGCAAGACATCACCGACGATTGCGGCAATTTCGAGGAAACCGATCCGCCGGTCGAGAAACGCGGCGACCGCGACCTCGTTGGCGGCGTTCAGAATCGCCGGACGCCCGCCACCGGCCGACAATGCGGCACGGGCCAGCGCCAGCGCCGGAAAGCGTTCCATGTCGGGCGCTTCGAAATCGAGCCGGCCGATGCGTGCCAGATCAAGGCGTTCGCACGGCGTCGCCATCCGGTCGGGCCATGCCAGCGCGTGCGCGATCGGCACGCGCATATCGGGCGATCCGAGTTGGGCGAGTGTCGACCCATCGACATATTCGACCATCGAATGGATGACCGACTGGCGATGGACCAGCACGTCCAGTTGTTCGGGCGTTACCGGGAACAGATGATAGGCCTCGATCAGTTCGAGCCCCTTGTTCATCATCGTCGCCGAATCGACCGAAATCTTGGCGCCCATCGACCAATTGGGATGCGCCACCGCCTGTTCGGGGGTGATGCCCTGCATCTCCGCCAGCGAGCGTTCGCGGAACGGGCCACCGCTCGCGGTCAGGATGATGCGGCGGATGCGCTCGGGCGGGCAATCGTCGAGGCATTGGAAGACGGCGTTGTGTTCGCTGTCGACCGGCAGCAGCGTGGTGCCGCCGCGGGTCGCAGCCGCCATCATCACCTCGCCAGCCGACACCAGCGCTTCCTTGTTGGCGAGCGCGACCGCGCCACCGCGCGCGAGTGCCGCCATCACCGGCTTCAACCCTGCGGTGCCGACGATCGCCGCCATGGTCCAGTCGACGGCACGCGCCGCGGCATCGATCACCGCCTGCTCGCCGCCCGCCGCTTCGATGCCGCTGTCGCCGAGCGCGTCGCGCAGTGCGGGCAGGCAGGCTTCGTCGCCGACCACCGCCAGCTTCGCGCCGACCCGCCGCGCCGCCGCCGCCAGCCTGGCAACGTCGCGATGCGCGGTCAGCGCTTCGACCTCGAAATCGCCCGGCGCGCGCTCGATCAGGTCGAGCGTCGACGTGCCGACCGATCCGGTCGCACCCAATATGCTTACGCGCTTCATGCCAGATACAGTCCTGCCAACAGCATCAGTGCCGCCGCCGGCGCGACCGGCACCAGCCCGTCGAGCCGGTCCATCACGCCGCCATGACCGGGCAGCACATTGCCCGAATCCTTGACCCCGGCGGCACGCTTCAACTGGCTTTCATAAAGGTCGCCCGCCTGTGCCAGCACCGCCAGCAACGGTGTCGCCAGCACGAGGTGCAGCGGCAGGCCGGCATATTGCAACGCGCCGCCCAGCACCGAGGCGGCAATGACCCCGCCGATCAGACCCGCCCAAGTCTTGTTCGGGCTGATCGTCGGCGCGAGCTTCGGTCCGCCGATCGTCCGTCCGGCGAAATAGGCGCCGATGTCGCATGCCCAGACCAGCGCCATCGCCCAGAAGGCGAGCAGCAATCCGTCCGGCCGATCGCGCAGGAACACGACCGCCAGTGCCGGAAAACCGCAATAGACAATCCCTCGGGCAAGCTTGGGCAGGCCGGTCGTGATGATGATGAAGAACGCCGCCCCGATGATGAGCCCGAACGCGAGGAACCCCGCTCCCGCCGCCAGCGGCGACAGGATCGCCAGCGGCACGGTCAAAGCCAGTTGCGCCAGACGCTTATGCTCGCGCGACACTTTGTGCAGATCGGCCCATTCGGCCATCATGAACAAGGTCCCGAGCGCGACCAGCAGCCAGAAGGCGAAGCCGCCGAGCCACAATGCCGTCGCGGCGACGGCGATCATGCCGACGCTGGCGAACGTGCGGGTGGCGAGGTCGGACTTGCGGCGCGCTACGGGGTCGGTAACGGGTTCGGGCGTCACAAGCCCCCGAACCGGCGCTGCCGCCGGCCATAGGCAGCGATGGCCTCCGCCAGCGCCGCGCCGTCGAAATCCGGCCACAGCGTGTCGACGAACAGCAGTTCGGCATAGGCCGCCTGCCACAACAGGAAATTCGACAGCCGCTGTTCGCCCGACGTCCGGATCATCAGGTCGAGCGGCGGCAGGTCGTGGGTATCGAGTTCACGGTCGATCGCCGCTTCGTCGATCGCCGATACCGGCATCCCGGCCGCGACCCGCTCCGCCAGACGACGGGCCGCCGCGACCAGTTCGGCCTGCGCGCCATAGTTGAGCGCGATGGCGAGAATCGGACCATTATTGGTCGCGGTCCGCGCGACCGCATTGTCGATCAGCTTGACCAGATCGGGCTGCAATGCCTGGTAATTGCCGAGGATTCGCAGCCGCACGCCTTCGCGGTGCAGTTCGTCGATCTCGCTCTTCAGGAAATGGCGCAGCAACCCCATCAGGTCGCCGATCTCCTGTTCGGGACGACGCCAATTCTCCGAGGAAAAGGCGTAGAGGGTCAGCGCCTCGACACCCTGTTCGCGTGCCGCCCGCGCGATGCGCCGCACCGCTTCCACACCCTGCCGATGGCCGGCGATCCGCGGCAGGCGCCGGGCCTTCGCCCAGCGGCCATTGCCGTCCATGATGATCGCGACATGGCGCGGGATCGGCGCGGAATGGGGCAGCCCCGGCGCCGCGCGATCGTCCGCCGGAACCGAAGCGCGAGCGGCGAACGACGTCACTTGCCGAGAATTTCCTTTTCCTTGGCGTTGGCCGCAGCATCGAGTTCGGCAATAGTCGCGTCGGTCAGCTTCTGCACCTCGGTTTCGTGGCGCTTGCGCTCGTCTTCCGAATAAACGCCCTTCTTCTCGTCGGTCTTCAGGCTTTCCATGCCGTCGCGCCGGACGTTGCGCACCGCGATGCGTGCCGACTCCGCATATTTGCCGGCGAGCTTCGCCAGTTCCTTACGGCGTTCCTCGGTCAGGTCGGGGATCGGCAGGCGCAGCGTCTGGCCATCGACGATCGGATTAAGACCGAGGCCCGCCGAACGGATCGCCTTGTCGGCCGGGCCGACATTCGACTTGTCCCACACCTGTACCGACAACATGCGCGGCTCCGGGGCCGAAACGGTCGCGACCTGGTTCAGCGGCATGTGCGCGCCATAGACTTCGACCATGACCGGATCGAGCAGCGATACCGCCGCGCGTCCGGTGCGAAGGCCGCCCAGATCACCCTTCAGCGATTCGACTGCGCCGGCCATGCGGCGTTCCAGATCGGCCTTGTTATATGCGGCCATAACCGACTTCCTTCTAATTCAAGCGTTGTTCTGGACGATCGTCGACACACCCTCGCCCGCCAGCACGGCGGCGAGATTGCCTTCGTCACGAATGTTGAAGACGACGATCGGGATATTGTTGTCGCGGCACAGCGCAACTGCCGATGCGTCCATGACCTTCAGGTCGTCGGCCAGCACGCGGCCGAAGCCGAGCGTGTCGTAACGCTTGGCAGTCGGCACCTTCTTGGGATCGGCATCATAGACGCCGTCGACGCTCGTGCCCTTGAACAGCGCCTCGCAGCCCATTTCGGCGGCACGCAACGCAGCGGTGGTATCGGTGGTGAAGAACGGGCTGCCGGTGCCGGCGGCGAAGATCACGACGCGACCCTTTTCCATGTGCCGCACCGCGCGGCGGCGGATATAGGGTTCGCACACCGATGCCATCGGGATCGCCGACTGCACGCGGGTCTCGACGCCCATCTGTTCGAGCGCGTTCTGCATCGCCAGCGCGTTCATGACGGTGGCCAGCATGCCCATATAGTCGGCGCTGGCACGTTCGAAGCCCTTGGCAGCGCCCGCCACGCCGCGGAAGATATTGCCGCCGCCGACGACGATGCAGACCTCATGCCCCACTTCCCGCGCGGCCTTGATCTCGCGCGCGACGCGTTCGCACATCGCCGGATCGATGCCGAACTGTCCCGATCCCATCAGGACCTCGCCCGAGAGTTTCAGGAGGACACGGTTGAAGCGAGGACGGATCATGACACCTGCGAAAATGGTCTATCGGGAGCGGGGCGGACCCTAGACGCGCCCGACCGCAAAGCCAAGCAACGTTATGCCCATACCAAAACGGGCCGCGTGGGCAGAGTGCCCGCGCGGCCCGCGAAGTTGGCAAAGGTTGCGCGTATTAGCGCGCGAGACCCGCCGTGGCGGCGACTTCGGCGGCGAAGTCGCTCTCTTCCTTCTCGATGCCTTCGCCAAGCTGGAAGCGGACATAGTCCTTCAGCACGATCGAGGTACCGGCGTCCTTCGCCGCCTTGGCGACGACGTCGGCGACCGGGGTCTTGCCGTCCATCACGATCGGCTGGCTGAGCAGCGCGTTTTCCTTGGCGAACTTCTTCACCGAGCCTTCGACCATCTTGGCGATGATATCGGCCGGCTTGCCCGAATCGGCGGCCTTTTCGGTCGCGATCTGGCGTTCACGCTCGAGAATGTCCTGGTCGAGACCGCTCTCGTCCAGCGCCAGCGGGAAGGCAGCGGCGATGTGCATCGCGATCTGCTTGCCCAGCGGCTCGAGCACGTCGACACCCGCGTCCGATTCCAGCGCGACCAGCACGCCGATCTTGCCGAGGCCCGGCGCGGCGGCGTTGTGGACATAGGGGATCACGGCGCCCTTGGCGACTTCGATCCGCTTCGCGCGGCGCAGCACCTGGTTCTCGCCGATGGTCGAGATATTGGCGACCAGCGCGTCCTCGACGGTGCCGCCATTCGGCATCGCCTGCCCCTTCAGCGCTTCGATGTCATCGCCCGATTCCAGTGCGATGGCGACGACGTCGCGGACGAAGCCCTGGAACTGGTCGTTCTTGGCGACGAAGTCGGTCTGGCTGTTGACCTCGATCGCGACGCCCTTGGTGCCGGCGACGGCAACGCCGACCAGACCCTCGGCCGCGGTGCGGCTCGACTTCTTGGCGACGGCGGCAAGGCCCTTGGTCCGCAGCCAGTCGACGGCGGCTTCCATGTCGCCATTATTCTCGGACAGCGCCTTCTTGCAGTCCATCATGCCGGCGCCCGAGCGCTCACGCAGTTCCTTGACGGCGGCGGCGGTAACTTCTGCCATGATCAGGCTCCTGTTTGGTGTTCGATATGCTTGCGGGCGAGGCAGCGCGATTTCCGCCCTGCCCCGCCCGCACGTCAGTTCCGTGACAGCTTAGGCTTCGACGGTCGCTTCCGGCTCGGCGGTCAGCGCCTCTTCCGCCGGCGGCTCGTCCATCGCGCCCAGATCGCGGCCCGAATGCGCCATCGCCTGCTGACCACCGCGGGTCGCGGCGATCGCGACGGCTTCGCAATACAGACGGATCGCGCGGCTGGCATCGTCGTTCGCGGGCACCGGGAAGGCGATGCCGTCCGGCGACACGTTCGAATCGAGGATCGCGACGACCGGGATGCCGAGCGTGTTGGCTTCCTTGATCGCCAGCTCTTCCTTGTTCGCGTCGATCACGAACATGATGTCGGGAATGCCGCCCAGATCGCGGATACCGCCGAGCGACAGCTCGAGCTTGTCCTTCTCGCGGGTCAGGTTCAGCACTTCCTTCTTGGTCAGGCCGTGCGTGTCGCCCGACAGCTGCTCCTCGAGCGCCTTCAGACGCTTGATCGAGTTGCTGATCGTCTTCCAGTTGGTGAGCATGCCGCCCAGCCAGCGATGGTTGACGAAGTGCTGGCCCGACTTGCGGGCTGCTTCGGCGATCGGCTCCTGCGCCTGGCGCTTGGTGCCGACGAACAGGACCTTGCCACCCGACGCGACGGTCGACGCGACGAATTCCAGCGCGCGGGCGAACAGCGGCACGGTCTGCGACAGGTCGAGGATGTGGACACCGTTACGATCGCCGAAGATGTACGGCTTCATCTTCGGGTTCCAGCGGTGGGTCTGGTGGCCGAAGTGTGCGCCCGATTCGAGCAGGGCCTGCATGGTGACGACAGGTGCCGCCATAGGATAATTCCTTCCGGTTGATCCTCTGGGAAGCAGGAACCCTTATCGAGCCAAAGGCTCGGGCACCGGTATATGCGCTTCCCATGTGGGGTTGAGATCGGCGCCGTTAGCGCAAAACGTACCAACGATCAAGCCTTGACGTTGGAACGATATGAGAACATTAAGGGTTCAGAAACGGACCATGGAACCGTGGTTCGGCGAAGATGTTGCACCTTTTGCGGTTTTTTTGAAATCGCATGTCCCGGGGAGTTTCGAGATGGCCCTGTTCGCTTACGCCTTGTTCGCCGCCGCGTTCCTGATCGCCATGGGAACGATCGTCGCCACCATCCTGCCGGCGAGCGGCCGCATCCTGCGCCTGCTGCGTCAGGGGCCGGAATGGACGATCGATCCGCTGCCGCCGGTCCGCCTGACGTCGCGTCGCGGCGTGATCCGGCAACGTGCCGTTACGGTCGCGCCGCAGCCGCTTCGCGTTGCCGCCTGATCCGACCGTAGCTGCGGATGCTGAACGGTAGCGTCGCCAGATAGGCGACGCAAACCACCGTCAGCGTCTGCCACGGCGCCGAGACCAGCGCGGCCGCGACGACGACCAACGCAACGATCGCCTCGAACCGGATGTTACGGCGCAGCTTGAGCGACGACCAACTGAACGTCGCGAGGCTCGATACCATCAGGAACGCCACGAACGCGACCCATGGTGCGACGATCCATGGCGAGCGGAAGATCGCCTCACCGCTCCAGATCCAGGCATAGAGCGGCAACATTGCCAGCCCGGCACCGGCCGGCGCTGGAATACCGGTAAGGAAGCCGGCCGATTTGTGTGGCTGGTCGACGACGTCGATCCGCGCATTGAAGCGCGCGAGCCGCAGCGCGGTGAACACCGCATAGATCAGCGACACGATCCAGCCGACCCGCGGTTCGTTGAGTAACGCCCATAGATACATGATCAGGGCCGGCGACACGCCGAACGAGATGGCGTCCGAAAGCGAGTCCAGTTCGGCGCCGAACCGGCTTTCTCCGCGCAGCATCCGCGCGACGCGGCCGTCGATGCCGTCGAGCACCCCGGCGAGCAACACCATCAGAACGGCACGTTCCCATTCGCCGCCTATGGCAAAGCGAATGCCGGTCAGTCCGGAACACAACGCCAGCGCGGTGACCGCGTTGGGGGCGAGGGCACGCAGCGGAATGCCGCGGACGGGCAAGGGGCGCCGCATCTTACTGTGCGATCCCGGTCGGCGCGGGCAGACCCGGCCGGCCCAGCACGGTTTCCCCAGCGACGCTGCGCTGGCCCAGCACGACCTGCGGCTCGATCCCCTCTGGCAGGAACACATCGACGCGGCTGCCGAAACGGATCAGCCCGACGCGCTGTCCCGCGGCGACGATGTCGCCCGGCTTCACGAAGCCGACGATCCGGCGCGCGACCAGTCCCGCGATCTGGGTAAAACCGACGCGTTGCCCGTCAAGGCTTTCGACGACGACGTGCTGACGCTCATTCTCGTCGCTCGCCTTGTCAAGATCGGCGTTCAGGAACTTGCCCGAGATATAGACCACCTGCCGGATCGTCCCCGCAATCGGGGTACGGTTGATATGGACGTCGAACACCGACATGAAGATCGACACGCGCACCAGCGGTTGATCGCCAAGGCCGTTGGGTCCGCGCAGTTCGGGCGGCAGGTCGACGCGCTGGATCATCGTCACCAACCCGTCGGCGGGTGCGACGATCAGCCCGTCGCCCTGCGGCGTGGTCCGCACCGGATCGCGAAAGAACGAGGCGACCCATAACGTCACCAGTCCCATCGGCCATGCCAGCGTCTCCCACGCCATGAAGGCGAAGAAGGCGGTGACGGCGGCGGCGATGAGGACGTATTTGCGCCCTTCGGGATGTACCGAGGGCCAGCGCCACTTGACGGTCGTGGTGCCGACCGCGGGCTTTTCGAGCGATGCCATGAAGCGTGGTGTACCCAAGGTGGGCCGTGCTGACAACCGCCGCGCATCCGCGACGCGGTTGATCCTTGCCGACCGACCCCGTAAGGCCGCGCCAATCGCAACAGAAATCGAGAGCAGGCGCATGGCGAAGATCAAGGTCAAAACCCCGGTCGTGGAGATCGACGGCGACGAAATGACCCGCATCATCTGGGCATGGATTCGCGAACGGCTGATCCAGCCCTATCTCGAAATCGACCTCGATTATTATGACCTCGGCATCGAGAAGCGCGACGAGACCGACGACAAGATCACCGTCGACAGCGCCAAGGCGATCCAGAAGTACGGCGTCGGCGTGAAGTGCGCGACGATCACCCCCGACGAGCAGCGCGTCGAGGAATTCGGCCTGAAGAAGATGTGGCGCTCGCCCAACGGCACGATCCGCAACATCCTGGGCGGCGTCGTCTTCCGCGAACCGATCGTCATCTCGAACGTGCCGCGCCTGATCCCGGGATGGACCAAGCCGATCGTCGTCGGCCGCCATGCATTCGGCGACCAGTATAAGGCGACCGATTTCAAGGTGCCGGGCGCGGGCAAGCTGACCATGAAGTGGGAAGGCACCGACGGCCAGGTGATCGAGGAGGAAGTGTTCGACTTCCCCGCCGCCGGCGTCGCCATGGGCATGTACAATCTCGACGAATCGATCCGCGATTTCGCCCGCGCGTCGATGAACTATGGTCTCGGCCGCGGCTGGCCGGTCTATCTGTCGACCAAGAACACGATCCTGAAGGCCTATGACGGCCGCTTCAAGGATATCTTCGAAGAAGTGTTCGCGACGGAATTCAAGGACCAGTTCCAGGCGGCGGGCATCGAATATCAGCACCGCCTGATCGACGACATGGTCGCATCGGCGCTGAAGTGGCATGGTGAATTCGTCTGGGCCTGCAAGAACTATGACGGCGACGTGCAGTCGGATCAGGTCGCGCAGGGCTTCGGCTCGCTGGGCCTGATGACCTCGGTGCTGATGTCGCCGGACGGCAAGACGATCGAGGCGGAAGCGGCGCACGGCACCGTCACCCGCCACTATCGCCAGCATCAGCAGGGCAAGGCGACCTCGACCAACCCGATCGCGTCGATCTTCGCATGGACCGGCGGCCTGAAGTATCGCGGCAAGTTCGACGATACGCCGGACGTCACCAAGTTCGCCGAAACGCTGGAGCGGGTCTGCATCGAAACCGTCGAAGCCGGCCACATGACCAAGGATCTGGCGATCCTGATCGGCCCGAACCAGCCGTGGATGACCACCGAACAGTTCTTCGAACAGGTTCGCGTCAACCTCGAAGCGGCGATGGGCTCGCAGGGCTAAAAACCCCTGCCCTCGCGGCCATGCGAACGGCGTCCATCCCAACGGATGGGCGCCGTTCGTGCGTTAGCGGTTGCCGCGACCGTGCCGCATCCGCAACAATGGCCCTATGCCGTTGCCGATAGATTCCACGCCGTTCAGTGATTCGCTGGTCATATTGGGGGCCGCCGGCCTCGTCATTCCCGCCTTCGCCCGTTTCCGCGTCAACCCGGTGATCGGGTTCATCCTCGTCGGCGTGCTGGTCGGCCCTTACGGCCTCGGCGCCTTGGTCGACCGGGTGCCGTGGCTGTTCCACATCACCATCACCGATCGCCATTCGATCGAACCCTTTGCCGAATTCGGCATCATCCTGCTGCTATTCTCGATTGGCCTCGAACTGTCGTTCAAGCGGCTGTGGGCGATGCGGCGGCAGGTGTTCGGGCTGGGCGCGGCGGAGCTGCTCGGGTCGGGGCTGTTGATCGGTTTGGCGCTGATGGTTATGGGCCAGGCGAGCGCGGGGGCGATCGGCCTCGGCCTCGCTCTGGCGCTGTCGTCGACCGCGCTGGTGCTGCCGATGGCGGGCACGACCGGACCGGTCGGGCGCACCGCCTTTGCGATGCTGTTGTTCGAGGATCTGGCGCTGGTCCCGATCATCTTCGCGCTGGGCGCGCTGGCACCGACCGCCAGCGACGATGGCTGGGCGGGCCTTGCCAACACCGCGCTATGGGGCGGGGTCAGCGTCGCCGCGCTCTATCTGGCCGGGCGGTTCATCCTGCCGAAGCTGTTCGCACAGGCGGCGCGGACGAAGAGCCCCGAACTGTTCCTGTCGGCCAGCCTGCTGGTCGTGATCGTCGCCAGCCTCGTCACCACCGCCGCCGGCCTGTCGCCGATCGTCGGTGCGCTACTGGCGGGCCTGCTGATCGCCGAAACCGAATATCATAGCGAGGTCGAGGTCATCACTGCGCCGTTCAAGGGGCTGGCGCTCGGCGTGTTCCTCATCACCATCGGCATGAGCCTCGATATCGCGACGATCATCGAGAATTGGCCGGAACTGCTCGGCGCGATCGCCGGTGTCGTTGTGCTGAAGGCCGTGGTGACCGGCGCGCTGCTCTGGGTCAACGGGGTGCGTCCCGGCACCGCGACCGAAACCGGCCTGCTGATGGCCAGTCCGTCCGAGACCACGTTGATCGTGCTCGGCGCAGCGACGCAGGCGCAGTTGATTCAGGCATCGACCGCCGCCTTCTGGCAGACGGTGACCGCCATCGGCCTCACCATCACGCCGTTGCTGGCGATGCTCGGCAAGCGCGCATCGCGGCGAATCGAGCGCCGGACCGGGACCGAGGAGGCGCCGCCGGTCGATCCGACCGGATCGGGCGTGGTTATCATCGGCTTCGGCCGGGTCGGGCGGCTGGTCGCGGAGATGCTCAAGACGCATGACAAGCGCTACATCGCCGTTGATTCGGACATCGACAATGTCGCCGCGGCGCGGGCGGAGGGGCATCCGATCCTGTTCGGCGACGTCGCGCGATCCGAACTGGTCGACCGGCTCGATCTGGGGCGGGCGACCGCCCTCGTGCTGACGATGGACGACCCGGTACTGACGGTGCGGCTGACGCGGCGGGTGCGTGGATGGGTGCCGAACCTGACGATCCTCGCCCGCGCTCGCGATGCGGCCCATGCCGCCGAACTCTATGCGGCAGGGGTCAGCGATGCGGTGCCGGAAACGCTCGAAAGCTCGCTGCAACTGTCCGAAGCAGTGCTGGTCGATCTCGGCGTCGCGATGGGGCCGGTGATCGCCTCGATCCACGAGAAGCGCGACGAACTGCGCCAGTCGATCCGCGAACAGGCCAGCATCGAACGCGAACCGCGCATCCGCCGGTTGCGCCGGGTCGACGACCCGGCGTGACGCCTCATCCGCGGCCGATCAGGCGGCGGGCAATGGCGTCGGCGACTTCGGAGTGTGGACGGCCGCTGACGTCGCTTTCGTCCCAGACCTCGACCAGCCGGTCGGGGATGCGGGCGATGCGGCTCTCGACCTCAACGCGGTCGCCCTGACCCAGATATTCGAGCGCGACGTTGATGATGCCGCCGGCGTTGATGACGTAATCGGGCGCGTATAGGATCCCGCGATCCTGCAGGCGCTTGCCGTCCCCCGCCGTCGCAAGCTGGTTGTTGGCACCACCGGCCACCGCCTTGCACTTGAGCGCCGCGATCGTCGCCTCGTCGAGTACCGCGCCGAGCGCATTGGGGCTGACGATATCGGCCTCCAGCGTCAGCACCGATGCCGGATCGGCGGTGGTCGCGCCTAGTTCGCTCGCGAGTGCTTCGGCACGTGCTTCGTTGACGTCGGCGAGCGTCAGTACCGCACCGTCCTTCGCCAACAGCCGCGCCAGCCCGCCGCCGACCGAACCGACGCCCTGCACCGCGACGCGCACGCCGCGCATGTCGTCGCTGCCCAGCGCCCGCTTCGTTGCGGCGCGGACGCCCAGATAAACGCCCATCGCGGTGAACGGCCCCGGATCGCCACCGGCATTGCCCGCCGCGACCGGCAGGCCCGACACATATTTGGTCGCGCCGGAAATGGTCAACATGTCGGCTTCGGACATGCCGACATCCTCGGCGGTCACATAGCGACCGCCGAGCGATTCGACCGCGCGGCCAAAGGCGCCGAGCAGTTCGGGGGTCTTGGCGCCGCCCTCGGGTGCCAACACCACGCCCTTGCCGCCGCCCATCGGCAGCCCGGCCATCGCGTTCTTGAAGCTCATGCCGCGCGACAGGCGCAGCGCGTCGGTGACCGCCGCATCGCTGCTGGCATAGCGCCAGAAGCGAACCCCACCCGCCGCCGGCCCGAGCGCGGTCGAGTGGACCGCGATCACGCAGCGCAGACCGGTCTTGTGATCGGAGAACAGGTGAATGCCTTCGTGATCGTCGAAGTCGGGATAGCCCCAATCGGTCTGCACGGCGGCGGCTCCAGCGCTGTAAGGGATGGGGCGACCGACGGGACTTGAACCCGCAACTTCCGGCATCACAAGCCGGCGCTCTAACCAATTGAACTACGGTCGCCGTGGAAGGGCGCGCTTAGCCGGGCCGTACGCATCGGTCAAGCAGTGGCGTGCCGACAATCGTTCTGGCAGGAAAAAGTCCATGGAAACGGCCCCGTCCCCCGCCCGCCCGACTCTCGGCTCCGGCTTTCCCAGCGAACCGGTCGTCGACCACATCATGACCCGACCGGGCGTACAGCGGGTGCCGAGCGCCAAGCTGTCGCTGTTCATTCGCCGCGGCCTGATCCCGGCCGATCTCTGCGCCGCGTTGATCGACCGGATCGATGCCAAGCGCCGCCCTTCGACCATCGCAGACGCCAATGGCGACCCGACTTTCCGCACCAGCGAGACCTGCGACCTCGATTCGAGCGACCCGGTCGTCGCCGCCGCCGAAGCGCTGATCTTCGATTTCTGCGGCCTCGACCCGGCGCATGGCGAACCGTTGCAGGGGCAGCGCTATGCCGTCGGGCAGGAATTCAAGGCGCACACCGATTATTTCGATCCGCAGGGCGGCGACTTCGCCCGCTATTGCTCGGTTGCGGGCAACCGGACATGGACAGTGATGCTGTATCTGAACGAACCGGGCGCCGGCGGCGCGACGCGGTTCAAGGCGATCGACAAGATCGTCCAGCCCGAGACCGGCAAATTGCTGGCGTGGAACAATCTGCGCGCCGATGGCGGGCCCAATCCGGCGACCTTGCATCATGGGATGAAGGTGCGCGAGGGCACCAAATATGTGCTGACCAAATGGTTTCGCGAACGCCCATGGGGATAAGCGAACGGGCCGCCGGCATTGCTGCCGACGGCCCGTCCATCGCCACCCGTTCGATCAGAACTGCGCGGTGATCCCAAGCGAGAATACGCGGCCCAGATCGTAGCGGTTGATATAGACCGGGTTGCCGGCGAAATCCTGGCTTTCGCTGTAACGCGTGCCGGTCAGGTTGCGCGCTTCGGCCTTCACTTCCAGCTGCGCCCCGGCGACTTCGAAGCCCTGCCGCCCGACTAGATCGAGGCGGATGCCCGGACGCTCGACGATATCGGGCTGGAACCCCGCACCCGAGAGGTTCGACGGACCGCGATTGGTCACGCGGTCGCTGGCATAGTTGAACAACAGCGTCAGCTGCGACAGCGCCGCCGTATCCTCGACGCCGATTTGGACGTTGACCAGATGGTCCGACTGTCCGGTCAGCGGCGCGCCGTCGCGGAACAACGCGCTGGCCCGACCGAAGCCCGCTTGACAACCGCCAATCCCCGGCGAGCCGAGCGCCGCCGCCGGGTTGGGCACGCAGGTGCCGTCCGCGGTGATCTGCGACTGGGTATAGGTATAGTTGGCGAGCAGAAGGAGGCGACGGGTCGCGAAGAAATTGCCGAGCCCGCTCAGCGGAACGTATTTCTGCGCCTCGACCTCCGCGCCGTACAGCGTCGCCTTGGGCAGATAGGTGAAACCGGTCTGCAACGTCGCGTCGGGGCTGGGATAGAAACCCGCCTGTTCGATCGGGTTGTCGATCCGCTTGTAGAAGCCCGCGGCGGTGATGCGCTGATCGCGGCCGAAGAAATATTCGTAACGGCCTTCGAGGTTCCACAGCTCGGAATCGCGCAAGTTCGGGTTACCGAAGAACAGGCGATCCGAATCGGGATCGCGGAACTGCTGCGGGGCCAGTTCGCGGAACTGCGGCCGCGAGATCGTCTTCGCACCGCTGAGGCGGAACTGCATGTCCGATGCGAAATTCCACGTCAGCGTGCCGGCCGGCAGCCAATAGGCATTCTTCAGGATCGTCGGCGTCAGGTTGATTGGCGTCACCTGCTCGTTCGCCGTTTCGTAGCGGACGCCAGCCACCGCACGCAGGCCGTCGGACACCTCGGCCTCCGCCTGGACGTAACCGGCATGGATTTCGAGGCTGGCGTCATAGGCATAGGCGCCGGCCTGGGTATTGAACTGCAACTCGATCGTGCAGGCACCCGTACCGCGCTGCGGACAGGCGTTAAACAGCGAATCGGGCGACAGCAGATAGTCGGGCCGCAACAGATTGTTGGGGAAGCCCGGCGCAGTGCCGGCACCGTCGCTGGTCTGGTAGTTGAATTGCAGACGACGCGACGAGCGATCGGTATTCGAATAGAAATAGCCCGTCGATATGGTCATCGGGCGATCGGTCGGCAGCTTGTAGGCGAGGTCCGCCTGCCCCGTGTACAGGTCTTCGTTCAGCTCGCTGAATACCACGCTGGCGAAGGGCGAGAAGCGCTGCGTCACCTGATATGCGCCGTTGCAGTTGAAGCCGCGCGATACCGGGGCGTCGGTGACGGTGATCGGATAGCCGTTGGTGGTACGGTTCGAGCAGAGATAGTCGAACTGGCGCTCGTACGGCGCATTACGCTTCGAATTGGCGAAGGCGCCGCGGGCGTCGAACTTCAACGCGTCGGTCAACTTAAATTCGCCGACCAGCTGGCTCTCGATCAACTGGCGTTCGAACCAGTTGGTGTTCTGCTGCACGCGCAGGCCGCTGAAATTGTTGTAATTGTCCGACGCGGCCAGACGCCCCTGCTTCAGCGTGTCGTGGATATAGACGTTGGTCCAGCGCAGCGTGTTATCGTTGAACTCATAGCCCAATCCGACCAACCCGTTGGCAACGATCCGGTTGTCGGTCAGCACCGTGCGGAAGTCGTTGCGGACGGTGCCGTTCTCGCTGACGCTGTCCTGCTGGGTCGCATCGCGCGTGCGAAAGGTGTTCGACAGGCCCAGCGACGCGATGACGCCCAGCCGGTCGCTGCCGATATCAAACACCGATCCGCCAGCGATTTCGCCCGACAGATTGGCGGGCAGCTGGTTGTTGACCTGCAACAGCGAGGTGCGGGCATTGTCGAGCTGGGCGACCTGCGCGACCGGGATCAGACCCGAACCCTTGTCGGCATTGCGGATGAACGACGGCACACCGCGGGTTCCGTCGTCATAGCCGATCCAGTCGCTCTTGCCGCCGGCATAGACATAGCCGAGCTCGCTGGTCGTGACCGTATCGGCGGCGATCGATCCGCCGATCGACAGGAAGTTCTTCTTGGGGATCGCCTTCGACGTCAGGTTGATGACACCGCCGCCGAATTCGCCGGGGAAGTTGACCGAATAGGTCTTCTGCACCAGCGCCGATCCGACGATCGACGTCGGGAAAATGTCGAGCGGGACCGAACGGCGCAGTGGCTCGGGGCTCGGCAAGGGCGACCCGTTGAGCAGCGACGACGAGTAGCGATCGCCGAGACCACGGACATAGACGAAGCCGCCGCCGACGACCGACAGGCCGGTCACGCGGGTCAGTGCGCCGGCAATGTCGCCGTCGCCGGTGCGGGCGATGTCGGCTTCGGACAGGACCGACACGATCTGCGGCGTGGCGCGGACCACGTTCGGGATGTTGCGACCGACGACGACGATTTCCTCGCCGGCGGCTTCATCGAAACCGGGCGACGAAACTTCGGCGGGGGCGTCGGTCGTCGTTCCGTCCTGCGGTGCGGACGTCGCGGTATCGGGTTCGGTACCAGTCTGCACGACCGGCGGCGTCGCGGCGGCGGGAGCGGCGGGCGTGGTCGACTGTGCCAGCACGGCCGGCGCAACCAGTTGCGACGTCAGGAGAAGGAGTGTTGCGTAAGCGCGGCGGTGCTGCATGACCGTTGATCCACCTTGTATATCTGAAAGAGCGAATGCCGGGACGGGCGTATCGGCCCGCCCCGGCATCGGCGTGTCATCGCGGGCTACGCGACGGGTCGGATCAACGGCCCTGGCAGGCGAAGTAGACCGACGAGAATACCGGCGGGCCGGCATCCTGCTTGGTGGTGTCGGCCGCACGGATGGTCGAGCGATCCGACGCGCTGGTCTCGCCGGCAATCAGGTTGACGCAGGCGACGTTGCCGACCGACTTCACCACGCCATTGACGTAGCGCATGTCCGAACCGCCGCGCTGACGGATCGCCGCCGGGGCGAGCGCGGTCTGGATGAAGGTGAAGTTGGCATAGGTGCTGTACGTACGCGGCAGCAGGTCCTCGCCATTGTTCGAGTCGATCTCCGTCGAGAACGAGTCGGCGGTCGCGCCGAGGACACGCTGCGCCGCGATCATGAACTGCATGAAGCCGCGATAGCCGTTGTCGATGTCGAAGCCGTCGTCGTCGGCGCCGGTGATGGCGATATACTTCAGGTTGGTGGTGCCGCCGAAGATTTCGATGCCGTCGTCGGCCGAGTTGTGGCTCTGGATATGATCCAGCACGGTGCCGCTGCCGGTACCGCCCAGCGTCAGGCCCTGCAGTTCATTGCCGTCGCTGATCGCGATGCCCGAATAGCGGATCTGGACGTAGGACATCTGGCCCGAATTGTCAGCGGCGTTCGGCCCGCCATAGAAGCGGCCGGTGACGCCTTCGATCGCCTGCTGGCAGGTCGTCGACGAACCGTCGGCGTTGTTCGGACCGGTGCCGGTGGCGCAGACCGCGGTCGGCGCACGGCCGAGCAGGATTATGCCGCCCCACTGACCCTGGCTTGCGTCGGACACGCCGTTGTTCACCAGATTCTGCTGCGAGGTGAAGATGATTGGCGCGTCGCGGGTACCGATCGCCGAGATCTTCGAACCGCGGTTCACCAGCAGCAGGTCGTTGGTATTTTCCGACGAGTCGGCGGCGATCACCGAACCGGCGGCGATCGTCAGCGTCACGCCGGCGGGACCGGTGCTGCCGAGATCGGTGCCGACTTCGGTCTGGCCGCGCAGGCGATAGACGACGCCAGCGATCTTCGGCAGCGACAGGTCGGTCGTGATGTTCTGCGGCAGGCGGCAGTAGCGGAAAGACGGGCTCGACGAGCTGTTCGTACCGTCGTCGATCGTGCCGGTCGGGCAGACCGAGGTCGCAACGGCATAGGTGCCGATCGACGGCACCGCGGTGCAGCGCGCGCCCGAACCGCCGAATTCAGCCGAGGTCGAGTTGCAGGTCCATCCCTGGAAGGCGGTATCGGTCGGGCCGTTCAGTGCGCCGACATAGTTGGTGCTGGTGAAAAAGCTGTTGATCGTCGACGGATCGGTCGCGGTCGTCAGCGATGCAGCGCCGACCGGATACACGCCGTTCAGCACCGAACCGACGCCGTTGACGTTGTTGTTGGTACCGGCGTTGACGATCGCCAGCTGTTCGTCCGACGTAATCGTGATGCCGTTGACCGTCGTCTGCGCGGCGAACTGCGCCGCGGTGATGGCGCTCGGCGCGGTCGAGGTCGGGGTCGGCGTGGGGGCCGGCGCCGGGACGGTCACGTTGATGCTGCCCGCCCCCGGCGATGCGACGCCGTCGGCGCCGCTGCACCCGGCCAGCGCGGCGCAGGCCGTGGTCGCCATGAGAATAAAGCCGAAGCGCTTGCTGCTGGCCATCACCGATGAAACTCCCGAAAACTTGGTTGTTCGTTATGCGGGCGCAAGACCCGGCGATCGTCCAAGGCTCCCCCTTCGGCCGACCCACGGCCGCCGCGTTAGGGATGCTGCATGACGGGAACATGCGATTCCGATGAAGTTTCGGAGACGTTATGGTTTCGGTTTTATGACAGCGGGCGACAGGCCAACGAGCCGACCGGAATCAGAAACGGCCGCCCGGCCCGTCGCCTCTGAACAGAGGTCTGACGTGCCGGACGGCCGTTGATCTGGTGGGCGCGACAGGGATTGAACCTGTGACCCCACCCGTGTGAAGGGTGTGCTCTACCGCTGAGCTACGCGCCCGGAAACCCGGAGGCCGGCTCCCTAAAGGGGTCCGGCCATGGTGTCCAGAACTTAATTCACCGAATCCTTCAGGCCCTTGCCGGCCTTGAACTTGGGCTGCGACGACGCCTTGATCGTCATCGGCTCGCCGGTACGCGGATTACGGCCGGTCGATGCCTTGCGCTTCGATACCGAGAACGTGCCGAACCCGACGAGACGCACTTCGTCGCCCTTCTTGAGCGCCGCCGAGATGACGTCGAATACCGCTTCGACCGCCTTCATCGCATCGCCGCGGGTGAGCCCCGAATGGTCGGCGACCTGCCCGATCAGCTCCTGCTTGTTCATCCCGTGGAACCCCCTTCGTCTCTGAAAAAATATGACCAGACTCGAACGCGGCAATAAGGCCGCTCCGTCGAACGCTGTCAAAGCAAATTGGCATTGTTAGCGCAATCCAATGGATTGCGTAGCGTCGCCTGCGTACGTCGCTTCGACGATGCCGGCGGGACGTCGTACCCTTCCCGCCGGCTCCGATCAATGCGGTCGCGATTCGGCGATACCGGGTACCGGCACCGGCGGTTGGGCGGCGAGATCGTCCGCCTCGGTCCAGTCGATCGCGGTCAACGGCTCGGTCAGCGCGAGTCGCAGCACCTCGTCGACATGCGACACCGGGATGATCTCGAGCCCGCTACGGATGTTCGCCGGGATTTCCGCCAGATCCTTTTCATTCTCGACCGGAATCAGGACGGTGGTGATGCCGCCGCGCAATGCCGCCAGCAGCTTTTCCTTCAGCCCCCCGATCGGCAGCACCCGACCGCGCAGCGTAACCTCACCGGTCATCGCCACCTCGCGCCGCACCGGCACGCCGGTCAGCGTCGACACGATCGACGTGACCAGCCCGATGCCCGCCGACGGACCGTCCTTCGGCACCGCGCCTTCGGGCAGGTGGATATGCACGTCCTTGCGATGGAACAGGCTCGGCTTGATGCCGTATCCCGGCGAGCGCGCCTTGACATAGCTCCACGCCGCCTCGACCGATTCCTTCATCACGTCGCCGAGCTTGCCGGTGGTCTTGACCGATCCCTTGCCCGGTACGGTGACGCTTTCGATCGTCAGCAACTCGCCGCCGACTTCGGTCCATGCCAGGCCGGTGACAGCACCGATCTGATGCTCTTCCTCGCCGACGCCGAAGCGATATTTGCGCACCCCGGCAAATTCGGAGAGGTTTTCGGGCGTTACCGTAACCGACGAAGCCTTACCCTCAAGGATCCGCCGCAGCGCCTTGCGCGCCAGCTTGGCGATTTCGCGCTCCAGCGTCCGCACACCCGCCTCGCGGGTGTAATAGCGGATCAGGTCGCGCAATCCCGCCTGGGTCAACTCGAACTCGCCGGCTTTCAGCCCATGCGCGTCGACCTGCTTGGCGACCAGATGGCGTTCGGCGATCTCGACCTTCTCGTCCTCGGTATAGCCCTCCAGCCGGATGATCTCCATCCGGTCGAGCAGCGGCTTCGGCAGGTTCAGCGTGTTCGCGGTGCAGACGAACATCACGTCCGACAGATCGATATCGATCTCCAGATAGTGATCGTTAAACTTCGCATTCTGTTCGGGGTCGAGCACCTCCAGCAGCGCCGATGCCGGATCGCCGCGGAAATCCTGACCCAGCTTGTCGATCTCGTCGAGCAGGAACAGCGGGTTCGACGCGCCGGCCTTGCGCAGGTTCGTCACGATCTTGCCCGGCAGCGACCCGATATAGGTCCGGCGGTGCCCCCTGATCTCCGCCTCGTCGCGCACGCCGCCCAGCGACTGGCGGATGAACTCGCGCCCGGTCGCCTTGGCGATCGACTTGCCGAGGCTCGTCTTGCCGACGCCCGGCGGACCGACGAGGCACAGGATCGGCCCCTTCAGCTTGTTGGTCCGCGCCTGCACCGCCAGATATTCGACGATCCGGTCCTTGACCTTCTCCAGCGCGTAATGGTCCTCGTCGAGCACCGTCTGCGCAACGGCAATGTCCTTCTTCAGCTTGGACTTCTTGCCCCATGGCAGGCCGAGCAGCACGTCGAGATAGTTGCGTACGACCGTCGCCTCGGCGCTCATCGGCGCCATCGTCTTGAGCTTCTTCAGCTCCGACGTCGCCTTGGTCCGCGCTTCCTTGCTCAGCTTCAGCGTGGCGATCTTCTGCGTCAGCTCGGCGATCTCGTCGCCGTCGCCATCCTCACCCTCGTTGCCGAGTTCGCGCTGGATCGCCTTCAGCTGTTCATTGAGATAATATTCGCGCTGGGTCTTCTCCATCTGCCGCTTCACGCGGCTGCGGATCTTCTTCTCGACCTGCAGCACGCCCAGTTCGCCTTCCATGAAGGCGAACACCATCTCCAGTCGCTTGTGCGGATCGGCCTCGACCAGCAGCGCCTGCTTGTCGGCGACCTTGACCGCGATATTGCCCGCGACCGCATCAGCCAGGCGCGAGGCGTCGTCCAATTCGGACAGCTGGACCGCAGTTTCAGCCGGCAGCTTCTTGTTGAGCTTTGCGTAATTTTCGAACTGGTCGACGACCGAGCGCATCAGCGCCTTCAACTCGGCACTTGGCTGCGCAACCGTCTCGGCGACCCGCTCTTCCATGCCTTCGTCGGCATCTTCCAGCGTCGTGTCGCCGGCACCCGCCGGCGTGACCGTTGCGACCAGATAATTGTCGACCGTTTCCAGATCGGTCAGCGTCGCGCGCGCCTTGCCCGACACCAGCACGCGGACGGTGCCATCGGGGAGCTTCAGCATCTGCATGACTTCGGCCGACACGCCGACATCATACAGGTCGTCGCGCGCGGGATCGTCCTCACCCGGATCGAGCTGCGCCACGAGGAAGATTTCCTTCGATCCCGCCATCGCCGCTTCCAGCGCGGCTACCGACTTGTCGCGCCCGACGAACAGCGGCACGATCATGTGCGGAAAGACAACGATATCGCGCAGCGGCAGCACCGGCAGCTTCAGCGCCTCGGACGAAACGGAATTGGTATTCTCGGACATGGACACTCCACGACCCGGCCGAACTGCCGGACCCATACACCTATATGGTGGTGATTACCGCCCCATCAATCTCCGGTCGATGGGAAGCTGAATCGTGACATCTTCTCTGGCGTTATTGCTTGCTGCTGCAACGGTGCAGGCCCCCGCCCCCAAACTGCCACCCATCCCGCCCGTCCACCCGATGACATTGCGTTCGGGAGGCGCGGTCGCCCCCGAACGCGCCGCGTTGCGATTGGCACATGTCGACTTGGCGATCGAAGCGCTGCCTGCACGCCGTGCGCTGTCCGGCCGGGCGGTGCTGACGATCGACGCGCAGGCAGCGACGCCACGGATCATCATCGATCTCGACGATGCCTTCACGGTTTCGGCGGTCGCGATTGGCAGAACCGTCCTTCCCGAGGCCCAGTGGCGGCAGGCTGGTGGTCAGATCGCGATCGACCGCCCGCTGGCCGCCGGGCAGCGCATGACGGTCGAAATCCGCTATGCCGGGCAGCCGCGCGTCGCCAAGCGTGCCCCATGGGACGACGGCTTCGTGTGGAGCGAATGGCAGGGCAAGCCATGGTTCGGCACGACCGCGCAGCTGACCGGGTGCGATCTGTGGTGGCCCTGTCTCGATTTTCCGGCGGGCGAGCCGGCGGCGGCCGACCTGCATTTCACCGTGCCCGCCGGCCTGTCGGCCCCCGCCAATGGCGTGTTGCGCGGCATCGACCGGCTGCCCGACGGACGCACGACGTGGAACTGGCATTCGGGATCGGTGAACCCCTATGCGCTGGCGATCAGCATCGGCCCCTATACCGAGATCGAGGGCACGTATCGCAGCCGCTACGGCAACGTCATCCCGCTGCAACTCTGGCACCTGACCGGCAAAGAGGCGCAGGCGGCACAGTTGTTCGCAGAATTCGCGCCGACGCTCGATTTCTTCGAACGGGTCATCGGCCCTTATCCCTTTGCCGATCAAAAGGTCGGGGTGGTCGAGACGCCCTATCTCGGCATGGAGCATCAGACGATCAACGCCTATGGCAATGGCTACAAGCCGGCGCCCGAGGGGTTCGACTGGCTGTTCCAGCACGAATTCAGCCACGAATGGTTCGGCAACCAGATGACGGCGGCCGACTGGGACGATTTCTGGCTCCATGAATCGTTCGCCGCCTATATGCAGCCGCTCTATGCAAAATGGCGCGAGGGCGATGCCCGCTATATCGCGATGATGCTGATCCAGCGCGATCGGATCGCGGCCAAGGTACCGGTCGTCTCGGGCGTGCCCCGCACCGCGCGGGCGATGGAAGGGAAGGCCGGACCCGGCACCGACGTCTATTTCAAGGGCGCGTGGATGCTGCACAGCCTGCGCAGCCTGATCGGGGACCGGGCGTTCTTCGCGGCAACCCGGCGGCTGGTCTATGGGCGTCCCGATCCGAAGCCGGGCAATTTCCGCCCCCGCTTTGCTACCACCCGCGATTTCGAAACCGCGGTGGCGCAGGAGAGCGGACGCGATCTGCGCTGGTTCTTCGACGTCTATTTGCGGCGCGGCACCCTGCCCGATCTGATCGAGAGCCGCGACGGCAACAGCCTGACGCTGCGGTGGAAGGTGCCGGGCGATGGCCCCTTCCCGCTGCCCGTCGAGGTGGAGGTCGACGGCGTCGTGCGGACGCTTCCAATGACCGATGGCAGCGGCTCTATCCCCCTGCCGGCCGATGCGCATGTCGTGATCGACCCGATGGCGCGTTTGCTACGCCGGTCGATCGCGGTCGAACGGATGCAGGCACCGATTGCGAAGCCGAACGTTGCAACCCGATGAAACACCTTGGGAAACGATCGGCCGAAATGGCCGCGACCTTCATGATCGGCGACGGGATGCTCGGCCTGTTGCAGCCGCGCCGCCATGTCGAACTGTGGCGGGAGCAGGCGGGCGGCGCCGAATGGCTGGTACGGCCGTTTGTCGGCCATCCCGGCCGCCGCCGCGCCTATGCCGTACTGCAGATCGCCGCCGGGCTGGCGCTCGCCGCCCGGCAGATCAGGGCACGACGGTGACGAAGATATAGGCGGCGAAGATCGTCAAATGGACGATACCCGCCAACACCGTCGTCCGCCCATTGCCCAGCGTCAGCGTAGACACCAGCAGCGACAGCGCGAACAGCACCGTCGACTTGCCGTCGATTCCCAGCGACAGCGGCCAGCCCATGACCAGCGATACGATCGCGACGCTGGGGATGGTCAGCCCGATCGTCGCCAGCGCCGATCCCATGGCAAGGTTCAGACTGGTCTGGAGCCGGTCCTTGCGCGCCGCTTTCACCGCCGCGAGGCTTTCCGGCGCCAGCACGAGCGCGGCGATCAGGATGCCGACCACCGCCAGCGGTAGCCCTGCCCCCAGCACCGCCGCCTCGATCGTCGGCGACAGGTCCTTGGCGAGCAGCACCACCCCGACCAGCGCCACCAGCAGCACGGCGAAGGCGATCCACGCGGTGCCGGCACTCGGCGGCTCGGCATGGGCGTCCTTGGGCAGCGACCCGTCGGCCGCCGGCAGGAAATAATCGCGGTGCCGCACCGTCTGCACCATCACGAACGTCGCATACAGGATGACCGACACCACCGCGACGAACGCCAGCTGCGAAGCCGACAGCGTCGGTCCGGGCACGGTCGAGGTATAGTTGGGCAGCACCAGCGACATCACCGCCATCGCCGCCAGCACCGACAGCGCGGCGCTCACCCCGCGCAGGACGAAGCGTTGCTCATGATGCCGGATTCCGCCGACCAGGACGCAAATCCCGACGATGAAATTCAGGATGATCATGATGGCCGCGAACACCGTATCGCGCGCCAGCGTCGCGACGTCGCCCGACCCCGACAGCATCAACGATACGATCAGCGACACCTCGATCACCGTCACCGCCACGGCCAGCACCAGCGTCCCGAACGGCTCGCCAACCTTGTGCGCCACAACCTCTGCATGGTGGACCGCGGCAATCACGCAGCCGATCATCACGACTGCCGCCAGTACCGCCCCGGTGCCACCGGCCTTGGCAAGATCCATCAGGATCGCGACCAGGCCGAGCACCGGGATCAGCAACGACCACCGTGGCAACGCCGTCCGATCGAGCAACGCCCGCTTCGTCGCCGGCGGGACTACCGCTTCCGACTGTTCCACCGCCATCATTGCATCGTGGTCGTTTGCTGCCGACATCATGCCTCCATGTTCGTTACGGTAAGGCAACACATGGTCGGACCGATGTTTCCCTGTCCGCCGGATTATCCGATGGACGAACGACCGATCGTATCGATCCAGTCCGGCAGCTCGGCCAGCGATCCCAATTGCCGGAAGCGGTCGTGATTGGCCGGCGGCGGCGCGGCCTCATGACCCCAAGCGAGCGGTTGCGGCACGAATGCCGCCCATGCACCCGCCGCGAGCGCCGGCAATATGTCCGAACGCATCGAATCGCCTGCCATCACCGCACGGTCGGCATCGACGCCGTAACGACCGAACAGGCGGGTAAACGTCTCGGTCGTCTTGTCGCTGACGATCTCGATGCCGGAAAAGCGATCGCCGAGCCCCGATGCCGCCAGCTTGGCTTCCTGATGCAGCAGGTCGCCCTTCGTCACCAGCACCAGTCGACCGCGCTCGGCCAGGGCATCGAGCGTCGCCTCGATCCCGTGCAGCAGTTCGACCGGATGCGCGAGCAACCGCCGCCCTGCGCTGAGCAGGTCGGCAATGACCCCGCCCGGCAGCCGCTCGCCGCCCAGTTCGAGCGCGGTTTCGATCATCGAAAGGGTGAACCCCTTGGCGCCATAGCCATAGAGTTTCAGGTTCCGCGCCTCGCACGCCTCAAGCGTCTCGATCGCCACATCGGCGGCTGCAAAGTGTTCGAGCATCGCGACGAAGGCGTCCTGTGCCTCTTCGAAATGGCGCATATTGTGCCACAGCGTGTCGTCAGCATCGAGGCAGATGAGTTCGATCGGCATGACGAAGCCGGTAGCCGACGAATCGGCCCTTCGAAAGCCCGCACAAACGAAATGGGCGCCGGTTGCCCGACGCCCATCTCTATCGATGGTTGGCGATGCAGCCTATGCCGCGTCGCCCGCCTTCTTCTTTTCGGCGTAGACGCGGACGGGTTCCTTGCGGCCCTCGATCACGTCCTTGTCGACCACGACCTCGTCGACACCGTCCATCGACGGCAGGTCGAACATCGTGTCGAGCAATATGCCTTCGAGGATCGACCGCAGCCCGCGTGCACCGGTCTTGCGCTCGATAGCCTTCTTCGAGACCGAGACCAGCGCCTCGTCGTTGAAGCCGAGCTTCACGCCCTCCATGTCGAACAGCTTCTGATACTGTTTGACCAGCGCGTTCTTCGGTTCGGTCAGAATCTTGATGAGCGCCGCCACGTCGAGATCCTCGAGCGTCGCGATCACCGGCAGACGACCGACGAACTCCGGGATCAGCCCGAATTTCAGCAGATCCTCCGGCTCGGTCTGGCGCAGCACCTCGCCGGTGCGGCGCTCTTCGGGTGCGGCGACATAGGCACCGAAGCCGATCGACTTGCCCTGCAGACGATCCGCGATGATCTTTTCGAGACCCGCGAACGCGCCGCCGCAGATGAACAGGATGTTCGTCGTATCGACCTGCAGGAATTCCTGCTGCGGATGCTTGCGGCCGCCCTGCGGCGGAACCGAGGCGGTGGTGCCTTCCATCAGCTTGAGCAGCGCCTGCTGCACGCCCTCGCCCGACACGTCGCGCGTGATCGACGGATTTTCGGCCTTCCGGCTGATCTTGTCGATTTCGTCGATATAGACGATGCCGCGCTGCGCCCGCTCGACATTATAGTCGGACGCCTGGAGCAGCTTCAGGATGATGTTCTCGACATCCTCACCAACATAGCCGGCTTCGGTCAGCGTCGTCGCATCGGCCATGGTGAACGGCACGTCGAGAATGCGTGCCAGCGTCTGCGCCAGCAACGTCTTGCCGCAACCGGTCGGCCCGACCAGCAGGATGTTCGACTTCGCCAGTTCGACGTCGGCACCCTTCTGACCATGATTCAACCGCTTATAGTGGTTGTGAACCGCGACCGACAGCACACGCTTCGCCTGCTTCTGCCCGATGACGTAATCGTCGAGCACATTGCAGATTTCCTGCGGCGTCGGGACCCCGCCATCCTTCTTGGCGACCAGTGCCGACTTCGTCTCCTCGCGGATGATGTCGTTGCACAGTTCGACGCATTCGTCGCAGATGAACACGGTCGGACCCGCGATCAGCTTACGCACCTCATGCTGCGATTTGCCGCAGAACGAGCAGTACAGGGTGCTCTTGGAGTCGCCGCCGCTGAGCTTCGTCATTCAATTCATCTCCCGCGTCGCCGTGACGCGTCTTTCCGCCTGTCAGGATACACACAGGCTTGTATCCGGCAATGCCTTAAAACTTTACCCGACCGCGCCGCCGGTTGAGGCGCGGCCGGCTTGGCCGCTTATGCCGCCGGGGTGGCTTCCTCGGGTGCGCCCGGACGCTTGTCGAACACCTGATCGACCAGCCCGAACGCCTTGGCTTCCTCCGCCTCGAGGAAGGTGTCGCGATCCATCGCCCGCTCGATCTCCTCCAGCGGCTTGCCGGTATACTTCACGTACAGCGCGTTCATCCGGTCCTTGATCCGCTGGATTTCCTTGGCCTGGATCTGGATGTCCGACGCCATGCCCTGCGCACCGCCCGAGGGCTGGTGGATCATGATGCGGGCATTGGTCAGCGCCACGCGCATGCCCGGCTCGCCCGCCGCCAGCAGGAAGCTGCCCATCGACGCCGCCTGGCCGATGCAGACCGTGCCGACGCGCGGACGGATATATTGCATCGTATCGTGAATCGCCATGCCGGCCGTCACCACCCCGCCCGGCGAGTTGATGTACATCCAGATGTCCTTCTTCGGATTTTCCGATTCGAGGAACAGCAGCTGGGCGGTGATGAGCGAGGCCATATGGTCCTCGACGCCGCCAGTCACGAACACGATCCGTTCGCGCAGCAGACGCGAATAGATGTCGAAGCTGCGCTCGCCGCGGCTCGACTGTTCGATGACGATGGGGACGAGGGCGTCGTGAATATCGTGCATTGGGTTCCCGCTGAGTAGATTTCGCCCCCTACATCGGCGCTCGCGAGAGGCGACGCAAGAGGCGACCCTGCCGCAGCGCACCCGGAAAGATGGTTAGTGGTCGCCGGGTGCCCGATGCGCGAGATAGGCGAGCCGTCGCACCTCGCGCCGCCCGCGCACCACCGTGTCGAGGATCAACCCCGAAAACAGGCAGAGCGACGCGAGAATGACAAGACCAGTGGCGAGGATCGCGGTCGGGAAACGCGGCACCAGCCCGGTCTGCGCATAGGTGACGGCAAGCGGCACCGCGAGGACCACCGCCAGCACGGCCAACGCCAGCCCGATCGCCCCGAAGAACCACAGGGGCCGTTCGATCCGGTACAGCGTGGCGATCGTCCGCGCGATCCGGAAGCCATCGCCATAGGTCGACAGCTTCGACGCCGATCCTTCCGGTCGCGCGAAATAGCGCGTCGCGACCTCGGCGACCGGCATGCGGAGTTCCAGCGCATGGACGCTGATCTCGGTCTCGATCTCGAACCCGGCCGAAAGGGAGGGAAAGCTCTTCACGAACCGGCGGGAGAATACCCGATACCCCGACAGGATATCGGTAAAACTCCGCCCGAACAGCCGTGCCAGCATGCCGGTCAGCATCGCGTTGCCGAACCGGTGCCCCCGTCGATAGGCCAGTTCCGCCTCGCTGACCCGTTGCCCGACGACCATATCAAGCTGCTCGTCGACCAGCCGCGCGACCAGTTGCGGCGCAGCCTCCGCATCATAGGTCGCGTCGCCATCGGCCATGACATAGATGTCGGCATCGACATCGGCGAACATGCGGCGCACGACCGCCCCCTTGCCCTGCAACCGCTCGGTCCGCACCACGGCGCCCGCGGCGCGCGCGACGTCGACCGTCCGGTCGGTGGAGTTGTTGTCATAGACATAGACGGTCGCCTGCGGCAGCGCGGCGCGGAAACCGGCCACGGTCGCGGCGATCGCGGCTTCTTCGTTGTAGCAGGGCAGCAGGACGGCGACGGTCATGGACATGGCGGGCCGTACAACATCCCCCGCCATCGAAAGCAAGCATCCCGACAGCAAAAGGCCGCCCGCTCCCGTTCAGGAAGCGGACGGCCTTCAAGCCGTTCGGTCGGGAAGGATCAGCCTTCGCTGGCTTCGGTCTCGACCTTCTTCTTGGCGCGCGGCTTCTTCGCCGGCGCCGGCGCGGCGTCGCCCTCGGCAACGTCGGCAGCCTCTTCGGCCGGCGCCGCTTCGGCCTTCTTTGCCGGTGCCTTGCGGGTCGCGGCCTTCTTCTTCGGCGCCTCGGCTTGAGCCGGAGCATCCGGCGAAGCCGGCTCGACGTCCTTCGCCGTCACCGGCTGGGCTTCGGCATGGTCATGATCGTGGTCATGGCCGTGATCGTGACCACAGCCCGGGCCATGCACATGCGGCACCGCGCCTTCCTCGCTCTCGATCTCGGCTTCGAGTTCCTCGCGCGTCACTTCGCGGTCGGTGATCTCCGCCTTGCCGAACAGGAAGTCGACGACCTTGTCCTCATAGAGCGGGGCGCGCAGCTGAGCGGCCGCCATCGGCTCCTGCTGGACATACTGCATGAAGCGCTGGCGATCCTGCGGGCCGTACTGCTGCGCAGCCTGCATGATCAGGCGCTGCATTTCCTGCTGGCTGACCTCGATGCCGTTGGCCTGGCCGATTTCCGACAGCAGCAGGCCGAGGCGAACGCGACGGACGGCGATCTGACGGTAATCCTCACGCTCGGCTTCCAGTTCGGCGCGCGCCGCTTCCGGATCGGCTTCATGGCCGGCTTCGTGCTGAAGCTGCGCCCAGATCTGGTCGAACTCGGCCTCGACCATCGACGGCGGCACTTCGAAATCATGGCCGGCGGCGAGCTGGTCGAGCAGCTTGCGCTTCATATGGGTGCGGGTCAGGCCGTTCAGTTCCTGCTCGATCTGCCCCTTGATGAGGCCGCGCAGCTGCTCGAGGCTTTCGAGACCCAGCGACTTGGCGAACTCATCGTCCGGTCCGCCCTCGGCCGGAACCTTCACGTCGGTGATCTTCAGGTCGAAGGTTGCGGCCTTGCCCTTCAGATTCTCGGCCTGATAATCTTCAGGGAAGGTGACTTCGATCGTCTTTTCGTCGCCCTTCTTGACGCCGACCAGCTGGTCTTCAAAGCCGGGGATCAGACGGCCCGAGCCGATCTCGATCGACATGCCTTCGCCCGTGCCGCCGTCAAAGGCAACGCCGTCGACCTTGCCGACGAAATCCATCACGACCAGATCGCCGGTCGCGGCTTCATGGCCATCCTCGGCGTCGTCATGCCGCTTGTTGTTGCTGGCAAGCTGCTCGAGCTGCTGATCGACGACCGATTCGTCGGCCGGAACGGTCAGGCGCTCCAGCTTCAGCCCGTCGATCGCCGGGGCCGGCACGTCGGGCAGCACTTCCAGCGACACGGTGACCGCAGCGTCCTGACCGGGGGCATAGGTGCCGTCCAGCGAGACCTGCGGCGCGGTGGCCGGGCGCAGCTTCTGTTCGGCGATCAGCGTCTGGATGCCGTCCTGGATCGAGCTGTTGAGCGCATCCTGCGACAGCGCTTCGCCATGCATCTTGCGGATCAGGTTCGCGGGCACCTTGCCGGGGCGGAAGCCGGGCATCTTCACGGTCGGCGCAACGCGCTTCACTTCGGCATCGACCTTCGCGTCCACCTCGGCCGCGGTGATGGTCAGCGTGTAGGCGCGCTTCAGGCCCTCGTTCAACGTCTCGACAGTCTGCATTCTCGAAGCTTTCGTCAAAGGAATCGATTCGGGGCGGCTCCAGCCTCGACCGGGCGGCGGCGTCACTGGTGCGGGCGAAGGGAGTCGAACCCCCACATCTTTCGATACTGGAACCTAAATCCAGCGCGTCTACCAGTTCCGCCACGCCCGCCGAGCGGACGCCGCCGGCACGGGCGCGTCTATAGCAGCCATGCACGCCGGGGCAAGTCGCCACGCTTCGCAGAGTTGCATGGCGACCGCAACCCGCATCCATCGGACGCGTTGGATAGAGCGAAGGAGAGCATTTTCATGCCCGTCGAACCACCGATCCCCGCCGAGACCCCCGCCCCCGATCCCGGCGTTGCGCCGACCGCGCCGCCGCCCGAACAGCCCGTTCCGCAAACCGAACCGGGCCAGCCGACTGCGCCGCCGCCCGAAATCGACGTGCCGGGCCCCGATATCGACGTGCCCAGCCCGATGCCCGGCGGTGATCCGGGGGTAACCCCGGTACCCGGCCAACCCGTGATGGAAGGAAACTGACATGAGCGATCGCGATCGCAGCAGCCACCCCGACAGCCCGCCGGAAGGCGAGACCGATCGCCGCAGCGATATCGAGAAGGCGGTCGACTCCGTCAACGGCGACATCGAGCGGGGCGGGACCGATCTTGGCGCGATCTCGCCGACCGAACCGACCGTCTCGCCGGATACGGCAGGTGGTTCCGGCGGCGTCGTCCGCAATCAGGAGGGGGACGGGCAGTAGGATCGCCACCAAAACCTTTTCAGCCAGGTCATTCCAGCGCACGCTGGAATCTCCCGGTCGGCTGGCCGCGTAGGAGCGGCGCGAGACCCCAGCCTTCGCTGGGGTGACGTCGCGACCGATGATACGCCCCTTTACCCGGTTACCCGCCGCGCAGTGAGGATCCGCACCGGCGCGGCGGGCATCTCGCCTTTGAATGCGCCGTTACTCGCCTTGGCCGGATCGACCGGCGTGTCGAGGATTTTCAGCAGTACATCGCGACCGTCGACGATACGGGCGAAGGCGGCATAGCCCTGCCCGTCCGCCGGCACGCCCGGCGCCGCATCCAGCGCACGTCGCTGGTCGCCGACCGAGATCGTGAACTCGCCGCGCGCGGTGCCGATGCCCAGTCGCGCGACCGACAGCGTGCCGTCGGTATGCGACAGCCCGGTCTGCGTCGTCGGTTCGTGCTTGATCGGGGGCAGCATCTTCTTGACATCGGTATGCGGGCCGAACTGGACAAAGCCGAATTCCGGCCCGACCTTCACGATGCGGTAGAAGCTGACGCCGTCGAGCCGCTTCTGGTCGATATAGCGCAGGAAATTGGCGGCGGTAATCGGCGCACGCTTCACCTCGACCTCGACAGTCAGCGTGCCGGCGGTGGTGACGATCGCGACGCGCGGCAGCGGCGGCTCGGCGGCCGGTTGCGGAGCGGGCGTCTGGGCCCATGCCGGCCCGACACAGGCAAATGCCACCAGCAGCGCGCGTCGCGTCGTCTTCATCATCCCAGCGCCTTCTTCAGCAGGTCGTTGACTACGCCGGGATTGGCCTTGCCACCCATCGCCTTCATCGTCTGACCGACGAAGAAGCCGAACAGCTTGTCCTTGCCACCACGATAGTCGGCCACCTTGTCGGCGTTCTTTTCCATGACCTCGGCGATCACCGCCTCGATCGCGCCGGTGTCGCTGGTCTGCTTGAGCCCACGCTCCTCGACAATGGCATTCGCGCCCTGCCCGGTTTCGAGCATGATCTCGAAGACCTGCTTCGACAGCGTGCCCGACAGCGTGCCATCGGCGACCAGCTTGAGCAGTTCCGCGCCCTGTGCCGGCGACACCGGGCTGTCACCGATCGTCTTGCCCAGACGATTCAGTGCGCCATACAGGTCGGAAATCAACCAGTTGGCGGCCGACTTTGCCGGCACGTCCGAACCGCATTCTGCCAGCAGCGCTTCGAACCAGCGCGCCGTTTCGACCTCGGCGGTCAGCACCGCCGCATTATATGCCGACAGGCCGAGTTCGCCTTCATAGCGCTTGCGCTTGGCGTCGGGCAGCTCAGGCAGCGACGCGCGGCATTCCTCGAGGAAAGCATCGTCCAGTTCGAGCGGCAACAGGTCGGGATCGGGAAAGTAGCGATAATCGTGCGCGTCTTCCTTTGACCGCATCGACCGCGTCACGCCCTTGTCCGGATCGAACAAACGGGTTTCCTGCACGATGCGACCGCCATCCTCGATCACCGCGACCTGCCGGTTCGCCTCATATTCGATCGCCGCCATGACGAAGCGCACCGAATTGACGTTCTTCGTCTCGGTCCGGGTACCGAATTCCTCGCCCGGACGGCGCACCGATACGTTGACGTCGGCGCGCATCGACCCCTGGTCCATATTGCCGTCGCAAGACCCGACATAACGGAGAATCGTTCGGAGCTTCGACAGATAAGCCCCTGCTTCGGCGGGAGAACGCATGTCGGGACGGCTGACGATTTCCATCAGCGCGACGCCCGAACGGTTGAGATCGACATAGGAACGCGTCGGATGCTGGTCGTGCATCAGCTTGCCGGCATCCTGCTCGACATGGATGCGCTCGACCCCGATCGCCTTGGGCACGCTGTTCGGGTCCTTCTCGTCCAGCACGATCTCGACCACGCCCTCGCCGACCAGCGGGTGGTAGAGCTGGCTGATCTGATAACCCTGCGGCAGATCGGCGTAGAAATAATTCTTGCGGTCGAAGCGCGACCATTTGTTGATGACCGCATCGATCGCCATGCCGGTCCGCACCGCCTGCCGGATGCATTCGCGGTTCGGGGTCGGCAACATGCCCGGCATTGCCGCGTCGACCAGCGACACCTGCGTGTTCGGCTCGGCGCCGAACGCGGTCGCCGCGCCGGAAAACAGCTTGGCGTTCGACGTGACCTGCGCATGGACTTCAAGGCCGATCACGACCTCCCAGTCGCCGGTCGCGCCACGGATGCGGTAGGTGGACTCAGTCATTCTCGTTCAATCCACGTTCTGGGCGCCGGAACAGTCGATGCCGTTCGCGCCGTTCCGTCTTTTCCTGCCGTTCGATCACTCTACGGCGTGCAGGACGATCATCGTTGCGCTTGCTCGACCAGTCGAGGGCGCCGGCAAGATCGCCGAGCGCCTCCAACCAGTCGAACAGGTTCACCACCATTTTTCCGCACGCGCGACGAACCCGGCCCGCTGTTCGAGCGCCAGCCCGGCGTTGAGCACGCCCTGCTCGTCGAGCGGCTTGCCGATCACTTGCAACCCCAGCGGCAGGCCATCCTTGTCGACCCCGCCCGGCACGCTCATCGCGGGCAGGCCGGCGAGCGACGACGGCACGGTGAAGACGTCGTTCAGATACATCGCAATCGGGTCGGCACTCTTCTCGCCCAAGACGAATGCGGCGGACGGCGCGGTCGGGGTGAGCAGCACGTCGCACTGCTCGAATGCCTGCTCGAAATCGCGGGCGATCAGCGTCCGCACCTTCTGCGCCTGCGTATAATAGGCGTCGTAGAAGCCGGCGGAGAGCACATAGGTGCCGATCATGATCCGGCGCTTCACCTCGTCACCGAAGCCGGCGGCGCGGGTCGCGGCATACATGTCCTGTAGCCCCGCCCCATCGGGCAGCACCCGCTGGCCATAGCGCACGCCGTCATAGCGGGCGAGGTTCGACGACGCCTCGGCCGGCGCGATGATGTAATAGGCCGGCAGCGCATATTTGGTGTGCGGCAGCGAGACCTCGACGATCTCCGCCCCCGCATCCTTCAGCCAGTCGATGCCCTGTTGCCACAGCGCCTCGATCTCGGCCGGCATGCCGTCGACGCGATATTCCTTGGGGATACCGACGCGCTTGCCGCGCAGGTCGGCGTTCAGCCCCGCTTCCCAAGCCGGAACCGGCAGATCGAGCGAGGTCGCATCCTTCGGATCGAAGCCGGCCATAGCCTCCAGCATGATCGCGCAGTCGCGCACGTCGTGCGCCATCGGCCCCGCCTGATCGAGCGAGGAGGCGAAGGCGACGACGCCGTAGCGCGAGCAGCGGCCATAGGTCGGTTTGATGCCGGTAATGCCGACGAACGCGGCGGGCTGACGGATCGACCCGCCGGTATCGGTGCCGGTCGCCGCCGGGCACAGCCGCGCCGCGATCGCCGCCGACGACCCGCCCGACGATCCGCCCGGCGCGAGCGGCGCGGTATCGCCCGGCCGCCGCCATGGCGAGATGACATTGCCGAACGCGCTGGTCTCGTTGGACGACCCCATGGCGAACTGGTCGAGGTTCAGCTTGCCGAGCATGCCCGCACCGGCATTCCACAGATTACCGGAAACCGTCGATTCATATTGCGGAACGAACCCCTTCAGAATGCCGCTCGCCGCCGTCGTCTCGACGCCCCGCGTGCAGAACAGGTCCTTCATGCCGATCGGCACGCCGGCCAGCGGCTTGAGCGTTTCACCCGCCGCGCGCGCATCGTCGGCCACCTTCGCGGCGGCCAGCGCATGGTCGGGGGTTTCGACGAGGAACGCGTTGAGCGGCTTCGCAGCGGCGACCGCGTCGATGAACGCATCGGCGACGTCGCGGGCGGAGAATTCGCCGCCGCGCACGCCGTCGCGGATCGCAGCGACGCCAAGGTCGGTCAGGTTCGACACTATTCGATCACTTTCGGAACGGTGAAAAAGCCATGCTCGCCCTGCGGCGCGTTGGCGAGCACCTTGTCGCGCACATCGCCATCGGTGACGACATCGTCGCGCAGGCGCAGATGATTGGGGATGACGGCGGTCATCGGCTCGACGCCGCTGGTATCGACCTCGCCCAGTTGCTCGATGAAGCCGAGGATGTTGCCGAGTTCGGGTGCGAGCTTTTCGGCTTCGGCATCGGTGATCGCGATACGGGCAAGGCCGGCCACGCGTTTGACGGTTGCAGGTTCGACGGACATGGCACGGCGGCTAGCATCCCGCCGCGCCCCCCACAAGCACCGCAAAGCGGTTGCACGGGAACGCCGCTTCCCGCACCTAGGGCGCAATCACCAGCGGAGATCGGTTTGGCGCGCAAGTTCCTGTATGTCGTGGCGGCGCTGATCGTCCTCGCGATCGCGGCGCTGTTCGCGTTTCGCCTGTTCGGCAACGACCTGTTGCGCCGCGCGATGGTGCCGAGCGTCGCCTTTCGCGCCGAACCGGCGATGCCCGCCAACGCCTATGCCGACCGCGCGATGTGGTTCGCGCGGCCGGGACTGACCAACACACCGATCGACTGGCTGCCGCAGGGCCTCACGAGGACCGCACCCGGCAATGCCGAAATCTTCTTCCTCCATCCGACTTCGTTCGTCGGCACCGATCGGTGGAACGCCGCGCTGAACGACAGCGAGACCAACGCCCGCGCCCAGGTGTTCCTGCGCGGACAGGCCAGCGCGTTCAGCGCCGCCGGCCGGGTCTGGGCACCGCGCTATCGCCAGGCGACGTTCGGCGCGTTCCTGACCAGCGATGCGGCCGCCACCCAGGCGCTCGACCTCGCCTATCGCGACGTGGCGGCCGCCTTCGACAGCTTCGTCGCCGAAGCCGACCCCAAACGGCCGATCATCCTCGCCGGGCATAGCCAGGGTGCACTGCACCTGACGCGCTTGCTGCGCGAGAAAGTCGCCGGCACCCCCCTCACCCGCCGGATCGTCGCCGCCTATGTCGTCGGCTGGCCGGTATCGAAGGCGACCGATCTCACGGCACTCGGCTTGGCCGAATGCGCCACTGCCGATCAGGCCGGTTGCATCCTGTCATGGCAAAGCTTCGCCGAACCCGCCGACCCGGCGCTGATCGTCGAGCAATATGACGCCTCGACCGGCTTCGACGGCCGCCCGCGCAAGGGCACGCCGATGGTCTGCACCAATCCGCTGACCGGCACCGCCAATGCCGCTGCGCCCGCCAGCGCCAATCGCGGCACGCTGATCCCCGACAAGGCGCTGGAGGATGCGACTATGGCGCCCGGCCTCGTCCCCGCCCGGTGCGACGAACGCGGCTTCCTGCTGATCGGCGACAATCCGCCCGATCTCGGCCCCTATGTGCTGCCGGGCAATAACTGGCACGTCTATGATTACAGCCTGTTCTGGGCGAATGTCCGCCTCGACGCGCTGCGCCGGCTGGCGGCGTGGGAGAAACGATGATTACCGAAGACCGCGCCGTCTTTCGCGACGCGCTGCCCGATGGCGGACGACTGATCGGGCTGGACGTCGGCACCAAGACGATCGGCACGGCATTGTGCGACGCCGGGTGGAGTTTCGCCAGCCCGGCCGTTCTGGTCAACCGCACCAAGTTCACGGCGGACAAGGCGCAGCTGAACACGCTAATCCGGCAGCAATCGGTACGCGGCATCGTCATCGGCCTGCCGCTCAACATGGACGGCAGCGATTCGCCCCGCACGCAATCGGTCCGCGCCTTCGCCCGCAATCTCGACGACACGGGCCTGCCGATCTTCCTGTGGGACGAACGCTGGTCGACGGTCGCGGTCGAGCGGCAGATGATCGCCGAGGATCTGAGCCGCGCCAAACGCGCCGAGCGCGTCGACAAGCTCGCCGCCGCCTATATCCTGCAAGGCGCGATCGATGCGCTGGTCAACGTTCCGCTCGCCTGACCTTGCGCGCGCGCGCCCTCCGGCTTAACCGGTCGCCTCGATGCCTAGCTCAGACCACCGCCCCGCCGCCATGATCGATGGGGGCGCCGTTTTCCCGCATCGCCACCTGACCGGGATAGAGGGGTTGCAGCCCCATGAAATCCTGTTCCTGCTCGACGAAGCCGAACAATGGATCGACGCCAATCGCAGCCGCGCGCCCGGCGACCACCGGCTGGACGGCGTGACGCAAATCAACGCCTTTTTCGAGAACAGCACCCGCACGCTGCTGTCGTTCGAAATCGCCGGCAAGCGGCTGGGCGCAGATGTCGTCAACATGCATGCCGGCCAGTCGAGCGTGAAGAAGGGCGAGACGCTGATCGACACCGCCGTCACGCTCAATGCGATGCGCGCCGACGTCATCGTCATCCGCCACAGTTCGTCGGGCGCGGTGCAGTTGATCGCCGACAAGGTCGACTGCCCGGTGCTGAACGCCGGCGATGGCTGGCACGAGCACCCGACCCAAGCGCTGCTCGACGCGCTCACCATCCGCCGACGGCTGGGCGAGATCGCCCACAAGCGGGTCGTGATCTGCGGCGACATCCTGCACAGCCGGGTCGCGCGGTCGAACATTCTGGCGCTCACGACGTTGGCCGCCGAAGTCCGCGTCGTCGCGCCGACGACGCTGATGCCGCAGGCGATCGAATCGATGGGCGTCACCCCCTTCACCGATTTCGATGCCGCGTTGGAAGGCGCCGATGTCGTGATGATGCTGCGGTTGCAGAATGAGCGGATGAATGGCGGCTTCATCCCGTCGACCCGCGAATATCATTTGCGCTACGGCCTGACCCGCGAACGGCTGACGCGCGCCGAACCGCATGCGATCGTCATGCATCCCGGTCCGATGAACCGCGGGATCGAGATCACCAGCGACGTTGCCGACGATCCCGAACGGTCGACGATCACCGAACAGGTCGAAATGGGCGTCGCGGTGCGCATGGCATGCCTCGACGTGCTGACCCGGCGCAGTCGCGGCGTGGAGGGCTGGGCATGAACATGATCTTCACCGGCGGCACGTTGGTCTGCCCCGACCACGGCGTTCGCAAGGGCGACCTGTCAGTCACCGGCGACCTGATCACGCAGGACGCGCCGGATGCCGAACGCATCGACATTGCAGGCAAGCTGCTGGCGCCCGCGATCGTCGATCTCGGCGTATTCGGCATTGATGCGGCGGCATGTCGGGCCGGCGGGATCGTCCGCGTTGGGCTGATGCCCGATCAGGCACCCGTGCTCGACGATCCGGGCATCGTCGCGCGCGCGGCGCATATGGGCAAGCCCGACATCTGGATTCATCCGCTGTCGGCCGCGACTCAGGGGCTGCGCGGCACCGACCTCGCCGAAATGGCGATCAATGCCGAAGCCGGCGCGGTGGCGGTCGCGACCGGGCGACGCTGGATCGCCGACAGCGGGGTCATGCGCAAGGTGCTGGCCTATGCGCGCGACTGCAACCTCGTGGTGGTGGCGCATGCCGAGGATGGCGGGTTGGCGGGCGATGCGGTGGCGACATCGGGCGAGACCGCGACCCGGCTTGGCCTGCCCGCGGCGCCGGCCATGGCGGAGGCGCTCGCGATCGCCCGCGACGTGATGCTGGCCGAGGATACCGGCGCACGGCTGCATTTCCGGCAGGTCACGACCGCTGCCGGATTCGACCTCATCCGGGCGGCGAAGCGGCGGGGGGTCCGCGTGACATGCGGCATCACCCCCGCGCATCTCTATTTTTCCGACATCGCGATGAGCGATTTCCGCACCTTCGCCCATCTCTCCCCGCCGCTGCGCGACGAAGGCGATCGGCGGGCGGCACGCGCCGCGCTGGCGGACGGGACGATCGACGTGCTGTGTTCGGGCCATGATCCGCGCGGACCCGAGGCAAAGCGCCTGCCCTTCGCCGATTCGGAGCCGGGCATGGCGGGGGCGGAGACGCTGCTGGCGTTGGGACTGGGGCTGGTCCGCGACGGGCTGATCGGGCTCGATCGCCTGTTCGCGCTATTGGCGCGCAATCCTGCGAAGCTGCTCGGGCTCGATTCGGGCACGCTGACGATTGGAGCGCCGGCCGACCTGATCGTCGTCGATCAGGATTTGCCGTGGCAGGTTCGCGCCGATGCGCTGGCGGGCAAGGCGGCAAACACCCCGTTCGACGGGCTGCCGGTGCAGGGCCGCGCAGTGCGGGTGATAAAGGGCGGCGCGTTCCTGTAACGGAACGCGCCGCCTCCTCCTGGGAGAGGCTCGGGAAACTGGTTTAGCGCGATGCGAGCCGTTCGGGACCGGCCCAGCTCGCAATTTGTTCGCCGGCATGGGTGCGAACGAAGCAACGGTCGCCCTTCGCCCGGACGCTGCTGCACAGCGACGCCGCATCGGCCCGCGCGAGCCCGCCGACCGACAGCCGATAGAAGCTGGCGCCACGGACGCTTGCCTGCATACCCTGCGGCGACATTTCGGCAAGCCGGGGTACGTTTCGGCTCAGACGCCGCCATGCCGTACGGGCAACCGCCGCATTGTCGAACGCGCCGAGCTGCACATAATAGTCACCCGCGCTGCGTGGGGCGGCGGCCATACGAACCGGCGCAACGGAACGCCCGCCCGCCCCGCGATAGTCGCGCGGCAGCGCTTGGACGATCTCCTGCCGCGGGGCGAAGGTGATCGCCGGCCGCACGATCGCCGCCAGTTGCGTCGGGGCTGCGTCAGGCGCCGGCGGCACAACGACCGGCTCGGCTGCCGCCCGCGCGACCGCCACCGGCGCTGCGTCGCCCGGCGCCGCCAAGGCGAGTTGCACCGGCTGCCCGCGATCGACCACCGGCGTCACGCCCAGCAACGCCGCCACCTGCTGCGCCGCCGATTGCGGCCGCGCGAAGCCGGCCCATTCGACCAGCCGCGCATCGACCTGTTCGGGCGACATATCGACCGACGCGATCGTCCGCGCCTCGACCCAGCGTCCGTCGAGCGCCAGTGCCAGCGCCAGATTCTGCCGCATCGTCGCGGTCGCCGCCGGATCGCGCGCCGCATTGCCGAGCAACGCGATGCCTCCCGCCGGATCGCCGGCAAGTGCCAGCGCCAACCCGCGATCTGCATCGGTGATCCTCGCAGCATGGGCGCTCAGCGTTTCACGCGCCGCCACCCATTCGCCGGTCGCCGTCTGCGCCAGCGCCAGGTTCAGCGCCGCGCGACCATCGGCGGGGTTCAGCGCCAGCACGTCGCTGAACGCCTGCGCCGCCGAGGCGAAGCGACCGGCCTGCAGATAGGCCCTGCCCAACAGGGTGCGATATCCCGCATCGCGCGGCATCAGCGCGACCGCCTGTTCGGCAAAGGTAACCGCTTCGTCACCGCGCCGCTTGGCCAGCGCTTTCGCCGCCTTGCCGGCCAGCTTCTGCGCCATGCCCTGCTCGGACGACGCCACCGCCATGGTGCCGCTGGCAACGAGCGCCAGCGAACCGCCAAGCATGGTTGCCGCGAGGCCGATCGATACGAACAAATGGGTCTTCATTGCGCACCCTTTGCGGCCCCATCGGGGGCAAGGCGCTGAACGAGCGCCGCGATGTCGGACGTCGACGGGAGGGACCGGTCGAGTGTTTCGAGAATGAACGCTTCGGGCGAAAGATTGCGCACCGTCGCCGCCAGCCGCAGCCGCAACAGCCGATCGGCGTCGAGCCGCAGCGTGATGGCGTCACCGGTTGCCGTCTGCAGTTTCGCACGCTCGTGCAACACTGCCGGAACCGGCATCGTCTCGCCAAGGTCGTTCCAGCCGAGATCGTCGCCGGGATCGGTCGCGTCGCCGGTCCCATGCGGTCGCATCGCCGGGCGCGCTTCGCCCTTGCGTGCCAGCAGGCCCGGATTGATCTGCGCCGGATTGCGCGGTGCCCCCATGACTAGCCCCGTACGCGCCGGCCGAAACCGCCCGTCGCCCGTGGTCCGCCCGGCAGGGTCGGCACCGCGAACACGGTACGGCGGAAATTCTTTTCCAGCCGGTCCTGGATATAGGACCACAACGCCTCGATCTCCGCGCTCGATTTCGACATCGGGTCGATCTCCATGACCGTGCGGCCGTCGACCATCGACGATGCGAAATCAACGCGATGATGGATCGTCACCGGCGCGACGGTGCCGTGCTGCGACAGCGCCATTGTTGCCTCACTCGTGATTTTCGCCCTCGGCGTCGCAGCATTGACCACGAATACCAGCGGTTTGCCGGCACGGTCGCACAGGTCGACCGTCGCCCCGACTGCCCGCAGGTCGTGCGGGCTGGGCCGGGTCGGCACCACGATCAGTTCGGCGACGGCGATCACGCTCTGGATCGCCATGGTGATGGCCGGCGGCGTGTCGATCACCGCCAGTTTGAAGCCGTGCCCGCGCAGCGTCTCCAGATCGGCGGCCAGTCGTGCGACCAGCGTGTGCGCAAAGGCGGGTTCGTCGGAGACGCGTGCATTCCACCAGTCGGCCAGCGATCCCTGCGGATCGATATCGACCATCACGACCGGCCCGGCGCCCGCCCGCTCCGCCTGCACGGCGAGATGGCCGGACAAGGTCGTCTTGCCCGATCCGCCCTTTTGCGATGCCACCGCCAGAACGCGCATGCCGCCAACGTCTCCCTTCTCTTGGCGCCGGGAGTCGCATGGTCGTCGCTAAAATGCGGTTAACGTCCGGTACGGGGACGGCGGATCGCGAAAGCCGTTCCGCAGACCGCCAAGCGCTGGTAATGGATCGGCATGATCGCAAAGGGAATTCGGATGCGCGCTGCGACGGGGCTGGCGATGGTGGTGGCGATGCTGGCGGCACCGGCGCTGGCCGATGTGAAGGCCGGGGTCGAGGCGTGGTCGCGCGGCGACTGGGTGACGGCGGTGCGCGAATGGCGCGAGCCGGCGGTCGCGGGCGACGCCGATGCGCAGTTCAATCTGGGGCAGGCGTACAAGCTTGGCCGCGGCGTGCCGATGAGCCTGACCGAAGCCGAAACATGGTATACCCGCGCCGCCCAGCAGGGCCATCGCCAGGCCGAGGACAATTACGGCCTGATCCTGTTCCAGAACGGCAAGCGCGCCGAAGCCGTGCGATGGTTGGAGAAATCCGCCGCGCGGGGAGAGGCGCGTAGCCAGTTCGTGCTCGGCACTATGTTGTTTAACGGCGATGCCGTCCCGAAGGACTGGCGACGCGCCTATGCGCTGATGACGCGCGCGTCGTCGGCCGGATTGCCGCAGGCGTCGGCGACGCTGGCACAGATGGACCGCTACGTCCCGTTGCCCGACCGGCAGGCGGCACTGATGATGGCGCGCGATCTGGAACGCGGTGCGGGACGGCCCACCCTCCCCGTCGCGACCGTGCCACCGGCGCAGGTCAAGCCGTCCGGGCCACCCCCGAAGCCTGCCCCCGCCCCCAAGCCCATCACGAAGCCGCAGGTCGCCAATGGCGATTGGCGCGTACAGCTCGGCGCGTTCCGTGATGCGGGCAATGCGCGGCGGCTATGGGCCGAGGTCGCGAGCAAGTTCGCCGGCCGTCAGCCCTTTTACGACGATGCCGGCGGGGTCACCCGGTTGCAGGTCGGCCCGTTCGCCAGCAGTGCCGAGGCGAGCCGCGCCTGTGCCGCGATCCGCCCGACAACCTGCGTGCCGGTCAAACGCTGATCTTCAGTCCGCCGCCCAGGCGGCGGACGCGATCCCCTGTATATAAAGCAGCGCGGTCAGGTCGTTATGGTCGATCCGCACGCCTGCTTCGGCGGCGACGATCGGCTTGGCGTGATAGGCGACGCCCAGCCCCGCGCGACGGATCATCGGCAGGTCATTGGCACCATCGCCCACTGCCAGCGTTGCCGCCGGATCGATCCCCAGTTCGTCGATCGCTTCGAGGAGCGTGACCTCCTTGGTCGTCGCATCGACGATCGGTTTGCGAACCTTTCCGGTCAGCTTGCCGTCCTCGATCAGTAGGCGGTTGGCGATCATCCGGTGAATGCCGAGGTCGGTCCCGACCGGCTCGGCGAAGCGGGTGAAGCCGCCCGACACTAGGATCGTCATCGCCCCCCGCGCGCGCATCGTCCGGATCAGCGTCTTCGCCCCCGGCATCAGCTTGACCCGCTCTTCAAGGCAGCGCTGGATCGCGCTTTCTTCCAGCCCCTCCAGCAGCGCCACCCGCGCGTCGAGTGCCGACGCGAAATCGAGTTCGCCCCGCATCGCCCGCTCGGTCACTTCGGCGATCTGCGCCTTGATACCGGCATAGTCGGCAAGTTCGTCGATGCATTCGACGGTGATCATCGTCGAATCCATGTCGGCGACCAGCAGCTTCTTTTCGCGGTCGGTGGCGGGCTGGATGGCAATGTCCGTGCGAAGGAAACGCCCCCCCAACACGCCCCATGCCCAGCCGATGTCGTCGGCGAAATGGATATCTGCAGCACGGCCCTCGTCGATCCAGTTCCAGCCGGTAACGCCGCAAAGCTCGCCCATCTCGCTGACCGCTTCGGAAATATCGCCCGCGGCGATCGATTCGGCTGCTATCAGCGTGGCGATGAACATGGCGAATTCTCCTGACCGTCCGAGGGTCGCGCTCATCGCAGGCCCGACCGCCAGCGGCAAGTCCGCGCTCGCGATCGAAATTGCCCGCGCGCATGACGGCGTCGTCATCAATGCCGACAGCGCGCAGGTCTATCGCGACCTGCGCATCCTCTCCGCTCGGCCGTCCCCACAGGAGGAAGCACAGGCGCCGCACCGGCTGTTCGGCCATGTCGACGGCGCGGACAGTTATTCGGCGCCAGCATGGGCGAAGGACGCCATCCGCGAGATCGACGCTGCCCATGCCGCTGGCAAGCTGCCGGTACTGGTCGGCGGCACCGGCCTGTATCTACGCACGCTGATCGACGGCATCGCGCCCGTCCCGGAGATCGATCCCGCCATTCGCGAAACGGTCCGGGCGCTGCCGGTCGCGGACGCGGCCGAAGCGCTGAAATCCGCCGACCCGGAAGCTGCCGCGCGGCTGAACCCGGCCGACACCACCCGTATCGCCCGCGCCCTCGAAGTGGTGCGGTCGACCGGCCGGACGCTTGCCGACTGGCAGCGCGACCGGACCGGCGGCATCGGTGATCGCATCGCCATTTCGCCGATCATTCTCCTGCCCGAGCGCGACTGGCTGACGGAACGCTGCGACCGTCGCTTGGCGGCGATGTTCGATGGCGGCGCGGTCGAGGAAGTGGCGGCGCTACTGGCGCGCGACGATGTCGCGCCACAGGCCTCGGTCCGTCGCGCGATCGGGGTAATCGAGATCGAACGCTGGCAAAACGGCGAATGGACCCGCGACGAAGCGCTACGCGAAGCCCGTTTCGCAACGCGGCAATATGCCAAACGGCAATATACCTGGTTCCGCAACCAGCCGCCGGCCGAATGGCTTCGCACCAGCGAAACCGAAACATGCGCACTAGCTGCAAAATTCGACACTTTATTACGCGTATGATGGTTGACACGTACATTTATGGCGACTAGCGACGCCGTTCCAACGGTGCTATCGCGCCTGCGAAATTGTTTGAGGAGTTGAAGACCCATGACCGAGAAGAGCGGAGCCGCCATTTTGGTCGAGGCCCTCGTCGACCTCGGCGTGGAAGTCGTATTCGGCTATCCCGGCGGCGCAGTGCTGCCCATCTATGATGCGCTGTTCGAACATAGCCGAATCAAGCACATCCTCGTCCGCCACGAACAGGCTGCAACCCATGCGGCCGAGGGCTATGCGCGTTCGACCGGCAAGCCCGGCGTCGTGCTGGTCACTTCGGGTCCGGGCGCGACCAATGCCGTCACCGGCATCACCGACGCGCTGCTCGACTCGATCCCGATGGTCGTCATCACCGGGCAGGTTCCGACCGCGCTGATCGGCACCGACGCGTTTCAGGAGGCCGACACCGTCGGCATCACGCGCCACTGCTGCAAGCACAATTATCTGGTGAAGGACCCGGCCAAGCTCGGCCATGTCATTCACGAGGCGTTCCATATCGCCACTGCCGGTCGCCCCGGACCGGTCGTGATCGACATTCCCAAGGACGTGCAGGTCGCGACCGCGCGCTATACCAAGCCCGGCCCGATCCAGCACAAGACCTATCGTCCGAAGGTGAAGGCCGACCGGGCGGCGATCGAACAGGTCGTCGACATGCTGGCCGCCGCGGAACGCCCGGTGCTCTACACCGGTGGCGGTATCATCAATTCGGGTCCGGGCGCGTCGCAGCTGCTGCGCGAACTCGCGCGGATTTCGGGCGCGCCGGTCACGTCGACGCTGATGGGTCTGGGCGCCCTGCCCGCATCCAGCCCGCAATGGCTGGGGATGCTCGGCATGCACGGCACCTACGAAGCGAATATGGCGATGAACGAGGCCGATCTGGTCGTCGCGATCGGTGCGCGCTTCGACGACCGGGTGACGGGGCGGCTCGATGCCTTTTCCCCGCGCAGCCGCAAGGTCCATATCGATATCGACCGTTCCAGCGTGAACAAGATCGTCCGTGCCGATCTCGGCATCATCGCCGATGCCGGTCACGCGATGGAGGACATGGTCCGCGTCTGGAAGGCGCGCCAGCATCCCAAGCCCGACCTGTCGGCATGGTGGTCGAAGATCGATGGCTGGCGGGCGAAGCGCTGCCTCGACTTCCCGGAGTCGACCAAGGAAATCATGCCGCAGCGGGCGATCCGTGCGCTGTACGAGGCGACCAAGCATCGCGCCCCGATCGTGTCGACCGAGGTCGGTCAGCACCAGATGTGGGCCGCGCAGCATTTCGGCTTCGAAGCGCCCAACAAGTGGCTGACCAGCGGCGGTCTCGGCACGATGGGCTATGGCCTGCCCGCCGCGATCGGCGCGCAGCTCGGCAATCCGGGGGCGCTGTGCATCGACATTGCCGGCGAGGCGTCGATCCAGATGAACATTCAGGAACTGGCGACGGCGACGCAATATCGCCTGCCGGTGAAGGTGTTCATCCTCAACAACGAATATATGGGCATGGTCCGCCAGTGGCAGGAACTGACCTATAGCTCGCGCTATTCGAACAGCTATTCGGACTCGCTGCCCGACTTTGTGAAGCTGGGCGAAGCCTATGGCTGGAAGGGCATTCGCATCGAGGACCCGGCTGATCTGGAATCGGGTATCCAGGCGATGCTCGATCATGACGGCCCGGTGATCGTCGACTGCATGGTGGCGAAGCTCGCCAACTGCTTCCCGATGATCCCGAGCGGCGCGGCACATACCGATATGATCCTGCAAGCCAACGAAGTCTCGGGCGAAATGGACGACGAGGCCAAGGCGCTGGTTTGACCTTTTAGTTCCTCCCCGCTCGCGGGGAGGGGGACCGCTCGAAGAGCGGTGGAGGGGGATCGCCTCATACGTATCGCCGGTGGAGGTCCCCCTCCACCAGCCTGCGGCTGGTCCCCCTCCCCGTGCCGGGGAGGAATTTTTCAGAATGCACATCAAGACCGAACAGACCGAACGGCACACGCTGGCCGTGCTCGTCGACAACGAACCCGGCATCCTTGCGCGCATCGCCGGGCTCTTTTCGGGGCGTGGCTATAACATCGAGAGCCTGACCGTGTCGGAGATCACCGTCGACAAGGCGGTTAGCCGGATCACCATCGTCACCAGCGCATCGCCCCCGGTGATGGAACAGATCATCGCCCAGCTCGACCGGCTGGTGCCGGTACACAAGGTCGTAGACCTGACCGTGCAGGGTGCGCATGTCGAACGCGAGCTGGCGCTGGTTAAGGTCGTCGGCACCGGCGAGCATCGCATCGAAGCGCTGCGCCTGGCGGAAGTCTATCGCGCCCGCGTGGTCGATGCGACGGTGTCAAGTTTCGTGTTCGAGGTGACGGGATCGATCGAAAAGATCGACAAGTTCACCGAATTGATGGCCGAAGTCGGTCTGGTCGAGGTTGCTCGCACCGGCATCGCCGCCATCGCCCGCGGACGAGAGGCCGCCTGAACCCATCCATCGCGCCCGAAACCGGGACTGCGCCAATTTCGAAAGGGAACCCACATGCGTGTCTATTATGATCGCGACGCCGATCTGAACCTCATCAGCGACAAGAAGATCGCGATCCTCGGCTATGGTTCGCAGGGCCATGCCCATGCGCAGAACTTGCGTGACTCGGGCGTCAAGAACGTCGCCATCGCCCTGCGTCCCGGTTCGGCCAGCGCGGCCAAGGCCGAAGGCGCCGGCTTCAAGGTGATGCCGAATGCCGAAGCCGCCGCATGGGCCGATATCCTCATGATCCTGGCGCCCGACGAGCATCAGGCCGCGATCTATGCCGCCGACATTCACGAAAACCTGCGTCCCGGCGCGGCGCTCGCCTTCGCGCATGGCCTGAACGTCCATTTCGGCCTGATCGAACCGCGCGCCGACGTCGACGTCATCATGATTGCGCCGAAGGGTCCCGGCCATACCGTGCGCAGCGAATATGTGAAGGGTGGCGGCGTGCCCTGCCTCGTCGCGATCCATCAGGACGCATCGGGCAATGCCCATGACATCGCGCTCGCCTATGCGTCGGGCGTGGGCGGCGGCCGTTCGGGCATCATCGAAACCAATTTCCGCGAGGAATGCGAAACCGACCTGTTCGGCGAGCAGGCCGTGCTGTGCGGCGGCGTGACCCACCTGATCCAGGCCGGGTTCGAAACGCTGGTCGAGGCCGGTTACGCACCGGAAATGGCCTATTTCGAATGCCTCCACGAAACCAAGCTGATCGTCGACCTGCTGTATGAGGGCGGCATCGCCAACATGCGCTATTCGATCTCGAACACCGCCGAATATGGCGACATCGTCACCGGCCCGCGCATCATCACCGACGAAACGAAGAAGGAAATGAAGCGCGTCCTAGCCGACATCCAGTCGGGCCGCTTCGTCAAGAACTTCGTCCTCGACAACCGTGCCGGTCAGCCCGAGTTGAAGGCCGCCCGCAAGCAGGCGGCGGCGCATCCGATCGAGAAGACCGGCGCCGAACTGCGCGCGATGATGCCGTGGATCGGTGCGAACAAGTTGGTCGATCAGACCAAGAACTAACGGCGTTAGTTCGTACTGATCGACCAACCGGCCGGCGCGACAAAGCCCGCCTTTCGGGGCGCGGCTTTGCCGCGACCGACGGGCGGGCGGGCCGCATCCGCTTCCCGTCATTCCGGCGAAGGCCGGCATCCATCGTGCCGGGTAGTGTCGATGGATCGCGAGCGTGCGGCATCCGTGGATCCCAGCCTTCGCCAGTATGGCGGCAGCCGACGCACCCTACTCCCAACCTACGGCACCCAAACCGAAACCAAGTGTTTCGCATCCGGTATTTGACCCGAAGCGCGGCGCCCCCGACAAAGGCGGCATCCTGACTTCGCCTTACCGGAGAGCACCAAATGCGCACGCCCCTGATCCTCGCCGCCGCCCTGTTCGCGGTCGCCGCCCCGACGGTTGCCCAAATGCCGGGCGCGCCCGACAAAGCCCGCGTCACCGCCGGCAACTACACTGTCGACACCGCCCACACCCAGGTCGCATGGCGCGTGAATCACATGGGCTTCTCGATGCTCGACGGCCTGTTCGGCGCGACGGGTGGATCGGCGACGATCGACCCGAAGAACGCTGCTTCCAGCAAGGTGGCGATTGACTTCAACATTGCCGATTCGCTGACCGTCACCAGCCCGCAGTTCGCGAATCACCTCAAGTCGAAGGACTTTTTCGACGTCGCCACCTATCCGACCGCGAAGTTCGTCTCGACCCGTATCCAGCCGATGGGCGACCACTGGATGATGGCCGGCGACCTGACGATCAAGGGCCAGACCAAGCCGGTTCAGTTGACCGTCCGTTTCATGGGCGCTGGCGAGAACCCAATGAACAAGAAGAAGAATGTCGGCTTCGTTGCAACGGGTTCGATCAACCGCAGCGATTTCGGCCTAGGCTTCGCCGTACCGGCGGTGTCGGACAAGGTCGACCTGACGATCAACGCCGCCTTCGTCGCGGCGTGATCCAGCCGCGCGCGGTTCAGGCCGCGCGCATCCCCGCAAAACCTTCGAAGGTGCCGCGCACGCTCGGCGCGGCGCCTTCGACGAGCTTCGCCACCTGTTCTATCACGCTGCCGCTGCCATCATCGGCGGCCATCGCCCAGTCGCCGAATTCGCGCGTTTCGACCGAACGCCGCGACAGCACGACCAGGGCGAAATGACGCGGATCCCGGGCGATGCGGGCATAGGCCGCTTCGACCTTGACCACGTCCCCCTCCAACGCCTGCAGGAACCGCCGCCCTTTCGCATGCAGCAGCCCGGTGATCCCGTCACGCCGGTTGTTGCGCCGCGATTTGGCGAGAATATCGTCGAGATCGATCGTCTCGCTGCTCCGCGCCGTACTCACATAGATTAATTGCAGCATGACATTCCGATGCGTTTCTCATCCAACGTGTTGGCATTGAACCGGAAAATATTACCAACCGGTGTCCCTGCCATCGGTGCTGGACTTTCGGTCCGCTTTTGCCCACAGACGCGTCATGGTCCGCGCGTTCGCCAGCCTGCTACGACTTAGCCGCCCTTAGGGCAGGATCGCACGCGCGTGCGCCTTCCCTGAGGGAGTATCGAACCTTTCCGGCAGATACCGGCGTCCGCACGACGCCCCAGACAGGCTGTAGACGACATGTTGCGCGATCCTTCGACCAAATACCGCCCCTTTCCGACCATCGACCTGCCCGATCGCCAATGGCCGTCGCGCACCATCACTCGTGCGCCGCGCTGGCTGTCCACCGACCTGCGCGACGGCAATCAGGCGCTGATCGATCCGATGGGCGCGGAGAAGAAGAACCGCTTCTTCGACCTGTTGCTGAAGGTCGGGCTGAAGGAGATCGAGGTCGGCTTCCCGTCAGCGGGCGCGACCGAGTTCGACTTCATCTCCGGCCTCGTCAAGCAGGACCGCATCCCCGACGATGTGTGGGTGCAGGTGCTGACCCAGTCGCGCCGCGACCTGATCGAACGCAGCTTCGAAAGCCTCGATGGCGCGAAGCAGGCGATCGTCCATCTCTACAACGCGGTCAGCCCGGCATGGCGGCGGATCGTGTTCGGCATGGAGCGCCCCGAGGTGAAGGCGATCGCGGTCGCCGGCGCCAAGGTGCTGCGCGACGAAGCCGGCAAGCGGCCGAACACCGACTGGCGGTTCGAATACAGCCCTGAAACCTTCTCGACCGCCGAACTCGATTTCTCGGTCGAGGTGTGCGCGGCGGTGATGGAGGTGCTGCAGCCGACGCCGGACAAACCGCTGATCCTGAACCTGCCGGCGACGGTCGAGGCAGCGACGCCCAACGTCTATGCCGACCAGATCGAATGGTTCTGCCGCAACGTGCCGAACCGCGACAGTGTCGTCATCTCGCTGCATACCCATAACGACCGCGGCACCGGCGTCGCCGCCGCCGAACTGGGGCTGATGGCGGGGGCCGACCGGGTCGAGGGCTGCCTGCTCGGCAATGGCGAGCGCACCGGCAATTGCGACCTCGTGACCGTCGCGCTGAACCTCTACACGCAGGGCGTCGACCCAGCGCTCGACCTGTCGGATATCGACGAGGTCGTGAACACGGTGAATTACTGCACCGCCCTGCCCGTCCATCCGCGCACGCCCTATGCCGGCGATCTGGTGTTCACCGCCTTTTCGGGCAGCCATCAGGACGCGATCAAGAAGGGCATGGCGGCGCAGGCGGTGCGCAATGACGGCCTTTGGGAAGTGCCCTATCTGCCGATCGATCCCGCCGATCTCGGCCGCAGCTATGAAGCGGTGATCCGCGTCAATTCGCAGTCGGGCAAGGGCGGCGTGGCGTGGGTGCTGGAACAGGACAAGGGGCTGAAACTGCCCAAGCGGTTGCAGGCCGATTTCAGCCGCCATGTGCAGGCGATGGCCGATACGCTCGGTCGCGAATTGAACGCCGCCGATATCTGGGCCGCGTTCCACGACGCCTATCTGCCGCATGGCAAGGATCGCTATGCCCTGATCGACTATGCCGAGACGCATGCGCCGGGGGGCGGGCCGCCGCGTACCTTTGTCGGGCGCGTCCGGCTGGATGGCGAGGAACGTTCGATCTCGGGCAAGGGCAACGGCCTGCTGTCCGGTCTCCTCGCCGCGCTGCGGGAAGAGGGCGGGATCGACATGGACGTGGTCGATTATAGCGAGCATGCGATCGGCCATGGCGCCGATGCGCAGGCCGCCGCCTATCTCGAATGCAGCCTGCCCGACGGCCGGCGCGTGTTCGGCGTCGGCATCGATGGCGACGTCGCGACCGCCACCGTCCGGGCTGCGCTGAGCGCGGCCAACGCGGCGGCGCGGGGTTAAGGCTACACCTCGACCTTTACTGTATCCCCGCGCGGGCGGGGATACAGCTGTTTCGTAAAGGTCAGAAAGCGACCCTCGCCCGCGCGAGCACCCGGTCGCCGCTATTCCCGCGATCACCGATCGCGCTGACCGGCCGCCCTTCGGCCAGATCGGTCCCGACATACTCGAGCGCCAGCGTCAGCGGTCCGGTCACATGCTCCAGGCCCAGCCGCCAGTCGCGATAGCTGCCCCCCGGCCGCAGTCGGTCGGCACGCACCGGATCGTCGACCGTTCCCGAAGACCGCCCGACCCCGCCGACCAGCGTGAACGGCGTCATCGGAATGCCCGCCACCGCCTGTGCCGACAGATACAGGTTGCTGCCCCCGATCGCGTCCTGCGGCGGCGCGTAAAGGGCACCGGCGGTCAGTTCCAGCGGACCCAGCGTGTAGCGCGCATCACCGCCGATCTCGCCATAGTCCATGCCGCTCGACGCGCCGGCAAAGACATGGCCGATCGCGCGCGCACGAAGCTGGAACGGCCCGACGCCGGTCACGAATGCCGCGCCCAGATCGGCCACCGCATCGGCATTGTCGTGCCGTATCGATCCGCGCAGCGCCGCCACCCGGGCGTCCAGTTCGATCGTTCCCAGCGTGACAGCGAGATCGCCCGACACCGACGCCCGGCCCTCGCTCCAGCTAAGCCCGCGACGCCGCTCGTCGATCGTCGCTTCGACACCGACGGACGGCAGCGACTGGCCATGCGCCGCCGCCAACGGCAGCAGCGACGCCGCACCTAGCATGACCCGGCCGATCATCCTGCCTGGGTCGTTCCGTGCATCCGGTCGATCTCGGCGTGCAGCACGCCGTGATCGTCCTGCGCCAAACGCACCAGTCGCTCGCGCAACTCGGGCTGTCGCAATGCGACCTCCTGTGCGATCGAACGACGCTGCGCGCTGCACCAGCCGGGCCGACTGCCCGCGACGACACCGTCATGCGCGAACGTACGGGCCATGGTCGACCCCGACGCGTGGCGCGCCTGCCGGTCGACGACCAGCCCCGCGCTCCACAAGCAGCGCAGCGTCGAGGGGCGGCCGCCGACGCCGACCGTGCCGACCTGCCTGCGCGTGATCCGAACATCGGCGCTGTACCGGGATTCCACTGCACCGGTGCGGTGGTCGATGCGGACCTCATGTTCCATGCCGCGATCCGGCGCGGCCACCATTGCACCCAGCAACAGCCCGACCATTCCGAATGTCATTCCGGTTCTCCTTATCCTTCTGCGGATGGTCCCGGCCCATGCTGGCCGGTGACCGTCATCGGACTTTCGTCCGATATGTACATAACCGATCGCCACCAGACCGCGTTCCGATATTTTCACCGGCAAAGCTTTGTTACGAAACGAAAAACGCCGCCCGGCAATGACCGGACGGCGTTCGTTCGTAACGGCGGCGCTGGTTTGCGCCGGACATCGTTACTTCATGTGCGCGCTCAGCAGCTTGTTCATTTCGAACATCGAGCACGACTTCTTGCCGAACAGCTTTTCAAGCGTTTCGTCGGCAAGGATTTCGCGCTTATCCTTCGGATTCTGAAGGTCGTGCTTCTTAATATATTCCCACATCTTGCTGACGACTTCGCTGCGGGGCAGCGGGTCGGATCCGGTGATCTTCGCCAGATCGGCCGACGGCGTCACCGGCTTCGCGATTCCGCCCCGGGCGCCGCCGGTCGTCGTGGTTTCCTTGGCCATAATATTTCTCCTATCCCCCTGCAGGGCCGCACCCCGTGGGCACGGCAGGCCGACGGTTATGCAAGGTTACGCTACGGTTGTCGCGGGGGAAAAGCGACAAACCGCACCGACGATTCCACGATTTTTCCGCTCGATCCAGCGTATACCGCCTGTCGCACCGTCAGAAGCCGAACCGTGCGCGCACGCCGTAGAAGCGTGGCATCGCCGGATAGACGCCATAGGTGCCGGTCTGCTCGGGAATCGCGAAGCCGGAAATATTGTAATATTGGTTGGTGATATTCTCGACGAAGAACTCCAGCTGCTTGCGCCGATCGTCGGTCGCAACGCCGATCTTCCCGTTCAGCAGCGGATAGCCGTCATTGCCGACCGTGGTCGCGCCCGTGCCGTCCCGGACGATCGACACGTCGCTGTTATAGCGCATGTCGACATGGAACAGCGCATTGAGCGTGCCGGTCAGTCGCGGCTGCCACGTCGCCGCCACAGTGACAACGTTGCGCGGCTGGTTCAGGAATTGCCGGCCCTGCTGGTTCTGCAGCGGAGTGCCGCTAAAATCGTTATCGGCATCGTAGGACGCGTCGAGCAACGTGTAGCCGAAGCGGAAGCTCAATTCGCGGATCGGCTGGATCAGCGATTCAAGCTCGACGCCCTTGGCGGTCGATCGGGGCACGTTCTGCACCACGAAGCTGTTGCCGGCAAAGATGAGCGACTGCAGCCCCTTGAACTTCTGGTAGAACAGCGCCGCATTGAATGAGAATTGCCGGGTGAAGCTGGTTTTGAAGCCCAGTTCGTAGCTGTCGACCGTCTCCGCCCCGAATTCCAGGTCCGTCGCCTGTGCGCCGTCGCCGCCCAATACGGTCGTGTCGAAGCTCGCCTGATCGAGATTGTAGCCGCCCGATTTGAAGCCGCGATCATAGCTGGCATAGCCGAGGATATCGGGCGTGAACTTGTACGCCAGCTTGGCCGTGCCGGTCAGGCGGCTTTCCGACCGGTCATGGCTGTAATTGCCGTTGAATTCGCTCGACACGGCGGGATTGCAGCTGAGTAGGAACAGGTTCTGGAACAAGGCGGGGCTCGCTGCGCGGATCGCGTTGCGATAGGTCACCGCGCGCGGATCGTTGCCGAGGAAGAAGCCGCACGCCGCCGGATTGCTGTTGACCGTCGCCGCCAGTTCCTTGCGCTCGTAATTGTAGCGCAGGCCGAGCGTCAGCGAGAGCTGGTCGGTGATGTTGACGATATTATGGGTGAACAGCGCGAAGGCGTTGGTATCGACCTGAAAATCATCGTTGTTGTTGCCCTGCCCGGCGACGTTCGGGGTCAGCGGCGTGTTGAAATAGGCGAACAACGCCGGGTTAGCGGCACCCGCCGCCTGCAACTGCGGGCTCTGCGCATAGAGGAGCTGTGAGAACAGCGGCACCGTCCCCGCCGGCAACGCAGCGCCGCCGCGGAGCGCGGTGACGAGCTGCGTAAAGGTCGGCACGTTGAAACTGCCATAGAATTGCGCCGCGCGTCCGATGCCGCCGGCGGAGGCCGGCTGTCCCAGCACGCCCGCCAGCAGCGTATCGACATAGCGATTGGCATCATTGCCCAGCCGCACCGTATCGCGCAGCTTCAGCTGTTCGTTGAGGTAGAAACCACCGACGAGGAAATCGAGCTTCCCGTCGAACAGCTGCCCCTGCAACCGCAATTCCTGCGTGATGTTGCGCAGCGACGACCGGTATCCGTCGCGATAGGCGCGATCGATCCCCGAATAATCGATATCCTGGTTCCGCAGCACCCGGAAATCGCGATAGGCGCTGATCGAGGTCAGCTTCATCTCGCCGACATCGGCATTGATCTCGCCCGACACGCCCCAGTCGCGCACGGCTTCGCCATAATCGCGATTGGGCGACGCGGCCATGCGCCGGTCGGAGGGCGGACCGGTATAGATGCCGGTGCGGCCCTGTTGCGCGGCAATCGCCTGTATCGCCGGGGCGGTCGCGCCGCGGGTGCCGCTGACCACGCCGCAGCATTGTTCATCGGTCTGGTAATAGTCGCCGATCAGCCGGAAGCTGAAGGCCGACGTGTCGTACAGCGCCTGTCCGCGCACATACCAGCGGTTGATGTCGTTGAACGCACGGTCGGAATTGACGTCCTGAATATAGCCGTCGCGCTGCCGCCAGCCGCCGTCGACGCGCAAGGCGAGCTGTTCGGACACCGGCCCGGTCAGTGCGCCCTTCAGCTCATAGGCGTTGAAATTACCATATTCGCCCTCGACATAGCCGCCCAGATCGAATTTCGGCATCGCCGTCGTCACCGACAGCGCGCCTGCCGAAGTGTTCCGCCCGAACAGCGTCCCCTGCGGTCCGCGCAGCACCTCGACCCGCTCCACCTCGGGCAGTTCGGCGATGGCGATGCCGGCGCGGGCGCGGAACACGCCGTCGATGAACACGCCGACCGCCGGTTCGAAGCCGGGATTGTCGCCCGCCGTGCCGACACCGCGAATCGACAGCGACGTCGACACCGCCGACGACTGACCGGTCGTGGTTTGCAGCGACGGGGCAAGCTGTTCGAGGCCACGGATGTCGCGCACCCCGGCATCGTCGAGCAGCTGCGCATTCACCGCGGTTACCGCGATCGGCACGTCCTGGATCGGTTCGGCGCGACGGTTGGCGGTGACGATGATCTCGTTCCCCCAATCGTCATCGGTCGTTGTCCCTTCCGACTGGACGGCGGCGGGTTCGGTCGCCGGAGTCGCGGTCTGTGCGATCGTCGGGCTGGTGCCGGCGACCATCGAGAGAGCGGTTGCGGCCAGCAGTTGGAACTTCGTCATGACATCCCCTCATCCGCGCTGCCGATATCGTCCGGCTAATGCAGTTGGCATTTGGTGACGGAGCATCTATCCCGCGTCAACGGGCAACCTGCACCTTCGTACAGCTTTTATCGGCGAACGGGTATGGAAGCCACAGTCGCGCCGATGCAGGGATTTTATGCGGCGGATGCGAACAAGTTCGAATATCGGGAATGGACGACGATCATGTGTGACGCGAATGACGATGCCGGGACCGGCGACCTGGTGGCATCGGCGCCGAAAATTCCGGTGCCCGACGACGTCGCAGAAGCGATCCGCACCCTGATCCGCTGGACCGGCGAGGACCCGAACCGTGAAGGGCTGCTCGAAACGCCGCTGCGCGTCGCCCGTGCGTGGAAGGAATATACGCAGGGCTATGCCGACGATCCCGCCCGCCACCTCGAACGCGTTTTCGAAGAGGTCGGCGGCTATGACGAGATCGTCCTGCTGCGCGACATTCCGTTCCAGTCGCATTGCGAACATCACATGGCGCCGATCGTCGGCAAGGCGCATATCGCCTATCTTCCGAAGGATCATGTCGTCGGCATCTCGAAGCTCGCGCGCGTCCTGCACGGCTATGCCCGCCGGTTGCAGGTGCAGGAGCGGCTGACCGCCGAAGTCGCCGACTGCATCTGGAACGGGCTGCAGCCGCGCGGCGTCGCGGTGGTGATCGAGGCAGCCCATGGCTGCATGACCGCGCGCGGCGTCCGCACCCCGGGCGTCACCATGACGACCAGCCGGATGATGGGCGTGTTCCGCGACGACGAACGCAGCCGCAAGGAAGTGCTGGCCCTGATCGGGCGCGGATGACGGAACGGTAGCGACCAGTCGACGTTTTGGAACGATGAACCGTTACGCCGCGCTGCTCATCCCGTTCGCGCTCGCCGCCTGTTCGGCCGAGCCGCCTGCCGACGCCAACGCGACGCAGGCGGCGATGCCGGTCGGTTCGTTGGGCGGTGTCGAACCGGCAGCCAATGGCGCGGTCGTCTCGACGCGCGGCGTGCCGACATCGCCGTCGCTACATACGGCGTCGGAATTGCAGCCGCTTGTCTATGACGACTTCAAGGACAAGGACCTGCTGGGGTCGGGCTGCGCCTTCCATGCCGGTGCCGGTACGCCCACGCTGCTGATGGTCCGCGACGAAGGCGACGGGCTGGTCAAATATGACAAGCGCTTCCATCGCATCACCGCCGCCACGCCCGGTCGCGAAGCGATACAGGGTGGTGCGATCCTTGCCGGCGACGGCGTGTCCTTCACCCTCGCACACCAGCCGGGCAATCCGGTGCAGGGGAGCACCGCGACGCAGGCGTGGCCGGCGACGCTGACCATGCGCACCGCCGATGGGGGCGAGCGCGTCTATCGCAATGGCCGCTGGGAATGCGGCAGTTGATCGCCCCCGTTGCACGACGGGCGACGGCATTCTACAGCGCACGGACGGTCTCGTAGCTCAGCTGGACAGAGCGCCGCTTTCCTAAAGCGGGCGTCGGGGGTTCGAGTCCCTCCGAGACCACCACCCCAACCCGGGCGATCGAAAGAGGCGTGGGTGGCGTCGACCCCCAGTTCGGCGAGTGTCGTTCCGCCGAAAGGCTGCCGCATGTCGGTCACCGTCATAACGTGATGACAAGAGATAGATCCGTTCGTGCTGCGTAGGGGCTGAGCGAAGTCGAAGACCCGTATCGAAGCACCTGCCACCGACGGTCCTTCGATACGCCATTTCGACAGCTCAATGGCTACTCAGGACGAACGGGTCGGGTTCATCTTCTCCGACCCTAATTCGCCCGCTCGGGCGGCACGACCGGCAGTAACAGTGGCGCTACGGCCACGCCCTCCTCGACTAGCGCCTTCGCCTCGGCACGCGTCGCCTGGCCATGGATCGTCGCCGGTTCGGCATCGCCGACATGCATCGCCCGCGCCCGATCGGCAAAGGCGGTGCCGACCCATTCGCTATTCGCCAACGCCGCCTGCTGCGCCTGCGCCAGCGTCTGCAGCGCCGCCTTCATCATTTCGGGCGTGGGGCCGGCGGCGCGATCCCCCTTCGGCGCGATATTGGGCGCCATCACCGCCTTCTCGATCGTCGCATCGGAACAGATCGGACATTGGATCAGCCCCCGCCCCCGCTGATCGGCATAGGCGTCGCTGGAGGCGAACCATGCCTCGAACACATGCGCATTGCCGCAGCGCAGGTCGAACACGATCACGCGACGATCCCGACCGGCGGGATCGCGCGGCGATGCTCGATCGCCGGAATCCGTGCGCGCACCGCATCGACCTGTGCCGGGTCGATGTCGACGAAGCCAAGGCCCGCCGCGTCGCCCATATCGAGCAACACCTTGCCCCACGGATCGACGACCAGCGAATGGCCATAGGTTATCCGGCCGTCCGCATGGCGACCGGCCTGTGCGGCGGCGACGACGAACGCGCCCGCTTCGATCGCACGCGCGCGCAGCAGGACGTGCCAATGCGCCTCACCGGTCGGCACCGTAAAGGCCGCGGGCACCGCCAACATGGTTGCGCCGGCATCGCTCAACGCACGGAACAGGTCGGGAAAGCGCAGATCGTAACAGATGGTCAGCCCTAGCCGACCGACCGGGGTCGCCACCACCGTCGCCGAATCGCCCGGCGCGTAGCTTGCCGATTCGCGCCAGCTCTCACCGGTCGGCAACGTCACGTCGAACAGGTGCAGCTTGTCATAGCGAGCCCTCACGGCGCCGGCCGCATCGATCACATAGCCGCGATTGGCCAATCGCCCGTCCGCCCGCCGCACCGCCAGCGACCCCAAATGCACCCAGATGCCGACCCGCGCCGCCGCCTCGCTTACCGATCGTAGCACCGGGTCGGCGTCTTCGGTCGCGATCGACGCGGCTGCGCGTTCGCGGTCCCGGTCGATCAGGCCGGACATTTCAGGCGTGAACAGCATCGCCGCACCACCCGCAGCCGCCTGCTCGATCGCCTCCACCAGCACGGCAGCATTGGCGTCGCGGTCGATGCCCGCCGTCATCTGGAGCAGCGCGATACGGGTCACGCCAGCAGCGCGTCCAGCTTGCCCGCGCGTTCCAGTGCCGCGAGATCGTCGGACCCGCCGACATGGGTATCGCCGATGAAGATCTGCGGCACCGTCATCCGCCCGTTGGCGCGCGCCAGCATCTCCTGCCGCTTCGCTCCGCCCAGCGTGATGTCGATCTCGTCATAAGCGGCGCCCTTCTCGTCAAGCAACCGCTTGGCGCGGGTGCAATAGGGGCAGAACGCCTTCGTATAGATGATGATATTAGCCATGCACGATCAGGTGTGACTGGCGGTCGGGCTTGTCAATCGTCCGCACCGATGACTCTTGCCCAGCACAGGATCGTCACCCGCGTCGCACCGGCGGCACGCAGCACTTTGGTACAGGCGGCAGCGGTCGCGCCGCTGGTATGGACATCGTCGACGAGCACGACCGTCTGCCCGGCGATCCGCCCCGGATCGGACGCCATGAACGCACCGCGCACCGCCTGCGCGCGCCTGCGACCGTTCATCCCCTTCAGCGCTGGCGTGGGGTGCGTCCGTCGCAGCGCGTCGCCTGCGACCGCGACACCCGACAGGCGCGACAATCCGTTGGCGATCAGCAGCGCCTGATTATAGCCGCGAGTCCACAACCGTCGTCGATGCAGCGGTACCGGCACGATCAGGGTCGCGTCGTCCGGCAGGTGGCGACGCATCAGCCGCGCCATCGTCTCCGCCAAGGCCAGCCGACCGCCATATTTCAGCTTGAGCGCGACATCGCGCGCGACCGGGCCATAGGCGACGGCGGCGCGCAGTCCGTCATGCGCCGGTGGCGCGGCAAGGCACGGCGCGCACCGCAACTCTCCTCCCCGATCGATCGCGAACGGCGCCCCGCAGGTCGCGCACGCCGGATCGCCCAGAAAGCGTAGTCCCGACCAGCACTTGGTACAAAAACGGTGATCCGCCTCGACGACCTCGCCACAGCCGGGGCAGCGCGGCGGCAGCGCCAGCGCGACCAGCCGGTTCAGTGCGGCGACAGGAGCGCGGGCAAACGGCATGCCCCCTTGTCGCCGCGCGCGCCACCCGGCACAAGCGGCGGCGTGAATGCCCCCGATATCTTCGATCGTCAGCGCCGCCGCCTGCATCGCGACCGTGCCCGGCCGGGCTTCGCGCGCGCCGATTTCCTGCACCGTTATATGCTGGAGGGGATTGAGGACCGGTTGCAGGCGGTGACGCGACAATTCACCGACGTGCTCGACCTCGGCTGCCACGATGCCGCCTTCATGCCCCCGACGGGCGCCCGCATCGCCCGCTTCGATCCGGGTTTCGCCTTTGCCCACGCGGCAGGCGGCGTGCAGGGAGACGAGGACCGGCTGCCCTTTGCCGATGGCGCGTTCGATTTGGTGGTGTCGGTCGGCGTGCTCGACAGCGTCAACGACCTGCCCGGCGCGCTGACGCTGATCCGCCGGACGCTGCGCCCCGACGGCCTGTTCCTTGCCGCCTTCACCGGCGGCAGGACGCTGGCCACGCTGCGCCAATCACTGCTGACTGCCGAGGGCGATCGGCCGGCTGCGCGTGTCCATCCGCAAATCGATCTGCGCTCGGCCGGCGACCTGCTGGTTCGGGCAGGCTTCGCGCTACCCGTCGCCGATTCGGAAACGCTGACGGTCCGCTATGCCGGGCTGGGCCGGCTGGTCGACGATCTGCGCGGCATGGGTGCGACCGGGCTGCTCGATCCCGCGCCGCTGGGTCGCGCAGGATTGATGGCGGCGGCCGGTGCCTTTGCCGACCGCGCCGATCCCGATGGCCGGACCGTCGAGCAGTTCGAGGTCATCTACCTGACCGGCTGGGCCCCTGCCCCCAGCCAGCCGCAACCCGCCCGCCGCGGCAGCGCCACCGCGTCGCTCGCCGACACGCTGCGGCCTAGATAAGCGCTTCCAGCAACCCGATCAGCGGCCGGTCGGCGGGCGGCATGGCGAGTGCGTGCAACTGTACCGGCCGCAGCCATTTGAGCGCGGTCGCATGGCGCGCGACCGGCATCCCCTGCCATTTGCGCAGCGCGTAGAGCAGCAGCAGCAGATGCCGCTCGCCCAGCGCCTCGCTGGCAAAGGCGGCCGGCGCCAGACAGCTATGGTCGACGACGATCCCCAATTCCTCGTCCAGTTCGCGGACCAGCGCCGCCTCGGGGGTTTCGCCCGGCTCGATCTTGCCGCCGGGAAACTCCCACAGCCCCGCCATCGCCGTCCCGGGCGGGCGTTGCTGGACGAGCACCCGGCCATCGCCATCGATCATCGCCGCGGCGGTCACCATCAGGAAGTGGGGTGGAAGCGACAATTTCTTAACCTCGCCGGCGTTAGGGGTCGAATCGGTCTTGGCGGAGTAGAAGGTCCATGCGTTGCGCGCAGCGCCCGCTACACAGTCTATGGCGCGATCGGCGTGGAGCCACTGCCGTCGAATATGGCATGATCCTCGCGATCGTCGCGATTGCGATCGCCGCTGCCATCGCTGGCGTGGGCGACATTAACGGCAGCCTGTGGAACGGGGTCGCGACCAACGTCATCGAGCATAGCCATGTTGGTTAACCATCGAAATATTGTCGGTAACCTTCCCGCTTAAAACTTTATCAACCGAGTTCTTCGTACACTGCGCCTGCTGACCGGGCATCGTCCGAACGGCCGGGAAAATTGAAGTACGCAGAACCACGGAGACCGATATGCAGAAGATCCGCACCTTTCTGAAGAACAGCAAGGGCGCCACCGCGATCGAATACGGGCTGATCGCCGCGCTGATCGCCGTTGCCGCCATCACCGCCATGCAGGGCCTGGGCAACCAGCTCAGCAAGACTTTCAACAACGTTTCGGGCCAGATGGCGGCGACGAAGGCCGGCGGCTGATCCTTACGATCACCGATTGCGAAAGGGCGGCGGGACTTCGGCTCCGCCGCCCTTTTCATGTCGGTTACAGCCGGCCCATCTTCAGGAACTTCTGCCGCCGCGCCTGGCGCAGCGACGCGGCCTCCATGCCCGACAATTCGCCCAGCGCCGTATCGATCGCATCACCCAGCGCCGCGATCGCCGCACCCTTGTCGCGATGCGCAGCGCCCAGCGGTTCGGGCACGATCCGGTCGATCACGCCCAGCGACTTGAGATCCTGCGCGGTCACGCGCATCGCCTCGGCCGCTTCCGGCGCCTTGTCGGCGGTGCGCCACAGGATCGATGCGCACCCTTCGGGCGAGATCACCGAATAGACGGCGTGCTCCATCATCAGCACGATATTGCCCGCCGCCAGCGCGATCGCGCCGCCCGATCCGCCTTCGCCCAGGATCGCCGACACCATCGGCACGCCGAGGTTCAGCGCCGCCTCGGTCGAGCGGGCGATCGCCTCTGCCTGTCCGCGCTCCTCGGCCTGGATGCCGGGAAACGCGCCCGACGTATCGACCAGCGTCACCACCGGCAGCGCGAACCGGTCGGCGAGTTGCATCAGCCGGATCGCCTTGCGATAGCCCTCGGGCTTGCCCATGCCGAAATTGTGGCGGAGGCGGCTGGCGGTATCGTCGCCCTTCTCATGTCCGATAACCACCACCTTGCGCCCGCGGAACCGCCCGATCCCGCCGAGGATCGCCGAGTCGTCGGCAAAGGCGCGGTCCCCGCCCAGCGGCATGAAATCCTCGACCAGCGAGGCGACATAGTGCTTGAAGTGCGGCCGCTCGGGATGGCGGGCGACCTGCGTCTTCTGCCACGGCGTCAGTTTGGTATAGGTTTCGCGCAGCAGCCGGTCGGACTTGGTCTGCAACCGCCCGATCTCGGTCGCGATGTCGAGTTCGCCATCGGCGGCGGTATCGCGCAGTTCGTCGATCCGCGCCTGCAATTCGGCGATGGGTTTTTCGAAATCAAGGAAGCTAGCCATGGGTCCGCGCCCTATGGCCGTGTCCGCCCGGCGTCAATCAGCGGGTGCCGCTCGTTGACCAGCCGCACCAGCCGCGACGCATCGACATGGGTATAGATTTCGGTCGTGGCGATATCGGCATGGCCGAGCATCGCCTGCAACGCACGCAGGTCGGCGCCGCCTTCCAGCAGATGCGTGGCAAAGGCGTGGCGCAGCACGTGCGGGCTGATCCGGTCGGGCGCGATGCCGGCCTCACCCGCCAATGCCCGCACGATCTGATATAGTCGCATCCGGCTGAGATGCCCCTTGCCCGACGGGAACAGCCACGGACTGGCCGCCGGCACATGCGCGCGCCAGCGGACGACGGCGGCCCGCGCGCGATCCGACAGCGGCAGCATCCGCTCGCGCCCGCCCTTCCCCTTCAGGATCAGATAGGGTCGGTCCGACACGATCGCGGCACGCGGCAACGACACCAGCTCGGTCGCGCGCAGTCCCGATCCGTAGAGCAGTTCGAACAGCGCCGACAGCCGCAGGTCGTTGCGATCGGGCGGCACCCGTATGATCCGTGCCTCGATCGCCGCGAACATCGCATCGATATCGCCGCTCGACAGCGTCTTGGGCAGCGGCCGCGACGTGCCCGGCCGGGGCAGCGCCGCCCCCGGATCGTCCGCCCGCAATCCCTCATCGGCCAGAAAAGCAAAGAATCGCCGCAGCGCCGCCGCCTTGCGCGCTACCGTCGACTTGGCAAGGTCGCCCCAGCCATCGGCCAGCCGCCCGATCGCCACCGCATCCGCCTCGGCCAGCCGCCCGCCCAGCGCCCCGGACGCCATCAACAAATCGGTGCGATAGGCGGCGACGGTATTGCGTGCCGCCCCCGCTTCCGCCGCCATCATTTCGAGGAAACGGTCGATCAGCACCCGATCGCCGCCGATGCCGCTCACGTCCGCGCGATCGCCTCGGCGGCGATCATCCGCGCCTCGCCCTCACGCCCCGCCGCGCGCAGTGCCGCGACGATATGGAACAGCGCCACCGGCGACACGCCGCGCCAGTCGCGCGTCTGCATGCCCGTTGCCGCCAGCAGCAGCACCGTGCCCGCCTCGCCGCGCACGCCCGACCGATCGATCGCATCGGTCCACGCGTTGCGCGCGCCGATCGCGACGTTCAGGTCGCGCGCCAGCCCCTGCACCTGATCCTGCGGCAGGCGCCCCAGCCCCGCCAGCCCGGCGAACAGCAGCTGGCCCTTGCGCCCATTCTGCCCGGCATAGTCCGACACCGCGCCGACCGGAACCGATCGTCCCATCGGATCGGCCAGCGCCAGCATCGCCCAGCCATCGCTGCCAACCGGCACCACCGGCCGCCAGCGCAGCGCCGGCAGGTCGAGTCCCGCGGTCAGCATCGACGCGATCAGCTGATCCGCGTCGCCGACATGATCGGCAACCGGCGCGATCATCGCCGCCGCCCTTGCCGTCAGCACCCGCCGGGCATGGCCGAGCGGCGTCGTCGCCGCCGGTTCCCAGAATTGCCGCAGCATGGTCAGCCGCTGATCGTCATTGCCGGTGAAGGCGGTGCGCAAATCGGTGGCCAGCGCACTTTGCGCGCTGCTGGCATCCTCATCGGCCAGCAACTGCGCATACAGGTCGACCAGCGCCTCGCTCGACAACACACCCTGTGCCGCCGCGAACTCGCCATCGGTCAGCCGGACATTGGGCGCGAATTGCGGCGCGGTCGCGTGCCAGTAGCGGACCTGCGGACCGACCCCGTCGAACATTTCCGCCGGGACCGGCGTCGCGCTGGCGGCGGCCATGCCATATCGCCATGCAGTCAGCCGGTCGACGCCGTCCCATTCGATCGTCGCCGCCCGCCTGCCCTGCGCGCCCTTGCCGACCAGCTTTTCGGCGAGCGCCACGTCGATCGCGCCGCCGCCCGGCGCCTGTCGCCGCGCCTGGTCGACGATCCGCCCCGCCTCGCGCGCCTCGCCCTTCAGGCCGAGGCAGACGGCATTGGCCAGCCGCCATCCGCGCTCGTTCGACACCCGCATCGCCGGTGCGACAAGCGGGCACATGCCGCCCGGATCGCCGGTCGCCAGCAACGCCTGCATCGCGATCTGATAAAGTTTGGGCGTATAGTTATCGATATCGACCGACTGGACCAGCGCGCGCGCCGCCGGCCCCTCCCCCATCCGCACCAGCAGCCATGCCCGCTCGGCGGCGAAATCCGCACCGTCGACGCCGCCCGGCGTATCGATATCGGCGACCAGCGCCCGCCGCAGCGCGATCGAGAGCCAGCGCGAGGCGACCGGCGCGTCGAGCGAGCGCATGATCCGCTCCAGCCACGGCCCATCGGCCGCGCCGAACGCGTCGCGCCTGAAGTCGCTGCCCTGCCCCGCAATGCCGATATTGGTCAGCGACCGGCGCGCGAAATCGGGCAATTCATATTGCCGAAGCGCCTCGGCATCGATCGGCACGGTCGATGCGGACGGGGTCGGCGTGGGCGTCGGCGTCGCGCCCGGCAATCCCGGTATCGGCTGGACGATCGCCGCGGGCGGCGCGAAGTTCGGTGCGCCCGGGGCCGCCGAGCCACTCGGTCGCGGCGTCGGCGTCGGGGCCGGTGCATCGCCGAACCCCGGCGGCAGCAGCGATTCGGGTACGTCCTGCCCCGTTGCCGGTACCGCGATCGCGATCAGCGCCGCCGCGGCGACCCCGATCCGCAACCGGTCAGTTGGCGAGATTTTCAAGCGAGACCGCCTTTTCGATCTGGGTCGGCTGCTGCTCGATCGAACGTCCCGCCAGCAGGAACATGCCCGCGATCAGCGCGACCACGACGACGAGAAGGATGACAAGCGAACGCGACATGGATCAAATCGTCCCGGTAATTTGGCTCGAACAAAGAAGGCGACGCGCCTTTTGCCCGATCGGTTGGGCGGCTGTATAGCCCATCGTTCGATGCTGCAAATTCAAGAATCCATTCCCCAGCCGCCGCCACCCTGGACCGGACGTCCGATCGTCCTGGTCGGGTTGATGGGCGTCGGCAAATCCACCGTCGGCCGGCGGCTTGCCCAACGCATGAAGCTCGATTTCGTCGATGCCGATCACGAGATCGAACATGCCGCGGGCATGACCATCGCCGAAATCTTCGAGCGGTTCGGCGAGGCGCATTTCCGCGACGGCGAACGCCGGGTCATCGCCCGACTGATCGACGGCACGCCCAAGATCATCGCGACCGGCGGCGGCGCATTCATGCAGGAGGAGACGCGCGCGCTGATCCTCGACCAGTCGCTGGCGATCTGGCTCGACGCCTCGCCCGAAATACTGGCCGAACGCGTCCGCCGCCGCGACACCCGTCCCTTGTTACGGGGGAAGGATCCGCGCAAGGTGCTGACCGAACTCGCCCGTATCCGCAATCCCGTCTATGCGCTTGCACCGATCCATATCGTCAGCCAGCACGCGCCGCACGACGCCACCGTCTCCGCGATCCTGAAAGCCATCGGCCAATGACCGTCATCCCCGTCGCCCTTGGCGACCGCAGCTACGACATCGTGATCGAGGACGGCGTGCTTGCCCGTGCCGGCGACCATCTTGCCCCCATCGCGCGCGGGCGACGGATGGTGATCGTCGCCGATGCCAATGTACCGATGCACCTTGCGACCCTGCGCGAATCGCTGTCGGCAGCGGGTGTGGCGAGCGAGGCGATCGAGATCCCGGCGGGCGAAGGCTCGAAAAGCTGGGCTACGCTCGAACGGCTGCTCGATTCGCTGCTGGCGCTCGGCGTCGAGCGCGGCGACCATATCGTGGCGCTGGGCGGCGGGGTGATCGGCGATCTGGTCGGTTTCGCAGCCGCGATCCTGAAGCGTGGCTGCGGCTTCGTACAGGTGCCGACGACCCTGCTCGCACAGGTCGATTCGTCGGTCGGCGGCAAGACCGGGATCAATACCCGCGCAGGCAAGAATCTGGTCGGCGCCTTTCACCAGCCGGCATTGGTGCTGATCGATCCGACCACGCTCGACACGCTGCCGCCGCGTGAAGTCCGCGCCGGCTATGCCGAGGTCGTCAAATATGGCCTGATCGACGATCCCGACTTCTTCGCCTGGTGCGAGACGAACGGTTCCGCGCTGCTGGCCGGCGACCCTGAAGCCCGCGCCCACGCCATCGCCCGGTCGGTTACGGCCAAGGCCCGCATCGTCGGCGCCGACGAACGCGAGACGACTGGCACGCGCGCGCTGCTCAACCTCGGTCACACCTTCGGCCATGCGCTGGAGGCGGAGGCCGGGTTCGACGGATCGCTGCTGCATGGCGAGGGCGTGGCGGCCGGCATGGCGCTGGCCTTTGCCTATTCGGCCGAACAGGGGCTGTGTTCCGCCGCCGATGCCGACCGCGTCGCGGCGCATCTGCGTGACGCCCGCCTGCCCGACGGTCTCGCCGCCGCCGGTATTTCCGCGTCGGGCGAAACGCTGGTCGCGCACATGCTGCATGACAAGAAGCGGGAGGGCGGCACGCTGCCCTTCCTGCTCGCACGCGGTATCGGGGCGACCTATCTCGACCGCTCGGTCGATCTGAAACAGGTCGCCGCCTTCCTGAACCGCTGCCCTCGCTGATGCCGCGGGGCGTCGCCAAGCGCGATCTGCCGACCAAAATCTGTCCGGTATGCGAGCGGCCGTTCGCGTGGCGCAAGAAATGGGAACGCGACTGGGACAAAGTCGTCTACTGCTCAGACCGCTGCCGTCGCACGGGGCGTGCGTTAACCGATCCGCAGTAGCGCCATGGTACAGCGCCGGCCTCCAGCGTAATTCGGGGGCCGGCTTCATGGAACACCAACGACGGGCGCGGCTGGGCAACGGATCTATGCTGGCGTGGCTGGTCGACCCCACGACGGACGTCCCCGCCGACACCCGGCCGATCCTGCTCGGTTCGCTGCTGTCCGCATCGGGCGTCGTGCTGGTCGGTGCATTGTCGGGCATCTTCATCGCGGTCGCCGCCGCATTGCGCACCGGATCGCGGCAATTCTGGGTGTTCGCCGCGATCGAGGTCGTGCTCGTGCTGCTACGGCTGCGTGCGATCCGACGCAGCGAACGCCATTTCCGTGCGGGGACGCTGCCGACCGTCGATCGTTCGGTCCTGCTGACGATCGGCTGGTGCGCGCTGCAGGGCATCACCGGCTTCGCCATCGCGCTGACCGGCGATCTGGTGATGATCGTCATCGCGACCGCGTTCATCCTCGGCCTCGTCGCGCCGATCTGCGCCCGCAACCACGCCGCCCCGCGACTGGCGGTCCTGCTGGTGATGCTGTGCGATCTCCCGTTCAAGATCGGGCTGGCCTTTTCGGGCCATCCGGTCCTGTGGGTGCTGATCCCGCTCTGCTTCCCGCTCTTCGCCAGCATCTGCGTGCTGCTGCGCAACGTCGCGGCGGTCATGGCCGCCTCGTTCAACGCGGCCGAACGCAACCGCTTCCTTGCCGGACACGACGCACTGACCGGCCTTGCGAATCGCTACGGCCTCGACGAGCGGCTGGCGGCGATGGCCGTCCGCCCGCTCGCGTTGCTCTGTCTCGACCTCGACCGGTTCAAGTCGATCAACGACCGGTACGGCCATGGCGCGGGTGATGCGGTGCTGGTCGCGGTCGCCGCGCGGCTGCGCGCCATGGCGGGGGATGGGGCACTGATCGTCCGGCTCGGCGGCGACGAATTCCTGCTCGCCGTCCCCGACCGCGACCCCGCACAGGCCGAAGCGCTCGGCCGGGATATCGCCGCCGCCATCACCGACGGCCGCATCCCGCTCGAGAGCGGCGACCATGTCGCGATCGGGACCAGCATCGGCTATGCCTGTTATCCCGAAGACGCGACCTCGGTCACTGCACTGCGGACCCGCGCCGACGACGCGCTCTATGCCGCCAAGCGCGGGGGCGGCGGCATCCGCCGGTATCGTGCGCCGGCGACGCTCCCCGACGCCGCCTGACGCCTCAGGGAATATCGCGCTCGGCCGCCTGCTGCTGGCGCCGCTCGGCGAACCATTGGCGCAGCATCGCCTGGGTACAGCCGGTCTGGCCGCCGGTACCGATCACCGAACAGCTATTGGGCCGCGTCGCCCGCGCCGCCTCCATCGCCACGTCGGCGCGCTGCGCCCAGCTCGCATCGGCCGACCGTTGCGACGGCGGGTCGCGGAAGCGCTTGGGAATGCGATAGCGTTCATTTTCGTTCAGCCGCGCGCATACCACGATTTCGTCGTCGCTATCGGGTTTGGGACATTGTTCGTCGCCATAGACGGTCGCGTTGCGCACCCGTTGCGGCGGATCGGCCGGCGCATCCTGCGCGAGCGCCGGCCCCGCGATCGCCAATGCCAGTCCCGCCAAAACCCAACGCGCCATCGCAAATCTCCTCGACGCCGACCATAACGACGCGGTCCGATGAGCGCAGGCTGAACGGCCGACACGTTCGGAGCGTTGCACACCGCCCACGACGCGCTATGGCGGTGCCATGATCCTCGTCATCGACAATTACGACAGCTTCACCTGGAACCTCGTCCATTATCTGATGGAGCTGGGCGTCGAGGTTCGCGTCGAACGCAACGACGCGATGACCGCCGCACAGGCGGTCGCCAGCAACGCGCAGGGCTTCCTGATCTCGCCCGGCCCCTGCACCCCGACCGAGGCGGGCATCTCGCTCGACCTCGTCGCCGCCTGCGCCGAAACCCGGCGTCCGCTGCTCGGCGTCTGTCTCGGCCATCAGGCGATCGGCCAGCATTTCGGCGGAAAGGTCGTGCGCGGCGGGCTGATGCACGGCAAGACCTCGCCGATCGAGCATGACGGCACCGGCCTGTTCGAAGGTTTGCCGTCCCCCTTCACCGCCACCCGCTATCACTCGCTGATCGTCACCGACATTCCCGACAGCCTGACCGTCAACGCCACCGCGTCCGACGGCAGCGTCATGGGATTTCGACACCGCGACCTGCCGATCCACGGCGTGCAGTTCCACCCCGAAAGCATCGCCACCGAACATGGGCACGCCATGCTCGCCAATTTCCTGAAGGACGCGGGCCTGCCTGCGACGATGCCGGCATGACCGTCACCACCCTGCTCCCCGATCCGTCGACCCCGCTCAGCCACGAGAGCGCCGCCGAAGCCTTTGCCGCGATCCTCGACGGCACCGTCGGCGACGAAGCCATCGCGACCTTCCTCACCGACCTCGCCATCCGCGGCGAGACCAGCATCGAGATCGCCGAGGCGGCGCGCGCGCTGCGCCACCGGATGATCCCGATCGCGCCGGTCCCCGGTGCAATCGACGTCTGCGGTACCGGTGGCGACGGGCATCACACGCTCAACGTCTCGACCGCCGTCAGCCTCGTCGTCGCCGCATCGGGCGTCCCCGTCGCCAAGCACGGCAACCGTGCCGCCAGCAGCAAGGCGGGCGCCGCCGACACGCTCGAGGCGCTCGGCCTCGACATGATCGTCGCCGGAGCGATGGCCGAATCAAGTCTGCACGACATCGGCATCGCGTTCCTCTTCGCCGCCAACCACCATCCGGCGATGCGTCGCATCACCCCGATCCGCCAGCGTATCGGCCGGCGGACCATTTTCAATCTGATGGGCCCGCTCGCCAATCCGGCGCGCACCACCCGCCAGCTGATCGGCATCGCCCGCCCCGATTATGCCACCGTCTATGCCGAGGCGATGGAATTGCTCGGCGCCGAAACCGCGCTGATCGTGTCGGGGGAGGAAGGGCTCGACGAAATCTCCGGTGCCGGTCCGACCATCGTCGTCCCCGTCGGCATGGCCATGGCCGACCGCATCGTCCCCGAGGATGCCGGCCTGCCCCGCCATCCGATCAGCGCGATCCGCGGCGGCGACGCGGCGCATAACGCCGCCGCCCTGCGCGCTCTACTCAAGGGCGAACGCGGGCCGTACCGCGACGCGGTCCTGCTCAACGCCGCCGCCGCCCTTCTCGTTGCCGACGCCGCCACCGACCTGCGCGACGGGGCGGAACGCGCCGCCGACACCATCGATTCCGGCGCCGCCGACCGCCTGCTCGACCAATGGATCGCCTACGCATGACGATGCTCGACACCATCCTCGCCACCAAACGCGCCGAGGTCGCCGAGCGGAGCGCCAGCGCGAGCATCGCCGATCTCGACGCCCGCGCGACCGAACGCAGCGCCCCGCGCGGCTTCCGCGCCGCGCTCGACGCAAAACCCGGCCACGCGCTGATCGCCGAGATCAAGAAGGCCAGCCCGTCCAAAGGGTTGATTCGTCCCGATTTCGACCCGCCGGCCCATGCCCGCGCCTATCAGGCGGGGGGCGCCGCCTGCCTGTCGGTGCTGACCGACGTCCAGTATTTCCAGGGTGCCGACGACTATCTGGTCGCCGCTCGCGCGGCGTGCGACCTGCCGGTGCTGCGCAAGGACTTCAACGTCGATCCGTGGCAGGTGGCAGAGGCCCGGTCGCTGGGTGCCGACGCGATCCTCATCATCGTCGCCGCGCTGTCCGATATGCAGATGGCGGAGATCGAGGCGGCGGCGATCGAACGCGGCATGGACGTGCTGGTCGAGGTCCACGACCGCGCCGAACTCGATCGCGCGCTTCTTCTCCGTTCGCGCCTGATCGGCGTGAACAACCGCAATCTCAAGGACTTCTCGGTCAGTTTTGATCGGACCTATGAACTGGTCGGCCACGCGCCGGCCGGCTGTACCTTCGTCGCCGAAAGCGGCCTGAGCACCCGCGCCGATCTCGACGCGATGGCCGAACACGGCGTCCGCTGCTTCCTGATCGGCGAGGCGCTGATGCGGCATCATGATGTCGAGGCGGCGACGCGGGCGATGATCGGATGAGCCTCACCCATCTCGACGCCGATGGCAGCGCCCATATGGTCGATGTCGGCGGCAAGGCGGTTACCCAACGCATTGCCGTCGCAACCGGCCGCATCACCATGTCCGCCGAGGCATTGGCCGCGATCTGCGACGGGCTGGTGAAGAAGGGCGACGTGCTCGCCGTCGCGCGCGTCGCCGGCATCATGGCCGCCAAGCGCACCAGCGACCTGATCCCGCTTTGCCACCCGCTGCCGCTGACCAAGGCATCGATCGACTTCGCATTCGAGGACGATGCGATCCGCGTCGGCGCGATCGCCGCGACCGAAGGCAAGACCGGCGTGGAAATGGAAGCTTTGACAGCGGCTTCCACCGCATTGCTTACCATCTACGACATGGCCAAGGCGATCGACAAGGCGATGGTGATCGAGGGTGTGTGCCTGCTGGAGAAGCAGGGCGGCAAGTCGGGCGACTGGCTGCGCGGTTGATTTACCGCGGAAGCCATATCGTCACCCTGGGTCGCCCCAAACCTTTCTGAAAATGCGGGACGGAGCCAAAGCCAAACCGTACCCCGGCGAAGGCCGGGGTCTAGTTGGGGGACGTGAGTAACCTACGGAAAACCCTTCCCAACTGGACCCCGGCCTTCGCCGGGGTACGGCTAGTTTTGTGGATAGATTTGCGACTTCCATAGTAGCTTCGATTCAGTCCTCGCTAAAAAAAACGCCCACGCGCCCCCTCTGAAAAGGCCCACCCATGAGCCTCCTCCCCGTCGCCGAAGCCCAGACCCGCGTCCTCGCACTCGGCCGCGCAGCCGCGCCCGAAACCCTCGCCATTGCCGACGCCATCGGCCGCTTCGCCGCAACCGACATCGTTGCCCGTCGCACACAGCCCGCGCGCCCGCTCTCAGCGATGGACGGCTACGCCATTCGTTTCGACGACCTCCCCGGCCCGTGGGACGTCATCGGCGAAAGCGCCGCTGGAGCATCCTTCGCCGGCAACGTCGGCGAGGCGCAGGCCACCCGCATCTTCACCGGCGCGGCGATGCCCGACGGCACCGATTGTGTGCTGGTGCAGGAGGAGGCGAGGCGCGACGGCACCCGCCTGCACCTGTCGGGTGAAGGTCCGGTGCGCGGCGGCAATGTCCGCCGCGCCGGGCTCGACTTTCGCGAGGGCGAGCTGCTGATCGCAACCGGCGAACGCATCACCCCCGCCCGGGCCGCACTGGCCGCGATTGCCGGCCACGGTACATTGTCGGTCGGTCGCCGCGTCCGCGTCGCCATCGCCGCGACCGGCGACGAACTCGTTCCTGCCGGACAGGCCATCCGCGACGACCAGCTACCCGAAACCAACGGCCTGATGATCGCCGGCCTGCTCCGCGACCTGCCCGTCGATCGCATCGATCTCGGCATTCTGCCCGACCGGATGGACGCCTTGGTCGACACCTTCACGAACGTCGACTGCGACCTGCTCGTCACCACCGGCGGCGCTTCGGTCGGCGACCATGATCTGGTCCGCCCCGCCCTCAAGGCGGCAGGCGGGACGCTCGATTTCTGGCGGATCGCGCTGCGACCCGGCAAGCCGATGCTCGCTGGAACGTTGCGTGACGCAGCCGTACTCGGCCTGCCCGGCAACCCCGTATCGTCGTACATCACTGCCCTGTTGTTCGTCCGGCCACTGGTTGCGCGAATGGCAGGGGCTTACGATCCCCTACCACGCACCGTCCGCGCGACGCTCGCCCATCCCCTCCCCGCCAACGGCCCGCGACAAGACTATCTTCGCGCCACGCTGGTCGATGGTCAGGCATCGACCGCTGCCATCCAGGACAGTTCGATGCTGCGGACACTTGCACGTTCAGACTGCCTCATCATCCGCGCCCCGCACGCGCCGGCGGCCGATGCGGGCGACTCGGCGGAAATCCTGCAACTCGCTTGACGGCAAGCAAATCGTTTCCTATTGGTTCCACGTCTGTTCCGACGGAGGACCCCATGCTGACGCGTAAGCAGCACGAGCTGATCTGCTTCATCGATGACCGGTTGCGCGCGACCGGCGTATCTCCTTCGTTCGAGGAGATGAAGGAAGCGCTCGACCTGAAGTCCAAATCGGGTGTCCACCGCCTGATCTCGGCGCTGGAGGAACGCGAATTTATTCGCCGCCTGCCCAATCGTGCCCGCGCACTCGAAGTGTTGCGGATGCCCGAGCGACCGGTCGCCAAAAAGGCCGCGGCAAAACCGGCCGCTGCCCCCCGCGCCGCGCCGCAGCCTGCCAACGACGTCATCGAACTGCCGCTGCATGGCCGCATCGCCGCCGGTGTCCCGATCGAGGCGATCGAGGGGCAGGCGACGCTTCCCGTTCCCGCCGCGCTGCTCGGTGCCGGCGATCACTATGCGCTCGAAGTCGCCGGCGACTCGATGGTCGAGGCCGGCATTCTCGACGGCGACTATGCGCTCGTCCGCCGGACCGAGACCGCCCGCGACGGCGAGATCGTCGTGGCGCTGATCGAGGATAGCGAGGCGACGCTCAAATATTTCCGGCGCGAAGGGGCGATGATCCGCCTCGACCCCGCCAACCGCAGCTACGATCCGCAGCGCTATCTCCCCGAACAGGTGCGCGTGCAGGGCAAACTGGCCGGCCTCCTCCGCCGCTACTAACCCCATTCCCTTTCCCGGCGCGAGAGGGAGGGAACGGCAGAGCTGCGGAAGGGTGAGAGCGATCTTACCCCCGCAAACCGCCTGTTAAGACTCAGTCGCACTTGCACACAAACCGCGTGCAAGTGTGAACTTTGTGAACTTTGGCGCCCCGCCCGGCTTCTTCGACCGGGCGGGGCGTTGCCGTTACTTGCCGTTCCCCGGCGCCCACGGAGTCCGTATTGCCTTGTAATAGCTGGCCGGATGCGGCGGCGGCGTTACCCCGGCCGGGATCGGACGGCCCGACACTTCCGCGAAGTACGCGATGCACGCATCGCGCCACCACTGCGCCTCCTGCCGCTGGATCGCGAGGAACTGGTTCACCTCGGCAAAGCGCCCGGCATCGACCTTCCCCTCCATCGCCGCCCAATGCGCCTGCATCGCCGTGACCTCGGCCACGCCGCGGTCGTACTTCGCGACCAGTTCCTCCCACAGCGTCCGCCCCGACGCCATTCGCCGGTCCCATGACACATGATGGAACCACAACAGCAGGTTTTCAGGCACTGCCTTGGGATCGCTGAACTTTCTGGCCAGCACCGGCGCATATTGCGCGGCGGCGTTGCTCCCCGACGGCGTCCGGTCGAACCCGATGCCGTTCCGGTCGGCCTTGTGGAAATAGACCGGGTTCCAATCCTCCCGCGCCAGATCGTCGACCCACGGCCCCGGCCCGTAATGATGCCCCGTCGCGAACAGGTGGTTGAGCCCCAGCGGCATCATGTAATCGACGACCGCCTCATGCGACCGCATCATCATCGCGACGATCGGCTCGGCCGCCGCCTGCCCCCATGTCATCGCCGCCCAGTCGCGCGCGATCTCGCGCGCATCGCCGTCCGGGTTCCATGCCAGCCGCCCGAACGCATACCAGTTCGCCTGATCGAATTGCGATCCCGACCAGTTGCGATCGGTGCCGATGTTCGACACCCCCGCCATCCCCGTCAGCGCGCCCGGCCGTACCGGCGTGTCGAGCACGTCGGCGACCGTGGTACCCTTGCGCGGACGATAGGTGTCGCTCCGCAGCACCTCTTGCCACAGGGTCCCGAGATAGACGAGGTGCGTGGCGAACCCCATATATTCCTTGGTGATCTGCACTTCCATCATCAGCGGCGTGCGCGGCATCGCCCCGAACAGCGGATGGAAGGGTTCGCGCGGCTGAAAGTCGATCGGACCGTTCTTGACCTGCACGATCACATTGTCGGCGAACTTGCCGTCGAGCGGCGCGAACTCGCTATAGGCCTGTCGCACCCGATCCTCGGGCTTTTCATTGGCATAGACGAACGCCCGCCACATCACGATCCCGCCATGCGGCTTGAGCGCGCGGGCCAGCATGTTGGCGCCATCGGCATGGCTGCGCTTGTAATCGCCCGGTCCCGGCTGCCCCTCCGAATTGGCCTTGACCAGGAACCCGCCGAAATCGGGAATGCGGGCATAGATTTCGTCGGCCTTCGCCTTCCACCACGCCGCGACCTGCGGATCGAGCGGATCGGCGGTCTTCAGCCCCCCGATCTCGATCGGTGCGGAGAACCGGGCCGAGACATAGACCTTGATCCCCCATGGCCGGAACATGCCGGCCAGCTTTTCGATCTTGCCCAGAAATTCGGGCTTCAGGATATCGGCGCTGGCATTGACGTTGTTCAGCACCGTCCCGTTGATGCCGACCGACGCATTGGCGCGCGCATAGTCGGTGTAGCGCGGGTCGGAAAACCCCGGCAGCTTCTGCCAATCCCACAACGACCGCCCGGCATAACCCCGCTCGACATAGCGATCGAGATTGTCCCAATGGTTGAGCATCCGCAGCCCAAGCTTCGGCCGATCCACCACCGACAGATTGTCGATCGATCCACCGGTCTGCGCCATACGGAGCAGCCGGAACGCGCCATATAGCACGCCAATCGGCCGGTTCGCGGCCACGACCGTCACCGGCTTTCCGTCGACCGTCGCCGACCGCACCACGAACCCCTCATCGCCAAGGCCGGCCAACGGCAACCGTAACGCCGCGATCCGAGCCGACCTGGCCGTGCCAATGACGATCGCACCAGTTGCCACGTTGCCCGCAGCAACCGCGCGGCCGGTCAGGCCGGTTATTCCCCGTACAAGCTCCGCCGCCGCCAGTTCGATCGTCGGATCCATTTCGTCACGGACCACCGATGTCGCACGCTCGGCAACGGCGCTCGCCTGTGCCGTCGGCAACGGTCGGTACCGCAGCCAAAGATCATAGCCGTCCTCGGCGCGCGCCGGCGCGGTCCATAGCCCGCCGACCAGCACGATCCATCCCAACCATTTCAGCATCCGGCATCCTCTTTTCGTCCCGTCTGACCGACGGCGTTGACACGGGCATATCATGCCGACCATGGTAGCGCTACCACGTCCAAGAGCGTGGAATCGGAGAGCGCATGACCCTGAATCCCCCCGATCGCGCGGGTGCAGCCGCAGTTGCGGCCAGTTCCTTGCCGCCCTTGGCAAAGCCCGCCGGCCGGGTACGCTGGATTGTCTGCGCGATGTTGTTCTTCGCGGTGGTGCTGTCCTATGTCGACCGGCTGGTGCTTGCGGTCCTCAAGCCCGACCTGGCGCAGCAATATGGCTGGTCGGAAACCGGCTATGCCGATCTCGCTTTCTATTTCCAGCTTGCCTACGGTCTCGCCTATGTCGTCGCCGGGCGTATCGTCGACCGGATCGGCGCGAAGGCCGGCTATGCACTGGCGATGATCGTGTGGACGATCGGCCACGTCCTGCACACCGCCTTCACTTCGACCAGCGGCATGATCCTCGCGCGGATGCCATTGGCAGCAGGTGAGGCCGGCACCTTCCCCGCCGCGATCGCCGCGACCAACGAATGGTTTCCGAAGCGGGAGCGGGCGTTTGCGATCGGGATATTCAACGCGGGGTCAAATATCGGGGCGTTGCTGACGCCGTTGCTGGTGCCCTTTATCGTTGTGACGCTGGACCTTGGCTGGCGGGCGGCGTTCTTCGTCACGGGCGCGCTATCGGTCGTCTGGCTGGCGGCGTGGTTCGCATTCTATCGTCGGCCGCGCGAAAAGGCGTCGTTGTCGGCCGAGGAACTGGCGTGGATCGAGGCCGACCCGGTCGAGCCGCAGCGCCACGTCCCTTGGGCACGGATGTTCCGTATTCGCCAGACCTGGGCCTATATCGCCGGACGATTCCTGATCGATCCGATCTGGTGGACGTTCCTGTTCTGGTTGCCGGATTTCTTTGCAAAGTCGTTCAACCTGTCGATGAAGGAATTCGGCCCGCCGCTGATCGCGGTCTATCTGCTCGCCGATGTCGGATCGGTCGCGGGCGGGTGGCTCAGCACCCGACTGATCGGCAGCGGCATGTCGATCGGACGCGGACGCAAGACCGCCATGTTCTGCGCCGGACTGTGCGCCGTGCCGATCGCCGGAGCAGTCTATGCGCCGAGCATGTGGATTGCGGTCGGGTTGATCGGGCTGGCCTGTGCCGGGCATCAGGGCTTTTCGGCCAATCTCTATGCGCTGCCCGGCGACCTGTTTCCGCGCTGGATGGCGGGGTCGGTGGTCGGCATCGGCGGGCTGGCCGGGGCGGTCGGCGGCATGTTGATGGCGAAGTTCGCCGGGGCGATCCTCGAAACCGTCGGCAGCTACCAACCGATCTTCATCGTCGCCGCCTGCGCCTATCTGCTCGCGGTCGCGGTCATCCACCTGATCGTGCCCAACTACACCCCCGTCGATGGAAAGGCCGTCGCATGACCATGATCGATCGCCGCAACTTGCTTGCGGGCAGCGCCGCCCTCCTCGCCGCCACGACGGCGCGCGCGGCGGATGCACCCACCGATACGCTGAAGGCCGCCGCCGCCAGCAAGGGCCGCCGCTTCGGATCGGCCTTTGCGTGGAGTCCGCCGGGCGCCGATGCCGGATCCTTCGCCAACCCGGCCTATGCCGCGTTGCTCAAGCGCGACTGCGACGTGCTGGTCCCCGAAAATCAGATGAAGTGGCAGGCGATCCGCCCCGCCGCCGATCGGTTCGATTTCAGCCGCTTCGATCCGATGGTCGAATGGGCGACGACCAACGGCTTCGCCCTGCGCGGTCACACGCTGCTCTGGGCCTATTCGAAATGGTTTCCTGCATGGCTGAACAATCATGATTTCGGCCAGCGGCCCGCGGTCGAAGCCGCCCGCATCCTCGACCAGCATATCGATACCGTCACCAAACGCTATGGCCGCAAGATCGAAAGCTATGACGTCGTCAACGAAGCGGTCGATCCCGATACGGGGGGCTTGCGCGAAACATCGCTGTCACGCGCGATGGGCGGCACGGCGGTCGTGCTGGACCATGCGTTCCGCACCGCCCGCGCCGCCGCGCCACATGCGGAACTGGTCTATAACGACTATATGAGCTGGGAAGACGGCAACGCGAAGCACCGTGCGGGGGTCCTGACGCTGCTGGAGGAGTTTCGCCGTCGTGGCACGCCGGTCGATGCGCTGGGCGTGCAGTCGCATATCGGTCTGTTCAAGCCGACAACCGATGCCGGCGCGGTCGCGAAGCGGCTGGAACCCGAATGGCGCGCGTTCCTCGACCGGGTGACAGGCATGGGATACCGGCTGGTCATCACCGAGTTCGACGTGCGCGACAAGGGTTTGCCGGCGACGATTGCCCCGCGCGACAAGGGCGTGGCCGACTTCGCGCGCGCGTATCTGAACATCATGCTGTCCTATCCACAACTGGGCGATGTACTCGCCTGGGGCATGAGCGACCGGTACAGCTGGTTGCGCGGGTTCGAACCGCGCACCGACGGGGTGATCGCGCGCGGCTGTCCCTATGATGTCGATTTCAGGGCCAAGCCGTTGCGTGGGGCGATGCTGGCGGCGCTGGCCGGGGGCGTGCAGCGGGCTGTTGTGGCCCGGTAGAGGGCTTCGTAGATCGCAGTTCTTTGGGATTTTGCAGAGGCGTAGGCCGTTCGTCCTGAGTGCCATTGAGCTTGTCGAAATGGCGTATCGAAGGACCATGATCGCGCGGTGCTTCGATTCGGGTCTTCGACTTCGCTCAGCCCCTACTCAGCACGAACGGTTCAAGTTCATCACCGTCTTGCTTGAGGGGCGAATCGCTTACTGCCGGGCTGAGGCTCCCTCGCCGGCAAACCCATCCCCGCCGCTTCATGGTAGGACAGTGAAGAACGACCTCACCTTAGCAGACGGTTGTTTTGCGGCGCTATTGCCCCGTTTTGGCAGGCACGGAGGGTTTATAGAATCAGCGAGGGCATATTTCAGGATGCCAATTTTGATCCAGTGCGACGCGACCGGGGCACCAAAGCGCCCCGGTCCACCCCGTCAATAATCCCGGCTGTAGCGCACCGAGGCGTTCGATCCGCCGAACGATCCCGTTTGCGACAGCACGCTGAGCGTACGGGTCAGGGCGATCTGGATCTGCGTGGCGGTGAAGCCGCGGGCGTCGGTGATGATCTCGATATAGATGTCGTCGGTCAAATATTTTCCCGCTGCCAACGAGGTGCCGCGGCCGGTCGCCTCGTCGCCGCCCAGCACGCGCAGCCGGTCGAAGCCGGTCGCCGAGCGGAGCTTGCCGAGCGGGTTGAGCCCGCCCCCGCCCGATCCGCGCAGCGAGTTGAGCGCGGCGGCCAGCTGGATCGCCTCGGTCGCCGACAGGTTGGTGACCGAGCTGCCGAACAACAGCCGCGACAGCACCTCGTCCTGCGCCAGCGCCGGAGTCGAGTTGAACGCGATCTGCGGCGCCTGCGCCGTGCCACTGACGTTGATCGACGCGGTGATTCCTTCGGCGGTCGTGCTTGCGACGATATCGATGACCGGGTTGGTGTAATTCTCCCCTTCGAAGCGGATGATGCCGCGTTCGACGTCGAACCGCTTGCCGGCGAAGGAATAGGTGCCGCGGACCAGTTGCAACTGGCCGTTGATCGTCGGCGCGGCGGAGGTGCCGCCGATGCGCAGATCGGCCTCCCATTCCGATTCCAGCCCCATGCCCGACACATACAGCCGGTTGTCGGCACGGACGCGCAGTGCGAGGCGGAACAACCCGGCCGACGCGGCCTGCTGCTGTTGCGGGCGGGTGGCGGCGGGGCGATTGGCGTCGCTCTTGCGTCGGACGCCGGTCAGTTCGGGGACTTCGGCCGCACCCTGGCGGATGATCTGATAGCGCGCCTCGGGAATGGTGAGGTCGCCCGAGATCAGCCCGCCATCGGCACCGTTCTGGATGCGGATATCGCCGGTCGCCGATGCGCCCAGCGCATCGCTGCGCGCCAGTTGCGCGTCGCGAAGCTGCGCCCGGATATCGATCGGGAAACCGCTGTTCGACGCCAGCCCGACCGTGCCCTGCGCGGCGATCGTGCCGTCCCCGGCACGGGCGCGAAGCTGGGTCAGTTCGAACCGGTCATTGGTGAAGCGGCCGTTGATGCCGAGATTGGTCAGCCGGGTGCCCAGCGTCTCATTCTCATAGGTCAGGTTGTTGGCACGGACGACACCGGTCAGCTGCGGCGATTGTACCCGGCCGCCAAAGTCGGCGGCGATGCCGATCGGTCCGCTCAACTGCTGATCGGCAAGACCCGCAAAGGAGAACAGCACGCCCGCCGGCCCGTTGTAACGAATGCCGCCAGACAGCGGTGCCGCCAGCATCCGCGTGACCCACGACCCACTGCCCGGGGGCAACGGCCGCAGGTTGGCAACCATCCGCCCGACAGTGGTCGTACCACGCCGGATCAGCGCGCGACCGCTGCCGCCCTCGGGCCGCAGGTCGCCCGCGAACACGATATCGACCGGCTCTGAGATCGAGGCGAGGCTGGTCCGCTGGAAATTGCGGATCGTCAGCCGGGCATCGGCGCGCGGGAAGCTCTGATCGGCGGCCTGCGCGAAATCGAGGCTGCCGGTCGCGGTGCCGCCGATGCCGGTGCCGGGCATGAAGGCATTGATGATGCTTAGGTCGAGCCGGTCGAGCCGCGTCTGGATCGACATGCCGTTGCCATAGACGCCGGCAGCGCGGATCGACCCCTGCGCGAAATCGATGCGCGTCGGGTACAGGCGATAGCCGCCCGGCGCCGACACGATCCGTGCCGGATTGACCGTCTTGAACGGGATCGAATTGGCGACCCCCTGCAACGCGACCAGATAGTCGTTCGGACGCAGGCGCGCATTGGCGGCGACACGGAACGGGACGCCCGACGATCCTTCGGCGAACAACTGCGCCGTGCCGTTGCCGCCGCGATAATTGACCTTGGCGCGGCTGCGTTCGAGCAGGAAGTCGCCCATCGACAGGTTGGCGACCTGCGCATCGGCGACGATTTCGGGCTGGTCGTACAACACGGCGGTGGCAGTGACGATCGCGCGGCCAATGCGAATGCCCATATTGCCGGGAATCGCGGCGTTCGATGCCTGTGCATTCACATCGGCGCGCTGATAGCGGCCCTGTGCCGACAGGCGGGCGATGCCGGCGATGCCCGATCCGGCAAAGTTGATGCGTCCGGCAAACGGCCCCGCATTCGTCGCCTCGACCCGGCCGTCGATATTGACACCGGCGAAGGTGGCGGAGCGGATATCGGCGACGAGCCGCGGCGCGGTCGACACCAGCACATCGGCGCGGAACGGGCCGTAGTTCGTGCCGCCTGTCGCCTGGATCGCATAGCGATCGCCCTGCCCGCGCACCCGCGCTTCGAGATTGACGAGGCCGACGCCGACGCCCGGCCTGGCCGCGCGCAACAGCACCTGCGGCGCGGCGACCGATCCGGTCACCCGCGCCGACAGCGGGCCATATTGGGTCGAATAGGCATCGGCATTGACCAGCAACGGCCCCGCCGGGTCGTATCGACCCGATCCGTTGGTGATGCGGAACTGTGGTGCGTTCATGCGCAGGTTCGAGAAGGTGATGATCCCGTCCGGGGCGACGCCGACATCGACGCGGGTGGTCGAGACATTGCCGCCGAGGAAGTTGCGGACGCCTTCGTTGAACAAACGCGTGGTCTGGGCGACGACGCGCCCCTTGATGCCGAAGCCGCCATTCGGCGCGGCATAGAGGCTGGCGTCGGTCGACAGGTTGAGGATGCCGATGCTGGCGACTTCGTAGTCGTTGATCCGCCCTTTGATCGCGCCGGTATAGCGGCCGGTGGTCAGGTTGGCGGCGACGATCGCGGTCGCATCGATCCGGTCGGAACGGATGCGCAGATTGTCGGACAGCACCTGATCGCCCGAAATGGCGAGGTCGCCATTGATCGCGACGTTGGTGACCAGCCCGCCGACCGCGGCGTTGAGACCGGTGATGCGGCGCGCCTTTGCCGCGATCGGGATCAGGATGCGATCGGCATCGACGGTCGCGCGACCCTCGGCATAGAGTTGCTCGACGACGGTCTCGCCAAAGCCGAGGGCGGCGGCCTGTACCTTGTAATCGACGGTCGGGGTGCCGAAGCCGCCGTCGAGGACGACGGCGGCACGAACCGAGCGGCCGTTGAGGTTGGGCAGGATCGCGCCGGGGGTGAGCAGCATCGCTTCGGTGCGGAAATTGCCGAAGCGGCTGTTGCCCAGATCGAGCAGGCCGGCGGCGTTGACCGCGAGCGCGCTGGAGCGAAGCTGGATGCGGGTTTCGGCCTTGCGATCCGCCAGCGCCGCGTCGATCGCGACGTCGAGGCGCGGCGCGGTCAGCCGCTCGACCGGTCCCTGCAGGATCAGTCCCGGCCGGGTCGAGCCACGCACGGTGAAGCGGCCATCGCGCCCGGTGACCGCCAGATCGGCGAGCTGCTGCCCACCGAGCGTCCCGGCCAGCCGGCCACGCCAGTTATTCCAGTCGCCCTGCCCGTCGATCGTCGCGGCGATCGGTGCCTTAAGTCCGGCCATTCCGGCGATCATGCCGTTCGCCGGACCGAGAATGCGTGCGTCGATGTCGAAGCGGTTGTCGTCGGGGACCGCGTCGAGCTTCAGCGCGACGCTGTCGCCGCCGGCCACACCCGGTGCGGCGATGGTCGCGGCATTGGCGGTCACCTGCGCCCGGCGGTCGGCAATGTGCACTTCGCCGTCGAGACGGGCGATATGGCGCTGGCCGGTGACGGCCTGGCCGACCTCGATCCGGTCGATGCGCAGGCGGTTCACGTCGATATCGTAATCGGGGAGCAGCGGCGCGTTGGGATCGCCGGGCGGCGTGTCCTTCAGCACCGGATTGCGGGCATAGCGGACCAGCGGGCTGGTCAGGCTGCGGATATCGACATGACCGTTGGCGAAGGCGAAGGGCCGCCAATCGAGCGCAATGGCGGGCGAATCGGCGAAGACGCCACGCGTATCGCTCAGCCGCAGGTCGCGGATTGTCATCGCACCGTAGAGCGATCCGTCGATCCGGCCGATATTGACCTTAAGGCCGGAAGCGGTGGTGTAGCCGTCGAGCTTGCTGACGAGGAAGCCGCGACCGGGCCCGGTGTTCAGTGCGAACACGAGCGCGACGACCAGCAGCAGCAGCGCGACGATCGCGATGCCGATCCATTTCAGGATACGCAGCCAGAGCGGGCGGTCGCGGACGATGACGGTGTCGGCGGCGGGCAGTTCGGCGTCGGTCATCAGAAGGCCTGCCCGATCGAGATGTAGAGCGCGATCTTCGATTCCCCCGGCCGCCGGGCGATCGGCGTGGCGACATCGACGCGCAGCGGCCCGAAATTGGTGTAGAAGCGGCCGCCGATGCCGGCGCCGAAGCGCAGGTCCGACCCCTTGGGCAGGCTCGATTCATAGACCTGCCCGGCGTCGAGGAACGGCACGATCCCGAAATTGCCGAAGCGGTAGCGCGCCTCGATCGCGAATTCGTTGAGGCTGCGGCCGCCGATCGGACGGTTCAGACTGTTGCCGTCCTCATCGACCTCGGGTGTGCGGGGTCCGAGTTCCTGGAACCCGAAACCACGCACCGACCCGCCGCCACCGGCATAGTAACGCCGTGAAGGGGCGAGGTCGTCGCGGGCGATGCCCTGGATCGATCCGGCGCGGGCGCGGCCCGCGATGACGATGCTCTCGCCGATCGGGTAATAGCCGGTGCCCTCGACCATGAACCGGCCATAGGGACGCGCGGCGCCCTGCACCGATGCTTCGGGGCTGACGTTCAGTTTCAGGCGGAAGCCCTTGGTCGGGTTGAGCAGATTGTCCGACGTGTCGAAGCCGGCGAACAGCGGCAGCGCGGCGATGCCATAGGTCTTGCGACGGCGCGCGCCGACATCGAAATCGTAGGTGTCCTCGTTGGTGCCGATCAGTTCGGCGCCATAGGCATAGGTGAAGCGCTTCTGCCAGATCGGCGTCGAGTCATAGGACCAGCGGATGCCGAGCGTACCGGTGAACGCCTCGAACGCGTCGTAATTGGTGCGGCTGGCATTGGCGAGGATCTGGAACGTGCGGTCGCGGCGACCGGCGTTCGAACGGCGGAATGTGACACCCGCGCCCTGTTCCTGCGTACCCGCGACACCGCGCACGATCAGCGCGCCTTCGGGCGGGAACAGGTTGCGATGGGTCCACGACCCTTCGAGGCGGATGCCCTGTCCGGTGCCATAGCCCGCCTCCCCCGCCAGCGTCCGCGCCGGCCCGGCATCCTGCCGCACCAGCAGGTTCACATATTCGGTGCCGTCGGGCGCAAGCTGCCCGGTCCGCTGCGGTTCGACCGAGACGCTGGAGAACAAGCCCGTCGACACCAGCGCGGCGCGCAGATCGTCGACCTTGCGATTGTCGTAGAGTTCGCCCTGCTCGAACCGCGCCAGTACGCCGACATGCTCGGCATCGAACGCCAGCTTGCCGGTGGTCGAATAGGTGCCGAACGACGAACGCGGCCCCGTGGTCACCGGCAGGGTATAGGCGCCGGTATAGGCGGTGTCGTCGAGCAGGATATCGCGCTGTCCGACCTCGACAAAGGGATAGCCTTGCTGCGGCAGCTTCAGGCTGACATTCGCCTCCGCCGCCTGAATGCGTTCGGCATCGACCGGGTCGCCGACCTTCAGCGGCAATTCGCGCTGGACGAGGTTGGGCGGTACAGTCGGCTGCGTATCCACGCGGATCGACCCGAGGGTGAATTGCTTCCCCGGAATGGCGGTGACGACGGCGCGGATGCGTTCGCCCGGCGGGTTTTCGATCGTCGAGGTCGCAGTGCCGTCATAATAACCCTTGGCCCGCATGATGCGGATCGCAAGCTGTTCGTCCTCGCGGGCGCGCGCCTGCACCATCGTCGCGTTCGCGGCCTTGCCCTTCCCCTCCTGCAACGACGACAGCGCCTTGAACTGCGCAGCGCCGTCAATCTCGTCGAGGCCGCGGATGACGGTATCGTAGCGGATCTCGACCGCCCGACCGTCCTCGACGCCTGCGACCTCGACCGGGGTGACGTCGAACGTCGACAGCGGCGGTAGCGGCTGGGCCAGTTCGGGTGCCTCGGGCAAGACTGCGTCAGGCAAGGTCTCGGCCGGGACCGACGCTTCCGTCGCAGGCGCTACCGGCGGCGTCACCGTTGCGGGAGCGGGCGCGGCGGCCTGGGGCTTGGCGGACTGCGGCGTCGGCGCGGCCGGCGCATCGAAACCGGACATCGGCTCGAGGGGCGCATTGATGTCGCCCGACAGCGTCGGCAGTGCCGCGTCGAATTCGGGATCGGGGACGATCGCGCCATCGGCGGCCGTACCCTGCGGCATGGAAGGAGCCGCGACCGGTGGCGGGTTCTGCGTCGTTTGGGCCAGCGCGGTCGGGGCAGTCATCGTTCCCGCCAGCAACATATAGATCGTCCGCGCGCGAAAATCCCCCAACGTTCCGTCCCCGTCCCCTTGTCCCGGGCATTGCAGCGCACAATCCCCGCCGCGTTTCCAAACGCGGTATCGAAGAATTGGTTCATATTGAAATTACGCTGCATCCCAACAAAGCGCGACGCGTTGGTTGCAGCAGCGAAGGGGAAGAACGTGACCGACACCGCGACACCGATCGATCCGGCAACGATTCCGGGGAGCCAGTCGACCCATCCATGGGCCCATCCGTGGCCGGCATGGCGCGCGATCCTGTTCCGTGTTTATACGATGGTCGGCTACCATAATCTGACGCTGATGGCGGCCGGCGTCGCGTTCTACGCGTTCCTGTCGTTCGTGCCGCTGCTGGGTGCGATCGTCATGACCTATGGCCTGGTCGCCGACCCGTCGACCGTGTCGCGGCACATGCAGACGATCTTCGAACTGGTGCCGGCCGATGCCGCGCGGCTGATCTCCGACCAGCTGATCGCGGTGGTGACGACCGCGTCGTCGCAGGCCGGCCTGGGCCTTGCCGTCGCGCTGCTGTTGTCGATCTATGGCGCGATGCGGGCGGCAAGCGCGATCATCCAGGCGCTGAACGTGATCTACGAGGAGGAGGACGAGCGCAGCATCATCACGACGACGCTGTTGTCGGCGATGATTACCGTGGCGGCGATCATTGCGGCACTGGTCGGCATCGTCTCGGCGGGCGTGCTGACGTGGATCCGCAGCGAGACCCAGTTCCTCGGTACCGCCGGCGCGGTGTTCATTCAGGGTGCGACGTGGCTGGTCGCGGGGGGCATCGCCAGCGCGGCGATCGCCTTCGCCTACCGCTACGGCCCCGATCGCGCGCGCGCGCAATGGCGATGGCTGTCGGTCGGGTCGGTTGCGGCGACGTTGCTATGGCTGCTGGCGACCGTCCTGTTCGGCATCTACGCCGCCAACTTCGCTGATTACAACGCGACTTATGGCGCGCTCGGCGCGGTCGTCGTGCTGCTGATGTGGCTGTTCGTGTCGAGCTTCGCGATCCTGATCGGCGCCGAGATCAACGCCGAGGCCGAACGCCAGACCGCGATCGATTCGACGGTCGGCCACCCCCGACCCATGGGCCGGCGCGGCGCGCGGCTGGCCGATACGCTGCCCACCAAGCATCAGGCCAAGCCGCGCCGCGACCGTTACTGATCGAGGGTCCGCCGTTCCATCGCATCGGCGGCGACCTGTACCCGTTCGAGCATGTCGCGCAGGACGTCGATCTCGCCTGGCGTAAAGGACGCGAACAATTCCTGTTCGATCAGCAACGCCTTTGGCGCGACCTGTTCGTAGAGTGCGCGGCCCGATGGGGTCAGTTGCAACAGGTGCGAACGTTGATCGCCGGCATTGGCACGCCGTTCGACCAGCCCGCGATCGACCAGCGCGATGGCGCCCCGGCTGACCGTCACCTTGTCCATTCGGGTCGCAACGCACAGCGATTGCTGGGTAATCCCGTCGCTCTCGGCGATCACCGTCACCAGCCGCCATTCGGGAATGCGCAACCCGAACAACGAGCGATAGGTCGATGCGATCGCGTCGGACACGCGATTCGAGGCGATGGACAGCCGATACGGCAGGAAGTCGTCGAGAAGCAGGCGTTTGTTCACGGACCGGATTGTTGCCGCGCCGCCTTCACTCGTCAACTGTCGCGGAACCGGTGTCAGTCGCGAAACGTACTCTCCATCCAATAACCGGGTCGGGACCTCCGAAATATGTTCAACTGGAAGCACGAAGCGCAGGATCGCCTGCAGGCGATGTTGTTCGAGCATGTCGACGACCGCGCCTTCCCCTGCGTCGGGGCGAAATCGGCAATGGCGAAGGGGACGCTCGACGTGCTGGCCTGCTCCCGCATCGACAGCGCATGGGACGATGTCCGCATCCACGATTCGCTGATGCGGCTGGCGGAGAATTATCGGCGCGATCGCGCCATGTATCGCAGCTTTGCGGTGATCTTCGACGGACCAGGCGATCTGAGCGAAGCCGAATTCGAGCAGGCACTGTGGCAACGTGTCCAGTCACTGTCCGACAAGGATGTGTGGCGTGGTCAGGATTATGACGCCCGGGTCAGCACCGATCCCGACAACCCGCATTTCTCGCTGAGTTTCGGGGGCGAGGCTTTCTTCATCGTCGGGCTGCACCCGCGCGCCAGCCGGCCGGCACGGCGGTTCGATCGCCCGACGCTGGTGTTCAATCTGCACGACCAGTTCGAACGGCTGCGCGCCGAAGGCAAATATGAGACGATGCGCGAGAAGATTCTCGTCCGCGACGAGGCGCTGGCCGGCAGCCGCAACCCGATGCTCGCCCGCCACGGTGCCGCGAGCGAGGCGCGGCAATATAGCGGGCGGCAGGTCGACGACCGCTGGGCATGCCCTTTCCACTATTCGGGGGAGGCAAAGTGAACGTCGTCATCCCCGAACGCTCTGGCACCGCATTCCGGTTGCAGGAGGGCGACACGCTGGTGGTGATCGATCCGCGTGGTTGTCAGGTCGCCGACCTGCTGGCGTTCAATGCCGACGATCTGGACGAAGTGATCTCCTCTGGCCGGACGCTCGATTATGCCGAGACGATCCGGCTGACGACCGGGCACAAACTCTATTCGAACCGCAGCCGGGTCATGCTCGAGATCGTCGACGACATGGTCGGGATGCATGATTTCCTGCTCACGCCCTGCTCCTACGACACCTTCGATCATTTCTATCCGGACCTGCCGCCACATCGTGGCTGTTTCGGCAATCTGGCGGCGGCGCTCGAACCCTATGGCGTGCGGCCCGACCGGATACCGGTCGCCTTCAACTGCTTCATGAACGTGCCGGTCGATCCAACGGGAAAGCTGAGCGTCCTGCCGCCGATCAGCAAGGCGGGCGATTCGATCACCTTTCGCGCGGCGATGGATTTGGTGATCGGGCTGACCGCCTGTTCGGCGCCGGCATCGAATGGCGGCAGCTTCAAGCCGATCGAATATCGGGTCGAGGCAGCTTAGACAGAGAGCGCCCAGCAGAGGAAGGCGGCGCCCGCAAGCAGCGTGCCGAGCGGCAGGCGGTCGGTCGCGGTGGGACGTCTGCCGGCGACCGCTATCGCCAGCACGACCGCCAGCCCGGCCAGCGATGCGATCAGCAACACGACCGGCAGTGCGCGCCAGCCGAGCCACAGGCCTATCGCACCGAACAGCTTCGGGTCGCCGCCACCCAGCCCGGTCCGTCCGCGGACCCGTCGGTAGAATGCGGCGACAAGCCACAGCGTCGCGAAGCCCCCTACCCCGCCGATCAGCCGCTCGGTCGTGTCGGGCGCGGCACCTGCCAGCCCTCCCACCAGCGCGGCGATGGCGAGGCTGACGGTGATGCGATCGGGGAGCCAGAAGGCGGCCAGATCGATCGCGCCCGACGTAAGCAACAGCCAGCCGCAGACGGCGCCGGCAACGCCCTCGAAACCGGGGGCAACAAGTCCCGCGACGATCCCGATGGCTGCGCCGAGACATTCGGTTATCCAATGTGCGGGCGCAATACGGGCATCACAGCTACGGCATCGGCCGCGCAGAACAAGAAAGCTCAGCAGCGGCACCAGATCGGTCGCGCGTAACGTCCGGCCGCAACCGTCGCAGGCCGATCGCCCGACCGCGATCGACCGCCCCTCTGGCCAGCGGATCGCCAAGGTTGCGATGAAGCTGCCGAACACCGCCCCCAGCACGCCGAGCAGAACGGGCCAGACATTGGGGGGAAGCGCGGACGACATGCCCCGCCCCTATCGACAGTTGCCGACATTTGCGAGGCGGGGGCGAAACGCCTAGATATGATATCAAACGAAACCAGAATCCGTTGGAGAGCCGCATGTCCGATCCCGTCGTCATCCTGTCCTATGCCCGCACGCCGATGGGCAGCTTTCAGGGATGCCTGACCGGGGCGAGCGCGACCGAACTGGGCTCGGCGGCAGTGGGCGCGGCAGTGGCGCGTGCCGGCCTGTCGGGCGAGGCGGTCGAGCGCATCTATATGGGCTGCGTGCTGCCCGCCGGTCTTGGCCAGGCACCCGCGCGACAGGCGGCGCTGGGTGCCGGCCTGCCGCAGCATGTCGAGGCGACGACCGTCAACAAGATGTGCGGGTCGGGAATGCAGGCGGTGATGATGGCCGCCGACACGATCGCCGCCGGATCGGCCGACATCATCGTCGCCGGCGGCATGGAGAGCATGACCAACGCCCCCTATCTATCGCAGCGGCACCGTGGCGGCGCGCGGATCGGGCACGATCGGCTGCTCGACCATATGTATCTCGATGGGCTGGAGGACGCCTATGAACCCGGCCGGCTGATGGGCAGCTTCGCCGAGGAGACCGCTGCCGCCTATGGCTTTACGCGGCAAATGCAGGACGACTTCGCCATCGCGTCGCTGACCCGGGCGCAGGCGGCGCAGGCGTCGGGTGCGTTCGATCGGGAAATCGTGCCGGTCGAGGTTGCCGGTCGCAAGGGCAGCACGACCATCCGCACCGACGAACAGCCGACGCGTGGCGACGCGTCGAAAATTCCGACGCTCAAGCCCGCTTTTGCCAAGGACGGGACGATCACCGCCGCCAACGCATCGTCGATCTCGGACGGGGCGGCGGCGCTGGTGCTGGCGCGGGCGTCGGTCGCCGACCGGCTGGGCCTGACCCCGGTCGCGCGGGTCGTCGCGCAGGCGGGCCATGCCCATGCGCCGGCTCGCTTCGCCACAGCCCCGGTCTTCGCCATGCGCCGTGCGCTCGACCGGGCCGGCTGGGCGAGCGGCGATGTCGACCTGTTCGAGGTCAACGAGGCGTTCGCCTGCGTGACGATGGCGGCGATGCACGACCTCGGCCTCGCGCATGATATCGTCAACGTGCATGGCGGTGCCTGTGCGCTCGGTCATCCGATCGGGGCGAGCGGCGCACGGGTCCTCGCGACGTTGCTGTCGGCGCTGGAGACGCGCGGATTGCGGCGGGGGATGGCGTCGCTGTGCATCGGCGGCGGCGAAGCCACGGCAGTCGCGGTCGAAATGGTCCTTTAACTACTGGAACTTTCGCACATCTTTCTGCGTACCCTACGCCTGACGGCGTGGCGAAGGGATGAATGTGGCGGATCGCGATGATGTGATGGGGTATGACGGCCCCGCCGGCGGTTGGGGTTCGGTCAAGGGGATGTCGAAAATCCTCGGCAAGGAACGCAACCGCCCCGCCGCGCTCGCCCAGCTAGCCCGCCAGAACAAGCCAAAGGGCTTCATGTGCACCTCCTGCGCATGGGGCAAGCCGGCCGAGCCGCACCCGTTCGAGTTTTGCGAGAACGGCGCAAAGGCCACGCTGTGGGACCTGACTCCCAACCGCTGCACGCCCGAATTTTTCGCCGAACATTCGGTCAGCGAGCTGAAGGGCTGGAAGGATTTTGATCTGGAGCATCAGGGGCGGCTGACCCACCCGATGCGTTACGACCATGCCACCGACCATTATGTCGAATGCAGCTGGGACGAAGCCTTTGCCGCGATCGGTGCCGAGTTGCGCGCGATCGATCCGAAGAAGGCGATCTTCTACGCCTCGGGCCGGGCCAGCCTCGAAACCTCGTATCTCTTCGCCCTGTTCGCGCGGCTCTATGGGCATAACAACCTGCCCGACAGTTCGAACATGTGCCACGAGACGACGTCGGTCGCGCTGAAGAAGACGATCGGTGCGCCGGTCGGCACGTCGATCCTCGACGATTTCGAACATTGCGACGCGATGTTCTTCTTCGGGCAGAATACCGGATCGAACAGCCCGCGTTTCCTCCACCCTTTACGCGATGCGGTGAAGCGCGGGTGCAAGGTGGTGACGTTCAACCCGGTCAAGGAACCGGGCCTGATCGCCTTCACCGACCCGCAAAACCCCTTCGAAATGGCGACGCGCAGCGAGACGAAGATTTCCTGCCAATATCACCAGGTCCGGCCCGGCGGCGACGTGGCGGTCATGATCGGTCTCGCCAAGCATGTGCTGGCTGCCGAAGACAAAAGCTGGGCCGAGCACAAGGTTCACGTCCTCGACGTCGATTTCATCGAGCAGCATACCGACGGCTTCGCGGCGTTCGAGGCGATGGTGCGCGCGACCGAATGGGCGGACATCGAACGCGAGAGCGGGCTGAAGCGCGCCGATATCGAGGCAGCGGGACAGGTCTATGTCGAGGCGGATCGGACGATCGGCATCTACGGCATGGGACTGACCCAGCAGGTCAACGGGTTCGACAATGTCGCGACCTATGTGAACCTGTTGCTGATGAAGGGGAATATCGGGCGCGTCGGTACCGGCATGTCGCCGGTCCGCGGGCACAGCAACGTGCAGGGGCAGCGCACCGTCGGTATCTCCGAAAAGCCCGAACTGGTGCCGATGGACCGGCTGCGCGAATTGTTCGATTTCGACCCGCCGATGGAGCATGGCCACAATACCGTGACCGCATGCGAAGACATATTGAAGGGTGAGATCGAAGCCTTCGTCTCGCTCGGCGGTAACTTCCTGCGCGCGATCCCCGATCTCGAGCGGGTCGAGGCGGCGTGGCCCGACATCCGCCTGACCGTCCAGATCGCGACGAAGCTGAACCGCAGCCACCTGATCAACGGCAAGACCGCCTATCTTCTCCCCTGCCTCGTCCGGACCGAGGTCGACAAGCAGGCGGGCGGCGAACAGATCGTGTCGATCGAGGATACGTTCAGCCATATCCACGGGTCGATCGCAACGCACGAACCGGCAAGCGAGCATCTGAAGTCCGAAGTCGCGATCGTCGCCGGCATGGCGAAGGCGACGCTCGATCCTAACCCGAAGGTCGACTGGGACGGCTGGACGGGCGACTATGCGAAGATCCGCAAGCTGATCGAAGCGACCTATCCGGAAGAGTTCCACGATTTCGAGGAACGCATGTTCACGCCCGGCGGCTTCTACCGCGGCAATTCGGCGCGCGAACGGGTGTGGAAGACCGAAAGTGGCAAGGCGGAGTTCACCGTACCACGCTCGCTGTCGGGAACGGCGATCGACGATGCGCCAGGACGGTATCGGCTCGTGACGCTCCGTTCGAACGATCAGTTCAACACGACGATTTACGGCTATGACGATCGCTTCCGTGGCATTTCGGGGACGCGCGACGTGTTGATGATGAACCCGGCCGAAATCGCCAAGGCCGGCTTGCACAAGGGACAGGTGGTGACGCTGATCGGTGACGCACCGGATGGCGTCGATCGTCGTGTCGCCGGGCTGAAAGTCGTGCCGTTCGACCTGCCCGATGGTTGCGTCGCGGGCTATTATCCTGAACTCAACCCGCTGATCCCGATCGGCTGGCACGACCATGCGTCGCAGACCCCGGCCGCCAAGGCGGTGCCGGTACGCATCGTCGCCGGATGATACGCGGCGATACGACCATCCGGCAGTTCGACCGGTTGGAACCAGGCGGGAAACGCACCGGGCACGACCGCGCCGTTGCGGTCGAGGCACCGATCGCGGTCGAGGTAAACGGCCTTGGCTATGCGGTGCTGATGGCGACGCCGAGCTATTTGGACGACCTTGCCCATGGGTTCGTGCTGGCCGAACGGCTGATCGACCGGGCGGAAGAGTTGATCGACGTCGATGCACACGCCACCGATGCGGGTACGCTGTTGCGCGTAACGCTGGCGGCCGAGCGTCACGACCGGGTGGCCGATCGTGTTCGGCATCGCGTCTCCGAATCGTCGTGCGGACTGTGCGGGATCGAGAATCTCGAACAGGCGCTGCGGCCGTTGCCGACCGTCACCGCCCGTTCCGTGGCGGACGACGCCGCGCTGTTCGCCGCTGCCGCCGCGCTGCGCGATCACCAGCCGCTGGCGCAGGCCACCGGGGCGACCCACGCCGCGGCACTGTGCGCGCCCGATGGCGGTATCCGGCTGGTTCGCGAGGATGTTGGCCGGCACAACGCGTTCGACAAGCTGATCGGGGCGATGCGCCGCGGCGGACACGACTGGGACGGCGGCTTCGCGCTGCTGTCGTCGCGCTGTTCGTTCGAACTGGTCGAGAAGGCGGTGCTCGCCGGATGCCCGATGCTGGCCACGCTGTCGGCCGCGACGACGCTGGCGCTGGACCGCGCGGCGACGGCCGGACTGGCGTTGCGGACGCTGGTCCGGTCCGACGCGATGCTCGCATCATGACACGGGTCCTGGGTGCGATCATCGCCGGCGGCCGATCGAGTCGTTTTGGCAGTGACAAGGCATTGGCGACGATCGGCGGCCGGGCACTGATCGATCGTGTCGCCGACGCCGTCGAGCCGCAGGTCGATGCGTTGATCGTGGTCGGACGCACGCATCCGGGGCTGGAGGCGGTACCCGACCGCCCGGCCCCCGATCTGGGGCCGCTGGGGGGCATCGCGGCGGCGCTGCACCACGCCTGCGCGGAAGGGTTCACGCATGTGTTGACCGTGCCATGCGATACGCCTTTCGTACCCGGCGATCTGCGCGCGCGATTGGCGGCGGCTGGCCCGGCTGCGTATCTGCCCGACCTGCCGGTCGTCGGGTTGTGGCCGATCGACGCGAACACGACCTTGCGCACGATGCTGCATGGCGACGGGTCGAGGTCGGTACGGGCCTTTGCCGACTGGATCGGGGCGGAACCGGTGACCGGCGCGGGCGAGATCGCCAACGTCAACACGCCGGGCGATCTCGCACGCATCAGCGCGCAACGCGACTGACAGCAGGCCAAGCCCGCGATATAGCAGGCCGCGATGACCGCGTCGTTCCTGATCCTGCGTATCGGCGATACCCGATTGGCGCTGCCCCTGTCGGCGGTGCGCGAGGTGCTGCCGATGCTGCCGATCGATGCGTCGCCGGGACTGCCCGTGCCCATACTGGGTTTCGTCTTGTTGCAGGGCGCGCCCGTGCCGGTGCTTGCCCCGCTGATGCTGCTCGATCCACTGGCACGGGTCGATACCGTCGCCCTGTCCGCGCATCTGGTGCGGCTGCGCGATGGCGGACCGTGCCTGCTTGTCGACCGGGCGGAGGACGTCGCGTCCGGCAACGTCGCGCCGGTATCGCCCGACCACAGCCTGAACGCGGCGATCATCGGCGAATTGCCGGTCGGGGACGACGTCGCGCATGTCATCGCACCGGATCGCCTGCTCCTCGACGGCGAACGCGCGACGCTGGCCGCGCTGACCGCTGCGGCCGCAAGGCGTGCCCAGCAGTGGAACGCGGCATGATCCACGACGTAGCCTTCGCCGCGGTCAAGGCGCTGGTGATCGACCGCACCGGTCATCATTATTATGTCGACAAGGATGCGCAACTCGCCGAGCGCATCGCCCACCGCATGGCCGAAACCGGCGACGCGACGCTCGCCGGCTATCGCGACCGGCTGCAGGACCCGCAGGACGCCGAATGGCCGTTGCTCGAAAGCGCGGTGACCATCAACGAAACCTTCTTCTTCCGCTTCGCCGAACAGTTCGAGGCGTTGCGCAGCGTCATCCTGCCGCGCCTGATCCGCCGCAATGCCGCCGAGAAGAGGCTGCGCATTTGGAGCGTCGGCTGCTCGACGGGCGCGGAGGCGCACTCGATCGCGATCGTGCTGACCGACCTGCTGGGCGAGGCGATCGGCGAATGGCGGATTGCGCTCACCGGAACCGATATCGACGAGGCGGCGCTGAACGCGGCGCGGCAGGCGGATTATTCGTCCTGGGCGTTGCGCACGGTCAGCGAGGGCGAGCGCGCGCGGCTGTTCGACCGCAACGGCGAGCGGTACCGGTTGAAGGAACGCTATCGCGGGATGGCGCGGTTCGAACGGCATAATCTGATGTCGATGATCGACGGGACCGCTGCGCTCGGCTTCACCGATTACGACCTGATCCTGTGCCGCAACGTGCTGATCTATTTCGCGCAGGATCATGCGACCGCCGTCGTGGGAGCGTTGGTCGAGCGACTTGCGCCCGAGGGGCTGCTGCTGCTGGGGCATGCCGAACCCAATCCGGGGTTCGATGCCGTTGCCGATCCGGTGCAGGCCGGGGGCGTTCTGGCGTATCGCCCAAAGGGTTCGGTCGAGCGGCCCGTGCCGGTCGTGCCGGTATCCGTCGCAATGCCAAGACCATTGCCCGCGACGCCGCCGCCGGCCCCGCCGCGACCGGTGGCGGTGGCGAAGCCGCTGCCCGTTCCGCCGCCCGTCGTCGGGCGGACGCAGGATGCCGTCGCGCGCTACTTCGCGGCGCTCGACGCGCTGGCGAGCGGCGACAAGGATTCGGCCGAGCGGGCGTTTCGCGATGCGCTGTATCTCGACCGGTCGTTCGCGATGGCGCATTATCAGTTCGGCCACTATCTGTTGGCGCAGGGGCGGCAGCCCGATGGGAAACGCAGCCTGACCAACGCGTTGCGCGTCGCCGCCGCGCTCGATCCCGCGACCGAACTGGCTGAGGGCGACGGCATGACCGCTGGCGCGATGACCGCCGCGATCCGGCATATCATCGGGACCACGCGGTGAGCGGGCGCCCGATCGTCGCCGAGGGGATGGACGCCGATGCCGTCGCGGCGGTGCTGCGCGCGCGGCAGCGGGCGGTGGCGGGGGAGCGGACCCAGCGCGATACGCCAACCGAGACGCTGCTGGCGTTCGTACTGGGCGGGGTGGCGCACGGGCTGCCGATCGCGCAGGTCCGGGCGGTGGCGATGGTGCCAAAGGTTACACGTGTGCCGCAGGGTCCGGCCGCCCTGCTGGGGCTGGTGGCATGGCGGGGGGCGGTAGTGAATCTGTTCGATCCGGCGGGGCTGCTGGCGCGCGAAGTTGACACGCCCGCCGCAATGATCGTCCTGCGCCACGACGCGCCGCGCATCGCGCTGGCGGTCGATGCCCTGCTGGGCGTGGTCGACGCGCCGCAGGGCGACACGACGCCAACTTTGTCGCGTCTGGTCGAGGGAGACGGCGAGCGCCTGACCCGTATCGACCCGGCGCTGCTGATCGAGCTACTGCTCCCCGCCCGTCTTCAGGAAGGATAAGGTTTGTCCGTTTCCACCCGGATCGCCGCCGGCTTCGCGGCTCTCACCGCGATCCTGCTCGCCCTCGGCCTCTATGCGCTGATCCAGATCGGCGAGGTCCGGTCGACCGTCGACCTGATCGTCGAACGCGACCTGTCGTCGATGGAGGCGCTGAACCGCATCGATCATGCTTTGTCGCGCAAGGTCGAACAGCGCGCGGCACTGGTTCGCGGGTTCCTGACCGGCGACAGCGCCGGCACGCGCGAAGCCACCGCCGGCTGGCGGGCGGCGGTCGACGACGCCGCGCGCGGCATCGCCGAACAGGAGCGCGCCGCCGAAACCTATCGCGCGAATGCCGTCACCGGCCTGCGGTCCGAACAATGGGCACGCATGGGCCGCCAGCTGGGCGATGCCGGCCGGGCGCTGACCCGCACCCGCAACGATGTCGAGACGCAGCTGGCCGCGATCCAAGCGGGCGACCGGGCGGGCGTATTGGCGGCGGAGGACGAGATCGTCCGCGACCATGCCGCGACCGTGGCCCGCGTCGGGCAGGCGCGCGAGACGCTGAACGCCGCGATCGAGAAGGGCCGCGATGCGACCCGCGACGTCTACACCGCCAGCCGCATATCGATCATCATCGGGCTGATCGTCGCGATACTGGTCAGCGTTGCCGTCGCAATCACCATCCGCCGGTCGATCGTCCGCCCGCTCGACGAGTTCATGGAGTTCGTCGGCCGGATCGGCGGCGGCGACCTGTCGACCACGACCGATGCGACCGGCAAGGACGAGCTGGGCCAGTTGGGGCGGACGTTGAACGAGATGGTCGCGGGACTGCGCACCATCGCCGCGCAGAACCGCGCCGCGACCACCAACCTGAACGCCGCGACCAACGAAATCCGCGCATCGACGCAGGAGCAGGCGGCATCGGTCGAGGAACAGCTGGCCGCGGTGCAGGAAACGGCGGCGACCGTCGACGAAATCACCCATAGCGGGGCGCAGATCAGCCGCCGCGCGCAGGAGGTCATCGCGCAGGCACAGGCAACCGCACAGGTCAGCGATGCCGGGCTGAACGCGGTCGGCGACACCGCGCGGGCGATGGACGCGATCCGCGAACAGGCCGAGGCGGTCGCGACCAACATCGTCGCGCTGTCGGAAAAGACGCAGGCGATCGGCGACATCATCGCCACGGTCAACGACGTGTCCGAACGGTCGCACCTGCTGGCGCTGAACGCGTCGATCGAGGCGGCGGCGGCGGGCGAACAGGGGCGCAGCTTCGCGATCGTCGCGGCCGAGATGAAGCTGCTGGCCGATCAGGCAAAGGGCGCGACGCGCAACGTGCGGTCGATCCTCGGCGATATCCAGCGCGGTATCAATTCGTCGGTGATGCTGACTGAGGAAGCGGTCAAGCGCGTCGCATCGGGCAAGGAGCGGACCGATGCCGGCCATGCCGCGATCGAGGAACTGGCGACGCGGGTGCAGGAAAATGTCCAGACGTTCCAGCAGATCGTGGCATCGACCAACCAGCAGCAGATCGGCATCGAACAGGTGACGATCGCGTTGCAGAATATCCGCGAGGCATCGCAGCAGACCGCGTCGTCGACCCGGCAGCTCGACCAGGCGGCGGGCGATCTGGGCGAATTGTCGCGTACACTGGTCGGGCTGACCGAACGCTACCGGCTGTAGGCCATGGACGAATTGCAGGCCGAATTGATGGCGGCGTTCGCGTCGGAGCTGGCCGAGCATATGGCCGGCATCCGCGCGGCGCTGGCCGATGCCGATGCCGGGCGGCCGGTCGACCTGCGCGAGTTCAGCCGGCGGGCGCATAGCCTGAAAGGGGCGGCGCGCGCCGTCGAACTGGCCGCGACCGAGGCGGCGGCGCATGAGGCCGAGGCGCTGTTGCTGGCGGTCGAGCGCGGCGACCGCGCGCTGGATGCCGCCGCGATCGCCGAATTGCGGACGCTGGCCGATGCGATCGAGGATGGCGCCGCGCCGCCGTCGGTCGAGACGACGCGCGACCATGAGCCCGAACGCCGCGTCGCGATCGCCGGGCACCGCGTCGAACGGCTCGGCCGGTCGCTGCACGTCATGGCGACGCAGGTCGCCGAACAGGGACAGGTCGCCGAGCGACTCGACGCCCTCGCCGAGGATCTGGCGGCGCTGCACCCGTTGCTGGCCATGGGCGGCGATGGCGAGGCGGCGCGACGGCTGCGGCAGGCGACCGGCGAACTCGACCGCATCCGTCGGCTGCACGGCCGGCTGCGCGACGCGCTCGACCGGTCGAGCGCCGAGCTGGAGCGCGATGGCGAGCGGCTGTTGCTGCAACCGGTCGCGACGCTGTTCGACGGGCATGAGCGCGCGGTCCGCGACCTTGCCGCCGCCGAGGGCAAGATCGCGCGATTGCAGGTGGCCGACAGCGATGGCGAAGCCGATCGCCGGGTGCTGAACGCGTTGCGCGATCCGCTGCTGCACCTGCTGCGCAACGCCGTTCGCCATGGGATCGAGACGCCGGCGGTGCGGCGGCGCGCGGGCAAGGAGGATGCCGGTACCATCGCCGTCGACGCGCGCATCGATCGCGGGCGGATGACGATCGCCGTGCGCGACGACGGCGCCGGGCTGGACGATGCCGCGATCGTCGCGCGGGCGCGCGCTGCCGGGCTGATCGCCGCCGACGCGCCCGCACCGCGCGGAGCCCAGCTGCATGCGCTGCTGTTCGAACAGGGATTTTCGACCGCCGACCGTCTGGACGAAGTCGCCGGGCGTGGCATCGGCCTGTCGGTCGTCGCCGAGGTCGCCCGGCGGCTGCACGGAACGGCGACGATCGCGCGTAGTGCGCTTGGCGGAACGGTCGTGTCGATCGCGGTGCCCGTCGCGCTCACTCGGCGGACCTTGTTGCTGGTCGAGGTCGGCGACATGCGCGTCGCGCTGCCGTCCGATGCGGTCAGGCAGGTGCGGCGGATCGATCCGACCGATCTGACGCCGAGCGGCGGCGACACCATGGTGACCGTCGATGGCGAGGCCGTGCCGGTCGGTCGGTTGTGCGACGTTCTGGGCGTGGCGCAGGGCGCGGCGAACGGCAGCCTGCCGGCGGTGCTGGTCACGGCCGACGGCGTCCGGCGGATGCTGGTCGTCGATGCCCTGAGCGACGTGCGGGCATTGCTGGTCGGCGACGTCGCGGCAATCGCCGCCGATGTACCGCTGGTGCTGGGCACGGTGCTGCTGAACGGGGAAATCGTGCTGGTGCTCGACCCGGCGCAACTGGTGCGCGACCGGCCCGGCATCGTCCGGCCGCCGATCGCGGTCGCCGCCGCGCCGGACACGAGCAGCCACACAATTCTGGTCGTCGACGATTCGATCACGACCCGCACGCTGGAGCGCAGCATCCTCGAAGCGCAGGGCTACCGGGTGCTGATCGAGGTCGACGGGCTGGCGGGACTCGAGCGGTTGCGATCCGGTCTCGACGCGATCGACCTGGTCGTCGCCGATGTCGAAATGCCGCGCATGGACGGGTTCGGATTGCTTGCCGCGATACGGAACGATCCGGCACTGAAAACTTTACCCGTCGTCATGATGACCTCGCGCAACAGCCCCGACGACATCGAACGCGGCCTCAGCCTCGGTGCGGATGCCTATGTCACCAAGCAGGACTTCGATCAGGGCAAGTTGATCGCCGTCGTCCAGCAATTGATCTGACCCGCCGATGCGTGATCGTACCCATCCGGCCCGCGTGATGATCGTCGAGGATTCGATCGTCGTCCGCACCTTGCTGACCCACATCATCAACGACGATCCGCGGCTGACCGTTGCCGGTGCCTTCGCCAACGCCGAGGAAGCGATCGCGGCGATGCCGGCGGTGCAGCCCGACGTCATTTCGATGGATATCCGCCTGCCCGGCATCGACGGGCTGGAGGCGACGCGGCGGATCATGGCCGACCAGCCGACGCCGATCGTCGTCATTTCCGCCAGCATGGACGGCGGCGCGATGGGCAACAGCATGGACGCATTGCGCGCGGGGGCGCTGTCGGTCGTCGAAAAGCCCGTCGGGCTGGGCGATGCCGCCTATTCGCGGGTAGCCCAGGAAATCCGCACGCAACTGGCGATCATGAGCGAGGTGGCGGTCGTCCGGCGGCGGATGCGGACCGCGCCGGTGCTGCCGGTACCGGTGTCGCGACAGCGCGCGCCGCAGATGTTGCTGGTGGCGGCATCGACGGGCGGCCCCCCTGCCCTTGCCCGGCTGTTCGCGGCGCTGCCCGCCGAGCTGCCGGTCCCGGTATTGCTGGTCCAGCATATGGGGGCAAGTTTCATGACCGGCTTTGCCAGCTGGCTCGACAGCGTCGTGCCGCAGCGGGTCGAGATTGCCGGGCATGGCGAAGCGCCGCGCGCGGGGAGCATCCATGTCGCGCCGGGCGACGCACACCTGACTGTCAGCCGCAGCGGCACGATGCTGGTCGGGCGCGACGCGCCGGTCAACGGCCAGCGTCCGTCGGCGACCCGGCTGATCGAGAGCGGCGCCAGCGCGCTGGACGGGGCGGCGATGGCGGTGGTGCTGACCGGCATGGGCGAGGATGGCGCGGTGGGCGTACAGGCGCTGCTGGCGGCGGGCGGACAGGCGGTGGCCGAGGATGCGACCAGTTCGGTCGTCTATGGCATGCCCGCCGCCGCGCACCGGATGGGGGCATTGTCGCTGCCGCTCGACCTGATCGCACCGCATATCCGCCGCGTGCTGGAACGGGCACGATGATGGAGGGTGCGTCGATCCTGCTGGTCGAGGATTCGGAGACGCAGGCGCTGCAACTGCGCCGAATGTTCGAGCGGGCCGGGCTGCGGGTCGCGCGGACCCGCGATGCCGAGACCGCGCTGGCGACGCTGAACGATGCGCGGCCCGACCTGCTGGTCGTCGATTACCGGCTGCCGGGGATGAACGGCGACGAACTGGTGCGGATCGTGCGGCAGACGGGCGCGACGCGCACGCTGCCGGTGCTGATGCTGACCGGCGACGATGCGTCGGAGGTCGAGCGGCAGGGCCTCGACAGCGGCGCCAACGCCTATGTGCCCAAGCGCGGCGGCGGCGAGTTGATCGTGTCGCGGATCCGCGCGCTGCTTCGCCAGACGCGCGGACGGCCGATCGAGGACGGGCCGGCGCCGGCGCTGCGGCAGGCGCGGCTGATGCTGCTCGATACCGATGACGCGAACCGCGATCCGCTGGTCGGGCGGCTGTCGGCAGAGGGGTATCGGGTCGATTGCTGCGCCGATCCGGTGGTGGCGCTGGCGGCGATCGAGGCGGACGATATCGACGGCATCCTCGTCATCGAGCGCGAGCGGGATTTCGCGTTGTCGGCCCGGCTCGACGGATGCCGGGTGGCGCGGGCGAGCGGGATGGCGCTGGTCGCGCTGACCGACGATGCCGAACCGGCGACGATGCTGGCCGGGCTGGCCGCCGGCGTCGACGATGTCGTGTCAAGGCGCAGCGACGGCGACATGCTGCTGGTCCGCATCCGCGCGATCGTCCGGCGCAAGCTGGCACGCGACGAGGAGGCCGCCGGCATCGCCCGCGAGCGGGCACAAGCGATCGCGCTGGCACAGGCGCGTGCGGAGGCCGATTCGGCGGACCGGCTGGCGCAGGCCAATGCCGAACTGGCCGGGGCCAACGCCCTGCTGCGCGAGACACAGGCGCAGCTGGTGCAGTCGGCCAAGATGGCGTCGCTGGGCGAACTGGTCGCGGGCATCGCGCACGAGATCAACAATCCGCTCGCCTTCATCCTCGCGCATCAGGCGACCGTCGAACGCGCGGTGGCGGGGGCGCGCGAGGCCGACGATGCGACGCGGGCGACGCTGCTGACCAAGGCGGCGGACCGGCTGGGCTCGATCCGGTCGGGACTGACCCGCATTCAGGAACTGGTGGTGAAGCTCCGGCGCTTCTCGCGGCTCGATGACGGAGAGGTGTCGCAGATCGACATTCCCGATGCGATCGATGCGGTGCTGACGCTGCTGGCGCCCCGGCTGGGGACGGTGCGGGTGGTGCGCGATTATGGCCCGGCACGGATGCTCGAATGTTCGGGGGCGCTGGTCAATCAGGTGGTGATGAACATCGTCGCCAACGCCGCCGACGCGGTCGATCCGGTGGCGGGGGAAATCGCGATCGCGACCGGATCGGCGGACGGCCAGTATCTGATCCGGATCGACGATAACGGCCCCGGCATTCCCGAGGACAAGCGCGAGCGGGTGTTCGAACCGTTCTTTACGACCAAGGATGTCGGCGCCGGTACCGGGCTGGGCCTCGCCATCGCGTACGGCGTGGTGCGGTCGCATGGCGGCACGATCGAGATCGGACGTGCGACACGGGGTGGCGCGTCGTTCGCGATCAGGATACCGGAACAGTCATAATGGAAACCGCCGGTACCCAACCTTTGCTGCTGCTGGTCGATGACGAGCGCGAGATCCTCGTCGCGCTGACCGACCTGCTGGAGGATCGGTATCGCATCCTGTCCACCACCTCGCCGGTCGAGGCGCTGGGCCTGATCGCGGTCCATCCCGACATCGCCGTGATCGTGTCCGACCAGCGGATGCCCGAGCTGACCGGCAGCCAGTTCCTGGCGCGCGCGCGTACCGCGACCGATGCGGAGGCGATCCTGCTGACCGGCTATGCCGATCTGTCGGCGGTGGTCGCGGCGCTGAACGAGGGTGCGATCAGCGGCTATGCCAACAAGCCGTGGGATGCCGAGGCGCTGACGGCGATGATCGCCGCCGCCGCCGAACGCCACGCGCTGCGCCGGGCGCTGGCGTTCGAGCGCGCCGCCTTTCGCGGCCTTGCCGACAGTTCGGGAGACGCGGTCGCGATCCTCGATGCGGAGGGGCGGATCGTGCGCGGCGCGAACGATGCGAGCGTCGACGCGCGCGATCTGGCGGCGCTGGCGCAGGACCGGGTCGACGACGAGGACCGGCATCAGGCGGTACCCGGCGGCGACCGGTGGACGCATGTCCGGCGCATCCCCTTCCAGGCGGGAAGCGACCGCTACCTGCTGCGGATCGAGCGGGACGACACCGATCGCCGACTGGCGCAGCGGCGCCACCACCAATCGGAAAAGCTGGAGGCGCTGGGCACGTTGTCGGGTGGTATCGCCCATGACTTCAACAACCTGCTGGCGGCGATCATCGGCAATCTGGAGCTGGCCGAACGGCGCATCGACGATCGCGACCGGCTGAAGCGCTATCTGGCATCGGCGGGGGAAGCCGCCGGGCGTGGCAGCGCGATCACCCGCCGCCTGCTCAGCTTCAGCCGCCAGCGCGACCTTGCCGCCGAAATCTTCCGCCCCGACGCCGCAATCCGCGCGATCGAGGAGCTGATCCTGCGGACCACCGCCGGGCGCATCCGCGTCGCCTATCGTTTTGCCGAGGATCCCTGGTCGGTGCGCACCGATCCGGGACAGTTCGAACTGGCGCTGCTGAACCTCGCGATCAATGCGCGGGACGCGATGGACGGCGGCGGGACCGTCGGCATCGCGACCGAGAATATCGTCGATGCCGCCGCGCAACTGCCCGAATTGCGCGGACCGTTCGTCCGCATCTCCGTCACCGATACCGGCAGCGGCATCGACGATGCGGTGCGCGAACGCGTGTTCGAGCCGTTCTTCACCACCAAGGCGCAAGGGGCCGGGACCGGACTGGGCCTGCCGATGGTGCGGGCGATGGCCCGCGCGGCAGGCGGCGAGGTGACGATCGACAGCGTCGTCGGTCAGGGTACGACGATCCATTTGTGGCTGCCCCGCGCCGAAGCCGACAGCGCGACGACCACGCTGCCCGATCCGCATGCCGTGACGCCGCGCCGGCTGTTGCTGGTCGAGGACGATGCCGAAGTCCGCGCCGTGGTCGCCGCGCAGCTGGAGGCGGTCGGGCACAGCGTCACCGTACAGGGATCGGCCCGCGCGGCGGTCGAGGCGCTGGAGGCGGGCGCGCGGTTCGACCTCGTGCTGACCGACTTCGCCATGCCCGATCTGTCGGGGATCGACGTCGCCAACCGGGTACGGTGCTGCTGTCCCGACGTGCCGGTGCTGCTGATCACCGGGTTCGCCGAGATCGGCGACACGCCGGTCGGATTGCCGGTACTGACCAAGCCGTTCACCGGCGACCAGTTGCACGCGGCGATCGCGGCGGCGCTGGCTAATCCGGACAGCGCACGCGGCTGATCGGCCGGCCGCCGGTAGCGATGGTCAGCCGGTCGCCGGTTACGCGCAGCGTCTGCGTCGCGGTCCAGCGTTCGCCCTCGCCGTCATAATCGGCGGTGATCCGGACGCGGTCGGTCGCAAGCGGTTCGACGTTCGTCACCCGGCCGGCGCTTTCATGGAACAGGATTTCGGACGGCGTGACCCGCACCCCGTCGATGGAGGTCGCCGGACTGGCGCAGGCGGCGGCATCGATATTCCATTCGCCGAGGAAGGTCGCGGGGATGGTCGCTGCCGTCTCGCCGAGTGGCGGTGCCGGCGTGCCGGTGAAGGCACAGCCGCGCACGGTCCGGTCGCCGAAGGTCAGCGTGCCGGTAAAGTCGCGCGGGGCGCCCGACATGTCGTCCTTGCAAGGGCTGCGGATGACGCTGACGATCAAGGTCCCGCGATCGTCGCGCGCGGTCCAGCTACGGCGATCGGCAGCAATGGTACGATCGACGATCTTCAGGCGACGCTCGGGCAGGTCGACCCCGGTCAGAAGCACGGCGTCTGCGGCTACCTTCGCCGAGTAAAAGGGTTCGTTGGTCGTCACCGTGATCTGGTCGGGTACGGTCGAGGTAATCGGCTTCGAGGTCGCGGTCGGCTGCCGCGTCGCGGTCGGTTGCGGCGTCGGGGCAGGCGCGGGGTCGCGGCGGTCGTTGCAGCCGGCCAGCCAAAGGACCATGACGGAGATAGCGATGCTAGCGCGGGTCGGCACGCCGGCCTCCCATGCTGACCCGGTCATCGCGACCGGCGAGCATTGCCACCTCCGCCTCCAGCCGCGGGACCGGATCGGCGGAGCGGTAGGCGGGAAAGGCGATGACGTCGTTCACCACCGCCACCTGCCCGCCCAGCGCCGTCGCGGCGAACAGTGCGCGGGCAAAGGCGGTCGGGATGCGGATACAGCCATGCGACGCGGGAAAGCCCGGCAGATTGCCGGCGTGCAGCGCCACGCCGTCCCAGGTCAGCCGCTGCATGAACGGCATCGGTGCGTTGTCGTACAGGTTGGAGCGGTGGAACGGCCGCTTCTGCAGGATGGTATATTCGCCGATCGGCGTGGTCTTGCCCGGTTTGCCGGTCGATACCGTCGACGCACCGACCAGCACGTCGCCGCGATAGACGAACAGCATCTGCATCGGCACGCTGACGACGATGCTGACCGGTCCGGGCAGGTGGGGATCGTCGCCCCAGCGATGCGCCCCCGGCCGCATTGCCAGCGCGGCGCGCTCGATGGCCAGCGCGTCCGATCGCTGCGCCAGTGCCGGCGACGGCAGCAGCGCCAGACACAGGCCGAGGCGGAGCGCGACGTTCATGCGCCGACTATTCCCCAGCCGCGCCGCGAACGCAAATGCCGTATCGGTTGCAACGGAGTCGACCGCCCGTGGCATCGTCGCGACCAGTGACGGCGTGGATTACCCGGCGTTAATTGATTGGAACCGTCTCGTCCCGTATCTGGGGGAGCCATAACGGTTAAACGAGGATTTGGATGCAGGACGAAGCGGTTCGATCGCGGCGGGCGGTGCTGAAGGCGGCAGGGGGCCTTGCCGGGCTCGTGCTGGCACAGGGCTGCACCAAGAATGCGATCGTGCCCGTCGCGCAGAATCTGCCGGTCGCGCCGGTGCCGCAGCGGCTGGCATCGGCACCACTGCCCGCCGCCCCGGTCAAGAAGATGCTGGCGCCGCCGACGGTCAATGCCGGCCTGTTCGAACGAGCGCACGCCGCTTTGCAACGTCATGGCGCCACGATCGGCAAGACCGACCGCATCGCCATCGCCGATTTCGCGCTCGATTCGGCGCATCCGCGTTTCCAGTTCATCGATATGCATAGCGGCGTCGTCTCGGCGATGCGCGTTTCGCACGGTAGCGGATCGGACCCGCGCCATCGCGGCATGCTCGACCGTTTCAGCAACGTGCCCGATTCGAATGCCACGTCGGAAGGCGCGTTCGTCACCGAGAATTATTATGTCGGCAAACACGGCCGGTCGCAGCGACTGGTCGGGCTGGACCATACCAACGACAATGCGCTGATGCGCGCGATCGTCATTCATGGCGCATGGTATGCCAATCCGGAAATGATCGCGCAGCACGGCAAGCTCGGCCGCAGCCAAGGCTGTTTCGCGGTCGCCGAGGGCGATCTGGCGCGGGTGTTCGACCTGCTGGGCGAAGGGCGGATGCTGTACGCGGCGAAGGTTTGATTCGGACTAGGACCGTTCGACCTCCAGCCATACCGGCGTAGTTCGTTCTTTCCGCGCTGGCGGGACCTCTGCGAAAATCCTCCGTCTATGCCCGAACCCTTCCGTACCTCGGCGAAGGCCGGGGTTCAGTTGGGAAGGCTTTTGCCCACCTTACCGACGTTCCCCAACTGGGCCCCGGCCTTCGCCGGGGTACGAGAAGGGACTTTTGGAGAGGTCTCGCGCAGGCGGGAATCCGTAGCTGCTACGGTGTCGTTTCGGCGCAAACGATCGCCCAGCATTACGAACGGTTTCGCTTTCCGGCGCCCTCCCCTACGTTGCGACCCATGACCGCGCACCCGTTTCATTCGATCCATACCCATGGCCTGCTCCGCGTCGGGGCCTGTACCCCGCTGGCGAGCGTCGGCGATCCGGCCGCCAACGGCCGGGCCGCGATCGCGCTTGCCCGTGAAGGCCATGATGCCGGCGCGGACCTGCTGGTCTTTCCCGAACTGAACCTCACTTCCTATGCGATCGACGACCTGCATCTACAGGACGCGCTGTGCGACGCGACCGAGACCGCGTTGGCGGAGGTCGTCGCCGCCAGTGCCGATCTGCGCCCCGCGCTGCTGCTGGGCGCGGCGCTGCGGCGCAACGGGCGGCTGTATAATTGCGCGGTGGCGGTGGCGCGGGGGCGCATCCTCGGCGTGGTGCCCAAGACCTATCTGCCCAATTACCGCGAATATTATGAGAAACGCTGGTTCGCGCCCGGCGCCGGGCTGACCGGGCTGACGATGCGTGTCGCGGGGCAGGAGGCGCCGTTCGGAACCGACCTGATCTTTGCCGCCGACGACCTGTCCGACTTCGTGTTCCATGCCGAGATTTGCGAGGATTTCTGGTCCCCCCTGCCCCCGTCGACGGCGGGCGCGATGGCGGGGGCGCTGGTGCTGTGCAACCTGTCGGCATCGAACATAGTCATCGGCAAGGCGCGCGACCGCGAGATGCTGTGCGCGTCGCAATCGGCGCGGACCATGTCGGCCTATATCTATTCGGCGGCGGGCATGGGCGAGAGTACGACCGACCTTTCGTGGGACGGACAGGGCAGCGTCCATGAACTGGGCGAGTTGCTGTTCACCTCCGACCGGTTCGATCGTTCGGCGGGCATCGTCTATGCCGATGTCGATCTGGAACGGTTGCGGCTGGAGCGGATGCGGACCGGCACGTTCAACGACTGCGCCAGCGCCAACGGCCATCCCGAAGCCCGCTTCCGCCGGATCGGGTTCGATCACGCCCCCGCCGAGGGGGATATCGGCCTGTTGCGACCGGTGCGCCGCTATCCCTTCGTGCCGAACACCCCCGACCGGCTCGACGATGATTGCTACGAAGCATTCAACATCCAGGTCGAGGGACTGCGCCAGCGGCTGGTCGCGTCGGGGACGAAGCGGCTGGTGATCGGCGTGTCGGGCGGGCTCGATTCGACCCATGCGCTGATCGTCGCGGCCAAGGCGTTCGACCGGCTGGAGCGGCCGCGCACCGATATTCTCGGTTTCACCATGCCGGGCTTCGCGACCGGCGAGGCGACCAAAAGCAATGCGTGGAAGCTGATGCGCGCGCTGGGCATCACCGGCGACGAGATCGACATCCGTCCCGCCGCGGCGCAGATGCTGGGCGACATGGACCACCCCTTCGCCAAGGGCGAGCCGGTCTATGACGTGACGTTCGAGAATGTGCAGGCGGGGCTGCGCACCGATTATCTGTTCCGGCTGGCCAATCAGCGGCAGGCGCTGGTGCTTGGCACCGGCGACCTGTCCGAACTGGCGCTGGGCTGGTGCACCTATGGCGTAGGCGACCATATGAGCCATTATGGCATCAATGCGGGCGTGCCCAAGACGCTGATCCAGTATCTGATCCGCTGGGCGATCCGCACCGACCAGTTCGATGCCGATACCGATGCGGTACTGGACGCGATCCTGAATACCGAGATTTCGCCCGAGCTGGTGCCGGCGGATGCATCGGGCAGGATGCAGAGCACCGAGGACCGGGTCGGCCCCTATGCGCTGAACGATTTCTTCCTACACCATATCGTGCGCTACGGCATGCGGCCGTCGAAGGTGGCGTTCCTGTGCTGGCATGCGTGGCGCGATGCGGCCGCCGGGCGCTGGCCGATCGATTTCCCGGAGGAGGCGAAGGGCAGCTACGACCTGCCGACGATCGCGGCGTGGCTGGAGAAGTTCCTGTGGCGCTTTTTCCAGACCAGCCAGTTCAAGCGGTCGGCGCTGCCCAACGGGCCGAAGGTATCGGGCGGCGGCGCGCTGTCGCCACGCGGCGACTGGCGCGCGCCGTCGGATGGCGTGGCCGGGCCATGGGTGGCGGAGTTGCGCGCCGGGTTGCCGCCGCTCTAACCCTGCGCGCGTGCCGTCCGTTCGGATGCCGATCCGCCCAGCGCCCAGCGCAACACTCGCGCCATGCCGTGCGCGCCGGTGCGGACGCCGACGCTGTGCGGCTGCAACTCGAGCATCGCCCGCGCCCATGGCGGCAGCAGGTCGATCGCCGCGGCGGTATTGAGCGCGCCGAACCCCTTGAGCAGCGGGTTGGGCAGCGGCTGGTGCAGCAGGGCGTCGCGCACCGTCCGGGTGCGTTCGTCGCAGCGCAGTTCGCGCCGGACCGCCAGCAGCCACGCATCGACCGCCGCCCGGCTGTCGGGGACATTGGTGGCACCCAACCGTTCGGCGACCACGACATTCTCGGCGAAATAACGATCCTGATCGGCACGCGACAGGTTCGGATCGCGATAGCGCAGATAGGCGCGCAGGAACGAGTCGGTTTCAGCGACATGCACCCATGTCAGGAGATGCGGGTCGTTGGCGTCGTAGGGCGTGCCGTCGGGCAAGTTTCCATGCACCCGGTCGTGAATCTGCCGCACCCGACCGATCAGCCGTTCGGCCTCAGCGGTGCTGCCATAGGTGGTCGCGGCGATGAACTGGGCGGTGCGCTTGAGCCGGCCGAGCATGTCACGCTGGAAATTGCTGTGGTCCCAAACGCCCGCCAGCGCGCCGGGATGAAGCATCTGCACCAGCAACGCCGCCGTACCGCCGATCATCATCGACGAAAAATCGCCATGCACGCGCCAGCTGACCGATTGCGGGCCGAACAGCCCGTTGTCGCCGGGCGGGCGGGTCAGGTCGATCGCGCCGTCCCCTGCCCCGGTCAGTGCGCGGACCTGTTTGGCAATGGCTTGGCGGACGGGGTTCATATGCGATGCAACGAGCGGCGCGGCGATCCGGGTCCGCCCGCGCGGAACCAAAGCCGCCGTTGGCGATCTTTATCCGGGAACTCGAACCGGTAGATTCCGTCCATGCACTCGCCGTCCAGTCCGGAAAAGCCCCTCGATCCCGTGCATCGCCAGCCGGCGATGGCGGAGGGCGACATGCGCGACCCGGCGAACGGAATCTTTTTCGCGGCGGTAAAGACCACGCGGATGCCGATGATCGTGACCGATCCCCGACAGGACGACAATCCGATCATCTTCGCCAATCCCGCCTTCCTGCAGATGACCGGCTATGCCGACGACGAGGTGCTGGGGCGGAACTGCCGGTTTCTGCAGGGGCCGGATACCGATCCGGACACCGTCGCCGAGATTTCCGAAGCGATCCGCCGGCGCCGCGAGACGTCGGTCGAAATCATCAATTACAAGAAGAACGGCAGCGCCTTCTGGAACGCGCTGTTCATTTCACCCGTGCTCGATGGCGATGGCGAGCTTCGCTACTACTTCGCCTCGCAACTCGACGTCACTCGCCGCCGCGATGCCGAGGAAGGGTTGCGACAGGCGCAGAAGATGGAAGCGGTCGGCCAGCTGACCGGGGGGATTGCGCATGATTTCAACAATCTCCTGACTGTCATTCAAGGGTTCACCGACGTCGTGCTGACCCAAGTCGAGCGCAGCCCAGAGAAGCCGATTGACCCCGTTCGCACCGGCCGGTCGCTCCGCGCGGTGGTCGAGGCGGCGGAACGCGGCGCGGAGCTGACCCAGCAATTGCTGGCATTCTCGCGCAGGCAGAAACTGTCGGGCCGGGTGACCAATATCGACGATCTGGTCACCAACCTGCTGCCAATGCTGAAACGCACGATCGGATCGGTACCGATCGCGATCGAGGTCATCCCGTGCGGCAGCGATTGCAATGCGCGGATCGATCCGGTCCAGGCCGAAACCGCGATCCTGAACATCCTGACCAACGCCCGCGACGCCATGCCCGGCGGCGGAAAGGTGACGATCACCGCCGAGCATGTCCGCGTCGACGGCACCGATCCGCGCTTCTCCGACGCGCGCCACGGCCCGTATATCGGGCTGTCGATCGCCGATACCGGACCGGGCATGGCGCCCGAGATACTGGCGCGGGTAACCGAACCATTTTTCACGACCAAGGATCAGGGCCAGGGCCCGGGCCTTGGCCTGTCGATGGTCTATGGCTTCATGAAACAGTCCGACGGCGCGCTGAAGATCGAATCGGAGGAAGGCAAGGGCACGACCGTCCACCTGCTGTTCCCCGCAGCGAGCGATGCCGCCGAACCGATCCGCCGCCGCCGGACGCACAGCGAGCGCGACTCGCGGGGTGACGAGACGATCCTGGTGGTCGAGGACCAGCGCGACGTCGGCGATCTGGCCGAGGCGATCCTGAGCGATTTCGGCTATACGGTCCTGCGCGCCGGCAACGGCCCCGAAGCGATCGACATCCTCGAACGCGGAACGCCGATCGACCTGCTGTTCACCGACCTCATTATGCCCGGCGGTATGAACGGGGTTATGCTGGCGCGCGAAGCCCGGCGGCAGCGGCCGCGACTGAAGGTGCTGCTGACCACCGGCTATGCCGAGGCGTCGATCGAGCGGGTCGACGCGCGGGGAACCGAGTTCGACCTGATCGGCAAACCCTATAAGCGTCCCGATCTGGCAGGGCGCGTGCGTCATGTGCTGGACGGGCCGACGGGAGCCGGTTGATCGAACGCGCTAGTCCTTTTACTGCAAACACTTCCCGCTGCGAACTTCGTCGTCGGGTCGCATCAAGACCACGAAAGGCCGACCGTTGGCGACGAATGCAGACTTCGATGCGCCGCGGCAGGCAGGTGCCCATTCGGCATCCGATCTGGGACCCGATCTGACCGCGTGCGATCGCGAGCCGATCCACATTCCCTGCGCGATCCAGCCGCACGGCGTGCTGCTGATCGTCGATCCCGTGCAGGACCGCATCACCGGCGGCGCGGGCGGCGTCGCCGGGCTGCTCGGCGACGACTGGCTGGGCGGGCCGGTCGGGCCGCTGATCGGGGATGAGGCGGTCGGCGTCCTGCGATCCACGATCGCCGGCCCGGTATCGCTGGGCACGATCAACGACCGGGCGTTCTCGATCGTCGCGAGCCGCGCCGGTGCCCAGTGGCTGGTCGAGGTCGAGCCGACCGCACCGGGCCAGCCGGGCACCGAGGACGCGCTGACCTGGATCGAACATGGCGGCGAGGAATTCGCTCGCGCCGTCGACCTCGACGATCTGAGCGCGCGCGCCGCCGCGATCTTCTCGCGGCTGACCGGGTTCGACCGGGTGATGATCTACCGCTTCCTCGACGATGATTCGGGCAAGGTCGTCGCCGAACGCCATGCCCCCGACATGGACGGGTTCCTCAACCATCATTTCCCGGCGTCCGACATTCCGCGACAGGCCCGCGCGCTGTATGTCCGCAATCGGGTGCGCGTGATCCCCGACGTCGCCTACACCCCCGCCCCGATCACCGGCATCGACCCGGCACTTCGCAATATCGACCTGAGCGATGTCGGCCTGCGTGCGGTGTCGCCGATCCATGTCCAGTATCTGCGCAATATGGGCGTCGCGGCGTCGGCATCGGTATCGATCGTCAAGGACGGGATGTTGTGGGGACTGGTCGCCTGCCACCATCGCACCCCGCGCAGCCTGTCCTACCTTCAACGCAAGACCTGCGAACTGGTCGCGGCATCGTTCGCGCAGCAGGTCAGCGCCAAGGAGGATGCCGCCGAATATCGCGAGCGGTTGCGGCTGCGCGCGGCCGAGGATGCGCTGGCCCAGCGGCTGGCGCAGGACAGCGACCCGGACCAGACCGCCGCGCTGATCGGGCATGACCTGCAACGCATGCTGGGCGCCGATGGCTTCGCCATGCAACGTGGTGCCGTTTTGCACACATCGGGCCATGTGCCGGCGCGCGAGGATATTGCCGACCTGTCACGCTGGGTCCGGCAACAGGGTTCGATCCTGACGCATAGCGCCGCGCTAGAACTGCGCCTGCCTGCCGCGCACGCCTATCGCGACCTGGCCAGCGGCATCCTTGCCATCACGCTGTCGGTCGACGAGCCGGTGGTGCTGATGTGGTTCCGCGCCGAGACGTTGCAGACGATCCAATGGGCCGGCAACCCGCACAAGGCAGTGAGCGACACGCCCGACCAGCCGCTGACGCCGCGCGCATCGTTCGCGGCGTGGAGCGAGGAGATACGCGGGCGCGCGCGTCCGTGGACCCCGGCGGAGGTCGAGGCGGCGCACCGGCTGTCGCGGCTGTTGTTCGATGTGCGCCAGCGGCGGCGGATCAGCGAGCTGAACCGCGAATTGTCGCGCGCCGTCACCGACAAGGACGCGCTCCTCGCGCAGCAGGAAACGCTGATCAAGGAGGTCAATCACCGGGTGCAGAACAGCCTGCAACTGGTGGTGGCCTTCCTGGCCATGCAGGCGACGGCGGAGAATGACGCGACGCTGACCCGCCATCTGGGCGAGGCGCAGCGGCGGCTGTCGGCGGTCGCGCTGGTCCATCGCCGGCTCTATTCCGACGACACCGTCACCGTCATCGACCTTGGCCGCTACATCGAGGATCTGTTGACCGAGATGCAGTCGTCCATGGGTGCCGAATGGACCGGGCGGCTGACCATGGACCTGTCGCCGATGCTGATCTCCGCCGATGCCGCGGTGCAGGTCGGGCTGGTGCTGGTCGAACTGGTCATCAATGCCCAGAAATATGCCTATGAGGGCAAGCCGGGACCGATCGCAGTGACGCTGGAGCGGTTCCGCAACCGGTTCCGCCTGACGGTGAGCGATCGTGGGCGCGGGCGCGTCGGCAACCGCACCGGCTTCGGCACGCGCATGCTGACCGCGATGGTCAAGCGACTGGACGGCGTGATCGAGGAAAGCGACAATGCGCCGGGGCTGCGCTTCACCGTGTCTGCGCCGATCGGTGGACCGGACGAGGGGTAGGCCGGCCTCGTCGTGCGTTCGGTGCGGCCCGCTGCTTAACCTTCCCCCTCTCTGCCAGGGAGGGGGGCAGCAATTTGCCGACGCATCACTGAATATTCAACGACCCAAGAAAAAGGGCGCGGCGGCCATTGGCCACCGCGCCCCACTGGCGCAACCACGCCCGCGCCGGTTACTCGGCAGCGGTCGCCTTGGCCGGACGCGGGTCGCGGCGTTCGGCGATACGCGCCGACTTGCCGGTACGACCGCGCAGATAATAGAGCTTCGCGCGCCGCACGACGCCACGACGGACGACTTCGATCGAATCGATGTTCGGCGAATAGAGCGGGAATACGCGCTCCACGCCTTCACCGAAGCTCATCTTGCGGACGGTGAACGACGAACCCATGCCCTTGTTCGAACGGGCGATGCAGACGCCTTCGTAATTCTGCACGCGGGTACGCTCGCCTTCGACGACCTTCACGCCGACCTTGAGGGTGTCACCGGCGCGGAATTCCGGGATCTTCTTCGATTCGTTGAACTTGGCGATCTGTTCAGCTTCGATCGTCTGGAGGAGGTTCATTTCTTCTGACCTTCGTTTTGCCTGTGCGCGCCAGAGGGCGACTGGACCCGAGCGTCGACGTGACGCTCCCACAGATCCGGCCGCCATAGCCGTGTGTCGGATTCCGATCGTGACTTGCGCCACGCGGCGATCCTCGCATGATCCCCCGATCGCAACACTTCGGGGATCACACGCCCTTCCCATTCAGCAGGTCGGGTATATTGAGGATATTCGAGAAGGCCGCTTTCGAAGCTTTCCTCGATACCACTCGAAGCCGCGCCCATTACGCCGGGAAGCAGCCGAACGCAAGCGTCGAGCAGCACCAGCGCACCCATTTCGCCGCCCGACAGCACATAATCGCCGATCGCGACCGGCTCGATGGCGCGCGCTTCGAACAGCCGTTCGTCGAACCCCTCGAAGCGGCCGCACAGCACGATCGCGCCCGGCCCCGCCGCCAGTTCGCGTACCCGGCCCTGCGTCAGCGGCTTTCCGCGCGGCGTCATCGCCAGCACCGGTCGGCCATCCGCCACGCTGTCGAGCGCGGCGGCGAGCACATCGGCGCGCAGCACCATCCCTGCCCCGCCTCCGGCCGGCGTATCGTCGACCGAGCGATGCTTGTCGGTCGCGAAGTCGCGGATCTGCACCGTGTCGAGCGACCAGCGTTCCTCGCGCAGCGCCCGCCCGGCCAGCGACAGGCCGAGCGGCCCGGGAAACATTTCGGGATAGAGGGTCAGCACGGTCGCGGCGAAGGTCATGGGCGACAGCCTGTGCCCGCTTGTTCGTGGGAACGAAAGCCCATCCGCTTCATTTGCGCCTCCATGTCGGCGACCTCCCCTGCCCCCGATCCCGAAACGGTCGATTGCGTCATCGTCGGTGCCGGTCCCGCTGGGCTGACCGCCGCCATCTATCTCGCGCGGTTTCACCTGACGATCCGCATGTTCGATTGCGGATCGAGCCGCGCAGCGATGATCCCGCGCACCCATAATCATGCCGGCTTTCCCGGCGGCATTGCCGGCAAGGAACTGCTGGCGCGGATGCACGAACAGGCGCGGACCTATGGCGCGACCTGCACCCCCGCGACGGTCGACGCGATCGAACGCGACGGCGAGGATTTCCGCGTCGTCACCGCCGACGGCGTCGTGGCGGCGCGTAGCGTGTTGCTTGCGACCGGGGTCGTCAACCATCGGCCGCGCGGATTGGACGACGCCGTCCATGATGCGGCGCTGGCGCGGGGATTGCTGCGCTATTGCCCGATCTGTGACGGGTATGAGGTGACCGACCGACGGGTCGGGGTGATCGGGACCAGCGATCACGGCACGCGCGAGGCACTGTTCCTGCGCGGTTATACCGCCGACGTCACGCTGATCGCCCCCGACAGCGACCATGACCTCGACGATGCCTGTCGGACCAAGCTCAACGCAGCCGGCATCCAGCGGGTCGACGGACCATGTGGCGACTATCGGATCGATGGCGACCGGTTCATCGTACGCACCGCCGAGGGCGAGATGGCGTTCGACAGCGTCTATCCGGCGCTTGGCTCGCATATCCGCTCCGAACTGGCGGTCGCGGCCGGGGCGCGGGCGAGCGTGGACGGCTGTCTGGAGGTCGACGATCACCAGCGCACCTCGATCCCCGGCCTGTTCGCGGCCGGCGACGTGGTGAAGGGCCTCGACCAGATCAGCCATGCCATGGGCGAGGCGGGGGTCGCGGCGACGACGATCCGCAATCTGCTGAGCGAACGCCGTCCGCTGCGGCGATGAATCTGGTCGCCGGCCGAATTCGGTCCGTCGCCGACCATTCCGGGTTGCGAACGATCCCCGGCCGCGAAGTGACTTGATCGGACGCGGCGGGAACCGTATCCGATGTGCGTGACTACCCCGCCCTTTCGTCAGCTATTCTACGCCAGCCGCTGTGCGCCCGGTGTCGATGTCGACCGGATCGTGCAGCAGTCGCGGCACAATAATGCCGTCGACGGGGTGACCGGGTTGCTCTGGTATCAGGACGGCCTGTTCCTGCAGGTGATCGAGGGGCCGGAGAGCAGCGTCGCCGCCACCTTCGCCCGGATTGCCGCCGACCCGCGACATGACGAACTGACGATCCTGTCCGATCGTCCGGTCGAGGCCCGCGAATTCGGGTACTGGAGCATGGAGCGCGCGCAGACGGGCAGCAGCGATACCGACGCGTTGCTCGCGCGGCTCGAACGCCGACTGTCCAATGCACCGGAATCGGTGCGGCAGGCATTCACCACCGCCGCCAATCGCTGATCAGTCGGCGGCGAACAGCGCGTCGACGACCAGCCGTTCGGCATTCCATTCGGGGACCGCTTGCGGCTGCATCGGCACCATGAAGCGCTTGCCGTCGGGGCGTTCGATCTCGATTACGTCGCCTGCGCCGAAATCGTCGATCGCGACGACGTGACCCAGCGCCTCGCCCTCGCTCGACACCGCCGGCAACCCCAGCAGGTCGGCATGGTAATATTCGCCCTCACCCAGCGGGGGCAGCTGGTCGCGGCCGATCCACAGCTCGGTGCCGCGCATCGCCTCGGCCTTGGTCCGGTCGGCGATCTCGCGGAACTTGCCGATGACGCCGTTGGTGGCGGGGCGCACCGACATCAGGGTCAGCGCGCCTCCGTTCAGCGCCGGATAAGCCGACAGGTCATCGGTGAACAGCTTCAGCCGCACCTCGCCGTTCAGCCCGTGCGCACCGGCGATCGCCGCCAGCACGACACGGTCGCGGTCCGCCGCCGCCGGTTCAGGCGTCGGGCGAGCCTTCGCCGCCCGCGGGGGCGTCGTCGCGGCCTTCGGCGGGTTCTTCCGCCGATTGGCCGGCATTGGTGGCGTCTTCGTCATGGTTCGGCTGCTGTTCGGGATCGATCATCGTTCATGCTCCTGGTCGGGTAGACCCGGAACGCGTGACGACGGTCATAGGGTGCCGGCGCGCCCGAAAAGACGCGCCGACGGAACCCCTTACCCTTGGCCTCTTATGCTTCGGCCGGGGCAGCAGCGGCTTCTTCGGCGGCCTTCGCCTTTTCGGCACGCTCTTCGGCGCGCTCGACGGCCTTCTCGCCCGGCTTGCCCTTGTTCGGGTTGTTGCGGGCAGCGCGTTCCTTAACGCCGGCCTTGTCGAGGAAGCGGGCGACGCGGTCGGTCGGCTGCGCGCCGACGCCCAGCCAATGGGTCGCACGCTCGGCATCGAGCACGACGCGCTTCTCGTCTTCCTTGCCCAGCAGCGGGTTGTAGGTGCCGATCTTCTCGATGAAGCGGCCGTCGCGCGGGCTGCGCGCGTCGGCGACGACGATGCGGTAGTACGGACGCTTCTTCGAGCCGCCACGCGACAGACGGATGCTGAGTGCCATTATTCTTCTTCCTTCGTTGGTCTGTGTAAGCCGGTTCCGACCGGCGGTTACTTCTTCTTGATGAGGTTTTCGAAGCCGGGTGGCAGTTGCGGCATGCCCTTGCCACCCGTGAGACCCGGCAGGCCCGGCATTTCGCCGCCAGCCTTGCTCATCAGGTCGCCGAGCCCCGGACCGCCCAGCGCATTGCCGAGACCGCCCATGCCGCCCTTGCCCAGCATCGCCATCATGCCTTTGATGCCGCCCATCTTCTTGAGCTTCTTCATCGCGGACTGCATTTCCTGATGCATCTTCAGGAGCTTGTTGACGTCCTGCACCGTGGTGCCCGACCCCTTGGCGATACGGATCTTGCGCTTGGCGTTGATCAGCTCGGGCTTGGCGCGTTCCTTGACCGTCATCGACGTGATCATCGCGTCCATGCGCAGCAGGATCTTCTCATCGACCGCGCCCGAGGCCATCGCCGCCTGCGCCTTCTTCATGCCGGGGATCATGCCGGCAAGCGCGCCGAGGCCGCCCATGCGCCGCATCTGCGCCAGCTGCCCGCGCAGGTCGTTCATGTCGAACTGGCCCTTGGCGAGACGACCGGCCATGCGCTCGGCATCTTCGGCCTCGATCGACTGCGCCGCCTTCTCGACCAGCGAGACGACGTCGCCCATGCCGAGGATCCGGCCGGCAACGCGCTTCGGATGGAACGGCTCGATCGCATCCAGCTTTTCGCCGGTCCCTGCGAACTTGATCGGCTTGCCGGTTACGGCCCGCATCGACAGCGCGGCGCCACCGCGCGCATCGCCGTCCATGCGGGTCAGGATGACGCCGGTCAGCGGCACTTGTTCGGAGAAGTTCTGCGCGACGTTGACCGCGTCCTGACCGGTCAGCGAGTCGACGACCAGCAGGATTTCGTTCGGCCGCGCGATCTCCGCCACCGCCTTCATCTCGTCCATCAGCGCCTGATCGACGTGCAGACGGCCCGCCGTATCGAGCATGACGACGTCATAGCCCTGCAGCTTCGCCGATTGCAGCGCGCGCCGGGCGATATCGACCGGCTGCTGCCCCGCCACGATCGGCAGCGTCGCAACCTCGACCTGCGTCCCCAGCACCGCCAGCTGTTCCTGCGCGGCCGGGCGATTGACGTCGAGCGACGCCATCATCACCTTCTTGCCCTCGCGCTTGGCGAGCAGCTTGGCGAGCTTGGCGGTGGTGGTGGTCTTGCCCGAACCCTGCAGACCGACCAGCATCACCACGGCGGGCGGCGTGACCGCGACGTCGAGTTCGGCCGTATCCGGCCCCAGCATGTCGACCAGCGCGTCATGGACGATCTTGACGACCTGCTGCCCCGGCGTGATCGAGCGCAGGACGTTCTGGCCAACGGCCGCTTCGGTCGCCTTCTCGACGAATTCGCGCGCGACCGGCAGTGCCACATCGGCTTCGAGCAGCGCGACGCGGACTTCGCGCATCGCGGTGCGAACGTCGGCTTCGGTCAGCGCGCCGCGACCGCGCAAGCGATCGAACACCCCTCCCAGCCGGTCACTCAGACTCTCGAACACGCGTACCACTCCAGCCTTGCCGTACGGGAAACGCTCAAGCAAAACACGCCGGCGGACGAAACCTCGTCGGCCGGCGTCGCCCATGGGCGGCAATGCTGAACGTCTCCGCACGGAAACGATCCGGGGCGCCTATCCCAAAACTCGGTTCGGCGCAAGCGATGACGATCGGCGACCGGTCCATGGCGGACGATGGGCCGGCTTTAACCGCTTCTATACCGATGGTCGGGATAAGAATTGCCGATGGAATGGGATCGTCAAAGAGGTACCGAGGGCATCGGCCCTGCGCCGGCGGAACCGCGGGAAGGCGGCGAACGCTGGACCCTGGCGATCTGCGTCGCGGCGATCCTGCTGTTCGTGGGCCTCAGCTTCGCGGTCATTTCGGGACTGCTCGACCATCGTTTCTATGGCGGCGAGCCTGTGGCGCAGCCGCTGGTGACGGCGTTGCTCATCAACGCCGCGCTGGTCATCTTCGGCTGGCGCCGCCACCGCGCCGTCCGGATCGAGATGCATGGCCGATCCGCCGCCGAGGAACGCGCGCGGATGCTGGCGTCGCGCGATCCGCTGACCGGTTTCCTCAATCGCCGCAGCCTCAGCGAAGCGGGTGCCGCGCTGCTGCGTTCGGCGACGAAGCGCGATCAGGCGGTGGCGCTGCTGATCGTCGACCTCGATCATTTCAAGATGGTCAACGACATGCACGGCCATGCGGCGGGCGACAGCGTGCTGCGCAGCGTCGCGCTGGAGATTGCCGGAGCGATGCCCCCCGCCGCGCTGACCGCGCGATTCGGCGGTGACGCCTTTGCCTGTGCCTTCGTCTTCGACGCGCGCGATCCGGCGGTCGTCGAACGCATTGCCGGCCGGGTCATCACCGCGCTGTCGCAGCCGATGTTCGTCGACGATCTGCGCATCCATCTGAGTTGTTCGATCGGCATCGCCCGGTCGGACTTTGACGGGGGCAGCATCGACACGCTGCTGCGCGCCGCCGATATCGCGATGTATTCGGCCAAGAAATCGGGTCGCGGCGACTTCACCTGGTTCAACCGGGCGATGGAGAACGCGCTGATCGACCGCAACGACATCGAAAGCGGGTTGCGTCAGGCGATCCCCGCCGGACAGGTCGTTCCCTTTTTCGAACCGCAGGTCGATCTGGCCACCGGTCGGCTGTGCGGGTTCGAGGTACTGGCACGCTGGGTCCATCCGACCCAGGGGCCGATCCCGCCCGATCGCTTCATTCCGGTCGCGGAGGAGGCCGGGCTGATCGGCGACCTGTCGCTGTCGATCATGCGTCAGGCCTTCGCCGCCGCACGCGACTGGGACCCGGGCATCACCCTGTCGGTCAACATCTCGCCATGGCAGTTGCGCGACGCATGGCTGGCGCAGAAGATCATCAAGACCACGGTCGAATGCGGTTTCGCCGCGAACCGGCTGGAGATCGAGATCACCGAAAGCGCGCTGTTCGACAATCTGCCGCTGGCCCAGTCGATCGTCGGATCGCTCAAGAACCAGGGCGTCCGGCTGTCGCTCGACGATTTCGGCACCGGTTATTCGAGCCTCGCGCATCTGCGGGCACTGCCGTTCGACCGGATCAAGATCGACAAGAGTTTCGTCCTGTCGCTGCTCGACAATGCCGACTCGGCAGCGATCGTCCATGCGATCATCGGTCTGGGCGAAAGCCTGAACCTGCCGATCACCGCCGAGGGGGTCGAGACCGACGCGATCGCCGAACGGCTGGCCGCGCTCGGTTGCGCCAAGGCGCAGGGCTGGGCCTATAGCCGGCCGTTGTCGGTGGCCGACACCCGGCGGATGCTGGCGGCGCGCGGGCTGCTCCATTGCGGCGGGGGGAGCGATCCCGAACTGACCGACCTTACCAACCGGCGTCGGGCCGGCTGAGATAGGCACGCTCCGCCGCGGTCGATTCGCCGCCAAGCGCGGCGTTGCGCGACGGATAGCGGCCATAGCGCGCGAGGACGGCCGCATGGTCGCGGGCGAATTGCAGGTTCACCGGATTGCCCAGCGACTCGAAGCAGCGCAGCGAGAAGCGCGCGACGCCGGCATCCTCGCTATGCATCAACGGCATGTACAGGAACGAGCGTTCAAGCGGTTTGAATTCCCTGTCGTCGCCACGGGCGATGCCGATCAGCGCGAGTTCGAGCGCGAGCGGGTCTGCGGCAAATGCCTCGGCGGTCCCGCGATAGATATTGCGCGAAAACTGGTCGAGCAGGATGACCGCAGCGAGCAGATGATGTTCTTCGTCCCGCCACTCCGCCGCCTCGGTCGCCAATACCGTATCGCGCAACGCCCCGAAGCGCTCCGCGATCGTCACATCGAGCGCCGCGTCCTTGGCGAAATGGCGGTCCGGCCCGACCTCATCGAACCAGAAGTCGAGCACGCCCCGCGCGTTCGCGTGGACTTCGCGTGTCCCTGTCCCTAGATCACCGCCCATGCCATCCTCCGCTGGTCCCACTATCATCACGCTCGGCTGCCGGCTGAACATCGCCGAAAGCGATGCGATCCGCGCGCTGGTCGTCGATCGCGACGTGACCGTGGTCAATAGCTGTGCGGTCACCAACGATGCGGTCGCGGCCACCCGCCGCGCGATCCGGCGGGCCCGCCGTGACCGGCCGGCGGCGCAACTGATCGTCACCGGCTGCGCGGCACAGATCGATCCGGCGCAATTCGCGGCGATGCCCGAAGTCGACCGGGTCATCGGCAATTCGGACAAGCTGAACCCGGCCGCATGGGGTTCGACCGACCCGGTCGTCGTCGGCGACATCGCCCGCATACTCGACACCGCGCCGCAACTGGCCGGCGGATTCGAAGGGCAGACGCGCGCCTTTATCGAAGTCCAGAATGGCTGCGACCATCGCTGCACCTTCTGCGCGATCCCCGCAGGGCGAGGGCCATCCCGTTCGGCGACGATCGACGGCGTGGTCGCGCAGGTCGCGGCCCTCGTCGCGGCCGGCCATGCCGAGGTCGTGCTGACCGGTGTCGACCTGTCGAGCTATGGCGACGACCTGTCCGATACGCCGAGGCTCGGCGATCTGGTCGCGGCGATCCTCGCCCGTACGCGCTTGCGGCGCTTGCGGCTTTCTTCGCTCGATCCCGCAGCTATCGACGCCAAGCTGTTCGAATTGCTGACGAAAGAACCCCGTGTCATGCCGCACGCGCACCTGTCGTTCCAGGCGGGCGACGATATGGTGCTGAAGCGGATGCGCCGCCGGCACAGCCGCGCCGACGCGGTCGCGCTGGTCGACCGGCTCAAGTCCGCACGTCCCGATATCGCGATCGGTGCCGACCTGATCGCCGGCTTTCCGACCGAGGACGATGCGATGGCGGCGAACACCCTCGCGCTCATCGACGATTGCGACATCGTCCATGCCCATGTCTTTCCCTACAGTCCGCGCGCCCGGACCCCCGCTGCGCGGATGCCGCAGGTGCCGCCGCCGGTTGGCAAGGCGCGCGCACAGGCGTTGCGTGTAGCCGCCGAACGTCGCCACCGCGACTGGTTGCAGCGCCAGATCGGCAGCACCGCCGACATCCTCGTCGAACGTCCCGGCACGCGCGGGCACAGCCCCGGCTTCGCCGATGTTTCGCTTCCCCCCTGCCCGCCCGGTTCGATCGTGACCGTGCGGCTGACCCAGATCGAAGGCAATCAGTTGATCGGAATGCCCCTATGAGCCTTTCGTGGCACGAACGCCTGCTCGGCGGCCTCAAGAAGACGTCGGACCGGCTGACCGGCAACCTTGTCGGCCTGTCCGCCGCGCGGCTCGACGACACGCAGCTCGACGATATCGAGGAAGCGTTGATCGCCTCCGACCTCGGTCCCGCCACCGCCGCCCGCGTCCGCCAGCGCCTTGCCGAAGGGCAATATGAACGCAACATGGAGGAACTCGGCATCCGGCTGGTCGTCGCGGAAGAGATCGAAAAGGTCTTAACGCCGGTCGCCAAGCCGCTGGAAATCGAGGCGTTTCCGCGACCGCAGGTGATCCTCGTCATCGGCGTCAACGGGTCGGGCAAGACCACCACCATCGCCAAGCTGGCCAAGACGCTGGTCGAACAGGATTATGGCGTGATGCTGGCGGCGGGCGACACCTTCCGCGCCGCCGCCATCGGCCAGCTTCGCACCTGGGCCGAACGGATCGGCGTGCCGATCGTCAGCGGTGCCGAGGGGGGCGACGCCGCCGGCATCGTCTATGAAGCGGTCAAGCAGGCGACGGCCACCGGCATCGACGTGCTGATCGTCGACACCGCCGGCCGCCTGCAGAACAAGCGCGAATTGATGGACGAACTGGCCAAGGTCCGGCGGGTCCTCGGCCGGCTCAACCCGGCAGCGCCGCACGACGTCGTCCTCGTCCTCGACGCGACGACGGGTCAGAATGCGCTGAACCAGATCGAGGTATTCAAGGAAATGGCGGGCGTCACCGGCCTCGTCATGACCAAGCTCGATGGCACCGCGCGCGGCGGCGTATTAGTCGCGGCGGCCGAGAAGTTCGGCCTGCCGATCCATGCGATCGGCGTGGGCGAAACCGCCGACGATCTGCGCGGCTTCGACGCCAACGAAGTGTCGCGGATCATCGCCGGTGTCGAACGGGTGCGCAAATGACCGTACAGCGCCAACCCGCCTCGCCGCTGTTCCGCATGGCGCTCGATTACGGGCCGCTGGTGGTGTTCTTCGTCGCCAATCTGCTGGCCGGCAAGATCGGCCTGCCCGACATGATCGATTCGCTGGCGCAGGTCATCATCGCCAGCACCGCCTTCATGATCGCCAGCGTCATCGCGATCATCGTATCGAAGTGGAAGACCGGCCACATTTCGCCGATGCTGTGGCTGTCGGCCGGGCTGGTCGTCGTGTTCGGCGCGCTGACTCTCTATTTCCGCGACGATACTTTCATCAAGATGAAGCCGACCATCGTCTATGCGATGTTCTCCGCGATCCTGACCTTTGGCTTGGTGACCGGGCGGCCGTTGCTGCAACAATTGCTCGAAACCGCCTATCCGGGGCTGAGTGCGCTCGGCTGGCGCAAGCTGACCATCAATTGGGCGGCGTTCTTTGCATTCATGGCGGTGCTCAACGAGGTCGTGTGGCGCCATTCGACCTGGGATTTCTGGGTCGGATTCAAGCTGTGGGGCGCGGTACCGCTGACGCTGTTGTTCGCGGTCGCGAATATCCCGATGCTGTTGAAGCATGGGCTGAAGGTCGGGGAAGACAGCCCGCTTCCCCCCGCAGACTAACTCCCTCTCCCCCTTGGGGGAGAAGGTCGGGGAGAGGGAAGTTCCGGGCGTCGCACTCACAAAAAAAGGGGGCCGCCCTCGCGGACAGCCCCCTCTCCCAACCCTCTCCCCTAAAAGGGGAAAGGGTTATTGCGGCGGATTACTTCACCGCCGCGTCGTACCGCTGGCCGACCCTGTCCCAGTCGACCACGTCCCACCACGCCTTCAGATACGCCGGACGCGCATTGCGGTAGGTGATGTAATAGGCGTGCTCCCACACGTCGTTGCCGAGGATCGGCGTGCCCTTGACCGGCGCGACGTCCATCAGCGGATTGTCCTGGTTCGGGGTCGAGGTGATGGCCAGCTTGCCATCCTGCCCGACGATCAGCCACGCCCAGCCCGATCCGAACTGGTTCGCGCCGGCGGTGTTGAACTGCTCCTTCAGCTGGTCCAGCCCGCCGAACTGCTGATCGATCGCGTCCTTCAGCGCACCCGAGGGCTGCGACCCGCCGCCCTTCATGGTTTCCCAGAAAAAGGTGTGGTTCCAATAGCCGCCGCCATTGTTGCGCAGCTTGGCCGAACCGCTGCCGATATTGGCGAGCAGTTCCTCGATCGACTTGCCCTCTAGGCTCGCATCTTCCGACACGGCTTCGTTCAGCTTGTCGGTATAGGCCTGATGATGCTTGTCATGGTGCAGCGTCATCGTTTCCTTGTCGATGGTCGGCTCCAGTGCATCATAGGCATAGGGCAGCGGCGGAAGTTCGAACGCCATGGCAATCCTCCTTAGGAAAAGAACTCGCTCGACCGAACGCGGCGGACCCCGCTTGGCTCCGATCGTTACGCCCGCGAACCCATAGGCGTGGCCGGCGGTGGCGAAAAGGGGGTCAGCCGCCCTGCCCCAGCATTCCGTGACGCTTCAATGCATGGCGCAGCTGGTCATAGGTCAGCCCGATCGCATCTGCACAGTTGCGCTGATTGTAGCGCGCCTCCGCCATCGCCCGCGTCAGCAGCTGCCGTTCGAAGCGATTGACCCGCGTCTTGAAATCCTCGCACGGATCGTCGGGGGCGGCGGACTCGATCGTCGGCGTTCCCACGACCGGCGCCGCCCCCGATGTCGCAGGGTTCGCATTGGATCGCGGGCGGAAGGGCGAGGCGAACGGGTCGATCTCGACCAGGTCGATCGGTCCCGGCCGTTCCCAGCGATAGACCGACCGTTCGACCGCGTTGCGCAACTCACGGACATTGCCCGGCCAGCGATGCTCCATCAGCTGATCCACGGCATTGGGCCCGAACCCGACCCATTCATCGCGCCCGATCTCCGCCGCCATGCGCCGCCCGAAGAAATCGGCCAGCACCATGATGTCCCCCGGCCGCGCGCGTAACGGGGGCAGGGTCACCACCTCGAAACTTAACCGGTCGAGCAAATCGGCGCGGAACGTGCCGCATTCGACCCGGTCGGGCAGATGCTCGTTGGTCGCGGCGACGATGCGGACATCGACGCGCAACGGCCGCGACGATCCGATCCGCGTCACCTCGCCATATTCGACCGCGCGCAACAGCCGCTCCTGCGCGCCCATCGACAGCGTGCCCAGTTCGTCAAGGAACAGCGTACCGCCATCGGCCTCCTCGAACCGCCCTGCCCGTGCCTTGGTCGCGCCGGTGAACGCGCCCGCTTCATGCCCGAACAATTCCGCCTCGATCAGCGTCTCGGGCAGCGCGGCGCAGTTCATCACCACCAGCGGCTGATCCCAGCGCCCCGACAGGCGGTGCAGGCGTTCGGCGACCAGTTCCTTGCCGGTCCCGCGTTCGCCGATCACCAGCACCGGACGATCGAGCGCGGCCGCCCGGCTGGCCCGTTCAAGGGCATCGAGAAACGGGCCGGACTGGCCGACGACCTGGGTTGCGCGCTCCATGCCGATGATGTGGCGTATTTTCCCAATAGTTCGCAAGAGGCCAAATGCACCGGACCCGGCAACCATTCAAAAGTGACGCAAATCCGTCATTTTTCGATTTGGCACGCCTCCTGCAATGTATTGTGCAAGCCCGACACAGGGCGCACGCTACAGCTTCAGGGAGTTCCACCATGATCCGCATCAACAAGAACGTGACCACCCGCCAGTCGGTCCTCAGCCTGATCGGCGCGGTCGCGGTCTGCGTCACCGCCTTCGGCGTTACGACCGCACCCGGTCCGATCGCCACCACCCATGCCGCCGCGCCGATCGCGTAAGGCGGCAGGCCGGGGCGGTTCTGCCCCGTTCCGTCCCGGCCACCCACGCATTCTTCAGGAGTAACCGATGGGCATTTTCTCCCGCACCCGCGACATCATCGCCGCCAACGTCACCGACCTGCTCGACAAGGCCGAAGACCCCGCGAAGATGATCCGCATGATCATCCTCGAAATGGAGGAGACGCTGGTCGAGGTCCGCGCATCCGCCGCGCGCACCATCGCCGACCAGAAGGAAATGCGCCGCCACATCTCCAAGCTCGACAAGCTGCAGGAAAGCTGGACCGAGAAGGCCGAACTGGCGCTCAGCAAGGATCGCGAGGATCTGGCCAAGGCGGCACTGGTCGAACGTCAGAAGGCGGTCGACATGATCGAACAGCTCAATTCGGAGATCGTCGTGCTCGACGACGCGCTGCGCGCTTCGGAAGCCGATATCGCCAAGCTGCAGACCAAGCTGCGCGAGGCGCGGACCCGGCAGAACGCCATCCAGACCCGGATGGAAAGCGCCAACAACCGCACCAAGCTGCGCGAAATGTATGCCGGTTCCAAGACCGCCGAGGCGTTCAGCCGCTTCGACGTCCTCGAACGCCGCGCCGATCTGGCCGAGGGTCGCGCCGAAGCGGCCGGCATGGGGCAAGGCGGCAAGAGCCTCGAGGACGAGATCGCCGAGCTGCGGCAGTCGGACAAGATCGATGCCGAACTGGCCGCGCTCAAGGCCCGCCTGAACCGGGAGGGCTGATCGCGATGGGCGATTTCCTGATCGGCATGGTCGCCGTCGCCGCGCTCCTGATCGGGCTGCCGTGGCTGATCCTCCACTATATCACCAAGTGGAAACAGTCGCCGACGCTGACCAACGAGGACGAGCGGCTCCTCGACGACATGCACCTTACTGCCCGCCGGCTCGAAGAGCGGCTCCAGACGATCGAGCGGATCATCGCCGCCGACAATCCGGACTTCCGCCCTTCGATGCCGCGCCGGGAATATCCGGAAAGCGATTTCCGCAACCACGATTACACACGGAGGGACTGATGTCCGGCGCACGCACCAAATTCTATGTCGACAAGGCGAATGGCAAGATGTCGGGCGTGTGCGCCGGCATCGCCGACTATACCGGTGTCGAGGTCATGTGGATCCGCATCGGCACGGTGTTGCTGACGCTAGCCGGCGGCTTCCCCTGGACGGTGATCGCTTACTTCATGATCGCCTGGATGGCGCAGAAGAAGCCGCACGGTCTGTACGAAAGCCGCGAGGACGAGAAGTTCTGGCAGGGCGTCCGGTCGAACCCGACCCGCACCGCGTCGGAAATGCGCTCTACTTTCCGTGACATCGATCGTCGCCTCGCCGACATCGAAATGTACTATACCAGCCGCAACACCCGTCTGGCGGACGAGATCGACAGCCTGCGCTGAACCGATCCCCGCCGGGGCAGATTTAGGGGAGAAGGACAATGAATTGGGGTGGACCAGGGTTCGTGCTGTCGATCATCGCGATCGTCATGATCGCGAGCATCGTGAAGACCGCGATCCGCGCGAAGCACGGTTATCCGCTGGATGACGAAGCGTGCGAAGGCAAGGGCAAGCGCCGCCGCCGTCAGGATGAGATCGACGCGACGCGACAGGCACGGTTGATGGCCGATCAGAACGAGCAGTTGCAGGCGAAGGTCCTGCGCCTCGAAGAGCGGATCGCCGTCCTCGAACGCATCGCCACCGATCCCGCCACGCGAACCGCCCGCGAAATCGACGCGCTGCGCTGATCCCGAAGGACGACCGACATGATCACCACCAACCCCGATTTCGTCCCGATGATCGTCACCATCTGCCTGACCGGCATGGCGGCGTGGGTCATCACCACCTGGCTCCGCGTCAAGAACGGCTATCCGCTGCAGGGCGGCTGGGGGCAGAGCGTCTATCCCCGCGCCAACGACGAGACGATCGAACGGGTCAAGCTGCTCAGCCAGGAAAACGCCCAGCTGAAGGCCGAACTCGGATCGATCAAGGACCGGCTCGCCAATGTCGAGCGGATCGTGACCGACGGCGCGCACGGCCTCGAACGTGAGATCGAGCAGCTGCGCGGCCGGACGAACTGAAAGGACCGACGATGAGCCCCTTCATCATTCCCGCCCTCGCCCTGATGATTCCGATCGTCGCGATCCTCAGCAAGCTGGTCTTCCAGCCATGGCTCGAGCTGAAGGAACGCGAGTTGCAGGTCCGCGGCACCGAGACCGCCGAAAAGGCCGCGCAATATGCCGCGCAGACCGAACGGCTGGAACAGCGGGTCCGGGTCCTCGAACGCATCATCACCGACCGCGGCGTCGACCTCTCCGACGAGATCGAACGCCTCCGCGACAAACCGCTCAACTGACAAACCCGACGAAAAGGGCAGTCCGATGAACCTGACTCTTACCCTCGCACTCGCCGCCACCACGCTTGCCGCCGTGGCGATCGTCTCTGCCACCCTGTTGTCGGGCTGGCGCGGCTGGCTGGCCCTGCAACGACAGCGGCTCGGCGAACAGCCCGTCAGCCAACCTACCCCCAATGCCGGCACCCGGATCGAGATCGCCGACCTGAAGGAACGCATCCGCAAGCTCGAAGCGATCGCCGCCGGGGTGGAACTCTAACGCGCAATGCCTATAGCGGCGTCATGCAGAGCATCGACGATATCCGCGAAGAATATGACTTTCTCGACGGCGACGACCGCTACCGGTTGCTGATCGATCTGGGCCGGCAGCTGGAGCCGATGCCCGATCCCCTCAAGACCGATGCGACGCTGGTCCGGGGCTGTTCGGCATCGGTCTGGGTCTATCCCCAGCAGCAGGACGACGGCACGCTCCACTTCCTCGCCGACAGCAATGCCGCGATCACCAAGGGGATCATCGCGCTGGTGCTGGCAACCGTACAGGACCGCAAGCCCGACGCGATCCTTGCCGCCGATATCGAAGCGACGCTCGCGCCCTTCGACCTGCGCAACCAGCTGAGTTCGAACCGGACGCAGGGCATTCCGAACATGATCGCGCTGATCCGCGAAACGGCCGGGCGGCTGGCGTAAGACGTTCAAGCCGCTGATCACGTCACCCCGGACGTTATCCGGAGTCCCGCTTCTTTTTCCACGCGTCACATATCGGGACCCTGGATCAAGCAAGTCCGGATTACCCACCGCGTCGCGTACCCCCGCGCAGGCGGGGGTCCAGGGTTCCAGACGCAAGCGGTGGTTTTGCTTGGCTCTGGACCCCCGCCTTCGCGGGGGTACGACATGTATGCTGCGAAGCGCGCAGACTTTCGGAAAGGTCTCCATCAAGTCCGGCGTAACGGTCGACTACGGGGCGGGCGTCAACCCAAGCCCAGCCGCGCCGCCACCGCATCCAAATCGTCGCCCGGCCGCACCAGCAGCCATTCCCCCGGCCGTTCGCTGTCGACCACGACCACCGCGGCCTTCGGACAGACGTCGAGGCACTTCACCTCGAACACCCCCGCCGCGCCCTTCGGCCCGTTCTTAAGCTTCAGATGCTTGCGCAGCGCCTTGGCCAGCGGCTTGTCCGACCCGCCGAAGCCACCGTCCAGCTTCCTCGAACATTTGGCGCAGACCAGTACCGCCTTGCTCCAGCGCGAACGGACCTCGCGCTTCACGCCGGCTTCCAGCTCCGCCGTTCCTCGGCAACGCGCAGCACGTCATAGGCCGCCTGGATCGCGTGGAATTTCTTGGCCGCCTCGGCATCGCCGGGACGGACATCGGGGTGAAAGACCTTGGCCAGCTTGCGCCACGCCAGCCGGATCGTGTCGAAATCGGCATCGGGATCGCACTCCAGCACTTCCAGCGCGCGCATCTCGTCGCGCGACCGGCTGCCGTCGCCCGACCCGGCCCACGCATTCGATGCCGACGCGGCATAGCCGTTGGCGGTGCGCCGTTCGGCCTCCTCGCGCGCCTTGGCTTCCTCTTCGTTCAGCCCCTCGAAGTAATTCCAGCCCTTGTTGTATTCGGCCGCATGGGCTTCGCAGAAATACCAGCGATCGGGGTTGTTCGGCGATTTGGGCGCCGGGCATTTGCCGGGTTCGGTACAGCCGTGCCGGTCGCACAGCTTCACCGTCTGCGCCTCGCGGCCCTCGCTATAGCCGCGCCAGCGGGGAAAGCCCCAGTCGTTCGATCGCGTATGTCGTGCCATTGTCTTCGAAATAAGCCGCCGTGCGCCCCACGCAACCCATTGCCGCGCGCGAATGTCAGAGGGTCTGTAAGCCGGGTTCTGTCCACCCGCCAAAGCGGGATAGGCGACCATTCCTCTCGGACGACGCTTGCGCGCCGTCTCCAGCAACCAACCCGGGCAGCGGGCCGGAACATGCCCCGAAGCGCTTGCGCGCTTCATGCCGCCCCTATTCGGTCTTGCTCCCGGTGGGGTTTGCCATGCCGCTGCCGTTACCGGCCGCGCGGTGCGCTCTTACCGCACCCTTTCACCGTAACCCGGCCGAAGCCAAAGGCCGTCTGCTCTCTGTGGCACTGTCCCTGAACTCCCGGCCGAAGCCGGAAGCCCGCCGGGCGTTACCCGGCACCGTCGTTTCCGTGGAGCCCGGACTTTCCTCGGCACGCTCATCGCGTGACGCGGCCGCCCGACCCTCTGACGCCCGCGTCCCTAGCCGACCGCGCCCACCGGTTCAATCGTCGCCTTGCGGCTTGGGCAGCAGCAGCGCGAGCAGCAGCATCCGGCATTCGCCGTCGGCTATGCCGTCGATCATCTCGGGCCGGAACCGCCGCTGGAACGCGGTGATCGCCGCTGTCGGATCGCTGACGTCATAACCGAAGCGTTCGAGCGCCAGCAGGAAGCCGGCGTCGCTCCATCCCGGATCCATCAGGTTGCGTGTCGGTCGCGGCAGCGCGAGGCGCAGTCGCGCCAGCCGGTTCCACGGGAACAGCTCGCCCGGATCCTGCTTGCGCGTGGGGGCGATGTCCGAATGGCCGACGACATTGCCGCGCGTGATCTGGTGCCGGTCCTTGATCGCGTGGACAAGCGGGATCAGCGCGTCGATCTGCGCCTCGGGAAACTCGCGATAGCCGAATTTGTGACCGGGATTGACCAGTTCGATGCCGATCGACGCGCTGTTGATGTCGGTGATCCCGCGCCAGTGCGCCTTGCCGGCATGCCAGGCCCGCTTGTCCTCGGCGACCAGCCGGTGGATCGTCCCGTCCTCCTCGGCGACATAATGCGCCGACACCTCCGCCGCCGGATCGGTCAGCCGCGCGATCGCCGATGCCGCATCGGTCATGCCGGTATAGTGCAGCACCAGCATCGTGACCGGCAGGGTGCGTTCGCCGAAATTGGGCGACGGCGTATCGATCATCTGCACGCGACTCTTGTCCCTTCACGCCACTGCGCCCCGATTGCGGCGGGACGCGGGGAAAGGCAAGGTCAGTGCGCGGCCGGCCGGTACAGCCCGCGATAGCGTTCGGACGGTACCAGCGCATCGGTGTGCCCGATCACCGTCTCGCCCGCGCCCAGCACCAGCAACCCGCCCGGCCGCAGCACCGGGGCGATCCGGTCGAGCACCACGCCACGCGTCGCGGGCGACAGGTACATCAACACGTTGCGGCACAGCACGATATCGAACTTGCCCGCCGGCATCGGGTCGGCGATGAGATTTTGCTGGCCATAGAGCAGCCGGAAGCGCAGCTCGGCCTTCGCCTCCCACAGATCGTCGCGCGGTTCGAACCATTGCATCATCCGCCGGATCGGCAGTCCGCGCTGGATTTCGAACTGGGTATAGCGCGCCGCCCGCGCCCGCATCAGCGCCCGCATCGAAATGTCGGTCGCCCGGATTTCGGGCGGCAGGATGCCGGTCCGCTCGCTCGCCTCGGCGAACAGCATCGCCATCGACAGCGGCTCCTGCCCGGTCGAACACGCCGCCGACCAGATGCGCAGCCGGCGCGGCGTTTCTGCGACCATGTCGATCCCCGCCTGCACGACGGTGTCGAGCGTCGCGGCATCGCGGAAGAAGGATGTTTCCTGGTTCAGCAGCGCATCGACCACCAGATCGGCCAGCCCGCGCTCGCTCGACGCCCGGTCGTTGATCCGCGCGACCAGTTCGTCGAGCGTGCTCAGCCCCCGCTCGCGCAGCATCGGCTGGAGCGCGCTGTCGATCCGCCATGCGCGGCCGGCGTCGAGCTGTTGCCCGGTGCGCTGTTCGAGCAACGCGACGATCGCGCTGGCGGCGGGGCCGAGCGGGCCGGCAGGGCGCGCCACGGTCATGCCGGCCGCCGCCGCCGCGCGACGAACGCGCCCAGTTGCGCGGGCGTGCCGATGGTGTTGGCCAGCCCCGCCTCGGCCACCGCCCCCGGCATTCCCCAGACCACCGAACTCGCCTGATCCTGCACCGCGACCACCCCCCCTGCCGCACGGACATTCGCCGCGCCGCGCGCGCCATCGCGGCCCATGCCCGACAGCACGATCGCCAGCGCCCGCGCGCCGAACACCTGCGCCACCGAATCGAACATCGGATCGACCGAGGGCATGCAGCCGCTGATCGACGGCGCCCGATCGAGCCGCGTCGCGGCGCCGTCGCTGGTCGGCACCACCCGGATATGCGCGTCGCCCGGCGCCACGATCAGCCGTCCGCGCTGGATGCGCAGGCTGTCGCGCGCCACATCCACGGGCCGCCGCGCCAGCCCGGCCAGCTGCTGCGCGAAATATTCGGTGAACGTCCCCGGCAGATGCTGGGTGACGAGGATCGGTATGTCGAGTTCGGGCGGGATCGCCGCCAGCAACGGCGCCAGTGCATGGATGCCGCCGGTCGACGCGCCGATCGCGATGATGTCGAACACGTCGCTGCGCGCCTGGGCGAAACCGCCGTTCGCACGCGGCACCGTGCGCATCACCCGCTCGACCAGCCCCTCCAGCCGCGCGGCGAACCCGCCCGCCAGCGGCGAGGATTCGGGCTTGGCCAGCGTCGCCGCCGCGCCCAGCGACAGCGCATGGGCGGCGGTCGGCGATCCGTCGGCACAGTCGCCCGACAGCACGATCACCCGCGCCCCCGGCGCCGCCGCCAACAGGTCGGGCAACCCCGAAAGGCCGTCGATGCCGGGCAAATTGATGTCGAGCAGGATCAGGTCGGCCGCCCCGCCCGCCAGACTGCCGGTCGCCTGTACGATGCCGCCCACCGCCGCGACGACGCGGTGTCCGGGCATCGCCTCGACGATGCGGGTCAGCACCGCACGGGTCACCGCCGAATCGTCGACGATCAGGACCCGTACGGCCGTACCATCCGCTGCGGCGGTTCGGGCGAACGGGGCGTTCACGACCTTGCTTCGGTCTGGATCAGGCGACGCCGACGATCTGAAGCTTGCTCTCCAACGTCTCGCGATCGAACGGCTTCATGACATATTCGTCGGCCCCGGCCTCGATCGCCGCCCGGATATACGCCATGCCGTTCTCGGTCGTGCAGAACACGACCTTGGGCTGCATGCCGCCCTCGCTCTGGCGCAGCGCGCGCAGGAAATCCATGCCGCTCATCACCGGCATGTTCCAGTCGAGCAGGATCACGTCAGGCTGTGCTTTGGCGCATTGGTCGAGCGCCTCGCGCCCGTCGCCCGCCTCGCGCACCTCGAACTGGAGCGTTTCGAGAATATGCCGGGCGACCTTGCGGATCACCTTCGAATCATCGACGACCAGGCAACTCTTCATGACAACACCCCATGTTGGTACGCGCGACAGTAGGACGCTTTCGTAAGCGCCGCGTTAAAGTTCAGGCGGCGACCCGTCCCGCATCCGCCGCCCGCGCGACGATCGCCGGCAGGTCGAGGATCAGGACGACGCGCCCTTCATGCTCGATCAGGCCGTTGGTGATCGCCGCCCATGCGGCCCCGGGCAACAGCCCGGCCGACAACGGTTTCGGTACGAAGCGATGCGCATCGTCCAGTGCGTCGACCAGCAGCGCATAATGATGGCCGTCGACCTGCGTCACCACCGCGCGGCGGCGCGCGGCCAGCGGTGCCGCGGGGTCGAGCACGATCGCGGTGTCGATCACCGTCACCACCCGGCTGCGCAGTGCCGCCAGTCCGCGCACCGCGCGCGACGTGCGCGCGACCGGTGTGATCTCGCCGATATCGACCACCGATTCGACATGGTCGGACCGGATAGCAACCTCCTGACCGACGATGGTCGCAAGCAGGAACAACTGGGGCATGCTCAACCTCCCGCCGCGATGCGCAGCGCCCGCAACACGCCTTCGCGGTCGTAGCGATAGATGCTGCCGTCGCCGATATCGGCGGGCGATGCGCGCAACCGTACCACCGGCGCCCCGGCGACCGGGACCGGCACAGCGATATCGGCCTGTGCCAGCACGAGGGTCGGGCGTTCGCCCTCCTCGACCCGTTCGACGATCCGATAACCCGCCTGCTCCAGCATCGGGCGGAGAAAGGCGCGCATCCATCCGCTGCCGCCATCCGCCAGAAGACAGGTCGGCCGGCCGCGCGCGACCAGCGCCGACGCCGCCTCACGCGCATGGCGTTCGAACAACCATAGCGGATCGATCTGCTCGATCTGCTCGCCGTCCAGCAACACGATGCCGGCAATCGGCCCCGGCACCTCCCCGGTCGGTGCCAGTTCGGGGAGCATGACGATGTCGACCGCATCGACGATCGCATAGGCGACTTCCATCACGCCGTCGGTCAGGCGCAGCACCGTCGTCACCCGCTCGATCGCCGCCGGATCGCTCGCCTCGGCCGGCACGATTCGCCCGTCGATCGCCAGCCGGATGCGCCCTGCGCTCTGCTGCAGCGATCCGGCCCGGATGCGTTCGATCCGGTCGATCACCGCCAGCGGGATGACCCGCCGCCGCCCGTCCAGATCGTCGAACAGCAAGGCGGTGACGCGGTGGTCCGCTTCCGCCGCTTCCTCGGCTTCGATCTCCAGATCCATCGCATCGGCAAAGCTCAACCCCGCCGCCTGTGCCACCCCGGCGCAATCGAGCATCAGCATCGGCCGTCCGGTATCGGGCAGCGTCTGTCCGGCATACAGGCCGGTCGCCATCACCGCCGGCGCGGCGGGCTTCACCACCAGTTCCTCGGTATCGAGCACCTCGTCGACCGCGATCGCGAAGTCGCCCGCGCCGATCGTCACCACCACCAGCATCTTGGGCGCGGCGGGTGCATCGGCGGCCACGCCGATCACCTCGCACAGATCGACCACCGGGATTCGCCGGTCGCGGATGCGCGCGATGCGATTGTCGCCCAGCTGGTCGACGCGGATATTGGCGGCGCGTTCGTTGACGATCTCGCCGATCGTCTGCCGCGAAATGGCGAAGCGATGCGCGCCTGCCCGCACCACGATCGTCGACACGATCGACAGCGTCAGCGGTACCTGCACCGCGATCCGCAATCCCCGCCCGGGCTTGTTGTCCAGCGTGATGCGCCCGCCAATCTGGTCGATCGCGGCGCGCACCACGTCCATGCCGACGCCGCGTCCCGAAATCTCGGTCGCGGTGTCGCGCGACGACAGTCCCGGCGCGAACACCAGTTCGCAGCGCTGCCGATCGTTCAGCTTGCGCAGTTCGCTCTCGCTGCGCTGCCCCGTCGCCGCCAGCTTGGCCACCAGCCGGTCGGTATCGATGCCGCGCCCGTCATCGATGATCTCGATGACGATCTGGTTGCCCGATTGCCGCGCCGATACGTGCAGCCGCCCGCTCTCGCGCTTGCCCGCCGCCCGGCGCTCCATCGGCGTCTCGACGCCATGGTCGATCGCGTTGCGCACCAGATGGACCAGCGGATCGCGCATCACCTCGATCATCTCGCGGTCCAGCTCGACATCGCTGCCGTCGACGGTCAGCGACACCGCCTTGCCGACCACCGCCGCCGTGTCGCGGACGATGCGGGGCAGCGGCGAAAACAGCGTCTCGATCTTCTGCATCCGCGTCCGCGTAACCGCATCGCGCATGTCGGCCACCGAGCTCGACAACCGCTCCAGCGCCGCCTCGACCGCAGGGTCCAGATCGGTGTCGCGCAGGCGCCGGACCAGTTCGTTGCGGACCAGCACCATGTCGGACATGCCGCTCATCATCCGGTCGAGCAGATCGACGTTCAGCCGGACGCTGCGCAGCGGTGCCCGCCCCGCCGCCATAGCCGCCGCCGCCACGGGCGTCGCCGCCGTCGCGGGATTGCCGATCCTCGGCGCCAGTGCGGCGATCAGATCGTCCTCGCCCTCGTCGGTCAGCGGCAGTCCGGCATCGATCGCCTCGACCAGATCGCCGATCCGGTCGACGATCGCGAGGACCGCATCGACCAGTGCGCTGTCCGGCCGACGCTTGCCGTCGCGTACCTCGCACAGCGTGTCCTCGGCGGCATGGCTCAGCCGCGACAGTCGCGGCAGATCCAGGAAACCGCAGCTTCCCTTCACCGTGTGGACGAATCGGAAAATGGCATCCAGCCGGGCACGATCGTCGGGCGCGGCTTCCCACGCGACGATCTCCGACGACAACGCCTCCAGCGTTTCGCGGGTTTCGGCGATGAATTCCTGTAACAGATCGTCCATGCGGCCCCGTCCGGTTGTGGACGCGACCATGGCGTTCGATAGGTTAAGGCGGAGTTAGTAGGCCGGTTCGGTACGCTCTCCGAACACCACCTGCGGCCCGACCCGTTACCGCGGGACTCAATCGAGACCTTTGCGAAAGGCCTTCGCCTATCCCGGTATCCTTCCGTACCCCCGCGCAGGCGGGGGTCCAGAGCCTAGCAGAACAAAGGTTGCGAGTACCGCCCTGGATCCCCGCCTTCGCGGGGATACGGCGAAGCAGACTTTCGGCGAAATTTCGACTTGATACAGTTACCAACTTCTTTCGCATCAGCAAAGGAAGCGCCGACGAGAAACTCGCTCAAACCGACGCGAACGAAGCCCCGAACAGCAACACCGGCGAATCGCTCGGCGATACCTGCAACGTACCGCCGCCCTGCTCGACCAGTTCGCGCGCAAGGCATGCCGCCGCCGCGCGCGGGGTCATCATCGCCGCGTCGCCCAGCAACGCGCCGCGCAGTTCGGCATCCAGCACGATCCGCGGCCCGTCGGCGCGCACCGCGATATCGATGCCGGTCGCGGTGACTTCCGCCCCGACGTCGAGCTGCCCGCCGCGCACCAGCGCATCGCCGGCAATCAGGGCAAGGTTCAGCAACACCTTGACCGCGGGCTTGGGCAGCGACGGTGCCTCGACCATCCAGCCGAGCTTCACCCGGTGATTGTCGCCGAACAATCCCTCCAGCGCCGCCCGCGCCTCGCGCGTATCGATCGAATCACCGAATCCGCCGGCCGCGCCAAAGGCGAGGCGGAAGAATTTCAGCTTGTTGGCCGATGCCCGCGCACTGTCGGTCAGCAGTTCGAGGCAGCGGGCACGCATGTCGGGATCGGTCTCGTCGGCCAGCAGTTCGAGGCCGTTGTTGAGCGCCCCGACGGGGCTCAGCAGATCATGGCATAATCGCGAACACATCAGGCTGGCGAATTCGGCTGGGCTGATGTTCAAAGCGACGATCCCTGCGCTGCGCCGAACGTCATCGTCCGGCCGCTAATGTCCATCTGCACCGCCTCGCAGTTATTTTCAACGTGGCCGGCGTAGATGACGTCGAAACGGACGGGGTCGAATCGGCCATGGCGTTCCCCGTTCGCGACCGCCCGCCACAACCGCGCGGTGCCACCGCCGATAATCAACCACAACCGCCCGTCCGCCGCCGCCTGCGCCGCATCGGTCGGTGACGGATATGCGCTGCCGCTCGGATGCGAATGATAGCAGCCGAGCACCGCCGCCCCGCCGCCCCGCGCATCGCGATACGCTTTCAGCAGCACCGCCGGATCGATCTCGAAATGGCGCGCGGGGTCGGCGGCGACGTTGCGCGCGGGCTGCGCCGTCTCGATCCGGTCGCCCGTCCCCCGCAGCAGACCGCAGACTTCCTGCGCGCTCCCCGCCGCCTTGACCAGCAGCGCGCGGATCGTTTCGCTTGTAAAACTCGGTCTCATTCCCATCTTTGTAGGCAATGGACCGGGGGGTTTCCACGATAGAGGCGCGCATTACCGATGCCGCGCACGGCCTCAGGATCGACAAGGCGCTGGCCGAGGTCGTGACCGACCTGTCGCGCGAACGGATCAAGGCGCTGCTGGCATCGGGGCATGTCGCCGGTCCCGATGGTCCGGTGTCCGACGGCAAGCGCAAGGTTGCGGCGGGGCAGCATTTCGTCATCACCGTGCCCGCTGCAGTGCCGCTCGACAATGTGGCGCAGGATATTCCGCTGGTCGTTGCCTATGAGGACGATCATCTGATCGTCGTCGACAAGCCCGCCGGGCTGGTCGTGCATCCGGCGGCCGGCAATCTCGACGGGACGCTGGTCAACGCGCTGCTACATCATTGCGCGGGCAAGCTGTCGGGAATCGGCGGCGTCGCGCGGCCGGGGATCGTCCACCGCATCGACAAGGATACGTCGGGACTGCTGGTCGTCGCCAAGAGCGACGTCGCGCACGAGGGACTGGCGCGCCAGTTCAAGGATCACAGCATCGACCGCCGCTATCTGGCGATCGCGGCGGGTCGGGTGTCAACTTCGGCGGGAACGGTGGACGCGCCCCTCGCGCGATCCCCCAATGATCGCAAGAAGATGGCGATCGTCCACTCGCCGACCGCCAAACACGCCATCACCCATTGGCGTAAACTTCGCCAACTTCGGGGGGCGTCGTTGATCGAATGCCGGCTGGAAACCGGGCGGACGCATCAGGTGCGGGTGCATATGGCGTCGATCGGTCACCCCCTGCTCGGCGACCCGGTCTATGCGGGGCGCAAGCCTGCGCTACGGGGCGAACTCGAAACGCTCGATTTCCGCCGACAGGCATTGCACGCCGCACATCTGGGGTTCATTCATCCCGTGACAAAGAACGCTTTGGCGTTTGATAGCGATCTTCCGGCAGACATGCAGGAACTGTTGGATCATCTTCATGGTTAGTTCCGGGGATGTCGCGATGCGGCAATGCCCACGACAAAGGGAGTTTTGACGATGGCAACTGGCAGCAACGTCCCGGCGACGATCCCGGCGCTTGGCGGCGAGGCGAGCCTCAACCGCTATCTCTCCGAAATCCGCAAGTTTCCGATCCTCGCACCCGAGCAGGAGTATATGCTCGCCAAGCGGTTTCAGGAACATGGCGATCCGGAGGCGGCGGCGCAGCTCGTCACCTCGCACCTGCGTCTCGTGGCCAAGATCGCGATGGGCTATCGTGGGTATGGCTTGCCCGTCAGCGAACTGATTTCCGAAGGGAATATCGGACTGATGCAGGGCGTGAAGAAATTCGAGCCCGATCGCGGCTTCCGCCTCGCCACCTATGCGATGTGGTGGATTCGCGCCTCGATCCAGGAATTCATCCTGCGGTCGTGGTCGCTGGTAAAGATGGGCACCACCGCCGCGCAGAAGAAGCTGTTCTTCAACCTGCGCCGGATGAAGTCGAAGCTCGACGCCTTTGAGGACGGCGATTTGTCGCCTGAGCATCTGCAAAAAATCGCGACCGACCTCGGCGTTACCGAGGAGGAAGTGACCTCGATGAACCGCCGCATGGCGATGGGCGGCGACACCTCGCTCAACGTCCCGATGCGCGAGGATGGCGAGAGCCAGTGGCAGGACTGGCTGGCCGATGACAGCCCCCTGCAGGACTCGGTCGTCGCCGAGGCGCAGGAGGCCGATGTCCGCCACGGCATGCTGGTCGAGGCGATGGACGACCTCAACGATCGCGAAAAGCACATCCTCACCGAACGCCGCCTGACCGACGATCCCAAGACGCTGGAGGAACTCAGCCAGGTCTATGGCGTCAGCCGCGAACGCGTCCGCCAGATCGAGGTGCGGGCGTTCGAGAAACTGCAAAAGGCGATGATGCGCCTCGCCGGCGACCGCCGGATGCTGGCCGCCGTCTAGCCGACCGGGGCGGGCGCGCTGGCCCGCCCCCCCTTCCTCATCCCGGCGAAGGCCGGGATCCATAACCCATGTCGCCCGGGGCTTTTGCGACGACGCGCGTTGCCGACTTGCCCTTCCCCACGCACTACCGCTAGCGGTCGGCGATGGCCGCCCGCACCGCACCCCGCCCCAAACCCACTGCCGCCCGAGGCTGGACTCGCCGCCTGATCGGCTGGGCGATCAAGGGCCTGCTCGGCTTCGTGGTCCTATCGGTACTGTGGGTCCTGCTGCTCCGCTTCGTGCCCCCGCCGATCACCCTGACCATGCTCGGCGACGTGCCGACCGGCCATGGCGTCACCAAACCATGGCGCAGCCTGTCGAATATCGACCCGGACATGCCCCGCGCGGTCATCGCGGCGGAGGACAGCCGTTTCTGCGGGCATAACGGCTTCGACTATGCCGCCATCGCCAATGCCGCCCGCCGCAACGCGCAGGGCGGCCGCATCCGCGGCGGATCGACGATCAGCCAACAGACCGCAAAGAACGTCTTCCTGTGGCAAGGCGGCGGCTATTTCCGGAAAGGCATGGAGGCCTATTTCGCCGTTCTGATCGAGGCGCTGTGGGGCAAGCGGCGGATCATGGAAGTTTATCTCAACGTCGCCGAAACCGGCATCGACACCTATGGCGTCGAGGCCGGATCGCAGCGCTATTTCAAGCACGGCGCCGCCAAGCTCTCCGGCCGCGAAGCCGCGCAGATCGCCGCCGTCCTGCCGCTGCCCAAGCAGCGCGCCGGCATCGCCCCAACCGGCTTCACCCGGCGTTACGCCCGCACGATCGAACGCCGCATCGGCATCGTCCGTCGCGAGGGACTGGACCGCTGCCTGAATTGAAACGTCGCCCCGGACCGGATCCGGGGCAACGCACGATCGGTCGGTTACTTCGTCGCCCGTTCGACCGCATCGCCGGCCTTGTCCGCCGCCGAACCGACGCTCTTCGCCGCCGACGTGACCGCATTGGTCCGCGCCGTGTCGTTATTCGTGTTGTTCAGCAGGAAATAGGCACCGACGATCACCGCGATCAGCACGGCAAGGCCGATCAACAGCCCGCCGCCCGATCCACGCCGTTCGATGATCGTCGTATGCGGCGCGCCGTTGGTGGTGGTTTTGATACGATCGGGCTGCATGGTCATCCTCCCTACAAACTGATCGCTCGAAAACACCCGGCATAACCGGTTGTTCCAGCAGCGTTCCGACCGCTCAGAACGGCAGCTTGAACCCCGGGGGCAGCGGCAGGCCGCTGGTCAGCTTCGACATTTCGGTCGAGCTGGCCGCATCCGCCTTCGCCCGCGCGTCATTGAACGCCGCGACGATCAGGTCTTCGAGCATCTGCTTTTCAGACGGCTGCAACAGCGAATCGTCGATATCGACGCCGAGGATGCGCCCCTTGGCCGATGCGCGGACCTTGACCAGCCCGCCGCCCGATTGTCCGTCGACCTCGATCGTGTCGAGATTCGCCTGAGCCTTGGTCAGTTCGCTTTGCACATTCTGCGCCATGGCCATGATGTCGTCGAGATTCTTCATCGCGCGATACTCCCGTCGCTGCGTTGCCAATGATCGAGGGTGGCGTCCGGAAACGCCTGTAACGCCGCCTGTACCAGCGGTGACTGCAAAACCTGTTCGCGTTCCGAGTCCGCCTTGGCCGTTTCCTGCTCGCGTAGGGTAGGCGCTCCCGCCCCCTCGCCGATCAGAACGCGCCAATGGCTGCCGGTGATCCCTTTGAGCGCATTCTCGAGATCGCGCGCGAAATCGGCGGGCAAGGGCCGCGATCCGCTCAGTTCGATCAGCTGCGGCTCCAGCCGGATCATTCGCGCGCAATTACGAAATTGTGCCTCCAGCGAATGGCGGCCATGTTTCGACAAGAGGTTCGCGACCTGCTCCATCGTCTCGGGCACCGGGTCGACCGCGACCTCTGCCGCCGCCGGGGCGGAAGGAGCCGAAGCAGGGGCCATCGCCGGCACCTGCCCCGCCGCCAGTTGCTTCGCCAGCGTGCCCGGATCGGGCAGCGACGATGCATGGACGATGCGCAGCAACGCCATCTCGCACGCCTCGATCGGCAGCGCCGCCCGCGACACTTCCTCATGCCCCTTCAGCAGCAACTGCCACAACCGATGCAGCATCGGAAACGACAGCGCGCTCCACGCATCGAACGCCGCGCGCTCCTCGGCCGACTGGCCCGGCCCGCGATCGCCGCCGACCTTGACGATCGTCACCGCATGCACGGTTTCGAGCAACGTCCGCAGCACCGCCGCCGGATCGACGCCCAGATCATATTGCGCGCGCAACGCCCGCAGCGCCCCCGCCGCATCCGCCTTGAGCAACAAGTCGAACAGCCCCCGGATCGCGCCGCGATCGGACAGGCCCAGCATCTGCCGCACCGCGTCGGCGCGCACGCCCTCGCCTTCCAGCCCGCCATGCGCGATCGCCTGGTCGAGGATCGACAGCCCGTCGCGCGCCGACCCTTCGGCCGCGCGCGCGATCAGTTGCAGCGCCTCCGGCTCGGCCTCGACGCCCTCCGCCTCGACGACATGCGCAAAATGCCCGGCCAGCAGGTCGGCCGGAATGCGCCGCAGGTCGAAGCGCTGGCAGCGCGACAGGACCGTCACCGGCACCTTGTGCACCTCGGTCGTCGCCAGCAGGAATTTGACGTGCGCGGGCGGTTCTTCCAGCGTCTTGAGCAGCGCGTTGAACGCCGGCGTCGACATCATGTGCACTTCGTCGATGATGTAGATCTTGAAGCGCGCCGACACCGCGGCATAGCGCACCGCCTCGGTCATCTCGCGCACGCTGTCGACGCCGTTGTTCGACGCGGCGTCGATCTCGATCACGTCGATATGCCGCCCTTCGGCGATCGCGCGGCACGGCTCGCACACCCCGCACGGATCGATCGTCGGCCCACCCTGCCCGTCCGGCCCGATGCAATTGAGTGCCTTGGCGATCAGCCGCGCGGTCGACGTCTTGCCGACCCCGCGCACGCCCGTGAGCAGGAACGCATGCGCCAACCGCCCGCGCTTGATTGCGTTGCCCAGCGTCGTGACCATCGCATCCTGCCCGATCAGCTGGCTGAACGTCTGCGGCCGATATTTGCGCGCGAGCACGCGGTATGGCTGCGCGGCGGCAGGCTGGTCAGGGATGTCGAGGGCGAGGAAGGAGTCGGACATTCCTTGTGTCTTAGCGGGTGGCGGCGGCGGTGTCGCGTGTTGTGCGAGCGCTCTCTTCCTGCGCCATTCGACGGTCTCATTCGACCGGTCTGGTCGCGAACACCACTGAATCGAGCATCAAATATACTGGATACAACTTGGTCGATTACTTCACAAACCAAGGCCTCTTACAGTTTTTTAGTCTGGACTGAAAGTAAATAGCCGAACCATAAGAAAACCGCACGCGGCGATAACTCCCACCGCAGAGCATGCCAACGCAACGGTCGGCAGCGACTTGGTGTTCACCACCCAAGTCATGACAACTGAAGCCGTCAGTACGCATAGGCATGGCAACGTCATTCCAACAAACCATCGGAATTTGCCAAGCCGTTCCGCGATGTAAATCAGACCGAGGGGAAACAGTGGTAGCGCTACCCATGGACTCGTCAGGTCTTCTAAACCCGCATAATCCAGCGAGAGCCAACCGACACTCGCGATGAGCAGCAGTGCTGCCACCTTTGAACTGTTCGCGGCATTACGAACAAGAAAGCGTTGCGACGAGTCCATGATGGTCATCGATCGGGCACCCGAAACCAACCGCGTACTGCATAAGCCAAGGCTGTCCCTATTCACAACAGCGCAATCTCCACGTAGAGTTTGCTCGAACGCCTTCGAAGACGGATTGCATTCCGCCGGACGGCAGCGATGCCGTAGCCAAACCTTACGCCGCCAGCGCCTCCAACGCCTCGTTCGCCTCCATCCACTTCGTCTCCGCCACCTCGATCTCGGTATCGAGGCTCGCGCGCCGCTTCATCAGCTGCGCCATGGTCAGCTTGGCCAGCGCCGGGATCGCCTGCCCCGCCATCGCCGCGTCGAGCGCATCGCGCTGTTCGGTCAACCGCGCCAAATCGCGCTCGATCGCCTGCGCGCCCTTCTTCAGCACCTGCGCCTTTTCGCGCGCTTCGGCGGCGGCCTTGCGGTCGTTCTTCTTGTTGGCCTTGGCCGCCTTTTCCTTCGCCGAATTGCCCAAGACCAGCGCGATATAATCGTCGATGGTCCCGTCGAATTCCTTCGCGGTCCCCTCATCGACCAGCACCAGCCGATCCGCCGTCGCCTCCAGCATGTGGCGGTCGTGGCTGACCAGCAGGACGCAACCGGTATAGGCGTTGAGCGCCTGCACCAGCGCCTCGCGCGCGTCGACGTCCAAGTGGTTGGTCGGTTCGTCGAGGATCAGCATATGCGGCGCGTCGCGCGTGATGAGCGCCAACGCCAGCCGCGCGCGTTCCCCACCCGAGAGCTTGCCGACCAGCGTCGTCGCCTTATCCCCCGAAAAGCCGAACCGCCCCAGTTGCGCGCGCACGGCGGCGGGCGACGCGCCCTTCATCTGCCGCGTCATATGCTCCAGCGGCGTGTCGTCGGTGCTCAGTTCCTCCACCTGATACTGGGTGAAATAGCCGACCTTCATCTTGCCGGCTGCGTTCATGTCGCCATCCATCGGCGCCAGCTGCGCCGCAAGCAGCCGGGCGAGCGTCGTCTTGCCGTTGCCGTTCCGCCCGAGCAGCGCGATGCGATCCTCGGGATCGATCCGCAGGTTGAGCCGCTTCAAAATCGGCGTCTCGCCATAGCCGACGCTCGCCATGTCGAGCGTGATCAGTGGCGGGCGCAGTTCATCGGGATCGGGAAAGTCGAACGACAGGCTGGGGTCCTCGGCCATCGCCGCGATCGGCTTCATCTTGGCGAGGATCTTCAACCGCGACTGCGCCTGCTTGGCGGTCGAGGCGCGCGCCGAGTTCTTGGCGACATATTCCTGCAGCTTGGCCCGCTGCGCCGCCTGGTTGGCGCGCGCCGCCTCCAGCTGGGCCAGCCGTTCGGCCCGCTGCTTCTCGAACGCGTCGTAACCGCCGGGATAGAGCGTGATCTTGCCCTGATGCAGGTGCAGGATATGGTCGACGACGTTGTTCAGGAAATCGCGTTCGTGGCTGACGACGACGATCGTCGCCTTGTACCCTTTCAGGAAATCCTCCAACCACATCACCGCTTCGAGGTCAAGGTGGTTCGACGGTTCGTCGAGCAGCAGCACGTCGGGCTGGCTGAACAGCAGTGCCGCCAACGCCACGCGCATCCGCCAGCCACCCGAATAGCTCTCCAACGGCCGCTGCTGCATCTCCTCGTCGAACCCCAACCCGACCAGGATGCGCGCCGCCCGCGCCGGTGCGCCATAGGCGTCGATCGCCAGCAGCCGTTCGTGAATATCGCCCAGCCGGTCGGGATCGGTCACCGTCTCGGCATCGTGCATCAGCTTGGCGCGCTCGACATCGGCTTCCAGCACCGTATCGAACGGCGTGGCCTGTCCGGCGGGTGCTTCCTGCGCGACATAGCCCAGCCGGCTGCCACGCGGCATTTCGGCGGTGCCGGTGTCGGGCTCCAATTGCCCGGCGATCACCCGCACCAGCGTCGACTTGCCCGCGCCATTGCGGCCGATCAGCCCGACGCGGCTCCCTGGCGGCAGCGCCGCGCTGGCATTGTCGAGGATCGTCCGCCCGCCCAGGCGCACCGTGATACCGTTCAGATTGAGCATGGCCGCGCGCCTAGCATTTTTCGCCGCGTTTGCGAAGGGCGTGGCGGAACCGCTTTCCTACACGTCAGCTTCGGCGCAGGACCTGCGCCCGCCGCATGACGCGCGCGCGCTCTTTGACAACGTTCCGACGAACAAACACCACGCTGTTCCCCGCGTAAGCGAGACCTCTGCGAAACTTCTTTTCCCGTACCCCGGCGAAGGCCGGGGCCCAGTTGAGGGACGCTCGTAACTTACACGAAGGCCCTGCCGACTGGACCCCGGCCTCCGCCGGGGTACGATGGAGTTGGGCTTGAAGGCCCGGCTTTCACGAAGGCCTCGCCTGCGCGGAGGGAACGGGGGAAATGAGGCAACGCCCCCAACACACACAAAACCCCCGCAAGTGTGAACTTAGTGAACTTTGGCCGCGTCAACCGCCGCAAACATCTGGCGCAGTTCGCTTTTCACGATCTTCCCATTGGCGTTTCTTGGCAGCACCGTGTCGGAAAAACGCACCGCGACCGGCACCTTGAACGCCGCGAGCCGCGCGCGAACGAAGTCCTGCAACTCGCCCTCGCTCGCGGCACAGCCGGGGCCCAGATGCACAACCGCCACCGGCACCTCGCCCAGCACCCGATCAGGCACCCCGACCAGCGCGGCATCGGTAACGGCGGGATGCGCGTACAACACGTCCTCGACCTCGATCGAATAGATATTTTCGCCGCCGCGGATGATGATGTCCTTGGCCCGGTCGACGATGAAGCAGAAGCCTTCCTCGTCCAGCCGCGCCAGATCGCCGGTGCGGACCCATCCGTCGACGAACGTCTCGGCGGTCGCTTCGGGGCAGTTCCAGTAACCCTTCACGATCATCGGCCCGCGCGCCCATAGTTCGCCGACCTCCCCCACCGGCAGTTCGCACGTGCCGTCGGGGGCCATGATCTTCAAATCGGCGACCGGTACCGGCGGACCGCAGCTGGTCGGGCGGTTGAGATATTCCTCGGCGCTATGCTGGGTGACGGTCGCCATCGTCTCGGTCATGCCCCAGCCATTGCCGGGCATCGCGCCGAACACCTCGTGGATCCGCCGCACCAGATCGGGCGCGGACGGTGCGCCGCCATATTGCACGACCTCCAGCGACGACAGGTCATACTGGTCGCGGTCGGGATGCTCCAGCAGTTGCCACGCGATCGTCGGCACCCCGCCGGTCACCTGCACCCGCTCGCGCTCGATCAGCGCCAGCGCCTGTCCCGCGTCCCATTTGCGCATCAGCACCAGCGTCGTTCCGCTCGCCATCGCCCCCATCAGCGATGCGCTGCACGCGGTGACGTGGAAAAAGGGGATGACCAGCAACCCGACCTTGGGCTGCGGCGCGGGCGGCGGCATCTCGCCCCGCCGCAACATCGCCCGTGCGGCGATATAGGCGCTAGAGAAGATGTTGGTCGCCAGATTGCGGTGCGTACCCAACGCCCCCTTGGGCTTGCCGGTCGTACCGCTGGTGTAGAAGATCGTCGCATCGTCCTCCGGCGCGATCGCTACCGCGGGTAGGTCGACCACGGGCAGCGCCGCATAGTCGGTACAACTGCCGATAACGTCCTCCAACGCCCGCGCCGGTGCCGCCAGTGCTTCGCGCGCCCGCGCCACGATAACGCTCTCCAGCCCCGGCATGGCGCTATAGTCGCCACCCAACCGGTCATGCCGCTGCCGATCGACGATCAGCATCCGCGCGCCCGAATCATTCACTCCGAAGGCGAGTTCCTGCGGGCTCCACCATGCGTTCAGCGGTACGCAGATCGCTCCGATCGCGACGATCGCGAAGAAGGCTACCGGCCATTCGGGCATGTTGCGCATCGCCAGTGCCACCCGGTCGCCCTTGCCAATGCCGCTGTCCTGCAGATGCTTCGCCAGCGTCGCGATCGCGCGATACTGCGCCTCGTACGTCACCCGCTGATCCTCATGGATCGTTGCCAGCCGCTCGCCATGGCTGCGCGAAAAAGCGATCAGCTGCGCAAGGTTCGCCGGTGCGTTCTTCCATATCCGCGTCGGCACGCCGCGGATCGTCTCGGTCGCCATCTCGAACGGGGCGCCCGTCGCGGTCAGCGCCGCCTGCACCTGCGCCATCGACATGCGCGGCCAATCGGCCGCTACCGGAATCACCGCTTCGCCTGCCTGCAAGACACCGCTCCTGTTCAGCGACCCTAGAATATCGGGTTTGCCCGATCGATCGCCACCTTGCAGGTTGTTATTGATTATCCGGCCGGCAAAGGCAATAGAATGCGCCAAACGCGCCCCGGTTTAGAAGGACCGGTATGGCAAAAGCTGGAGAAGGCCGAACATGTCCGTGAACACCGAACGTCATGGCGACATCCTTGTAGCGATGGCCGACAACCCGCCGGTCAACGCGCTGTCCGCGTCGGTCCGGCTGGGGCTGAAGGCAGCGATCGAGGAAGCGGCGGCCGACGACTCGGTCCGCGCGATCGTCATCGCCTGCGCGGGCAAGACCTTCTTCGCCGGTGCCGACATCACCGAATTCACCAAGCCGCCGGTCGAACCGCTGCTGCCGCAACTGGTCGACATGATCGAGGCGTCGGACAAGCCGGTCGTCGCCGCGATCCACGGCACGGCGCTGGGCGGCGGCTGCGAAGTCGCGATTGGCAGCCATTACCGCATCGCCGTCCCCAGCGCCAAGCTCGGCACGCCCGAGGTCAAGCTCGGCCTGCTCCCCGGTGCCGGTGGCACGCAGCGCCTGCCCCGCCTCGCCGGGGTAGCGACCGCGCTTGAACTGGTGGCGAAGGGCGATCCGATCCCGGCGAGCAAGGCAAAGGAGGCGGGCATCGTCGACCGCCTCGCGACCGAAGGCAATCTGCTGGAGGAAGCCATCGCCTTCGCCCGCGAAGTCGCCGACATCCGCCCCCTGCCCCGCACCTCCGAAAAGTCGGTTTCGCCCGACCCGGAAGCCGTCGCCGCCTTCGAAAAGGCCAATGCGCGCCGCTTCCGTGGCTATGAAGCCCCCGCGGCCAACATCGCCTGCGTGGTGAAGGCCAGCGAAACCCCCTTTGCCGAGGGGATTGCGTTCGAGCGGCAGCAATTCATGAAGCTGATGTTCTCCGTCCAGTCGGCGGCGCAACGGCACATCTTCTTCGCCGAACGCAAGGCATCAAAGATCGACGGCATCGCCGAGGACATCGCGCTGCGCCCAATCAAGCGCATCGGCGTGATCGGCGCGGGCACGATGGGCGGCGGCATCGCCATGAACTTCCTGTCGGCAGGCATCCCCGTCACCATCGTCGAGATGCAGCAGGACGCACTCGACCGCGGCGTCGGCATCATCCGCAAGAATTACGAAGCGACCGCCGCCAAGGGCCGGATGAAGCCCGAACAGGTCGAAGCGGCGATGGGCCTGCTCACCCCGACGCTGTCGCTCGACGACCTCGCCGACGTCGATCTGGTGATCGAGGCGGTGTATGAGGAAATGTCGGTCAAGCAGGACATTTTTGGCAAGCTCGATCGCATCTGCAAACCGGGCGCGATCCTCGCGTCGAACACCAGCTATCTCGACGTCAACGTCATCGCCGCCGCGACCAAGCGCCCGCAGGACGTGCTGGGCCTCCACTTCTTCTCGCCCGCCAACGTCATGAAGCTGCTGGAGATCGTGCGCGGCGATGCCACCGCCGACGATGTGCTGGCAACCGCGATGGCGCTGTCGAAGAAAATCCGCAAGGTCGCGGTGGTCGCGGGTGTCTGTCACGGCTTCATTGGCAACCGCATGCTCGAACCGCGGCAGGTCGAGGCGATGAAACTGCTGATGGAGGGCGCGACCCCCGAACAGGTCGATCGCGTCCATGTCGAATTCGGCATGCCGATGGGTCCGTTCCAGATGGCCGATCTGGCCGGTGTCGATATCGGCTGGCACCGCGATCCCTCGCGCATCGAAAATATCCGCGACGCGCTAGCCGCCGAAGGCCGCTGGGGCCAGAAAAAGGGCGCCGGCTTCTACGATTACGACGACAAGCGCCAGGCATCGAACAGCCCGCGCGTCGCCGAGATCATCGAAGATTTTCGTACGAAGACAAACACTCCGCAACGCGAGATCACTGACGAAGAGATTATCGAGCGCACCCTCTACCCGATCGTCAATGAAGGCGCGAAGATCCTCGCCGAGGGGAAGGCGCAGCGCGCGTCCGATATCGATGTCGTCTGGATCTATGGCTATGGCTGGCCGCCCTATCGCGGCGGTCCGATGTTCTGGGCCGATACCGAAGGCGCAAAGAAGATCGTCGTCGGTCTCGAAAAGCACGGCTTCGACATCGCGCCGCTGCTGCGCGAGAAGGCGGAGACCGGCGGGCGGTTCAACAAATGAGCGACCTCGCCGCGTTCCGCGCCGACACCCGCGCATGGCTGGAGGCCAACTGTCCGCCATCGATGCGCGAACCGGTCCGTTCCGACAAGGACGTGACATGGGGCGGCCGCAATCCGAGCTACGCCAATCCCGATCAGAAGCTGTGGCTCGATCGGATGGCAGAGCGCGGCTGGACCGTCCCCGACTGGCCGACCGCCTATGGCGGCGGCGGCCTTTCGCCAGCCGAAGCGAAGATATTGCGCGGCGAAATGGCGGCAATAAACGCCCGCAACCCGCTCTATTCGTTCGGCATCTCCATGCTCGGCCCGGCGCTGCTGAAATACGGGACCGAGGAACAGAAGCAGGAACATCTGCCCAGGATCGCGCGTGGCGAAATCCGCTGGTGTCAGGGCTATAGCGAACCGGGCGCTGGCTCCGACCTTGCCGGGCTACAGACCAGCGCCGTCGCCGATGGCGACGACTTCATCGTCAACGGGCAAAAGGTGTGGACCAGCTATGCCGACAAGGCCGACTGGATCTTCTGCCTCGTCCGCACCGACCGATCGACCAAACAGGGCGGGATCAGCTTCCTGCTGTTCGACATGGCCTCGCCCGGCGTCACCACCCGCCCGATCAAGCTGATCTCCGGCAACTCGCCCTTTTGCGAGACCTTCTTCGACGATGTCCGCGTGCCGAAGGCTAATCTGGTCGGCGAACTGAACAAGGGCTGGGACGTCGCCAAGTATCTGCTCGGCCATGAACGCGAGATGATCTCGGGCATGGGGTCGACCGGCAACGGCCCGTTGATCGCGAAGGCGGTGGAGACGATCGGCACCGACGATACGGGCCGCCTCGCCGACCCGATGCTGCGCGCCGCCATCGCCACCTTCGACGTCCGCGCCCGCGCCTTCGCCGCCATGTCCGAACGCTTCCGCGACGAACTGAAGGCCGGCCGCGCCCATCCCGCGCAGCCGAGCATGATGAAATATGTCGGCACCGAACTGAACAAGACCCGCCACGAATTGCTGATGGCGGCGGGCGGTTCGGACGCGCTCGAATGGGAAGGCACCGACAGCGATCACGGCGCGGCTGCGCGCGCGTGGCTCCGGACCAAGGCGAACTCGATCGAGGGCGGTACGTCCGAAATCCAGCTCAACATCATCGCCCGCCGCATCCTCGACCTGCCGCTGCAATAACTGTCAGGAACACCACTCATGCCCCTGTTTCTGAACGAAGATCAGACGATGCTCGCCGACACCGCCCGCGAATTTCTGGGTGAAGCCGCCCCGGTTGCGCATCTGCGTCGCCTGCGCGATGCCGACGACCCGACCGGCTTCGATCGCGGTCTGTGGGCGAAGTTCGCTGAGATGGGCTTCACCGGTATGATGGTGCCCGAAAGCGCTGGCGGTCTCGGTCTCGGTCATGTCGAGGCTGGCATCGTGCTGGAGGAGATCGGTCGCAACCTGTCGCCCTCGCCTTTCCTCACTACCTCGGTCGCCGCCGTCGCCGCGCTGTCGGGCACAAGCGCCGGCGAACACTGGTTGCCGCGCATCGCTGCCGGCGAAACCATTGCCGCCCTCGCAATCGACGAGCGCGCCAAGCATGGCGACGCCGTCGCGATGCGCGCCGAACGCTCGGGCAACGGCTTCCGCCTGTCCGGCACCAAGCAGTTCGTTGCCCATGGCCATGTCGCCGACCTGGTCGTGGTAGCCGCGTGCACCGCTGGTAGTGCCGAGGATGCCGAGGGCCTCACGCTGTTCGCGCTCGCCGCCGACACCCCCGGCCTGACCGCCGATGCCCGCCGCCTGACCGACAGCAGCATCGCCGCCCGCTTGACCTTCGACAATGTCGTGGTCGATGGCGATGCGGTCGTCGGCAGCGTGGATGACGGTCGGGCCGTATTGAACCGACTGCTAAGAGCCGCGCGGTCCGGTGCAGCGGCAGAGTCGCTCGGCGTCGGCGAAGGTGCTGCTACTCGGACGCTCGACTATCTGCGTCAGCGCAAGCAGTTCGGGCAGACCATCGGCAGTTTCCAGGCGCTGCAACATCGCGCCGCGCATCTCTACGCCGAGCTTGAGGTCGCCCGCGCTGCCGTCCTGAAGGCGCAGCAGCTGCTCGACGAAGGGGCGACCGATGCCGACACCGCCGTCTCGGTCGCCAAGGCGATGGCCGGCATGGCGTCGACGCTGGCCGTGCAGGAAGCGGTGCAGATGCATGGCGGCATCGGCATGACCGACGACGCCGATATCGGCTTCTTCATGAAGCGCGCCCGCGTGCTGACCGAGATGTTCGGCGATATCGGCTATCACAGCGACCACATCGCCCGGATCGGGGGCTATTGATGGAGCCGACACCCGCCGATCTGGTCGCGGGACTGGTGAAGCTGCTCGATATCGAGGAGATCGATACCGATCTGTATCGCGGCGCTCGCAATCCGGGCGGCGTCGGCCGCGTTTTCGGCGGGCAGGTGATTGGGCAGGCGCTGCAGGCGGCGCAACGCTCGATCGGCGGGGCCAAGATCGCCCATTCGCTGCACGCTTATTTCCTGCGCCCCGGCGACGAGCAGCATCCGATCATCTACCGCGTCGTCCGCGACTTCGCCGGGCGCAGCTTCGCCAATGCCCGTGTGATCGCAATGCAGCGTGGACAGGCGATCCTGAACATGGCGGCGTCGTTCCAGTTGCCAGAGGACGGGCTGGTTCATCAGGACGCGATGCCCGACGTGCCGCCGCCCGAGGCGCTGCAATCCGACCGGGAGTTGCGCGAAGCGATGCAGGACCGCATCCCGGACAAGTTCCGTCGCTTGTTTCTGCGCGCCCGCCCAATCGAGATCCGCCCGGTCGAGGCCGACCAGCTGACCGCCCCGGGTCCCCGCGCCCCATACCAGAATGGCTGGTTCCGCGCCGTCGCGCCGCTCGGCGACGATGCGACGCTGCACCGCGCGATCCTCGCCTATGCCAGCGACATGATGCTGCTGGGCACCTCGATGCTACCGCACGGCGTCCATTGGATGATGGAGCAGGTCCAGACCGCGAGTCTCGACCATGCACTGTGGCTGCACGAACCGTTCCGCGCCGACGAGTGGCTGCTCTACACCACCGACAGCCCATGGGCCGGTCATGCACGAGGTTTCAATCGGGGCCGCATCTTCGCGCGCGACGGGCGGCTGGTGGCAAGCGTCGCCCAAGAGGGTCTGGTGCGAGTGAGGAGGTAGACGCCCTTACCCCGGCTCGTGCAGCGGACAGCCGTTGAAGCGCTCGCGATACTGCGCCGAATGGTCGTAGACCGGCTTCCGGACCCGGTTCACCCCGCCCAGCGGCTGATGCGCCGCCAGTCCGGTCCACACGCTGAACCGCAACTCTTCGTCGACCGTAGCTACCTTGTCCGCCGACCAGCTATCCTGCGGTTCGCAGCGCAGGGTCGCCACCGTCAGATACGGGCTGACCTCTTCCGGCCACGGCGTCGCGGCATCCTCGATTGGTTGCGCCTCGGGATCGCGCAGCAACTGCACGCGCACCTCCCACTCGCCCCGCAGGTTCGCTGCCGACGCTTGCAGATCTTCGCGGATCGCGTTCGGTCGCCCGTTGGTATCCACGACCACATCGGTCAGCGCGGTTAGATCGGGCGATACCGGCACCACCTGATATTTCGCGACATAGGACCCATGCCGGAACGGGGTCGCCGAGAAATAAGTCTCGCCGAGCGGATGGACGTTCTTCGAGCCGCCCATCGTCTTCAGCAAGGTGCTTTCGGTCCCGATTGCCTCCAATGCCGCCTCTGCGCCGCGCAGGACATAGGACAGTGCCTTCTTCGCCCATTCCGCCTTGTCTGTGGTCTTTGCCAGCAGCTTCAGATTGCTGGCGAACTTCGCGGGCGTCGGCGCGGCAAAGGCGGGGGCGTTGACCATCACGAAATCCTGCGTGCGCCCACCCGCACCGGGCAGGCGTTCGCCATCGACGTCCATCACCTTCCACGCAAGCCCGCGCGGCAGACCGATCGCATCGTCGAGGATATCGCCCGGATTGGTCGAAAACCGCATCCAGACCGGATACACGCCCGGCGCGGCGAACAGCCCCTGCGCCAGCTCGGGCGGCAGGTCGTCATGAACGCTTAGTTCCGCCTTCAATATGCCATGCGACTTGGCATGGACCGCCCGCACCGCCTTGCCATAATCCTTCGACGTGGTCGTCAGGATCGTGTCGAACGCCTGCTCCATTTCAGCGACCGTCTCCGCCTCGTCCGCCGCGGGCTGTTCGAGTGCGGCGGTGTAGCGCACCGGCGGTTTCAGCATGTCGGTCATGTGCGGGAGCTCCTTCATCCTCGCGCTGACAAGCATGGAAAGCCGCATTCGTTCCGGACCCTTACACGGCGGTACGCCCATAGTCCTGCCGGGTGAACGGGTGGCTCGACGACAGGCCGCCATCCACTGCCCATGCCTGCCCGTTGACATAGCTCGCCTCGCCCGAAGCGAGGAACAGGACGACACGGGCGATCTCCTCCGCCTCGCCACCGCGCCGCAGCGGGTTGAGGCGGCCGATCCGCGCTTCCTTCCCCGACTGGCGGGCGTGGTCGTAAACCATGGCCGTCATGCCCGTCTCGATCAGCCCGGGGCATACCGCATTCACCCGAACGCCCGATCCCGACAATTGCTGTGCAGCGGTCTGGACCAGATTGATGACCCCGGCCTTCGACGCGGAATAGGCCGCCCCGCCCGCGCCCGATCGCAGTCCGGCGACGCTCGCGGTACAGACGATCGCGCCGCCGCCCGCCGCCGCCATCACTGGCGCGGCATGGCGAATGGCAAGGAACGGGCCGATCAGATTGACCCGCAGGATTTCCGCCCAGTCCTCGGCGCTCTGCTCGAACAGCCCGGCCAGACCACCCGAAATTCCGGCATTGGCATGGACGACATCGATTCCGCCGAACCGGTCGACCGCCAGCGCCACCGCCCGCGCGACATCCGCATCCGCCCCGGCATCCATCGAACAGGCGACCGCGCTACCGCCCGCCGCCTCGATCAGCGCGACGGTCGCGTCCGCCCCATCCCGATCGCCGCAGACCACCCTGGCACCTTCGCGCGCGAAAGCCAGTGCGCAGGCCCGCCCGATGCCGGATCCCGCGCCGGTGACCAGCACCGACTTTCCCGCAAACCGCATCACGCCCCCACCTGTTCCGCAAAGCGCCACGCCGCCGCAGCCAATTCGGGCACCCGCTCCGCCATCCTTGCCGCCTGCGCGCTCGACGCGTTGCCGTCGCGCACCCGCTGCTTGATCCCCTGTACGATCCCGGTCAGGCGGAAGAGATTGTACGCAAAATACCAGTCGAGCCCCGGCACGCCGTCGCGTCCGGTCGCCGTGCAATATCGCGCCACGACCGCATCCATCGTCGGAATGCCGCTATCGCCGCCGCTCAAACCCGCAATGCCCGACCGGCCATCGGCGGGCGTCATCCAGTTCATCAGCAGATAGGTGAAATCGGCCAGCGGATCGCCCAGCGTCGACAGTTCCCAGTCGAGCACCGCCGCCACCTGCGCCCCGTCCTCGGCAAAGATCAGATTGTCGATCCGGTAGTCGCCATGGACGATCGCCACCCGATCCTGCGTCGGTACCGTGCGCGGCAGCCACTCGATCAGCCGCTCGACATCCGCCAGATCGTCGGTCTGGCTGGCGCGATATTGCCGGGTCCAGCGCGCCACCTGTCGCTCGAAATAATTGCCCGGCTTGCCATAGTCGCCCAGGCCGACCGCCACCGGATCGATCGCGTGCAGCGCCGCCAGCGCATCGACCATCGCCTCGTAATGCGCACGCCGCGCATCGGGGGACAGGTCGGGCATCGCCCCGTTCCAGATCGTCCGCCCCGCAACCCGCTCCATCAGGTAGAAGGGCGCGCCGATCACCGCCGCATCCTCGCACAGCCCGACCGGCCGCGGCACCGGATAGCCGGTCGGATGCAGCGCCGCGATCAGCCGATATTCGCGTTCGATCGCATGGGCGCTCGGCAGCAGCACCCCGAACGGCTTTCGCCGCAGCACATAGGAACAGGTCGGCAAATCGACCCGATAGGTCGGATTGCTCTGCCCGCCCGGATAGCGTGTCACCGCGACCGGCCGCTCCCCCAACCATGTCGTCAGACGGTCGAGATCGAGGTCCACCTCACTGCCCACCGGACACTCGCGCAAACTCCGCCCGCGCGATCGCGCGGTTATGGACTTCATCCGGCCCGTCGGCAAAGCGCAGCGTGCGGACCCCCGCCCACGCCGCCGCCAACGGGAAGTCGTCCGACACCCCGCCCCCGCCATGCGCCTGGATCGCGTCGTCGAGGATCGCCAGCGCCATGGTCGGCGCCTGCACCTTGATCATCGCGATTTCGCCCTGCGCGGCCTTGTTCCCCGCACGGTCCATCATGTCGGCGGCCTTCAGGCACAGCAGCCGCGTCATCTCGATGTCGATCCGCGCCCGCGCCACCCGCTGTTCCCAGATCGAATGATCGGCGATCCGCTTCCCGAATGCGACGCGCGATTGCAACCGCTTCGCCATCGCCTCCAGCGCCATTTCGGCCACCCCGATCGTCCGCATGCAATGGTGGATGCGCCCTGGACCCAGCCGACCCTGCGCGATCTCGAACCCGCGCCCCTCGCCCAGCAGCAGGTTGCTGGCCGGTACCCGGACCTTGTCCAGCACCACCTCGCCATGACCATGCGGAGCGTGATCATAGCCATAGACCGGCAGCATCCGCTCGATCCGCACGCCGGGCGTATCCATCGGCACCAGGATCATGCTCTGCTGCCGATGGCGCGGCGCATCGAGGTCGGTCTTGCCCATCACGATCGCGACCTTGCAGCGCGGATCACCGGTCCCCGACGACCACCATTTGCGTCCGTCGATCACATAGTCGTCGCCGTCGCGGACAATCCGGGTCTCGATATTGGTTGCGTCCGACGATGCCACTGCCGGCTCGGTCATCAGGAAGGCGGAGCGGATCATGCCCTCCATCAACGGCCGCAGCCACGCCTCCTTTTGCGCCCGCGTGCCATAGCGGTGCAGCACTTCCATATTGCCGGTGTCGGGGGCCGAGCAGTTGAACACCTCGCTCGCCCAATGCCACCGCCCCATCGCCTCGGCACACAGCGCGTATTCGAGGTTCGACAACTGGGTCCCTTCGAACGCAAAGGTCTCGTCGACCATTGGCGCGCCCGAATGCGGCGGCATGAACAGGTTCCACAGCCCTGCCGCCCGCGCCCGCTCCTTCAGCGGCTCCAGCATCTCAACCGGCGCCCAGCGATCCCCGCTTGCGACTTCGCGATGATAACCATGGTCAGCGGGCGCGACATGCTCGGCAAGGAACGCCGCGACACGGTCGCGCCAATGGGTTTCGCGTTCGCTTAGCGAAAAGTCCAAAATCCGTCTCCCGCTGCAACCTGTTTTTGCCGGTCTATGCCATACCGCATATTCGGTAAAGCGCCGATGACGTCGCGTATCGGTAAGAAAATGGACTTGGGCTCCACACCCGATCTGCTAGGGTCGCATGCATGACGACGACCGACGGGGCCACCAAACGCTATCGTGCCAAACGCGACGCCATTCTCGCGGCGGCGGCGGAGGCGATCAACGAAGCCAGTGCGAAGGGGATGACCTTCGCCGATGTCGCCCGCCGGGTCGGGCTGAACACCACCAGCGTCACCTATTATTTCAAGCGCAAGGAAGACCTTGCCGCCGCCGCCTTCGATCACACGCTCGCTTGGCTGCAGGCGTCGCTCGACGAAGCCCTGCTCGAACCCACGCCCGAGGCGCGCGTCGCGAGGTTCCTGTCGATCCATTTCGATCGCCAGCGCCGGATCGAAGCCGGCGAGGAACGCCCGGTCGCGATGCTGTCCGACCTGCGGGCGATGGAGGACCCGTTCAAGGCGCGGCTATTGTCCGGCTGGCGCGACGTCTTTCGCAAGACGCGGACCTTATGGGGCGAACCGCGCGACCGCATTGCAAAGGATATCCAGGGTGCCCGTGCGCATGTCCTGCTCGAAAACTGTTTCTGGCTGACCGTCTGGCTCGAACGCTACGAACCCGACCAATATGACCGGGTCGAGGCGCGGTTGATGGACGTGTTCCGCCACGGCCTCGCCGGCCCCGGCCAGCGCTGGACCCCGCGTCCGCTCGCGCCCGAGCAGGCCGATGCCGAACCGGCGCGCGACGCCTTCCTTCGCGCCGCCACCCGACTCATCAACGAACTCGGCTATCGCGGTGCCTCGGTCCAGCGGATCGCCTCCGAACTGAACGTGACCAAGGGGTCGTTCTACCACCATCTCGATGCCAAGGACGATCTGGTCATCGCCTGTTACCGCCGCAGTTTCGACACGATCGGCGCCGCACAGCGTGCCGCCGATCGCGACGGCGGCAGCCATTGGCAGCGTCTGTCGAGCACGCTGGCGATGCTGATCGATGCGCAGTTCACCGAACAGGGGCCGCTATTGCGCACAACCGCCCTGTCCGGCCTGCCGACGACGGTGCGACAGGCGATGGTCGACCGCTCGAACCGCATCGCCCGCCGCTTTGCCGGAACGATCAGCGACGGCATCGCCGAAGGCTCGCTGCGCCCTGTCGATCCATTGATCGCGGCGCAGGCGCTGATGGCATTGCAGAACGCGGCCTTCGACATGCGGGGCTGGGCCGCGACCATGCCGCGCGAACGGGCGGTGGGCTTCTATGCGTCGACGGTCATGACCGGGCTGTTCGCGGAGCCGGTGGTGTAGGGGCGATCCGTCGGGCAACGACATCCATGTGTCTGGGCGAACCCGTGAACAGGCCGGTCCCTTATCCCAACACCCCTTGATACGCCTCGCGCAACGCCGCCTTCTTCAACTTGCCCGTCGCGCTGTGCGGCAGGGCGTCGACGAAGATCACCCGGTCGGGCAGCCACCATTTCGCGACCTTCGTCGCCAGATGCGCCAGCACGCCTTCCGCCGTCACCTCCGCCCCCGGCCGCTTGACCACCAGCAGCACCGGCCGTTCGTCCCAGCGCGGATGGGGTACGCCGATCGCCGCCGCCTCCGCCACACCGGGGCACCCGACCGCGGCGTTCTCCAGATCGACCGAACTGATCCATTCGCCGCCCGATTTGATGACGTCCTTCGCCCGGTCGGTAATCTGCATCGTCCCGTCGGGATGCAGCATCGCCACGTCGCCGGTGTCGAACCAGCCGTCCGGCGTCAGCGCGTCCCCGGCTTCGTCGCGGAAATAGCGTTTGAGGACCCATGGCCCGCGCACCTGCAACCGGCCCGACGTCGCGCCATCACGCGGCAGGATCGCGCCATCCTCGTCGACGGTGCGCAGTTCGACGCCGAACGGCACCTTGCCCTGTCGGCACACCTGATCGACGCGCTGATCGAAGCTCAGATCGTCCCAGTCCGCCCCCGGCGCGCCCATCGTCCCGATCGGCGACGTCTCGGTCATACCCCAGGCGTGGTTGACCCGCACGCCCATCCGCATGATCCGCTCGATCATCGCGCGTGGAGCAGCCGATCCGCCGATCGTCACGACCTTCAGATGCTCGGGACTGTGGCCGGTGGCGTCCATATACTGGAACATCGCGAACCACACGGTCGGGACCCCCGCCGAATGCGTCACCCGTTCGCGGTTCATCAGGTCGCACAGCACCGCCGGTTCGTTGACCGCCGAGAACACGATCTTCGCCCCCACCGCCGGCGCGGCGAAGGGCAGTCCCCAGCCGACGGCATGGAACATCGGCACCACCGGCAGGCACACCGCGCGCTGCGACAGGTCGAATTCGTCGGGCTGCAACTCGGCAATGGCATGCAGCACGTTCGATCGGTGCGAATAGATCACGCCCTTCGGGTCACCGGTCGTGCCGCTGGTATAGCAGATCATGCAGTGGTCGCGCTCGTCGCCCTCGACCCACGCATAGTCGCCGGTTTCGGGTGCGATCAGCGCGGCAAAGCCGTCCGGCCCGTCACCGTCCATCACGATGAAATGTTCGATGCCCGACAGGCGCGGTCTCATCCGCGCGACAATGGGCGCAAACACCGCATCGTAGAGCAGCACCCGGTCGCCGGCATGGTCGGCGATATAGGCAAGCTGGTCGTCGAACAGCCGCGGATTGATCGTATGAACGATCCCGCCCATCCCGATCACCCCATACCACGCGATCAGGTGGTGGGCATGGTTCATCGCCATCGTCGCCACCCGGTCGCCCGGCTGGATGCCGAGCCGTTCCAGCGCCTGCGCCAGCCGCCGCGCGTCGCGGGCAATGCCCGCCCAGTTGGTCCGCGTCTCGCTGCCGTTCGCCCAGCGGGTGACGATCTCGCGCCCGCCATGCTCGCGTTCGGCATGATCGAGCAAGCGGGGTACTCGAAGTTCGAAATCCTGCATTCCGCCCAGCACGCGCACTCTCCTTCGCGAACGGGGCTGTACCGCCCCTATCCGACGGCGGCGATCGGTGGCTTCACCGTATCGAACGCCGCTTGGGCGACACCTTGCAGCCTGCCGACCCGTTCGGCAAGCTCGCCATCAATCCGAAAATCGCGACCCAGGCATACCCGAGCTTCGATTCCGTCGATGGCGGGTACCGATACCCAGATTTCGCCACGCCCGCCACGCTCGACCATCATCAATCCCGCCAGCGCCGGATAGGCGGCAGCATCGTCGATGGTCAGGTCCAGCCGCAGCCGCACGTCGCGCGCGATCATATCGAACGGCTTCAACGCCTTGACGGTCGCCCGCGCACTCTCGTCGCCCGCGCGGCGATCGAGTTCGAGCGTGAACAGTCCGCACCCGCCGACCTTGCCCGCCGCTTCCAGATCGTTCGCCGGCCCCTCGTCGAAACACGTCACCGGCACCTGTCCGGTCGCGTCGGACAGCGTCGCCATCATGTAGCGCTTGCCCCGCGCGGAGGTACGCCAGCGTGCATCCTCGACCAACGCCGCCACCGTCGCGCCGACTCGCCCGCCCTCGGGCACATGGGTATCGGCGAGATCGGCGATCTTGCGCGCACCATGGGCACTGGCGAGATGCGCGTAGCGATCGAGCGGGTGGGCCGAGAAATAGAAGCCGAACGCGTCCTTTTCCGCCGCGATCGCCTGGGTCAGCGACCAATGCACGTCGGGCATCCGGATCGCCGCCTCGACCGCGCCACTCGCCTCACCGAACAACCCGCCCTGCCCGCTCGACCGGTTCGCTTCGGTCCGCTGCGCCGTCGCCATCAGCGTGTCGGCGAGCGCATGGACCCCGGCACGGTCGAGTGCGATACAGTCGAACGCGCCCGCCGCCGCCAGCGTTTCGATCTGGCGCTTGTTCAACAGCTTCGGATCGACCCGCGTCGCGAAATCGTCGAGCGACTTATACGGTCCCTTGGCCCCGCGTTCCTCGACCATCAATTCCATCGCGCGCTCGCCGACGCCCTTCAGCGCCGACAGCGCATAGCGCACCGCAAGGCCGCCTTCGGTCTCTTCCACGCCGAAGGTCGCGTCACTGGCGTTGATGCACGGCGGCAGGCAGTCGATCCGCAGCCGTTTCATATCATCGACAAAGATCGCCAGCTTGTCCGTCTGCGCATAATCGAACGCCATCGATGCCGCATAAAATTCGTGCGGATGATGCGCCTTCAGCCATGCCGTCTGATACGCCAGCAACGCATAGGCGGCGGCGTGGCTCTTGTTGAAGCCATAGCCTGCGAACTTGTCGATCAAGTCGAACAGCTCATTGGCCTTTGCCGCCGGGATGCCGTTCACTTCGGCACAGCCTTTGACGAAGATCGAGCGCTGCGCGTCCATCTCCGCCTTGACCTTCTTGCCCATCGCGCGGCGCAGCATGTCGGCGCCGCCGAGCGAATAGCCGGCCAGGATCTGTGCGGCCTGCATCACCTGTTCCTGATAGACGAAGATCCCGTAGGTCTCCTTCAAGATCGGTTCGAGCAGGTCGTGCGGGTAGATCAACTCCTCGCGCCCCGCCTTGCGCGCGCCGAACGAGGGGATGTTGTCCATCGGCCCCGGCCGGTACAGCGAGACGAGCGCGATGATGTCGCCGAAATTACTCGGGCGTACCGCGGTCAGCGTTCGCCGCATCCCTTCCGATTCGAGCTGGAACACGCCGACCGTATCGCCGCGCTTGAGGAGTTCGTAGGTCGCTTCGTCATCCCAGAGCAGACTGTCGAGATCGACGACAATCCCGCGCCGCGCCAACAATTCGACCGCGAATTTGAGGACCGAGAGCGTTTTCAAGCCCAGAAAGTCGAACTTCACCAGGCCCGCGCCCTCGACATATTTCATGTCGAACTGCGTCACCGGCATGTCCGATCGCGGATCGCGGTACAGCGGTACCAGTTGCGCCAACGGCCGGTCGCCGATCACCACGCCCGCCGCGTGGGTCGAACTATGCCGCGGCAACCCCTCCAGCTTCATGGCAAGGTCGAGCAGCCGCCGGACATCCTCCTCGCGCTCGTACTGCTGGTTCAGCTCCGAGACGCCGTTGATCGCGCGGTCGAGCGTCCATGGATCGGTCGGATGGTTCGGGACCAGCTTGGCGAGGCGATCGACCTGACCATAGCTCATCTGCAACACGCGGCCGGTGTCCTTGAGCACCGCGCGGGCCTTCAGCTTACCGAAGGTGATGATCTGCGCCACCTGATCGCGGCCATATTTCTGCTGGACGTAGCGGATGACCTCGCCACGCCGGGTTTCGCAGAAGTCGATGTCGAAGTCGGGCATCGACACACGTTCGGGGTTCAGGAAGCGTTCGAACAGCAGCCCCAGCTTGATCGGGTCGAGATCGGTGATGGTCAGCGCCCACGCGACCGCCGAGCCTGCACCCGAACCACGGCCCGGCCCGACCGGAATATCGTGATCCTTCGCCCATTTGATGAAGTCGGCGACGATCAGGAAATAGCCCGGAAACCCCATCTGGCAGATGACGTCGAGTTCGAAATCGAGCCGTTGGAAATAGTCGGGGAACCGCGCGACCAGTTCGTCCTCGGACAATTCCGGCACCTTGCCGGTCACGGCGGGCGCCGGCGCATCTTCCCATGGCGCGGGTGCCTCCACCGCGACCTCGGCAGTCACCATGCCCGCTTCAAGCGCGACGATCTTGCGCAGCCGATCGACCAGGCCCGCGCGCGAATCGACGCGCAGCTTCAGCGCCTCACCCTCGCGATCGCCGGCAAGGCTCGGCAGGATCGGCTTGCGCTTCGGGGCGGCCACCGCGCAGCGCTGCGCGACGACCAATGTGTTGGCCAGCGCTTCGGGCAGGTCGGCGAACATCTCCTGCATCACCGGCGCGGGTTTCAGCCATGCCTGTGGCGACGAACGCTGGCGATCCTCGCTGGCAACATAGCTGGACGACGCGATGCACAGCATGGCGTCGTGGGCGTCGTGGAAGTCGGCATCGGCAAAACAGCACGGATTGGTCGCGACCAGTGGCAGGTCGCGGGCATAAGCGAGGTCGAGCAAGTGCGGTTCCGCCTTGGCCTCGATCGCATCGTCGCGCCGAGCGATCTCGACATAGAGCCGGTCGCCGAACAGCGCCTGCAACCGGTCGGCATAGGCCGCCGCCTCATCGTCGCGCCCCGCAGCGAACAGCCGCGCCAGCGCGCCGTCGCCCGCTCCGGTCAACGCGACCAGCCCTTCGCTGCGCCCGATCAGGGCATCGATCGGCACGTGCGCCGGAATTTCGACCGGCCGGTCGAGATGCGCCATCGACACCAACGCACATAGATTGTCGTAGCCGCGCGGATTCTGCGCATAGAGCGGCAGCCAGTCGATCTCCGGCTCAACACCATCCGCCCCGCCCGGGCGCGCGACGGCCAGCAACGTGCCGACCACCGGCTGTACGCCCTGATCCTTGCACGCGTCGGAGAACGCCATCGCCGCATATAGCCCGTTGCGGTCGGACAGGCCGGCAGCAGGAAAGCCCAGTTTGCGCGCGACCTTGGCAATCGCCTTCGGATCGATCGCCCCTTCCAGCATGGTGAAGGAGGAGAAGATACGAAGCGGTACGAACCCGGAATGCGCCATCCGATGGACCTAACCATCCGACCGTGATTCGACCAGTGGGCGCGCGGTTACAAATGCCCCTGCGTCATCCCGGACTCGATCCGGAGTGACGTTGTGGAGCGGGTGTCGCGAACGACGAACTTACCCCAACGCCGCGACGATCGCCCCTTCAAGGTCCTCAGGCTTTGTGGTCGGCGCGAACCGCTGCACCCGCCCGTCGCGCCCGACCAGGAATTTGGTGAAGTTCCATTTCACCCCCTCGCTGCCCAGCACACCCGGCGCGGCCTTCTTCAATGCCCGGAACAGCGGCGCGGCCGCTGCGCCATTCACATCGACCTTGGCGAAGACGGGAAAGCTGACGTCATAGGTCAGCGAACAGAATTGCGCGATTTCCGCCGCGTCGCCCGGCTCCTGCCCGCCGAACTGGTTGCAGGGGAAGCCGAGCACTGCGAAGCCCTGCGCGCCGAACCTGCGGCGCAGCGCTTCCAGCCCGGCATATTGCGGCGTGAAACCACATTTGGACGCGACGTTGACGATCAGGAGGACCGTGCCGCGATAATCGGCCAGCGTCGTCTCGGCACCGTCGGCAGTCCGCACCGGCAGATCGTACAGGTCGCTCATGCGAGCACCCCGTCGTGCAGGCGGACCACCCGGTCCATGCGGTTGGCCAGCCGCTCGTTATGCGTCGCGACCAGCGCCGCCGACCCCTGCCCGCGCACCAGCCGGACGAATTCGGCGAACACCACATCGGCCGTCGCCTCGTCCAGATTGCCGGTCGGTTCGTCGGCGAGCACCAGTGCGGGGCGATTGGCCAGCGCGCGCGCCACCGCCACCCGCTGCTGCTCGCCGCCCGATAACTGGCTCGGCCGATGGTCGAGCCGCTTGCCCAATCCAAGCGCGGTCAGCAATTCCTCGGCCCGCGCATTCGCCTCCGCCCGCGTGCCGCCACGTACCAGTTGCGGCAGCACGACATTCTCCAGCGCGTTGAAATCGGGCAGCAGGTGGTGGAACTGATAGATGAACCCCATCCGGTCGCGCCGCACCTCGGTCCGGCGATTGGCACCAGCCTTCGCGACCTGTTCGCCACAGACCAGAATCTCGCCCTCGAAGCCGCCTTCGAGCAGGCCGACCGCCTGCAACAGCGTCGACTTGCCCGACCCCGAAGGTCCCAGCAGCGCGACGATCTCGCCCGGCGCGATGGTCAGGTCGACCCCGCGCAGCACGTCGATCGTCACCGCGCCTTGCGTAAAGCTCCGCTGCAATGCGCGGGTCTGGAGGACCGGTTCAGTCATAACGCAGCACCTGCACGGGATCGGTATTGGCCGCCTTGAACGCCGGATACAGCGTGGCGAGGAACGAGAAGAGCAAGGCGACCAGCGCGATCGTCACCACCTCGACCGGATCGACCTTCGACGGCAATTCGGTGAGATAGCGCATCGTCGGGTCCCAGATATCGATGCCGGTCACCGCGCCGATGCCCTCGACCACCTTCTGCCGGAAGGTCAGGAACACGAAGCCAAGGATCAGCCCCGCCCCCACGCCCAGCGCGCCGATTGTCGTGCCGACCGTCATGAAGATGCGCAGCAGCCCGCCGCGCGTCGCCCCCATCGTCCGCAGAATCGCGATGTCGCGCGTCTTGGCGCGGACCAGCATGATCAGCGACGACAGGATGTTGAACACCGCGATCAGGATGATGATCGACAGCACGGTGAAGGTGACGATCCGGTCGACCGACAGCGCCTGGAACAGTTCGGAATTGAGCTGTCGCCAATCGGTGATCTGGGCGCTGGCGACATATTTCTCGCGCAACGGCGCCAGGATGCGGCCGACATCGTCGGGGTCGGACGTCTCCAGTTCGATCGATCCGACCGAATCGCCGGTCAGCAGCAATTGCTGCGCATCCTCGATCGGCATGATGACGAACGCCTTGTCGTAATCATATACCCCGACCTCGACGATCGCCGCGATGCGATAGGGCACCTGCCGAATCATCGTGCCGAACGGGGTCGTCGGCCCCTGCGGGCTGATGATCGTGATCTCGCTGCCGACGGTCACGCCCAGCGCCATCGCCAGCCTGCTGCCGATCACGACATTGCCGCTGCCCGGCGTCACCGCGTTCAGCGACCCCTGTTTGACATTGTCGCGGATCGTCGGGTTGTCGCGGATATCCTCGATCCGCATGCCGCGCATCAGGATGAATTCGGACCGGCCGTTATAGGTCGCGAACAGCGGCTGTTCGATCAGCGGCGTCGCGCTGGTAACGCCCGGCGTCCGCCGTGCCTCCGCCGCGATACGACGCCAGTCGGGCAGCTGATTATTATACCCCTGGATCAGTGCATGGCCGTTCAGCCCGACGATCTTGTCGAACAACTCGGCGCGGAAGCCATTCATCACGCTCATCACGATGACCAGCGCGGCGACGCCCAGCATCACCGCGACGAGGCTGATCGATGCGACCAGCGCGATGAACGCCTCGCCCCGTCCGGGCAGGAGATAGCGGCGGGCGATCATCCGCTCGTAACGCGATAGCAGCATAAGGGCGGTCGGTGTCCTCGAACGGGGGCGTTGGTCGGGCTGTAGGTAGGCGCGGGTCCGACTTCAATCCATGCTGTTGCCGAATCGACACATGGTTAGCAAAACCGTAGCAAAGCTGCCGCAAAGCCGGTGACAGAATAGGCGCGGTTCCGTATCGAGAGTGCCACGAAGCGCAGGCAAGCAAGGCCACGGTTCGGGGAGGCCAACCGGCTCCGCCCTGGAAGGGGGGAAGGGGCGTAGAAGCGGTGGCAACCAAGGGGGCTGACGAACGATCGTCACGCAGGCGGCCGGGCTGGTGACAGTCCGGCCGTTTGCCGTTTCAGGGCCTTTTGGTTCCGGGATGAAAGGCCATGACGGGTATCCGGCCTCCATTGCATCGGATCACGCGGCTGATTGTAAGTCACTTGGATCGTTATCTATTGTGGTCACTGCTGGCAGCAGCCGTGCGTCAAAGTTCACAAAGTTCACGCTTGCCGCAGTGCGTCGGGCCAACCGATACGATCGATAGAAGCGGCTAGAGCGGTTTCCGACCAGCTTGAACCACCGTCATCGCCCTACGGGCGACCGCTGACGCGGCGGGGTGATTTCGGCTCGGGGCAGCGTTGCTTCGTCGGTCACGATGCTTCGGCATCGCTCCCTCCTTGCGCCTCGCCCCGAACCAAAATCACCTCCGTGCCGGTGATCCAACCTGATCGGAAACCGCTCTAGAAGTCGATGTGCCGGCCGACCATCGCGCATGATGGCGCGGTCGCTTCTTGTAGGACAGCGGGCGATCCGCGACCTGACAACATTCACTCCATCACACGGGGCTTTGACCGACGCACACCCCATCGTCATTCCCGCGCAGGCGGGAGTCCATATGGGCCAAGGCCGCCGATCCGTCGGAGGCGATAGCGGCTATGGATTCCCGCCTGCGCGGGAATGACGAAGATGCGTTGCAGTCCCTGACTATCAATCGCCCTTGTTCCGAGCAATCGGTCGCGGAGCGCCGCAAAAAATTCGCCGAAGATCCGCTTGAAGCCCTTCACCTTCGAACCATATCGGTTCGCGAACGGTGCCTTTGGGCCGTTCACGAACCGGCATCGCTTTGTGGATGCCGCTCGGTTCAACTCGCTTCATCTGGAGGATTTGACATGCGTAGCTTCGACTTCACCCCGTATCGCCGCTCGACCATCGGTTTCGACCGTCTGTTCGACATGCTCGAAAACAACGCGCGCGCGACCACGGGCGAAAATTATCCGCCCTTCAATCTCGAACGCCTCGCCGAGGATCGCTACCGCATCACGCTCGCGATTGCCGGGTTCAAGCGCGAAGAGGTGGACATCACCGCCCAGCAGAACCTGCTCGTCGTCTCGGGCCGTAAGGCCGACCAGACCGACGCACAGAAGAGCGCGGTCCTGCATCTGGGCATCGCCAACCGCAGCTTCGAACGCCGGTTCGAACTGGCCGATTTCATCGTCGTCGAACACGCCGACCTTGCCGATGGCCTGCTGACCATCGACCTGCGTCGCGAGGTCCCCGACGCCATGAAGCCGCGCCGGATTGCGATCGGCGGCACGACCGAACAGCCGGTCATCGCGAACGACGCGACCAAGACCGACGATCCGGCACACGCTGCCTAAACTACGGCGCGCTGCTCCCTTGCGCGCCGTGGGCGGGCGCCCGAACCGGATGGGTTCGGGCGCCCGTTCCGATTCTTCGGATCGGTGGCCGAGCGATGCGACATCTCCGCCAGCTCTTTCGCGACTTATGCAACAGTCCCGAGCGTAGCCGAACAAGAGCCGTACCCCGGCGAAGGCCGGGGTCCAGTTGGGAAGGTTCCTCCGCCGATCACCGAAGTCCCCCAACTGGGCCCCGGCCTTCGCCGGGGTACGATCCAGGCGAAGGTCTCGAATTGAAGCGGGACCCCGGGGTCGCCCTGGGATGACGTAATTGGTGGGGCTACCCTGTGCGCCTCAGACCAACCGCGACTGCTTCACCGCCGCGGCGATAAAGCTCGCGAACAGCGGGTGCGGGTCGAACGGCTTGGACTTGAGTTCCGGGTGGAACTGCACGCCGACGAACCACGGATGGTCGGGCCGCTCGACGATTTCGGGGAGCATCCCGTCAGGCGACATGCCCGAAAAGACCAGCCCACCCGATTCGAGCAGGTCGCGATAGCCGGTATTGACCTCGTAGCGATGGCGATGCCGCTCGCTGATCGTCGTGCCGCCATAGATCGACGCTACCACCGAATTGCCGGTCAGCGTCGCCTCATAGGCGCCCAGCCGCATCGTGCCGCCCAGATCGCCGTCCGATTCGCGCTTCTGGATGCCCTCGGGGCTCATCCATTCGGTGATCATGCCGACCACCGGTTGCTCGGTCGGACCGAATTCGGTCGACGACGCATCCGGAATGCCGCCGGTCGTGCGCACGCCCTCGATACACGCCATCTGCATCCCGAAGCAGATGCCGAAATAGGGCACCTTGCGTTCCCGCGCGAAGCGGACGCTGGCGATCTTGCCCTCGGCACCGCGCTCGCCGAATGCGCCGGGGACGAGGATCGCGTGGCACGGCTCCAGCTCGGCGGCGACCAGGTCGTGATCGCCCTCGAACAGTTCCGCATCGATCCAGCGGATATTGACCTTCACCCGGTTGGCGATGCCGCCATGGACCAGCGCCTCGTTGAGCGACTTGTACGCGTCCTGCAGCCCGACATATTTGCCGACCACGCCGATCGTGACCTCGCCTTCGGGATTCTGCAGCCGGTCCATGATGTCGCTCCAGCGCGACAGGTCCGGATTGCCTTCCGGTTCGATACCGAAGGCGCGGAGCACTTCGGCGTCCAGTCCTTCGGCATGATATTGTTCGGGCACCGCGTAGATGCTCGGCGCGTCAAGCGCGGGGATGACCGCGCCCGCCGGCACGTTGCAGAACAGTGCGATCTTGGCGCGCTCGCTTGCCGGCAGCGGCTTTTCGCAGCGGCAGACCAGCACGTCGGGCTGCACGCCCAACGCCGCCAGTTCACGGACCGAATGCTGGGTCGGCTTGGTCTTCAGCTCGCCCGCCGCCGCGATGTACGGCACCAACGTGACGTGGATGCTGATCGAGCGGCCCCGGCCCAGTTCGTTCTTGAGCTGACGGATCGCCTCGATGAACGGCAGCGATTCGATGTCGCCGACCGTGCCGCCGATCTCGCACAGGACGAAATCGAGGTCCTGCCCGTCGTCATCGACGGTATCGGCCTGCGCGAACGCCTTGATCGCGTCGGTGACGTGGGGGACGACCTGCACCGTCGCGCCCAGATAATCGCCGCGCCGTTCGCGCTGGATGATCGTCTGGTAGATGCGCCCGGACGTTACGTTGTCCGACTGGTGCGCCGCGACGCCGGTGAAGCGTTCATAATGGCCGAGATCGAGGTCGGTCTCCGCCCCGTCGTCGGTCACATAGACTTCGCCATGCTGATAGGGCGACATCGTGCCCGGATCGACGTTCAGATAGGGATCGAACTTGCGGATGCGGACCTTGTAGCCGCGCGCCTGCAAGAGTGCTGCGAGAGAGGCGGCCATGAGGCCCTTGCCGAGCGACGAGACCACGCCGCCGGTGATGAAGATATACCGCGCCATGGGAGATATCGCCTAGCGTCGAACGCCATCGCCGCCAAGCGCGGGATTGCTCCCACGCCCGCGAAATACGACGGACCGGTTGATGAAAGTGGGTTTAGCGGGCCAGCGGGACCGCGCCGTTATCGGCACCCGTCAGATTGCCGATCGGATCGGCGGCCGGATTGACCGGCCCGCTGGCGGCGGGCGGCGGAGTCGTCGGCCGCGCCAGCGAGGTATCGATCGAGTTCGCCCCCCGATTCGCCGCGATCACCGCCAGCGCGATGCTCATCGCGATGAACAGCCCGGCGAGGATCGCGGTCGCCCGCGTCAGGAAATCAGCCGCTCCCCGCGCCGACATCAGCCCCGACGGGCTACCGCCGGTGGTCAGCCCGCCGCCTTCCGACTTCTGCATGAGGATCACCGTCACGAGCAGCGCGGCGATGATCGCATGGACGACGAGCAGGAAGGTGAACATGGTCGGGGAACATTTCCGAAAGAAAGGAGTGCGAGTTCGAAGCGCGGCACATAGGCGAGGCTGCCGCGCCAATCAACCGAGCGCCACCGACCAATCCGTAACATTATCGTATCGACCGGGAAACCAAGCGCGCAATTGCGACGTTCATCTTTCGACCCCGCCTCACGGCCTGTATCGACGTTAGGTTGCTGCGATGTTCCCCACGATCCCCTTGAAGAAATGGATGGACGGCCTGGTCGACTATGTACGCTCGGGCGAGCCGGACCTGACCAACCGCCAGATGGCGCTGATGATGATCGTCTATCTGCAACCCGGCCCCCATACCGTCCGCGGTCTGGCACGTGCGCTGAACGTATCGAAGCCGGTCGTAACGCGCGCCTTGAATCGTTTGGGTACGCTCGGCTATCTCCGCCGCCAACGCGACGATGCCGACAAGCGCAACATCTTCGTCGCTCAGACCAGCGAAGGGGCCAATTTTCTTGCAGAGTTCGGGCAGTTCATGGGCGGCGACGGCGTCGGCGACTTCCAACGACGCGCCAGCGCGTAGCCGCTTCGCGCTGCGCGGCCGGTCGGTCGCGCTCGATTCCCGGATCGACGCAGTCCGCCGTGATCTGGCCGATATCCGTCTCGCCGACCGGGTGTTCGCGCCGCATTATGCCGTTCCCGCCCGCCGCAGCGTCGGCCTGACGACCTCGATCCTCGACGCCCCCGACGGCATCGTCGTGTCGCAGGCGCTTGCCGGCGAACCGTTCGACGTGCTCGAATTCACCTCGACCCATGGCTGGGGCCGCTCGCCGATCGACGGCAGTGTCGGCTTCGTACCGCGCGATGTGCTGGTCGAGGCTTATGACGCGACGCATGTCGTCGTGGCTGCGAAGGCGGTTCTGCATGCCGACCGCTCGCTCGATCGCCCCCTCCCCCTGTCGCTGCCGATGGGCTGCCGCGTTGCGGCGGTGCCGGCAAATGACGAATGGGCGGAGGTCGATGGCGGTTATGTCCTGCGGGCAACGCTCTTGCCGCTTGGCGACGATGTCGGCGATGCGGTAGCCTATGCGACCCGGTTGCAGGGGGTGCCGACGATCCCCGGCGGCCGGTCCGCCGAAGGTGTCGATGCCGCCGGTCTGGTCTTTCTCGCCCTGTCGCTGGCCGGGTCGCCCCCGCCCCGCTTCCTCGACCTGCAGGCCGAGACGATCGGCACGCCGCTGGCCGTCGGCGATCCGCTGCGACGCGGTGATTTGATCTACTTTAACGACCATGTCGCAATGCTGGTCGATAGCGATACCGCCATCCATGCCGACGACGTCGTGCGGTGCGAACCCGTCGCCGCGCTCGACCGGTTCGGCCCCATTCGCGCCCGGAGGCGCCCCGCATGACCGTTCGTGTCTTCATCGATGGTGCCGCCGGCACCACCGGCCTCGAAATCGCCGACCGGCTGTCGGGCCGGACCGAGATCGACTTCATCACCCTCGACGATGCCAGGCGCAAGGATCCGGCGGCGCGGCGCGAGGCGCTGAACGATGCCGATTTCGTCATCCTCTGCCTGCCCGACGACGCGGCGCGCGAAGCGGTGTCGCTGATCGACAACGACCGGACCCGCGTGATCGACGCCTCGACCGCACACCGTGTCGCCGATGGCTGGACCTATGGCATGGCGGAGCTGGAGCCGGCCCAGCCGGGCGCGATCGCGACGGCGATGCGGGTGTCGAATCCCGGCTGCTATCCGACCGGTTTCCTCGCGCTGGTCCGGCCGCTGGTCCGCGCCGGGCTGATCCCGCACGAATGGCCGGTCAGCGTCAACGCCGTCTCGGGCTATTCGGGCGGCGGCAAGGCAATGATCGCCGCGTTCGAGAATGGCGAGACCGATACCGCATGGCTCGGCTATGGCCTGTCGCTGGCGCACAAGCATGTGCCGGAAATGCAGCGTCACGCCCGCCTCGCCCATCCGCCGCTGTTCCAGCCTTCGGTAGCGCGCGCCTATCGCGGAATGGTGGTCGAGGTGCCGTTGCCGCTCTTCGCCTTCCACCGCCGCCCCAGCCTGTCGGCGATCGAGCAGACGTTGCGCGAGGCCTATCGCGAATCGCCGGTGGTGCGCGTGCTCGACGGCGACGACAGCGCGATCCCGATCGAGGCCGATGCCGGCACCGACCGCCTCTCGCTGCGCGTGTTCGGCAATATGGAAACGGGCCAGGCGCGGCTGGTCGCGACGCTCGACAATCTGGGCAAGGGCGCGGCCGGGGCGGCAGTGCAGAATTTCAACCTGATGGCCGGATTCGACCAGACGGCGGGACTGACACTGTAAATACGGCCGGTTTGTAATATTCTGACAGTTCTGCAATCGTTTCGCATCGCATAGCTATGCCGCCTTCGCGTTTGCGAAATAGGCTGCTAGGAGCGCGCGGGACCGAGTTTGAAGATAGGAGCACGCATGACGAGGCAAGCGGTAGCGAAGCTGCTGTTGTTCGGCGCGACCGGGGATTTGTCGCAACGTATGCTGCTCCCCTCGCTCTACGGCCTCCATGCCGATGGTCTGCTGCCCGACGGGCTGACGATCACCGGTACCGCGCGGCACGAGCATGACGACGAAGGGTTCCGCGCGTTCGCCAAACACGCGCTCGACCAGTTCCTGCCCGACGATCGCAAGGACGAAGTGGCAATCGACGGCTTCCTCGCGCGGCTCCATTATCAGCCGCTCGACGCGTCGAACGTCGAAGGCTTTGCAGACCTCGCCACGAAGCTCGGCGACATTTCGGGCGGCCTCGCCATCTTCCTGTCGACTGCGCCGTGGTTGTTCGGCCCGACCATCACCGGGCTGAAGAGCGCCGGCCTCGCCGGTCCGAACGTCCGCATCAGCCTCGAGAAGCCGCTGGGCAAGGATCTCGAATCGAGCCGCGAGATCAACGATCTGGTCGCGGCCGCCTTTCCCGAGGAGCGGACCTTCCGCATCGACCATTATCTCGGCAAGGAAACCGTCCAGAACATTCTCGCGCTGCGCTTCGGCAATGCGATGTTCGAGCCGGTGTGGAACGCGCGCGGCATCGATCATGTCCAGATCACCATCTCGGAAACGGTCGGCCTCGAAGGGCGCGCCGGCTATTATGACGAGGTCGGCGCGCTGCGCGACATGGTGCAGAACCACGTCCTGCAACTGGTCGCGCTGATCGCGATGGAGCCGCCCGCGAAGTTCGACGGCACCTCGATCCGCGATGAAAAGGTCAAGGTGCTGCGCTCGCTCCGCCCGATCGGCCCGGCCGAGGTCAACAGCCACACCGTCACCGGCCAGTACGACGCCGGCGCGGTCAAGGGCGAGATCGTGCGCGGCTATGACGAGGAACTGGGCAAGGATTCGGACACCGAAACCTTCGTCGCAGTGAAGGCGCATATCGACAACTGGCGCTGGCAGGGCGTGCCCTTCTATCTGCGCACCGGCAAGCGGATGCAGGATCGCCATTCGGAAATCTCGATCCAGTTCAAACCGGTACCGCACTCGATCTTCGCCGATCGCGGCGGCCGGTTGCAGCCCAACACGCTGGTCATCCGCCTGCAGCCGGAGGAATATGTCCGCCTGCTGGTCATGGCCAAGGAACCGGGCCTCGACCGCGACGGCGTGCGCCTGCGCGAAGTGCCGCTCGACCTGTCGCTGACCACCGCCTTTGCCGGCACCCGCCGCCGCATCGCCTATGAGCGGCTGCTGCTCGACCTGATCGAGGGCGACCCGACGCTGTTCGTCCGTCGCGATGAAGTGGAGGCGCAGTGGATGTGGATCGACGCGATCCGCGACGGGTGGAAGGCGAATGCGACCAGTCCCAAGGGCTATCCGTCGGGTAGCTGGGGACCGAATGCCAGCGTCGCGCTGACCGAACGCGACGGGGTGACGTGGAACGAGTGAGCGCCTTACGCGCTCCACTTCCACACCATAATTAACCCGTTCAGTTCGAGCAGCATCGAGCGAAGTCGAGATGCGTCCGTCGAGAACCGGTTCTCGACAAGCTCGAACAGAACGGAAAAATACACGGGAAGACAGAATGACAGAGATCGAATGGTGGGAATATGACGAACCCGCCGAATTCGCCGAAGCTTTGGCCGGCGATATCCAGTTCATCATCGAATCGGCGATCGATGCGCGCGGCGCGGCGGTGATCGCGCTGGCGGGCGGTCGCACCCCTGCCCCGATCTATGAGAAGCTGGTCAAGGCCAAGCTCGACTGGAAGCGGGTGACGATCGTTCCGACCGACGACCGCATCGTCCCGATGGGTGACGCGATGTCGAACGTCACCGGCCTCGCCAAGGTGTTCCTGCCCAAGGGCGCGCGGGTGATCCCGCTGACCGCCGAAAAGGCGGCGGACTATAAGGCGGCGGGCCGCGCCGCCGATGCCCGGTTGCAGGATCTGCACTGGCCGCTCGACCTGTGCCTGCTCGGCATGGGTGCCGATGGCCATACCGCGTCGATCTTTCCCGGCCCCGATCTGGCCGAAGCGCTGACCGGTCCCAAGGAACGCCGCGCGCTGGGCGTCATGCCCGACCCGCTGCCGCCCGAGGCCCCCGTCGCCCGTGTGACGCTCAGCCATGCCGCGATTGCTTCGGCGCGCGCGCTGATGATCGCCATTACCGGGGACGAAAAGAAATCGGTGCTTGAACGCGCCGTCGATCAGGGCGCATCCTCAACCTATCCGATCGGCCGCGTGCTGGCCGTAGTCGAACTTCCCGTCGATATCCACTGGAGCCGCTGATGGCCCTCAACGCCACGATCGCCGCCGTCACCGACCGCATCATCGAAGCGTCGCGCGACAAACGCGCCGCCTATCTCGCGCTGATCGATCGGGAGCGCGAAAGTGGCGTCGACCGTCCGATGCTCGGCTGCGCGAACCTCGCCCATGCCTATGCCGGCACCGACGAGGATCGCGATGCGATGCGGCCGGCCAACCGCATGAACATCGGCATCGTCACCGCCTATAACGACATGCTGTCGGCGCATGCGACCTATTACCGCTATCCCGAACAGATGAAGGTCTGGGCGCGCGAGGCGGGCGTGACGGCGCAGGTCGCGGGCGGCGTGCCGGCGATGTGCGATGGCGTGACGCAGGGATTTCCGGGCATGGAATTGTCGCTGTTCAGCCGCGACACCATCGCGCTGTCGACGGCGGTGTCGCTGAGCCACGGCACGTTCGAGGGCGCGGCACTGCTCGGCATCTGCGACAAGATCGTGCCGGGGCTGTTGATGGGCGCGCTGCGCTTCGGCCACCTGCCGATGGTGCTGATCCCCGGCGGCCCGATGCGGTCGGGCATCCCCAACAAACAGAAGGCGGCGGTCCGCGAAGCCTATGCCGAGGGCAAGGTGGGGCGCGAGGAGCTGCTCGACGCCGAGATCGCCGCCTATCATGGCAAGGGTACCTGCACCTTCTACGGCACCGCCAATTCGAACCAGATGATGATGGAGGCGATGGGGCTGCACGTTCCCGACGCCGCCTTCGCCAATCCGGGGACGAAGCTGCGCCAGGAATTGACCCGACACGCCGTCCACCGGTTGGCAGAGATCGGCTGGGACGGCGACGATTACCGCCCGATCGGCCGCGTCGTCGATGAGAAGGCGATCGTGAATGCGGCGATCGTGCTGCTCGCGACCGGGGGGTCGACCAACCATCTGATCCACCTGCCCGCCATCGCGCGGTCGGCCGGAATCATCATCGACTGGGAAGACTTCAACCGGTTGAGCCAGGCCGTGCCGCTGCTGACGCGCGTCTATCCGAACGGATCGGCCGATGTGAACGGGTTCGAGGATGCCGGCGGTCCGTCCTTCGTCATTCGCGAACTGCTCAACGGCGGTTTGATGCATGGTGACGTGATGACGATCGCGAAGGACGGCATGGCCGCCTATGGCCGCAAGTCGACGATCGAAAACGAGCAGCTTGTCTGGAAGGAGCATGGCCCGGTCAGCGGGGACGACACCATCGTCCGCACCGTCGCCAATCCGTTCAACGAAGAGGGCGGCTTCCGCATCCTGCAGGGCAATATCGGCCGCGCCTGCATCAAGGTGTCGGCCGTCGATCGCGATCGCTGGGTAATCGAGGCGCCATGCCGCGTGTTCAGCGATCAGGCATCGGTACAGGCGGCGTTCAAGGCCGGTGAGCTCGACCGCGACGTCGTCGTCGTGGTTCGTCATCAGGGGCCGCGCGCCAACGGCATGCCTGAACTCCACAAGCTGACCCCGCCGCTGGGCGTGCTTCAGAATCGCGGCTACCGCGTCGCGCTGGTCACCGATGGCCGCATGTCGGGTGCGTCGGGCAAGGTCCCGGCGGCGATCCATCTGTCGCCGGAAGCGCTGGGCGGCGGGCCGATCGGCAAGCTGCGCGATGGCGACATCGTCCGCCTCGACGCCGATGCCAACACGCTGGAGGCGCTGGTTCCGGCCGACGAATGGGCGGCGCGCGAGCATGCGCCGGTGCCGCCGGAGGCCGATGGCACCGGTCGCGAGATTTTCGCGATGATGCGGCAGGGGGCGAGCGAGGCCGAAGCCGGAGCATCGGCGATGCTGGCGGCGGCGGGGCTCTGACCCTAAACTGACCCGTACCCCCGCGCAGGCGGGGGTCCAGGGCAACAAGCGCCAGCGTGCGCGACTCTGGATCCCCGCCTGCGCGGGGATACGGACTGACGGAGAGATGCATGGAAGTCGTTGCGGTAGATATCGGCGGCACGCACGCCCGCTTCGCGATCGCCGAGGTCGAGGATGGGCGCGTCGTCCACCTCGGCGAGCCGAGCACGCAGAAGGTCGCCGAACATGGCAGCCTGCAGCTCGCCTGGCGCGCGTTCGAACGCGATCTGGGCCGCCCGCTGCCCAAGGCGGCCAGCCTCGCGGTCGCCTCGCCGGTCAACGATACGCTTATCAAATTCACCAACAATCCGTGGATCATCCGTCCGCCGCTGATGGAGGAACGGCTGGGCGTCGAAACCTGGACGATCATCAACGATTTCGGTGCGGTCGGCCACGCCGTGGCACAGGTCGCGGAGGAAGATTTCATCCACCTGTGCGGTCCCGAAGGCCCGCTGCCGGACAAGGGCATCGTCACCATCTGTGGTCCCGGCACCGGCCTGGGTGTCGCGCAGTTGCTGCGCACGGCGGAGCGCTATCACGTCCTCGAAACGGAAGGCGGGCATCAGGATTTCGCACCGCTTGACGGGATCGAGGATGCGCTGCTCAAGCGCTTGCGCAAGGCGCATGGCCGCGGCTCGAACGAGCGGGCCTGCGCCGGTCCGTCGATCGTCGCGTGGTATGAAACGCTTGCCGAGATCGAGGGCGCGCCGATGCCGCACAGCGACGACAAGACGATCTGGGCCGCCGCGCTCGACGGCACCGACAGCATCGCCGTCGCCGCGCTCGATCGCTTCTGCCTGACGCTCGGCGCGGTCGCGGGCGACCTCGCGCTGGCGCAGGGGGCGAAGGCGGTGGTGATCGCCGGGGGCCTCGGCCTGCGGCTCAAGGATCACCTGCTTGAGTCGGGCTTCGGTACGCGCTTCACTGCGAAGGGCCGCTTTCAGCAGCTGATGGCGGGCGTCTCCGTCAAGCTTATCACCCATCCCCAGCCCGGCCTGTTCGGGGCCGCCGCCGCCTTTGCGCAGGAGCACGCACGATGACCGTCACCATCGCCGATATCATGCAGACCAGCCCGGTCATCCCGGTCCTGGTCATCCACGACGCCGCCGAGGCGCGCCCAATGGCCGAGGCGCTGGTCAAGGGCGGCCTGCGCGTCCTCGAAGTGACGCTGCGCACCCCCGCCGCGCTCGAGGCGATTGCCGAGATGAAGAAGGTCGACAGCGCGATTGTCGGTGCCGGCACCGTCGTCAACACGCAGCAGTTCAAGCAGGCGATGGACGCCGGTTCGGAATTCATCGTCTCGCCGGGCCTGACCGAGACGATCGCACGGCCGATCATCGACAGCCGCGTGCCGTTCCTGCCGGGCATCGCCAATGCCGGCGACATCATGCGCGGGCTCGACCTTGGCCTCACCCACTTCAAATTCTTCCCTGCCGAAGCATCGGGTGGGTTGAAGGCGTTGAAGGCGCTGGCGGCGCCTTTCTATCAGGCAAAATTTTGCCCGACCGGTGGCATTACAGAAGCAACCGCACCCGAATGGCTCGCGTTCGATCCGGTGCTGTGCGTCGGCGGAAGCTGGATCGTCGGCGCGACCCATGCCGAGACCGAAACCCGCGCCCACGCAGCGGCGGGGTTGAAGGGTTAGAATCCTCCCCGCTCCGCGGGGAGGGGGACCATACGCAGCATGGTGGAGGGGGTTGGCCCCGTACGCGACGTCAGCGTTTGCGGCGATCCCCCTCCACCAGCTTCGCTGGTCCCCCTCCCCATGAATGGGGAGGATTGTTGGTCCTTACATCTCGCCTCTTGCGCGGCGGATGTCGTACCACTTCTTCACATTGGCGTTATGCTCGGCCAGCGTGTCGGCAAACACATGCCCCCCGCTGCCGTCCGCGACGAAATACAACGCCTTCGTCTCCGCCGGATCGAGCACCGCGTCGATCGATGCGCGTCCCGGATTGGCGATCGGCCCGACCGGCAAGCCGGCCGAGGCATAGGTGTTGTACCCGTTCTTCGCCTGCAACTCAGACCGAAGGATTCGCCGTCCGAGCGGCTTCCCCTTGGTAATCGGGTAGATGACGGTCGGATCGGCCTGTAGCCGCATGCCGACGCGTAGCCGGTTCGAGTAGACGGCAGCGACCATCCGCCGTTCCGAGGGCTTGCCGGTTTCCTTCTCGACGATCGAGGCGAGGATGATCGCCTCGCGCGGGGATTTGACCACCGTCGTCGGCTTGCGCTTCTTCCAAGCCTCGGCAAGGTAGCGGTCCATCGCCGCCTGCATCCGCTCGACCAGATCAGCACGGCTGCCGTCGCGTTCATAGCTGTAGCTGTCGGGGAGGATGCTGCCCTCGGCAGGCAGCGGCGCGTTGCCGGCCATTTGCGGGGCCTTCGCCACCGCTTCCTGCACCAGCACCGATGGCCAGCCTTCGGGCACCATCACGAAACGTTGCAGGGTCTTGCCGCCCTGCAACAGTTTCAGCACGTCCGCCTGGCTCAGTCCCTTCGGAATGCGATACTCGCCGGCACGGATCGGTTCGTCGCTGCCGAGGAAGCGGGCGAGCAGGCGGAAACGACCAGCCGACCGGATCGCGCCAGCCTCCTCCAGCTTTTCGGCGGCGGCAGCGAGGCTCGCGCCCTGCGGCACGGTCACCGTCAGCGTCCGCTCCGCCGGACCGGCCCCGCCCCAGCTCTGGATGACGAAGAACAGCGCGCCAATGGCGAGCAGTCCGACGATCAGGCCGACGCAACCGATCCGGCGCATGGCGTCAGATCGCCTTCATCACCAGCGAGGCATTGGTGCCGCCGAAACCGAACGAGTTGTTCAGCACCGCCTTCACCTTCCGCTCCTGCGCGGTGTGCGGAACGAGGTTCACGCCGGCGCAATTCTCCGACGGATTGTCGAGGTTCAGCGTCGGCGGGACGATGCCGTCGCGCATGGCGAGGATGCAGAAGATGCTCTCGACCGCACCGGCGCCGCCCAGCAGGTGGCCGATCGCCGACTTGGTCGACGACATCGCCAGCCCGCCGATCGCGTCGCCGAACAGCCGACGCACCGCGCCCAGTTCCAGTTCGTCGCCGAGCGGGGTCGAAGTGCCGTGCGCGTTGATATAGTCGATGTCCGACAGCGACAGCCCCGACTTGCGCATCGCCATCTCCATCGAGCGGAACGCCCCCGACCCTTCGGGATGCGGCGCGGTCACGTGATAGGCGTCGCCCGACAGGCCATAGCCGATCACCTCGGCATAGATTTTCGCGCCGCGCGCCTTGGCCCGTTCATATTCCTCGAGCACGACGACGCCCGCGCCCTCGCCCATGACGAAGCCGTCGCGGTCGCGGTCATAGGGACGCGATGCCTTTTCGGGCTGGTCGTTGAACGCGGTCGACAGCGCGCGCGCCTGCGCGAAACCGGCGATGCCGAGGGGGCAGATCGCACCTTCGGCACCACCCGCCAGCATCACATCGGCATCGTCCATCGCGATCATCCGCGCGGCGTCACCAATCGAATGCGCCCCGGTCGAACAGGCGGTGACCACCGCATGGTTCGGACCCATCAGGCCGTACTTGATCGATACCTGACCCGAAATCAGGTTGATGAGGCGACCATGGACGAAGTGCGGCGAAACGCGCGACGGACCCTTATTCTCGCACACCAGCGATTCGCTGGCGATGCCCGGCAGGCCGCCAATGCCTGCGCCGATCGAACAACCGGCGCGATAGCGTTCTTCCTCGCTCATGTCGGTCAGGCCGGCATCTTCGAGCGCCTGTCCGGCGGCGTCGATGCCGAAGATGATGAACGGATCGACCTGCCGCTGAATCTTGTGATCCACGCGCAGTCCGGGATCGAAACCATATGCGTGATCGGCCGGCTTCACCTCGCAGGCGATCCGGCACTTCTGGTTCGACGCATCGAAATGCGTGATCGGACCCGCCCCGGATTTGCCGGCGATCAGGTTCTTCCACGCGGTTTCCACCTCGGCACCCAGCGGGGTCACGAGGCCGAGGCCGGTCACGACTACGCGGCGCATGGCATTACTCTCCGTTCAGATACTTAACGAACGACCCCCCGCCCATGGCTTTTCGCCGGGACGGGGGGCCGCGATGGTCTCGGCAGATGGCGGGACGCGAAAGCGCGCCCCCGCCGGATCAGCCCTTGTGCTCGTCGATATAGGTGATCGCGTCCTTGACGGTCGTGATCTTCTCGGCGGCATCGTCGGGGATCTCGACGCCGAATTCTTCCTCGAACGCCATCACCAGCTCGACGATGTCGAGGCTGTCGGCGCCCAGATCGTCGATGAAGCTCGCGTCTTCGGTAACCTTTTCCGCTTCGACGCCGAGATGCTCGACGACGATCTTCTTCACGCGTTCGGCAGTCTCGCTCATATTCATTCCCTCTTCACGTCCGGGGTGTATCGTACCTGAACGCCCCTAAAGCGCGTCCGGCCTCGGCGCAAGTCCGCCGCTCAAGCCTTTGCAGCGAACAGGCGGGCCAGCGTCGCGGCATTATACGCATAGCCGCCCATCAACCGCTGCACCCGCGTATCGCCCTTTTGCGCGCCCGCCAGCGTCATCATACCACTCATGAAGGCATCGACCTGCGCCGTCTGCTTGCGCGCCAGAAAGGCGTTGAGAACGGCAGGCGGCGTCTGGCTCAACCGGCGATTGACCGCGATCGGATCGACGCCCTTGGCGGTCAGTCCCGACGCCAGCGCCTCGACCGCGATGCTGGTGACGACGATCTCGCCCGCGCGGGCATCGGCCTTGCCGGTACCGGGCTGGCAGGCGGCGGCATGGGCGCGCGCCTTCCGGACCAGCGCCTCGGTCGCGGGCGCCGGTTTCTTGCCCTCCAGCACGCCGACGATCATGCCCTGCTGCAGGCGCGCCATATCGGCCTTGGGCATCTTGGTCGCCACGCAGCGGACGACGTTCGCATCGCCCGTCGCCAGCATCGCCGCCATCAGCACTACGCTCATATCATCGCCATCCCGCCATTCACATGGATCGTCTGGCCGGTGACATAGCCGGCCTCGCGACTGGCGAGATAGGCGACCGCCGCGGCGACGTCACCGCCCGTCCCCAACGCCCCGGCCGGAATCTTGCCCAGCAGGGCGGCTTTCTGCGCCTCGGGCAGCACATCGGTCATCGCCGACGCCATGAAGCCGGGAGCGACGCAGTTGACGGTGATGCCGCGGCTGGCGAGTTCGGCGGCCAGCGCCTTCGACATGCCGACAAGGCCCGCCTTCGACGCGGCATAGTTCGCCTGTCCCGGATTGCCGGTCTGCCCGACGACCGAGGTGATCGAGACGATGCGGCCGAAGCGCGCCTTCATCATCGGCTTGGCAGCGGCACGGCACAGGCGGAACGCCGCCTCGAGGTTGACGCGGATCACCTGGTCCCATTCGTCGTCCTTCATCCGCATCGCGAGGTTATCGCGGGTGACGCCGGCATTGTTGACGAGGATGTCGAGCTTGCCGAGCGCGGCCACCGCCTGCGGCACCAGCCCGTCGACCGCCGCACCGTCGGACAGGTCGCAGACGAGCGGCACATGGTCGCCCCCCAGTTCGGCGGCGAACGCCTCCAGCTTGGCGGCGTTGGAGCCGGACAACGCAAGCCGCGCACCCTGCGCGGCGAGGCCCTTGGCAATCGCGGAGCCGAGCCCGCCGCTGGCGCCGGTTACGAGGGCGGTCATTCCCGTTAAGTCGAACATGAGGTCAGTCTTCCCGATTTTGATTCACGCGAAGGCGCGAAGACGCGGAGGGGCGATAGTCATTGACTATCCGGCGCAGCCCCTCCTTGAGCGTTTCGCCGCCGAAGTTCAAAAGCAGCCCGAGGGGCTGCTTGGTGAGACGAAGGTAGGTCAGCAATTGCTTGGCGTGGATTGCATTCAACCGCTCGACCGATTTGACCTCCACCAGTATCAGTCCGTCGATGATGAGGTCTATCCGGAAGGCGGCTTCGAACCTGATGCCGTCGAACGTGACGTCGACCGGATGTTGCCGAACGACATCGTATCCCATTGTCGCCAGCCGCCCGGCCAATAGCATTTCATAGACACTTTCCAGCAACCCCGGCCCCAGTTCACGATGCAGGCGCAGCGCAACGTCGACAATGTCACGACAGATATCCTCGCGATCCCTCATCTTCGTGCCTTCGCGCCTTCGCGTGAACCGAAACCTAAGCTTACAACCGCCCCACGAGCGCCTCGATATCGGCCATCGTCACCACGCTGGTCGCGGTCGCGTCCGGGGCGATGCGTTTTACCATCGCGCCCAGCACCTTGCCGCCCAGTTCGACGAAGTCGCCGACACCCGCATCCTGCATCGCCAGCACCGATTCCCGCCAGCGGACCATGCCGGTCACCTGCTCGACCAGCAGCGTCCGGATCGCTTCCGGATCGGCGACCGGCGCGGCGGTGACATTGGCATAGACCGGCACGACCGGTGCCGACAGCGCGACATCGGCCAGCGCCGCGGCCATCGCATCGGCCGCCGGCTGCATCATCGGACAATGGAACGGGGCCGACACCGGCAGCACGACCGCGCGCTTGATGCCCATTTCCTTCGCCAGCGGCACGGCGCGGTCGATCGCCGCCTTCGCGCCCGAAATAACGACCTGCGACGGATCATTGTCGTTGGCGACGGTGCAGACATCGCCTTCCGCCGCCGCCTCGGCCAGGGCCTGCGCCTTGGCGCGGTCGGCACCGAGGAGCGCGGCCATGGCGCCCTCGCCCACCGGCACCGCCGCCTGCATCGCCTGTCCGCGCAGCTTCAGCAACCGGGCCGTGGTCGACAGGTCGAGCGCGCCGGCGGCACATAGCGCGGTATATTCGCCCAGCGAGTGACCCGCGACGAAATCGGCCTTGTCGGCCAGACGGATGCCACCCTCGCGCTCCAGCACGCGCAGCGTCGCGATGGCATTGGCCATGATCGCCGGCTGCGCATTTTCGGTCAGCAGCAGGTCCGCATCGGGACCCTCGGCCATCAGGCGGAAGAGATGCTGGCCGAGCGCCTCGTCGACCTCCTGGAACACCTCGCGGGCATGGGGGCTGGCGGCGGCAAGTGCGGCGCCCATGCCGACCGACTGACTCCCCTGCCCCGGAAAGATGAATGCGCGCATCGCCGACGTCTCCTGCAAATCCAAGCCGCGCGGGGTAGTCGCTTGGCCAAGCTGAACGCAAGGGGGCGCATCGCGACATGCTGCGACCATTTCGCCGCAAGGCTGACAAACCACCGTTACAGCCGATCGCCATCTTGGCTCCAGCAACCGATCACAAGGAGACCATAGATGAAGAAGCTGATCCTCGCCGCGATGACCGCCTCGCTCCTCGCGACCCCGATGGCGGCGTCGGCGCAGAGCCGCACCGTCATCAAGGAGAAGCCGGGCCGGACTATCGTCGTCCAGAAGGACGGCCGGGGCCAGAAGGTCACCAAGACCGTTGTCCGCCCGCAACAGGCACGTGCCACCAAGTGGCAGCGCGGCCAGAAGTTCGACCGCAATCGCGCCGCGAATTATCGCGTGATCGATTATCGCAGCTATCGCCAGCGCGGCGTCTATGCGCCCCCGCGCGGCTATCAGTGGGTCCGGTCGGGCAATGATGCGATACTTGTTGCGATCGCCAGCGGTCTGATCGGCGCGGTCATCGGCGGTGCGATCGCCAACTGACCTTGCTTTCCCGCCCGATTCGGGTAAGGGGAGCGCATCCGGGGTGGCAGGCATGTCCTGTCGCCCCGGCCTGCATTTGAAGACGACAGCCGGAGGGGCGTTCGCGATTGGCGCGGCGTCAGCGATCGGCCAACAGACGAGAAAGACACATGGCTCTCTACGAGCACGTGTTCCTTGCGCGCCAGGATCTGGCACAGGCGCAGGTGGACGCGCTGGCGGAAACCGCCACCAAGATCGTTCAGGATATGAACGGCAAGGTCGTCAAGACCGAAACCTGGGGCCTGCGCAGCCTCGCCTATCGCATCGCGAAGAACCGCAAGGCGCATTACGTCATGCTCGAAATCGACGCGCCGGGCGACGTCGTGGCCGAGCTGGAGCGTCAGACGCAGATCAACGAAGACGTGATCCGCTTCATGACCGTCAAGGTTGACGCGCATGAGGAAGGTCCGACCGTGATGATGCGCAAGAGCGAGCGTTCGGAGCGTGGCGACCGTCGTGGTGGCCGTGACCGTGACGATCGTGGCGACCGTGGTCCGCGCCGCGAGCGCGAGCCGTCGGCCGAAGTCGAAGCGTAAGGAGCAGCACCCATGGCACGTCCGTTTTTCCGCCGCCGCAAGAGCTGCCCCTTCTCCGCCAAGGACGCTCCCCGGATCGACTACAAGGATGTTCGTCTGCTGCAGGGCTTCGTGTCCGAACGCGGCAAGATCGTCCCGTCGCGCATCACTTCGGTGAGCGCCAAGAAGCAGCGCGAACTGGCCCAGGCCATCAAGCGCGCCCGCCATCTGGGCCTGCTGCCCTACATCGTTAAGTAAGGAGCGCCCGACATGGACGTCATTCTGCTGGAACGCGTCGAGAAGCTCGGCGCCATCGGCGACGTGGTGAAGGTAAAGGACGGCTTCGCCCGTAACTTCCTGCTGCCGCGCAAGAAGGCGCTGCGCGCCAACGAAGCCAACAAGAAGGTGTTCGAGGCGAACCGCGAGCGGATCGTCGCCGACAACGCCGCCCGTCGCACCGACGCCGAAGCCGAAGCCAAGACGCTGGAAGGCGTTTCGGTCACGCTGATCCGTCAGTCGTCGAACACCGGCCAGCTTTACGGTTCGGTCGCGGTTCGCGATCTGGTCGAGGCGCTCGTCGCCGACGGCCACAAGGTCGACAAGTCGCAGATCGTGCTCGACCGTCCGATCAAGGCCATCGGCCTGTACGACGTGAAGGTCGCGCTGCACCCGGAAGTCGCCGTGACCGTCAAGGTCAACGTCGCGCGTTCGCCGGAAGAAGCCGAGATGCAGGCGCAGGGCGTCGACGTCATGGCCTCGATGTTCGAGCGTGACGATGCCGGCTTCACCGAAGACTATGATCCCAACGCCGAACCGGGCGAAATCGCCCGTGACGACGCAGAGGAAGAAGCGCAGGGCTGAGCCCCTCGCCTCGACCGACAGACAAAGGCCGCCGGAGCGATCCGGCGGCCTTTCGTTTAAGGGGGTCATGGCGAATGGCGGAACAACGCGCCGAAGATCACGGACAGGCGACGCACGTCCCGATAACGGCGGCAAGCGGGATCAGCGACAGGATCAGCGGAACGGCCTTGGCCATGACGAATGCCTTTATGCACAGGGTTTGTCGCTTCAATCCCGCAGCCGGCAAAAGGTTTCGCGGCGATGAACGACCGTCCCGCCGTGGAACGTCCACCGAACGGCTTGACGCGGCCAGAGGCGCGGCGTAGGAGCGCCCCTTCCCGCAAGCGGCCCCTTCGTCTAGCGGTTAGGACGTCGCCCTCTCACGGCGAAAACACGGGTTCGATTCCCGTAGGGGTCACCAGCGCCCGCCAAAATGGCGGATTTGCGCGGTGTATGCGGTCTTCATGGACGCTTTACCCATCCTTGTGTACAAAGGATGCGTACAAAGTGATCCGCATGGCTGCTCCGTTCAAAGATCCTCGCACCGGCATTTTCTACTTTCGACGGGTCGTCCCCGCCGCGCTCCGCCCGTTCTTCAACGGCGCGTCGACCGAGTATAAGCGCACCCTCGATACCCGCGATCCCGACGAAGCCCGTCAGCGCTACCACCCACATGCCGTGGTCTATGAGCAGAAGCTTGCCGCGGCTCGTCGCGCCTTAGCCAGCCGGCAACTTCGCTCGGCGCGTGTAATGGTCGATGATTTTCTCGACGGACAGACGGACGAGCAACTCCGGGGCGTGGCGCAGAAGCTCGCCACGCTCGAACTCGGGGCATTCGAACATGCCAACGGCCTGATCGACCATGCGCCCGGCGCCCGCTACGACTTCGGCGTACCACCGGGCCTTGATGATTTGCGCGATCACGCAAGCCGAACCGCCATGTTGAATGCGGTTCCTGACTTCATGCCCCTGCCCTGGCTGGAGACTCTACAGCGGGTCGCCGCCCTCCCCTCCCTCGATCCGATCGAGTGGTTTATCGCGGCGGTGGCCTCCGCGAACACCTTGGACTGGCCGCTGGCGCCCGAACTCTATGAGGCGATTGGTCGCGCTTACCTCGACAGGCTCTGCACTGCGTGCGCCCTCAGCATTGATCCCGCGCGGCGCCGTATCCTACCACCCTCGGTCCTCGTTACCGGCTCCGGAACGGCGGCCTCTACGCTTTCTGCATCCTCCAACGAACCACATCTGCCGGTACAACCAGCCAAGACGGTGCCGACCATTACCCAAGTCTATGAAGCCTGGGCAACGTTCGAGCCGCGCGAGGCCAAACTCGTCGACGAATGGCGAACCGCTGTGAAGCGCTTTGCTCAGCTTCATGACGACCCACCCGTCGATCAGGTCACCGCGTCGATGGTACGCGCCTATCGCCGCGTCTGCTCCGGACTTCCAAGCCGGGCTAAGCAGGATGTGACTGCCCTTCCTTTGCTGGAACAGGTCGAACTGGCAGAAAACGAGGGATTACCCACGCTATCGCCCGCAACTGTCAACAAAGCGCTTTCGGCCATAAGGGTGACTCTCGAGCACGCGGTCGAGGAACTGGAGGTCATCGACGGCAACGTAGCCAAAACCGTGAAATCCATGGCCAAGAAATCGTTGGAGGATGCACGCCTCGCCTTCGAACCGGAAGATATGGTCAGGATTTTTACCTCACCTTTGCCCGAACGCAGCGGCGTAGCGCAACGAACGCTGTTCTGGATACTGACGCTTGCTCCATTCACCGGTTGCCGCCTCGACGAGTTGGGCAAGCTGCGGCCGGGCAACATCAAGACCTATGATGGCATCCCATACATCGCTATTGAGCCGGATCGCATCCGTGTCCGTCAGGAGCAGCAAGGCCCGGCCAAGCGGATGAAGACTGCCAGCGCCAAGCGGGACATCCCGTTACATTCTATTCTCCTTGAGGCCGGCTTCCTCGACATGGTGGATACCCGTCATTCGGAAGGTGCAGAGTGGCTGTTCCCCGAGCTCAAGACGAACAAATATGGTAGCCGAACACAACGCCTATCGAGAGTAATGAACGACTTCCTTGACGATATCGGTCTATCCGATCCGGAGTTGGTATTTTACTCGTTCCGTCATACCGGCAAGCGAGCCGTGCGCGGTAAAGTCGCAAAGGAAATCGTCGACCTAATCTTTGGTCACGCAGATGGTTCAGTCAGCACGTTGTATGGGCGCGGCGCTGACATTGCGGTACTGCGAGATGCGATCGAGCAAATTCACTACCCATCGGTCGATTGGAAACCACTGATCGCACTCGCCCGGAATTTGATGTGATCACCTGTAGGCAGACGCAATTTGAAGCCGCCAATAGGCCGAATAACACATTTCCGGTCGTTCGCTGTGCCTTTCAGGCTACTTCAAGGTGGCCGCTTATTCATGGAAGCCAACCGGCCGGCACGGCAGCTCCGGTCAACTGCTCCTAACGGCTCAAGTTGGGGACAAACCAGTCGTATAGCTGCGCGGTTCTGAACGTCGGTCTAAACCGAAACCGGTCATTTGTTGGGCAGCGCAACCCCTCTCTCGTTTGCCCCTTATTTCGGGTGATGCGGTAAGTCCGCATCTATATGTCCACAAAGGAAGTAATCGTTCATTCATCTAACCGCCGCTAGGGCAACTTATAAGCATGACTTAAAGCGTCGGCATGTCCACGCCAAGTGCTACGCCGGTATTCGCGCCGACGATTCCGTCTGCTTGGCCTTTGCCGAAATTGGCGATCTGAAAGCGGATGACCGCTTCTAACGTATCGCGGTCAAACTCGCCGTTAACCGTGCCCAACGGATACCCTTTAGCTTTGAGGGCCATTTGCACATCCTTTACCAAAGTACCCTCCGAGCCGAATCGTACTGACTGGACCAGATCACTGTCCGGCTTGAGGGCGACCATCGCCAATTCCGTGCCGCTGAAAAGATAATAGGCATAGGTTTTTTGGAGGGGTTGCGCCGCGCCGTAGGCGTTTTCAATGAAGCGCTTCCACGGCCCGCTCTCGGGAAGGTTGCCGTTGGCGGGCATTGAAGGCCGACCCGCGACCACCTGGCATCCCGCGCTACTGTAGCCCGGCGTTGCGAGGTTATCGTGATAGGCGCAGTGTAGATTGTCCGCCACGATGCCGCCATCATTGTCAATCTGGTCATCGAGATCGTAATCGGTATCGTCGGCCGTTCGCCAGACCGGGAAGAACATGGCCTGCAGGAACGCGCGGTGGCCGGTGGGCTTGCTGCTTTTGTGTATGCCTCGAGTGTAGGCATATTTTCCCAGCATCAGCGTGTTGACGCCTGCGCCGCCCTTGGCGATCGCAGCCTTCACATATTTCAGGGTGGGAACCGTCGAGCCGGGGAAGACGGCCAGCGTCTGTTCCGACGATCGCACCTGGCCAAGCGTGCAGCGCATGAGCAGATGATCGGGATCGGTGACGCGCATCGGATGTCCATTCGCGAAGGGCGTGCCCGATACATCGAGAGGCAAGGCTCCCCTGACGCCGAAGAACATGAGGGAGCCATGGTCCAAAGGATAGTTGTTGCGCCTCGCAGCCCTTTCGAACAGCGCATAGTCCAGCACGAAATCCGGCATCGAGATGTCCCCCGTTACGAGATGAAATCAGATCAGACTGATGAATTCAGCCACCGCGTCACGGCTGAGCCAAGGATCGATCTCATGGCGTTTCACGGGGCCGTTGTGATTGACCGTATGCCGGAGCAACCGGGCGATATATTCCATCGCGAGCGCATGGTCGCTTTTCATTGCGGCCTGGAAAGCATTGCCGTCTGTCGTGCCGACCCTGGCGTTCACCAGATCCTTAAGGTCCTGTCCGAAGCTCAACGAGTTGGCGCTGACCTGCCAAGCCCCGGCTTCGATCGTAGTCGGCGTCGTGGAGGTAGGGTTGGTGACATCGACGCCAGCATTCCATTTCCAGGAAGACTCGAACCCGGCGAGAACCCGCATGACCTCCAGCATCACGGCCCTGCGGTGCTTGGGATCGAGCCACGGCCCCAATGCTTCCCGAACCGAGGAATAGACGTCGTGCACCGTATTGGGCGCAAAGATTGCGTCAGGTGCGGCCTTCCCCCAAGCGACAAGCTCATTCAGGAAGGCATCGGGTGGAGTTCCTCGGTTCTTCACTTTCAGCGACAGAAATTTATAGGCCACTTCATCCACCTCCTTCTGTTTCGCCGGAGTCTCGCGCTTGGCCTGTGATGGGGTGGCTTACGGCTTCGAATCCGGCGAGCACCTGCATGACCTCCAACATAACGGCCCGACGGTGCTGCGCTCCCTGCCGCCTCCCAGGCGATACTGGAGTGTCGTCGTCGGACCGGCACAAGTTCAACCGGATGCGCAGGCCCTCGTTGCTTGCGGCGTTGCGCGCGGCCTGGAACTCGTTGACTTGGTGGTCGGGGATCAGGCAGCGGAACAGCGGATCGCCGACCCGCTCGACATCGGCGAGCATGCCGACATGCCGCGGGAAGTCAGGCCTGTCTTCGCCCGCGTCGCGCATCGTTCCGCCCACGCCGCCCGCGCTCGCGGGATAGTCGAACGGCGGGGTGTCCACCTCCAGGGTCTCGTCGAAAAGCTTGTCGTCTTGGTTGGGCAGCTCGACGCACACCTTGCCCCGCCCGACGAACCCGCCCGGGGTGAAGGCAATGCGGACGAAACGTGCGGGCATGGCGCTACTGGTATAGCGGCAGGCCGGCGAGCGTGTCGGGCACGCCGCGAACCTGGCCAGTGTCGGAGATTGCGCCGCCGCCGAACGCATCGCGCATCAGCTCCTCTGCGGCCGCGACAAGCTGGCGCGCGTCGGCGGTGATCAGATCGGGGGAGAAGATCGCGGTACGTCGGAACACCGCCAGCGTCTCCTTCGCATCCGCCTCGACCCCCTTCAGGATCGCGGCGCGGAACGCGGCGTAGCTCGCCTTCAGCTCGGGAATGTCGCCGTAATCGGCCTTGCGGTCGACCGCGCGGATCGAGAACACGCAATACGCCGCCTTGAGCGGCTCGCCCGCGACGAGCAGCTTGTTGTCCGCCGGATCGATCGACAGCCGCGCGACGTCGATGCTGCCCTTCTTCGCGGCGATGATCGCGAAGGCGCCGGGGCGTTCGAGCTTGATCGTTGTGTCGATCCCGACTTCCAGCGCGGTGTCCCTCGACTGGCCCGCGATCAGGTCCATGCCCTCGGTGATCAGCGGCACGAACGGCTTGATCGCGCCGACGAAGCTGACCCCTGCGATCTGCGACACGCGGCTGACGTAGTCAACGACCGGGGTCAACACATTGCCAGCTTTGACGGAGAACAGCCCGAGCTCCAGCCCCAGGTCGCCGCCGCGCCACGGCACCGCGCCCATCATCGACTTGTGAACGGTGATCACCTTGCCGATAGAATTCGGATCGAGCTCGGCGAGCTTGGGCGGTTTGGACACCGCGGCGACGACTGCGCTCTCCTCACCCTGCCGCGACAGCTTAACGAAGGAATAGACGATGCCGTGAAACTTGGTTGCAAACACCCGTGCCCGCTCTAGTCGTAGGGACTCGACGACCAGTTCGACGTAGCAGCTGTCGCGCACGATCGGCTTGGACGCATCGAGCCCCTTCATCGGCAGGTTGGGCGCGAAAATCAGGTCCTCGGCCTCCGCGCCGCGCACCGTCTTCCACAAATCACCAAGCCATCCCATCGCAATCCTCCTTCAGACTTTCAGCGGCGTCAGTCCGAGCGCGGCGAGCGCATTGCCCGCCCAGATCCAGTCGGTGATCTCCGGAAACTCGCCGTACGCGCTGCGCTCGAAGGCGAACCCGACCACCTGGTCGCGGCCGTCGACCAGCGCGGAGCCGGAATCGCCGCGGTTGGTGTCTGCAGGCGTCTGGACCTTCAGTTGTATGCCTGGGCGGCGGCGGAGCAGACCCGCGTCGTGCGAAGACACTCGAGTTCGGACCGCACCCGATTTCGCACCCTCGAAGCGGACGGGCATGCCCGCGGACGGCGCCTCGTCGCTGCGGATACCGCTGCACGCAGTCAATTCAGGCAGGTTCATCGCCTCGTCGAGCGGCAGGAAGACGATATCCTGGATCAGATCTGCGGCGGCGACCATGGTCTGGCGCAGGTCGACGACGACTTGGGTGCCGACGGGGCCGGTGCCGTGATAGCAGGCTGTAACGCCGAGCTGACCGGCGGGGTTGCGGCACATGATGCCCGCGGTCGACAGCTCGCCCGCGTGGTCGACCGTCATCATCGGGTTCGGCACGCACAGCGGCACCATTCGGGGGCGGCTCGTGACGATCACGTCGGGTGCGACCGCCCGTGCCAAATCAGCGGAGGCTGGCCCTAGTTGGGACAGGATGCGGCTTTCCGGCGAACGGGTCTTCAGCTCCCGCGCATCCGCGAACATGCGTTCCGCCGCCTGGGACAGGATTTGGGGAGAGACCGCCTCTTCGAAGGGCACTTGCCTCACCGTACCTCGCGGCATGCCCGGATCAAGGATGATGACCGCTGAGCTGCGACCGCCCGCGGTCACCAGGAAACGGCGGTCCGCACCGGTCACGCTCTGACGTCTGCCGAACGAGGCAAGCTGCTCCGCCATCGCCGCGGCAACCAGCTCGGCCGCGACGGCCAGCCCGGGGTCAATGCCGTCCTCGCCGCTGCCGCCACGCCGTTCGAATGCGCGGCCGAACTGCTGCATCATCCGACGAATCCGCCCTTCCGTCCCGCCGCCGCGATCGTACCTTCGCGGAGACGCTTGGGGGTCAAGCAACCCGTCCTCCGCCGCGCGGACGAGGCTGCCAATGTCCGATCCAGCACTGCTCGCCACGCGCGTACTCCCTCCCGAAGGCTTCAGAGATGGATGGGGTAGCAGCGCTCCGAACGTCCGTCCGCCCCGGTACGCACACGAGTCGTGCCGACGGCGCGACAAGTGTCAGATGGTATGGCCCACAACGGCGAAGCGCAAGGCTGCGCTAGGGAAGATGTAGGGATGTGACGGGCCGTCCGCGGGGTCGATGCAAGATCCACATCGCTCGCGCCGCTCTTTGGTTTGGCGCTCGCGGCGCAACCCCCGCCAGCTTGTGTGGACATTTACCGTAGCCTCGGACCACTAGCCCCTGAACAAACGGCCGTTTACCGTCAGGCGCCGCCCATAAGCAGCCATTCCGCTATAACCCAGAGTTCCGACGTGCCGGTTCGCTGCCGGAGATCTGAAGGCAGCGCAGACGATCAACCTTTCGGCATGTTCCGATCACTGGCCTTGATCGGGGCGAACGGCAGTTACTGTCGGGACCAGACGTTCGCTGGAGTGAACGCCAACGGGAAAGTTTGGTCGGAAGCTGTCGGCGCCCAACGCGCCAACGAATGACTGATTACCATGGGTGCTTAGTCTGAGGCGGACAGACCGGTTTCGACCAAACTACGACTTGCTGCCGTTTGGCCTCAACTCTCCGAGATCGAACTCGCGCGCTCCGATTTCGCCCGTCCCGTTCAGCATGTCGCCCGCCAGAGCCCGTTTGGCCTCCAGCAGTTCGTCCAGCTTCACATCGAAGGTCTTGAAGTCTGGCGCAGAGACCGTTGGGTGGCGGCCGGGTCCGCGCGACAGCTATTGGCCGCCGCATGCCAACGGCATGGACCCCGAGCAGGTGGTGCGGATCAAGTCGCGCGACTTTCATTGACCGGCCATGTCGCGCAACCAGCGGATCATCATCGAACTGTCGGTTCGTATCCTGCGCGCGGCAGCCGCCCGATCGGGCAAGGCGAAGGTCGACACTATCGAAGTCCGCCTCGCACTTCGGTGCCTGATTGCCCATTGCCCCAAACGGTGGCCGCTCGACATGTTCTGGAACTCTGCCGGTACCGATCACGACATCGGACGTGCGCAGGGTTGCACGGCAGCGCTTAATGGCATCATGCGGCAATTACTCAAACAAACAGACATAACCAGGTCCGGAATTGGGTCCGCTTCTATGCTCGGAGTTGATCCATCGGCGCCTGCAGCAATTTCGGATTTGTCGCAGCAAGATGCAAGATGAACTCGCCGAACAGGCCATTAGCCCAGGCGAACCAGTCGCGGGTGAACTTCGCCGGATCGTCCTTTTCGAACGCCTCGTGCATGAAGCCCGTGCCAGCATGGGTGCGCTTCAGCGTAGCGAGGCATTGCAGGATCGTCGCGTCGTCGGTGGCGGTCAGGCCGCGCACGATCAGCGACATCGGCCAGATATAGTCCACCCCCTGATGCGGGCCGCCAATCCCTTCGCCCGCGCGCCCCTTGAAGAACCATGGGTTCTCCTCACTCCACGCCGCCTTCGCCGTCCGTTGCCACCGCGCGTCGCTGGGGGCGACGCAGCCTAGCCAGGCCAGGCTAGAGAGCGACGGCACGTTCGCGTCGTCCATGAAGATCGCATTGCCGAACCCGTCGACTTCATAGGCCCAGACGTCGCTGCCATCGGGCAGGCGCATCGTACCATGCTGCGCCACGACGGCGGCGACCTCGTTGGCTAGCGCGGTCGCGTCATTGGCCAGCGCCGCATCCTTGCGCGCCTCGTTCGCGACCTGCGCCAATTCGCGGAGCGTCGTCACCGCGAACATGTTGGCCGGCACGAACAGCGGGTACTGGCAGGCGTCGTCTGAGGGGCGGAAGCCCGAATGGATCATGCCGTTCTTGCGCGTCGGCGCACCATAGCCGGCGAGCAGCGTCTCGGTCGGCTGGCGGCTGGCGCGCTGGAACTTGTAGGGTCCGGGGCCGTCCTTGCGCTGCTGTTCGCGGAAGGTGCGGACGATCGCGCGCATAGCTTCAGCCCACTGGGCATCGAACGGCGCGGGATCGCGCGTGGTGGTCCAGTAGCCATGGCTCAGCCGCATCGAATAGCATAGCGAATCGATCTCCCATTTCCGCTCGGCGACGCCCGGCTTCATCTCGGTCTCGTCGACCTGCGACCATTCGAGCGTCGTCTTTGCGGTCGGGTCCTCCATGAAGGCGTTGGCATAGGGATCGATCAGCACCGAGCGCGCGTGCCGGGCGATCAGGCCGCGGAACAACTCGCGCAGCTTCGCATCCTGACGGGCGAGATGCAGGTAGGACTTCACCTGCGCCGCCGAATCGCGCAACCACAGGCAGGGAATGTCGCCGGTGATGACGAAGCTGTCGGGCTTGCCGTCGACCATCCCCATCTTGACCGTGGTGTCGAGCGTGTTGGGATAGGCGTTGGTGAACAGCCAGGCGAGTTCGGGATCGGCGATCATCCGGCTGACGCGGGCGATCTCCTGCTCGACCGCCTTGCTGACGAAGCGGCGGTCGGCCGGGGCGGGGCGCTTGCTCGGAAACGCCTTGCCCTGCGCCATCGCCAGCGGCGCGACACCCGCACTCGCCAGCCCCGCCCCCAGCAGCGCGCCCTGTGTCATCAACGTGCGGCGGTCGGTCAGCATGGGGGTCGGTCTCCGGTAATGATCTCGGGCGAAGGTCACGCGACCGACGCCTTGCAATGATGGTCGATGAACTGGTCGTGGGGCGGCATCGTGGCGACGGCGGATGCGATGTCGACCCGGACCCGCGCGAGATACTGGTCGAGATGCCCTTCGGGCATCGCATCGACGATAGGGTGATAGTCGGCCGGAACGATGCCCTGCCCGATCATCACCTGCACCCAGCTGGGCAGTGCGAAGAAATCCTCACCGTTGCGGAAATAGCGGCCATCGGTACGAAACAGGTCGATCGCCTCGCGCAGCGGATCGGGCACGTCCATCGTCCGGCAATAGCGCCAGAACGGCGTGTCGTCGCGCGTCGTCGCCTTGTAATGCAGGACGAGGAAATCGCGGGTGCGTTCATATTCGAACGCCGTCTCGCGATTGAACCGATCGGCCAGCGCCGGATCGATGTCGCGGCCGGGAAACAGGCCGAGCAGGCGGCGGATACCGGCCTGCGCCAGATAGATGCCGGTCGACTCCAGCGGTTCGAGGAACCCGGCGGCAAGGCCCAGCGCGATGACATTGCCGTTCCACGCTCTTGCCCGGCGGCCGGCCGTGAAGCGCAGCTGTCGCGGAACGTCGAGCGCCTTTCCCTGCAGCGTGCCGAGCAGCGTCGCGATCGCCTGTTCATCGCTTTCATAGGCGCTGGAATAGACATAGCCGTTGCCGACGCGGTGCTGGAGCGGAATGCGCCATTGCCACCCCGCCGGACGCGCGGCCGCTTCGGTATAGGGCGTGGGTGGCCCGACCGATGCGGAAGGAACCGCGAACGCCCGGTCGCACGGCAACCAGTGCCGCCAGTCGAGATAGCCGGTCTTCAGCGTCTGTTCGATCAGCACGCCGCGGAACCCCGAACAGTCGATGAAGAATTCGCCGTCGATCCGCTGGCCGTCGTCCAGCACGATCGCCTGCACATGGCCGCTGCCGCCATCCTGTTCGACACGGACGACCTTGCCCTCGATCCGCTCGACGCCGCGCCGCTCGGCCAGTTCGCGCAGGAACCGGGCATAGAGCACGGCATCGAGGTGATAGGCATAGGCGATGTCGGCCAGCGGCGTGTCGGGGGGACCACTCCACTGGAATTTCCCGGCAGGTGCCGCGACCGTCTGCAACGAATAATCGCCGAGTGGCCCCGCCCGCCCGGCTAGGAAGCGTTTCAGCCAGAGTTGGTGAAAGGGCAACGGGCCGAGACCGCGGCCGATGGTGCCGAACCCGTGGATATAATCGTTACCGACCCGGCCCCAGTCGGTGAAGCGGATGCCGAGTTTGAACGTGCTGTTGGTGCGGGTGACGAAGTCGCGCTCGTCAATGCCCAGCGTTTCGCTGTTGAACGTCTTCATATGGGGGACGCTGGATTCCCCGACACCGACGATGCCGACTTCCTCGGATTCGACCAGCCGGACCGATATGCCGCGCCCCAAATAGGTAGCCAGCGCCGCTGCCGCCATCCATCCCGCGCTGCCGCCGCCCAGCACGACGATCTGGCGGATGCGGTTGTCGGTCATGCGGCTGGGCTCCGTTCACGCGCGTCCGTGCGACTGGACGCCTGCGCGCCCCTATCGGCGATATCGACCCCCCGCGCCACCGACGCACGGGGTCGTTCGTTCAGAACTTGAACGTCGCGCCGGCAAACGCAATCCGGCCCGAATAGCCGTTGGTCCAGAACCGGGCCTTCGTATCGTTGCCCAGATGCTGGTGCAGTTCGGACTTGGTCAGGTTCAGCACCGATGCCGTCAGCACCAGCTGCGGCGTGATGTTGAACGCGACGTTCAGGTCCACCTGCTCATACGGCTCGGTATAGATGGTCAGCTGGTTGTGGGTGCCGTTCACCACCTCGCCACGTCGGTTGTACGAGGCGCGGGCGAGGAACCGGTCATTCTCGTAGAACAGCGTGAAGTTCGCCTGGTTCTCGGCGCTGCCGACCAGCGGCGATTCCGCGATCTCGCGCCCGGCCAGCACAACGGCGGCGGTGTTGGTGTCGTTGAACGTCAGATTGGCCTGATAACCGACGCCGAAGTCGAAGGTGTGCTGCGCATAGAATTCAATGCCCTGCGACACGCCGTTCTGCCCGTTCGCCTGCGTTGAGAAGTTGCGGACGTTGACCGTCTCGCCACCGATCGTCACCGCCTGATCCTGCGACACCGGGACGACGAAGTTCTTCACGTCCTTGCGGAACAGGCCGACGCCGATCACCGATCCACGGTGATAATACCATTCTAGGCCAAGGTCGTACTGCCATGCCTGGAACGCCTCGAGGTCCTTGTTGCTGCCGCTGCCGGTCCAGCCCGGCTGGCTGGTGCCGCCGCCTGCGACGCGGTCGCTGCTATATTCCTCCGACACGAAGTTGAGCGCGCCGGGAAAGGCGAGGTTGGTGAAGGCCGGCCGTGCAATCACCTTTGCCACCGCGCCGCGCGCCACCAGGTTGGAAGTGACGTCATAGGCGACGTTCAGGCTGGGCAGGACGTCGGTATAGGTCTTGTCCAGCGTGTTCAGTTCGAACGTCTTCTCGCGCACTTCGGCCCGCACGAACCCGCTTTCGCAAATCTGGTTCGCAGCACCCGGGGTACAGGCCAGCGGGCGGCCATCGGGACCATCGGCGAAATAGTCGAGGAAGCGTTCGACCGCGTCGGTCGACTCCGCGCGCTGCTTGGTATGCACAACCCGCACACCCCAGTTACCGCGCAGGCGATCGGTCTTGAAGTTCGCCTGGACATAGCCCGACCAGATCTTCTCGCCGACATTGTAGATGAAGTCCGGCTCCTCGAACCGCACCGACCCACCATAGCGATCGTCGAGATAGCCGAGATAGTTGGTGAAGTTGATGCCGGGGAACACATTGGCGCTGAAGCCACCGGGGATGTTGGTGATCGGGTCCGACAGGAAGAATTCGGGCCGCGCGGTGCTGGCCGTCGTGTCGCACTGCTGATAGCGGGTGGTCGTCCCCGGACAGTTCCAGATGGTGTTGCCGGTGTTGCGATGCACAGATCCGTCGCGATACTTCACGCCGAACTGCAACGTGTCGAACGCGCCGTTCGACACCATCCAAGTGCCGTCCGCCTGACCATAATATTGCGAGATACGGGTGTTGATCCATGATGAATCGGTCGAGCCGACGTCGATTTCGGAGAAGCCGCCGAGGATGCGGTCCTGCAGATCGGGCGAGAAGGTCATCGTCGGCGTGCCAGTCAGGTCCCACGACGTAAAGCGGTTGCCCGGCTGATACTGGCCGTTGATCGCCACGCGCGGCTTGGCCGACATGCGGAAGTTGATCGAAGGACCGCCTTCCGACCAGGTGCGGCCGAGCTTCACCACGCCGACGAAGTTGTCGTTCTTATATTCAGCCTCGAAATCGGCGGTCTGCGACAGCGCTTCCTCGCGGCTATAGCCACCGGTCAGCTGCGGCGTCGGGACGGTGCAGTCGTCGGGACCCCAGCCGCCGGGGCGCTGCCCGCCGGCCGCGGCCTGCGCTTCGCTGCAATAATAGGTCTTGCCCTGTTGCAGGCTGAACTGCGCGCCGGTCACGATCGTGCCGCTGGGATCGAAGTTCAGCTTGTCGAGCAACCGACCGCCCGCCCAGTTGCCGTCGCCGTTGAAGCGGGCGATATTCCACTCGGGCACCTTCAGCGAATTGTTGACGTAATCCCCGGTCAGGTTGAACCGGAAATAATTGGCGGTCAGCGTCAGGCCGTCGGTCGGCCGCCACTGCGCTGTCGCCTGGATGCCCAGCCGCTCGCGATTTTCGTCGCGGATGCCGAAATTGACCGCGGTCGGCATGAAGAAGCCCGAATAGAGCCGGCCATTCTGGTCGTTAAAGCCCGATTGCCCCCACCATTCGCTGGGTGCCGGCGAAAAGGGATTGCCGTTGACGTCGACGCCGCTGCGCGCGCCGTTCTGGTCGTACCACAGCCAGTCTTCGGTCGTGGCGCTCATCGTGCGCGTCTGGCGCTTCTGCCAAGTACCGCTGACCAGTACGCCGAACGTCTCGTCCCTGTTCTTCCACGACAGCTGACCCGACAGCTGCGGGTCGACGCGCTCGGTCGTGTCGGCATAGGTGCCCTCCGCCGTGACGAAGCCGGACCAAGCCGGCAGGTCGAGCGGGCGGCGGGTGTGCAGGATCACCGTGCCGCCGATACCGCCTTCGTCGATACGGGCTTCGGACGATTTGAACAGTTCGGCCTTGCCCAACAGGTTGGAGGGCATCAGCAGGAAGTTGAACGAGCGGGTCGCTTCGCTGTTGGTTTCCGAAGTCGCGATATAGTTGCCGTTCAGCAACGTCAGGGTCAGATCGGGTTGCAGGCCGCGGACACTGACGGTGCGCCCTTCGCCGCCATCGCGGGTGATGACCACGCCCGGCACGCGTTGCAGCGCGTCAGCGACGTTGCGGTCGGGGAATTTGCTGATGTCTTCGGCGGTGATGACTTCGACCACTGCCGCCGAATTGCGCTTGTCGCGCAGGTTGCGGTCGATCGACGAACGATAGCCCGTGACGAGGATTTCGCCGTCGCCCTCACCCTGCGTCGCCTCCGCCATGGTGACGGGCGCATCGGTGCCGACCGGATTGGCGCCGGTCGTCGTTTGCGCCTGTGCGATGCCGGCAAAGCCGACGACTGCCGCGACCGCGACGCCGGCCATCAGCCGGGCACGACCGGTTCCGCCAAATGAAAACGCCTTCATCCGTCCCTCCCTTTGCATGGTGCGACCCCTGCGCCGCGCATGTTGCCGCCGCCGCGATCGATCTTCCGTCGATTCGTGCCACCGCATGATGTAATCGATTACATGCATGGCGTCTGATGATTGTGTCAAGCGTCTTTCTAATCGCCGCAGCCCGCCTCGATAGTAATTCGGCCGATGTTGATCGGCTGCTGCGCGGCGCGTTCGATGTTCAGCGATACCCTCGCGTCCGCAGCGGGCGCACGAACACACCAGCTTGTTGCCTGCCAATCGTTCGACGCAGGCAAGGCGCGCATATGGTTGCCCACGCGTAGTGCGTAGCCGGTTCCACCACGGGTAACCGCGGTAATCCTGACCGTTCGCGGCAGGCGCAACGCATATAGCGGCACCGACGTCCGGCTACCCGATCCGTCGGGGGCGATCCGCAGCGACGATCCGCCACCAAAGGGACGATCGAAATCATAGTCGGTTACCACCGGTCGCTTGCCGATCGTCGCGAACTGCCATGTCGGCAATACGTCCTGCCGCGCCATGTCATGCCACGCTCCGCCGACCACCTTCCCATCGCGGGCGTCGATACGGCCATGGCCGGTGTTGAAGCTGGTCGTGAACGGCAGGGTCGGTACGATCCCATGGGTCGGCGCCAGCGACGATACGCCCGGCCAGCCGGTGCGTGCCGGGTCGGCCATGTTGCGCGTGTCGCCGGCGAACAGCCGCCGTTCGGCATAATAGAACCGCGCGACGTCGCGCGGGTCGTGATCGAAATTGCTGAAGCGCGGCGCGCGCGCGTCCCCCGGGAAATTATACCCGAAATGAGGCGCGAACAGCGCGATCGACCCGAGCGCCCGTCCACCCGGCCGTTCGCGCAGCGCATCGAGCCATGCGGTATTCCGGAACGCCGGCTGGGCATTGCGCGCAGGCCATAGATCGGCACCGATGAACAGGTCGTAGCGGCTGCGCCCCGACCGTTCTGCGAGCGTCGCGCTGTCGACCAGACCCTGCCGCGTCCAGTCGTAATTCAGGAACATCGCGTCCGCCGTGCGCTGGCCGCCGTTCTGCAGGAACCGCAGATTGGCGTGGGTCAGCGCGTTCTGCCAGACGACACGGCCATCGGGCAGCAGTGCGTCGTACCAGTGGATCGTCATCATCGGCGGAGCGATCGCGCGCAATTCGGCCATGAAATCGATCATCGCCTGCCCGTCGGCGCCACTCGTTTCGGCATTCACGAACCAGCCGTCGAACCGGTAATGGCGCGCAATCCGCACGAGTTGCGCCGCCGCCGGAAAATGGCCGCGCGCATCGCGGCGCAGGAACGACGTGACGGTGTTCGGCGACCCGCCCCATGCGTCCGGTGCGAAAAACACCGTACCGATCACCGGTACGCCGTTGCGATGCGCCGCCTCCACCCAGCCGCGCGCCGGCAGGTTGATGCCGCGATCGGCGGTGCCGGCGAACCATGCGAACACGTCGATCTGCGGCCAATGGGTGAAGGTATAGCCGTTGAAGCGCGCGCCAGTCGTCGGCTGTCCGCCCAGCACGTTCATCCCGTCGGGCGCATACAGCACCCGCACCTGCGGATCGATCGCCCGGTTTCGTCCGATCGGCGCCACGCGAAAGCGCTGCGCGAGCGACACCCGCGCGACCTGCCCCGGATCGGCGGTCGACCCGTCCGGGGTCCAGCGCAGCAGTTCGTCGACGCCGAGCGCCAACGGCGCGCCCTGTGCAGCCGCCGGCGCGCTCGCCAACAGGGCAAGGATAGCGGCCAACGCCCTCATGCCGGTTCGATCCAGTCGACCATACTCGACACCGATACCGGCGCATCGGCCGGCAGCAGCCCGCGGCGCAACGGAACGCGACGCTCCTCGCCCGGCAGCAGGTCGAAATAATTGTCGGCAAGGTTGCCATGCCCGGCATCGACGACGATCCGAACCGCGCGGGCGAAGCGTTCCGCGCGGACGACGACCGCACCTTCCTCTACCCATCCGCGCAGTGCCGGATCGAGCAATCGGCAGCGCACCGGATCGTTCAGCATCCGCACGTCACGCGTCAGTTCCTCCCCCCCGCGCACGATGCGGCCGACCAACACTCCTGGGCGACTGGCGACGGAGCCGGGAACGCTGGCGGAGACGGCGGCATGGTTGCCGGTGATCGTCACCGGCGCCTGCCACCGCCACGTCGACACACCCTCGTAATCGATCACGTCGAGCAGCAGCTCGGCATCGATCGTATCGGCGCGGTCCGATACGATATGGATGTCGAACCCGTCGGCCACCGCCTCCGCCGACAGGATCAGCGGCGCGAAGGAGCGCGCCGCCTGGTAGTGCAGCGCTTTCCACCGGCCATAATAGTCGATGCTCGACCAGGAGATCGCCGGGAAACAGTCGTTGAACTGCCAATACAGCGAACCCATGCACCAGGGCATGGCCCGCCGATGCGCCTCGAACGCGATGCGCAGCCCATCGGCCTGGGTCAGCTGGCTGAGCGTGCAGAAGGCGGCGAAGTCGCGCGGTTCGCCATAATGTTCGCGCAGGAACCGGCCGATGATCGCATCGCCGCGTGGATGCTTCTGGTGCAGCGCCAGCACGTCGGACCCCACCACCCGGTCGGCAGGATCGGTGAAACGTTCGACCGACGCGATGTCGGGATAGGACTGGAAGCCATATTCGCTCATGAAGCGGGGAATGCGCTTCGCATAGGCGTCGAGCGGGTCCTCGCCGTGCCAGACGCCCCAATAATGGCTGTCACCGCGCGCATCGTCTGCGGGATCGTTCCAGAAACCGATCGGCGAGGACGCCATGTAGAATCGGTCCGGATCATGGTCGGCGACCAGATCGCGCAGCAGCCGTTCGAACAGGTCGCGATTGCCCGCCACCAGCCGGTCGAACAGCCCGTCCGGATAGGCAAAGGTCGTCGGCCAGTTCCAGTGCGCGACACCCAGCGCTACTTCGTTGTTGCCGCACCAAAGCGCCAACGAAGGATGCCGCCGCAGCCGCCGGATCTGCTGCCGCGCCTCTTCGGCCACATTGGCGAGGAACGCCGCATCGAAGGGATAGAGCGTACAGCTGAACATGAAATCCTGCCAGATCAGGATGCCATGTTCGTCGGCCAGATCGTGGAACAGGTCGCTTTCATAGGTGCCGCCACCCCAGACGCGCAGCATGTTCATATTGGCGTCGACCGCGTCGCGGAACAACTGCCGATATCGCTCCGGCGTCACCCGTTCGAGGAAGCTGTCCGAGGGGATATAGTTCGCGCCCTTCATGAAGGTGCGGCGACCGTTCACCTCGATCTCGAAACATTCGCCGGCCGCGTCGGGTTCGTTGCGGACGCGAATGGTGCGCAGGCCGACGCGCGTCGTCGCACGGTCGATCACCCCCGCGGCGTCGGACAACGTCGCGGTGAAGCGATAGAGGAACGGATCGCCCAGCCCGTTCGGCCACCAGCGACGCGGCGCAGCGATGACGACCCGGGCGGTCGCCTTCCCCGCCCCAGCCGCGACCCGTACCGGCGCGACCCCGGCCACGTCGCAGGCGATCTCGACGGTGCCGCTGCCCTCCAGTTCGACATCGAACGTCACGACCGCCTGCGCATCGTCGAGCGCATTGATGCGGTACTGGACATCGACGATCCGGCCGCGCCGCACGACGTCCAGCCATACCGGGCGCCACACCCCGGCGGTGATATATTTCGGGCCCCAGTCCCAGCCGAAGTGATAGGGGGCCTTGCGGACATGGACGCTGGCACGCGCGACGGTCTTGTCGTTTTCCGCCGGGTAGCAGAACCCGTCCGCCGCCCGGCGCGCCTCGCCATAGCGCACCGGCGACCGGAAATGCAGCGCCAGTTCGTTGGCACCGACCCGCAACCGGTCGCGCACGTCGATGCGATAGGTTCGGAACATATTGTCGGCCGACAACAGCGCCACGCCGTTCAGCTGCACGTCGCACAGCGTGTCGAGCCCGTCGAAAACCAGCGCCACCGCGTCGCCCGCCAGTTCGCCTTCGGTCACGTCGAAGGTGCAGCGATATTCCCAATCGGCCAGTTCGATCCATTCGAGCCGCGGTTCGGCATCGCCGAAATAAGGATCCTCGATCAGCCCGGCGCGCCACAGGTCGGTAAAGTTCGACCCCGGCACCTGCGCCGGCAGCCAGTCGTCCTGCCCATATCGGCGAAAGGTCCAGCCGCTGTCGATCGCGCGGCGGGTTGTGGCAGGCGTCATTGCAGATTGATCTCGTCGAGGAACAGCCAGGCCGGCTTGCCCGGTGCTTTGAGCGAGGGCGGCAGGTCGCCCCCGGCGGTCGCCGCCACGCGGTAATAGCGATAGGGCCGCCCGGGCAGCGGTATTGCGATCCGTTCGACCTGCTGCACCACGCCCCCCCACGGACCGAGCGCATGCTGGCCGATCGGCACCATGTGGTCGGGATCGTCGCCGGCCAGCACCTCGATCCGGCGCGGCGGCAGGATGCCGTTCATTGCATCGTCGAGATAGCCGATCGTCAACGTCCGCGCCGGTGTCGCGCTGCCCAGATCGATCGTCGCGGTGATGTCACCAACCCGCCCGGTCCATTTCCTGTCGCCATAGGCCGGACCGCCGGTGATGCCGTCGATCAGCATCGCGCCGTCCTTTGCCCCATAACCGATCCCGGCTTCGGCGACCGCGATACGCGGGAAGCCGGGCGCCAATCCTTTCAGCAGGCTGCGGACATAATGGCGTTCGAATGTCGTGCTGCGCCCCCGCGCGTCGAACGCCGCAGCGCGCAGCACCGTGTCGCGATCGATCCGCACCGGCGCGGTATAGCGTGGCGACTGCCCGGTCGGTTCGCCGGCATCCCGGGTGTAGCGGATCGTCCCCCCCGCCGCCCGCAACGCCACGTCGCGCGTGACCGCGAAGCGCGGATCGTCGACCGGGTCATAGGGTGCCCAGGGCGCGCGCTGCCCGATCGGCACCGCTGCCTTGTCATCGAACGCGCCCAGCCTGCTGTCCGCCGCCCCCGTGCCCCAGCGCGACGGCGTGTCTCCCATCGCGAAACGCAGCGTCCCCCCGGCGAGCAACTGCGCATGCGTCAGATAGCTTTTGGTCAGTGTCTGCCCGTTCAGCGTCGCCGACTGGACATAGATGTTGCGCGGCGACAGCCCGTCCGCGTCGATCGTGAAACGTCGCCCGCCCGGCAGCGTCATTGCGGCCCGCCGGTGATAGGGGGCACCGATCTGATAGGTCAGATCACCGGGCGCGACCGGGTAGAGGCCGAGCGTGCTGAACACATACCATGCCGACATCTGGCCCAGATCGTCATTGTTGACGAGCCCGCCGGGCCGGTCCGAATACATCTCGCGCAGCACGCGGTTGACGTAATATTGCGTGCGGCCGGGCTGTCCGGCGAAGTTGAACAGATAGGGCATCTGATGCCCCGGTTCGTCGCCATGACCATAGCGGCCGACGAACCCCGACAGGTCGACATGCTGCTCGCCGCCGATCGGGGTCGTGTCGCGAAAGATCCGGTCGAGCCAGTCGCCATAGGCCGCCCGCCCGCCGTGCAGCCGGATCGCCGCTGCCATGTCATGCGGGGTATAGGCCGAATAGGCCCAGATATTGCCCGACACATAATGACGGTTCAAATCGCCCCAATCGTCGCGGCGCATCGGTGCCCACCGCCCGTCGGCCAGCCGCGGCAGCAACCATCCGCTCGGCCGGTCGAGCAACTGTCGCCACCCGGTCGCCCGCATCGCGAACAATGCGGCATCGTCCTTGCGACCCAGCGTCGCCGCGACCTGACCGATCGTCCAGTCCTCGTAATTCTGCTCGGTCGTCTTCGACACCGAACTGGCGACGTCGGCAGGCACGAAGCCATAGCGCAGATAGCCGTCCATGCCGTTCAGGTCATACACGTTGCTATGCTTGGTCCGGTCGAACGCGCTCGCCCGGATCGCGGCATAGGCGCTGACCGGGTCGACGCCCGGCAGCCGCTTGAGGACCGCATCGGCAATGATCGACACGATCGGATAGCCGATCATCACCCGGTTATCATGCCCGACCGCTTCCCAACTCGGCAGGATCAGCCGGGCATCGCGGTGGCGCGACACCATGCTGGCGACGATCGACCCCGCCTGATCGGGATCGACGATGGTCAGCAGCGGATGGACCGCGCGATAGGTGTCCCAGTTGGAAAAATTGCTGAACTGCGGAATGGCGGAGCGCAGCACGCGCCCTTCGACCCGGTAGTCGCCGGTCACGTCGGACACCAGATTGGGCGCGATGGCGGCGTGATAGCCGGCGGTGTAGAAGACGCGCTTTTTAGAGGGGTCGAGTTCGTCGATGCGGATCGCCGACAGTCGCCGGTTCCACGCATCCTGCGCCGCGCGGCGGACGGTATCGAAATCTCTGCCTTCGGCTTCCGCCCGGAAGTTGGCGAGCGCACCTTGCGCCGAGGCATGCGAGATCGCCACCGCCACCTCGACCTGTCCTACGTCCTTGCCGAAGCGGACATAGGCGCGGCGGGTCGCGCCCTTGCCCCGAACACCCGCAACCGGCCGGTCGGTTTCAGTCAGTTGCGCGGCCACGAACGGCTGCGAAAAGCGCGCCACGAAATACACGGTGCGCGTACCCGCCGACGATCCGATTGTTTGCCGCCAGCCGCGGATTTCGCGGTCGGACACCACCTCCAGCCCGGCCTCCAGCGCATGGTCGTCGCCGACCGCATGGATCGGATCGATCACCACATAGCGGTCGGCCGCGCCGTTGAAGCGATAGCGGTGGAAACCGGTGCGCAGCGTCGTCGTCAGCTCGACATCGACATCGGCGTCGTCGAGATGGACGCGGTAATAGCCCGCCTCCGCCTTTTCACGATCGTGCGAGAAGCGCGATCGATAGCCGCTGCCCGGCCGGTCGAGCGCACCCGCCGCCGTACCCGCCACCCGTGTCGGCATCAGCAATATGTCGCCCAGCGCCCCCAGCCCCGCGCCGCTGATATGGGTATGGGCGAACCCGTCGATGACGGTGTCGGAATAATGATAGCCCGACGTCCATTTCCACCCGTCGCGGGTGTTGGAGGGGCTAAGTTGCACCATCCCGAACGGCAGCGTCGCGCCGGGAAACACGTGGCCGTCGCCATCGGTGCCGATCATCGGATCGACCCACCGCACCGGATCGTCGCCGTCCTGCGCCATGGCCGGGATCGCCAGCGCCAGCAGCATCGCCCCCGCCAGCATCCTCATGCCCGCACCCCGGCCGGGCCGTCGGCCATATCCTCGGGCCAGTCGGCCAGGCGCCGATACCAGGTCCGCCACAATATTCCTCCACACAGGATCACCACGACCAGACACGCGGCCATGGCGACGAAATTCTTGACCACCAGGAACACCGGCGTCGCGACCAGCGCGGTCTGCATCAACGTGCCGACGACGATGTTGAAGGCGTTGCGCGGCAGGTCGCGATTGGGCTGCGCCGTCGGGTTCTCCGCCTGCAACAACGCCTGCACCGGCCCCCAGAAACCCCAGGGCCGCACCTGTCGATAGAAGCAGATTAGCACCGCCAGATCGGTCGGCTTCGTCATCAGGCTGGCGGCGACGGCGACGGCCCCCGATACTAGGATGATGAGCGGGAACAGGTATAGCGGCAGGATCGCGCCTGCGTGCGGCAGCAGCGGCCCGAACAGGAACGGAAACGCCAGCGAACAGGCGATACCCGCAACCATGCCCGCGAAATATCCTTCGCCGTTGAAGCGCCACCAATACCATTTGATGACGTTGGAGACGGTGTATCCGCCCCACAGGCCGGACACGATCCATTGCAGCGCGTCGTTGATCGAGGCGACGAACAGCCCGATGCCCATCGCGAGCAGCACCACCGCGACCGACACCGCATAGCTCAGCCGCACCAGCAGACGCTGCGACGCATCCGGGTTCACATACCGGCGATAGACGTCGTTAACGATGTAGAGCGGCGCGGCATTCAGGCTGGAGGCAAAGGTCGCCATGAACGCCGCGAGCAGCCCAGTGACGATCACCCCGCGGACACCGGCCGGCATGAAAGCCTGGATCGCGGCGGGCAGCAAATTCTCGAAATCGACCTTGCCGCCCGATGCCAGGTCGAGCCGGTCGACGAACACCAACGCCAGCACGGTGAACCCTGCGATCATCAGATAGCGGATCGGCATCAGCACGACCGATACGAAGCCGGTCACCTTCGCGGCGTCGCGCGGGGATCGGGTCGCCAGCACCCGCTGCATGTCATAGCTCGGCGCCGGCCCGGCCGCACTCTTCAGGATGCCGGAGAACAGCATCATCATCATCAGCGCGGTGAACAGTTCATATCCGTCGCCGGCGATCTTCGCTGCCGCCTCGGGCCGGATCGCGCTCCAGTCCAATCCCAGATGCCAGCCGAAGGCGGGGCTCATCCACCCCGCCGGCGTCGCAGCCGCAATCTGTTCGGGGGTGACCATCATCATCGCCATGCCCGCGACGAAGAAGGCGGCCAGCGTCATGATCGCGAATTGCAGCACGTCGGTCCACACGATGCCGGGCAGCCCGCCCAGCACGACATAGACCGTGACCAGCGTGGTGAAGAACACCGCATAGGCGACCGGCACCTGCTCCGGCGTCAGGCTCAATCCCAGCGCCGGACCGATCGCCTCCCACGGCAGGAACAATTCCATGAACTTACCGATGCCGACGAACGCATAGACGAGGAAGCCGACGACGCAGATGACCGAGAACAGCACGACCGACAGGTGCGACAACCGGCTGCCGCGATTGTCGCCGAAACGGAACAATATCCATTCCGCCCCCGACCGCACGTTCGACCGCCGCAGCCAGACAGCCAGATACGCCATCAGGAAAATCTGGTTGAACACCGGCCACAGCCACGGCAGCCAGATGCTCTTCATCCCGTACAGGAACAGCAACGTCGCCAGCCACATCGTGCCCGAAATGTCGAACATGCCCGATGCGTCGGACAGGCACAGCAGATACCAGGGCATGCGCTTGTTGCCGAGATAATAGCTGTCGATACTCTCGGCGGCGCGGGCGCGGACCTTCAGCGCGATCGCCAGCGTCGCTAGCAGATATGCGAGCACGATCAGCCCGTCGATCGGCGCCACCCCCGTCCTCCCATATGGCCGGTCCCTGCCGGATCCGCTTCGTTGTCGGTAAGCCTATGCAGCATCGCCGACTCTCGCAAGCGAATAATGTAATGGATTACATGACCAGCTGGACGTATACGTACCGCCCGGCCGGGCCGCGGGCAGCGCGCTTGACTTGGGACAGGCGGTTGGCAGAACGATCGGGCGGGGGTGTACGGGGCATGAGCAGTATCATCGACGTCGCCAACGCGGCCGGCCTGTCGACGGCCACCGTGTCGCGCGCGCTGCGTACCCCTGAAAAAGTGACCGAGGCGACCCGTGCCCGGGTAATGGCGGCGGTCGAGGCGGTCGATTACCGCCCCAATCTGCTGGCGCGCAACCTGCGCTCCGACCGCTCCTTTTCGGTATTGGTGCTGGTGCCGGGCATCGCCAACCCGTTCTTCGCCAATGTGACCGCCGGGATCGAATCGATCGCATGGCGGCGCGGCTATTCGGTGTTCCTGGGCGATACCCGCGATTCCCGCGACCGGGAGGCGCATTACGAACAACTGGTCGAAACCCGCCTCGCCGATGGCGTCATCCAGTTATCGCCCGACTACGGGTTCAATGCGCGGCAACGTGCCGCCAGCTATCCGATCGTCCATGCCTGCGGCTGCGAACTGACCCAGGCGCCGTCGGTGCGGATCGACAATGCCGGCGCGGCGCGTGAAATGGTCGAGCATCTGATCGCCGCCGGCCACCGCCGGATCGCGACGATCAGCGGCCCGCCCGCCAATCCGCACGCGGTCGACCGGATGAAGGGGTATCGCACAGCGCTCGACGCGGCCGGCATCGTCTTCGATCCGGCGCTGGTCCGGTTCGGCGACTGGACGATGGGATCGGGCCACGCCGCCGCGTCGGAATTCCTTGCACTGCCGCAACGCCCGACGGCGTTGTTCAGCATGAACGATGAAATGGCGATCGGCGCGATCCAGGCTGCCACCGCCAGCGCCCTGCGCGTGCCGCACGACATGGCGATCACCGGCTTCGACGATATCAGCTTCGCCGCCCACTCCACCCCGTCGCTGACCACCATCGCCCAGCCGGCTGAGGCGATGGGCGCCAAGGCGTGCGAGATCCTGATCGACCGGATCGAGGGCAAATCGGCCGACGACACCGTCCATGTCCTGCCCCACGCACTGATCGTCCGACAGAGCAGCGCTGCGATTTAGGCTTGGTTTCGGCCGATGTAATGGATTACACGAACCCAAGCGATGGCGAACCGGCCGCGCAGCACAACGGGGAGAGCGCGTGCCGATGATCGTCGGGGTCGACATTGGGGGGCATCATGTCGCAGCCGCAGCGCTCGCCGCCAACGCGCCGGGTGCGTTGCTGCCCGGCAGTTTCCGCCACGACCCCTGTACCCCCGATGCCGATCGCGACACGCTGATCGCCGCATGGGCCGATGCGATCGATGCGGTGATCGACCCGCTCGGCGCCGAGCGGGTCGTCGGCATCGGCATCGCCATGCCCGGACCGTTCGACTATGCCGCCGGGGTCGGTCACTTTGCCGGCAATGCGAAGTTCACCGCGCTGAACGGTGTCGATATCGGCGCGGCCCTTGCCGCCCGGCAACGCTTTCCCCGGCCCGTCCGCTTCCTGAACGACGCCACCGCCTTCGCGGTCGGCTGCGTCGCGATCGGCGCGGTGCCGGCGCACGGCAATGTCGTCGGCGTTACGCTGGGCACCGGCTTGGGGTCGGCATTCCTGCGCGATGGCATTCCGGTGATCGACGGGGACGACGTCCCGCCGCACGGGTCGCTGTGGCATCTCCCCTTCGGCGACGGCATCGCCGACGACCATGTCTCCGCCCGCTGGCTGACCGCGCAGGTCCGCGACCGGCTGGACGGGATTGACACGGTCGTCGCCGGTGCCGATGCGGCCCGGGCCGGCAACACCGCTGCCGCGGCGATCTTTACCGAATATGGCGCCAGTCTCGGCACGATATTGTCGCCGTGGGTCGCGCGCTTCGGCGCCGAAGCGGTCGTGCTCGGCGGACGCATCTGCGGCGCGTTCGACCTGTTCGGACCGGCACTGTCCGCCGCCCTGCCCGGAACCCGCATCGCCGTGCACAGCGATACCGAGGACGCGGCGATCATCGGCGTCGCCGCCACCTTCGACGCCCGCTTCTGGGACCGCGCCCGCCACCACCTGCCGACCCGTTGAGAAAGAGGACCGCCCCCATGGCCCTGCCCCGCCTGACCGCCGCCGCCACCGCGCTGGCGCTGATCCTCGCACCCGTCTCTCCGGCAACCGCGCAGGACCGCCGCGCCGACCCGGTCGATCTGGTCAACCCGTTGATGGGGACCGATTCCACCTACGAACTGTCCTACGGCAACACCTATCCGGCGATCGCGCTGCCATGGGGCATGAACTTCTGGACGCCGACCACCAATAAAGCCGGTGACGGCTGGGCGTACCGCTATCGCGACAACAAGCTGTGGGGGTTCAAGCAGACGCACCAGCCCAGTCCGTGGATGAACGACTATGGCGCCTTCTCGCTGATGGCGATGACCGGCGCGCCGAAACTGGCCGAGGCCGATCGCGCGTCGTGGTATTCGCACAAGGCGGAGGTAGCGCGCCCCTATTATTACAGCGCCTACCTTGCCGATTACGACACCACCGTCGAAATCGCCCCGACCGAACGCGCCGCGCAATTCCGCTTCACCTTTCCTGAAAGCGACCAGAGCTGGATCCTGCTCGATGCATTCGACAAGGGATCGGCGGTCACCATCCTGCCCAAGCAGCGTCGGATCATCGGCTATGCCCGCAACAACAGTGGCGGCGTACCCGCCAATTTCCGCAACTACTTCGTCCTCGAATTCGACCACGACTTCACCGTCGCCGACACCTTCGGCGATGGCTTCAAGCGCCGACCGGGGGTGACCCGGGCCGAGGGCGAGCGCGTCGGCGCGCTGATCGGCTTCCGGACGCGCAGGGGCGAACAGGTGAACGTCCGCGTCGCCTCCTCCTTCATCAGCGCCGAACAGGCGCAGCTGAACCTCGACCGCGAACTCGGTCGCGACAGCTTCGACACGACGAAGGAGAAGGCGCGCGCGACCTGGTCGGCGCTGCTGAACCGCTACAAGGTCGACGATCCCGACCTCGACAATGTCCGCACCTTCTATTCGGCGCTCTATCGCACGCAACTCTTCCCGCGCCGCTTCCACGAATATGACCGCGCAGGGAAGATGGTCCACTACAGCCCCTATAACGGGCAGGTGCTGCCGGGTCCGATGTTCACCGACAACGGTTTCTGGGACACGTTCCGCGCCGTCTTCCCGCTGTTCACGATCATGGAGCGCAAGCTCGATGGCGAGATCATGGAGGGCCTCGCCAACACCTATCGCGAATCCGGCTGGCTGCCCGAATGGGCCAGCCCCGGCCACCGCGACGTTATGATCGGGTCGAATTCGGCGGTGAACATCGCGGACGCGTATCTGAACGGTATCCGCGGCTACGACATCGAAACCCTGTACGAAGCGATCAAGAAGAACGCGACGACCAGCGTCGGCCGCCCCAAATCGGCGGACGGCAAGACGATCAGCGCGGTCGGACGCGAGGGCGTCGAATATTACAACCGCCTCGGCTACGTCCCCTATGACGTCGGCATCAAGGAAAACGCCGCCCGCACCCTCGAATACGCCTATGCCGACTTCACAATCGCGCGCCTCGCCGAAGCATTGGGCAAGACCGAGGACGCGGCGATGTTCCGTGCGCGGGCGCAGAATTATCGCAAGCTGTTCGATCCCAGTGTCGGCTGGATGCGCGGGCGCAATCAGGACGGCAGCTTCCAGTCGCCGTTCAACCCGCTGAAATGGGGCGATGCCTTCACCGAAGGCAATTCGATGCACTATAGCTGGTCGGTGTTTCAGGACGTGCGCGGCCTGATCGACCTGATGGGTGGCGACCGCGCGTTCGTCGCCAAGATCGATCAGGTATTCGACAGCCCGCCCAAGTTCGACGAAAGCTATTACGGACAGGTCATTCACGAAATCCGCGAGATGCAGGTGGTCAACATGGGCAATTACGCCCATGGCAATCAGCCGATCCAGCACATGATCTATCTGTACGACTATGCCGGCGCGCCGTGGAAGACTCAGTGGCATATCCGCAACGTCATGCGTCGCCTCTATGCCGCGCAGCCCGATGGCTATCCGGGCGACGAGGATAACGGTCAGACCTCGGCATGGTATGTGTTCAGCGCGCTGGGCTTCTATCCGGTCACGCCCGGCGCGAACCAATATGTCATCGGGTCGCCGCTGTTCCGCCGGTCCGAACTGGCGCTAGAAAACGGTCGGCGCTTCGTGGTCGAGGCGCCCGCGAACAGCGCCGCCAACGTGTATATCCAGTCGGCGATGCTGAACGGTCGCAAGCTTGATCGAACTTGGTTGTTGCAGGACGAGATCATGGCCGGCGGCACGCTGCATTTCGTCATGGGTCCGTATCCAAACAAGGCATGGGCTATTGATCCCACAGCAGCTCCCTATTCAATGGCGAACGACCGAAATCAGGGAAACAATTAAAATTAGGACCCCTTAGGGCCGAGACTCAATCAGAGCCAGAATGCGAGCGCGGTCGCGATGGCGACGCCTGAGAGGAAGTTGGCGGCGAGTTGATCGTAGCGGGTGGCGACACGGCGAAAGTCCTTGAGACGGCAGAAGGCGTTCTCGATCAGGTGGCGGCCGCGGTAGCGCTCCTTGTTGTATCGGATGACGCGCTTCCGGTTGCGCCGTCCGGGAATGACAGGAACGGCTCCTGCGTCACGTAGCGAACGGCGCAGCCGGTCGGCGTCATAGCCCTTGTCTGCCAACAGGTAACGCATGCGACCGGCCCGTTCGAGGAGTGCAGGTGCCGCTTTCACGTCGCTGACATTGCCGGCCGTCAGCATCAGGGCATAGGGACGGCCGATAACGTCGGTGAGCGCATGGATTTTGGTCGTCCAGCCACCGCGTGAACGGCCAATCGCCTGGATCTGGCGCCCCCTTTTCCGCCGAACGCCGCGCGTTGCGCCTTGATGTAGGTGCTGTCGATCGCGGTGCTCTTTGTAACCACACCGGCATCCACCAGCGCGTCGAGCAGCTTGAGCCAGAAGCCACGGCGCGACCAGCGGTTGAACCGGTTGTAGATCGTCGTGGATGGTCCGTAATCGGCCGGGCAGTCGCACCAGGGGCAGCCAACCTTCAGCACATGCACGATGCCCGAGATCACCCGCCGGTCGTCAACCCGCCGCGCGCCGGGTTGGTTCTTCGGCAGATGCGGCTCGATCGCTGCCCACGCTTCATCCGACAACCAGAACAGCGCCATGCCTTACTCCTCCTGATCCACGCACCAGTGAATCAGGAAAACCAGCATGCCTCAAGAGGCTGATTAGGTTTCGACCCTAGGGTCAGGACTCGTTGATTACAGCCAGAAGATGATGGTGGCAGCGAGGGCGATGGCGGAGAAGAAGGCGGTCGGGCAGCGGTCGTAGCGGGTTGCGACGCGGCGCCAGTCCTTGAGGCGGCCAAACATGATCTCAATGCGGCTGCGGCGCCGGTATCGGCGCTTATCGTATCGGACCGGCTCGTTGCGGGATTTGCGACCCGGTATGCAGGGCTGAATGCCCTTGGCCTGGAGAGCGTCGCGGAACCAGTCGGCGTCGTAGCCGCGATCACCGAGCAGCCACTGTGCCGCAGGCATGTCATCAAGCAGCGCGGCCGCCCCGGTGTAGTCGCTGACCTGGCCCGCGGTCATGAAGAAGCTCAAGGGCCTCCCGTTCGCGTCGGCGATGGCATGGAGCTTTGTGTTCATGCCGCCTTTGGTGCGGCCGATAAGGCGGCCGAGATCCCCTTTTTAACCCGCAGGCTTGATGCCGTGCGGTGCGCCTTCAGGTAGGTCGCGTCGATCATCACGGTCTTGGGCTCCGCATCGACCGCCGCCAGCCCCTCCATCATGCGCGTGAATACGCCTCGCTCGCCCCAGCGCTTCCACCGGTTATTCAGCGTCTTGTGAGGACCATACGCGCTTGGCGCGTCTCGCCAGCGCAGCCCGTTGCGGTTGACGAAGACGATGCCGCTGAGCACCCGCCGGTCATCGACACGCGGCTTGCCGTGGCTCTTGGGAAAGAACGGCCGCAGCCGCTCGATCTGCTCGTCCGTCAGCCAAAAAAGGTCGCTCATCCCGGTCTCCTCGCAGAGCCTGAATCAGATCGCGATCCTCATATCAATGGGTCCTGACCCTAAGAGCCCGACTCATAATTCGATCTTCGCGCTGCGTGACGTCAGTCGCCCGATGGAACCGATGAGGCGCCATGCTTCGGAGGAAGCGATGGTTGTCTCGCAGTCCTTGGCAAGGCGACGGCATCGGTTGACCCATGCTACGATGCGCCACATCACCTGTGCCCGGTGCGGGTATGGACGGCCTACCTACCTCGTTCGAACCGGCAGTGGCGCGACGGTTGCCCATTCCTCGTCAGTGCCGTCGCTTGCATAGCGCAACCTGCTTCCGTCATGTCTCCGGAAAGCAGGGTCGGTCGAGCCCATGCGGTCGCCGTGGTCTTCGCAACCCACGGCGCATCACGACTGGATGAAAACGCCCTACTCGCCTTTTGGTCGGGCTCCAACTCGCTTGCAGACACTTTCACGGTCGAAGATCGCCGATCCTCCGATACGGTCACGCCTTGCAAGACTTAATTGTTCACATCAAACGATTGCCGAATGGCGTACTCACCGCCTAGAGCGGTAATTTCATAACGGCCTGTAGACATGATAATCGGTTCGCCGACGCCTCTGAAACCACCTGGAACTTTACCAATTTGAAACTGATCGATACATACCTTACTTTCCGTATTTCGAAACACCTGCCACACATTCACTGCTCGATCCGGACCAATTTTTGATACAGAAAAAGATGTTATGCAAATATGTTCTGGCTTGTCGATGCTGACGTAAATTTCTGAAGGAGAAACCACTTTAATAGTGGCCTCTCCTCCCATATTGCATGCAGCGATAATTGCGCTCAAATAAAGTCCGATTATGGCTTTATTTGCCGAAAAGGCCGCTCCCAACCGCATACTGCTCCAATTGCGCTGCCGTAACGTTGACCACCACCCCGTCCACAACCATGGATGGTAGAATTCCATACAATTGATACCCTGCGTAATGCTGGGCTAGTTCCGCGCGACTTTCAAGGGGAAGCACACTGAAATTCGGTTCAAATCGAATATATTGGTATGCGTTATTCGAACCACAAGTCGCGGCCTGCAGCGCGATACGGCGGAATACCTCCAGCATGCCAAATTGCCTATATTGCACTACGTGCATCATTTCATGAACCAGCAAGAGCAAGTCGTTGCCAAACGACATATTGCGAGGTTGCGAGAAAAAGTAGATATGGTTCCCGAGAGTGATTGCTCCCGCACCGCTCTCGAACGCCTTTCGCGCAAGAAAAGGCATCCGTGCCGGATCGGTACCAAAATGAAGCAGTACATTGGCATCTGAAATGCTGGTAAATACTCTACGGAGCACTTGTTTTTCGTCAACTGACAGATCTCGATATCGTTCTGAGTAGCGATCTTCGCTGGAAGCAGATGCATTCTGAAAGAGAGGGAGAAAACTCACTCCGCCAAGCGTCATAGTTGCAATCCCTGGACTGACGACGCCGAGAGGTGGCACGGCCGTCGGCGCGTTGACTAGAATGTCGTTGGGGAACAAGTATTGGTCGATACTCACGAAAACGCCATCGGACCGTTGCGCAATGCTGACGATACCGCCCGATGCCAGGACCGCTGCCTCGTTTGCTGTAAATTCAAACCCGTTCGTTCGAGCACCTGTCCGTACGCGAGCAGCAATTTCATCGCGCTCGAACTGCGCGATGTTCGCAAGATAACTTTTCGCGTTCAGAATGTTCGCCTGCCCTTGGTAGGAAAGAACATTTCCTAAAACGTAGCTGTCAAAAATGGCGTCCCTTCCGCCCGAGTACGGAGCAGTTTGCTGCGCGCGCCGCATCATATAATCATAGTAGGCCTGACTGGTGTAGAATGCCTGCTTTACACTCAAGGGCGCGTCTGCGGGGGGAAACTGCAGCGCGCCAGCGTCGCTAGGCGTCACTGGTACTCGGAACACTAACGTTGGAATCGATGGAGCAGCCGGCAGGGCGATCTCATACCAACCCATGTCCGACAGCAACTGATCAAGTTGCCTAGATTCAGTAGAATTTATGTATTGTTGCACCTCGTTTCGGAGAGTTTTAACCCGCAGGCGACTTCCTCCTGCCTCGTTAATTATACGGCTTGCAAGAGCACTCGTGTTCAATCCGGTCCCGTACATCCTGGAAGCGGATACCATTTCCTTGGCCATTGCCATTTTCATTCTCCATTGTTGATTTCTTGGAGATGGCTGGCAAAGTCCTACATGTATCCTACAAAATATTCCGTTGGGCATCACGGGTAAGGAGTGGTCGCTGCTGGTCTGGGTGCTGCTACAGCGGAAACTGCTCTGCGCGAATTCTGGGATGCCCTTCACAGAAGATTGCACGCCAAGGACCCAGAAGCGGTCATCATGGATGCCCTGCTCGCTTCCCAGCTTCTGCCATTCGTTCATCCCCCAATCAAAGGGAGCATCATGCAAAACCGAGGCGGCCACTCGGGTGTCCGGCATGGGTGGTGGACAGACGGCGCGGGTATCGCGTCGCGCATTGGAGGGTATTGAAGGCGCGCCAAACCGCAGGAATACATGGGCGCGGCGGAGAATGGGTTCTCTACCGTTTGAGCACACCGTCTCACTAGGGCGGCCTTGACTTCAAGCCGAAGCACTCGAACTATGTTACATACGAGCATCGACGCTTCTTTGATGGTCGGCGTCTTTAAGCCCGAAGTGTCGGAAGCTCACGAGGTGTACGTCATGATTATATCGTCTACGATGCTCCTGATCGTATTTGCATGGGTAGAAATCCCGCCGCCGTTAGATGCTGCTGCGGTCGGGGGTGTACCCCATTACTACTTCAATAAAAAACTCACAGTCTGTGGCGATAGTGTTTATCGCAACAACAGCTACCTGTTACTCAACTCTCAACCGAACCCTGACACGATACAAACCCGTGAAGATGGGACGTTCGTAATGCCTGTTCGATACGAGGGTGCGGGCAGTACATCACTTGTAATCGACCCAAAGCTCACGCAACATAACGTGAATGGTAGAATTTGCGTAACTGGTCGTTTGCTCCGCCACGATGGTTTGACCCTTGAACAAGCCAGCGCTCAAGGAAAATCGTACGTCATCGTCGATGCGGAATTTGATCCGCAATATGTGTTAAAGCCTTAACGCCCCGGTTCGCGCTGGACTACGCGGGTATGATGCAATGCGATTGAGGGTAGCAACATGCACTTCAACCGCAGAGAGCCGCAGGCAAGGCGGGCGGCACCTCCGTCGCGCGCTGAGTTCTGAATGACAGGGACTACCGTCACTGCTTACGCAACGACCCAGAAGCGGTCACTTAGCCCCCTGCGACGCCTGCCAGAAACCGGACGTTCGTTCACCGCTTGGATTGGGCCAAAGCGCCCTACTTTCGTGTGCACGATGCCAGCCAGAGTAACGGGATGCTAAAGCCTGACAGGTACGGCCAAACCCATGTTGTCGTCACTTTCAGCCCGGATCGCCGCTATCGGCGTCGTTGTCCTAATCGCACTGGCTTCGCTGGCCGGACTCCTAGTGGATGCCTCACGACAGACCAGCCAAAGTTTTGAGTGGGCTGGACACTCAGCAGAGGTGATTGAGACGACTGAAGCAGCGTTAGGTGATTTACGCGAGGCGGAGTCGGGTCAGCGGGGCTTCATCATCACGCGCAATCCAGCTTACGCTCGGTCGTTTGCCGAGCGGGTGGAAAGCTCGGCGCGCAATATGGCCGTTGCGATCCGGCAGACGAGCGACAACCCTATACAGCATGCAAGAGCTCGTGAGATCGCGGTTCTGATGACGCAGCGGGCAACCTTCCTTCGGCAGCCCCTGACCCTCGCGCGTCATGGCGATTTTGCTGGTGCGGTAGCAATCGTCGCCAGTGGTCGCGGACGTGAGCTGATGGATGCGATCAGCGTCCGGGCTAGTGGCTTCCTCGACGAGGAGCGGGCTTTGCAGACTAGCCGTCAAGACGCGGCAGCCAAGCGGCTCGCCAGCGGGCGGAGGCTCGCCATTATCGGAGGGGGCGTGGTTGCGTTGCTGGTTGTCTGCAGCTTCGCACTACTGATCCGCGCTATCCGCCGGCCGTTGGCGACGATGATGCGTGCCATGACGGCGTTGGGTGACGGTGAGCAGGATGCGCGCATTGATACGGCAATGGGATCCGAGGAATTTAACCGACTTGCACAGGGCTATAACGCCATGGCGGAGAGGCTGAGGAACGCCGTTGCGGATCAGGCGAACAGCGAGCGTCAGCTGCAAACCGCCAACGCCGAATTGCACCGGAATAGCGAAACCCTGCGCGAACGTGGCTCCG